>CAIKMQ010000022.1 GCA_903828565.1 uncultured Leptolinea sp. | reverse complement strand
CCGTCGCAAGACGGTATTGAAACCACATCGGCCACGGAGAATGATACCCCCATCAACGCCTGTTGCAAGGCATCACCGTCGCAAGACGGTATTGAAACGAGATAATTGGAACAATCGGGAATTTTGAAGACTTGGTAGTTGCAAGGCATCACCGTCGCAAGACGGTATTGAAACGTGAAAACCTGGGACCCTTTGCGAAGCTTCCGCGCTGTGTTGCAAGGCATCACCGTCGCAAGACGGTATTGAAACTCGTTGTCCAGCGACCCGCAGGAGTAACCGGCTCTGTGCCTATGTTGCAAGGCATCACCGTCGCAAGACGGTATTGAAACTGTTCATCTGGAATTTTTGTGACTGAACATAGGTTTGTTGCAAGGCATCACCGTCGCAAGACGGTATTGAAACCAGTTCTGAGATTTCCGACGGTTCCTTATTTGTGAGACAAGTTGCAAGGCATCACCGTCGCAAGACGGTATTGAAACAAATCTTTAGCACGGGGTTTTTTGGCCGAGGGAGCTAGTTGCAAGGCATCACCGTCGCAAGACGGTATTGAAACTTCTTTTAGGTCATCTATGTTCAGGTCACCCTCTTTGGTTGCAAGGCATCACCGTCGCAAGACGGTATTGAAACCGGCTAAGGTTGGCTTTACCATCCTCATTTAAACCCAGTTGCAAGGCATCACCGTCGCAAGACGGTATTGAAACTTTTTGCCGTTAGGCTTTTTGGGTAAGACTTGATCGCGTTGCAAGGCATCACCGTCGCAAGACGGTATTGAAACCCCACCTGTTCCCATTCTCCGCAGCCGAACACATCGGCCACGGTTGCAAGGCATCACCGTCGCAAGACGGTATTGAAACCGTAAATTGGGTCATGAAAGGGCCTTCCCATTCCCCGGGTTGCAAGGCATCACCGTCGCAAGACGGTATTGAAACAGTTGCTCGCGAGTCATGATAACGAGTAAGTCTGATTTAGCGTTGCAAGGCATCACCGTCGCAAGACGGTATTGAAACCGATCTTTCTCCCCCCCCGGACCCCTGAAATTATAACTTCCAGGGTTGCAAGGCATCACCGTCGCAAGACGGTATTGAAACAAGCCGCTTCGGGTTATATATTCAACCGAGAGACCTCCTGTTGCAAGGCATCACCGTCGCAAGACGGTATTGAAACAGTTCCTCCTGATGAGGAACCCTTCTCTACCAATTCCGTTGCAAGGCATCACCGTCGCAAGACGGTATTGAAACCGAAGACTCTGCATTCATAGATGTCACCTGTAATGTAGTTGCAAGGCATCACCGTCGCAAGACGGTATTGAAACAACTGATCGGATGCTTTCAGCGAAGATGCCGGTCTCGTTGCAAGGCATCACCGTCGCAAGACGGTATTGAAACTGTATGCTCCTTTCAAGCATATATAAAAGGGAAGGAGAGGTTGCAAGGCATCACCGTCGCAAGACGGTATTGAAACGGAGGACTTCCCGAACTTCCGCATTCAGATGTCTGAACGTTGCAAGGCATCACCGTCGCAAGACGGTATTGAAACTATATCAGTGCTTACAACGTCTATATCTCCGGCCTCCTGTTGCAAGGCATCACCGTCGCAAGACGGTATTGAAACGATACATACTTAATCTTTTTTGGTTTCATGGTAATACGTTGCAAGGCATCACCGTCGCAAGACGGTATTGAAACAAAATCTCACCCGCTACCCCCAACGCCTCGGAAGATACGGTTGCAAGGCATCACCGTCGCAAGACGGTATTGAAACCGATGTGATGAAGTCCTGGTTATTAAGGAGGACTTCCGTTGCAAGGCATCACCGTCGCAAGACGGTATTGAAACTATCCTGCTTGATGCGGGTAGCTGCCACGGCTGCGGGTTGCAAGGCATCACCGTCGCAAGACGGTATTGAAACCGAAACCGAAAATCCTCCGGCGGTCTCGGCCAGTATTGTTGCAAGGCATCACCGTCGCAAGACGGTATTGAAACCTGGCTCGAGGCCTGGCTGGCGTTATTGCCGGTGGTAAGTTGCAAGGCATCACCGTCGCAAGACGGTATTGAAACTCTCCCCAGTATGGGAGACATTGCATACAGTGGTCTATGGTTGCAAGGCATCACCGTCGCAAGACGGTATTGAAACCGAACAACATCACAACGACCAAACCGAAGATAATTGGTTGCAAGGCATCACCGTCGCAAGACGGTATTGAAACGAGTTCCTCCAGAGGATGAACCCTTCTCTGTTAATTCAGTTGCAAGGCATCACCGTCGCAAGACGGTATTGAAACTTGGTACATAGAACGTCTTAGTAACCTGGAGCTGTCCGTTGCAAGGCATCACCGTCGCAAGACGGTATTGAAACGGCCTCTTCGGCCCCAATATTCGCCAACGCGAACAGGTGGTTGCAAGGCATCACCGTCGCAAGACGGTATTGAAACTTCTTTAGCGGAATTCGCCAATATGTTATTAAACGATTTCCGTTGCAAGGCATCACCGTCGCAAGACGGTATTGAAACCTTCTAGTTCGTACTCATCCACCGCTCCTGTATTGTATGTTGCAAGGCATCACCGTCGCAAGACGGTATTGAAACTAAAAGCCAGCGGCGGATTTCAACGAGCGTTCCGCCTTTGTTGCAAGGCATCACCGTCGCAAGACGGTATTGAAACTTTCCTCATCACACAAGGTGACGAGGATTATGCCACTGTTGCAAGGCATCACCGTCGCAAGACGGTATTGAAACCTGCCTGAAAGGCATCCTGCTGTGCATCCTGCTGGGCCAAGTTGCAAGGCATCACCGTCGCAAGACGGTATTGAAACCTGAGAACACCCAGGGCTTTACGAATTTCTCCGTTCAGGTTGCAAGGCATCACCGTCGCAAGACGGTATTGAAACCCTAATTCTGCTTCCGGCAGAGTTTGTGCCAATAGGTTGCAAGGCATCACCGTCGCAAGACGGTATTGAAACTTATGTTTATCTCGCCTAGTTCTTTGCCCGCGTAGAGTTGCAAGGCATCACCGTCGCAAGACGGTATTGAAACGCATGTGCCATTGGACTATTCAAGAAGTTCTCTGCATCGTTGCAAGGCATCACCGTCGCAAGACGGTATTGAAACCGCAACACTAAGGCACCGACAGAACCAACACACTCACCAGTTGCAAGGCATCACCGTCGCAAGACGGTATTGAAACAAAACCATACGCGCCTCCTCTAGAATGTTAAGTTTCTTATGTTGCAAGGCATCACCGTCGCAAGACGGTATTGAAACATTGGGTGGCATGGAATACTGCTGTAATAGTATCCCGTAGTTGCAAGGCATCACCGTCGCAAGACGGTATTGAAACTCTGTGTGTTGAGATTCCAAAGATCTTCAACCATTTTTAGTTGCAAGGCATCACCGTCGCGCCCCCCTCAATCCCCCCAAATAACCAAGCTGATTGGGGGGGAGGTAGATTTAGCATCACCGTCGCAAGACGGTATTGAAACAAGTACTGCGCAGCTTTGGACAGATCTTTTGCTTCAGTTGCAAGGCATCACCGTCGCAAGACGGTATTGAAACTTTTCAATTGTTTCGGTGTTTATCTTGTTTCTTTTGGTTGCAAGGCATCACCGTCGCAAGACGGTATTGAAACCTATCAATGCGTATGGTATAGTTTTTATCAAGGTCCGCGTTGCAAGGCATCACCGTCGCAAGACGGTATTGAAACCGGTTTGGCAGCATAGTTCCCGACATGAAGATCCCAGTTGCAAGGCATCACCGTCGCAAGACGGTATTGAAACTCTAGCCAAGCGACTTGCATGACAGTACTTGCCCAAGGAGTTGCAAGGCATCACCGTCGCGCCCTCCCTCATTCCCCCCAAATAAGCAAGCTGATTGGGGGGGGGTAGATTTAGCATCACCGTCGCAAGACGGTATTGAAACGGGATCGCGCTAACACTCACTTCAATTGGCTTCTGCCCATCGTGATACACCCCCACTCAACTTTCTAATCAAATTCTGATATTTATCCATTAAAATATAATCAGTATTTTGAAAGGAAGGATCTCAATGTATCTACCATTATCATTCGGCGGTTACGGCCTGTACTTCTTATTCGCTCTGCCGGCGCTGCTGCTCGGTTTCTGGGCGCAGGCGAAAGTCCGCGGCGCGTTCCAAAAGTACTCCAAGGTTCGCACCTATGCCAACTTCAGCGGCGCCCAGGTGGCGCGCTATGTGCTGGATAACAGCGGCATGCAATCGGTCAAAGTGGAACAGACCGGCGGGATGCTCAGCGATCATTATGATCCCCGAACCCGGACTCTGAGGCTGAGCCAGGATGTATATAACGGTAACTCAGTCGCCGCAGCCGGAATCGCAGCGCACGAAGCCGGCCATGCCATCCAGCACGGCGAAGATTACGCCCCGCTGAAATTACGCTCCACCCTCGTGCCGACTGTCCAGATTGGGTCCTGGCTCGGGCCGATCATCTTTGCCGTGGGTATGATGTTGGGGACAGCCGGGGATACGGTAGCCTGGATTGGTCTCATCCTATTCGCGCTAACAGCTGTATTTGCCATCATCACCCTGCCTGTAGAACTGGATGCATCCCGCCGCGCTAAAGAATGGCTGGCATCCTCCGGTGTGATCTATAACAACGAGATGGAAGGCGTCCATAAGGTATTGGACGCAGCAGCCTGGACGTATGTTGCCGCCGCCATTCAAGCCATCTCCACCGTCCTCTACTACGCCTTCATCCTGCTCGGACGGCGCCGCGATTGATCGCAATAGAAACTCAAAGAGCCAGCATTTGCTGGCTCTTTTTTGTTCATGGTAATTCCAAACAAATATCTACAAGGTTGAACCCAACCAGCGGCCGGTTAACAGGGCGGAAAAGCCGGCCAGCAGACTCAGCGCCATATTCGCCCAGCCCAGCCAGTTGGTGCCGCTGTTCAGCAGCGTGAGCGTGTCATTGCTGAAGGTGGAGAAGGTGGTGAAAGCCCCCAGGAAACCCACAAAGACCAGTGAATTCACCGCATGGTCGGCTTGCACCCGGCTGCCCAGAAAACCGGATAGCGCACCGAACAAAAAGCAGCCTGCCACATTCACGATCAAAGTTCCCCAGGGAAAGCTCGATCCACGGGCAAAGTTCTGAACCGTGCCCCCCAACAGGTAACGTGCAACCGCACCTAAAAAACCACCTATTCCAATAATTAAGATATTATTCAATAGAATACTCCAGGATAATTTCACGAGGGCGTATTATATCACGCCAGGTCACCCGACAGATCAAGAGGAATATGAAATCCTATCGCAAAGAGATCACCCTTTTTATCCATACCCGCCGCGGTTTCATCAATATCACCCCAAAGGTGGAAGAATGTCTGCGGGAAAGCGGCATCTGTGAAGGATTGGTGCTCGTTAATTCGATGCACATTACGTCATCTGTCTTCATTAATGATGATGAACCAGGCTTGCATCAGGATTATGAAGCCTGGTTGGAACGCCTGGCTCCCCATGCCCCCGTATCCAACTACTTACACAACCGCACCGGCGAAGATAACGGTGACGCCCATTTGAAACGCCAGGTGATGGGAAGGGAAGTGGTTGTAGCTGTCACAGAAGGCCAATTGGATTTTGGCACCTGGGAGCAAATATTCTATGGCGAATTTGATGGAAACCGGAATAAAAGGATACTGGTGAAGATCATCGGGGACTAATCATCCCCGCAGCTGCAAGTTTCCGCACCCTGCGCTTTTTCCCAAGTCTCACGGCCTTCCTGAAATGAATAATATGCCAACCCCAACGCGCCAATAGCATCAAGCCAACCAAAACCAGTGATGCTGAACACAAGGCTGGAGGTAAGCAAGACGATCGACATGTAGATGCACACCCTGGTGCAATGCGCATCAGCAATGATGGCAGGAGAAGAGAGCTGCTTGCCTACTTTTAGTTTTGCTTTCATCAGGAAGATCATCGTTGCCAGCGAAATGAACGAGATTACAATACCCCATTTAGTAGATTCCGGTGTATGTCGGGTGACCACTCCCAAAAATGCGCTGATGACCAATCCACCGGCAAGCAAATAAAAGCTGACAGCGGTAGTTCTGAGAGCAAGATCCTCCAAACGGCCACGTTCGTGTGATGCACCAGAAGCCAAACGGCTCACCATCAAAAGGACACCCGCAGCAGAGATCACTTCAATGAAGCTATCCACCCCAAACCCAAATAAGGCCAGCGTTTCATCAGAGGCTCCCAGCACCGTGGAAAAACCACCTTCCACCAGATTTGCCAGGATAGTAAAGATGCTCAAGGCGATCGCCGTCTTAAAAAGGTTGTGTTCTTTTTTCAAGAGAATATTGGATCCATTCACCATAAATCTACCTGTAAAAAATAAAATGAACCGGCAGTGTTCAGTTGGAACACTGCCGTTGATAAACAATTGTTAGGCTTTGATCATGATCAAGAGCATTTTGAAAGCCGCGGATGATCTTACCGCATGCGGCCGGCTGGCAGGCAATAAAATGGTTTCACCTTCTTTTACGGTGAACCAATCGCCATCAATGCTGATCTCAGCTAAGCCGTCCATAATTAATACTTGGGCATCATACGGCGCGGTATGCTCGCTTAAACCCTGGCCTTTCCCAAAAGCGAACAGGGTCACCGTTCCTGTTGGTTTATTGACCAGTGTCTTGCTGACCACCGAATCTTCCTGGTACTGAATGCTATTCGCCAGGTGATAGGCTGCGTTGCTTTGCTCCTTTTCAGGCATATTTAATAATCCTTTTTTCCGGGTAAGTTGCTTAGTAGGTCAGCACTCGCGGGAGTTTCTTGGCTTGAGAGACCCAATCGGCTACCTGCTTGGCTGTCGGAAGCTTGCGTACCAGTTTCTTCTGAGCGTTGGCGGCCACAAGCGCCGGATGCAGGTTTTCGGGTTTACGGTTGGCAAGTTCCACCACAGTATCCACCCCGGCTTCTTCCAGCAGGTCTGAGTATTCACTCCCAACACCTTTTATGCGATACAGATCCGCATGGTTGACCCACTCCAGGATCAGTTTTTCGCTGACGCCAGCTTTCTCGGCCAGTTGCTGCCGGCCTTTCGGGGTGGCGCCTTTCTCAAGGAGAGCCGCAGTAGTTTTCACCCCAGCCGCAGCTAGTTTATCGGCATATACTTTTCCAATTCCTTCCACATCTTTGATCGAAGCCATTCGTTCCTCCTGAACTATTGATAGGTTAATTATCATTATAGTGATACGAAATCTATTATGCAAACACTGGGTTATATTTTCACTGCCTGCTCTTTCAACAGTTTTTCCATGCCTTCGGTATATACAGATTGAAATCTTGCATTCAACCCGATAGAATCAGATTGAGCGGCATCCACAACTGCTTTCGCCCAGGATAAATACTTGATCCTGCGATCCAGATCCCAGCCCGAAGGCGGATTATTGGACACATCTGTCACGTTACTGATCTTATCCGCAAGCTTGATGAGTTTTGCTTTGGAGGAGAGGGTTGGAGCTTTTTGGATCTGCAGCAGTTTTCGTTTTTGTTTCTCAACTGATTTATCATCCGTGACTGCCAGCACCAGTTCCAGAACTTCTTTTCCGAATTCCTTTACGATTTCTGCTTGAAGAGCGCGATCGGCATCGCTGCCTTGATCGACGGTATCTTCCAGGGTGTCATGTAAGACTGCTGCGATCAATACATCCGCGTCACGCACGCCGCCAATTTCCCAGAGGATGGCTGGCAGGCCGATCGGGTGATTGATGTAAGGGCTGGCATCCGTATCTTTACGCCGCTGATCCTTGTGCTGGCGCGCAGCCAGTTCATACGCTTTAATCAGCTTTCCGCAATCCGTTTCGTTCATATCTCCTCCATGTTCAGGCAGAATATTCGCTTTTCCCCGCGATACCTGTATATCGTATGACTGATAAGTCAAACTTTTAAGTTAGTCATTGTTTTGGAAAAGCGGTCAATTGTTTATTACAGGGATACTTCATTATAACCCAATCTTTGATTGAAGCTTTCATGCAAGTCCATGATCCAGGAGAAAAGTCGTTTTGGAGAGCAGCTCACGGGATGGAATATCTGCTATGATCCTCCCACTTTCCATCACAATAGCCCGGTCTGTCAATTGCTCGACCATTGAGAGATCATGGGTCGCAATGATCATGGTTTGCGGAAGCTCCCGCAACAGGGCGATGATCTCCCGCCTACCGCGCGGGTCCAACCCGGCAGTGGGTTCGTCCAGGACGAGGATTTTTGGTTGCATGGATAGTACCGTTGCGATCGCGATGCGCTTCTTTTCACCACCACTCAGGTGGAAGGGATTCCTTACAGCGGACCCTGTCATTTGAACTGCTGCCAGTGCCTGTTCTACTTTTACCGCTACATCATCCCTGCTATATCCCTGATAAATGGGCCCATAAGCGATATCTTCAAAGACGGTTGGGGAGAATAGCTGATCATCAGGATTTTGGAAAACCAGCCCCACCCATGTACGGACCTGTCCTTTGTTCTCCTTTTGAACCCGAATTCCATTGACTTGGATCTGTCCACTGCCCTCCAGTATCCCATTGAGGTGTAAAAGTAGGGTGGATTTCCCTGCACCATTCACACCCACCAGGGCAATTTTTTCACCCGGAAAAATATCCAACGATAAATCGCTGATCGCCGTGGTTCCATCAGGGTAGTGGAAAGAAAGTTGGCGGATAGTGATGATCGAATCCATCTTCAAACTCCCGATAACACACCAAGTAAGCCGATAAGCATTAGCGTGGACATTCCAAATACGAGCGCAGCCGTATCCTGTTTGGATAACGAGGTGGTAGGATAAGGTGGCAATTCACCGTTGTATCCCCTGGATACCATCGCCTGGTACACACGATCACTTCTTTCAAGTGAGCGAAGGAAAAGGTTCCCGACCATTCCCCCGGCAACCCCGGCGCGCCAGGGTAACGACCCGCCGCCATGATGTGCGCCTGGGATTACCGCGCTGCGGCTGGTTCGTGCGCGCAACATTCGGGTTACTTCATCCCTCATCAAATAAAGATACCGCCACATGAAACCAATGATGGCTATCAGTAATTCAGGAAATCGCAATTGGCGTAAAGCCTGCAAGATATTCGGAAAAGAGGTTGTTGCTGCCAGCAGGGACGCCACCTGGATGGATAACATGGATTTCAGTACGATACCGGTAAATCGAACTGCCCCCGACGGGCTGTAGAAGATCTGAAGATCATTAAGGTGCAGAAGAGGTAGATGCGGAGCCGGCCCGCTGAATACCAACGGGAGAGCCGCCAGCGCGAATGGAAGTGCCAGTAACGACCGTTTTGCAATACTTCCCATACCGATGCGCGATAGCCACAGAATAGAGATGATCATTGATTCATGTGCGATAAAAGCAAGCCAGGCAGAAAAAGGTAGAAAGCTGACAGAAAAGACCCAAACGAGCGTGAGGATCACTTTGACCCGCGCATCCATTTGATGTACTTTACTGTGATGGTTAACGTATAGCTCAGGCAATCTTACCTCAATGGTATTTCATGCTTCTTTGCTTTTTCTGCACTTGCAACACCATATACCAGACTATAAATGATGAGTATCCCCAGAATACCGGCTGCAATCTTTGCCAGAGCGGGATTGGTGATCCCCGGCACGGAATAATCTGGGAAGAAACCACGAACCGTATTAGCGGCAGCAGCCAGAAATCCATTCTTCCCTGCCACCCATTCCAATCCATCCGGATGGCTGGAAGCTAGCGGAGATAACATCACCAAGATCAGGGAGATTAGGCTGCCGATAATCACAATTCCCCTGTTGCCACCCGTATGCATTCCAGCCGGCTCGATCAGGTCTTTTCTTACTGAACGGAGGAAAACCAGTGCGCCGGTTGTGATCAGGCCCTCTCCCACCCCGATCAGCGCGTGGATTGCCGCCATTGCCGGGATGGCAATGTTAGCCGGCGATGTCCCTGATAAAGCGAGCTGAATTGCACAGGATAATGAGGCAATGAAGATCGAAAGCCATGCGGCTATGAAGCCGGCAATGAATACCCCCCGCGCCTGGTTTCTGAATAAACGGTATATTACGGAATAGGTTGCATAAGCCACAAAGACCCCGACAATCCCCATATTGAAAAGGTTCGCGCCTAAAGCGAGAATTCCACCATCTTGAAAAAACAATGCCTGGACCGAAATCACCGCTGTCATCACCAGGACAGCCGGCCAGGGACCAAGTAAGATCACGGCCAGGGCGGCGCCTAACAAATGTCCTGAAGTGCCGCCGGCAACGGTGAAGTTAAGCATTTGTGCGGCAAAGATGGCGGCAGCCAGGACACCCATCAAGGGAACTGTGCGCTCCCCAAGTTGCTTACTGGTTTTCCTCAAGGCGATTCTGATCACAATCGCCGAAATGGCCCAGAAAATCATCGAAACCAGAACTGATAAAAAACCATCTGGTATATGCATTTCATTTGCTCTGGGTAAGGCGGAATAGTACATGAACAGCCCCTTCACTGGTTGGTGCTAAAATGGGTGTATTGAATTAACCCACATTATAGCAGTATTTTGCTTATGCAATTTATTGCGTTTTCATCAGGTGATAGTATGCGAACTTCTTCAGTCGAACAATTGATCCTTTCACTGCTCAGTGAACAGCAGGGCCACCTTTCTTCGCCCCAGGTTTTTGAAGCCTTGCGAATTTCTCTGCCGGCATTAAACATGTCCACCATCTACCGGGCGTTGGAAAGGCTGGCTGCTGCCGGCAAAGTGTCGATTTCCGATATGGGCACCGGTACACTGGTTTACGAACTGGCGATGCCTGCCCGCCATCATCACCTGGTCTGCCAGCAATGTGGCAAAGAAACCATCCTGGATGACGACACCGTCAGTTCTTTTTTTACGCGGGTGCAAAACGATTACGGATTTAAGGTAAGCACCAATCACCTGATACTCTTTGGGGTTTGCCGGCAATGCCAAAGCAATCCATCCTGAAAAAAAATACGGCCTCCGGATTAATCGGAAGCCGCATTCATGTTTTCTGCGACGGGTTTTATTCTTCTCGCAGTAATTCCATTTCTTTTTTTACTTTTTGCCAGCGTTGCCACAAACTGACCAAATAACCGGTCAGTCCCACAAAAATCACTGCGTACCCAGCTAAGAAATAATTCAATGTTTCGGCCATAGTTCCTCAATCGTTGGATAATAATTTCTTCTGCTCCAGCTCGTCCTGTGCTTTCCCCAGTTCCACGCGGTGCCACAGGAGCGTCACGAATAACACGGAAAAAGCGAAAAGGCTGAAGAGGAATGTCAGAAGCATTTTGGGTGCCATATCAAATGCTGCGGAGGTGCCATTTGGCGCGTTGATTACCACCGGATGAATGGTGCGGAAAATGCGGATGGACATAAAAGTCAGTGGTACCGACAATGCGCCAATAATGACATATACCGCACCGAAACGGGCTCGTTTCTCTGGATCATCGATCCCCTGGCGGAGCATGAGGTAAGCCACATATACTAGCGTCATGATGGCCGTGGTAGTCAGGCGGGGATCCCAGGTCCACCAGGTATTCCAGATCGGCCGCGCCCAGATGGATCCGGTAATGATGGCAATGATCGCGAACAGGACACCGATCTCAACAGCTGCATAGCTGGTGATATCCCATTTCCGTTGACCGTTCTTGAGGTACACCCCGCCGGCAACTGCTGCAACAATAAAGCTCAGCATCCCTACCCAGGCGCTGGACACATGGAAATAGAATACTTTCTGTACATATCCCATCACCGCTTCCAAGGGAGCATAGAAGAAGACCAACCCGGCGGCTGAAGCTACCAGCAGGATGGTGATTACGTCCAGAATCAACAAACTCTTCTTTAATTTCATCATGCTAAATAAACCTCCATCCATTTATTACTCCTCGACCACGTAGTCAAATACCATCCAGGCTACTGAGAGGAAGATCACATCGTATACGATCAGCAGCGTCAGCCAGGGTTGGATATCTGCCATTGGCAATGCCTGCAGATACCCGGCAGAGGCTTTGACTGCCGCTACGACCAGTGGAATGACCACAGGGAACAGCAGGATTGGCAGCAGCATATCCCGTGTGCGGGTTTGTACCGACATGGTTGCCAGCAATGTTCCGATACCGCTGTAACCGATCGAACCCAACAAGACCACCAGAAGCAGCCCCGGCTTCAGCAAATTGACATTGTACAAAACGCTGAAAAGCGGGATGACCACAACTTCGACCGCTACCATAAAAAACAGGTTGCCGATCATCTTGCCCAGGTAGATGGCGCTGCGGTCCACAGGTGCCATCAGCAGGCCGTCCATGCAACCGCGGTCCTTTTCCTGTGCCATGGAGCGATTCAACCCGATGGTACCCGCGAAGGTGAATGTGACCCACAATACACCCGAAGTAACGGATGCCCGGGTACCTGCTTCCAACTCCAGGGCAAAATTGAAAATGAGCACTACCAACAAGGCAAATATGAGCATGGCGGAAAATACTTCCCGGCTGCGCAGTTCGGCTGTCAGGTCTTTCCAGACGACAGCCAGCATCGTTTTTATAAAGGAAGGATTGGCATTATTTTTCATGCCTGCTCCAGCGATTCCCGGTAGAAAGCCTGTAAGCCATCCGGTGATAATTTATTGGCAGGAATGCTGGCAACGATTCTGCCGCGGCTCAGCACATCGAACCGGCTGGCCAGGTTCTGAGCCCGCACAAAATCGTGCGAGGTCATCACAACCGTTCTGCCGGAAACTGCCACATCCCGCAGCACACCATCCAACATATCACAGGCATCCTGATCCAATCCGGTATGCGGTTCATCCAGCAGCAATACATCCGGATTATGTAAAATAGCCCGGCCGATCGCCAGCCGCTGCTGCATACCACGTGAAAAAGTGCGTACCAGGTCACCAGAGCGATGCAGGAGCCCCACCAGCTGCAATACCTCCTGCACCCGATGAGTCAGGTCCGCGACATCATACATCCGGCCATAAAAAAGCAGGTTTTCAGAAGCTGTCAGGTCACCGTAGAGCAACGGCATGTGAGAGACAACTCCCAGTCTCTGGCGGACGCTGGCAGCCTGGCCAGGCAGGTGAAAACCTGCGACATTTACTTCACCGATGGACGGCTTTGCGAGTGAGCTCAGGATCCTGAGAAAAGTTGTCTTACCGGCACCATTCGGTCCGATCAATGCCACAAACTCGCCCTGTGAAACATCAAAGGCCATTTTATTCAGGACAATCTTCGGTCCGAAGCGCTTGATCAGCTGCCTGACATGGATCACAGCATTTCCTTTAGTTTTTCTTTTAACTCTGACCGCCGGGCCTGATAGGCAGCATTTGTGATCTTGCCTTCCGCGTGTAGGGCATCCAGTGCGATGATGGCATCCATCACCGCATTCCGGTCGGTAAGTCCATTCTCTGCAGGTTCTAACGCTTCATGTTGATTTTTCTTCTTCATCTCAAAGAAGTAATAACCCACAGCGGTCAAAGTTAGCAAAAGAAACCCGCCACCCAATAGGATGGGGTTGACACGGCTGGTTGCCGGTGTTTCAGTGGATGCAGCAGCGTTCTTTCCTGAGATCTCCAGGTCTAACGTACCGCCGGCCGCGATGGCATCTCCGGTGAAGAGAGTGAAATTTATGCCCTGGCTCTGACGTACACCACCATCCACGAGCTGGCTACTCTTCAGTTTAATATTGCCTTCAGGCAGCATCACATTGACCGATTCGACCGGAACAGACACCGGTAAAGAAACCTTGAGTTTATTGGTGTAGGGAAGGTCGAACATGAACAGTACCTGGTGGCTGGCTTCTCCGGGGAGTACGGGATTGGTATCCGCGAATCCGCCTTCAATAGCCAGGTATCTTTCACCCAGCACGCTATCCTGGAAGAGCAGATTCTCCGCACCCTCCGGCAACTGGAAGGAAAGCACAGGGCCTCCTGCCTCCGTAGCTATTAGGACCTGGTTGGAATGATTGGAAATGACATAGAGTTCGATCACCTGGACAATGCCGGGGGTGTTGAAATCCATAAATAGGTGCAACCGGTCTGCTGATACCACGGAAATATCCGTTGTACCGTCATACACATGGATGGGTAAGTCAAATGTTGTCTGGGACTCATCTTCCACAACCCCCGGGTGCATGGAAGGTTGGGATGAGTATGATTGACCGCCATAATCCACTGAGGTTATGAAGATTCTGCCGGAAGGCATCTCTACATTCTCAAAACGGTATTGTCCAAGTGTATCAGCGGTGGTCTGAAGCTCACCGGTCTGGTTCATATCATCAAAGATCAACAATGTCACTATAGAATTGGGTGGTATCTGACCGCCGGAATCGTGGATGATCTCTCCGCTAATGCTCACCAATTTGACTCCCTCGGTAGCAACCACCTCGGCGGTAGCCTGAGGAACGATCTGCGCATCAGGTTCCAGAGTCGCTTCGACAGCTGGTGTCACTTCAGGGATCACAACATCCGCATACGCCAGTGAGCGGATGTATGTGACCGCTGCCCATTTCTCAGTTTCCGCGAACATATTACCAAAAGCCGGCATTACCTCGCTGCGGCCGTTGGTAACAATATCCACCATACCCTGATTGGAAATGGCAGCCATGATGCTCTGATCGGTAAAATCAGTTGGCATTATGGTTAACCCGCTGGCGAGCTCGCCATCCCCTTTTCCAGTCTCGCCGTGACACTGGCTGCAAATGGCTGCGTAGATCTCCTGCCCTGAGACGATTTGTTCAGGGGTATTTTCCATACTGAGCAGGTAAGCGATTGCATCCCAGATCTGCCTGTCATCGAGTTTTGTGCTGAACCCAGGCATTGACCCTTCCCCGCTCTTCGTGATCTCAAACCATACTTGTGGGATTGCCGACCGTAGATTGGAAGGATGCGCCAGAGCAGCAGGTGACGAGGTTGAGCTGGATGCAGATTGCCCCGCGCCATTACCCAGTTCGCCATGGCAAGTGGCGCAGTATTGTGAGTAAATTGCCTCTCCTGAAATAATGGAAGGCGGTACAAGCGGGTAAGCTACTGCGGTGGCCACACGTGGCTCGATCACCGGCGCGGCTAGATCCGCAGGTGGTTTAATGTCCCCTGCCAGCGATGCGGTACATCCCGATAAAAACAGGCCAGCAAGAATGATGGTTATGCTCAACATTTTTTTCATATCGCTTATTTGCCTTTTCCAGCTGTGGTCAATGCCTGCCCGCATTTGGGACAGAAACGATCATTCTCAAGAGTTGGTTGCCCGCAGCGTGGGCAAAATCCCTTGTTGTGTTTACCGGTTTCTCCGCGCCTTTTTGCGATAAGGGCTTCTACTTCATCATAGCCCTGGCCGGATGATGCAGCCGAACCCTTTGCAGGTTTCAACCCACCCTCTTTGTAGCCCATCTCATCCAGAGATTTCATGATCTCTGCTGCCCGAGCCATCAATGCCGTGCGCTGAATGGGGTATTCTTCTTCAGGGATCTTATTAAGGGTCTGGTCAAAATCCAGTTCTTGCAGAGCGGAAAGCACTCGTTCTTTTTCTGCGAGGAGTGAAGAGCGGATATGATCACGTTTCGCTTGTTCAGCGCTTTCATTCACCAAAGCAGCGGATTTAGTGAAGAACGGCTTAATAATGAAGGCAGCTGTCAGCAGCCCGATAGATGCTACGATCAGAATGGAAGTAATATCCACGGATTATCCTTTCATCCGCCCGCACTACTGCAGCAGGGGGTCAATAATAGACTTGATCTGCTCACTCGAGCTGAATGGGCCAATTTGAATATAAGCCAAGTTGCCATTGCGGTCGATTATGTAAGTCTCTGGAACCCCGCGGATGCGAAACATCTGTGAGATCTTGGTACCCAGGTCCGGCCCGTTCGGGAAGGTAATCCCGTACTTTTGCAGGGATGCCAGCGCTTCAGGTTCTGTGTCTACATAATCCACGCCAACAAAGAGAACCTGCCCACCCGGTTGGTAATACTCCCACGCAGATTGCAGGGCAGCCGATTCACTTTCGCACGGCTTGCACCAGGAAGCCCAGAAATTCAATAGAACGACATTACCTTTTTGTTCGCTGGTATCGATCATCTGACCGTCAAATGTGGTCAATATGATTGGCGGCATGGAATCGCCTACTTGTACTGGCCCCTGCTGACTGCGCTGAAGCCCCATATAAAGGAAGCCGAGGAATGCTACGAGCAGAACACCGGCAAGGATAAAGACAGGGAGGGGCAATCGATTCTTTCCCGGCGCTTCCGCTGGATCCACGGGGTTAATCTGGTCCATATTCACTATTCACCTTTCCGTTTCAAAAGCTCTTCTTCCACCCGCGCCAGGTATTCCCCGGAGGATTGGGGAGTTTGTTCAGCAGAAACCGGCGCAACTTTTCGCGCCCGCATCCCCAATATAATCCAGGCGAGGAGCAGCGCTCCGCCAGCGATCATAGCTGGGGGAAGAATATACACCATCCAATTAAGCCCTTTTTTGGGCGGTTCCGGTAAGACCCGGTCACCATACTGGGCGGCAAAATATTCTTTGATCTGTTCAGCTGACCAACCCGCCTCCAGTTTTTCGCGGATCAAGCTGCGCCATTGTTCGCAAGCCTGTGTCGGGCAGACATCCAGTGAGATATTCTCGCAAACCGGGCAATAAAGTTGACTGGCTACCTGGTTGACCTGATCATCCGTGACAACCACAGGAGTCTGTTCCTGCGCCTGTACTCTGCCTGTGAAGGTAAAACCCAACAGAATAACCAACAATCCGATACCAAGTACTACTGTGGACTTCTTCATTCGGTCCTTCCTTACCTGGCAGATTCGCGCTCTGGGGTGGGCCAGACTGCGATGATGGAGCCAAGAATGAGAATGATGCTGCCGAACCACAACCAACTCACCAGCGGATTGCGGAATACTTTAAATGTAGCCTGGCGGGTGGATATAGGTTCCCAATCTACCAGGATGACATAGATATCATCTTCGATCGTGGATCTTACACCCGGTATGGTCATGGGCTGCTGAGAGTCATAATAGTAATCCCGGCGTGGATATAGCTCCTGTAACACCTTTCCATCCCGGCTTACTTCCATGACCGCGCGGGCGACATTCTTTCCATCCGCGGTATCCCACTCTGCCAGCGACTTATAGGTGACAGTGTAATCTGCCAGCTCCAGCTGCTGCCCGGGAGTCAAAGCTCCCTGCGTCTGCTGTTGGAACACTTCGATCCCGATAACGCCCAACGCCATGAAGATGATACCCAGGTGGATGATATATCCGCCGTAGCGTCGGCGATTCTTTTCAGTTAAGCGCCAGATGGCCTGGAAAACATTCTCACCGGTGCTGTGGCTGCGCGCACGAATACCTCGCCAGTATTCATAGATCGTGACCGAAGCTACGAGTGCAACCAGCCAGAAGCCAATGATCGCGCCGGGTTGACGAATACCCAGGGCAAGTACTACCCCCACAGCAGCCAAAGATGGGATGAACGGCTTCCAGAAAGCCCTTCCCAAAGTTTTGATGGTCGAGATCTGCCAGGCAGAGATCGGGGCAATACCCATCAACAGCAATAGCCCACCCCACAGCGGGCCCGTTGCCCGGATATACCATTCCGGCCCGAAGGTTACTTTTTGGCCGGTCACCAACTCAGACAGCAGCGGGAAATTCACACCCCAGAAGCACTCAATGAACAAGCCGAGGAAAAGTAAATTATTAATAAGGAAGAGGGTCTCACGAGATAAAAGCGATTGCAGTTGGCCTTCACTGCGCAGGCTCTTCCACCTTAATAACATCAGCCAGATGGAAACCACAAAAGTAAGCGCAATAAACGCAAAGAACAACGGGCCTATGGCGCTCTGCGCGAAAGCATGCACCGAAGAAAGCACACCGGACCGGGTGAGGAATGTGCCGTAAATCACCAGGTCGTAGGTCAAAATGATAAGCAGCATATTCCACTGCTTGAACATTCCGCGCTTCTCCTGGATCATGACCGAATGCAGGAACGCGGTACCCGTCAGCCACGGCATCAGCGCCGCGATCTCCACCGGGTCCCAGCCCCAGTATCCACCCCACCCAAGCACGTCATACGCCCAGCGCATACCGAGGACCAAACCGATGGTCAGGAAAAGCCATGCCACCAGCGTCCACCGGCGGGTAATGCGGATCCAGCGGTCATCTGTACGGCCGGTAATCAGGGCGGCCAGTGCAAAAGCGAACGGGATCACAAAGGAGACGAAGCCGAGGTAGAGCATCGGCGGGTGAATGATCATCCCCGGGTGGCGCAGCAGCGGATTCAATCCGCGGCCATCATTCGGAACCAGCAGCTCAGATCCTACAGGCGGGAACATGGCTTCGATCCGGGCGCCCATCGGGGTACCCCAGAAGCGGACAAACGGGTTTTCAAAGAAGATCACCATACCGAGGAAGAAGATCAAGGTGATCATAGTGACCACGATCACCCAGGGGAGGAATTCACGATCGCGATCCCATTTCCGCAGCATGACCGCGGAGGAAAAAGCTGCCATCAACCAGCTCCAGAAAACCAATGAGCCGGCTTGTCCGCCCCACAGGGCAGTTAGCTTCAAGTAAAGCGGCATGGCATTGCTGGAGACAGCATAAACGTAAGATACTTCATAATGCCCGGTTGTGATCAGGTAAAGCAGCACAACAACTGCAAGAGTCAGCAGCGGGAAAGTGATCAAAGATGCCAGACGGGCAGAATTCACCCAGCGGTTGTCATTTCGGCTGACACCAACGATTGCAGCCACCGCAGCATAACTGGTTACGATCAAAGCCAGGATGAGTAACCCAAATCCCAAGTCAACAGTCATACACACTCCAGAATGAACAATGATAATTACAAAAGGAAAGCAGTCGTTTATACGGCTGCTACTCCTGATGTTACGATAATATAGCGGGCATAGGGTTCGATCTAATTACCCGTTTGCTCAGGCACGGCTTCATCGTACCGGGTCGGACATTTCAGTAAAAGCTCACTGGCATGGAAAACTCCGGCATCATCCAACGTACCGGTCATGATCGCCTGGGCTTCATTCTTTAATAAATCAGGCATAGGGCCATTATAGACCACGTGAAGACGCGGCAGGGTAGGATCAATGACTGCCTGATGCAGCACTTCCGCCAGCCCACCCTGCGCTTCGATCTCTTTATTATCACCGGGGATATGGACGACATCGAATGACAGGTCAAGGGTGGCAGAATCAAATTGGATTGTCTCACCCAAAACCGCGCCTGAAATTCGCAGCTCACGACCGGCCATTTGCTGGCCTTTTTGCTGCAATTCTTCCACAGTGAGGAAATACTGCGCACTTGCTTGTGAGGAAGAAACGATCAGGTACACGATTGCAGCAATGATCAAAGCAATACCGATGATGAATTTTCTTTGCATCTGGTCTCCCAAGAATATTTAAGATCAACCCTCAAAATCCTGTATCAGTCCATTTTTATTATCTCATGACAAGATTAAAGGAAGGTGAAAAACTGATATTTACGATATTTTATCATTATTATCTGAATATATTGTCCAGACACCTGACATTCTCTTTTCGTCCAATGCTTAAATCAGGTGACGATTCTCCGTAGCGGCAATTTTAATATTGTTTTAATATTGCAATCTAGATATAATGGGAGCATTCTACCTGCTATATAGATGTACCAATTGCTAACAAAGGAGGTGGTTCCAGAACATAGTCGAACTGTGATGATTTCTGTCAACAAACATAACTTAGGAGAATGTAAATATGAAGAGAACATTACTAGTAGTAGGATTGATTTTGGGCCTGGCTTTGATTTTCGCAGCTTGCGCTCCGAAGGCCGCACCGGTTGAACCAACCGCTGTTCCGGCCACCGAAGTTCCGCCAGCCCCCACCGAAGATCCAGCCGTAGCGATCACCGCTGAATTCGCAGCCTCTGGCCATGCGGATGCCGCTGGAGAAGCCTTCATCCACTGGGATGCTGAAGCTGAGATCCCCGTTGGCTGCGCCAAGTGCCACAGTGAAGCAGGTTTTGTTGAGTACGCCGGTACCGGTGCTATTGCAGCCGGCATCCCCGTACCCGGTAAACCTTTCTCCTGCGCCACCTGCCATAACGATGCAGCCGATGCCCTGACCACCGTCACCTTCCCCTCTGGTGCGGTGATCGAGAACCTCGGCCCCGAAGCCCGCTGCCTCACCTGCCACCAGGGCCGTGAGTCTAAGGTCAGCCTGGATGCCAAGATTGCCAAATACGGCGAAAATCTGGATCCAGATGCTGTTCCCGCTCCGCTGGCTCCCGCAACTCCCGATGGCAAACCCGTAGCGCTCTCCTTCTCCAATGTCCACTACTTTGCTGCCGGCGGAACGCTCTATGGCAGCATGGTCAAGATGGGCTATGAATACGATGGCAAGATCTATGACGTCAAGACCAGTCATGTCGCCGGCTACGACACCTGCATTGGCTGCCATGATCAGCACTCGTTGGAAGTCAAGGTCGAAGACTGCGCGCACTGCCATGACGGCGTTGCCGCTGTAGAAGACCTGAAGAACGTCCGCGAACCATCCTCCTCCAAGGACTATGATGGCGACGGAGATAAAGTAGAAGGCGTTGCCAAGGAAATTGAAGGCCTGCAGGCAATCCTCCTCAGCTCCATCCAGAGTTATGCACTCGAAGTTTCCGGTGCTGAACTCAAGTACGACCCTGCGACCTATCCTTACTTCATGGGCGCCGATGGCAAGAGCTACACGAGCTGGACTCCCCGCTTGCTGAAAGCTGCCTACAACTACCATGTCTCCATCAAGGATCCCGGTGCGTTCGCTCACGGTGGCAAGTACATCATCGAACTGCTCTTCGACTCTATCGAAGATGTCAATTCCTCTGAAAAACTGACCACCAAGTTCGATGTCAGCACCCTCACCCGTGAGGATTCTGGCCATTTCACCGGTGCCACCGAAGCTTGGCGCCACTGGGATGCTGCGACAGAAACAAAACCAGCGTACGAAGTTGAAGCTGGCTGCGCTACCTGCCACAGTGCCTACGGCCTGCCCCAGGTTATCAAGGGTGAAGAAGTCACCGCTGCCCCCGCTGGCAACGGCCTCATGTGCCAGACCTGCCATGACGTGACTGCCTTCCCGGCCGTCTTCGCTCAGACAGATGTCACCATTCCTTCCGGCAAGACCATCTCCTTTGGTGATGGCGCTGCCTCCAACATCTGCATCAACTGCCACTCCTCCCGCACCGGCAAGGTCACCATCGATAAGATGATCACAGACTTTGCAGTTACCGACATGGATGCAGTTGTTGCACCAGTCACCATCAATGATAAGGAAGTCAAGTTCAGCTTCAAGAACTCTCACTATCAGGGTGTTGCTGGACAGTGGTTCGGTACAGATGCCCAGGTTGCCTACGAATACGAAGGCAAAACCTACGTCGGTGCCAACACCCACCCCGCCGTTAACGGTAAACCAGGCTGCGTTGGCTGCCACGATGCCCACACGGGTGAACTGGAACTCGCCTCCTGCACGACCTGCCATGCCGGCGTGGAAGACTTTGATGATATCCGCATGTACCCCACCGACTGGAACGGGAATGGCGACACCTCTGAAGGTGTCCGCAATGAATACACCCCCGTCCGCGATGCACTGTATGCCGCCATCCAGGCTTATGCCAAGGATAAAGTCGGAACAGCCATTGTGTATGACCGCGATGTCTATCCGTACTGGTTCGCAGATGCCAATGCCGATGGAAAACATGACGCTGATGAAAAAGCCTACACCACCTGGACTGCCCGCCTGATGAAAGCTGCTTACAACTTCAACTGGCTGCGCAAGACATCCGGTGGCTTCGCCCACAACTTCAAGTATGTTTTCCAGATCGCATACGACTCCGCTGAAGACCTCGGTGCCGACCTGAGCATGTTCACCCGCCCGTAATCTTCACCCATAGAACGAACAAAATGCTGACCGTAAGGTCAGCATTTTGTTTTTAAGATAAGGATCAATACTTTTTCTCAGCAATAATTAGGATAAAAATCAGCTCGTCCAATCAGCCAAATCCGTTATAATTAATCTGGTTTTAATGTTAGAAATCTATCCACGGAGAATGATTATGACGGAACGAAAACGAAATCACCTCACAACCATCATCCTGGTTGCCGGCGGCATCTTGGCGGCTGTGCTAATCACAGCCGCCTTCTTTCCTGTCTTGCCAGCACAGGCAACCGCAGCTCCCGCGGCAGTACCAGCCAGCCCGGAACTAGCTGCTGACGCACTGCCCGATTCAGCCTGTTTGGGTTGTCATGGAAAAGCAGGCATGGTAACCACCCTTCCGGATGGCGAAAAACTCAGCATCAGCATAGATGGTGAGTTGTATAAAGAAACTGTTCATGGCAATTATGGCTTGGCATGTACTGCCTGTCATGCATCCATAACCTCCTTCCCGCACACCGCATTGACCGTTGAGACTCACAAAGAATTCAGTTTTGAAGCCACAGAGTCCTGCCAAAAATGCCATGCGGACCAGTACAGTGCGGTTCAAGACAGCATCCACATGAAGGCGCATAACGATGGCAATGTAATGGCGCCAGCCTGCACAGATTGCCATAATCCGCATACCCAGACACATCTGGTGGATGAGAACGGGACTACGCTAAACGAAGCTCGGGTGAACATTCCCATCACCTGCTCAAAATGCCACGCCGAGATTACCGAGCAGTACAAGAATTCTGTCCACGGTTCCAGCCTTCTGGAAGAGGGTAATACGGACACACCCACCTGTATTGACTGCCACAGTGTCCACAACGTCGGTGAAGTAGATAATGCCTTCCACCTGCGCTCACCGCAGATCTGTTCGGAATGCCATTCGAATAAAGAATTGATGGATAAGTACGGCCTCTCCTCCCAGGTAAATAATACCTATGTCGCGGATTTTCATGGAACGACGGTTACCATCTTTGAAAAGACTGCCCCGGATCAAGTAACGAATACCCCGGTCTGTATTGACTGCCATGGTGTTCACAATATGACCCGGTCGGAAGACCCCAATAACGGCTTGCATGTAAAGGCAAATCTCTTGCGCACCTGTCAGAAATGCCACCCCGATGCCAATGAGAATTTCCCAGATTCTTGGATGAGCCATTATCAGGCATCCCCGGAAACTGCTCCATTGGTCTTTTACGTCAACCTGTTCTATAAGATCCTCATCCCTGTCGTTATCGGTGGCATGATCTTATATATCCTCTCTGACATCATTCGCCGCTTGATTGAAAAGCGCAAAGGAGCTTAATATGAGCGACAATCAAAAAACCTTCGTGCGCTTCCCCCTGGCTCAACGCATTGAGCACATCCTGCTCCTCGTGTCATTTAGCACTCTGGGGATCACCGGTTTGATCCAAAAATTCATCCATGTGGATATCTCCCTCTGGATCATCGAACTGCTTGGCGGAGTCAGCGCCGTCCGCGTTATTCACCGCGTGGCTGCGACCATCTTCCTGCTGGAGATCATCTACCACTTTGTGGTGATGGGTTACAAACTCTATGTCCACCGGGTTGAAATGACCATGCTGCCAGGGATAAAAGACGTAAAAGACGGTTTCCAGGCTATCGGTTACAACATTGGTAAAGCCAAAGCCCGCCCAAAACTTGGACGTTTCACCTTTGACGAAAAGGTCGAGTATTGGGCTATGATGTGGGGAAATCTCGTCATGATCATTACAGGCTTCATGCTCTGGAATCCGATCAAGACGACCGATATTCTACCCGGTGTATTTATTCCTGCTGCGAAAGCCGCGCACGGAGCGGAAGCGATTCTTGCGGTTCTGGCCATCCTTATCTGGCACATGTACCACGTTCACCTGAAACATTTTAATAAAAGTATCTTCACCGGAAAATTATCCCGGCACGAGATGGAAGAGGAACACGCACTGGAATTGGAAAAACTTGAGTCCGGTGTGGAAAAGCCCACCCCCTCAGAGAAGACTCTGAAGAAACGCCGAATGATCTATTTTCCGCTGGCAGCTATCCTCTCGATCGTCGGATTGGCAGTAGTGTACCTCTTCGTCACAGTGGAAAATACAGCCATAAGCTCAATGCCTGTAGCGGAAGAGGTTCAGATCCTGGCTACTGCCCAACCGACTGTTACGACTGCCGCGACACCCACAGAGAAACCCGCCGAACCTGTCGCTGTGGTCGCACCTGCCGTTGACAATGCCACCTGGGATACCGGAATTGGCGCGATGCTTTCAACGAAATGCGCCATGTGTCATGGAGCCTCTGGCGGTGTCAGCTTTGCTTCATACTCAGATGTTCTCAAAGGCGGGGGTAATGGCCCGGTTTTCACAGCTGGAGATTCCGCGAATAGCCTCATCGTACAGTTGATGCAAAGAGGCGGCCACCCCGGTCAGCTTGCGCCAGAAGAACTGGATGCATTGATTGCCTGGATTACGGCCGGAGCCCCTGAGAAATAATAGGTCAACCAGGAGGGAATCTCCCATAAGAGGTTCCCTCTTTTTTATTACTATTTTTGTTCCCCAATTCGACTATAATAAACCATTCGCTGTCTACTCAATTTATACCAGGTGAACTGATGGATACTAAATTTACAGGTAAGCACGTGTTTATCACTGGCGGCTCAAGCGGGATTGGTCTTTCTCTGGCACGTATGTTCTCTGCCCGCGGAGCTCATGTCACCATTATGGCCAGGCGTGAAGATCAACTGGTAGCCGCCATCAAAGAGATCTCCCTTCTACGCAACAATGACCAACAACGCATCCTATCTGTCCGCGGTGACGTGGCAGAGTTGCAGGCTGTGATGAAAACACTCTCCACATACGAAAAGGCGCATGGAACACCGGATATTTTGATCAACTCTGCCGGCATTTCATACCCCGGTGAATTTCAGAACCTTTCCCCTGAAATCTTGCGCGATCTCATGAATATCAATTACATGGGAACAGCATTTGTGACCCGGGCCTTTGTTAATGGCATGATCCAACGCGGCAGCGGGCATATCGTCAATATCTCATCCATGGCCGGGTTTATCGGCACATTTGGCTATTCAGGTTACGGCGCTTCCAAGTATGCCGTTCGGGGATTCTCCGAGGTTCTGCGCGCCGAATTGAAACCTTTGGGAATTCAGGTTTCCATTGTCTATCCACCCGACACACAAACTCCCCAGCTGGATTTCGAAAAAGATCTGAAACCAGCCATCACGCAGGAACTAGCTGACAATGCCGGTGTTATGACTGCTGATGCGGTCGCTATCGAGATCCTGAAAGGCATTCAAGGAAATAAATATACGATCCTGCCAGGCTTCAACAGTTGGTTCTATTACCAGCTGACTTCGCTACTGGGAGACCTCACATTCACAGTGATGGATGGTGAGATCCGCAGTGCAATGAAACGCATATCCAAACGAAGAAAATAATCATTATTACTTTTATTTCATTATTAGGAGCGAACCATGGATATATTAAAGAAGTGTTATGAATACCAGGATGTAAAACAAGCGAAAGCAGCCGGGATATACCCGTATTTTATACCATTGACCGAGAATGAAGGTACCGAAGCCGTTTTTAAAGGCCATCGCCTGATCATGTGCGGTTCCAATAATTACCTGGGGCTCACAACACATCCCAAGGTAAAAGAAGCAGCGATCGATGCAATCAAACGCTATGGCACCTCCTGCACAGGCAGCCGTTTCTTAAACGGTACGCTTGAGCTTCATGAACAGCTCGAAGGTGAACTGGCTGAGTGGGTCGGCAAAGAAGCAACATTGATCTTCTCTACAGGTATGCAGGTGAATCTGGGTACCGTTTCTGCCATAGTCGGTCGCGGTGATGTGGTCGTTCTGGATAAAGATGACCACGCCAGTATCGTGGATGGCGCGCGCTTGGGTTACGGCAAGATTGAGCGCTATATCCATAATGACATGGATCATCTGGAACGCACCCTGCAATCCATCCCTGAAAGTGCCGCTGCTCTGGTAGTTGTGGATGGCCTCTTCAGCATGGAAGGCGACCTGGCTCCTTTGCCTGACATGATCAAAGTAACCAAGAAATATGGAGCCCGTCTCATGGTGGATGACGCGCATGGCATGGGCGTGATGGGCGGCGGTCATGGTACTGTGGCTCATTTTGGTGTCACCAAAGATGTGGATCTGATCATGTCCACCTTCAGTAAATCATTCGCCTCCCTGGGTGGATTTATCGCCGGCGACAACGATGTGGTCTCTTATATCAAGCACCATGCGCGCTCAGTTATATTCAGCGCCAGCATCCCGCCTGCGAACACCGCTGCTGCGTTGGCTTCCCTGCACGTCATGCGCGATGAACCTGAGCTTCCCGCTCGTGTTCTTGCCAATGCCGAAAAAATGCGCCAGGGATTCCGCTCAATGGGTTTTGATATTGGCAATTCAGTTACCCCGGTGGTTCCCATCATTATCGGCGATAATGATCTGACCTTCCTGATGTGGAAGACACTGTTTGATGAAGGTGTCTTCGTGAACCCTGTGATCTCACCTGCTGTTGCCCCCGGGCATCAGTTATTGCGTACCAGTTACATGGCATCTCACACCAACGCTCAACTGGACCATGTGCTTGAGGTTTTCGGTAAGGTAGGGAAAAAACTGGGCGTCATCCAGTAATATTAACTTAAACGTAAAGATCCCGTTATCCTTTCAGGAAAACGGGATCTTTCTTTTTCTTCAGAGCTGCATATTAAAGCACTTTGCTTAGGAAAGCCTTTGTGCGTTCTTCCTTCGGGTTGCTGAACAATACATCAGGCGCTGCTTCTTCCACGATCAAGCCATTATCCATCAAAATAGCCCGGTTGGCGGCTGCCCGCGCAAAACCCATCTCATGGGATACCACCACCATGGTCATGCCCTCCTTGGCAAGGGTCATCATGACATCCAGGACCTCCTGGATCATTTCAGGATCCAACGCACTGGTGGGTTCATCAAAAAGCATGATCTTTGGATTCATAGCCAGGGCGCGGGCGATAGCCACACGCTGCTGCTGCCCACCTGAAAGCTGTCCGGGATAAGCATCTGCTTTTTCGGGGATGCCTACTTTAACCAGCAGCTCCTTCGCCACCCGGTCGCTCTCCGCCACATCTCTGCCGCGAACAACTTTCTGTGCCAGCGTAATGTTTTGCAGAACAGTTAGATGCGGAAAAAGGTTGAACTGCTGAAATACCATACCGACTTCTGTGCGCACCTGGTTGATATGCTGGGTGGAATCCAACGGGATGCCATCCACAATGATGGATCCTTCATCGTACTCCTCCAACCGATTGATGCAGCGCAGGAAAGTTGATTTCCCTGACCCGGAGGGGCCGATAATCACTATAACTTCACCCTTTTGCACATCCAGTGAGACGCCCCGTAGTGCTTCAGTAGAGCCGAAGAATTTCTTAATACTCCGTATTTTGATAATGGGTTCCATGGTTTACCTCACAATGCGGGTTTTACGTTCCACCCAGGTGACGATCCGGGAAGCAAAGAGGGTCATCATCAGGTATACCAGTGCAACCAGCGTCCAACCTTCGATCGGGATGAAGTTTTGCGAAATAAATTCCCGACCGCGGCGTGTAAGGTCTGCCACTGCAACTGCGCTGACTAGCGAGGAGTCTTTCAGCATGGAAACAAACTCGTTGCCGACGGGAGGTAAGATCACACGTACCGCCTGAGGAATAATGATATACCGCATAGCCTGAAAGTGGGTCATCCCCAGGCTGCGGGCAGCTTCCATCTGACCGCGCGCGATGGACTGGATACCGGCGCGGTAAATCTCACTCATGTAGGCTCCATAGCAAAAGGTGATACCAAGAATCGCCATACCAACCGGGTTTGCGAGATAATTCTCAAAGGCTGGTATGTGAAATTTCACACCAATCGATTGGATGATGGAAGGAAAGGCGAAATACCAGGCAAAGATTTGAACCAGTAGAGGGATACCGCGTACCACTTCCACATACACGGAGGCGATGGTGGATATCACCGGGTTCTTGGATAATCTACCCAGGCCGGCGATCAAACCAAGCACCATGACAAATAAGAAAGAGGAGACGGTTACCAGCAAGGTAATGCGGACGCCATCCGCGATGAATACCAGCATGCGGCGGAAAGGATCTGGCTTGGCTGTTATTAGATAGATGATCAGTAAGGCAACGATCGCCACCAGAAACCACCAGCGGTCGAAGCCCCTTTTTGGCTGCGCACTTGTTACAGCAGCTTTTCCGGGTAATAGATGTGGATTATTTTCGTCTGTCATTATGAATTCCTGTTAAATATGAATAAAGGTCAAGAAGACCTGAACTGCCCGGGTATTCAATTAGATTAAGGACGAGGGGTATACTGGCAGGCAAAACGGGAGCCCGCCTTGGAAATGAAACGAATGTGGAAAAAGCCAAGTACTGTTTTCATATCATACATTTTCTAAATACTCAGTATAGATGGCGATTATAACACTTTCTTCCCTTTTTTCCGAATTTCCGTTGCCAAAGCAAAAATCGCTTTTTTTGGGCTTGTTCGGTGCTATCAAGTATATGCATCCTCCTGACAGCACCGGCTGGAATTATGGGATAATAGAGAACTGTAAAATGAATCTCACCTCAGTCAAATTATAATATTGACCCACTATGAATGACCTTTTGAAAGTTCTAACTCGAAGTACTTCTCTCCAGTTATTGCTCCTGAACCTGATGGCCTTTTCACTTGGAGCGGGCATTGCCCATTATTTCGGTACCCCACTTCCACTGCCAGTATATGCGGCCGGCCAATCCATATCCCTTGCTCTGATGCTTACCGCCATCTACCTGCGCGAATATTTCGCCAGCTTTACCGCATCCACTGCCTACCCGCTGCCAGTTGACCGGGCAGCACAGCTTACCCGTAAGGCTCTTCAGAACGGCTTGCTGATCACAGCTCTGGCATTCGCCACCCTGGCTACAACCCTTGTGATCATTGCCAACCGAATGGCAGTAATCACACCCCTGACGATCGTACTGCTCATCACCGGCGTTTTTGGGGTGTTACTGATTGCCATTCCATCCTTGCGGATCATGGACTCAGGTGCCGGAGAGGTGATCCTTGCTTTTCTGCTGAGCCTATTCATTCCAGCGTTCGCTTACAGTCTGGCTTCTGCGGAGATCCATCGCTATTTGCTTTTCATCAGCCTGTCCCTCGCGATGATGCTTGTCACAACCCAGATGATTCACCAGTTCTCAACTTACGCAGCGGATTGCCAGGATTGCCGCACGAACCTGCTGATCCGCCTGGGCTGGCAGCGTTCCTGGCACTTGCATCACATCCTACTCATACTGGCAACAGTCACTCTGCTCATCGCCGGTATTCAAGGTTTACCGTGGGGCATCCTGCTTCCGGTTGCCGTCACCATTCCATTGGCTATATGGCAAGTCTATCTGCTGGCAGGGATGGCAGCTGGCAGGAAACCACAATGGCAAATCATGAGGGCGATCAGCCTGGCAATTCCTGGATTGTCACTCTATCTAATTACTTTTATGTTCTGGGTCAAATAATGCCACAGTATCTCAAACTCCAACCTCCATTTATTGCACGCGATCATTTTTTAAGTCAAATCCCTGCACCGCATCCCGCAATTGAAATGTGTGAGACGGTTGACTCGCTCGGGCGTATCCTGTCGGAAGATCTCTTTGCACCTCATCCACTGCCGCAGTTCCCCCGCAGCACTGTGGACGGCTACGCGGTCCGGTCAGGAGAAACCAACGGCGCATCTGAAAGTTTACCGGCCTTATTACGCCTGGCTGGTGAAGCCCCGATGGGAAAGATAGCCGTCCAATCAGTACTAAGCGGAGAAGCCATCCTGATCCATACCGGCGGAATGCTGCCACCAGGAGCGGATGCTGTGGTGATGTTGGAACAGACCCAGCTGACCGGCTCTGATAATTTGGAAATCTATCGCCCGGTAGCTGCCAATGAGAATATCATTCAGGTTGGTGAAGATGTTCATACCAGTGATCTGGTCATCCCGGCAGGCAGACGCATACGCCCGGTTGAGATCGGCGGCTTAATGTCTTTCGGGGTAACCTGTGTACGAGTGAATCGCGCTCCCCGGGTCGGCATCCTTTCCTCAGGCGATGAAATTGTTCCACCGTATGAGAGCCCACAAGCCGGCCAGGTCAGGGATATCAATACCGCCACCATGTCTGCCATCGTGCGGGAAGCCGGCGGTGTGCCAGTGGATTATCCGATCATCCCGGATGACCCTGAGGCGCTTTACCAGGCTGTTGCCAGGGCGCACGCAGAAAATGATATGGTCCTGATCACGGCTGGCTCCTCAGCGTCCACCCGGGACCTTACATCCGAAGTAGTAGCCCGCCTCGGCAAGCCGGGGGTGCTGGTCCACGGTGTCAACGTCCGACCGGGAAAACCAACCATTCTGGCAGTCTGTGATGGGAAACCAGTCATCGGGTTGCCTGGCAATCCGGTCAGCGCGCTGGTCATTTCCGGATTATTCGCCCGTCCCGCGATTCACAAGTTACTTGGCTGTACAGACCCGGTTTACCAGCCAGCCATTACCGCCCGCCTGACTGCAACGGTTTCATCACTCGCCGGGCGGGAAGACTGGGTACCTGTGATCCTTCAGCCTTCCGAACAGGGATATCTGGCAGAACCTATCTTTTTCAAGAGCAACCTCATCTTCAACCTTGTGCGGGCGAATGGATTGCTGCATATCGAAGCAGATGCCACCGGGCTGACAGCTGGCGAGATGGCATCCATCGAGATATTATGAAGCGCGTGATCCTGTTTCTCTCACTGTGCTCGATCCTGTTCTCCGGCTGTTCGAATGCTCGTGCAGCAAACCTGGAACAGACTGCCGTCGCAGATGCTGTCCAGGCACAGCTGGGTGTGCTCCGGACACAGGCCATGTTGGCACTGACTCCAACAGTCACACCCACCCCAACCGTTACCCCATCGCCTTCTCCTACATCCACACCTACCGCAACCGCTACCTGGAGCAGGCGCGGTAAGGGGAACCCGATCAATGCGCCGATCCTGTTGTATCATCACATTCGGGATGCAGAGAAACCCAACCGGTACGATATTTCTCCGGCAGTGTTCGAACGCCAATTGAACTATCTGAAACAGTGGGGATACACCTCCATCACCGTGGATGCGCTTGCGAATGCCATCCGCTATAATGATCCATTACCGGAGAAACCTGTAATCATCACCTTTGATGATGGCGACAGCGATGTGTATGCGAACGCGTTTCCCATCATGCAGAAACTAGGTTTTGTAGGGACATTCTACATCGTGGCTAACCGCCTCTCGGCAGCTGATTTTGTCACAACCGACCAATTGAAAGAAATGTCCGCCGCCGGCTGGGAGATCGGTAGCCATTCCTATTCCCATATCGATCTCACCCAAAATCATGAAGCGCTCAACCTTGAAGCCAGTTATTCTAAACAGGTGCTCACTGACGCACTCGGCCTGCCGATCAACTCTTTTGCTTACCCCTTCGGGCAGATTGACAATACGGTGGGAAACCACGTTTCGGCATATGGCTATAGTGATGCCGTCGGCCTGGGTATTACCTATACGCATGGGATCCACTCGATCTTTTATCTCTCCCGGCTGGAAGTGCGCAACGAGTACGACGATATTGCTTTCGCGAAACTACTCCCCTGGTCTCCAGTCTCCACACCGCCCGCCCCCTGATCTTCTATGTCCATCTTCCTGAAAGATATCCCCCTTGAACAAGCTGTCCTCCGTTTGCATCAGGCATTGGAGGAAAATGATCTGAATGGGCCGATGCCCACTGAGGAGATCCCTCTAGATGAGCATGCCTGCGGTAGGGTATTAGCGGATGGCGTCTGGGCGAAGATCTGTTCGCCGCATTATCACGCCTCTGCCATGGATGGCTTTGCCATCCGCGCCGCGGATACCGCAGCTGCTATCTCCTCTCGCCCGGTTTCGCTGCGGGTTGGGGACCAGGCATTCTATGTCGATACCGGGGATCCACTGCCGGAACGCACCAACGCAGTCATCCCGATCGAGCAAGTAGAACCCCTGGGAGGTGAGGACCCGCGTCATCCGTTCGAAATACTAATCCGCGCGGCAGTCTCCCCCTGGAGCCATATACGCCTGCTGGGTGAAGATATCGTTGCGACCCAGTTGATTGCCTCACGCGGGCAGGTATTAAGACCTTACGATCTCGGAGCCATTGCCGCCAGCGGAAACACCTGCCTGCAGGTCATCCGCAAACCAGTAGTGGCCATTTTACCTACCGGTGATGAGCTTGTGCCAATCGGTACTCAGCCGAAGCAGGGGAACATTCTTGAGTACAACTCACTGGTTATGGCGTCTCAGGTCAATTCCTGGGGTGGAACAGCCATTCGCTACCCCAGCATTCGGGATGACAGGCAGGCAATTCAGTCGCAAGTTGAATTGGCTGCACGATCCGCGGACCTTGTACTGCTTAATGCCGGCTCCTCAGCCGGTTCTGAAGACCACTCCGCAGAAGTGATTGCCAACCTTGGCACTCTGCTGGTCCACGGCGTAGCCGTCCGTCCCGGGCATCCTGTGATCATCGGCATCCTTCCGCCCGCAGGCAGTACAAGGCCGCGGGCAGTTCCCATCATCGGCGTTCCCGGATACCCGGTTTCTGCGGCATTGACATGCGAATTATTCGTACGGCCATTGCTGGAAGAATGGACCGGGCTGGAGGATCACTCCACTGAAACTGTTGAAGCGATCCTGGCACGTAAGATCAACTCTCCTGCCGGGGATGATGATGTAGTGCGAGTTTCCGTGGGTGATGTGCGCGGAAGGTTGCTGGCAGCCCCGCTGGCACGCGGAGCCGGAGTCATCACATCTCTGACACGCGCGGATGGAATTACCGTGATCCCACGGGGTATTCAAGGCCTGGAAGCCGGAGAGCCAGTTCGGGTAAAATTGTACCGTTCTGAACATGAAGCGCGTAAAACCGTGATGATCTCCGGCTCTCATGATCTATCACTGGACGTACTTGCAGAGTACCTTTCAGGGCATGGTTCCAGGCTGGCAGCCTCGAATGTCGGCAGCCTGGGAGGATTAAACTCCCTGACCCGCGGAGAGGCTCATGCCTGCGGCAGTCATCTTCTTGATGTAGAAACAGGAATATATAACGATAGCTATATCCGGCAGTATTTACCAGACATCCCCGTGATGATTTTAGGTTGGGCGCAGCGTATCCAGGGATTGATCGTACCGCGAGGAAATCCGCTGCATATCACCACGCTGGCAGACCTCACCCGCTCTGATGTCACATTCTCTAACCGTCAGAGGGGAGCCGGTACAAGGGTGTTGCTGGATTATCACCTAAAAAAAGCCGGTATACTGCCGGTGGATATTCGTGGATACGCGGACGAAGAATACACCCATCTGGGGGTAGCTGCGGCTGTTTTCTCGCAGCGCGCAGATTGCGGGTTGGGAATACAAGCAGCTGCGGTTGCTCTCAATTTGGATTTTGTCCCTCTGTTTAATGAAACCTATGAGATCATCATCCCAACCGATCTGCTGGAACACCCCGGTGTAAAGTTGATGATCGATGCATCACGCGATGCGGCGTTCAAAGAAAATCTGACTCGCTTACCCGGCTATTCATGGGACTCACTGGGGAATACCAGGTACCTGGAATAAGCCTATATGACAACTTGCATCCCCGTGTGTTTTCGGTGATGATTGGGTAATCGATACGGAGGAATTATGACACATCTAAAAATGGGTGAACCCGCCCCTGATTTTCAACTACCTGACGAGAATGGGACCCTACGCAGCCTAAAGGAATTCTCCGGCCGGGATCTGGTGCTGTATTTCTACCCTAAAGACGATACACCTGGTTGCACCACCGAAGCATGTAATTTCAGAGACGACTACTCTCGTTATCAGGCTGCAGGCATATCCGTGGTGGGTATCTCCGCGGATAGTGTGGCATCGCACCTGAAATTCAAGGGTAAGTATGCACTATCTTTCCCGTTACTGGCAGATGCCGGCCATCAGGTATGTGAACTCTATGGAGTTTGGGGCCGTAAGAAAATGATGGGACGGGAATATGACGGCATCTTCCGCACGACCTTCCTGATCGCACCTGATGGAAAGATCAAACGCATATATGAAAACGTGAAGCCTGCCGAACACAGTCAGGAAATCCTGTCAGCTTTATAGTGAAGCACATATAGACGGAATAAATAAAGAGGCTCCCGGATCGGGGAGCCTTAATTTTTATTGCATTCGGACGACAGTATGGGCTTTTTCCCACAATTTTTCCAGGCTGTAATATTCTCTTTTCTCCGGTGTAAAGAGATGGACGATCACATCCCCGCAATCCACGATGATCCAGCCGAAATCTGGTTTTCCTTCCACGCGCGCATAGCGGGCACCATTCTTTTTGGCAGTTTCAGCTGCCATATCAGCCAAAGCACTCAGCATCCGGTTGGATGTACCGGAGCAGATAATGAAATAATCAGCAAACGATGCAAACTCATGTATGTCCAACAGAGCGATCTTCTCGCCTTTTTTATCCACAAGGGCTTCAATGATCTTGTTAGCAGTTTCCAGGTTGTTCAGGGGTTTCTCCTTCAATTGTTTCATTCATTTTAACATGGATTAGGCGATTTTCCGTCTGCCAGTTGTACATGCGCCAGGGGAGTATAGATCGGCCCCTGGGGGCGGAGATCGCTGCGGTAGAGCGTTACAGCCTGAATACGGATCATGCCGATCTCTCCCGGTTGGTTTTTCAACACCACCTCGGCGATAGCCGGCAGCGCACTTTCCGAAACGTCTCTCGATACCCGCCCAATGGTCAAATGCGGGGAGAAAGGCCTGTCTTCCGGTTCAAAACCAAGTGATTGCATCGCATTATCCACTTTGGCTGCCAGTAAGCTCACATCATGAGCAGGTAAGATTCCCAGCCAGATGATCCTGGGTTTGCGGGCGGATGGGAAGAGCCCTGCGCCGGCGATTGATAGATCGAATGCGGGGATCGCTCCTAGCACCAGATCCAACGCCTTTTGGATACCGTTGGCGCGTACAGACTGGATCTCACCCAGGAATTTTAAGGTAAGATGCAGGTTGACCCGCTCCACCCAGCGAACAGAACCTCTCGGGACCTGAGAGGCGACATGGGAGATTAGGCTTGAGATCCTGTCTTTGATCTCCGGGGATATATCGACTGCGATGAAACACCGTATCGTTTGCATAGGTTTCTGTAATTATAATATTTCCATCGTACCTATCCATTATCCCAACTGAAGAAACCAAAGATCAAGAGTTTTTCCGATTTTCCAATCGCTATGAGTACCATAGGATACGGATTATTGGATACAATTAACCAGGTACTCACCCATTCGCGAAAAAAAGGTTCCGGGAATGGAATGATCAACGTCTGACCTCCAAGGGATTTTGGTGATCAACGTATTACCGGTGGGTTTTGATCGCTTTTTCTGTTTCATTTTACTGGTCTGCTCTTTCTTTGTCGTAGCTAGTCCGCCAACTTAACCATGAAAGGAAAATACCATGCAATTGAAACACTTCATCGATACAGAGGATTTTTCCAGGGAAGAATTACTGGATATGATTCGCCTAACCCGCCAAATCAAGGCGGCGGACCGGGCTGGCTGCACCCCGCAGCTTCTTAAAGACGCCTCACTGGCAATGATCTTTGAAGAGCCCTCCACGCGGACCCGTGTATCTTTTGAAGTTGCCATGACCGAATTGGGCGGGCACGCTCTTTATCTGAAGCCTGGCGAAATTCACCTCGGCGTAAGAGAATCGCTCTACGATACCGCAAAAGTGCTAAGCCGCATGTGCGATGGCATCTTTGCGCGCACCTTGAAACATGCCACTATCACCGAACTGGCCAAACATGCAGATGTTCCGGTGATTAACGGATTAACAGATTACAACCATCCCACACAGGTGATCTGTGATGTCACCACCATGCTGGAACATATTCCCGCGGGGAAAAACCTAGAAGACATCAACGTGACCTTTATTGGCGATGCAACCAATGTCCTTTCATCCTTAATGCTGATCTGCACCCGATTGGGGATGAATTTCACTCAAGCAGCACCGGTGGATTATCAGGCACCTTCCAGCTGGCAGGAATGGGCTCGCGCCAATTGCCAACGTTCCGGGGGAAGCCTGACCATTACCAGTGACCCGCTGGCTGCGATTCACAAGGCTGATTTTATCTACACAGATCTCTGGTGGTGGGTCGGACAGGAAGATCAGATCCCTGCCCGGCGTGCGGCATTCATGCCAGATTACCAGGTCAACCTGGACCTCTTCTCGAAAGCCCCCGGCCATTGTAAATTTATGCACTGCCTGCCGGCTTCACGCGGTGTTGAGACCACCGATGCGGTGATGGATCACCCGCGCTCCATCATCTTTGACCAGTCGGAGAACAGATTACATACTGAAAAAGGCCTGCTGGCCTATTTCATCTATCCCCGGTTGAAACATCCGACAGCTGAAGAAAAACAGAAGTATCAAAAAGAGATCCTGGCTACTTTGGATCAATTGGTTCCACCTGCAGCCTAGGAGGGAGCCGTATGACCCGCTTACTGGCAGGTGCACCACTGAGCGATGGGTATCGCATGCCTGCGGAATGGGAACCTCACCGCAGAACATGGATGCTCTGGCCCGAACGGCCTGATAACTGGCGGATGGGAGGGAAACCTGCCCAGGTAGCTTTTGCCGCCGTTGCAGCTGCGATTGCCGCCTTTGAACCTGTGACCATAGGTGTCAATCGCGATCAGTATCAGAACGCCAGGGAAATGATGCCGCATGATGTCCGCGTCGTGGAATTGGCAAACAATGATGCCTGGATGCGGGATTGCGGTCCTACTTTTGTTACGGATCTTTCCGGTAACCTTCGCGTGATCGATTGGGAGTTCAATGCCTGGGGTGGACTCGCCGGCGGGCTATATTTTCCCTGGGACAGAGATGACCAGGTTGCACGTAAAGTGGCCGACCTGGAAGAAGTGGATCGGTACCGGGCGCCGTTCGTGCTGGAAGGCGGTTCCATCCATGTTGATGGACAGGGGACGCTACTAACAACCGAAGAGTGCCTGCTCAATCCGAACCGCAATCCTTCGATGAGCAAAGCCGAGATCGAAGAGGCGTTGAAAAGATACACTGGCGTTAAGACGGTGCTCTGGCTCTCCGCCGGGGTTTACCGGGATGAGACCAGCGGGCATGTAGATAACCTGGCCTGTTTCCTCCAGCCGGGTATTGTAGCCCTTACCTGGACGGATGACCACAACGATCCGCAATACCCGATCTCAAAAGACGCGTTGGATCGATTATCCAAATTCACCGATGCAGGTGGAAGAGATTTGAAGGTCATAAAGGTCCATCAGCCTGATCCCATCATCATCACCGAAGCCGAGGCGGAAGGGGTAGATGTCATGGACGGCAGCTATCCGCGGATGGCAGGTGACCGGATGGCGGCATCTTATATTAATTTTTACTTCTGTAATGGCGGCGCTGTATTCCCTGCGTTTGGGGATCACCATGACGGGCAGGCGCTTGAAGCTTTACGCCCTTATATACCTGGACGCCAACTGATCAACACCCCGGCCCGGGAGATCCTACTGGGAGGTGGAAATATCCACTGCATCACCCAGCAACAGCCAGCGTGATTTCCTCAGTGATCTGACCAAGGCAGACCGCCTGCTGACCGGAAAAGCATAGAAAGCTTTTCCGGTTTTCTTACGACCTGGCATAAAAGGATTTGTCATCATTCTACTCAGGAAACCCTTGCGGATTAATGTATCTCTATACATGGTATATGTTATGTGGTATAAGACAATCACCCTGCTGTGTACGTGATGTTGCTTTTCCGTTTTGAGCCAACACCTTAAAAAATGAGTCTTTATCTCACGGCAGAGATGCGGTAGACTTCGGTCAAGGCTGATCTTCCGGGTCGAGACTCGTCCTGCGAAAGCAGGTTCAAAACTCTGCAACACACGGCATGGTGGGGTCTTTTTATACATCCGCCAGCGCAGGTACTGGATCGCACGTCCAGTTCTTTTAATTACAGGAGCGACTTTATGGATCGAAAAGAACTACTAAAACGCATTAGTGAAGATAATGTTAAATTCATCTCCTTCCAGTTCACCGATGTGAATGGAACCGTGAAATCACTGGATATGCCGGTGGAACGTCTGGAAGGTGCCCTGGATGATGGTATCTGGTTCGATGGTTCCTCTGTGGAAGGATTTTGCCGTATCCAGGAAAGCGACATGCACCTGCGTGTCGATCCGGAGACCTACGCAGTGCTTCCCTGGTCGCCTGCCGATATGCGCCGCGGCCGCTTTTTCTGTGACATCTACATGCCCGATGGTTCCCCGTTTGAGGGTGATCCCCGCGGTGCCTTGAAACGGGCTCTGGCTGTGCTGAAAGAAAGGGGCATGACATTCAAAGTCGGCCCTGAACCTGAGTTCTTCCTGCTGAAAAAGAATGGCAGTCAGAGCATTCACCCTGTACCGCATGACGTAGGCGGGTATTTTGATTTTTCACCCAACGATGAAGCTGTCCGCGTCCGCACCGAATTGATCCGCGCTCTGTCACAGATGGGGCTGAAAGTGGAAGTGGGGCATCATGAGGTTGCACTCGGTCAGCATGAGATCGATTTTGAATTTGATGACGCACTGCAAACCGCAGACAACGTGCTAACCCTGAAATATACTGTCAAAGCCATTGCAGCCCAGAACGACCTGGTGGCATCCTTTATGCCGAAACCGATCTTTGGCATCAATGGCAGCGGTATGCACTGCCACCAATCACTATTCGACCTGAAGGGTAACAACCTGTTCTTTGATGCATCTGATGCTTTCAGCCTGTCAAAGACTGCCTATGGATTCATCGCCGGCCAGCTGCAGCACGCCCGCGGCTTTTCAGCGGTCGTAGCCCCTACTGTAAACAGCTATAAACGCCTTGTACCTGGCTATGAAGCACCCGTATACATCGGCTGGGCTCAAACCAACCGATCCGCTCTCATCCGCATCCCGCGTTATAAGCCGGGCAAGGACAAAGCCGTTCGGGCTGAACTTCGCTGCCCGGACCCCAGCTCGAATCCCTACCTGACCTTCCTGACGATCCTTGCCGCCGGTATGGATGGCATTGACCGCGGGCTGCTACCTCCGACCCCGCTGAATAATATCAATGTCTACGAGCTGACAGCCAGCGACCGTAAACGGATGAAAGTCGGCAATCTGCCCGGATCCCTGCATGAGGCGCTGGTTGAACTGGAAAAAGCGCCTGTGATCAAGAACGCCCTTGGGCCGTCACTCTATGAAGCCTTCACCCGCTCCCGGTTGGCTGAATGGGAACAATACCGCATCAACGTAACCGACTGGGAAGTTGAGCATTACCTGGAAACTGCCTGAGATTTGTAGAAGATCACCCCGAAAGAACAAAGGACTGCCTGAAAATCCGGCAGTCCTTTTATTCTCTGCTGGACGAAAAAAGATAAACTAACCGGCCGGGGTGATGTGAATATCCTTCACATTCATCTGGTAATCGATATTCCCGTTGTATTCATTTTTATCTATAGTAAACAGGTAATCGGCGTAGGTGGATTTTTGGAGTTCCGTCAGCATGCTTCCAAAACCGAATGCGATCGCATTGATGGAATTGAATCCATTGGTCAGCCAGAGTTTTAAATGCCTGCCATCCTGCCCAACAATCTTTCCAGTCTTCAGTCGTAATTTCTCGATGACAAAATAAGACGCGGGGTTTCCATAACCGGTCGGCTGCATCATCTGCAGAGCATCATACAGGTTTGCCTTTACATCTTCCAGCTTGATCACCATTTCCACGTTTATTGTGGCGACCAGCTCCTTACCCGCAAGAATTCGTTCAGCGCTTCCTTCCATCCGCTGTTTCAATTCTGGAAAATGTTTCGCTAGTATGGTGAAGCCCGCAGCAGCCCTGTGCCCGCCGTGGTGGATCATCAGGTCGGCGCACTCATCCAGGAGGGAAGTTATATCCACCTCCGGGATCGAGCGGCACGAACAGCGGATAGTTTCTCCCTGATCCGTGCCAACCACAACGGGGCGGTAATACTTCTCCATCAATCTGGCGGCTGCCAATCCCACGATGCCTTCACTAAAATCAGGGGAAACAGCATATAACAATAACCCGCGGTCTTCCACCCCGTCAATCATCGTGGTGGCCTGCTCAACAACATTACGGGTCTCCACCTGCCGTTCCTGGTTCAACTGGTTCAACCGGGAAGCCAACTCTCCAGCCTTCTCCCGAACCGTTTCTGTCAGCAAGTCGTACGCGATCAAGGCATTATCCAGCCGGCCAGCGGCATTCAAGCGGGGGCCAATCGTAAACCCGATGGAGGTTGAATCAACCGACTGGAGCTGAATGCCCGCAACCTGGCAGAGTTCCTGCAAACCAACACGGTCCGTTTTATGGATCACTTCAAGCCCGGCGCGTACCAGGTAGCGGTTCTCATCTTCCAGTGGTGCCATATCCGCCACGGATCCGATTGCCACAAGGTCCAACCAACGCTCACCCAATTCTTCCAGCCGGTGCGCGTGGATGAATAATGCCCGAACCAGTTTATAAGCTACCCCCACACCGGCAAGGTATTTGAATGGATAAAGATCATTATCAAGTTTCGGATCAATGACTGCCAGCGCAGCGGGGACTTCCGCTTGGGGAGTGTGATGGTCCGTGATGATCAGGTCAAGGCCGATGGTGTGGCTGTAGGCCGCCTCGGCAATAGAACGAACCCCGCAATCCACACTGATCACCAGCGATACACCTTCTGCTTTTAGCTTAGCCAGGGCATCCTTGTTGATGCCGTAACCTTCCTCGAAGCGGTCTGGGATGTATGCTGAAACAGAACCGCCCAGGTGGGTCAGCGCTTCCACCAGCAAGGCGGTAGCGGTTACCCCATCGACATCATAATCACCGTAAATGGCTACTTTTTCGCCTCGCTCGATCGCCTTCAGGATACGGTCCACCGCCGGTTTCATACCGGACATCAGCTGCAAATCTTCATCCTGCCGCGGCTGCGGATGGAAGTATTCGTATGCTGCTTCCGGGGTGCACTTTCCGCGATTTGCCAAGATCTGCTGGATGACAGACGGGTACTCATTCAGGGCAGAAGCAATATCCGGCTCGATCGGTTTAGGAATATTCCATTTTTTCATAATGCTCTCTGATTATTTATTGAGATAGATGCGTGGTAATCTGGCGGAGAGACCGCAGATGACTTCATAATTAAAGGTCCCCCAGCGTTCCGCCAGTTCTTCAGCGTTAATATGCTCGTCTCCCTGCCGGCCTAGCAGCACCACTTCATCCCCGATCTCAGCATCCGGCACAGAATCCAGCTGCAACATACACTGGTCCATGCAGACCCGGCCAACTACGGGCACGCGCTTGCCGCGCACCAGGGCGATATTGCCCGGAACTCGCCGATAACCATCTGCGTAACCAATCGCGATGGACCCGATGCGTTCTTCATTGCTGGTGTGGTACACATGGCCGTAACTGATGCCGTGCCCCTCGGGGAATGTCCGCACCGAGGTCAGGCGGGTCTTCCATACCAGACCAGAATGGATCCCTGCGGGTAGGGGTGTATCGGCTGAAGGTGGGAAGCCATACAACGCGATACCAGGCCGCACCAGGTCAAAGTGGGCAGCAGGGAAGTTGATGATTGCCGCCGAGTTGGCAGAATGGATATAGCGCGGTGCTACCCCATGCTCACGCAATCCACGGACGAGGTCTTCAAACATGGACAACTGTCGCGCAGTAGTTGGCTGTATTGGCTCATCTGCGCAGGCAAAATGAGTGAAAATACCTTCAATAGATAGCTTGGGTCGCCGGGACAGCGCCTCAATAAACTCGTGCGCTGTATCTGGTGAGATTCCCAACCGGCCCATACCGGTATCCACCTTGATATGCAGCCGCAATATCCCACCCAGTTTTTCTGCCTGCCGCGCGTAAGCTTCTCCCATCTGCCGGTCATAAATCGTCAGGCAGATGTTGTTATTGATCACATCGGTCACCCGCTCCGGGGAGGTGTACCCCATCACAAGGATATGGCAATGCATCCCGCTGCGGCGCAGGTCAATGGCTTCTTCCAGGCGGGCAACCCCGAGCCAGGTAGCCCCTGCTTCCACTGCCGCGCGTGCCACTGCAGCTGCGCCGTGGCCGTATCCATTGGCTTTCACCACCGCCATCACTTCAGTCTGGCTGATCCGCATCAATTCCCTTACATTCTGGCGAATAACTTCCAGGTCAATTTCCAGCCAGGCAGAATACCCATTTGAATTCATGCGGCAAAGTATAAACCCGCTTGGTTCATTCATCAAGTTACACCCAGCCTACCTCACTCAATGCCGAGAAAAAGTTATAATGGTGAGTAATGACCCCGACCAACCAAAACCAACCTTTTTCATTCGAGCTGCTGGCGCAAGATGGAAACGCCCGTGCCGGCATCTTCCACACCCCTCACGGGGATATCGCTACCCCCATTTTCGCGCCAGTTGGTACGCAGGCTACCGTCAAAGCGCTCACACCGCTGCAACTGGAAGAGCTCGGCGCCAGCCTGGTCCTTTCCAATACCTACCACCTTTTCCTCAGGCCGGGGGATGAATTGGTGGCTGAAATGGGCGGCTTGCATCAGTTCATGCAATGGAAAGGACCGATCCTGACCGATTCAGGCGGTTTTCAGGTCTTTTCTCTGGCTGGCATCCGCAAGATCGATGCGGATGGCGCATCATTCAAAAGCCATATTGACGGCTCATCCCGCAGGCTGACACCTGAGATCTCGATTAAAGTGCAGGAGAATCTCGGAGCGGATATCATCATGGCTTTCGATGAGTGCGCTCCTCCTTATGACCGTGAGTACAATATCTCAGCTATGCGCAGGACCCACGCCTGGGCAGAACGCTGCCTGCAAGCGAAAACCCGTACGGACCAGGCATTATTTGGTATTGTTCAGGGCGGGATCTTCCCCGACATGCGCGAAGAATCCGCCCGGATCATTGGCTCGTACAACTTCCCCGGCACTGCCATTGGCGGCCTCTCCGTTGGAGAGAGCAAATCTGAGATGCATGCGATCCTGGATGTACTCCATCCCATATTACCGGCAGACCGCCCCCGCTACTTGATGGGTGTAGGATCCCCTGAAGATCTGGTGAACGGTGTAGCTCGCGGAGTGGATATTTTCGATTGTGTCCTGCCAACCCGACTGGCACGCCACCAGGGCGTCATGACCCGGCACGGCAGGTTGAACATCTTGAATGCCGCACACGCACATGATGAAAACCCGATCGACCGGGAATGTACCTGTTATACCTGCCAGCACTTCAGTCGCGCTTACCTGCGCCATCTCGTCGTTGCCAAAGAAATGCTGGTGAACACCCTGCTATCCATCCACAACATCCACACCTTGCTGCAACTCGTTCGAGAGATGCGCCAGGCTATTCTGGATCACCGTTTCTCTGCCTTCTCCAGTCAGTTTCTGGCTGAATACTCATTACCCAAAACCATCAAGGAGCAAGCATGACCTTCCTGCAATCCATTATTCTTGGCATCATCCAGGGGTTGACCGAGTTTCTTCCCGTCTCCAGCTCTGCGCATCTCGTCCTGTTTCCTTACTGGCTCGGCTGGGAGATCCCCGCTACGGACGCTTTCGTTTTCAATGTTCTGGTCCAGCTTGGCACATTGCTGGCCGTAATCATCTACTTCTGGCGCGACCTGTTGACGATCATCAGGTCTGTGCTGAGCGGAATCGTTCACCGACAGTTATTCAAAGAGGCAGATGCGCGCCTGGGTTGGCTCGTCATTTTTGCCACCATCCCAGCCGGTATTGCCGGATTATTCCTGAAAGATATAATTGAAGCAGCCTTCTCCTCCCCGACAGCCACGGGGCTGTTACTGCTCGTGACGGCTCTGATGCTCTTGCTATCTGAGAAAGTACGCAAGGCTCAAAAAAGTTCCTTAGTACCCAGCCCAATGGATGCCATCTTCATCGGTTTTTTCCAGGCTCTGGCCATTTTCCCCGGTGTTTCCCGCTCCGGCTCCACTATTACCGCTGGTTTGCTGCGCGGTATGGATCGACCTGCTGCTGCCAGGTTTTCATTTTTAATGTCCATCCCCATCATGGCTGCTGCAGGTGTCGTCGCTGTGTTGGATATGGTCCAGATACCGAACCTGCTGACCTTTCTGCCTGTGATGGCCGCAGGTTTCATCGCAGCAGCTGTAGTTGGCCTTCTTTCGATTAAGTGGCTGATGTCTTATATCCGATCTCATTCCTTCGTAGCCTTCGCGGTTTATTGCGTCCTGGTATCCACCTTCACATTGGTTCTATATTTCATCCGCAGATGAAAAACTCTCTGTTAACTATCCTGACCATCCTTCTGCTCACTGCATGTTCAGGAAATACCGCCAAATCTCTTCCGACTGAACTGGTGATTCAGCATTCTCCGGGAGCAAGATATTTGCAACCGGTATTGCAGGCATGTTCTCAAAAACTCGACCCTTTGCCGATCGTAGTAAAAGAACTGCCCGTGGGTCAGTTGGATGCTCTGGCGGGTGACCTGACCATCACATTGATCGAACCATCTACATCAGGCCTCCCAGTCTACCTGCTTGGCACGGATCAACTGGTGCTTGTTACAAGATCACCGGCTCCAGTCGGATCTGTGGCACCAGCAGAACTAGCTGGTGTATTTCGCGGATTTCTGGCAGATTGGCAGAACCTGGGGGCAGCTGCACCATCAGCTATCACCATCATCGGTTACCTGAGCAGTAATGAACTGCAAGGTTTGATTGATACCCTGATCATCCGAAATGGAACGATCCCACTCACGGCAACACGGGTGGAAGATACCACCAGCGCACTGGCATTGGTGACAGCCATTCCCGGAAGCCTGTCTTTTATTCCAGACTCGCAACTGACCGATCTGGTCGCCCCCATTTCCATTATGGGTACGGAAAGCCAGATGCTCTCCTACCCCATTCTGGCTCAAACCCGAGTGGAACCTGGCGAGAACATAGAAAATTTGATGCTCTGCATTCAAGATGAGATCCATAAATAAATAAACAGCAGCGGAACTATCCGCTGCTGTTTATTTCATCCGTTTCGATCTTATCGCCTGAGTTTTATTCCACAGGAATGGCAGAATGCATCTGCCGGGCCGGCACGCTCTCCGCATTGATGGCAATAGATAAAATCGCCTTCCGGGTGCTGAGGCCGGTTATGCCGATGTCCACCGGCATAGACCTGACGGCTTGTGTGTCTTGAAGCCCAGATCCACCATCCAATAAACCCTGCCAGAACAAGCAACAGGATGCCTGCAAGCCAGGGTAAGAATTCTGTGATGGATGTCCGCCCCAGGGTCGAATCATCGAGAGGTGCTGCCGGCTGCACGGTGATATCTTGCGCGCTGATGGCATCCGTGCTGCGGGAATATTGCGTAGTGATGGTAAAAGTATTGCCGGGCTGTAATGAACCAAGCTCTTTGAAATAATAAGAAGTACCGCTGCTGTCGATTTTCGCTGAGCCCATATCGGGGGTGAGAAGGATATTGGCTGCGCCGGAAGGGGGTAACAGGAAGAAGTTAAATTCATCCACTTGAAAATCACCCTGCCAATCAAAGGCATAGGTTCGATCCTCTCCATTCCGAATTAGCGCCGGGTCGTAATATTCGAACCAAACCTCATCGCCCGTCGTAGAGAAGGTGACATAGTTCCAGTCACCCTCAGAGCGGGTGGTATACGCCAGTGTATACAATCCGCTATCAGCCGGATCCACCCAGGCAACTGCGTTCGGTTGAGCGACCCTGGCTGGCAAGCGGATGGTTACCTGGGTGGGCATTTCCACCCCGGCAGGCAGAACGATATGATAGATCACCAGCACATCAGAGGTGTCAAACTCGGGGCGAATGTCCACTTCCAGAATACCAAAGTGGGTCACACCAATGATCTGGTCTTGCGCCTGCACTGAAGTAGCCAGGCCGGCTGTGATTGTTATCAGAAGGATCAGTAATATCAGTATCTTTTTCATTTTTTCCTCACCAGTAGATGGATAATTATAAGCGAGACATGGAAAACATGTCGGCGTATAATAACACCAGAATGACCAAAGGAGCAACATGACAACATCAGACGGTATTAATTTCCTGCAACGATCTGAGAATCGCAACATGGAACCTTCGCCTGAATCACGTGGGATTCCGCAGCCACCGTTGGAGTACCCCTATGATCCAGCAGCCACTATTATCCCCCTACCGGCGGTCTGCGAGATAAATATTCCCTCCCGGGACTTCTACACGGTTATGGAAAATCGCCGTACCTGGCGCAGGTACACGGATGCGGAAATCTCTCTGAATGAGCTAGCTTATCTTTTGTGGTGTTCTCAGGGTGTCAAACGGGTGACATCCCGCCCGGTGACCATGCGAATGGTGCCTTCCGGCGGTGCCCGGCATCCCTTTGAAACCTATATCGTAGCCTCCCGCGTAACCGGCCTTGAGCCAGGGTTGTATCGCTACCTGGCGATCAACCACAGCCTGCAGCAGCTGGCAGCTGGTACTCAGTATGCCGCTGAGATCGGCGAGGCTTGCCTTTCTCAGGCTCACATTCGTGACTGCCCGGTCTCCTTCTGGTGGGGTGCCATCCCGGAACGATCCACCTGGCGTTATGGAACCCGCGGGTACCGGTACATGCTGCTGGATGCCGGCCATATTTGCCAGAACTTATACCTGGCAGCCGAATCGATCGACTGCGGTATTTGTGCCATAGGCGCGTTTGATGATGAAGCCCTGAACAAGTTCTGGGGAGTGGATGGAATTACCCAGTTCTTTATTTATGGAGCCAGCCTGGGCAAGAAACCAGCTGACTAACCTGGATAGTATCAGTGTTTGCACCACATACATGATTAGGGTACAATAAGCCCATGCCCCTGTGGCTCAAATGGAGAGAGCGAGGCACTCCTAACGCCTAGGCTGGGGGTTCGAGTCCCTCCAGGGGCACAAAATAATTATTAAAATATTCTAATCTTTCTATATTGACATCTTTTTGATTAATGTTATCATTAGCTTAACAAACGTTCGGGTGCCCCCCTCACCCGGACGTTTGTTGCTTTAATTACCGGTTCTAACACATAATAAAAATAACTCCCTAACAGGGAGTTATTCGTTTCCTTCATCATCCTCATCGTCATCCAGAAATTGTTCGATCTCCTGGTTGGGTTCCATTTGCACCCATAACTGCAGTACCTGTCCTTCGGCCGATTCCAGCGCCCTGGCAGCCAGGATGGGTGTCTGGGTCGCCATACCCATGCTGTCACGGTATTCCAGGATCATCAAACCCCTCGAACGCCAGATGCGGTAACACCTCTCTATTAAGGCAGCGCTGTTATACGTTCGGACGTTTGTCAGCAGATAATCATGCCGGGTGGGGCCTTCAGAGATTCCTCTGGCCCAATCTTCATCCACCGGGTGAAATTCCGGGGTTGGCCCTTCAATGATGGTGATCTTGTCGTCCATACCGCGATGATACCATACTTCGCGCATTGAGAACGTTTACGTCTACTGGCCGTTATCTGGCGGAGGTCCAACTGGGCCGTAATCCAGTACCTCTCTGCTGGGAGCGCCCTGAACCTGCGGGCCGATGATCTTTTTCTCTTCCAGGTAGGCAATCATACGGGCAGCGCGTGTGTATCCCATCCGTAGCCTGGTTTGCAGCATGGAGATGCTAGCCCGGCCTTCTTTACGCACCAGAGCGATCACTTCATCAGTTAATGGATCCAGTTTGGCTGCATCCTCCTGGAAAATGATCTGGTCCAGCTGGCGCTTCTCTCCTGCAGATGTTTTTTCCAAACCAGGCGGAAGATTGATATCCGCTTTCTGGGTACCTCCATTCTTTTTTGCTGCTTCCAGCCAGTAGTCAACGACCTTCTGGATCTCATCATCCGACACATAGACGCATTGCATGCGCACCGGGGATGCGGAATCCGGGGACTGGTAGAGCATATCTCCTCTTCCCAGCAACTGTTCAGCACCCGGCTGATCCAGAATCACCCGGCTGTCAGTATTGCTCGCGACCGCGAATGCAATCCGCGCCGGGAAATTCGCCTTGATATTCCCGGTGATGATATCAGTAGACGGTCGCTGCGTCGCCAGGATAAGATGAATGCCAGTAGCGCGTGACATTTGCGCCAGCCGGGCAATGGCCGCTTCGGATTCGCCTTGAGATTGCATCATCAGGTCTGCCATTTCATCGATCACGATCAGCAGAATGGGCAGCTTTTTCTCGCCAGCAGCCGCTGCCCTGGAATTGTACTCTTCCAGGTTACGCGCCCCAACACCTGCAAATCGCTGGTACCGGCTTTGCATTTCCCTAATCATCCATTGCAGTACTCCGATCACCTTATCCACCTGGACGATCACAGGGGTCAACAGATGCGGAATACCATTATATCCGGCCAATTCCACTCTCTTGGGGTCCACCAGCACAAGGCGCAATTCATCCGGTGTGTTGTTGACCAGCAGGCTGGTCAGAATAGAATTCACACATACCGATTTACCGGAACCGGTCGCGCCGGCGATCAGCAGATGTGGCATGGTAGCCAGGTCTGCAGCTGTGGGTGTTCCTGCCACATCTTTCCCAAGAGGTACCTTCAGGAGGGAGCGTTTTCTTTTATAAACTGTGCTTTCCATCACATCACGCAGGCGGACGATGGCGGTGGAATCATTTGGAACTTCAATGCCGATATAACTCTGCCCGGGAACCGGCGCCTGAATACGGATGCGTGTGGCTGCCAGAGCGAGCGCCAGGTCATTCTGTAAAGTTAGGATCTTGGCAACCCGGACCCGCAGGGAACCTGTTCGCGTTTCCGTATAGTCTGGTTCAACCCCAAACATGGTGACTGCCGGCCCAGAAAGAATCTCAACGACCCTCCCGGGTGCGCCAAACGAAGACAGCGTCTCCTCTATGATGCGAGCCTTCTCAGCGTTCTGCTTCTCATTTTCCTCACGCGGGATACCATATTCAAGGATATCCTCAATCTTTGGCAATTCCCAGTGCTTCTCAGGCTCTACCCGATAGGTGGATACGCGCGGTCTATCCACCTGCAGGTTGTCTGTAGATGATCCGCTCCCTACCTGAGGAATGGGGATAAACTCTTCAGCCTCCGCATCGGGTTCATCGATATCCGCAGGTTGCTGCACAACCGGTCGGGCGCGGGGCGGCCGGACAGGCTCATAGGTGTAGGTTTCAACGTCCGCATCCTGGTTTTCTGCCGGCTGACCCTGGATGCGCTCTCTGGCAAGTTTCGCCGCCTGTGAGAGGGATACATCGAAAGATAAAACCAGGCTCAATAAAAGCATGCCCAGCAGGATCAGGAATGCGCCAAATCCACCCAACGACTCGTGAAGCAAATTGAGTATGGATGCCCCGATATATCCCCCACCCCCGTGCCGTTCTGCCAGTAGATACGGGTTCGTCATCCCGCCGCCGAAGAAATGCATCAATCCCAGCAGCGTAATATATAGAAGAACATACCCGGTCACCTTTTCCAGTGGAGGTCGTGGGATCCTTTCGATCCTTCGCAGCAGCAGGTAAATGCCTGATATGATCAAACCAAGCGGCAAGGCAAATACGCCCCATCCTACGATCCATTTAAGAATACCAGCCCACCAGATTGCCAGCTCGCTGCCGGTGCTGAAGAGACTTAAACCAGAAAATATACCCAATACGATTAACACACCGCCCAGAATATCCAGGCGCTGCTCACCGGTTAGTTTCTTGCGTTCCAGTTCGGGGGGTGGGGCGTTGCGCGGTCGCGAACCGGGTGTATAGACCCCACGCACTACCCTCCCGCCTGTTTGCGGCGAAGTGTGTGTTCCACGGCTACCGGATTGCTTTGTGTAATTTGACGGATTGGGCATAATCACCTCTGGTATATTCAGAGTTCTTCATGCATGATTCATGCCGGGAACAACATAAAAGGAGTTCTTCAATGACACCTTGCCCCCCGATCCCCTTGTCATTCAAAGATCAAGCTATGCATGGTAGGCTAAACAAAGACAGTTGCAGTATCGTGGCAAAGGAGACCCATAAGAGCTACGGAGTATTCGCCAGGGCGATCCGATTGACGAGGAGAGGGTGGGACATGCACCTCGACGGTGTCCGAACCCACAGAAGAAAGCAATGTAGCGGAGAGGGTGGGACATGCACCTCGACGGTGTCCGAACCCACAGAAGAAAGCAATGTAGCGGAGAGGGTGGGACATGCACCTCGACGGTGTCCGAACCCACAGGAAAAAGCAATGTAGCGGAGAGGGTGG
>CAIKMQ010000021.1 GCA_903828565.1 uncultured Leptolinea sp. | reverse complement strand
GTAATCCCTAAAGGGGTGAGGAAGATAGCGGATGGTGCCTTCTCTGGCTGCAGCAGCCTGCAGTCGGTGGTAATCCCGCAGGGAGTGACGCAGATCGGGAGCAGTGCCTTCTCTGGCTGCAGCAGCCTGCAGTCGGTGGTGATCCCGGATAGTGTGACGCAGATCGGGAGTGAGGCCTTCGTTTGCTGCAGCAGCCTGCAGTCGGTGGTGATCCCGGATAGTGTGACTCGGATCGGGTATTGGGCTTTCTCTGGCTGCAGAAGCCTGCAATCGGTAGTAATCCCTAAATGGGTGAGGGAGATAGAATCTCGTACCTTCGCTGGCTGCAGCAGCCTGCAATCGGTAGTGATCCCTAAAGGGGTGAGGAAGATAGCGAATGGTACCTTCTCTGGCTGCAGCAGCCTGCAATCGGTAGTAATCCCAGAGTGTATAACGGAGATAGGCTCTGGTGCCTTCTCTGGCTGCAGCAGCCTACGATCTGTGATGATCCCGGAGGGTGTGACGCAGATAGACTCTGGTGCCTTCTCTGGCTGCAGCAGTTTGAGGTTCGAGCCCTCTTCACAGGAATGCTTGATACTGAATAATAAACTGATTGCCTACACTGGGAATATGAGCGAGTTTATTGTTCCTGATGATGCGCAAAGAATTTGCTCTCACGCTTTTTCAGGTAATTCTTCTCTCCGAACCGTAAAGATACCAACAACAATACAACATTTAGATGATTACGCATTTTCTTCATGTGCTAATTTACATCAAGTAAAGATTGCAGGAACTTTGAGGGTTGGTGGTGATCCTTTTTGGGACTGTAAACAAGCCATTGAAATAATCTGGAGGCATCAATATCTAGGTATTACAAAATACAATAACTGTAAGCTAAATAACTTAACAATAGCCCTAACGGATGATAACAGAAAAATACACTGCCGATTGTATATACCAAACGACGATACTTACCAGGAATTTGCGGCGAGGTTACTTGCTGGAGGGGTAGAAAATATCTCGCAGTTCGATGAGCTTTTTCGTGGTAGCGACGCCCAAACAATGGAAAAGGTTAAACTTGCGATTTTTCGATTAGAGCAACCCTTTGGCCTTTCAGAGACTTCAAGAAATATGTATACGAGATATCTTAAAAGCATGGCTCGTCGCATATTGCCTGAGGTTATTTGTGCTGATGACCAACCATTGTTTTACTGGTATAGAACGAATCATGCCCTACCGCTTGATGCAATAACTGACCTGGTTGATTTGGCCAATCGAGAAGGGCGAACAGAGATCACTGCCGCTTTACTTGATTATCAAAATCAGAACAGGCCAGCGAGTGCTGGCTCGCTATTCAACCTTCAACCTGAAAACTCCGATAAAAGCTGGGTAACCAGGCCGCTTTCGGAAAATTCACTAGCTATTACTAAATATCGGGGTAAAAACCTTTATGTCATCATCCCTTCAGTAGTAAAAGGTATGAATGTAACTAAAATTGGTAGAGGTGTGACGCAAAGTATTTTTTATGATCACATGAATGTTGAGGTCGTTGAGATATCACAAGGAATCACACACATCGGGTACGCAACTTTCTTCAGATGTGAAAATCTCTCCTCCGTTAAACTACCAGAGGGCATTATTGAGATAGGAAGTCAGGCTTTTGAGGATTGCAACAACTTAGTAGAAATTAATTTCCCGCAGGGATTGGATCGTATCGGGCAGCGAGCATTTCGTGGTTGTTCGCTCCTAGCATCCTTTACTCTTCCAAATTCCATTAGAGTTATTGATAATCTGGCGTTTGAGGGCTGCCATATTAATAAGCTAGTCATTCCTGAGGGAGTCCTGGAGATTGGGTGGGGAGTGTTTGGTGCCTCGGGAAATCGGGAGTTCTACCTACCTGGCAGCCTTGTTACAATCAAAAAGCAGAATTTTGGTTCTTCTGATGTGCTACACGTACCTAAAGGAACATATGCATGGAAATATGCAAAAGGGACGCGCGCAACGGTAGTGGAGATCTGATAGGGAGGGAAATACCGTTACTTAGTTGAATAACGCCACCAGACCCATTGCCCACAAGAGCACTATCAACCATATGATTATAGAATGGATGTGAAAGTCTTTGGCGAAAAGATTACTAAAGTGCACAAATATAGGATTGATGTAAAATTATACATAGATATGTTTCGAGGGAAGAGGAATTAGAAGCTATTGCTCTGAATTAGTATTGGAAATTACAGGTGGGATTACACAACCAGCAGGTTTTTCAGGAGGAATTATGACAAAAAAAAGAAGCCTCATGTTACGCTGGCAATATTGGTTTGACAATCAATTCTCAAAAGGGACTGTAGCGTTGATCAAGCTACTCGGTCTCTTTTCTGTCATTCTGATCATTATGATGGGTTCTATCATCACTACCTTTAAGATCAGACCCGACCTGGAGCCGCCATTAAGTTTTCCTGAAGCAGCGTGGCGAAGCATGGTACGTACCCTGGATGCTGGTACATTTGGTGGTGATACTGGATGGGAATTTCGCATATCCATGCTTATTGTGACCATCGGTGGTGTGTTTATCATCAGTACCCTGATCGGGATATTAACAAATGCAGTCCAGAGTAAACTGGACACCCTTCGGAAAGGTCGATCAGAGGTGGTAGAGGATGATCATACTGTGATCCTTGGATGGTCTAATCAGGTATTTTTGATCATTTCGGAATTGATCGAAGCACATTCCAATCATCATGATGCTTGTATTGTGGTAATGTCTGAAATAGACAAGATCGAGATGGAAGAGGAGATATTTGAACGTATTGGTGATAGTAGAAATACCCGAATCGTGTGCCGGAATGGTTGTCCGATGGATTTCAATGATCTGACCCTTGTTAGCCTGAATACTGCAAAATCCATTATTATCCTCTCTCCTGAAATTGAGGATCCAGATTATGAAGTTATAAAAACCATCTTGGCAATCGTGAATCATCCAGATAGACGAAAAACCCGCTACCACATTACTGCTGAGATCATTCATCCTGGAAATCAGAAGGTTGCGGATATCGTTGGTAAAGGTGAGGTGACATTCATACAAGAGGAAAGTTTCTTCGCACACATGATTGCCCAGACATGCAGACAATCTGGACTTTCTTCCATCTACACAGAGCTTATGAATTTTTCAGGTGATGATATATATATACGAGAAATACCTGAGCTGGTTGGAAAGTTTTATAAGGACATCTTATCTCATTTCCGGAAGAATTCGGTATTGGGGATTGCCCGTGATGGGAAAGCGCAACTGAATCCCCCTAGCCAGACAGTAATTCGGTCTGGAGATGAGATTATCCTAATAGCTGAAAATGATGCGCGGATAGTCCTTGATGGAAAACCAGAATTATGCGATCGTGTTAGAAGAGTTGAGATTAATCCTCCGAAGGAATTGTTACCTGAGTTTACTTTGATCCTAGGATGGAACCAAAGAGCAGCAGAAGTGGTTCGTGAACTGGATCAATATGTCGTACCAGGGTCTGAGGTTGTTGTCGTGGCAAATGATCCAGATGCTTATAAATCTCATAAGGAAGTCTTGCGCGGTTTGAGAAATGAAAAAGTCACTTTCCACAAAGGTGAGAAGGCGTACTGTGAGATATTACAGGATAGAAACCTAACTAATTGCGACCATATAATAGTCTTATGTTCGGATAAATTAGATATACGGCGTGCAGATGCTCAAACCCTGTTGATGTTGCTACAGCTTAGAGAAATCGTTGAAAAAGGTAAAACACATTTTTCGATAGTCAGCGAAATGCTGGATATCCGTGATCGCAACCTTGCAGAAGTAACCCGAGCAGATGATTTTATAGTTTCAGGTCAACTTGTAAGTCTGATGATGGCCCAAGTTTCAGAAAGGCGTGAATTGGCCAGCGTTTTTGAGGATCTTTTCAATTCAGATGGCTCAGAGATATATTTGAAACCGGTAGAGAGGTATTTTTGTCTCGAAGGCGAAAGGGATTTTTATATGGTTGTGGAGGCTGTCTTAGAGTTCGGAGAAACTGCGATCGGTTATCGTCTTCAGTCTGAAGCACAGAATCCAAAAGCGAATTATGGAATTTGCTTGAATCCGGATAAATCAACTCCAATAATATTCAAGAAGGGGGACAAGCTAATTGTTTTAGCAGAGGATTGAAAACTACGAGTTAAATACCTGTCAGGCAATAATGATATAATCCAATCATGTTAAGATTGCTATTGGCATTATCCCCCCCTTTTAACGAGGGGGTTTTCGTTTTATATGACGAACAAAAAACATCCCAAAATATCAAGAATTCCAAACCATCACAAATGAACCAGCACTTGACTGACGTGCTATGATATTCTGGTATGAATAGGATGCGCACCTAAGGTTTACCAGTTTCGGATGGACTCGAACAACCCCATTATTCTCTCGCGTGTGACAGTACCAAGAAGGAGGTCGGATCTGCTTGCCCGACCCCGTTTGACGAACCTGCTGGGAGATGTGCTGGATAAAAAACTGATCGTCATCTCAGCCCCGGCTGGATACGGTAAAACCTCACTGGTAGTGGATTATGCTTCCAGCTGCAAGATGCCGGTTGCCTGGTACTGCGTGGACCGCCTGGAGCAGAATCCGCAACGTTTCCTGATCTACCTCGTCGCTGCCATTCAGCAACGCTACCCCGGCTTTGGATCCAGAACAATCGCGGTGATGCGCGAAAACCAGAGTGAACAGAACCTGGATTTTGCTGTTAATATCTTTCTCAGCGACCTGTATGAACACATCACCGAGCACTTTACGGTCGTCATCGATGATTACCACCTGGTCAATGGGGTACTTGCCATCCGCTCCTTTATGGATCGCATCTTGCGCGAAGTCGAAGAGAATGTTCATTTCATACTGGTTTCACGAAACTTGCTGACGCTGCCCGTTCTGCCCATACTGGTATCACGGTCAGAAGTGGCTGGTATCAGCTACAACGAACTGGCTTTTCAGGCGGATGAGATCAAGCATTTATATTATCAAAACCAGCATATGGTCCTGACAGACGCAGATGCACTCGATATACACCAGCGCACAGAGGGATGGATTACCGGCATCGTCCTGGCTAGTCAAATGAACGAGAGGGAAGAGATTGGGCGTGCCCGCTTAAAACGGGTTTCCTCCTTTGGGTTGGAGAATTACTTTTTGGGTATCATTGATGCCATGCCTGAAGAATTACGCAGCTTCTTGCTCTGGAGCTCATTGTTGGAGGAATACAATTCTGAGCTATGTCAGCGCATCTTTCCGCGGGCATTGCTTATAGAAGATATCCCCTGGCAATTGTGGATGTCCACCATTCAGCAGAACAACCTATTTGTCCTTTCCGTAGGAGAGCGGGGCGATTGGATCCGGTATCATCCATTATTTCTGGAGTTTCTACAGGATAGGATATACAAAGAATTTCCTTCTGAAGCGCGGAAGATCGAAAAAGAACTCGCAAGGGATTGCATCCAGAGAAAAGAATGGGAGCGAGCCTACAGTCTGTATGACAAACTGAAAGACCCGGCTGCCCAGATCCAATTAATCGAAGAGAATGGCTATCAAATTCTTTTGGATGGCAAGGTTGCCCTTTTATCCTCATGGATCGATGCGTATTCCCATGAGGTTTTGACAGAGCATCCTTACCTGCTCAGTTTCAAGGGGTATATCTCCATGCTGCTTGGGGATAAGACACAGGCTCTGGATCTCTACGATCAAGCAATCAATCAGTTTATTATCTCAGGTGAGCAGGATCATCTGGCGAGGTCTTTATCGTTACGAGCAAACCTGCACAGGTTACTAGGAAACCTGGATAGCGCGATCGCAGATATTGATCACTGCGAAGTAATTGTCCGCCAACGGCATGATCTATATGGTATTCACGGAGACCTTTTGCGTTGCCGGGGCCTGTGCAGTTTCCACAGGGGACAACTAGCAGATGCCTTAAGATGGTTGATGAAAGGATTGGCAGAATATCAGAACAGCAAAGACCGGAAGAACGAAGCGATTGTTCAGATGGAAATTGGCTTGGTTCAGGAGCAGTTAGGGAATTACCTGGTAGCACGGGATTGGTACAATCGCGCCATGCAGTACTGGAAGGAGATCAATAATCCTTTCTGGTTGGCGAATCTCCTGAATAATCTGGGCGTTCTATACCAGATGCTAGGCGAATATGAGCAGTGTATCGATGCATATCAACAGGCTTTGAAGTATGCCACGGCGGCGCGATACAGCCGAATGGAAGCCTATATTCTCACAGGCATCGCTGACCTGAACCTTGAATTACAGTCGTATCCTCTGGCGGATGTCTGCTATGAAAAAGCACTCTCCATAGCCGGCTCAGTGCAGGAGCATTTCCTTCATGTGTATATTTTGATCCAACAGGCATGCCTTGCAGGATACCAGGGAGAATTTGCTGTTGGTTATCAGCGTATCAAAACAGCACATGAGGTGATAGGCAGTCATGGGCCTGAAATGGAAAACTTCCTTTGCGACATGGAGTTTGCTGGATTGAAACTCGCCGAAGGTAAGGGGGCAGAAGTAGAAAAAATGCTTATACCTGCAGCCCAGTACTTCAAGAAGGCCGGACAGTCCGTTCAGTGTGACCGGGCGACCTTGTATCAATTGGTCGCAGCCATACAAGCCGGTAAAGAAGACCGGGCAGTGGCACAGGCATTATACCTGCAGGCCAAGTTGCAAAGTGATGTTCCCGCCGCAGGGCTGCTGTCTCTCGCAGCTCATCACCAACCGATTTTGAATCAGGCTAAAGATAGTTTGATCTCAGCGCACCTGGATCAAATATCCAATGCTGTCAGTAGTTTTATCAGCCAGCTGCCGCAGATACGCAAATACTTCCGGGAGCATTCTGTTTCAATTAATGTAACCTCACCGCATTATCAGATCCGCTCGATGGGAAAATTACAGGTGAGGATCAATGATCACCTTGTGGTGAATAGTGAATGGCAAACTGCTGCTGCGAAACATCTTTTCTTCATGTTACTGGCACATCCGGAGGGAATGACAAGGGATGAGATCTGCCTGATCTTCTGGCCGGATGCCGCGCCGGAAGATGCCCGCTTCAGGTTTAAAAATACAGTGTACCGGTTACGCCGGGCGGTCGGTAAGGATGTGGTGTTGCTTGAACAGGATTATTACCGGTTTAATAATAAACTAGACTACGAATATGATATTGAATCATTCCTGAAAGAGAATGCGGCTGCACTGCGGGAAAAGGATCCTCAGGAGAAGATAGCACATCTAAAAGCCGCTATTAAGCATTACAGCGGCTCCTACGCGGCTGATGTGGATGCAGACTGGGCAATAAACCTAAGAGACGTTCTTCAACAAAATTACATTTCTACCTTATTACTGCTTGCTGAGGAGTATTTTGCCCTAGGTCAAATGGATTCAGCTCTGGAGCAGTGTCAGAAGGCATTGCAGGTGGATAATCTATTGGAAGATACCTATCGCATGGCATTCAAAGTATATGCAGCTATGGGCAATCTATCCGGTCTGATCAAACTTTACAACACCTGTGTCGAATTGTTGGATGAAGAACTCAGTATTGAGCCTTCAAAACAAACAAAAGAACTATTTAATTCCCTGATCAAGTAGCTGAATTTAATGCCTGTTTTGAGACCGGTCAACCTCATAATTAGTGAAAATTAGTTCTGAGGAGAAAACCATGTTCACAAAAATTAACTTCATTTCAAAAATCGATTTCCGTTTCGTAGCCATTGTCGTTCTGCTAACCCTGTTCGTTCTTGGTGCTGGCGCTCCCGGAGCCACTGGCGTATAGTGTTGCGATCACAATCTGGCGTGTGCGTTCTGGTCTTATGATCTTGATATTTGCCGTGGCGTTTGGCTTATTCGCCACAACCGCGAGATCGCTGCTTACCAGACGCAGGCTGATATATCCCTCACTTCGTTTAGGATGGTTAGTGTGGCTGGCTGTTATACCGCAGATCTTCTGTTACACCATACCGGTAACCGCAAAGCTTATACCAGGATTGTACCTACCATACATCCTTGTAGGCTCGATGGCAGGGTTGCTTATCTTTACCCTGGCAAATTTGCTCACCCCTGGTTTCTGGCTGATGATGCTTGGTCTCGCATCAAATCTGATGGCCATCATCAGCAATGGTGGATGGATGCCAATCAGCCCCGAAACGCTGACCAGGTTACACCCCGAACGCATGCTCGAAGTTTGGAGGATAGGTGAACGCCTGGCACTATCCAAAGACAGGATCCTTCCCCAGGGAAATACGAATCTTTTGTTTCTGACGGATATTTTCCCCGGGCCATCCTGGTTAAGTTACAAGTTCGCATTTAGTATAGGTGATGTTATTTTATCCGCTGGCGTGATTATTTTCTTGTGGTCACTCAGCAAGCAGAGTAGGAGAACACCATGTTAACCACAAATTATGACCTGACAAGCATTTCGTATAATACCCAGGGTATGGATATTAAAGCCGACCTGATGGGTGAAGTAAGCCGGGTCTTATGCGCGGCCATTGTGAACCCTAATTTCCGCGAAGCTTTGCTCGATAATCCGATGAAATCTATTGAATATGGTTATTGTGGCGAAACTTTCCATTTACCAGCAAATCTTCTGCATAAAATCGCTGAGATCAAGTGCAAGACACTGGAACACTTCTCCTCAGAAGTCATTTCTCTGGTGGATTCACTATCGATCCAGGAAACAGCCGGCTTCGCTTATTGCTAACGGCGAAAATCCCATCATACTGGAAAACGAATAAGAAGTAGAGGTTCAACCTATGAATGCCGATTTTGCATCCCAATACGCGTCCAATAACGCGAGTGACGAAGGGATGGGGTTAAACACTCAGCGGGGAGATTTATGCACCCAGAATATCCTTGTACCGATAGAGATCAATCCTGCCAGTCATGCCATTGGTTATTATTTTCTAAATAACCAGAAGTTCCCGGTAGACGGGCAAAAGAACCTTGTTGAGATTACCGGATCCCCCGTCAAGGTGGAGCTTGCAAGTTTGAACGTTTTCACCGGGCCGATCGATCCTCGGATGCAGATCAATTACATATCATCCTTATTTGACCTGGCTGAATTGCTGGACAGATGTGATATGAGCAATCACAGTACAGAAACCAGCCTCTGGGTAGAGCGCATTGCCCGCCAATTGAATGTACCAGGATTGGATATTTTCATGTTGGGGGTAGCCGGACGGCTGCACGATATTGGAAAATCGATCGTATCGCGTGAATTGTTAGTAAAACCCGGACCACTTTCACCAGATGAATGGCAATTGATGCGACAACATCCCGAATTTAGTGTGGCGCTGATGGAGCCGGCTACATCACTAGACTCAATAAAAAATATCGTGCGATGGCATCACGAATGGTACGATGGCAGTGGATACCCGGATGGCATTTCTGGTAAGGAGTTGCCAATTGGGGCACGCATTCTTTCAGTTGTAGATGCATTCACTACCATGACAAACGGAAGAGCTTACCGCAGGTCGATCTCAAAGGAAGAGGCTTTGCACGAGTTACATCGCTACAGTGGCCGGCAATTTGACCCGTCCATTGTGGATATACTGACCGATCTGGTTTTATTCAACCACTTCGCATAGGCAGCAATACTTCGACTAGGTGGGTGAAAAAGGGGGTTTATACATTTCTTATAATCTGAGAGATCATTTCCCCCTCAGGTTTGAATGCTATAATTACCCTATGATTTCAAGTTATCAAAATAGTTCCGTTTCCATGGGGGGAGTTGTTTCATTTAGTGTCGTTGTTCTGGGGGTATTCTTTTCAATCTTCGCCGCAGGCATCACATTTTCGGGCATAGAGATCGCGATATTTATATTTCTTGGCGTAAGTTATATTTTCATCGGAATATATATCTTTTCACTCGCTTCAAGATTTTCATTATCCTGGTTGCGTCTACTTTACTTCTTCTGCCAGGTTTTGCTGGGTAGCTGCATCGCGATAATTGCCAGAGGTTCACCAGCATCTTTATTGATCTATATCCCGTTGATCGGCCAGAGTGTCATACTTCTATCACCACGGATGATGCTGGTACTAAACTCCGGTTTACTTTTCATGTATGCGGTCATTGATCATGCTTACTCCCAAACCTGGTCTGATGTGATTTCAAATCTTCCAGTATTCTTTGCAGGACAGGTATTTGTTATTCTATTTATGCAAATGCAACAGGAAGAGAATCTAGCGAATACTAAGATCAAATCACTGGTATCTGAGCTGGAAGAAGCGAATCAAATACTGAGAGAGCAGGCATCTCAGGCTGAACTATTGGCAATGTTGAAAGAAAGAAATCGTCTGGCTCGGGAGATACATGATGGATTGGGACATCACCTGACGGTCCTTCATATGCAGATACAGGCAGCCATCACATTGATTCTCAAAGATCCTCCCCAGGCACTTAATACGATGCAAAAAGCCAGCTCACAGGCTCAAGAAGCACTCGTTGAAGTCAGGCAATCCGTAACTACACTGCGAGCTCAGGATGATATCAGGCAGCCTTTAAGTCAACGGGTAGAACAGCTGGCAGAATCATCCAAAACCCCTGTAATGGATATACAGGTGGCTGTGACAGGAGGGTACAGGGAAGCTCCTGCACATATTGAATTGGCGCTTTACCGAATTATTCAGGAAGGTATACAGAATGCACTGAAGCATTCAAAAGCCAGCCTTGTGGAGATCAGAATGGATTACACCAATCTTCAACAGATTAGGTTGAATCTGATAGATAACGGTACTGGCGCATTGAAAGTCGGTATGGGATACGGACTGACAGGTATGGAAGAAAGGATCAACTTGCTGGGTGGAACGATCCAATACGGGAATTTACCTGATAGAGGGTTTGGAATATTCATCGAGGTACCTTTATGAGTGAACCTATCCGACTGGTAATTGTTGATGACCAGCAATTGTTCAGGGAGGCAATAAAGACTCTCCTTTCTGTTCAACCGGATTTTGATGTCGTCGGAGAGGCAACCAATGGGCTGGAGGCCCTGTCCCTGGTTGAGGATTTGACCCCTGATATCGTATTAATGGACCTTCGCATGCCTGTATTGGATGGTGTGCGGGCGACCAGGGAGATCAAAGAGAAGTTTCCCGAAACCAGAGTAGTTATTCTTACTACTTTTGACGATGATGCAGACCTCTTTGAAGGGTTAAAAGCCGGGGCTGCGGGGTATGTTTTAAAAGAGATCAGCTCAGAGCAGCTGTTCGAAGCGATCCATGCTGCTGCTCGTGGAGAATTATTTTTACTTCCATCCGCCACTGCCAGGGTAGTTGCAGAATTCTCCCGTTTAGCAACAACTAATAGAGAAGAAGCTCCAGCGAATGCTGAACTGCTAACAAAAAGAGAGATTGAGATACTCAAACTTGTATCGACAGGAGTCAGTAATAAAGAGATTGGTGAGATCCTTTTCATTACTGAAGGTACTGTAAAGAATCATATGACGAACATACTAAACAAGCTGGATGTGAGAGAGCGGCTGCAGGCAGTTGTCAAAGCAAGACAGCAGGGGCTCCTATGAGATCATCTGAAGAAAGATTTGGAATAATCAACCCAATCGTCTATGGTTTTATCATTCTACAGGCGGTCATTATTGGTTTTACCACTAAAAACACATCAATCCCGTTAATGATCATTTTAGTAGCGACATTGACAGAGTGGATACTTGGAATCATTCTGGGTAAGCAGGGATGGATCACCTCCACAACGATCACAATGGCTGCCGTCTTTTTGCCAGTATTTCGATCATTCCAGAATAGCGGCTCTCTCCAGTTAGTATCCTCAGATTTATTGATCGAAGCCGTTGCACTGGGATTGGGATGGCTGGCTTTGCTGCTGCTCAGCTGGATACGTTTCAAAAAAGTCCACTGGTGGATGTTAATGCCAGCCTTGACATTAATCTCTCTGATTTATGGAGTCTCTTCGAGCGCATTCAGCTGGTTAGACTTGATCTTTTACACAGGGCTGGCTGTTGGTATGGGGCTTTTAATCTGGGGAATTGGCCGCAAAATGTTTGGTTTGATCATAGCCGGCAGCATTGTTCTTTCTATGGGAACGGGCATTGGGTTCTCATGGACGCGGTTACTGATCAATAGTCCAGTCGCTCAAACAGGGGTTATGCTGGTTTGGTTCGGTCTGGGATGGGTGCTCATTACCATCAGTTCACGGGTAATCTGGGACCACTTCATCTGGTGGCCTTTGATCCCTGGTGGTGTGCAGGTTATGGTAGGGGCGGGAACTTATATTGCGGGGTATCTCACACAGGCACAAAAGGGAATAACAAACCCGATATTTATTTCAAGCTTTCTATTTGGGATATATATCTTTATTTATCGTGTTGGGTTTCGCAGGTAAAAAAGAAGTCTGGATTTCTCCAGGCTTCTTTGTATCAAGGGGGGTATTATTTGACTTCTACTTTGAAACAGAAGAGAAAAGCCAGAATACCAGCCGTTGTGGGAATCCACCAGTACGTCTCAATAGCTTGACTGAAAACTATTGTGGAACGAATGGTCACACCAATCAACATAAGCACGACAGCAAAAGCTACCAGTAGCCAACTGGTAATTGCAAATGGTGGGGTATTTCGGTTCTTTATTGAGGGAGACACCAAACCTTTTTTCTTATTTGATTCTTTCAGACGGGCAAGCGCGGCTTGATGTTCTAATTTCTTTTTCTTTCCACGTAATTGCATAATTCGAAGATAGAAGATGAATAAAACAACGACAACAATGATCATTCCAGTATCTTTAAAGATGTCCATTATTTATGCCCTTTCCAGGTGAAGATCCGATAGAACTATAGTATAGAATTCATCGAGCGAGCAGAAATCTTGATTTCGAATCCGAATATTCCTTGCTCTCGGTGTAAGTTCGTACAACCCGGTGATTGGATTCCCTAGATCATCAGTTCCTTCAAGCTGTAAAGCCTGAATACGAGTGGTTGGGAGACGTAATAGGAAAAACCGAGCAAGGAAAGTCTTTTTAGCTGAGTATTTTAAACAGATGACATAGAACACTTCACCAATTGTTTGTGGTTTAGGCAAAGTGATCAGCGCAATTGAAACCGGCATACCGCTTTTATCCTTAGCATATCGTAATTGATAGGTCAGGCCTTCAGCAGATGAGAGAATCTTTGTGCCTAAATTCTCTTCAAGATGTTTCCACCAGAATTTAATGAATTTCAAACCATCTTTTTCTAGATACTTGAAGAATTCATCACCATTCTTATGAAAAACATAAGGAATAGTTTCATGTGTGTAGTTATAATGTTGGGAACGATTCTGATCCAAAATTACCTCCTAGATAATATTTACTTAATATACTCGCGGTTCAGGAAATCATCAAGTGAAGTAGGGGCTCGACCAAGTAACTTTGTGAGAGTATCCGGGGACCCTTTCAGGCCAAATTGAGAGTAAAAGCTAAACATAGATTTCAAAGTTGCTCTTGTGTAATCAGGCAATTTTTGAACAGCTGCTTGTTGCTCCCATATTTCATGGGGTATGTGAGAAGCTGTAATTGGTTTACATAGGATTCTGGATAAGGCTTGGGCAACTTCAATTTGGGATAATGGGTTACTCCCAACTAATTCGTAGGTTGCATAATCAGACCAGCCATCCTGATCTGATAACACTTTGGCAGCCACTTCTGATACATCCATCAAATCGACCAATGAAATCATAGAAGTTTCATGATATGGCATTGCAAACAAGCCAGAATTGATCTGATTTTTATAACCAAGCAGGTTTTGCATATAGGCTGTGGGTTGTAGAATTGTATATCGGATTGACGAAGACACTAACGCTTCTTCAACACGGCATTTTTTCCAGTGATGAGGCATAGCCTCAGTTTGCGGGTGAAGCACGGAGTGATAAACGATCTTTTTGATGTTGCATTTGGATGCAGTGGAAATAATATTTCTGCCAACAGTATCCTCAGAAGAGTACATGTTAGGCATAATTAAATAAATAATATCAACACCAGAAAGGACATCATCAATAAATTCAGGGGAACCTATATCACCTATATGGATTGACGAAATGGTCAGCTGATTTACTTCGGATAGTGAGGAAGAAGAATGTATGACAATTGAAGGTGAGTAACCAATTATATTTAATTGCCGGATAATTTCCTTACCAGTTTTTCCGGCAGCCCCAGTGACTAGTATGTTCATAGGATATCCAGAAATTCAGAAAAATAATGGGCGGGAGGACCCGCCCATTATTTTTACATCAGATCAATTACTTGGTAACTGCTTTGCGCTCGAAGGAGGGCTTGAACCAGATGAAGATTAGGTTCAGCAGAATACCGACAACAGCACCGGTCGCGATCGGCGGCCAGCCACCGGGGAAGACGCTCTTCAGCAGGGGAACCGGTAGACCATTGGGGTAACCAATGGTGCCACCGATACCAGTAACCAGGATGATGGCGCCGATTGCGAGCTGGCGGGGATCATAGAGGTTAACTTTTTCAGCGATCATCAGAGCAATACCCTGCATGCCGATTACACCGAACAGGTAGATCATCAAACCACCAGCAACGGCTGTCGGGATGGAATTGACGGCATCGCGAAGTGGACCAATGAAGCCCAAGATAATCGCGATAACGCCAGCGCCGATCAAGACGGGGCCGGAGTAGTTGCGGGTGATGACCATCAGGGAGTTGTTCTCACCGTAGTTGGTACCGGCGGTGGAGCCGAAGATACCATTGATGATGTCATCAAGACCATCGAGCATCAGGTTCAGGCCGATGTAGCGGGAAAGTTGATACTTCTCGCGGCCTTGTTCTTCAGCCAGGTGATCAACATACAGGGAGATCTGATAGAGGTGAGCGGTGGATTCGGGGATGGTGGCGATAGCCATGACACCTACACCCATCAAAACTGTTGCAGTCATCGGGCTGGCGAAGTTCGGCATCGTGACATGCGGCAGAATGAAGAGGTTGGAGGTGAAGATTCCGGTGAGTGAGCGAAGGCCAAAGAGAATAGCAGCGATGTAGCCAACGATACCACCCAGAAGGATCGGGAGCATTCCGATGAAGCCCTTGTTCTGCAGGTACACAGAGAAGAGCACCGTAGCTACCATGGTGATCATTGCAACTCCCCACCACTGCAAAGTTACAGCGGGGGTAGCAGCAGGATCAACACCGCAGCAGGTACCGGAAGCCATGGTCAGGGCAGTGTAGCCCAGGCCAATACCGATGGTGCATGCAACGGAACCGGTGATGATGGGAGGAAGGACCTTGTCGATGGATTCTTTACCACCTGAAAGGCGGATGATGAGACCAACAAGGACATTCAAAACACCAGTCGCCAAGAAACCAGCCTGAACAACAGCGATGGTTTCAGGTTTGGCGGTAACACCAAAACCTAAACCGGGTTCCAGGGCATTGACAACCATGGCAACCGCAGCGATGTAGGAGAAGCTGGAGCCGTAATACAGGGGAATGTATTTCCCCATGGCAAACTTGGCACCAAGCAGGGCGACAATGGTTCCGAGGCCGGTGATCGTGAGAACTACCGATACATCGAAGTGCATCAGCAGAGCGCAGAGCACGGTAGCGGGGAACATTGTGAGCACGTGCTGTAAGGCGAGAAGAACTAACTGGCCAAACGGAGGTTGATCATTTGGCAGATAGCCTAATACTTTGTTTTGAGCAGCCATTAGAATATTCCTTCCTTAGTGAAATTATTGAACAAAATTTTTGTTTCAAAAAATGCGACTTACTTCCGGTTTTACTCGATAACACCACCTCCTTCCAAAAGCAACTGATCTGGATATTGTATCCAGATCAGTTAAGTACTAATTAGTATTTTAATTTGGAAAGAACAACAGCAATGGTGATCAGAATAAGAGCAGCCGGAACTACATAAAGGACCATTCTTAATTCAGCACTTTCCTTAAAGGAAACCTTGGTGCGGTATTCCTGGGAGAGCTTTTCACCAATTACTTCTTCTTCAGATAATTCTTTTTCTTCAACTTTACCAGACACAGTATATCCTCCAATGATTTTACAATAAATTAATTTTAGCACAGTCTGTCAAGACAGACTTCATTTCTATGATGAATAACACTCAATCTCTACAAACGTTGCGCGACCTCCTTCTCAAGTTTTTCCAGGCCGCCTTTGATCATGCTTTTGGCCACACTGTCAATCATACGCTGGCCGACGCTGGCTAATTTTCCGCCAATGCCAAGTTCGCCAGTATATTGCATTAATGTTTTGTTGTCAGGCTGTTCAGTCAGTTTAATATAGCCTGTTCCCTTGGCGAACCCTGCCCCGCCTTTACCTTCAATGATCAGGGTGCAGCTCTCGGGGACAACTTCATCGGCAACGGTTAGTTTTCCCGCGAAAACACCGCTGACCGGGCCGATCTTCAATTTGATACTGCCTTCGTATTCTGTTGCAGAAATGGGCTTCAATGTGGTTTCGCCTGGGATGGCTGTAGCCAGAATATTAACATCCCGCAGTACACTCCAAACAACCGGACGCGGACCATTGAAAGTATAATCGCCTTTTATTTCCATTTTTTACTCCTTTTACTTCTGATTATTTCTTTGCCTTCGCCTCTTCAACCAACGAATATACAATGCTGGGGCTCAGGGGAACTTCTGTTATGAACAGGTCGGGAAGGTTAAACGCATCTTCGATCGCCTGGCAGTAAAGCGGAGGAATGGGGATAGTTCCCGATTCGCCAACTCCTTTGATACCCAGAGGGTTCAGAGGGGAGGGTGTATTCAGATGCCCGATCTCCATTTTTGTTGGCATATCGGTTGCCCGTGGGATGAGATAGTCCATCAGGGAACCATTCAAGAGCTGGGCATTCTCGTCATAAACCAGCTTCTCAAAGTATGCATTCCCAACACCCATCTGGATGCCGCCGTGTAGTTGGCCATCCAGGATCATGGGATTGATCACTGTGCCGCAGTCATCCACAAAGATAAATTTATGGAATTTAATATTGAAAGAAAGTGGATCAATTTCCATAATGGCTGCCGCCGCCCCGTAGGCAGTTGCGCCGTATGGTGGAGCATAGAAGCCAGTCGCTTCGAGCCCGGGTTCAGTTCCCGGTTTAATCGTTCCGCGCATTGGGTTGGCTTTGGTGGCGAGGTCGCCGAGTTTAATGAATTTGTCCGGCATGTCCGCAACTTTCACCATACCATCGCCAAGTTCCAGTTCGCTTTCAGGTACGTTGAAAAGGCGGCTAGCAGTCGCCAGGATCTTTGCGCGTACCAGGGTGGCTGTGTGGTGATACGCATTCCCTAGAACGGTAGCTCCACGGCTGGCAAAAGTACCGGTTCCCCAGGCGAATTTGTCGGTATCCCCGGTTTCAATGATCACATCTTCTACTTTGCAGCCGATCTGATCTGCAACAATCTGTGCAAAAACCGTGAAATGGCCCTGTCCTTGCGTTCCATAAATAGATGACGCAAAGACCTTGCCGCTATTACCTACTGTGATCTTGGTCCCTTCGTAAGGGCCTACGCCTGTGTTCTCAGTGAACAGAACGAGGCCGATCCCAACATAACGGCCCTCTGCTCTAAATTTTGGCTGCTGGTTCTTCTTGAAGTCCTCGTAGCCGATCATTTCTCTGGCTTTTTTCAAGACGGCCGGATAATTACCGCTATCAAGTACGAACTGTGCAAAATCCTGGGCGATAATACCGGTTTCCAGAGGGAATTTGGCTTCCGCAGCGATGAGGTTGATCTCGCGTACTTTGGCAGGGTCCACATTGAGTTTTCTGGCAACCATATCGAGCATGCGTTCCATGACGAACACACCATAGGTTCGCCCGGCACCTCGGACAGGCGAGCAGATCATTTTGTTTGTGAATACTGAGGTGAACTCGGTGAGAAAAACCGGGATGTCGTACATACCCGTGGTATGGGTCTGTGTGTTCAGGGGGATGGTAGCGGTATAGGGATTAAAAGCACCGGTATCGTACAAGAATGAATCGCGAACTCCTAGCACTTTACCATCTTTGTTGAAGGCAATCTCACAGTCATGGACTTGCACACGCTCAGCGGTTGTGCCGATGAAGTTCTCTGCGCGGTCTTCCAACCATTTAACTGGCCGATGTAATTTGATCGAAGCGAATGTACACAAAACTTCTTCCGGTTGATTGGTCATGACTTTCGGGCCAAAACCACCGCCTACAAACGGAACTACCACTCGCACCCGTTGCTCAGGGATGCCGAACCAGGCAGCCATACTGTTCCGCAAGCCGGACGGGCTTTGTGTATTGCAGTGGATGGTCAGCTGCTGGGCATCTTCATCCCAATTGGCGCAAAATCCACGGTTCTCCATTGCACCCGCACTGCCACGGTCCATAATGAATTTTTGATGGATGACATGGTCGGCTTTGGTTTTACATTCGGCAAAATTGCCGCGTTCCTGACGTACATAGGTGGCAATATTGGTGCCTAATTCTTCGTGAACGAGAGGGCTGCCAGGCTTCAACGCTGCTTCGACATTTTCTACAGCATCCAGAGGGTCACTATCCACGTAAATGGAAGCCAAAGCGTCTTCTGCAATGTATCGGTTCTCAGCAACTACCATTGCAAGAACTTCACCCTGGTGATGGATGATATCCTTGACGATCGGGATTTGCGTACGTGAATTTGCGGTGATGCCTGGAATGGAATGCGGTGCGGGCACAAGGACCGGGCCGGGATGCCAGTAGTCACCGAGGTCTTCTGCGGTGTAGATGGCGATGACCCCGGGTATTTCTAGCGCAGCACTGATATCCACGCTGTTTAATTTTGCATGGGGATAGTCGCTGCGGAGGAAGGCGGCATGCAGCATGTTGTGATAGGTAATATCCGCCATGTACTTACCACGCCCGGTAAGGATGCGTGGATCTTCATTCCTTATTACGCGTTGTCCAAGGTATTTCTTCTCCATGGGGTTATCCTTTCAGCTTTTGCTGTCCATGTTCTCAGCGGCCAGCTTCACTGCCTCAATAATATTCTGATAGCCTGTGCAACGACAGAGATTGCCATCTATGCCCTCGCGGATCTCTTCTTCAGACGGGTGAGGATTCTCTTTTAGAAAGGCGGTCATGGTCATCAGGATTCCAGGGGTACAGAAACCGCACTGTGCGCCATGCTTCTCTTGAAATGCCTGCTGGAGGGTACTCATTTTCTCAGGTGTTCCCAGGCTTTCGACAGTTTCGATCGTATGCCCATCAGCCAGAACCGCAAAAGTGATACAGGAACGCTGAGGTTTACCATCGAAAAGAATGGTGCAGGTACCACAGACACCATGCTCGCAGCCAACATGGGTTCCACCCAGTCCAAGCTCGAACCGGATGAAATCACTTAGGAGCATGCGCGGTTCAACCGAACGTTCGTACAGTTGTCCATTGACATTAACTTTGATATCGATAAGGTCGCTCATGTTTTTCTCCTACTTGGCCGCGCGGGCGATCGCTTCATTGACAGATTTGACACCCAGAGCCTGTGCAAGATGCCGGCGGTATTCCACAGATGCATGGATATCAGCTCCAGGATCCAGCTCTTCAGTGACAGTTGCATGAATGGCTTCAGCGATCAGTGCGTTGGTTGGTTTATTCCCCTTCAGCAGGCTCATGGCTGCATTAGCCATAACAGGTTTTTCCGCAACACCCATATATGCGATCCGGCCGTCTTTGATCTTTCCGATATCATCTAATTCAATTAAAGTAGCTACACCGACCAGAGCGGATTCTCCAGATTGGCGTGAGACCTGTTGGAAACTGGTACCGGCACGTTTATCTAGCGCGGGCACCTCAATGGCAGTGAGGATCTCATCGGCCTCGAGGCAAGTAGTATAAACAGACACAAAGAACTCATCTGCATTAACCCATCGTTCACTCTTCTTAGATTGAAGTTTGAAGTTGAATTGAAGAGCGGCAGCTACAACGGGTAGTTGTCCGGCTGGGTCTGAATGGGCTAAAGCACCACCAAAAGTACCGCGGTTACGGATAGTAGGGTGGGCAAGCCAGTGCAAACATTCAGGAATGATAGGTGCGCGTAGCTTTACATTTTCGTCCAGTTCAACGACTCTGTCTCTTGTCATTGCACCGATCATCAAACCGCCAGTATCGGTGGGGTGAACGTAAAATAACTCTGATATGCCATTCAGGTCTACCAGTGCAGTCGGCTGTGCCATACGAAAGTTCATAGCGGGGACGAGGCTCTGGCCGCCAGCCAGGATCTTTCCGCCATCATCACCGACCTGTGATATTTGTTCCAGAGCCTCAGAAAGGCTCCTGGGGGCGTAATATTCAAATGAGGCTGGTTTCATTGATCCTCCTCGATCGAAAGCCACTCAAAAGACCCGCACTGGCTGGTGAGGCCAGTACGGGCAATGTTGATGTTTATCCTTCTTTGAAAGCTACAAAACGGCCCCACATGGATTCCGCTTCCATGGCTTTCTGCACGAAGCAGCCAATGTAGTAGCGTCCGCTGGGAGTATTGGCAAGCTGACCGCCAAGATTTTCCGCATGAACGATCTTTTTTGGAAAGAGGTTATAGTGCATATCCTGGTAATACTCTTCGATCGGGAACATCTCATCCCAGTTCTTGCCGAAGTCGCGGATCAATTTGGCATTTGCTTCTTCAAAGGTTTTCGGATGCCAAATGCGCTGGATGGTATTCATTGGATGGTCGGCAGCAACACAGTCGATACCGATCCACTTTAGTTTCATTTTTGCAGCCCAGCGCGAGAAGTCTGCAGACGGGCCTGGATGCTTGATCATATAACGGAATTCATCAGAATCTTCGCTCTTCCAGCCGAACTTGGACCAGCCAGTCTTAATGATCAGGATATCACCTTCATAAATATCCACGACGCTTTCAATCATTTCCGGTGTATAGACAGAGGAGTTACTGACCAATTTAGAAATATCTGCAACCACGCCAGGGCCAACCCATTCATCCAGAGGAACCTGCCCTATGGAACGACCGTTCGGATAGAAATGCTTCTCACCATCCATGTGGGTGGCCAGGTGAATGGATGCATTGCAGATTGAGCCATTGCGGCCCATGCCGAAATGCTGTCCACCAACGCGTTTTGTGTACTTGACGCTCAGAGGTTCATAATTTGCCCACTGGGGTGTCTGTACGCTGAAGGGGACAGAGAAGTCGAGCATATCGGCTTTATCCATTTCCTTCAGGAACTCTTCTTCCTTCATGCCATCCGGCGCGGTCCATGCAAATACGCGCGCCCAGGCTGCTTCAACTTCCATAAAGGGGATGGGTTGAATGCTGATCCATGCACGTTTGTTCTTCAGTTTATCAATTTCACCCACAATCGCTTCAACAAAGAGCAGGTGCGCTTTGGGTAGGGTGATGTGTGTGAGAGTGTAATACTCATCGGTCGGGAAGACTTCATCCCATTTCTTACCGGTGGCTTTCAAGAGTTTTTGTTCGGCTTTATTAAAGTGGAGCTCATGGAACCGGCGGATTGGGGTATTCATTGGATGTTCAACACAACCACAATCCACGCCAATCAGCTTCAGTTTCATGTCCAGTGCCCACTGATAGAATTCCGGTGAGGGACCTGGGTGACGGACATAGAAACCAAAGTCTTTGTTCTCAACACCACCCTGAGCGGCAGGGTTCACAACATCGGGTTGATCCCAGGAATATTTGTGATATCCCGTATTGATGATGAGAATATCACCTTTTTTCACTTGAACCTTGCTCAGGATCATATCGGGGGTATAGAAACCGTAATCTTCCACCAGGTCAGAGATGTCAGCCACAACACCCTGACCGGAAAGGTCAGACAAGGGGATATCTGAGATAGCACGCATACCTGAATGGAAGGCGCGTTCGCCAACAAGGTGGGTACCAACGGTATTGCTCCAGTTTAAGATCTGTCCATTAGCGCCAGATCCGCCGCCATAAGCACCGGTAAGGCGTTTAAAGAAGTGTACTTCCAAAGCTTTTTCAAATGGCCAGGGGGTGGTGAAAATGCTGCATCCCTGGGTCAGATCGTACAGCTTCGCATCGTCCAACATTTGAATGAATTTTTCTCGGTTCATAAGGTCCTCCATTGGCTAAAAAGCTATTTTGAGTACTTTTCAGTAAAAGCCTGAATGGCTTCTTCGAACATGTTCATGGGTGCGCTTACAACACCGGCACCGACCTGGCCAACTCCCGGGTCTTTGTGCGCAACACCAGTATTTACACGTGGTGCGATACCTTTATCTACAACTTTACGGATGTCCACACCGGTAGGAGTTCCACGAAAATCAAGGTAAGGGATTGTGAAGAATTTGTGCTCACCACCGGTGATCTCGTACATATCCATGGTTGTATTTACAGCATCTTTGGCAGTACCGCTGATGAAGGTTACGATTGCAGGGGCGGAAGCCATAGCAAAACCACCAAAGCCGGCAGTTTCAGTGATCACGCTATCACCGATGTCCGGGTTAGCATCTTTCTCGCTAAATCCAGGGAAGTAAAGCGCTTTCACAATCCCAGCAGGTCCAGTAAACCAGCGATCTCCCAGTCCGCTAACTCGCAGGCCGAAATCGGTACCATTGCGGGCCATTGTAGTTACGATGGTGGAATATTCAACACCGGCAGCAGCGTCAGCCATAGTCTTTGCAGCTGCCATGACTGGGTTGAGGATGCTGAGGGCATTTTCAGCCAGGAATTTGATGATCGCTTCAGCAGTTGCCTTGTCATCACAAACGGCTACTACCGCAGGAGCCAGCGTAGTTGTAAAGAGGATGGAGCATGCATCCAGGCGGTTATGGCCATCATCACCCATGTGCAGAGCTTTTGCAAGCATTGCGCGGATATCAATACCACCCAGATGTTTGATCGCTTTATCCAAAACCGGCCCCATGACCTCATTCATCCAGTGGAGCTTTGCCATAACTTCTGGGCTGTAAGCACCCATACGTAGAACTTTGCCGCGGCCTTCATTCAAACCGGAATAAGCTTTGTTGGTACCATTTTTATTTTCAACTTCATACACCATAAAGGATGGAGCAATCAATCCAGCCATTGGGCCAACAGAACTATGATGGTGGCAGGGTTCGTATTTGATCTTTCCTGATTCGGCCAATTTCTTTGCCTCATCGATATTGGCTGCCAATCCTTCGTACATCAGGCATCCCCAGATGGCACCTTTCATTGGGCCGGCCATGCGATCATAGGTAATCGGCGGGCCAGCATGGATGAGCAGATCCGATTTCATACCGGGGATCAAGTCTTTTGCCAGGCCAACACCTGTCAGAACAGGCTGAGCTTCCATCATCCGCTTGAGAGCTTCTTCATTGGCTTTCGTGATCTTGGTTGCCAGAGTAGGTTCTTTCATCTTGGTCAGTGTGCGGATCAGAACATCATTTCCGCCAGCCGGGGGTTTCCAATCCACATGCATCACTGGCACATTCTGAGCAGTTAAATTCTGGGCAAAAGATTCAAGACCAAGATTGATCGCGTGTAGATCCTTGCGTAAAACGGTCAGGTCACTCTGTTTGAAGATCGGGGTAGTAACCACAATGTCACCGGAGGTTGCTTTAGGCGCAGGATGGCCGGAAGGTGCATCTTGCGGATTGAGGGCTTTGATGATCGAACCGGCGTAACGGACGACTTCATCGTTGCTCGTGGAGACCCATGTGCCTGCAGCCTCCATCTGTGAGATCTGATTGCGCAGTCCTTGGGGATCATCATCGGTGCCTGTAACAACAGCGACGATTTCAAGGTGACGGCCAGCTTTTTTGGCAATTTCAAAAGATTTGGCAACAGCTGGTGCCAATTCACTGGCCGGATCGGCGTGAGAACCATATCCGATCACGACATCCAGCATGATGACCGCAACAGAAGGATCCTGTGCTTCTTCCAATATACGGCGTATTCGTAATTCATTATCCATCATTGGATGAAGACGGCCAACAGTGAATTCATCCTCGCCCAGGTCCACAATACAATGCCCTTCGCTCTGAAGGGAGTTGGGGAGCTTGTTTTCCTTGCGTAGAGGGGAGTTAGCTAATACTTTGGGCAAATAATCTTCAAGAATGTACTGGGCTTCATAGGCCAATGTTCCGCCGGAGAATAACCCGCGGAAGTATTTCTGTCCTTTTGCGAAACCTGAGACATCCACCTTGGGATCGGCTTTTTTCGCTGTTGATTTCAGATTCTTGCCGCTCAGGTCCTTGGTCAATTCCACTGCGATCTCTGCTGCATTATCTAGGCTGGAGGCATAGAAGAGATTGCCTTCATGTGCTACTGAAGGTGTGCGACCAACGAAGCAGATAACTACAGGTTTCTTGGCTGTACGAGCCTGCTTAAGTACTTCTTCAGCGACAGCAGGAGCAGGCGGTTTTGAGACCAGTACGATTACCTCAGTTTCATCATCGCGGGAAAGGATATCGATACCCTGACTGAAGGTCCTCGCGCCGACTTTCTCCGAAAGATCACGGCCGCCTGTTCCGATACCGTAGGTCATGCCGCTGCCCAGTTGGGCAATGCGGCTGGAGACCTGTTGCAACCCGGTACCGGCGGCTGCAACCATACCAATCGGGCCAAGGCGTACCTTATTGGCAAATCCGAGACCCATACCGCGGACGATCGCAGTACCGCAATCCGGACCCATAACCAGTAAACCTTTTTCAGCTGATTTCTTCTTTAGTTCGATCTCAGCTTCAACAGACACATTGTCAGAGAAGAGAAATACATGCTTGCCCTGATCAAGCGCATCATGTGCCACGATATCCGCATAACGGCCGGCTACAGAGATCAATACCCAACTGGAATCTGGTAAAGCTTCAACCGCAGATTCAATTGACTTGGGGCGGAAAACCGAATCGCTTGTGGATTTTTTCTTTTTGAGAAGTTCATCCACCTGGCTGATGGCATAATCAGCTACTTTTTCATTATCTGCACGAACAACGATCACGAGATCATCTGGTTTCGCTGCAGTAAGTTCAGGGGAAACTAAATTAATATGCCCTAATAATTCTTTATTCGCTTCTGTTCCCATAATGACGCCAGCATCATCGACACCATCGAGATCAGATAGGGTGCGCTGCAATTGCATCAAAAATGCGGAATCGTAGTAGACACCGGTGCGGACTTGTGACTTGATTATTGACATTGGTACCTCCAAAATAATATGTGGTTAATAAAACAGAAAACACCAGCTTGCGGTAGTTGAATACCGTCCTGCTGGTGAAAACAGCTGTCTTCAGGTGAAGCATGAAGTAAAAGTAATGAATTAGAGATCAATCGCATTCTCGTTAGGAATCAGTGAAAGATTCGATCCATAGTATTTACAGTCAGCCAATTAGAAGCCGCAAAAAAAGTATAGCATTCTGGAAAAATCGAGTCAATAAAGTTCGTATGGCTTATATCACTAATAATCAGATGATTGTCATGCTTTTATTTAGCAAAAATATATGACAAAAATACAGGCGAAGGGGATTTTGTCTAACTTGACATCCTGCTTGACGGTTTATAGAATCAAAGTAGATTACCCATAGTGGTATCATATTATAAAGGAGAGTAAGAATGAGACTTGAACCACCTGAAAAGGTATCCGTTGAGGAATTAAAAATCGATGTGCGTGAAGTAGAAGCTTTACTGCAAGCACCTCCAATGGTTTTGAAACCCTGGCCAGAGGCAATGATTCCGCTGAAGCAGCGCGATGGCACAGAAAAGATCCTATACATCCGCCAGTCACAACCCAGCGACGTCCTCCCGATGCTTGAATTTATGAAGAAGGTCATGGCTGTCGAGAAGGATTTTTATGATATTGTTGGCGCCCGCGTTTACGCTGAAATTCTGGGCGAATATCGCAAACGCCTGAAGGATCCCTTTACCCTGGTTGGCCTTATTGATGGCGAACTCGCCGGTTTTGCAAATGGCCGCTTTATGAATGAAAACCTGGCCATCAGCCTTCACACCATGACATTCCTTCGCCGTGGTTCACTGGGTTATGCCATGTATTATGCAAAGACTTACTACGCCCTCGAAATTGCAGGCGCCAATGAGTGGTGGTCTACATTCGAAAGCTACAACGGCTGGAGAATGGCAGGTTTAGATATGGCTCAGCCTTCCTACCCGTGGCCAGAATACCAGCATGAGCTGGGCGGCGCTCGCGTCTTCTATGTAACCAAGAAGTACTGGGATTCTTCGGTCAAGAATTTCTTGAAGCAGAAACTAGGAAATGATCTGAACTTCAAAGTTACCGATGAAGTTCGTAAGGCTAATGAGAACTTCCGCTGTCCCGAAGTTCCTGAACTCTAGAAATAAAAAAAAGGCTCCAGGAATGGAGCCTTTTTTGTTTGTTTAGTTTATATGTTCCTTGATACGATGTAGTTCGCAAGTTGTAACAGAGAACTCTTTTCGGGGGTATTTGGGAAGGAAGACAGCGCTGTAATCCCATTTTGAATATACTTATGCGCCTCTTCAAGAGACAACGCAATTGCCTCGGAATTGCTGATGTCATGGATCAATTGATTGGTCTGGCTCAAGTCGTCCAGGCAATTGTTATTGCGGATGATGCTCACATGTGGATCATCAGGGTGTCTATCCATGTAGATCAGCGCTGGCAAGGTGATCAATCCCTGCCTGAGATCGCTGCCAACAGGTTTTCCTAATGTCAATTGTTCGCCTTTGAAATCCAAGATATCATCAATTATCTGGAATGCCACCCCAATATTGTAGCCATAAGTGCCAAGCGCTTCTTGCGTGCTTTGAGGTGAGTTGCTTAGTAAAGCAGATGCCTTGCATGCTGTTTCAAATAATGAGGCTGTTTTCGCATAGATGCGGGAATAGTAATTTTCACTATCGGCCAGGTATCGTTGTGAGAAAAGTTGAGCGATCTCACCATTGACGATAATGCTCAATGTTTCTGCAAAGATCCTCATAACAGCGACACTGTTCGTTTCAGCTGCCAGTTTTGCTGCCCGCGCAAATAAAAAATCACCTGTGAGGACGGTTGCGCCGGGAGACCATTGAGAGTTTAACGTTGGCATCCCTCTGCGTAATAATGACCCATCAATTAGGTCATCATGTACGAGGGTGGCAGTGTGAAGCATCTCTATTGCAGATGCCAGGATAACTGCCGGCTCATCTTCACCCCCCAACATTTTTGCGCTCAGAAGGGTGATGGCAGCCCGAATTCGCTTACCGCCAGAAGATAAGATCAGGTTCAAGGCATTTTTCAGGTCAGGATGATAATTTTCAGCCTGCGACTGCATGACCCCTTCAACGCGCTGAAGAAGGGGTTGAACCGGAGCGTAAATTTCATTCACGGACAAGTGCATCTCCAATAAAAAATAATCGATCAGCATTCATTGTTGTCACTGTTTCTACCTGTTTTATATCACATTCTCTAAGATTTGCTACTTTTTCAGCGATTATTTTTATATTTGCGGGTTCATTGATTTGTCCGCGAAATGGTACTGGAGACAGGAAGGGTGAATCAGTTTCCAGAACGATACTTTCCAGTGGCAATTCCCGTGCGATTCGCTGCTTATCCTTTGCATTTTTATATGTAACTGGACCGCCTATACCAATCAAAAAACCTAGTTTTACTACTTCCATGGCATCCTCCAAGTTTCCTTCAAATGCATGGAAAACACCGCGTAGTCGAACATTTCCTGCCATGCTCTGTGCGGGATAATGAGTTTGAATGATCTGGATCACATCCGTAAGTGATTCTCTCGAATGGATGATGACCGCTAGTTTTGAATTTTGGGCAAGCAAAAGCTGTTCAATAAATACCCGCTTTTGTAACTCTTTTGCTGTGTTCTGGTGATAGTAATCCAACCCGATCTCACCTATCGCAACTATACTAGGATCCTTGCTCAATACGTTGAGGCTCGGGATGATCTCTTCAATACTCTGGTTGTGAATATCATTCGGATGAACTCCGACAGCTGGTTTAACCTGTGAAAACTGCTTTGCCAGTTGAAGAATAGCTTTGCTAGAAGAAATATCGACAGCTGGATTAACCACCATCTGGATATTCTGCTTAGTGGCACGATCCAATATCGCGCCGGGGTTAGCATCTTTGGAAAGAATATCCAGATGGCAGTGAGTATCTATGAACAAGGTTACTGGATACCGGCGATCTTTAGCCCGTCCTGTAAGATTTGCTGCACAGCTTCGCCATGCGTGGTTTCACAATAAACCCGTATGATCGGTTCAGTTCCTGAAAATCGAATGAGCATCCATCCACCATCTTCCAGAGTGAATTTATAACCATCCGTTGTATTCAGGCCAGTCACCGCCAACCCGCCGATCGTTGCAGGATGAGCAGCCAGAATGCGATCGACTTTTTCAGATCTATCCCCTGAGAAGCTGGTGTCGATCCGGTCATAATAATGGGCACCGACTTTTTCAAATAAGGCACTCAATAACTGGCTGGGCTTCTTACCAGTACGTACCATCATATCCAGGAAGTACAATCCCGCGAGAATACCATCCCGTTCGGGAACATTACCTTTAAAGGCGTACCCGCCAGATTCCTCCCCTCCGATCAATGCATCTGTTTCAAGCATTTTGGGAGCAACGTACTTGAACCCGACACCGGTTTCGTAAACAGGTACATCGTAGATCTTCCCCAGCTTTTCAAGCATACTGGTGGTGGAAAGGGTCTTTACGATCGGCCCTCTGAGGGCACGTATCTCAAGCAGGTAGTATGCCAGTAAAGCATACGCTTGTAATTGGTTGATGAATACCCCATTTTCATCACCCAGCCCAACGCGATCAGCATCCCCATCTGTAATCAATAAGACATCGGCCGATTGATCCACAGTCGTCTTTAAGCCAACATTGATATTAGGTGGAATCGGCTCGGGGCGTTTCATTTCAGGATAGATCGGATTACGGTGATTGTGGATCTCATGGATCGTGGTTTTTCCGCCAGAAAGCAGTCTGGTGAACCAGCCAGACCCATTTCCCCACATGCAATCTACAACAACCTTTAATCCTGCCTGTCGAATGGGTTCAACATCAATTAGCTGATGGATGTGCTCGATATATGCAGTAGACGCATCAAAGATGACGATCTGTCCAGTTTTGATACCATCCTGGACAGGTAATTCGTGGACATCAGATAATTCATCTGGAATACCATTTTCGATCGCTTTCAACCCATCAGGGTCGATAGCTCCGCCAAATTCATTTCTTACTTTGAAACCATTATCTGTAGGAGGGTTATGACTGGCGGTAATATTGATAGCTCCGGCTGCGTGTTTATCTACGACCGCATAGGAGATAACTGGCGTGGGAGTGGCATCATCTGTCAGGAAAACTTTGAAGCCATTTCCATAAAGAACACCGGCAACTGCCCGAGCAAAGTTTTCAGAGTGGAATCTTTTATCGTAACCAACGACAACAGGTTTCCCCGCTTTGCCTTTTTTAAGCAAGTAGGATGCATAACCCTGCGTGCAGCGCTTTACATTCGCAAATGTATAATCATCAGCGATCACACCTCTCCAGCCATCGGTGCCGAATACGATTTTAAAAGTCATAGAACCTCCAATTGGATTATTACAGTCCAATTATAACAAAAGGTGAGATGCCATGTGCCCGGTAAAGTATAATTCTCTCAGGAGAGATAATGGAACACACCTATTTTGATTATGCTGCAACTACACCTGTTGATCCCGAAGTGCTTGCATCCATGCTGCCCTGGTTTACTTCCAATTTCGGGAATCCCTCATCCACTCACTGGTTTGGACAGAAAGCGGAAGCCGCCGTGGAAGATGCAAGGGCAGAGATTGCAGGAATAATGGGTTGTTCCCCGACTGAAATTTTCTTCACTTCAGGTGGTTCAGAAGCGGATAACCTGGCATTGCGGGGAACGGCACTAATGCGGAAAAGCATGTATGGTGCTTCAAGAATATTAATCACTCCGGTAGAGCATGATGCAATCCTAAAAACTGCCCGACAACTGGAAAAAGAATTCGGATTTACGGTTGATTTCATACCGGTACATCAAAATGGAATGGTGAATCTAGACAAGCTTGAGCTCATGCTCAGCTCTAATGTCGCCCTGGTATCCAGCATCTATGGTAACAATGAAATTGGTACAATCAACCCGATTAATAATATTGCGCACCTCTGTAAATTAAAGGGCATCCCGTTTCACACAGACGCAGTTCAGGCAATGGGTTATTGCACTGTCACAACCGCAGATGGTTGCGATATGCTTTCTGCTGGAGCGCATAAATTCTATGGTCCGAAAGGTGTCGGGTTTTTATATAAACGAAAGGGATTGGAATTACTGCCGACACAAACAGGCGGTGCCCAGGAGAAAAACCTCAGGGCTGGTACCCAGAACGTTCCATATATCGTGGGGATGGCAACAGCCTTGAAGCTGAGCAGGAAGCACTTCACTGATCACCAGGTGCATTTCATGGGATTAAGGGATGAGGTCATCAGACAGGTGATGTCAACGATCCCGTATGCCAGCCTTACAGGTGACCCTGTTTCCAGGTTGTCCAACCATGCTTCCTTTCTTCTTCCAGGTGTGGATGGTAATCGACTCGTAATGGCATTGGATATGGCGGGATTTTGTGTTTCATCCGGTTCTGCCTGCAAGACCGGAAACCCGGAGCCATCTACAGTATTATTAGCGCTGGGATATTCACCCGCAGATGCCAGAAGTAGCTTAAGGATCACTGTTGGGAGAGCAACGACAAAGGAAGATGTATTTCAAGTGACTCAAGCAATCTATAAATGTATTGGAAAGATACAATAAGCTATGAGCAAGACACGAGTTGTGGTAGGGATGAGCGGTGGTGTCGATAGCTCTTACGCTGCTTATATTCTGCAACAACAAAGCTTCGATGTAATTGGCGTCATGCTAACGTTATGGACTGAACCGTCGCAAGAGGGTGAGAATCGTTGCTGCTCACTGGATTCTCAAACAGTTGCCAGGCAGACAGCGAATAAACTGGATATTCCATTCTACGTAATGGATGCGCGGGAATTATTCAGATCGATCGTTGTCGATCATTTCATACAGGGGTATTCATCTGGCACCACGCCAAATCCATGCGTCTTGTGTAATGCTTCAGTTCGGTGGAAGATGTTGCTGAATGCAGCTGATATGTTTTCAGCGGATCTAGTTTCTACGGGGCATTATGCCCAAATATTTCGCGACGAAGTGGATGGGATTCATCTATACAGGGGGAAGGATAATTCAAAAGACCAGTCCTATGTGCTATCAATGTTAGATAGTAGCTTTCTTCAGCGAACGATCCTACCGCTGGGAGAAATGACAAAAGAGGAAGTTAGAGTTGAAAGCAAGCAAGCGGGATTGCCCAGTCACAGTCTGCCGGATTCACAAGATCTATGCTTTCTTGGCGGAATGAAATATCAGGAGTTTATAGCAAAATACACGCAGATAAAGGCTAACCCGGGAGAGATCATTGATGAAACGGGCGTAGTTGTAGGAAGGCATGACGGCTTAGCCTTTTACACACTGGGTCAGCGGAAGGGATTGCGCATAGCTAGCGCTACTCCATATTATGTATCCGCAAAAGATCCAAACTTAAATCGCTTGTATGTAAGTCATCAATTGATCACTGAAAAAAAAAGCTTTAAAGTAGCAAATATCAATTGGATTAATTCTCCCAATAATGCTACATTTATCACTGAGGTTCAGGTCAGATATAAAGCAACTGCATTCCCCTGTACTGTAGATCTCGATGGAAATAATGCCATAGTACGATCAGAGGAAAATAGCTCTATTATCGCAACTCCCGGACAGGTTGCAGTGTTCTATAAAAATAACGAATGCCTGGGGGGCGGCATTATTGTATAATAGGATAGATTATGACTATTGCTACGCTTCTTTTTGGATTTTTGGTGTCAGTCATGTTTGGCGCCGGCTTTCACCTATGGAAAGACGGTGGTCCCGGACGGTTGATATTCTATGAAGTACTTAGCGGCTTTGGTTTTTGGAGCGGACATAGCTTATCCAGCTATGTTGTCAGGTGGGATTTTTGGAAGCTGGGTGAATTACACTTAGGTTTTGCGATCCTTGGGACAGTAATATTTTTAGGTTTTGGATATTGGCTTTCAGCCTTCAAGCACTCCGATAATAATAGCCCTCAATAAGAGGGCTATTTTTCCAGGAAATAATAACAATTAGGATAGTAATTTTACTTCGGTTGCCTGCAGACCTTTCGGGCCTTTTTCGACCGAGAACTCTACAGCCTGGCCTTCTTCCAGGTTCTTGAAACCATCGCCAACTATAGCTGAATAGTGGACGAAGACATCTGGTTCCCCAGCGCGTTGGATGAAACCAAAACCTTTGCTGGTGTTGAACCACTTGACAGTACCTTGAACTCTCTCACTCATCTTACACTCCTTATGGATTGAACCTTCGACATTTGTGTATTGCTTTTCCGCCCCTGAGAGGTAGAAACTAAAAAACCCAACCAGTATGGTTAGGCTTTAGTACAAAAATCGACTGCAAACACAAATGCCATACCGTTACGCGTATTATACATAACGAATATGACATTTGTCAATGAAAATGGACTAAATATCAAGAGAATTCAGGGAAGAATATCATCTAATATTCTTCGTCGTCATCGTCCATCCAAGAATCGTCTTCATCATCATCCTCAGCTTCTTCCCACTCTTCCAGTTCATCTTCCTCCTCATCCCAATCCTCTTCATGGGAAGCCTCGGCATTGGGGGAGTAGGTTACACATCCTGAATCTGGTTCAAACTCAACCGCAGCCGCGCTACAATATCCCTCGTCGATAAATACGCAATCCAGGTAGTGGCAATGAATTCTCGGCATATTGAACTCCTATATAGTGTTGAAGTCTTTTTTTAAGTTGATGATCGAAAGGATAAATAAGCCTGTTGTAGTACCTGCTGAAAGCAGGCAATATGGACAAAAAGCTTTCAACAGGCCGAACTGAACATAGGTAAGGTACACTGAAAAAAGAAAACCGGTCATTGTTATTCCAAAAAGCAGATAATTTTCAAATTTAGAGAACTTTACAAATCGCGGCTGAATGAGCAATACAGTGAATATTACAAAATATGTTAGGAATCCCAAGTATGCGACCGGTACTCCATATAGCCTTGAATAACTGGAAGCATTAACCGTTGCGCAATCACCCAGGCCGGGGATGCATTTCTCAACAGAGTGACTGATCTGTATCCATGACAGGTAACCGGAATCAAATAAACCTATACTGGAGAGGAGTAACCCCCAATGCCTTGTGTTCATTCGTGATATTTTTCTTTCTGCCATATTCAGGCTGCGATTTTACATCATGCGCCTGATTGTGTAAAGGTTCAGCGGAGGGTTGTACGAACGATTATCCTGGCCTGAGACGATGAACTTCCATTACATTTTGCAAGCTCTCAATGCGTGTTAGTACACGGCTCAGCTGAACGAGATCATTGACCTCAAGTACCATCTTGATCAAAACAATATTGTGGTTGTTTTTTAAGCTGATGTCGCTCAGATTGATTGACTCATTGTTGAGTATGTTCGAAATATCTCCTAATAATCCCTGCCTATCATAAGCCTTCACTTCAACAGCCACTGGTGTAGTATTGCGTACTTCTCCCCAGGAAACTTTGACGATCCTTTCTGAATCACCTTTCAGGCGAAGGATGTTCGGGCAATCCTGCCTGTGTATAGTAGCTCCCCGCCCCCTAGTGATGTATCCAATAATGTCATCCCCGGGTACCGGGTTACAACATCTGGCAACACTCGTGAGCATGCCCTTGAGGCCAAGCACAGTCACAGAATCGCTAGTCGATTTTGTATCTGTGGCTGGGTGAGGTGCGAGGATGTCTTCTTCTTTTCCCTTTGTGAGGTCAGAAATCCGGGCGATCACGCGCCCGAGCGATAGATCACCACACCCGATGGCTTCATAGAAGTCATCCACATTTTTATACTCATATTCCTGTGACAGGTGGTTCGCATCGATTGATTCCAACCCCAGTCGGCGTAATTCTCTATCGATCTGTACTTTACCCTGGGCGACATTTTGTTCCCAGTCTTGTTTCTTGAACCACTGTTTGATCTTCGCGCGGCTTCTCTGGGTATTTACCAGCCCTAAATTGGTATTCAACCAGTCACGTGAAGGCCCACCTTGTTTTGCGGTAAGGATTTCAACCTGATCGCCAGTCTTCAGCCGGAAGTCCAACGTAACCAATTTGCCATTAATCTTTGCTCCGCGGCAACGATGGCCAATTTCTGTATGGACATGATAGGCAAAATCCAATGGGGTGGACCCGCTCGGCAGGTCAATGATGTCACCCTTTGGAGTGAAGACATACACGCGATCCTGAAAGACGTCCGTTTTCATGCCATCGATGAACTCAGATGCATCGTCAACGTCTTTTCGCCAGTCCATTAGGCGCCTTAGCCAGTTGATCCTCTGTTCAAACTCGTCGTCCCGTTTTCGGCCTTCCTTGTATCTCCAATGGGCGGCGATACCATACTCTGCGTTCTGGTGCATTTCAGATGTGCGGATCTGAACTTCCAGTGGTTTTCCATCATCATAAATGACAGCGGTATGTAGGGACTGATAGAAATTATCCTTTGGGGCGGCAATATAATCATCAAACTCATGGGGGATGGGACGCCATTTGGTATGAATCACCCCCAGGGCAGCATAACACGATGGGATATCTGGTACGATCAGACGGACAGCGCGTAAATCCATGACCATTTCAAAGGAACGCCCTTTTTCCTGCATTTTCTTGTAGATCGAATAGATATGTTTTGGCCGACCGGTAATCTCTACTTTAATCCCGGCGGCTTCAATTACTTGTTTTAAATTCCGAAGGGTTTTCTGTATTTGCTCTTCCCGATCGACACGCCTCTCATTTAGCTGGGTTGCGATTTCCTTGTATTTTTCGGGATTGGTATATCGAAAACCGAGATCTTCAAGTTCCCATTTCATTTGCCAGATACCGAGACGATTGGCAAGCGGTGCAAAAATATCCAGTGTTTCTTTCGCGATCCTTTTGCGCTTTACCTCGGGCATGTAATTCAGAGTGCGCATGTTATGAAGTCGGTCTGCTAGTTTGATCAGAACGATACGAATATCGTCCCCCATAGCCAGGAAAGTCTTCCTTAATGTCTCTGAAGCCAGATCCCTTTTTCTGCTTTTTTGACCTTGTTCATTGTACGCCGTGTCTCCATTTTCGCTATCAGCTGTCGATGAGCCATTCAGGTTATCTTCGATGTGCTGATCGCCGCGTGAAACTCTTGGGAGATTGGTGAGTTTTGTGACGCCATCAACCATTTTGGCAATTTCGTCACTAAAATTCTTCCTGATGTCATCCAGGGTGACTGAAGTATCCTCAACAGTATCATGCAAAAGCCCGGCAATAACTGCATCCGGCGGAACTTTCATCTCAGCCAAAATTGTGGCTACTGCAACACAATGTGAGATGTATGGCTCCCCGGAAACTCTTTTTTGATCGTGATGTGCTTTCTCAGCAAATTGATAGGCGCGTGTTAACAACTCACGGTCTAAGCCCGTATAGTAATCAGGAAGATTTTGTAATAGGGTTTCCAGATACAACTGCAATACTCCAATACGCCGAAAGCGTTATGGTTGTATTATAACGGTACAGGTGGATATCAAAGCTAGAACTGGTAATTTTGCATCCCGAGATTTTTTGCGAGAGTGTTCAGCTCTTCAACCAGATTAGGAGATACGGGAATCCCTTTTACACTGTTGATCTTTTGCGCTTCGCTCTCTTTTTCTCCAGCTGTATAGATCCGCTCTTGTCCTTCGGCTTTTCTAGAATTCCTTAAGGTTCTGAGGATATCACCTGTGGTTCTCTTGAAATCATCAGGGTCTGTAAATGCTTCAATTGAGATCGCCTGGAAAAAATGTCCCAAGCCAAAAGGCCTTTTTGCGCCATTTGCATCAAACCCGATCAAATCCAACAGAAAATAGCCATTCTGTAGGCTCGCACTTAGTATCTCTACAATTGTTGCCAGGCCATATCCCTTATGTCCACCGAATTCCTCCCCGGCACCACCTAGTGGTAGAAAGGCATTGGTGTCATTGTTTAATCCCTTCAGTATCTTCTGCGGGTCGGTTGCAGGCTTGCCTGTCTCATCGATCACATATCCGGATGGTAGTGCTAAGTCTTTTCTCGCATGGACTTCTACTTTTCCGCGCTGGATGATCGGTGTTGCTCCATCAAAAAGGAAGGGAGTCTCTTCATCAGTAGGTGCACTGAATGCTATGGGATTAGTTCCGAGGAGAGGTTGTACCCCAAATGTCGGCGCAGTAGATGGGCGGGTGTTTGTGACCGTGATACCGATCATGTTTTCCTTGACGGCCATGAGTGGATAATAACCAGCGATGCCAAAATGGGTGGAATTGGTTACAGCTACAGTTCCGGTGCCTACTACCTTTGCTTTTTCTATGGCCATGCGCATAGCTGTCGTTGCGATCACGGCACCCATACCATGATTGCCATCCAGCAGGGCGGTTCCTGGAGTTTCACGTAGTATATCGATCTTCGTAACGGCTTTCTGCCGTCCATCCAGTATACGGTCGATGTACATCTTTAATCTGCTCATGCCATGAGATTCGATCCCTCTCAGATCTGATGTTAGCAAGACATCAGCGCATATTTGTGCATCAGCTGGCGGGACGCCGACTTTAAGAAATACATCGATCGTGAAATTCTGAAGATCGTGGGTGGGTATTCGCTTCTCATTTTCCATTGAAACTCCATCATTTTAATTGTTCTGTGGAATTGAAGTCTCGGTAGGGAAATAATTGCAACAGAGTCTCCGCATCATCGGCTGTTGTTTGCTGCGTGACCATTCTGGTAAGCAATTCCCCTGTTGCTGGCCCAAGCATAAAACCCTGTCCGCAAAATCCCACTGCATTCAGTACCCCCGCGGTAGCCCGGGACCAACCGATCAGGGGGAACCCGTCCGGCGTCATAGGATATAAGCCTCTCCAGGTACGGCGAACCCGAATATTCTTAAGCCGAGGCATCAATTCAACGATCCGGCGTGCAACCATCGGAAGAAAATCACTGGTTTCCTGAGTGTTTTCACCCCAGATATTTGGGCTGGGCGTGATACAGAAGATCACCTGCCCTGTGGCGTGTTGATAAAAGTAATAATTCGCAGATCCAGGGGATGGCCGGATATCCACTACCAGAGGCCCCAGGAACCGTTGCACCGATTCCGTGACAGCTGATTCGTGCGAATCTGGTACTACCTGCATATCATCCCCATAGAGATTGGATATAGGTTTAGCCCAGGCACCGGAAGCATTGATAATAACAGGTGCAAAATACTTCCCTGTTCCTGTACGAACTCCTGTCGCCTTGCCTGCCTGTGAAAGAACTCCAATGATCTTTTCATTAAATTGGAACACAGCACCGGACCTCAGTGCATGGACATAAAACGAGTGTATAGCTAAAAGAGGAGATGCATTTCCATCATCAGCAGAGTAAATGCCTCCAAGCAATCCATCTTTTGAAAAATCCGGTACGATATCCAGCAGCGACTTGAAATCCAACCACTCTATCTTGAGAGGATATTTCTTTTGGATAGTTAGCAGATCTTTGAGGATTTTCTCTTCTCTGTCCCTGTAAGCCGGGAAACAATATCCACCACGGTTCCATTCGATATCATCACCAGTATCCTTTTGCCAGTTTGAGAAGATCTCAATGCTCCTCAAACCCAGACGGATCTTCGCAGGGTCTGAATGGGTTGCTCGAATTCCTCCGATGGCTTTCTTATTTGATCCCTGCCCAACACTGGCACCTGAATCTAAAACAACCACTTTTAGGCCAGCTTTAGACAAATAATAAGCAGCCGGGGTGCCTATAGACCCTGCACCGATAATGATCACGTCAAAGGTATTATGCAGGCTCATGGGAATCACCATCCAGGTTTTCACAATTGGCAAAGGTTCCAAGGGGAACTTCGATGAATATTGGGCGTTTAGTTTGATCTGTTATCTTACTGGGATCTATCCCTTCATCTACGAAAAGCCTGTAAATTAAAGAATGACATGTTTTTGATCCGCAAGCACCCATCATGGCCCGGGTAACGGTTTTTATCTCATTCAAATCACGATAACCATTTCGGATCAATGCGCGGATCTCGCCAGCAGTCACACGCTCACAACGGCAGATAATCGTATCGTCTGTTATATGCTCGACATAGTGATCCATCGGCATGGTAACCACCGGTTCCTGTACCCGAATACCTGCGATCTGACGGGCATAATCGGATGGAGCCGTAACTTTAACGATACAGGTGTGATCATTCCCTTCGATAGTGCTCACATCCTGAACCAGCGCCAGCCCAAGATCATTACCAGCGGTGTCCATCACCGTGACTTCATCCCCTTTTTGATGGGCGCCGTACTGAAATTCATAAGGTATGGAAACTATGGGAGATTGCTGATCGTTACGAAAATCAACCAGGGTGATCGCTAATCCCGGGCAGACAGTGACACACTTATCACAAGCACTGCAACAAAAATTATCACCCAGAAATTTAGGCACAGCTCGAATATCTGATCGGTCGATGTAGATCAATCCCTGAGGGCAAATGGATGCACAGGGATTACAGGGTATTTCCTGAGTGCAGTGGAGTACGGGAGTTACACCCCTGAAAAGTTCGGGAAGCTCCTCGCTGCCTGTCTTCCCCGGACGGGACTTTAAAACTTCTGCTGTCTGATACCAGGATTTGGGTATGTCACCAGTCTTTAATCCCAACATGCTGGCAATTTCCAACCCTCTGATCTTTCCTGAGAATATGGCAGCTGATGCCTCTGCAATCTCTTCGGCATCACCCGCAGCAAAAGTAGGGATTCCGAATTCTTTTGCTTTAGCATAAAACTCGTTCACTGGATCCAAACCCACTGCGATCAGGACAGTATCGCATTCAAAGGATCGTTCTGTACCGGATATTACGCGGAAATCACGCTCTACAGCGGCAATGCTGACAGAAGAAACATGGCTATCACCATTCGCACTCAGGATGGTATGTGAGGTGTATATGGGAACACCCATGCGTGTCAGCTTGTCTCTATGGACCCGGTAACCGCCGCATTCCGGCATGGCTTCTACCAAACCAACGACATGAATGCCAGCCTGCAAAGCATGATAACCGGCGATCAAACCGACATTCCCGCCACCTACAATAAAGAGGTTCTCTGATGGTTTTATCAAATCCCGATTTAGTATTGTTTGAAAGGCTCCAGCTCCAAAGACGCCAGGTAGCGTGTTTCCCCTGAATGCGAGAGCTTTCTCTCTAGCTCCGGTAGCTACAAGAAGAACCTCAGGTTGAATGAGGACATACTCTTTGCCATCTTTCAAAACTCCAATTTTCTTATCCTGAAAGACAGCCAGAGCAGTAGTGGATGTCCAGATCTCTACGGAAGGGAAAGCGCTTAACTCCTGAGTCAACTTTCGAGCGATATCAATACCTCGGGTGCCTGCATAAACAGCATTAATTGATCCAAAGAAACGGTGTGTTTGAAGGACGAGTTTTCCGCCTGGATGATCTTTGTCGTCCACCAGCAGGCATGCAATTCCAAGTTTGCCTAGCTCCAAAGCTGCTGAAAGACCTGCGGGGCCAGCCCCTAAGATCAATACCGGAACTTTGATCTCCCGAATCGGTGCAGTGCTGGTGTTGCCTTTTATTTGCGGAAGGGTAGGATACCCTCGCGTGGGAAGTATACTCATACCCGGTGAGGTTTTTTCAACACAAGCCTTCACTGGTTTACCATTTACCAGCACCATGCACTGTGAACACTGGCCGTTGGCGCAATAAATACCTTGTGGAGATCCATCCTTGTGGTGGAATCCAAACGAGTGAATTCCATTAGCGAAGAGGGTCGCAGCAATTGTGTCCCCTTCTAAAGCCGTGACAGGTTGACCATCCCAGGTTACTTGAAATTGTCTACGACTTGGAATTGGTAGAATAGGGTGATCGTGCAATCGGTAATCGGCCATGGATGGATCTGATGTTCCTTTCACGCATGATTGGTGGTTTCATCCTATTGTATTCTTTTATTGGTACAATGTTAATCATATTAATCGGAGGGTTCCCGATGAAGAGAATTGCTGTTCTAACTAGTGGAGGTGACGCTCCAGGCATGAATGCAGCCATCCGGGCAGTTGTGAGGTGCGGTGCCCAGAAGGGATGGCAGGTATTCGGGGTAAGGGATGGTTATTCAGGCCTAATAAGCGGCTCAATCAATCTGCTGAAGACACGCGATGTTGGCGGAATGATCCAACGTGGAGGTACTATTCTCGGCAGTGCTCGTTGTCCTGAATTTCGCACTTTGGAAGGACAACAAATCGCCCTTGATCAATTAAAGAGAAATGCTATTGAAGGCCTTATCGTTATCGGTGGGAATGGGTCCCAAACCGGAAACTATGCCCTTTCAAGATTGGGCTTCCCTGTCGTGGGGATAGCATCCACTATTGATAATGACCTCTACGGGTCTGAGATCTGTATCGGTGTGGATACTGCGTTGAATATTGCCCTAGAAGCCATTGATCGCCTGAAGACAACAGCTTCCTCGCATAAAAGGGCATTTCTAATCGAAGTAATGGGGCGTGATTGCGGCTATCTGGCCCTAATGGCAGGATTAGCCGGCGGGGCGGAAGCGATCACCCTACCTGAGATTGAAACGGACCCTGAAGAGTTGGCAGCTACTTTATTGCATGCTTACGAAGTTGGAAAAAGACACGCGATCGTGGTAGTGGCGGAAGGTGCAAAGTATAACGCGGAAAATCTGATTGCTTATTTTTCTAAACATCATGAACGCTTGGGTTTCGAAATCAGAGCAACCATTCTCGGGCACACTCAACGGGGTGGGGCACCGGGAGCTTTTGACAGAATTCTTGCCAGCCGTTTTGGCGAAGCCGCAGTGGATTGTCTGGAAAAGGATGAATACAGTGTTCTAGTCGGATTGATCGACGGCGAAATTAGAACTACTCCATTGGCGGAAGTAGTTGCGAAGAAAAAACAACTGGATCCAAGATTGATTAACCTGGCGAGAATACTCGATTAATCTACAGTATTGCTACGACGCAAGTATGCCTCGATGAAACCATCCAGATCGCCCTCAAGGACGGACTGGGCATTGCCAACTTCGTAATCAGTTCGGTGGTCCTTCACCATCTGGTAGGGATGCAGTACATATGAGCGGATCTGGCTACCCCATTCTGTTTTAACAAATACACCACGCAATTCTGCCAAACGCTTATCTTCCTCAGCTTCTTTGATCTCGAGTAACCGTGCTCTCAGTACTTTCATGGCATTCTCGCGGTTTTGCAATTGTGAACGCTCATTCTGACAGCTAACAACAATATGTGTTGGCAGATGCGTAATCCGTATTGCTGTGGCATTCTTCTGCACATTCTGTCCACCGGCACCTGATGACTTGTAAATATCTATCTTTAAGTCTTCAGGATTAATTGTGATCTCATTACCTGCACCTTCATCTGCCGGGAGAACTTCTACACGGGCAAAGGAAGTATGCCTTCTATGTGCTGCATCATATGGCGATAAGCGAACCAGGCGATGTACCCCTTTTTCTGCTCTCAAATATCCGTAGGCATAAGAGCCATCCACAGATATTGTAACGGTTTTGATCCCTGCTTCCTCTCCCTCTGTGAGGTCGATCACATCCGTTTTATATCCGCGCTTTTCCATCCAGCGCAAATACATCCGCATCAACATGGCAGCCCAGTCCTGAGATTCCGTACCTCCAGCACCTGGTGAAATCGTGACAAGTGCATTCCCGCGATCGTAAGCTCCAGTGAAAAGGGCCGTCAGTTCATGTCTGGCTAATTCTCGCTCTGCGGAAATCGCTTCAGCCTCCAGTTCTGCTCGGAGGTTTTCATCATCCAACTCAGCCAATTCCATCAGATCTTTGAACTTCTTTTCCAAGCCGCGCCATTCTGAGATCAGGGATCCCAGTTCGCTGATCTTTTTCATCAATGCAAGAGCGGTTTCTCTTTCATTCCACAGGTCAGAGGCTTCTGCGCGTAGCTTTAGTTCTGCCAATTCTTTTTCTAACAAAGGAAAGTCAAAGATGCTCCATAATCGTCAATGTTTTCTGTAAACCCTGCTGGCAGCGCAAAACGATATCTTCCATGATGCAAATTCCTTTTTCTAATCAATTATTCCTTGAATAAATTTATCCGTATCAAACTCCGAGAAATCTTGAACCGCTTCGCCGAGACCAGTAAAGTAGATCGGGAGGTTTAACTCATCCTGAATGGCAAAAGCCATGCCGCCTTTGGCGGATGTGTCCAGCTTCGCCAGTATGATACCATCTACTCGTACTGCTTCTTTGAATATTTTTGCCTGCTGAAATGCATTTTGGCCGGTGGTTGCATCCAATACCAGAAAGACCGAATGAGGGGATCCGGGTTGTGCTTTGTCGCATACCCGGTAGATTTTTTTTAGCTCTTCCATCAAATTGAAGCGTGTATGCAACCGGCCGGCTGTATCTACCAGTAAAACATCCATTTCTTTGTTGTTTGCGGCCGTGACAGCATCAAAAACGACTGCACCAGGGTCTGCATCTTCCTGGCCTGATATGACAGGTATGGACAATCGTTTTCCCCATTCTTTCAACTGGTCAACTGCTGCAGCGCGAAAAGTATCCGCAGCTGCAAACATGACTTTCTTTCCCTGATTTTGGAAATAAGCACCAAGCTTCGCAATACTGGTGGTTTTTCCCGATCCATTCACTCCCACCACAAGGATCACAACCGGACTTTCATCAGGCAACCTGTAAGGGGAATCCAATAAACGCCCTTTCAGTTCTTTCGCGAGTGCCAGATTGAAAGCCTCCTGTGTTGTGATCCCATCAAATTCAGTGATACGCTTGAGAGATGAAGTGATTGAGTTTGCAGTGCGATGACCCATATCCGCCTGAATAAGGGTTGCTTCCAGCTCCTCCCAGGTTTCATGGGAGATCTCACTGCCACCCAGCAGTGTGGTTATCCGGCCAAAAGCCTGGCTGCGGGTTTTACCAAGGCTGCTTTTCCATTTCTCGATGATAGATGCCATGCAATATCCCTATTGTGATGATGCAAGTTGTCCGCAACCTGCATTGATATCAATACCTCGTCTTAATCGAATCGAAACGGGTATACCTGCTTCTTGTAATGTATGCATGAATTCAAGCGCCCGGGTTTTGTTGGATCCTCGCACAGCAAAATACCTGGTAGGGTTTAATTGTATCAAGTTTACATGGCAGAGAATACCTTTTAGCCGTATCGCAAGTTTCTTTGCTGTTGCAATATCATCATTGACTCCCTCGATCAGAGCCCACTCAAAAGAGATTCGGCGATGCGTATTATCCACGTATTCTTTACAGGCCGCGAGAAGATCGTCTATAGGATATTTGCGATTGACAGGCATCATTTTCGAACGGGTGGGGTCATCGATCGCATGCAGGCTGATTGCCAGATTGACCTGTGATCTTTCTGCTGAGAAACGCTTGATCTGAGGAATCAATCCAACTGTAGAAATGGTCATTCGGCGGGAGCCAAGATTGTAACCAGTTTCATCACCGAGGATCTGGATGGCTTTCATCACCTCTTCATAATTGTGAAAAGGTTCACCCATGCCCATGAATACTATATTTGTTACTTTTCTTTCTATTATATTTAGTTTTCGCTCAAAGAACAGCACCTGCTCAACAATTTCCCCGGCAGTCAAATTTCTTGAGAAGCCCATCTGGCCTGTCGCGCAGAAAGTACATCCCATTGCACAGCCACTCTGTGTGGAAATGCACAGTGTGTCGCGTTCGTTGTATTTCATCCAAACAGTTTCCAGCTTGTTTCCATCCGGGGTAATAAACAGCTGTTTCACTGTCTGTTTATCAGTAGATCTAGCTTCAGCCGATGGTTGGAGTACCGACAGGGTGCAGGTTTCCTCGAGTTTCACCCGCAAGGATGATGATAAGGCGGTCATTTCCTGGATCGCTGACGATTTCTGGCAATATACAGCCTGCCAGATCTGTTTGCTGCGATATGCAGGTTCACCTATCAACTGGATCATTTCATTCAGTTGAGAAATACTTAGCGATAGCAAGTGGATTTTATCCATTCGCCTGCACCCCTACCAGATCGGATAGGTCTGAAAAAACATAATCAGGTTTTACTTGTGAAGTAGATAGCGTTTCTATTGAGGTCACACCGGATAGTACCAGGGCTGTGCGGCATCCAAAATGAATTCCGGCGGCAATATCTGTATCCAATCTGTCACCCACCATAAGAACTTGCGATTTATCCACCCCCTTCAATTTCGAGAGGGAAACATCCATTAAAAGAGTGCCCGGTTTTCCCACAAATAAGGGTTCGGTTTCTGCGGCTGCTGCAACCGCGGCAATGATGGATCCGGCTCCAGGAACCAGCCCTTGTGGTGTAGGGAAAGTCTTGTCTGGATTGGTACCGATAAACTCTGCTCCTGCGCGAATCAAAGTACTGGCCAATCGGATCTTTTCGTATGTGATATGTCGATCAATTCCGACAATAACAGCTTTCACATTCGATTCAGATTGAACAAAGCCGGCATCGCATATTTGTTCTTTCAAGCTATCCATGCCGATAACATGGACAGGGCATCCCACGGGATAGCGGTCCTTTAGATGGACGAGAACGGCCTGAGCTGAGGTTGCGATCTGCGATTCAGTGAGTTTTACTCCGAAAACAGCCAGCTTCTCAATATACTGAGATGGGCGGCGTGTTGCATTGTTCGTTGCCAAGACAACTTGAAGCTTCAAATCATTGATGCGTTCAAAGATTGCAGCTAGATCACCGATCGCCTCGGAATCCCGCCATAACACCCCGTCCATGTCCAAAATCAAGGCGCGGATCGCCTCGGCAGAAAAATCCAACATATGTATCTCCGTAGGAGTATTATAACAGCCGGATAGTCACCTATCCGGCTGTTATTGCGCATAGTTATTGCTCTTATTGTTCGTTTTTATTTTTTAGAACTTCATCCACAAGACCGTATTCCACAGCCTGCTTTGCATCCATATAAAAATCACGCTCAGTATCTACCTCAATAACATCCAGCGGACGACCGGTGTTATCGGCAAGGATTTCATTAAGTCGTGAACGTAGTCGTAAGATCTCACGTGCATGAATTTCAATATCTGAAGCCTGTCCCTGCGTACCACCCAGAGGTTGATGCATATGAATAGTGGAGTGGGGTAGGGCATAACGCTGTCCTTTGGTTCCTGCGGAGAGAAGGATCGTTCCAAAGGAGGCGGATACACCGATCGCATACGTGCTGATGGGATTGGGAATCATTTTCATTGTGTCATAGATCGCAAATCCAGCATATATCTCTCCACCTGGAGAGTTGATATACATGTGGATCGTTTTCTCTGGATCTTCCCGGCTCAGGAACAGCAGCTGGGCGACAGTGACGTTGGCGACCTGAGAATCTATTCCGGTTCCAAGGAAAATTATCCTTTCCTTGAGAAGCAGTGAATAGATGTCATAGGTTCTTTCGCCGCGTCCGGATGATTCGATTACAAATGGTACAACATCTTTGATTGGTGAACCAAGCATAGTATCCCTATCCTTCCTGGTTTGATGCTGCTTTCTTTGCTTTCCGAGGGGTTGGTTTGACTTCTTCATTAACCGCAGGCTCATTCGCGGTTGCTTTCGCTGCTGTTTCTTTCTTTACTTTCTGCTGTTTCGGTTTGGCTTCTTCATCACCAGCAGGTTGATCCGCAATTTCTTCAGCGGCTGGTTTTTCTGGGGTCAGTTCAGGCTCATTATTTGCGATGCGCTTTATGGTTGCATATACTCGTTTGTTCATCGCGCGCGATGCAGCTTCCATAGCAATGGCATTAACCAGTTCACTCT
>CAIKMQ010000020.1 GCA_903828565.1 uncultured Leptolinea sp. | reverse complement strand
TTGCCTAAAATTTGATTAGAATAATCAACTTCTTCAACGCTCAACATTGACGTCACTTGGACGCCTTTCTTTTCTAGCTTGTTGGATAAAAATATCGTTACTGGATAAACAGCAACCTGATCGAAAACTCTCACTTTGGAATAATCCCGAATTTCCATAAAGGATTTATTTTTCAAAATGCTTCTTAACGATTCGGCGTATGTTGCTGCAACAATTTTATTTGGGATGATATACGAAAGCATACCATCCTGTCCTAATAATTGAAGTCCTTTTTCAATAAAAACAACAAACATATCCCAGTTTCCTTGAGCAGATTTATACTTACTTGTGCACCATTCTCTCAGTTCTGGGTAAAGAATACTCATTATCTCTGAATCAACGTACGGGGGATTAGCGATTACGATACTAAAACCTTTTTCTACTCCAAACATCCATTCGGGGTCAAAAAATTCGGCATTTGCATTTTGATTGTAAGGATCCCAACTGGACAGTTGGGCAGCTATTATATTGCTCCAGCCATCGTTTTTCAGTAATTTGGCAATTTCTACTCGCAAGCTTTTATCCAATTCGCGGTATTTGCGTTTGGTGGCAGGTGTCCGCGCGGTAAACAACGCATCGCGCACTTCGGCTAATTGCTTTTCTTTCTCGTCAATCACCGGATTGTGCAATAACATTTGCTGCGGCTTCTCAATCCCGATGAGTGTATTAGCCGCCACAAATTTACTTTCCAGATTGGGCAGGGGACGTATGCCCAAATTTGGTTTTGAAAGATTAGTATTTTGATCCACCACCAGTGAGATAAAGAAGCGCAGTTTGGCGATCTGCACCGCGATGGGCTGGATGTCCACCCCGTAGATGCAGTTTTCGATCAAATAAAGTTTACGCCCATAATCCAGCTCGTTATCCGTAAAGGATTTCTCAATATCCTCGATCACCTGGTGGCGTACGGTGGCATCCGGGATTTCGCCGGCTTTAGCAACCTGGCGTTCCTTCCATTTCACATTACCAGGATCCAACTTGTTGAGGATGAAGACCAGTTTATGCAGCACCCCCATCGGGAATGCGCCCGATCCACATGCCGGATCGAGAACTTTCACTTTGTCGATAGCAGAGATGATCGCGTTTTCTTCTGTTTTTGAGAACTGATGGGGCTCATTGTTGTAAGCCAACAAATGGCGCAGTTTTGTTTCCAACTCTGCTTTTTCATTGTCTATAAGTGTAACCGGCTGGAGTGAATTTTGTAGATAAGCGATCAGAGACTCGTCCACCATGTAATTGACGATCTCGCGCGGGGTGTAAAACGAACCGGTCTGTTTACGGGCAGTGGTCCCTGTCTCGGGGTTGTAAGCAGCCAACAGGTTCTCGAACACTTTTCCGAGCAGTTCGGGATCAAGTGCAATTTCTTCATCCAGCGGGGTGTTTTCTTCTATGGTGAATTTATAGCTGTCAAAAATACGAATCAAACCGCGCACTTTCTCTTTGTTGTGTTGTTTATCTCCGTATACTTCACTCAAATCTACGGTCAGTTCATCCCTAAAAAACAGGCTGTCGGGAACCACGGGTTGGTTGCGCGGATCATCCGAGAAACCATCCACCAGGATCTTTTCTTCCCGTTTGTCCAGGCATTCGAAAAGACCACCATTCAAGAATGGAATCCTTGCAAAAAGGGCAAGCCCTTTTACTGGGTCTTTAAAGAAATCTTCATACCGATAAACCGTGGAAATGCCATGGTGAGCGTCCAATCCGTCAGGGTTCTTGTTTTTTCCTCGGAAGCGCCGTTCTGGACCCATTTCCGTATTCAAGGTTGCGAAGAAGAGATTTTGCAGGATCGCTTTGTAGTAGGTACTGTTTTGCGGATCATTGAAATTCAGTATTTCTTTTAATTGATTGGGGTTAAATAAGGCTTCAGGGACAAGCCCTTTTTCCTTGATGAACCAGACAAAGATCAATCGGGTAATCAGACGGATGATATTGGTGGCATTGCGGGTTTGCCGGTCTTCTGTCTTCCCTTTGGGGAATTCCACATGTTCCACGGCATAGAAATACCAATTGGCGATTTCCCGATAGAACCGCTTATTAAGCTCGGAAATATCAAGGGTCTTTTGCCAGGCACGATGCAGCTCAATGAAACTGTGCATTTGGCTGGCGTTTGCCAATTCTGAAAGGGAAAGATCAAACAAGATCTCTATGTGAGCCCGTATCGGGGACTTGATGATAATCCCTTTAATGAGTGTCACCTTTTCAAGCACGTCTTTACTACCATCAAGTTTATGCAAGCGGCGATTGATAATGGAAATGGTCAGTAGATCACCATACTTAAAAAGGATCATCACTGGCATGGCAAAGAATTTGTTCACCTCGCGGGTCACGTCAGCTAGCTTGGAACGGGAATAATCCTCGGGTTTCAGCTCAATGGCCAGGAAGAGATAGGATTCGATGATCTGGTTATCGATGCGGTTCTTATCAAAAATTAAATGCCCCTGAGTCGTTTGTTTGAGGTCTTCCCCTGTCAGTTGGAGTAAAATGTCAACAGAGAGCCAATTATCTACAAGGGCTTTCTTGTTATTAATGCTCGCGAGTGGGGGATGTATTTCGACAAATCCCGCAAAGGTATTGGGTTCAACGATTACCTGCCTGTCACTCATATACCCTAGTGATTTGAGCAAGCGAATTCCATTCTCACGCAAATTTCCTTGTGAGAAAGCCATGATCGAACGTTCAATTTGAGTTTTGAGGTCTATAGTTGTCATATCAGCAAATGATTAACCAGGTGATCAGATCAAAATCGGCGGTTTGGGATATTTGCTTTGCCTTTTCAATCAGCAAAGCACTGCGGTCAGTGAAAAGCCCACTCACAGCCCGTTTCTTGAACGACTTGTCAATCCAAGATATGGCTTTCTCAAGTAATTCAGAGTAATGCGAGACATCGTTGCCATTCTGAGTGGTATGGTTGAATTGAGAACACAGGGTTTCGAGCGGAGCGTTCTTACCTACACATAAAGCACGATAAATTTCAAGGATCTGCTTAGGCTGTGCAAAGCCTAACCGGACTGTACCATCGTCAAGTACATAAACCAGGAAATATGGCTGCAGAGGATTAACCGTTTCGCTGCCTGAAGTATCGCCTTTTTGTTTAAGGCAGAAGATCACACCGGGTTGAATGATCGGGTATTGTGGGTCAGGTGGCACGATTGCATAGAGTCCCAAGGGAGATTCCTGCAGCAATTTTCGATTAGCCTCAAGATAACGGCTCAGCTCTGTGCGGAAATCATCCAGGGTGAAATCAGTCAAAGAGACACTCTCATTGAAGTCTTCTAGATCTAATACTTCTTCACGTAAACGTTTCAACTGCTTGTCGCGGTATTTAAGGTCATCCTTGATCAACTCCTGCAAGTCTTCAGTGCTCAATAAATTATCTTCGTTGGTGGCTGCAATATCCACCAACGCCATGCGTGCTTCCACGCGATTCTTGAGGGCAATGTATTTGTCCAAATCTTGAGTAGGCCAGAAGTTGATCAGTTGAACTGCAGGGTTGATACTGCCAATACGATCAATGCGTCCAAAGCGTTGGATGACCCGAACCGGGTTCCAGTGAATATCATAATTGACCATGGTGTCGCAGTCCTGCAGGTTCTGTCCCTCGCTGATGCAGTCAGTAGCGATCAACAGGTCGATCTCTCCCTCCTGAGGCATGGAGCGCATCTTGCTGCGCTGTTTCGCCACAGGAGAGAAATTGGTCAGGATTTGGTTGAACTCATTTTTACCAAAGGTGGTTTTATTCTCGGTCGATCCACCTGAGACCATAGCCAAGTTTATTCCTAATTCGTTCTTGGCCCAGTCATGAAGGGAATTGTAAAGGTAGGTGGCTGTATCCGCGAAAGCAGTAAACACTAAGACCTTGCGGTTGGGCTGCCCACGTTTGTCAGTGGTTGGACAAGTCATTTTTTGTTGAATGATCTTTTTCAATTCGGCTAGTTTGGCATCTCGCGCAGGTGTGATCTCTCTTGCTGATAGTTCCAAACTATGGAGTTGGTCGCGGTCGCGATGAAGATCAGATAACCAGTCATCAAGATTCATGTGAGCCATCTTGAACTTCAGCTTGCCAACCTCCAGAGCTTCCTGCAATTCTTCATCATCGACGTCTTCCACAACGAGTTCATCAAAATCAATATCAGGATTTTCATCCTTGAACTTCTTAAACCGTTCGATACGATTGATGAGACTGTCGATCTTACCGATTGTCCTGTGCATAGTGATATTGAACGAAAAAACCGAACTTTCTAGTCGTTTTAGAAAATTCACTTTCATCATTCCGATCAAGTAATGCTCGCGAACCCTCTGAGAAAATTTGTCTGTAAGTCTGGGATCAAATATAGAAGGCTGCGCTTTTGCGTACTTTACATCATATAGCGGGCGGTACTCGTCAATAATATATTCGGATGGATTAAATAAGGAGAGGTGGTAATCCGAAATCTCCTCATTGAGTTTGTCATAAGACATAAAATCACCCTGCAGATCGATCTTAGGATAGAGCGAGAGGGGTTTGAGCCTTTTTGGGAAGCCGCCAAGAAGTGCAATATTGTCGCTGTAATATTTCTCGATATGCTTTCGCGAACGGGCAATGGTGAGGGCGTCTAATAATTTGAAAAAGGATGAGCTAAACCGAGTTAACAAGTCCTTGGTTTGATGATCGTGCGAGGTTTTCGCCCAATCAGTGAAAGTACGCTGTGCGCTTGCCAGGGTATCTTTGATACTGGCAATCCCCAGGTTAGGAGCATAGGCATTGTCATCGTTTTCAGTGAGAAAATAGATCTGGTTTCGCAGGTCTTTCAGATCATTATTTACGGGTGTGGCCGAAAGAAGAAGGACTTTGGTGTTCACACCGGAGGAAATAATATCTTCCATGAGTCGTTGGTAACGAGTTTTCCGGACAATGTTGCCTTCTTCATCTTTTCTGCCTGGCGTGTTGTTGCGGAAGTTATGGCTTTCATCGATGACAACCAGGTCATAATTTCCCCAGTTGAAGTTTGCGAGATCGATATCTCCAGAATGTCCACCTTCCCGGCTAAGATCTGTGTGGGATAAAACGGTGTAGCCAAACCGATCATGGGGGAAGGGATTGAGTTCGCTTCCAACATGTGCTTGAAAGACTGTCCAGTTCTCACGCAATTTCTTTGGGCAAAGTACAAGTACACGGTAATTTCTCAGCTCAAAGTATTTGATCACCGCTAAGGCTTCGAAGGTTTTTCCGAGTCCCACACTGTCCGCGAGGATGCAGCCGTTATAAGCGAGGATCTTGTTGATAGCACCCTTGACACCATCCTTTTGAAACTCAAAAAGATATTTCCATATTTCGGTATCCACAATCTGGCTCTTGATATCAGCAACGCCGCTGGTATCTTGATCAGAAAGATATTGCTCAAATAAGTGGAAGAGCGTCTTGAAATAGATGAATTCTGGAGCGTTATCTTGGTAAAGTTGGGCTAGATAATCCAGCACATCAGTTTTTACATCTTCAACCAAATCTTCATTCACCCAAATATCCTCAAACCATTTCTTGAGATCACGTCGGTCTCTACTACTATCCACAATGAGATTAAGTTCGATGTTGTTGTTGTGATCAGACAAACCTAAGCCACTTGATGTGAAGTTAGAGCTGCCAAGGATAGCTTCTTCAATACCATGATTATCAATGTGGTACATTTTTCCATGCATGAGATTTGCTTGCTTGATCGACTTAATGTCAACCTTTCTGTCGATCCAACCGGCACATTCCCGGGCAACCCGCCGTTGTTCCAGTCGATTAGATAAATGCAAGCCATCATCTTCAATCTTGTATGCTTTTTTATCTGTTTTCTCAGGATCCAATGATTTTACAAACCTGGGTTCACCAAAGAGAAACCTAAGATGATCGATCATCTCCAATTTATCCTTCATTGCATCGAAAGCATAAATTGTGAAGTAAGCTGAGACTATCGATAGTGCAGAGCCGTCAGTGATTTTTTCCTGTAGAAAATCACCAACACTCCCTCGTTTATAATTGTCACGGATACCAGAGTCATTTGGTTGGGTAGGAAGAAGGGTCAAGTTAATCTCCATGAAATTTGTTCGAAAAGACCAAAGCGAATTAATTTGGCAAATTTCGAGGAGTTTGTTTTGCTAGATACTCCTCTTTTTGTTTTATCCAATCTACGATTTTCTCTTGTCTGAATCGCCAATGTTTCCCCACTTTGAATCCAGGAAGTACCTTATCATGGGCAAGTTTGTAAATTGTCGATAGAGGCGTGCGTAAGTAAGTTGAGACTTCTTCAGCCGTCCAGAACTCATCTATCTCGGCCATTTTCCCTCACTCTCAGTAACTAATAATTATCACAGATACTCCAATTATTATAGCAAAGAATGACTCACCAAAATAATTATTCCTATTCAGAAGATCTTGTAGAAAAAGGACTAGAAGCAGTCCCTGAGATGATGCGAGTGCTGATCAACCAAGCGATGCAGGCGGAACGATCAAAGTATTTACAGGGTGTATGCGTCTCGCATGCCACACACGGCATGCATCTCACCATGCGAACCATCCACTTTCACTGAGCCAACATCCGTGCGTGGGGGTGGTTCTTGATCGATCACCCGTCACAGGTGACAGGTAGACGGGTAGCCGTTGTTCTGTACAATGGAAATGGGAGAAATGAGTAATGAACACAGGGAGGAGAGAATCGGCGGAGCACAAGCGAAGATAAACAATCATGCACAGATGAGAGCTTTTTGTGACGACGGTGACGGCGGCATCCCTCAGCTGGATGAGCTGACCGATGAGCAGTGGCGCCTGGTCGCGCCGCTGGTGACGCCGGAGGAGAAGCGGGGGCGCCCGCCGGCTAGTACGCGGCGGGTGCTGAACGGGGTGTTATATACCATCCGCCACGCGCTTACGTGGGCTGAGGTGCCACCCGAGTACCCTTCTTATGTGACGCTCTTTAGACGTTACCACGAGTGGTGTGAGAGCGGCGCGCTGCAGCTGGTGATTAACACGCTGCGCGACCAGCTGGGGGAACGCAGCGGGCTGCCATTTGAACAGGCGATGCGCGAAAAACGGGTGACTTTCAGGCAGGAGGGGGATGTGCTGAGGATACACCTGCCGGCGGCGTACGGCGAGTACTGGATGCAGCCGACCGCGGTGGTGGTGTTGATGTGGGTGGTGACGCGCTCGCTGGAGATCTACCGCGAGAGATACCGGCTGCAATGCCGGAGAGCCGGGGTCTCACGCCTGGCCGGGCAGGCCGGGCCGAGGAAGGCACGGCCGCGGGAGGTGGTGTGGGTGGTGGAGGCACGGTAGTTGCCCCGGTGTACCCCGCCCTCTCGCAAGCACGGGGACATAAACAGCCATTTCATGAAAATGTGGGGGTATATATAGAACACTTGTGCTATAATAGATGCATGCCCCCGGAACATGACCCACTGACCGAACGTGAGATCACCGTGCTGCGGCTGCTGGCGCAGGGCGTGTGCGTCAAAGTGGCCGCGCGCCGCATGCACCTCACCTCGCGCACCATCCACTTCCACTGCGCCAACATCCGCGCCAAGCTGGGGGTCGAGACGATGCTCGAAGTGATGTTCATTGCCGGTCGCGACGGGCTGCTGGGGGAATACACTTACGGCCAACCGTAGCGCTGCCTTTCTTTTACGCCCCTGGCCACGCGGATAGCACCAGGCGGGTGAAGGCTTCCTCCCCAAGGTGCAGCGCATCCCACCAGGCTTTGCCCTCGCGCTCCAGCCAGCGGCGCGCACCTTCTGCCAGGCGCGCATCACCCGCGCGCGCATCTTCCACCGCCTGCTCGATGACCGCCAGAGCGATCAGGTCGTAGACATTCACTTCCCGTGGTATTTCAAAAGGCATCATTCCCTCCTTATTTAGAACGCTTGTTCTTATTATCCATGCCGCGGAGGTTCGGGCAAGCTGTCACGGCAGACAGTTCCGGCATCCTCGTTTATAATGGGAGCATGATGAGCAAACGTCCCACCCCCCTGGTAATTGGCATCGCAGGCGGCTCCGGCTCCGGCAAGACTACCGTGGCGCAGGCCATATTGCAGCAGGTGGGCCGTGAGCGCATTGCCTACCTGCCGCATGACGCGTATTACAAAGACCTGGGCAACCTGCCGGAACATCAGCGCCTTGAGGTCAACTTTGACCACCCCGACTCGCTCGAATCCGACCTGATGGCGCACCACATCCAGCAGCTTAAGCAGTGGAAATCGATCGATCTGCCGTTATACGACTTCAAGAACCATACCCGGACAGACCAATTCCGCCGGATCGAACCGCACGGTGTCATCCTGGTGGAGGGTATTCTGATCTTCGGTGAAAAGATTCTGCGCGAGATGTTCGATGTGAAGATCTTTGTGGATACAGACAGCGACCTGCGCTTCATCCGCCGGCTACAGCGGGATATTGCTGAGCGCGGCCGCTCGACCGAAAGCGTGATTAACCAGTACCTGACCACCGTGCGCCCGATGCACATGGAGTTCGTTGAACCATCCAAACGCTACGCTGACATCATCATCCCCGAAGGCGGCTTTAACCAGGTGGCGATGGATATGGTCATCGCGCGCATCGAGACGCTGCTGGCCGCGTCTCACCCGGTGGATTGAGCATGCAGCCACGTACCCGGCAGATACTGAAAAGCCTGGTCATTCTGCTGCCGGTGATCGCCATCAGCGTCAGCATCTTCATTTTTCAAGATTCCCTCAGGCGGTTTGAAGCCTGGGGCATCCCCGGGATTTTCCTTCTCTCCATCCTTGCCAGTTCCACCGTGATCGTACCGGTACCCGGCTTTGTGCTGGCTTGCACCATGTCGCCTGTTTTCACCCCGCTGTGGGTGGCGCTGGCAACCGGCGTCGGTGCCGGCCTGGGGGAGATTACCGGCTACCTGGCCGGCTACAGCGGGCAGGTGGTGCTCGAAGGGCGTCCGCGGTATGAACGCCTGGTAGCCTGGATGCGGCGCTACGGCGTGTGGGCGGTACTGCTGCTGGCATTCATCCCCAACCCGGCTTTTGATATGGCCGGCATCACAGCCGGTACGCTGAAAATGCCGCTTGCTAAATTCGTGCTCTTCTGCGCCGTGGGGAAAACCCTGCGGATGGGCTTGATTGCCCTCATCTGCGCCAGTGGCATCCCCTGGCTGCAATCCCTCATCACACGGTAGGCAAACGCAATGGATCGGATCGACCAATACATCAAGAAACATTGTTCTGAAAGCATTGAAGAATTGAAGCAGCTGGTGGAGATACCCAGCGTATCCGCCCAACAGACCGGGCAGGCAGATTGTGCCGCCCTCATCCGCCAGATGCTGCAGGCACGTGGTTTCACCACCAGTCTGCTGGGTGAAGAGAGCGGAGCCCCGGTGGTCTTTGGTGAATTGCGGGGTACAGGAGACCGCACCCTGCTCATTTACAACCATTACGATGTCCAACCGGCCGAGCCGCTGGAGCTGTGGGAGACACCCCCCTTTCAACCAACGCTGCGGGATGGCAAGCTGTACGGCCGCGGCGTGAACGATGATAAAGGCCACTTTGCCAACCGCCTGCTGGCCATCGACGCGCTGCTTGCACAAGGTCCGCTGCCGTGTACGATCAAATGGGTGATTGAAGGAGAGGAGGAGACCACCAGCGCGAACCTTACCCGCCAGGTCAATGCCGACCCCGCGCCGTACGCTGCCGATGCCTGTGTGTGGGAGTTCGGCCAGGTGGATGACCAGGACCGCCCGATCCAGCACCTCGGGCTGCGCGGCATCTGCTATGTGGAACTATCCGTGGAAACCGCGAATCAGGATATGCATTCCGGGATCGGTGGCTCCATCATGCCCAATGCTGCCTGGCGCCTGGTATGGGCGCTGCGCTCGATCAAAGGCCAGGATGAGAATGTGCGCATCAGTGGTTTTTACAGCAAGGTCAAACCGGTTTCCGCGGCGACCCGCCTGCTGCTGGATGCCCTGCCGGATGAAGGTCCGGCGTTACGCCAGCAGTACGGCGTATCTGGCTTTCTTAAGGGGTTGACAGGCGGCGCTCCCCTGCGGCTTGCCCAGGCACATGAACCCAGCTGCACCATCTGCGGGCTGGAATCAGGTTACCAGGGGCCGGGAGCCAAGACCGTGCAGCCGGCGCGCGCATCAGCCAAGGTGGATTTCCGGCTGGTACCAGACCAGGACCCGGACGAGATCTTCGAACTGCTGCGCGCCCACCTGGACCGCAATGACTTTGAAGATGTGCACATTGAATTGATTGCCAAAGAACGGCCGGCAGTCACCGACCCGGATGATCCTTTTGTGCGCATGGTGGTGGATTCCGCGGTGGATGTATACGGTACACCCATGCAAGTGGTTCCTTCCATTGGCGGATCCGGCCCGAACGCGCTCTTCCTGCGGCATCATGCCTTCCCGATCGTCACAGCCGGCGTAGGGCACCCCACTATGCAGATGCACGCCCCCAATGAGAACCTGCGGCTGGATCTATACGAAAAAGGCGCCCGGCATATGGCGCGCATCATCCGCCGCTTTGCTACCCATGCAGGCTGATCCCTCAGATCTCGCGCCTCAGGCAGAAAGCCTGTTCGGCATCCGGTTATCCGCCAAACAGGTGGAGCAATTCAGCCGGTTTGAAGCCCTGCTGCTGGATTATAACGCGCGCTTTAACCTAACTGCCATTCGGGACGTAGCGAGCATCCGCACCCGCCACTTTTTGGATTCCCTCAGCCTGCTGCAAGTCTTGCCTGCTTCCGGCGCGCTCCGCGTTGTGGATGTGGGCACCGGCGCGGGTTTTCCCGGCCTACCGTTGAAGATCATGCTGCCGGCTCTCCACCTGACATTGGTAGAATCGATCGGCAAGAAAGCCAATTTCTGCCAGCTGGTTGTGGAGGAGTTGGGATTGGCAGATGTACAGGTGCTGAACACCCGCGCGGAAGAACTGGCCCGCCAGCCTGAACATCGCGAGGGGTACGATTACGCTCTGGCGCGCGCTGTGGCTGCCATGCCGATCCTGGCTGAATATTTATTACCCCTGGTGAAAGTGAGCGGAAAGATGGTCGCGCAGAAAGGCAGCAGCGCGCACGTTGAAGCCCAATCCGCTGCGCGGGCTTTCAATCTGCTCGGTGCTTCACTCGAGAGAGTCATCCCGGTCGAGCTTCCCGGCGTCAGCGATGAACGCTATCTGGTGGTTGTGCGCAAAACATCCCCAACCCCCACCGCGTACCCCCGCCCCGCCGGTGCTCCGGTCAAAAAGCCGCTGACCTAAGCCTGTCCAACCATCCGGTTACCGCTCCGCGCCTTCCATAACGCCGCGTAGTATTGAATACTTGAAAGGAACAATGCCCCGCCGATCGTGGCATAGATCACCGCCAGGTATTCCTTGGGGAAGGATGAATGCCGCAGCAGCAGCCCGCCTGGAACCATGATCCCGATGATCAGGTATCCCTTCCAGGCTTGAAAGGCAAATATGCATATCCGCCTGGTGAAGGCTTGAATGCGGTTTATATTCTTCGCGGCTATATTTCGGAAGAGGGTACGGTATGCCAATGCAGCCAGCGCGATCCCAAGGATTGCCAGCTCGATCGTCAACATGGATGGCTGATCCATCCACCGGTGCCAGGCATAGTTTCCCAACATCAAACCGACTCCGGACCACATCGCGCCTGCCAACAGGAGCAGCCATTCGCGTGAGACTGCCGGGTTTAGTTTATTAATAATATATTTGATACTCAACTCTTATCGCTTTCTCTACTTCGAAATTTCGATCTCTCCTGCCCGTACCTGCCAGATCTGGCCGGAACGCAGGAAGTCAGGCGTGAACAGGTCCAGGTCTGTGGTTGTCAGCAGCACCTGCTCGCATTCCGCCAGTGATTCCAGCAAGCCTGCCCGCCGGTGTTCATCCAGCTCCGCCAGCGTTTCATCCAGCAGCATGACCGGCATCTCGCCGGTGCGCTCTTTCATCCATTGCAGTTCACCCAGCTTCAGGGATTGGAGCGCAGTTCTCACCTGGCCGCGGGAACCAAAATCCGCCAGGTTATTGCCATTCACCACAAAGCGCAAATCATCCCGGTGCGGGCCGATGCTGGTCGTTCCGCGGGCGATATCTACCCGGTGATTCCCGCGTAATCTTGCTAAATATGACGCATGCAATTCATTTATATCCCCTGGCAAATCCGCCTCTACCTGCGTTAACGCAGGCAGGTACTGCATGCTGAAGTTTTCTTCCATGCCTGTCAGGGTAAAGTGCACCGGGCTGGCCAGGGCAGTGATCTCCCGCACCGCCGCATCCCGCGCTGAGATCAGGCGGCTGCCGCAATCTGCCAGCAACTCATCCCAGTAATCCAGCATCCCTGCATCCCCTCCTTGCTCTTGCAATTGCTTCAATAGCGCATTCCGGCGGATCAATCCACGGGTATAGCGCGTCAGGTCATCGGCGTAGCCGGGAACGATCTGTGCCAGGGTGAGGTTCAAATACCGCCGCCGTTCTTCCGGGCCGTTATCGATATAGCGCGACATCTGGGGGATGAAAACAACCGCGTTGAAATGGCCAACAGCCGCGGCGGCATTCTTCTTGATCCCATCCAGCAAGATCTCTTTGCGAAGCCGGCCGGTACCATATTCAGCGCTGCCGCCCTGTAAGATCAGCCGGATTTCCAGCTTGTGCTGTTTTTCAGCCCGCTCATACTCGGCGACGATCCGGGTGACGGGGATGTCATCACCCCGGGCAGTAAAGTTTACAACCTGATTATCCTGTGATGTTTGGAAGGAAGTGAATGCAGCCAGGAAAAAGACGGATTCCAGAAGGCTGGTTTTTCCCTGAGCATTGTCCCCCACCAGCACCACCACCCCGCGGGGCAGGACAACCTCCACCTGGGCGAAAGCGCGGTAATTCGTCAGTGACAGGCGTGTCAGGCGCATTAATCCCGCAGCAGGTCAACTTCACCGGGGGAAGGCTGCCAGATCTTCACGGCTCTGTCTGTAAAGATGATCCCATCGAGGTGATCTATCTCGTGCTGAAAAACACGCGCAAGCCAGCCATCCGCCTTGATCTTTACCAATTGGCCGCGGCGGTTCTGCGCCTTCAGCATTACGCGCTTCCAGCGAGATACCTCTCCTGCCAGGCCAGGCACAGAAAGACATGCTTCAATGCCATCTTCAGTTTCTTCCGAATGTTGAATGAATTCTGGATTTGCCAGAACATATAGCTTTTTCGGGGCGTCATCCTCTTCATCCTCCCCGTATTCCACCACAACCAGGCGCAGTGACTCTCCCACCTGCGGCGCAGCCAGGCCGACACCCGGCGCATCTCGCATGGTCTCGATCATGTCATCCACCAGCGTTTGAAAATCGGCGTCAAATGCGGTCACCTTTTTTGCTTTGCGGCGCAGCACCTCATCCGGAACAAAAACGATCTTTCTGATTGCCATATCCTGTTCACCTCAATTAATCTGTGGATATTCTAACTGATATCCTGCTGTTCCGGGGTTGTGGATGTAATCTCCCCGCCTGCATTTCTGTCCTCATCCTGGATCCGGTTATAGGTTGCAATCCATTCATCGGCACGCTCCCGCTCATCCGATACACGCTGCGTCCGGCGCTGTTGATCCCGTGCGGTCATGGCAGAGAAGATCTCCCGCTGGACACGAGAAGGGTCATATACATCTTTAAATTCGAGGTGATTGGTGCCGACGGCAATGCTCACAGTCCCGTAATTCATCAATGCGCCGATTAATCCGCTTCTTTTATATTGAATAGACAGAATATTCTCCAGCAGGGCTACATTGCGGGTCTCATCACCAAATGGTTTACGTTCCACCACGATAATGCTGTCGTCCTGGATCTGGTAGACATCGTTCCGCCAATCCTGGTACTGGTATGCCCACCAGCCTGCTATCGGGATCATCAGGATTAGCAGGATAATAGCCACTGCAACTATCGGCAGGACATCATATAAGCCAGCCAACCTCGCCAGGCCTAAACCCGAAAAAAGCATGAGTATCAATACCGGTTGCCAGGTTTTCTTAAAGAGGATAAAGCCGTGTTTGCGGTAGGTGATCTCACCATCCGCAGCCACCCGTGAGCTGAACAGGGCAGCTGCAGCGCGCAGCATACCGCCGCCTGCCCGTAATTTCATTTCAGGCTGCTGCCCGTCTCCTCCGCTTTCGCCTTTTCTCAGGCTCTCGCGCAAGGCTGCTTCGATCTTCCGGTTATCTTCTTGCTTTCTGGTTTCTTGAGATACCTGCCACTGGTCATAGATGATGGCAGCCACCGAATCTGGAGACGGCACATCGGTCAGCAACAGTGGCCCATTGACCGTATGCACGATGACATGCCCGTACCCCAACAGGCGGCCCAGTTGGGTCGTTTGTACATCCACAGATTGCACCATGGAGAGGGGCGCCTCATTCCGGCTGTCATAGACCCAGGCTACGCGCTCCAGCCAGGCTACCCGCAAGTCGGTCACAATGGCCGCGTCATTCCACCAATCCACTGCCCTCCAGGCCGCCCAAATCAGCACTGCCAGAATTGCCCCACCCGCCAAGGATGCCCAACCGATGAGATCGACCTGAACATACCAGCTCCAGGCAAGACCCAGTAGCGCAATGAACAGGAGAATTACGGGTAGGATTAGTCTTCGCATCAGAATGGCCGGATGGCGCCTTCCGGCGTAGATCAGTGTTTCACCGGGTTCCAGCCAGTCCATCCGCAACCCTTTGGCTGCTTGCGAATTCTGACCGGCTACATAGAGGGACCCAGCCAACCGTGGAACCCGGGTAGAGAGTATCTGTAAAGCTTGCAGCCGCAGACATAAGATCAATCCGGGTTTCAAAACCTGGACAGTGGCAGGATATCGGTTTCCCTGCAGGCACTCATCCCCCCAGCTGCTGCCTGCTTCCAGTAGCCCTTTAAAAGCGGGTGTACGCCCTTTCTTTTCTGCCTGAAAGCAAGTACCGGAGAGTAGAAACCAGAGGGCATCCGCAGGATGCCCGGATGTACAGACCGTATCCCCACGCCGAGTCTGGAACACTTCCACAGAACCGGCGATCAGGGACAATTCATCCGCCCGCAGGGACCTGAACAACCGATGCGTTCTCAACGCGGCATTGACGTCCTCGATCAGTACTTCTTCAGTGTTCATAGGCATTTGTTGGCTCAATTGCATATATCATACCAGTGAAAAAATAAGCGCCGTTGACGGCGCTTATTTTCATGGCAGGAAATTTTCAGGCATGTTTGAAGATCAACTCATTGCCAGCTTCATTCACATCCACAGTCACCGTATCCCCTGAGGTGTATTTCTTCTCCAGCAGATGTACTGATAACGGGCTTTCGACCGATTTCTGCAGTGCCCGGCGCAGCGGACGCGCTCCAAAATTGGAATCATATCCTGAACGCGCCAGCCAGCTGCGGGCTGCGGGTGTCAGTTCCACCTTCAACCCGTGCTCGCTCAACCGCTCACGGACTTCCTTCATCTGCAGGTCGACGATCAATTCCATTTGCTCCATGCTCAACGGGGAGAAGAGGATGATCTCATCGATCCGGTTTAAGAACTCCGGCCGGAAGGTGCCTTTCAAGGCTTTCTCAATCTTTTCCTGGGTTTCGCGTTCTTCGTCCGTCTCTTTCTTCTCTAAAAATCCCAGGCTGCCGCCTTTACGGACGAACTCAGTCCCCAGGTTGCTGGTCATGATCAGCACGGAGTTCCGGAAGTCCACCGTGCGGCCCTGCCCATCGGTCAGCCGGCCATCATCGAGGATCTGCAGGAGCGAATTCCACACTTCCGGGTGAGCTTTTTCCACTTCATCGAACAGTATGACCCGGTAAGGCCGCCTGCGAACAGCTTCGGTCAGTTGACCACCCTCCTCGTAACCCACATAACCAGGAGGTGCGCCAAACAACCGGGAAACGGAATGTTGCTCGCGGTATTCGCTCATATCAATGCGGATCAGCGCATCCTCATCGTCGAACATGAATTCTGCCAGGGCACGAGCCAGTTCAGTTTTGCCGACACCAGATGGGCCAATAAAGATGAATGATCCGATCGGCCGGCGTGGATCCGCCAGGCCCGCCCGCGCGCGGCGAATGGCATCAGCGACGGCATGGATGGCCTCAGTTTGACCAATGATGCGCTCACTCAAGCGATCTTCCATTTGCAGTAATCTGGCAGCTTCCGTCTCCATCATTTGGGATACGGGAATGCCCGTCCACTGGTGAATGACCTCGGCGATATCATTTACATCCACGACTTCATCTAATTTATGTTCCGCTTCCCACTGGTCGCGCTTTTGATTGAAGTCATTCTCCAGACGGATACGGTCCGCTTTCTTGCGGGCGGCTCGTTCGTAATCGCGCTCCTGCCCGGCCTGATCTTCCTCTCCTTTGAGCTTTTCCAGTTCGGTCTTCATCGTTTTCAGTTCGGGCGGTAGAGAGTATAAAGCTACGCGCAGTTTTGCGGCCGCTTCATCCATCAGGTCAATGGCTTTATCCGGCAGATGGCGCTCGGTCACGTAACGCGAAGAAAGACGCACAGCCTCTTCCAAGGCTTCATCTGAAAAATGAACTTTGTGATGCGCTTCGTATTTATCGCGCAAACCCATCAACATACGAATGGTATCTTCCACGGATGGCTCATCTACAAACACCGGGGCAAAACGACGCTCCAGCGCTGCATCTTTTTCAATATGCTTGTGATATTCATCGAGGGTTGTTGCGCCAACGCACTGTAATTCTCCACGTGCCAGAGCAGGTTTCAGCATATTGCTCGCATCCATAGCACCCTGAGCTGCCCCCGCACCAACTACCGTATGCAATTCGTCAATGAAGAGGATGATCTCGCCTTCAGACTTCTGTACCTCTTCGATGGCTGCCTTCAATCGTTCTTCAAAATCACCACGGAAACGGGAACCAGCGATCATCGCGCTCAGATCCAGCGAGATCACCTTCTTGCCTTGCAGGATCTCAGGCACGTCATTGCTGGCAATCTTCTGTGCCAGCCCTTCCACAATGGCTGTCTTTCCCACCCCGGCTTCCCCAATCAAGACCGGGTTATTCTTCGTGCGCCGTGAGAGGATCTGCATGACGCGCTTGATTTCATTATCCCGCCCGATTACCGGATCCAGCTTGCCTTCACGGGCGGCCTTGGTCAGATCTCGCGAGTACTTTTCTAATGCGCGAAAGCGTGTTTCGGAATGTTGATCGGTTACCCGCTGACCGCCGCGCATCTGCATCACGGCTTCCGATACCCGGTCATGGGATAACCCGGCTTCTTCCAGGATTCTTGCGGCCACAGTATTTTTCTCCCCGAGAATGGCCAGGAAGATGTGCTCTGTGGATATATATTCATCCTTTAGTTTATTGGCTTCTTCATTTGCCACATCCACAATCCGTTTTACCCGCGGTGTGATGAAGATTTGCCCGGCTCCACTCCCAAAGATATTTGCCTTGGGCGTATTCTTTAATACATGATCCAACCGGTCCGACAAGTTGACCGGATCCACCTTGAGGTATTCCAGTATCTGCCCGACCACGCCTTGTGGCTGCTCGATGAGCGCCAGCAGAATGTGTTCGGTATCGATCTGGTTATGCCCGTAACGTTGGATCAACTCTGCCGCACGCTGCGCGGCTTCGCTGGCTCTCTCTGTAAATCGATCAAATCGCATCATAGGTCTATCCCTTCTTTACCAACCTGTTACAGTAGTTATGATACAACTTTAACGGGTGAGTATAAGATTCATATTGGATTCACTCTTATTCTAAACCATTCTGCATTACAGGCAAAACAGGAAAGGCAGGCTGATATATAATAAGTGGTATGCCTGTGGACAACATCGATACCACCTCAATTCATGACCCACACATCCGCCAGGTGGATATCCTCCGCGACCTGGACCACATTGCAGATCTGATTGAGTCCTGTTTCTCTACCACAATGGATGAGGATGGGCGGGCATACATTCGTCAATTACGGCACTCGGCTGAAGAAGCCCGCCGCCTTACCTGGGCTACCCGCTATATGGAGGACTATGTACCTCCGGTCAAAGGTTTCATCTGGGAAGAAGATGGGAGATTGATCGGAAATCTGACACTTATCCCCTTCCGCAAAGAGGGGCATTATCATAACCTGATCGCCAATGTAGCTGTTCTGCCGGAGTTCCGCCGCCGGGGTATAGCCGAGAAGCTGACCAGGACTGCCCTGCGGTACAGCCAACAAAATGGCAATTTACCCGTCTGGCTGCAGGTACGCGATGACAACCAGGCAGCTGAAACCCTTTACCGTAAGCTGGGATTTACAGAACGCACCCGCCGGGCCACCTGGCATTTCCACTCAGATCACGCTCACCCTCCGCTGGAGACCTTGCCGGAAGGAATGAGCATTCGTCCGTCGTGGTGGAAAGACTGGCGCGATCAACAGGCTCTTCTGCTCACCTTGAATCCTCCCGAGATTAACTGGAACCTGCAAGTGGATTTCAACAACTTCAAACCCGGATTCCTATCACACATCATTGGTTACCTGCCGGGTGATACCAACCGCTCCTGGTGCCTTTATGAGGGGAACTCATTGATGGGAATCATCGCCTGGGAAGCAGCAAGGACCTGGGCTGATAATCTCTGGGTTGGCTGTCAACCGGAGCAGGTAGATATCACCCTGCATTACCTTCTCCCCCATGCGCTGAATGCCATGCTGCGCCACCGCCCGCAATCTGTGAACATTGCCTCTTCCCTGGGTGTTGACATTTTTCAAAAGATTGGTTTCAACCTTCACTACACACTGATCTGGATGGAATATCTGCCGCAAACATAGAATCAAAAACCGGCCATAAGGCCGGCTTTGCAGCCATGTGGGGTAAAGTTATTTCTTTCCAGCATCTTTGACGAGCATACGCGCCAGATCCATGAATTCGTCCCATTCCTCTTTGAAGAAATGCAGTGTGACGTTGTTCAGTTCCAGGTGGTATGTGGTTTCGCCATCGCCTTCATTGGCAGTCCAGGCTAAATAATTCTCAGTTTCAACAATTGTATTGGTCTCGGTATCAGCCATCTTACACTCCTTTGGTTATTTCCCTTATTATCCCACAAAATCGAACCTCTGCGCCGGGGATTTTCAGCCGCTTTTCTTTTTTAAACGGAGATTTCGTACCAGCCGCAGCAATCCATACCAGCCACGTTTCAACCAGCGGATCAGGCGAGCTTCAGGGATTGGCTTTGCTTCTTCTTCTTCTAAACCTTCCCAGGGGTCCTGATCCAACAATTTTCGCTTGGTATATCGTAGAAACAGTTTTAGAGTGGCTACCATCGGCGAAGCTAACATTACACCAACCAGCCCGATCAGGTTCGCCAGGACAATTGCGGCGATCAACACAGCTGCCGGGTGGATCTTCAATGCCCGGGAGAGGATGCGCGTGGCGACCATATTATCCAGCAGGGTATCCACTACCAGGGCTATTAGTACCACCACAGCTGTATATACCAATGGTGTATTGCCGAATGGATGGACAGCCTGAAAATAGCTGACCAGGGCTAGCGTGATCCAGGTGACCCAGGCACCCACATACGGGATAAAACGGGCGATACCGGCCAATAGAGCTAGCCCAATGGCGTAACGCACCCCCAAAATGGAAAGAACAAGGCTGTAAACGGTAATTGCCAGCACGATCACCCAGAATTGGCCGCGCAGGAATGCATTCCATATGCGGCTTAGTTCGCTCGTCATGCGCTGAATATCCACACCGTAGCCGGGCAGATGCAGTTCATAATCTCCCTGCGGATCAATGGAAGATTCGACCAAGATAAAGTAAGAAACAAGGAGAACAAAGAACAGCCAGCCGATAACTTCAGCGGCACCACCTGCAAAATTCCCAACCAGCGTGCCTACTTCACCCAGGAGCGGTTTTACAAATGCCAGTACCTGATTTGCCAGGTCGGTTAATCCATACTGCGACAGGTCTATCTGATAACCACCCAGTTGGATGGTCGTGGCAGACAGTTGTTCCAGCGTTTGCGGCAGGTCATTGAAGAACTGCCGGATCAATTCCACCAGGTTGACAACCTGAGGTGACAGTGCCACTCCTCCCCAAGTAAGCAAGCCAATGACGATGAGTACCACAACCAGATAGATGAGAGAAACCGCAGCCGGCCAGCGGATGTGCAACCGCCTGCTTAGGGTGGCCGCCAACGGGTGTACCAGGTAGGCAAAAATCCCGGTGAGCAGCAGCGGCCCAATGATGCTCCCGAAACGGATCACGAGAGCGAAAAAGATAGCCGCAAGTGTTAATGAAACAACCAGTTTGATACCTGCACCCCAGCGTGGTGAATTGGTTGAATTATTTTGATTGTTTAGCATGATTGTCCTATCCTCACGGGCATGCAGGTAACACCGGAACAAGCCAACACCAAAGGAAATTCGTATCTATGTACCAGAAGAAGAGGAATGCTGCCAGACAGAGGATGCTCCCAGCAAGGAGGAATAAAATCCACCAGATATTTGCGCCTTTACCGGATTTACCCTGTTTTTTTTCAGTTAGCCGCTGGTTCCGTGGAAGACGGCCAGGGTCTTCTCGGCGGGCGGCTTCTATGGCTGCCAAGGAAGACTGGGATGGCTTTTGGCTGGTGTTTTCTTTTTTTGTTGTATTGAATGGCTCCAGCTCGATCACCAGTGTCTCCCTGCTGCCCAGGCGGATTTTATCTCCAACTTTCAGCAGCACAGGATCTGTTACTCTCTGGCCATTCAGAAAAGTCCCATTGGTCGAGCCTTCATCCCGCAGATGAACTTCATCGTTTAGTCTGAAGATGACAGCGTGGCGGCGGGAGACATCTCCTTCTTGTGCAGGGATATCAGCCACCGGGTTACGCCCTATGATCACTTCAGTTTTATAGATCGGGTACACAGCCCCCACTGCTTGCCCGGTAATTACTTTTGCCTGGTACCTATCACCAACCATGCCTGCCCTCCAGTATTTTGATATATCTATTGTACAACGACAGGTCCAAAACTACTTAATCGGGTCAAAAAACCCCGCTGAAAAGATCCGTATGGTGAGTCCCGCGGCGGGGTGATGGCCAGGCTTGAGAGAACAATTCCCTCTGCAAGATGAGTTTTCTCAACCAGGCTTGCCCGCCTTTGACCACCTCCGCGCCGCCCTGTGAAACATGGCATTGGGCTGCCCTGTCGCGTACCTCAGCTACCACCCGATAGTTTATTCGCGCATGGATGGGGAAATGTTCTTTCGCAATGGAGAGGATGTCAATATCCCCATTGGCACCGAAACGCCGGGGATCCTTGCCGGAAAGAATGATCAGGGCTACCGCCATCCACAGGAAAGATCGGGAGATTGTGTGGTAAAACAGGCGCTGCGGCTGGTAAGGTAATTCTCCACCCGGGCTGATATAGGTTGCATTATCTGCCAGCTGGAAAGCCAGGGTCGTGGCACGTTGGATGGCAATATGGTCAGGGTGCCGGTATCCACCGATCGGATCGAAAGTAAGCACCACCTGCGGTTTCAACCGGCGAATATGATCCGCTACCTTTCCGGCTACCTCAGCCTCCGGGGCTGCTGCCAGCGCCTGAGGATGATGATTATCCGCTGATCCCGGCATCCCTGAATCTCGGTAATTTAAGAAATGAACTCCCTGTAAACCCAACACACCTGCCGCGCAACGCAATTCACCTTCCCGCAACTCCGCAATACTTTCCACTCCCTGCAGCAGAGCCGGATCCACCTCACCCACCTCACCACGGGTAGCGCAAACCAGGTGAACATCCACTCCTTGGCTGGCATAGTATGCCAGAGTCCCTCCCATACCGAAAGTCTCATCATCCGGGTGCGCCAACACAGCCAGTAAAACTGCTTTATCTTTCAAGCTTTGCATAAAACCTCTTGTTAGTAAACGGGTATGGATGGATCCACAATCGCAGCCCAGGCATTGATTCCGCCCTCCAGGTGCCTTACATCGGAATGACCATGAAGCTGCAGCAGCCTGGCTGCTTCTTGAGACCGTATCCCGTTTCGGCAGTAGGCGATGATCTTGCGGTCTACGGGTAGTTCACCTATGCGCTCCAGCAACTCCGGGAGTGGTATATGAACTGAACCAGTCAGGGTAGATATCTGCCTTTCAAACTCCTCCCGGACATCCAGCAGGACAACCGGCATCTTTTCAGTCAGTAACTTACTGAGAGCTAGGGGGGAAATATCAAAAGGTGTGGGGGGAAGCTTAAATTCCTGCCCTATACGGCTGCCGCACCAGGCTTCATAATCTTGTAGTGCCCGAATGGTAGGGGCCGTACCGCAAACCGGACAGCCGGCTTTTTTCCCGATCCTGACCGAATCCAACCGCATTTCTAATGCATCGAACAACAGTAACCGACCTGCAAGTAATTCACCGATACCGGTGATAAGCTTGATTACTTCTGCAGCCTGGATTGAGCCGATGATTCCGGGAAGTACTCCCATCACACCGGCGCTGGCACAACTGGGGATAGCGCCGGGAGGTGGCGGTTCAGGGAAGAGGCAGCGGTAACAGGGACGGTCCGGCATTCCAAATATGCTGACCTGGCCTTCAAACCGAAAAATGGAACCATACACATAAGGGCGGTTTGTCAGTACTGCCAGGTCGTTCAGCAGGTAGCGCGTCGGCAGGTTATCCGTCCCATCCACCAGGATGTCATATCCCCTGGCGATTTCCATTGCGTTACTGGAATTAAATTGCCCGGTGATCCCATCCACCCGGATGTGTGAATTTGCTGCGGATAACCTCTTTGCGGCTATTTCTGCTTTCGGGGCTTGCAAGTCATTTTCGGTGTAAAGTACCTGCCGCTGCAGGTTGGATACATCTACCCGGTCATAATCCACCAGTCCTATCCGTCCGACCCCCGCTGCTGCCAGATACATGGCAATGGGAGATCCCAACCCGCCAGCGCCAACGATTAACACAGAGGCAGATTTCAACTGTTGCTGGCCGCGCATACCTACCTGCGGCAGCAGTAAATGTCTTGAATAACGCGCGATCTCATCACTGGAAAGTGGTGGAAGCCCCATCTATCCTCCTGCAATCCCCGGGACAAGGACTAAGTCGTCATCCTGGCTGATCAATACCTGATCTGCCTCAACCCGCGGCAGTTCTTCACCTTTTCGAAAGAGATGCACATATTGGTGAAGTTTTCCGGTACGGTTCATGAGATGAGTTGCCAACTCCGGGTATCTTTGAGCCAGGTCTCGCAAGACTGCTGTCAGTGTAGCGCCTTCCACAGTCAACAAAGCTGAACCACCTGTGTACAGCTGAAATACCTGGGGAATTTTTATGGTTGCCATAGAATCATTCTACCATAAGGACAATTACCCACCGGAAACGGTTGGCACCACGCGCAGAGAATCCCCCGGTTTTATGGGGGTATCCATCCCTTGAAGTGTAAAGATCTCATCCTGATTCAAGTAGATCAACACGTTGGCAGAAAGGACACCCCAGTGAGTGTAAAAATGCGGGTAAAGATCCGGGTGCTGCCTGAAGAGGTCATTCAATACCTGCCCGACACTCGCTCCCGTTACTTCCACCTCGGAATGCCAGCCTGTAAATGGTTGGAAGTATTGCGGGATCAAGATCTTCATACCGTTATCCTACCTGCCGGCTGAGATTTGTCAAGGCTTTTGAATATGGTTACAATTGCCCTATGGATGTTATTCTCACGCATGAACAGGCAGATTTTGACGCGGTTGCCGGTTTGCTGGCTGCTGCCTTGTTGAACGATTCTGCTATCCCTGTTTTACCTCGCAAGGTCAATCGTAATGTACGCGCCTTCACATCACTCTATGCGGTTGACCTACCATTCATTGATGCGCGCGACCTTCAGATCAGCGAAGAGATCAAACAGATCACGCTGGTTGATACCCAATCTCTGGTCACCCTCAAAGGTTTCAATAACCAGACGCAAGTGAGAGTTATCGATCATCATCTGAAACGTGAAAACCTGGATTCGGCGTGGGTATTTCTGGGTGACCGTGTAGGGGCGGTGACTACACTACTGGTGGAGGACCTTCAGGAAAAAGGGATCCCCCTGACAGAAACCCAGGCGACATTACTGCTGCTGGGTATTTATGAAGATTGCGGATCACTCTCTTATGCATCCACCACTGCGCGCGATATTCGCTGCGCTGCATACCTCATCGACCAGGGCGCCAGCCTGGCTCTTACGGTCAATTACCTCAATCCACCCCTGTCTGAAGAACAGAGACAGGTGTACCATCGTCTGGTAGAAAATGCTGAGTCTCAGACGATCCACGGGGTGCATGTAGTGATCGCGACCACAGAAGCTCGCGGGTTGGCGGAGGAGATCTCATCCATTGCCCATAAAATGCGCGATTTGATGGAACCGGATGGCTTGATCATCATTGTCGCCACGGATGAAGGCTACCGCCTGGTGATGCGTTCCACCAGCGACCACGTCAACGTTGCGTCCCTCGCAGCCCACTTTGGCGGCGGCGGCCATGAACGCGCCGCTGCTGCCCTGGTCTTGCGATCCACAGGCAACACCGCGGCTGATGATCCGACCGCACTCTCCAAAATACGCGCCGAGATATTACAGGTGCTGCCTGTGCATATCTCCCCACCTGTCACCGTGCGCTCACTCATGTCGCGTAAACCGCGCGTGATATCCCCTGAGGCGACGGCAGCTGAATGCCTGCGCCTGATGCAAAAATACGGTTATGAAGGTTTTCCGGTGGTTGAAAAAGGCAGAGTGGCCGGGCTGCTCACCCGGCGGGCTGTAGACCGTGCTCTGGCACACCGGTTGGATTTACCCGCAAGCAGTTTAATGGAAGCAGGAAGTTACTCTGTATCCCCCGCGGATACCCTGGAACGTCTTCAGGAGCTTATGGCCGAGTCTGGCTGGGGCCAGATCCCGGTTGTTTCGCCTGAATCAGGTGAATTGATTGGCATTGTAACCCGGACTGACCTGCTGAAATCTCTTCACCCGGAACCACGAAAGCATCCCCATCACCTGGCCAACCAACTGGAAGAATGTCTACCACCTGGCCAGCTGGCTTTGCTGAAATTGATCGCTGCCCGGGCAGACGCACTAGGTATGGCCATCTACATCGTGGGTGGACCTGTCAGGGATCTGATCTTGGGCCGCAAGGTCGTAGACCTGGATATTGTGGTGGAAGGTGATGCCATCCACCTTTCAGCGCAGTTGGTGGAAAGCCTGGGCGGTCGGGTCACCACGCATCACCGCTTTGGTACCGCAAAATGGTATCTCAACCATTCATCCAGCTCATTGCTGCAGCAGATCCCCGCTGTGGATACCCTCCCCAAAAGCCTTGACCTGATCTCCTCCCGCACTGAGTTCTATGATCACCCCACTGCCTTACCCAGTGTGGAGCGATCCAGCATTAAGATGGATCTGCACCGCAGGGATTTCACCATGAATACCATGGCCATCCGGCTGGATGGGCGGCATTTCGGCGAGCTGCTCGATCCTTACGGCGGTTATGCAGATCTGAAACGTGGTTTGATCCGCGTATTACACTCGCTGTCTTTTATTGATGATCCCACCCGTGCCATTCGGGCTGTTCGCTTTGAAGGGCGATTTGGTTTCAAAATAGAAGAACGCACACTGCAATTAATGCGGGAAGCCGAGATGCAACTGGGGACGATCACTGGGGAACGCATCCGTCATGAGTTGGATCTGCTGCTGGAGGAAGAGAACGCCGCGGAAATGTTGCAGCGGTTGGCTGAGTTGGGAATCCTTACCAGTATTCACCCATCCTTGATATGGCGATCGGATCGGTCTGCTGCTTTCAGATCATTGATGGCAGAACCTTCTCCACCGGGCTGGCAGCTACCGCCCAAAATGAGCAACCGCCCCATCCACCAGGTACTGGCATACGGTTTCTGGTGGATGGCTATGCAGCCGGAAGAGATCACCTCAGCTGGCAAACGATTGCGTCTGCCTGTGGAAATTCAACACGTCGCCAGCCAGGCAAGGGATCTATATGATCACGTCACCACGGCTTTGGTATCCCGGCCTTCCATAATTACAGATAGGTTGGATGCCATTTCGCCGGCAGCCATCCGCTGCGTACATGCCTACCTCGCTGACAACCCGGCACGCCTGGCATTGGATGAGTACATGCTTCGCTGGCGGCACATCCACTCCGGGGTGGATGGCAATACTCTTCGCGCGATGAAACTTCCGGTCGGCCCTGTGTACTCACAGATCTTACGCCGTCTGCGCCATGCCTGGCTGGATGGGGAGGTCACCACATCCGCCGAGGAAACAGGTTTACTGGAATCTCTACTGAAGAGTGCTGAATCTACGCATGCAGGCGATTGAAATTCAGGTACGCCAGGTGCAGGCTGTAGACCTTTCCCTGCTGGAATGGGGTGGGGAATTATCACACTACCGGTTGTTATTCCGCCAGATATTTGAGCAGAGCCGGCAGCACAGAACGCTTATGTGGCTTGCCTGCTCGAAGGGATATCCCATCCTCGGACAGGTTTTCGTTCAATTGATCTCTGCGCGCCTGGAGCTCGCCGATGGATCCTTCCGCGCCCATCTCTTTAGTTTCAGGATAATCCCGGAAATGCGCTCGCTCGGTATCGGTAGTATCCTGCTCCATAAAGTGGAACAAGACCTCGTCCATCGCGGTTTTCAACGCTCCTGCTTGAATGTAGTCCGCACCAATATTCGCGGGCGTGCTTTTTATGCCCGCCACGGATATGAGGTCACCGGGGAGGACCCAGGGATTTGGAGGTATCAGGATCCTGAAGGTATCTGGCACGATATGGAAGAGCCTGCATGGCGGATGGAAAAAGCACTGACCATTCCATCTAGAAAGTAAAAGACGGAAGGCGGTTACCTTCCGTCTTGAAACTACCCTAATTGGACTACTATTCTTCCTTATGGGCAGGTAAATCCTTCTGCCGGGCTGCGACGATCTCTTGGGTCAGGTTGGCTGGAACTACCTCGTAGTGGTCATGTTCCATTTCGAAGACCCCACGGCCGCCGGTGATGGAGCGCAACTGTGTGGTGTACCGCAGCATCTCTACCAGCGGAACATGGGCAGTGATAATGGAATGCCCTCTTTCTACTTCGTTTCCCTGGACGCGCGCGCGGCGGGTGTTCAGGTCACCCATCACATCGCCCATATGCTCTTCGGGGACGGTTATCTTCACCAGCATGATGGGCTCATTGAGGACCGGGCTGGCATCTTTGAAAGCCAGTTTGAAAGCTTCGCGGCCGGCAATTTCAAAGGCGATCGGTTTTGAATCGACCGGGTGTTCCTTGCCATCGAAAACGGATACCTTCACACGCTGTACGGGGTAGCCCGCGATGACACCTTCTACCATCACATTCTCAATGCCTTTTTTGATTGCCGGCATGTAATTGGAGGACACAGAGCCGCCGAAGACATCATTGATGAACCAATCCGTCTCGCCTTCCTGCAGGGGTTCCACACGCAGATGTACTTCACCGAACTGGCCCGAACCACCAGTCTGTTTCTTGTGGCGATACATTGCAGAGGCTTTCTTGTTGATGGTTTCGGTATAGGGCACCTTGGGAGTTTCTGTCATGAAACTCACCTGGAATTTGGAATGCGCGCGGCGGATGGCCACGTCAATATGCTGGTCGCCCATCCCCTGTAGGATGGTCTGGGCAGTGGTAGGCTCCTGGTGCCAGGAAAGGGTCAGGTCTTCCTCGCACAGGCGGGTGAGGGTTGGGCTGATTTTGGTGGAATCGGCCTGGGTCTTCGGGAAGATCGCCACCTGGTAGAGCGCTTTTGGGTACCTGGGCATGGGCAGAGTGATCGGTTTCCCCTTGTCGCAGATCGTATTGCCGGTTGAAGTCTCGGCCAATTTGGCTACCAGGCCGATATCGCCTGCATGGACGACTTTGACCGGGGTGCCTTCCTTGCCGCGCATGATCATCACAGCACCCAGACGTTCTTCAACGCCCTTGGTGTTGTTCCAGATGCGGGAATCAGCATTGATGGTACCGGAATAAACCCGGAAGTAGGTTTGCTTGCCAACGAAAGGATCAGCAGTAGTCTTCCAGGTATATACAGCCAGGGGGGCAGTGTCGCTGGCCTTCAAAGATACTTCACCTTCTTTGCCTTGAGCTACAGCCGGAGCGGATTCAACAGGTGAGGGAAGCAGGGTGATGATTGCATCGAGGAGTGATTGCAGGCCAATGGAATGTCCGGCGGCCGCGCAGAAAACCGGTACCGCGGCGCCTTTGCGTGTTACAGCCCGTAAACCGGTAACGATCTCAGCATCTGACAACTCGCCGGCTTCGAAGAATTTTTCCATCAAAGCATCTTCACCCTCAGCAGCCGCTTCGATCAATCCATTGCGGGCTTCTTTGGCAGCTGGCAGCAATTCCGCAGGGATATCCACAACGGTCTTGCCATCGCCTTTGTAGGCTTTCATGGTGATCAGATCGATCACACCCTGAAAAGCAGCTTTTTCGCCCCAGGGTATTTGCGCGGGAACCAGGCGGGCTTCAGTGCCTTTTTGAACAGAAGCGAGTGCCTGCTTGAAATTGGCATTATCACGGTCTAATTTATTGATGAGCAGAAAACGCGGCAGATTGAACTGATCTGCGTTCTTCCAACCCAGTTCTGTGCCGACCTCAAAACCTGAAACGGCATCCACCATCACAATGGCGGCATCCGCAACGCGCAGGGCTGAGATCACCTCACCGACGAAATCGGTATACCCCGGTGTATCCAGTACATTGATTTTGCAATCTTTGTATTCTACCGGAATAACAGATGTTGATAAGGAAATACTGCGGCGCTTTTCTTCGTCTTCAAAGTCAGAGGCGGTGGTCCCGTCCTCGATCTTCCCCAGCCGAGTGGTGGCGCCGGTAAAATGGAGCAATGCCTCCGCCAACATGGTCTTTCCGGCGCTGGAATGGGAAACCAGGGCGATGTTCCTAATGAATTCGGTCGAATATTCTTTCATTAATAATTACCTTCCTAGCTTTCAATTTTTGGGACGTCCGTCTATTTTAAGGTATGAAGGCTCTTTTGTAAAGAAACGGATTTTCCAGCCTGTACGTATAATAGTTTCATGAATTCTTTCCTGCGATTCTGGCTGGCTTCTTTCACTCACCCACCCTGGGATACCGGCATATCGCCGCCGGAATTACTGCAGTTCATCCAGCAGAATCCACCCAGACAAGCGCTTGACCTTGGGTGTGGCACGGGTACGAATGCACTCACCCTCGCCCGAAATGGCTGGCAGACGACGGGTGTGGATTTCATCCCACGCAGCATCCGCCAGGCACGGCAAAAAGCCCGGGTAGCCGGGCTCGAGATCCACTTCTTCATAGATTCAGTCAGCCGCCTCCAGAATATTTCGGGACACTTCGACTTGATCCTGGATGTGGGTTGTTTTCACGGGTTGGTGAAATACGAGAAGCTTGCGTATCAACAGAATCTGCTGCGGCTGCTGGCCCCGGGGGGATCTTACCTGCTTTACGGTTTTATTGATACAGGCAACAACATTAGCCTTCCGGGTATCACCGTTGAGGATGTTGCTGCTCTTTCAGCGAGCCTGGAGCTGGTATCCAGGGGGGATGGTACGGATCGCTCACATACATCCACCTGGTTGCATTTTAACCGGCGGGTTGTCTGATATCCACAGATTTCAGCTTAACCCTTCTCGATCCCCAATCCTTCAAGCTGCCATTCGACTACACTTGCTTCCAGCCGTTTGACGGGATACCCGTACGCAGACAGAAGGATGGAGGCATCATCTGCATCCACACAGACCAGGCCGCGGCAATAGGTGACTATCGTTTTGCCCATTGGCAGGTCGCGCATCCGCATGGGGATCGCGTCCACCGGCAATGATATCGCTCCGGGGAGATGCCCGGCGGCATATTCCTCCTCTGGCCTGGCATCCACCAGCACAATCTCCTCCTGCTGCATTCCCTGCCAGACCTCCTGTATAGACACATACTCCAGATCATGCCGGTGTGCCCTGTAACGGTCCATCACCGGTTCAATTTCATCCAACCGTAATTGTGCCACCCGCCGCAAATCCACCCATAATACTGCCACCAGCGGATCAGCAAGTGAATACCGAATACTCTTCCCTTCCCTCTGACACGAAACCAGCCTGGCACGCTTTAGCACCTGCAGGTGTTGGGAAGTATTGGCAAAACTCAACTCTGCCATCTTTGCCAACTCCTCCACCGTCCGTGGAGCCTGTGCCAGCAGGTCCACCATTTCCAACCGGTGTGGATTTGCCAGGGCGCTACCGATAAAACCGAAGTACCGGAATAACTGCTCTTTATCCTGCCGTGACAATAAAAACCTCCCGTTATCATTCCAGCTTTTTATTGAATGTATTATACCGGTTTTATACTTGCCTTATTCTGACTATCAAGAAAGGTCACCCGCATGCAAAAATACCTGTTTGTAATCAACAATAGCCCCTACGGGGATGAACGCCCTTACAACGCGCTTCGACTGGCCATGTCCCTGGCAAAGAGGGAGGATTCTGAGGTGTGCGTCTTCTTAACAGCGGACGGCGTGGCTTGCGCACGGAAAGGCCAGAAAACACCGGATGGATACTACAATATCGAACGGATGGTGAGATCCCTGGCGGGTAAAGGCCGGGTGGCTACCTGAAGATCCTGTTGTGAAGCCCGCGGGTTCGGGCTTGAGGATCTGACGGATGGGATTGAAATGGGCTCCCTCCAACTGCAAGTAGAATGGACAGTGGAAGCTGATAAAGTCCTGGTCTATTGATTCGGACGATAATCTTTACAAAATATTGCCCTAGAGAAAAAAAAGAAACCAGGTATCAACCTGGCTTCTTTTTTGGTTTACTGTAAAGGACTTAGTGCCGGTTATAACCGCCACGATCATTGCCGCCTCGGCGGTCACCACCCGGGCGCGGGCCGCGGCTGCCATTGCGGTCTCCACCCCGATTACCACCACGGTCGCCACCGCCGCGATTTCCACCGCTCGGTTTGCGATCCTTGGCCATCGCTTCTTCAGCAGTCCACCCATCCAGAACTGCCTGGCGGGATAAGCGGATCTTGCCGGATGGATCAATATCGATCACCATGACGGTGATCTCGTCACCCAGATTGACCACATCTTCCACTTTTTCAACCCGTTCACTGTCCAGTTGGCTGATGTGAACCAATCCATCGGTGTTGGGCATGATCTCAACAAAGGCGCCGAACTCTGCCACACGTACCACCTTACCGGTATAGATTCGGCCGATGGTCGGTGTATCGGTCAAGGCTTCGATCCGTTCGCGGGCAATGCCTTCACCAACACCATCCACCGCGGCGATGTAAACAGTACCATCGTCAGCAATATCGATCTTGGTACCTGTTTCCTCCTGCAGCGCGCGGATGTTCTTGCCACCAGGGCCGATGATGGCACCGATCTTATCCACAGCGACCTTCAGGATGGTAATGCGCGGGGCATGCGGTTTCAATTCCGGCCTGGGTTCGGCAATGGTGTCTGTGATCTCTCCCAGGATGGAATGTCGCGCTTCTTTTGCCTGAGCCAATGCCTGGCCCATGATCTCGGGGGTGATCCCCTTGATCTTGATATCCATCTGCAGCGCAGTGATGCCTTTTTCTGTACCGGCAACTTTGAAGTCCATGTCACCCAGGTGATCTTCCAATCCCTGAATGTCTGTCAGTACCTGGAAGGTATTGCCTTCCTTGATAAGGCCCATAGCCACACCGGCAACGGGTGCTTTGATGGGCACTCCCGCATCCATTAATGCCAGGGTGGATCCGCATACTGAAGCCATCGAGCTGGAACCGTTAGAGGCCAGCACTTCAGAAACCAGGCGCAGGGTGTATGGGAATTCTTTCTCAAGCGGGATGACAGGCACAAGAGCCCGTTCCGCCAGCGCGCCATGACCGATCTCACGACGGCTCTGGCCGCGCAGTTGTTTCACCTCGCCGGTGGAGTACGGCGGGAAATTGTAATGATGGATATACCGCTTGGTATCATTCGGGGAGAGGGTATCGATCTCCTGTGCTTCCTTCGGAGTGCCCAGTGTCGCCAGGGTGATCACCTGGGTCTCACCGCGAGTGAACAGGCCGGAGCCGTGTGCCCGCGGGCTGGTACCGACTTCGCACCAGATCGGGCGGATCTCTTTCAGTTTGCGGCCGTCCGGGCGTTTGCCTTCATCCAGGATCCGGGTCCGAACGATCCCTTTATAGGTCTCTTCAAATGCCGTTTTGACTTCTTTGGCAACCGCTGCATCGTCAACCGCAATTTCCTGCACGGCAGCAGCTTCCAGCTCGTCTACACCGTCATACAGTTCCGCTTTGGTATGCGGTGCATCGAGGAGTGCGATCAATGGAGCAGTGATCCGGTCTGACACCTTTTTCCAGATGTCTTCATTTTTAGGTTGGACATTGATCTGGCGCTTGACCTTGCCGACTTCTTTGGCCATCTTTTCCTGCAGGTCGATCAGGGGGATGAGGGATTTGTGCCCAAATTCCAGTGCTTCCAACATTTCGGCTTCGGTCAATTCATTCGCGCCGGCTTCGACCATGAGGATGGCATCTCGAGTTCCTGCGATGCGCAGGTCCAGGTCGCCAACTTCTATCTGGGCAAAGGTGGGGTTCACAACCAGCGTTCCATTGACTTTGCCAACGCGTACCGCGCCGACCGGCCCACCCCAGGGAATGTCGGAGATCATTAACGCGCCGGAGGCAGCATTGATCGCGAGGATATCGAGGGGATGGACTTCATCCGCAGAGAGGGTGAAGAGGATCACCTGAACTTCATTGCGCATCTCCTGGTTGAACAGCGGGCGCAGCGGACGGTCGGTCAACCGGCCTGTTAATATGGCGTCTTCACTTGGTTTTCCTTCACGACGGAAGAAAGAGCCGGGGATTTTACCGCTGGCATACATTCTTTCTTCATATTCCACGGTCAGCGGGAAGAAGTCGATGCCTTCCCGGATGCCGCCCATAGTGGCGGCTGCAAATACAATGGATTCCCCATGGCGGACAGTGACTGACCCGCCAGCCTGGGCAGCCAGTTTTCCGGTTTCAAAGGTGATGGTTGAATCACCCACGGTGGCTGTGTAGATCTTTGCTTCTGGTTTCATTCTTGTTTTCCTTTTCTGGTTTCCCACCGGGTTAGGGACTGAAAGCATTCAAGGACAATTTGCATTGTCCTGAAATTCTTTCAATTCCCAACCAGCGGGTTTGTGTGCAAATGTTGCCTGATAAAAGTTTCCAAAAGAAGGGTAGATGGCTTTCATTCGCCATCTACCCGGTATTACCTGGTCTTATTTCTTGCGGATGTTCAAACGTTCGGTCAGCGCGAGGTAACGGGGATAATCCGTTTTCCTCAAGTAGGCCAGCAGGCGGCGGCGGGTACCAACCAGCTTGAGCAACCCGCGGCGTGAGCTGTTATCGAGCTTATTGGCGCGCAGGTGATCGGTCAGTTGGGAGATCCGCTTGCTGAGGATGGCGATCTGGACATCAGCAGATCCGGTATCCGCTTCGTGGCGGTGGTAATCAGTGATTACCTGGGTTTTGACTTCCTTATTCAGTGGCATGTACTTCTCTCCTTATTAGTTCGTCTCCTATCCGGCAGCTTGCCTGCCGCCAGATGGTCTATTAACGGGGAAAATTATACCATATTTCCCCTCTACCCTGATTGCAGTCAGGTTTTACACTCCCGGAACGGGATTTACAAATCACATTTTGAGATTATCCGGTCGATAAGTGGACCTCATCCCTTCGGGCAGGAGTTGGACAGCCCGTGGAACGAAACGCTCCACCAGTTGCGAACGCTGATCTTGCAGCCAAATCTGCCGCAAGAAGAATAATGACTCCGCCTCAGATTTTCTCACAAGGACTGCAAAGAACATCAGAGCTTCCGGCAGAATTGCCAGATCATTTGAACTCAGGACCGCGGTGAGGAGCGAAAAACCATCTTGCAGACGGGAACGGCCTTCAAGCTCCAGGTCATCACCAGCAGCCAGAAGTGCATGCGCCAATCCGCTGGTTCGTCTTGATCTCATCCAGCCTTCCAACACGGATTGCCATTCACTGCGCGCGCCGACACGTAAACCACGGCTGCCAACCGTAGCCAGAAAGGATGCCAGCCTGTGATCGACAGCAGAAGCATACCAAGTCAGATAGCGTTCCAAGATCGGTTCAGCAGGTTCCACCGACGCGGCTCCCAGCAGTGAGATAGCCAGGTATTTTTCTTCATAACTAGGCGCGGACCAGAGGGCATCTGCCAGTTCTAGCACCTGCACCTGGGAATGTGCTTTGACCTGAGCCAGCACATCCCGCTCTACCTGGCGCAGAACCTGGTCAGGCACATGGTAGCTGGGAGTAGGTTTCAGCCTTCCTGTTGCCGCCTGCAAACGGAAGGTCCGGTTACTGTATCCACCCAGCAGGTCACGGAAGACCGAAGAAAAGTGCTCCGGCCGGGAAAAATTCCCGGCCAGGTTCGCGCTTTCCAACTTTAGTTGCTCAAGTTTTACGGCAGGCATCTAATACGATTTGGCGAAATAAACCTTGTATTCAGCCGGTTCACCGCAGACAATGCAAGCACCTTTGCTCTTTCCACCTTCCAGTGGGATACACCGGGTGGTTGCTTTGGTATCCTCTTTCACCTTTGCTTCACAGGCGGAACTGCCGCACCAGTGGGCAAAAGCCCAGCCATCTTGAACGATCTCCTGCAGATGGGCATAATCACGGGGTTCGTGGATGTTCGCATCGCGGAATTCACGGGCTTTTTCAAGCATAGACTTCTGGATGTCTTCCAGCAGATTTTTGACTGTCTCAGCCAGGCCGTCCTGGCTGACAAATTGCTTGCCTTCTTTTCCGGGGATATCCCGCCGGGCCAGTGCAACACTGCCCTTTTCAATATCCTTCGGGCCGATCTCGATCCGCAGGGGAACACCACGCATTTCCCAGTCATTGTATTTGAAGCCCGGGGTAACCTCTGAGCGGTCATCCACCTTCACCCGCAGATCAGAAAGCATCCCCTTTACCTGCTCCACAACAGGCATCACCCTGGCGCGTTCTTCTTCACTGCGGAAGATTGGAACGATCACCACCTGTATGGGGGCCAACCGGGGAGGGAACTTCAATCCCTGGTCATCACCATGAGTCATAATGATCGCGCCAATGAAGCGGGTGCTTAATCCCCACGAAGTAGTCCAGCAGTGCTGCAGCACATTGTTCTGGTCCAGAAATTGAATCTCAAAAGCCTTGGCGAAGTTCTGACCGAGATTATGAGATGTGCCGGATTGCAGCGCTTTGGTATCACCCATCATGGCTTCGATGGTGTAACTGCGGGCAGCGCCGGCGAATTTTTCGGTTGCGCTCTTCATACCGGGGATGACCGGTACAGCGGCTTCATTCACTGCGAAGTCTGTATACACATCCAACATGCGGCGGGTTTCTTCTTCCGCTTCCTGTTCGGTGGCATGGGCCGTGTGGCCTTCCTGCCAGTAGAATTCAAGCGTTCGCAGGAACAGCCGCGTGCGTAATTCCCAACGGACGACATTGCCCCATTGATTGATCAGCACAGGCAGATCGCGGTAGCTCTTTATCCAGCGGGAATACATGTATCCAATGACGGTCTCAGAGGTAGGCCGCACGACGAGAGGTTCTTCCAGCTTTTCTCCGCCGCCGATGGTGACCACAGCCAATTCAGGCGAAAATCCCTCTACGTGTTCTTTCTCTTTTTCCAGAAAGCTCATCGGGATGAACAGCGGGAAGGCCGCGTTCTGATGACCGGTTGCTTTGAAGCGCTTATCCAACGCCTGTTGGATGTTCTCCCATAAAGCCCAACCATAAGGGCGGACAACCATGCACCCCCGGACTGGCGCGTAATCTGCCAGCTCGGCACGTTGGATCAACTGGTTATACCATTCGGAATAATTCTCGCTGCGTAAAGGTAATTTCTCGTCTGCCATTCTCTTCTCTCTTATTAGTCTTTCTTTTTCCAACCTGAAAGCATTTCCAGGCTCATCTCTACATTATCCGCATACCGGAGCCAGCCGCGGTCCATTTCATGGATGTATCCGCCCTGCCCTGAGATGAATGTATCCATCACCGTTTTCCACACTGCGCCAATGGCGATCAGCGGTTTGGCTGGTTGCCCTTCGATGATCAGCAGATTCCACATCAGGCTGATCTCTGCCAGAGTACCGACACCGCCAGGTAATGCAATGGCCGCGTCGCAGGTATCAATCAGGGCGTACAGCCGGTCTTTCAGGCTTTCAAAAGCGATCTCTTCCACCACCCAGGCATTGGCGCTGATGGGCCGGTATCTTTCGATCTCTTTGCAGGTAATGCCGATCACATGCCCACCGGCTTCACGAGCACCGCGGGAAACAGCCTCCATGGTTCCAATATACCCGCCTGTAACGGCGGTGTGTCCGGCCAATGCCAGCAACTTTCCCAGTTGATAAGCTTGCTCGTATTCCGGGCTACCCGGTTGGGGGCTGGACCCGCCAAAGACTGTGATCTTCATACTGCTGTTCGCTCCATCCTTCGATTATACCGGTGTTTGCTGGCCAGCCGGCTCAGGTTACCTGCTGCGTTGGCAGGTATGGCATCTCATAGCCAGGAATACCCTGTAATTCAGCCAATGCCGCTTTCATAGCAACTCGGTCATCCCAGGCGTACTCGACCTCACCAAAACACATCGACTGCTCATGCCCCTTGCCGCAAGCAATCACCAGGTCTCCGGGGTGCGCCATCTTCACCGCCCGGCGGATTGCCTCGCCACGATCCCGTACCCTGTAGAACGAAACACCTTCAACCGCACCACGGCTTTCAGCGCCGCGCGCCATTTCCCCCAGGATGTCATCCAATGATTCTGTGCGCGGATCTTCGGCGGTCAAAATCGAAACATCTGCCAGTTCTGCTGAGGTTTCAGCCATCATGCGCCGCTTCTCGCGGTCCCGCAAGCCAGCAGAGCCGAAGACAGCGATCACCCTGCCCTGTGTGAGCTGGCGCGCAGTTTGCAGAGCCACACGCAGCGCGTTGGGAGTGTGAGCAAAATCCACGATGGCTGTAAAGGGCTGCCCCAGGTGGATTACCTGCATTCGTCCCGAAACGCCCTGCAGGGATGCGATTCCCGCCTGAGCTAGCTGGATGGGAAGCCCCATTGCACCTGCTGTAGCTGTGATGGCTGCCAGGCAGTTGGAGAGATTGTATTCACCAACCAGTTTTGTGGTGAAAGGGAAGATCCCACCAGGAGTGCTCACGTCAAAACTCATGCCTTCCGTACTAGCCTTGTACCGTCCAATAGAATAATCCGCATTCTGGCGGATGCTGTATGTGAGAACCGGCCCCTTGCAGATGGAAACCAGGTAATCATATGAACTATCGTCCCGGTTCAATACTGCGGTTCTTGAGTTTCCACCGGGTTTAGCAGCGGTTTCTGCCAGGCTGGTGAATAACCGGCCTTTCGCGCTTCGGTAGGCCTCGTAGGACCCGTGATAATCCAAATGCTCATGTGTGATGTTGGTCACCACACCCAGGTCATATTCACAACCGGTCACGCGCTCCTGCGCCAGCCCATGGGAAGTTGTTTCAAGGACGACATGGGTCAAGCCTGCAGCTACCATCCGGGCAAGGTATCGCTGCACATCCGGCGCTTCGGGGGTGGTCACATGAAAGCCAGTATCCACTTCCTCGCCACCGATGACAGCATTCACTGTGGAAATAATGCCAGCACGGATACCGGCAGCCAGCAGGACCTGATACAACAGGTTTGAGGTCGTTGTCTTTCCGTCTGTACCGGTCACCCCGATCACATATAACTGCCTTCCGGGAAAACCATAAAAAGCCGCAGCGATCAAAGCCAATGCCCGCCGGGTATTTTCCACCTGAATATAAGGGACTCCAGGTTTCAAGCCGGGTTGTGACCCCACAACGACAGCGGCTCCGCTCTCGACTGCTTTGCCAATGAACTGGTGGCCATCCGCATTCCCGCCAGTTAGTGCCACAAAGCAATCATCGGGATGCACCTGGCGAGAATCGAAAACAACACCGGAGATCGGTATATCGGCAACCTCATCCCGGTTGATGCACGGAACTTCCCGCAGTAATTGACGTAGTGTTTGCGCTTGAAATCCAGTCATATGAACCTCAGCCAATTATAACGAAAAAAGGGCTTTAGCCTGCGCTAAAACCCTTTTGCATTTCAAAATCAGATCAAGAGATGGTCTGGCGCAGAGATTCCAGTTTTCCGGCAACTGAGTCATCGATTAGTTTATCACCGACTTTGATGACAAGGCCACCCAAAATGGATGGATCTACGCGGAAAGAAACCTTGACTTCAGCACCGGTGCGGGCGAACAGGTCCTTCTGCAGGATTGCCTTTTCATCAGCCGTCAATGGCAGTGCGCTGGTTACTTCTGCATCTGCTTTGCTGAGTTTCACATCATCGAGAATCAGGACCTTGCCAGTTTTTACACCGGAGAAGAATTCAGCCAGCAATGTATGCTGCCGTTTCTCATCCAGAGATTCACCCACCAGCTTCTGAGCAGCAGCAATCGCCAGTGCAGCAACCTGGCTGCGCAGCTCACCGAGCATACGGTCGCGTTCCTGCACGGCTTCAGCCAGGGCAACATCGCGAGAGCGGGCGATCTCCTCTTCCGCTTTTACCTTCAGCTCTTTGACGGTGCTTTCAGTGCGGTTTGAGGCTTCACGGATGATGGACCCGGCTTGTGCCTGTGCATCTGCCATGATCTTTGCGGCTTCGTTTTCAGCATTCGCGCGAGCTTCAGCAGCAATGCGGGCATCTTCCAAACCCTTGGCTATCGCTTCACGCCGCTTTTCAAGCATTTTGGTTAATGGCTTGTAAACCCAGGCACGAAGAACGATGAATAAAATGAAGAAGTTCGCGATCTGGATAATGAGGTATCCGAGGTTTAAACCGAGCTTTTCCAAGGTATCCTCCGATCTTAGAGCACGAAGAGCATCAAGAAAGCGATTACCAGACAGTAAATGGCAATAGCTTCAGAGAACGCGATACCCAGGATCATATAAACCAACAGGTTGCCAGAGGCATCCGGGTTGCGGGCCATACCGGTCAGGGCTCCCTGAACGCTGAGGCCAATACCCACCCCACCACCAAGTGCACCGATCATGGACAGACCAGCACCAATGAGTTTTGCAGCCGCTACAAGATCACCAGTCATGTGTTACTTCCTCCTAATAAGTATGGATAATTGCTACTATTCAGCGTGTTCCTCATCACCATGTCCGTGAGTGGCCATGGACATGAAGACCATCGTTAACATCCCAAACACCACCGCCTGGATCAGGCCGATGAAGAACTCGAATAATAAAATACCGGATTGTATCCACACTGCTCCGGCCGGTAAAATGGAACCTACCAGGAACAGCAGCACGGAACCAGCGAAGATATTCCCGAACAACCTGAACGAGAAAGAGAGGACCTTGGAGAATTCTGAGATGAGTTCCAGAATGGAAACCAGCAGATCCATCAACCCGAGGCCAGGTTTCTTGAACAGGGTAGTCACATTGAAGAACTTGCTGAGGTAGCGTGGGCCCTGTGCCCGCAAACCGATCACCTGCGTCATCACAACCGAAATGATGGCCAGGCTGACAGTGAAGTTCAGGTCTGTGGATGGTACGCGGACATACGGAATGATATTGAAGGCTTCGCCGTGTAGCGCTTCTCCTCTGACGATGGCAGCAATCCCCTGTGAGAGCTGGATCAGCGGATAACCGTGCTCTGTTTGATGCACAATGCCAATGCTATCCACACCCGGGATCAATTCCAGCCAGTTAGCGAATAACACCATCAGGGTGATGGTGGCAAACCACGGGAAGATGGATTTTGCCCATTTACCTGCTGTGCTTTCAGTCAGGTTGTACAGGCCTTCGATCAATGCTTCCACTGCGCCAGAGACGCCTTTTGGAACCATTTCACCACTGCGGGTAGCTTTCCTTACCAGTAAAGCCATAGCAATCAGGATCACATCCACCAGTAAGACAGCCACCAGGGTGTTCGTCGGGATAAATCCTCCGATGACAGGCAGTGTGAACAATGGATGTTCTGTCAATGCCTCGGGCGCCACCTGGATGTGAGGGCTGATAGCCGGGAAGATGGAAGCACCAACAATGGCAAGTGCCATGCTAGCAAATACGAACCACCGGTTTACGCCCCAGCGCCACTTCCTTTTATTTTCCAAGGTCTTTTTCCTCCTGCTCAACGTGGTTTTTAACTTCGGGTTTAATTTTCTTAACCGCTGCAAGAACAATGAGGATCATTACCAGCAGGCTGACGGGAATGCTGCCTACAACAAAACCGATTGTATACCAGGGACGGCTGGCGTTCAACCTGTCCAGGTACATACCCAGGAATAGTGCACCCAGGATGATCAGGATGGTGAGGCACCCCACCTGGCTGGCAACCCCCGCGATCGTCAGGTTAAGCCATTTTTGCTTATCCGGTGGGTGGGGGTTTTCAGAGTTCATTGGTCGCAATTATACCAAATTAACTGAATATTATAGAATCCCGGCAGCAGCAGCCCGAGCCAACTCATAGAGAGGCGCAAACAGGATACCGACAAGGACAACACCAGTCACACAGAGGAGCACCGCCACCCGAGCGGTATCATCCAATCGTAAGGGTTGTTCATCACCTTCGGACCTGTCCAGGTAAGCCACTTTCAGAACCACCAGGTAGTAGTAAAGCCCGATGATGGAATTGAGAATACCAATGATGACGAGCCACGCAAGTTGTGATTGCATGGCAGCGGTAAAGAGCAGTACTTTGCCCACAAACCCAGCAAAGGGAGGGATTCCGGCCAGGGATAAAAACGCAGCCAGTAATCCCAACGCCAACCCGGGAGACCTGCGTGAAAGCCCGGCATAAGCGCTGATATCGTCCGAACCGATCGTGCGGCCGATAATGGTCACAATACCGAATGCTGCCAGGTTGGTTACCAGATAGGCCATCAAATAAAAGGTGACAGCTGAAACCCCAAGATTGGAAATTGCAGCCACGCCAACCAACACATACCCGGCTTGTGCAATGGAGGAATAAGCCAGCAATCGCTTGATATTCTTCTGGTTGATCGCTTGCAGATTCCCAAAGGTCATACTGGCTACAGAAAGGACAGCAACCAGGATAAACCAAACGGATGAATTGGGCAGAAGCGCCGAGAGGAACAGGCGCAGTAAAACCGAAAAGCCTGCCGCCTTGGATGCAGTAGATAAAAATCCGCTTACCTGACTGGAAGCTCCCTGATATACATCGGGTGCCCAGAAATGGAACGGTACAGCAGAGATCTTGAACCCGATTCCTATCAGGATGAGTATCATTACACCCGCAGTCGTAATCCCCGGCAGGCTGCCCTGTCCCAACCGGTCTAGAATACCGGCCATCTGCGTGGTTCCGGTAAAACCGTAAAGCAAGCTGAAGCCATAGAGCATTAAGGCTGAAGTTAAGGAACCATACAACAGGTATTTGAAACCAGCCTCAACGGAAGCATGATCCTTGCGTTGAAAACCCGCCAGAACATACAATGGAATTGAAGTAGTCTCGATCGCAAGGAAGAGCATGATCAGATCCGCGGATCCAGCCATCAGGCTCATGCCCAGGATGGAGATGATCAACAGCAGGTAAAATTCTCCCCGGTGGCCGGACACCTTGTCATTTCGCGACAATAAAGCGGTGATGGTTCCACCGAACAAAAACACCATTGTGAAAGTATAAGCCAGCCAGTCGTGGCGCATCATCCCACCAAAGACCAGGTTTCCCACAGTGGATGGGATTCCCCAGATAGCGCTGGCCACGCCTGTCAAAACCAGCCCAACTGCGGTGATGAGTGCCAAGCGCCTTCTGGCTTGGCCTTTCCAAAGCAGATCCAGGGTGAAAACCACAACACCAAGCAGGAAAAGCCCCAGCTGGGGTGTGATCGCCTGAATGGATGCGAGATCAATATTGCCTGCGGTCACTTATACACCTCCCAGAATGGTTAATGCATGCTGCACGCTGGAACTGACCAGTGAGCTGAGCAGGGTGGGGAATACACCAATACCGACCATGAATACTGCCAAAATTGCGATACTGATCTTGTCCAGAACTGTGATTCCTGGCAAGCCCTTTTCAAATTCCAGCGGTACCGGGCCAAAGAAAACCTGCCCAACAACCCGGAGGATATAAGCTGCGGTTACGATCACACCGATGATCGCAATGATTGCCGCGACCGGCGAGGTTTGCCATAAACCCATAAAGATCGGAAATTCTGCGATAAAGCCGGAGAAACCAGGCATACCCATGGAAACCAACCCGGCGATGATAAAACCGATCCCGGCGAAAGGCATCACTTTTATCATACCGCCCAGTTTGGAAAGTTCCCTGGTATGGGTACGGTCATAGACCATGCCGACAATTGCAAAGAACATTGCTGTCATCACACCATGGGAGAACATTTGCATGCCCGCGCCAGTAAGGCCGTTGTCATTAAGTGTGGCGAAGCCGAGCAGTACCAGCCCCATGTGCGAAACCGAAGAGAAACCAATGACATATTTGAAATCGGATTGGATAAGAGCGATCACTGCTCCATACACAACATTGATCACGCCGAGGATGATGATGAGCCAGGACCAGTACTTTGCGCCATCAGGCAACAACAGAATGCCAACCCGCAAGGCTGCAAAAGCACCCACTTTCATTTCCACTCCCGCGAGCAACATGGAGATGGCAGTTGGTGCCGCAACATGGCCATCCGGTGCCCACGAGTGGAAGGGGAAAATACCTGCCAGAATGGCAAAGCCCAGGAAGACGAAGGGGAACCACAATCGTTGGAATTCCAGCGGGAAGTGGACAGTCTGCAGCAGGTTCAGATCAAAGGTATTCAAACCCGAGCCGGTGTAAATAGCCAGCGCGCCAATCAACGCAATGACCGAGCCGATGAAGAGGTAAAGGGTCAGCTTCATCGCGCCATAAACGCGGGTCTTTGGCCATCCCCAAATGGTGATCATCAGGAACTTCGGGAAGACTGCGATCTCAAAGAAGAAGAATAGCATGAAGAGATCCATAGATGCGAACACGCCAAACACACTGCCCGCAAGGATAAGCAGGAAGCCAAAGAATTCCCGCGGTCTCTCTGTTACACCCCAGGAGATCATGACACCTGTGCTGGCTACCAGCCCGGTAAGCAGAATCATTGGCGCGGATATTCCATCCACACCAACAAGATAGCTAATCCCCAGAGAAGGCAGCCAGGGCAGCTTCTCCAGGAACTGGTAACCGCCAGCTGCTGTGTCATAGCCAAAATAGATGATCAGTGAAAGCGCCAGAGATATCCCCGTGGATACCAACGCCAGGCTTTTAATCAGCCTGGTGAGCCTGGCAGGCAGGAGGAATATAATCACACCTGCCAAAATGGGTGAAAAGATGATGATGGATAAGAGGGGTAACTGCATCGTTCGCTCCCTTAGAACAGCATGGTAACAGCCTGGTTGATCACACCCAGGATCCAGGCTGGCCAGATGCCCGTCAGCTGTATCAATATTACCAACGGAGCCAGCACAACCACTTCACGCAAATTGATCTCTTTCAAATGACCAACCCAACGGGTATTCAACGGGCCGTGCAAAACTTTACGCAGGCCGAGCAGGATATATGCACCTGTGAAGAGCAAGCCCAGCATGCTCAACGCAGTTGCGGCGGTGAATACCGGCCAGGCTCCACGAACTACGAGAAACTCTGAGACAAAACCATTCAGCCCCGGCAACCCAAGGGATGCCATTGAGATGAAAAGGAGCAACCCGCCGTAGATTGGTATGATCGCAAACAGTCCGCCAAAATCATCCAGATTGCGGGTGTGCGTTCTTTCATACAGAACACCGACGAGAAAGAACATGCCCGCAGCAGAAAGACCGTGGTTGAACATCTGAAGGATTGCGCCATTCAAGGCGAGGGTGGCATGCTGCGTTCCAGCAGCCACAGCTGCCACTGCGATACCGAGAACAACAAATCCCATGTGGTTAACGGATGAATACGCTACCAATTTCTTGAAATCCCGCTGCCCGAATGCAGCAAAAGCGCCAAAGATGATTGCCATGACAGCCAGGAAGACTAGCCCGCCTGCATATCTCTTGGCTTCCACCGGGAAGAGCGGCAGCACCAATCGTAAAAAGCCGTAAGCGCCCAGTTTGAGCAGCACACCCGCAAGGATCATGGATCCCGGAGTAGGTGCTTCAGTATGCGCGTCCGGCAGCCAGGTGTGAAATGGCCAGACCGGGACTTTGATCGCGAAAGCGATTACAAAAGCCCAGAATGCAACCGCTTTCACTGTGGAAACCGGTAATCCAAGCAGAGTACCTTGAAGGTTATTCCAAACCTCCATGACACGCGGCAAGTCGAATGACCCAGCAACCACACCGATCAACTGGATCGAAAGCAGCAAGCCGAGCGAACCAGCCATGGTGTAGAGGATGAATTTGAGCGAGGCATAATTACGATTTTCACCACCCCACTGGTTGATAAGGAAGTACATCGGTACCAGGCCGATCTCCCAGAAAACGAAGAACAACAGCAAGTCCAGCGAAACGAATACACCCAGCATCCCGGTTTCCAGCAGCAGGAACAGGATCATGTAGGTCTTTACCCTGTCCGTGATCGAGAACGATGCCAGTAATGCCAGCGGAACAAGCAGTGTGGTCAACAACACCATTGGCAGAGAAAGGCCATCCACGCCGATATGGTAAGTGGAAGAGATCGCCGGGAACCAGGCAACCTGTTCCTGGAATTGGAAGCCGGGTATCGTTTGCTGGAATTTGATCCATAGAAAGATTGTGAGCCCGAGGGGTATCAGGCTTGCCATGAATGCCACCCAGCGGATGACCTTTACCTGTTGTTTGGGAAGGCAAAATACGACCAGCGCTGCCAGTACAGGAAGGAAAAGTATGATTGTGAGGAAATGTTTTCCGATGAGATCCATCGCAGGCTCCACTACACCAGTTTAAGTATCGCGAACAGGATGGCTGTAAACACCATCACCAAAGTGATCGTCACGACCATGTATTGCTGTATCCGGCCGGATTGCATGGGTTGTAAAGCCGCTCCACCCTTCTTGATACCAGAAGCGAGAGCGTCTCCGCCGGCATTCACGACAGGCACATCAAAACCCTGACGTACCAGCCGGCCGATCCACAGGAAGGCTCTGGCGATCGCATGCAAGATGCCATCAATCACCACCCGATCCATCCAGCGGCTGGTGAACACTTCTGAGATCCAGATGGCTGGCTTGATGAAAAGGAAGTTGTAAAGCTCATCCAAGTAGTATTTATTTTTCAGCAGGTTATGTAAACCACCCAGCGCTTTCTTCAATGGATCGACCGCGATCTTTACTCCCTTGTAGACAAGCCAGCCAAGGGTCAACCCACCCAGGGATACGGTCACCGAAACCAGCAGAGGAACTGCTGAAAATGCTGCGGGTTCGCCTTCATGCCCCAGCATCGCGCCGGTGAAGTGCTCAAACCAGTTCGGCAGCCATCCGCCTATCAGCGGGAAGTGCTCGGGGATGCCGGACCAGCCTGCAGTTACCGCGAATACTGAAAGAACCACCAGCGGAAGTGTCATCGTCCAGGGTGTTTCATGGGCATGCCTGGCAGCTTCAGTACGCGGCTGTCCCAGGAAGGTGAGCGTAATTTGCCGCATTGTATAAAAAGCGGTGAGCAGAGCCGCCAACGCAAGCGTAACGAAGATCACCGTCTGGCCGCCGTGGAATGCCCCTGAGAGGATCTCATCCTTAGACCAGAAGCCGGCAGTGATGATCGGGAACCCGGAAAGAGCCAAACCGCCGATCAGGAATGTCCAGAATGTGACCGGCATCTTCTTTCGCAATCCGCCCATGTTCAGCATGTCCTGCGGATCCACATGCTCACCGCTGTGCATTACACCGTGCTCCACACCGTGGATGACCGAGCCCGAACCCAGAAAGAGCAGAGCTTTAAAGAAGGCGTGCGTCACCAGATGGAAGATGGCTGCGGTGTAGGCACCGATCCCAACGGCTGCGATCATGTACCCCAGCTGCGAAATCGTAGAATATGCCAGCACACGTTTGATGTCATTCTGAGCCACTGCGATCGTGGCTGCAAATAAGGCGGTGAAAGCACCGACTGCTCCGACGACCATCATGGCTGGTGTCAGCGCGCCGCCGGGTTCCCATCCCGCGGACAGCAGCGGGAAGATGCGGATTGCCAGGTACACGCCTGCTGAAACCATCGTGGCTGCATGGATCATGGCAGAGACCGGGGTTGGCCCCTCCATGGCATCCGGCAGCCAGACATGCAGTGGGAACTGGGCAGATTTTCCAACCGTGCCTATGAACAGCAGCAACCCGATACCACCAGCCTGAGACAATCCCAGGAAACCGGCAGGAGTAGTTGCCAGCGTATGCATCAGATCTGCATTGCCAAAGATCTCGCGGTAATTAAGAGTGCCGGCCTGTGTATAAAGGAAAACAATCCCGAGCAGCATGAACACATCACCGATACGGGTGGTCATGAATGCCTTCATGGCCGCTTTTTTGGCAGAGTCTTTCCCGTACCAGAAACCAATCAGCAGGTACGAGCATAAACCCATGACCTCCCACCCCGTATACAACAGCAGCAGGTTGTCACAAACAACCAGTAAATACATGGCAAAGGCAAAGAGAGAGAGAAAACCGAAGAAGCGTGAGTACATCGGTTCTACGGATGGCACGCGGTGCGTATGGCCGTGGGAATCCTTCACATCGGCCCCGTGCGGGGGCATGCCCGGCACATCCCGTTCACCGACCGGCTGCCCGTAATTGTGGTATCCCACGCTGTAGATGAAGATCATCAGGATCGTCCAGGCTACGAAGAACAGGACAACTGCTGAGAGATTATCGAGTTGTACACCTATGCGCAACGCAGTTTCACCCGTTGGCAGCCAGCTGATCGATGTCGCGATCGGATTTTCCGCGAGGTTTGGGCGTGCGATTGCTTGAATGAATACCAGCAGGCTCATCAACCACGATGATCCGGCTCCGGCTATGGCGATACCATGGCTGAGTGCCTTTTTCCTGCTGGTTACCAATGTGATGAGGATAAATGCCGCAAGTGGCGGTAGTGGAATGAGCCAGAGAAGTGTTTCTGCTGCCATCGCCCTATCCTTTCAGATCCGCCACATCTTCAGCGGCAATGGTTCGTTTATTGCGGTAGACCGCAATGAAGATCGCCAGTCCAACGGCTACTTCTGCAGCCGCTGCCGTGATGACCATAATCGTAAACACCTGGCCGGTCACATGGATGACATCCATATACCGCCAGAACGCAAGCAGGTTGATATTCACAGCGTTCAGGATCAATTCAACACCCAGAAGCATGGCAATGGCGTTTCGGCGTGAGATTACACCGAATACACCAATGCACACCAACGCAGCAGATAGGACCAGATACCAGGAAAGCGGTATCATTCCTCCTCCTTCCCCGCGCGATGCTCGCGGCCGATGTAGATCGCACCCACCAGGGCGGCTAATAGTAATATGGATGCCACCTCGAAAGGCAACAGGAAACCCTGCGGGTTCGTCAGGGATTCTCCCAGATTCACAATCGTATCAGGGTTGACAGCCGGATTCACCGGTAGGTTATTGGCGCCATCCCAGGATAGCAGCATGCCCGTAAGAACAGCGAACAACATCAGGCTGACCGCTGCTGCCAATACACTGTACCGGTTCAACTGCGGCCCGTCATCCTGCATGGCCTTGCGTGTCAGCATGACCGCAAAGATCACCAGTACCGCGATGGCTCCGATGTAGACGATTACCTGAACGACTGCGAAAAAGGGTGCCTGGAGCAGAACAAACAGTACTGCGATACCTGCCAGAGCAAGAATCAACCACAATGCCGCATGGATCATCTTCGGTACCGAAACCACCAAAATCGCTGCGGTCAATACAACGACCGCAGTAATTAGAAAGATCACCTGATCAAGAATCATGGCTTTTCTCCATGGATAATTTCACTGCAGCCCGGTTGCGTTCCGCCAATGCGTCCAGGCGGATACCGCGCGCTTTGAACACCCGGCTGCCGATCAGCAACACTACACCCAAGATCACAGCGTTAACGAGGATATGGATACCGATGCGAGCTGCATCTCCCAGGTTGGCAGCCAGTTTTTCCACCAACGCTGCGGCAGAAAAAGCAGCCAACGCGATTGGGGTGAACAATTTCCAGTTCAACTGCATCACCTGGTCAATGCGGAAGCGTGGCATGGAACCGCGGATGGCGATCCCCAGGAAATGGACGACAACGGTTTTGAGGAAGAAATAGATGAAGCCCAGTATCGGGAATTGCTCTGCACCCGGCCCCTGCCAGCCACCGAGGAAAAGGGCTGTGAAGATCAGGGAATTTGTGAATGCGTGAAGGAATTCGCCCACGTAGAACATACCGAATTTGAGCCCAGAATATTCTGTATTGAAACCGGCAACGATCTCAGATTCCGCCTCAGCCAGGTCAAAGGGTGAACGCCCGACCTCTGCGATGGATGAAATGAAGAACAGCAGCGCAGCCAATGGCGCTGCCAGAATGAACCAGACGGGTTGCGCCTGGACGATGGTGTTCATCCCCATGGAGCGTGCCAGCAGTACAGGTACAAGCAAGGCCAGCACCATCGGGATCTCATACGAGATCAGTTGGGCCACCACGCGGAAGGCTGCCAGCAAGGCATATTTGTTATTCGATGAATAACCGGCAAAAATGATACCTAATGTGCCGATGGCACCAACCGCAATGATATACAAAGCTCCAACATTGATATCCACCCCGTGGACGGTGGCGCTGAATGGAACGACGATCCACATTCCCAAAACTCCACCAACGGCAAGGATCGGTGCCAGATTGTAAGGGATGCGATCCACACCCGCAGGGAGGATATGCTCTTTAAGGAAGATCTTCAGCATATCCGCAACAGGCTGGATCAGGCCGAAAGGCCCCACCCGATTTGGACCGGGGCGGTCCTGTAGACGGCCGATCACTTTGCGCTCATACCAAATCAGTACCAGTACCCACAACATGGCCAACAATGGTAAGATTCCAACCGCTACGCCGGTCACCCAGGCAGCGGCAGTCTCTTTGGGCATGCCCAGGCTTGCGACAAGCCCTGTCAGCCAGTTTCCAATAAATGTCACCGGATCAGAAAGAAAATTCATACTGCTCCTATCTGCCTTTCCTTCACCTTTTTATGCCCACTCAAATGCGCCCTTTTTCCAGGCATAGACCAGTCCGCCAGTTAAGATACCAATGAACAGCAACCCTTCAAGCACGGCAAATAGCCCCAGCCGGTCAAATGCTACCGCCCAGGGGTAAAGGAAGACTGTTTCGATGTCGAAGATCAGGAAAACCAGGCCGATCAGGTAGTACTGCGCTTTGAACTGTACCCAGGTTTCTCCGTGGGTGTCCACACCGCATTCATAGATGATCGATTTCTCAGGGCTTGGTTTTTTGGGAGCCAGGATGCCTGCCAGTATGATGGCAACTGCGGGCAATCCAAGCGAGACTACCAGGAATATCCCGATATACAGCCAAGATATGGTCATTGCTACCCTCTATTGAAAGTGGATTGCTTGCGGGTTAATTTTATCATAACCGGTGTTCATTCCGACTTTTTCCTTTGAGTAAATCCAGGGCAGTAAGCAATCCGGCGGATGCCCCGCTGGCCAGAGCCAGCCATCCCAATCCCTGCCGGTCCAACCCCATCCTGTTGCTCGCGGGGATCTCTACAGGAATTGCCAGTATTGCGACCGGCTCTTCCACCTCGCCAGGCAGGAGAAATACCCAGAGAGTCCCTTGCAGTGCACCTTCAGCGACAGCCATGATATTCCAGTGAAAAGCAGCCCGGTCTGTTTCGCTGATCTTTCGCGTCAATCCATTTGGCTCCACAATCTGCCTGGGAATCTCCAGCCTGGAAGCAAACCCATACGGATATACCTGCTCCCCCGCAGCATCTACGCTTTGTATAACTAACGCGAAGTGCCCTTTCTTTCCCGGCAATAACCTGGCGGGTTGTGTGATGGTCACCATCAACTGCGACCCGGCCTGGATCCGCCCACCATCCATACCGGGGATGGCTGCCAGTCTATCCGCTTCTACAGTTGAAGTGATGATACGCTTATCTTCCGGCCAGATCATCGTGATTAGCGCCAGGAGACAAATCAGGAAGAAGAGGATCGCTGCTTTTCGCATGGCTATTAATATCCTTCTGATATATGATATATCCGTATTGTATCGGAGATAGCGGATGCCGCCAGACACACACCCATCAACCCAACATCCCACCCGCCGGGAATTTCTGCTCTCCCTGGCAGCAGCCGTTGGGATATTTACCCTCGGGATTCCCCGAGTCGTTCAAGGACGATCCGACCTGGTCAGCGTGGAACTTCCCGCCCTCTCCGACCTGCCTGACCCGCTTATTGCCCGTGTGATCGATGCGGAACATCCCATCTCATCCGCGGAGATCTCTCAGTTCTTACCTCAGCTGATCGCCATTCCTCTTACCCTGGATGGTATTCGCGCCGCAAATGAGAATATCCGAGTACACGAATGCCTGGTTGAAGACCTCGGATCGCTGTTTGACCAGGCGAATGCGGACCGTACCGGCTTGTTTCTCCACAGTGGATTTCGCGATTATGAAACTCAGGCGATTGCTTACAGCCAGGCAGCCAACAAAAAGGTTGTGATGAAGCCCGGCACCTCCCAGCACCATACCGGGCTGGCCCTAGATTTTACATCTTCGGATATCGGCAAACTGGTGGATATCGGTTTGGACTTTGCTGGTACCCGCGCCGGTCAATGGTTGCAGGATAATGCCTGGCAATACGGCTTCATCCGCAGCTATACAGGGAATCACGATGGAATACTGGATGAACCCTGGCATTACCTGTACACCGGGAAGGCTTTAGCGCTTTCATTTACCCGGCTGCTCTCCGGCGACTGGTATGGGGATGCATTTCTGCTGCAGCGTGCAGTTTCTCTGGGCATGAAACAGATCGTGCTCGAGGTGGATCCTGGTTGATGGACTGATCTTGTCTGACAAAACCTGGAAACAGGTATAATACGGTCAATACCCTAACCAAATAACTGGAGGATGCATGATCAAACACCCGGCAGAGCCTTTCCGTATCAAATCTGTTGAACCAATCCATCTGATCAGCCATGAAGAGAGAAAGAAAGCCATTCAGGCTGCCGGCTACAATATCTTCCTGCTCAAAGCAGAAGATGTGTATATCGATTTCCTCACTGATTCAGGCACAGGAGCGATGAGCCAGGCTCAATGGGGGGCTATCATGGAAGGTGATGAATCGTACGCCGGTGCGCGCTCTTTCTTCCAGATGAAAGAAGCCATGGATGAGATCTTCGGTTTTGAGTATTTCGTCCCCACACACCAAGGCCGGGCAGCGGAAAACATTCTGGCAAGCCTGCTTGTCAAACCGGGCAACTACATCCCGTCTAATATGCATTTCGATACCACAGAAGGAAATATCCGGGCGCGCGGTGGTAGACCCACCAATCTGGTGATCGATGACGCCTTTGATCCCGCCAACCGAAATCCCTTCAAAGGCAATATGGATCTGAAGAAGTTGAAAGACTTCATTGAAAAGACCGGCGCTGAGAACATTCCCTTCGGAACCATCACGATCACCAATAATGCGGGAGGCGGTCAACCCGTTTCATTGCAGAACATCCGCGAGGTATCAGCGCTGTACCACAGTTACAATATCCCGTTCTTCATCGACAGCTGCCGCTATGCAGAGAACTCCTGGTTTATCAAACAGCGTGAACCGGGATACAGCCACAAGACCCCGCTCGAGATTGCTCGTGAGATCTACTCTTACGCTGATGGCGCGTGGATGAGTGCCAAGAAGGACGCCCTGGTGAATATTGGCGGCTTTCTCGCTGTTCGCTCTGCTGAGCTGTACCAGAAGATCTGCAATGAACTGATCCTGCGCGAGGGTTTCCCCACCTATGGGGGCCTGGCAGGGCGTGACCTGGCTGCACTGGCAGTCGGCTTGCGTGAAGGGCTGCAGGAAGATTATCTGGCATATCGCATCGCCCAGACTTCTTATGTTGGAGAAAGCCTGTTGGCTGCCGGCATACCGATCGTGGAACCCCCGGGTGGCCATGCCATCTATATTGACGCCGGGCGGTTGCTTCCTCATATCCCTCAGCATGAATTCCCGGGGATCGCCTTAAGCAATGCTATGTACCGAGCGGGTGGTATCCGCGCATGTGAGATCGGATCCGTCATGTTCGCGTACACTGACCCAGATTCGGGAAAAATGATCCACCCCAAGCTGGAACTGGTTCGTATGGCCATCCCCCGCCGTATGTACACCCAAAGCCACTTTGATTATGTGCTGGATGTGCTCAAAGAGATCCGCGAGAGCAAAGATCAGCTGCGCGGTTTCAAGATTACTTACCAGGCTCCGCTGATGCGGCACTTTACAGCGCGCTTCGAACCTTTGTAAAGTATCAAGCAAAATATTAAAGAAACCGCCATCTGAAAAAGATGGCGGTTTCTTTTAGTATCTTATCCAATTACTCTTTTAGCTTCCTCCCAGGCAGCGTCCAATTCCTCAAAACTCAGCTGAGAGACTTCCCGTCCCTGCGCTCGCGCCTTCTTTTCAATATACCCAAAACGCAGGCGGAATTTTTCAACAGTCCCCTTCAATGCAAATTCGCTTTCCACACCACGCCAGCGGGAGTAATTTACGAGCGCGAAGAGCAGATCTCCTAATTCATCCACCAGCTCTTCTTGATTTTGGGCAGCCTGGATCTCATTGATTTCTTCCATCACTTTGGCAAGGACACCATTGATGTCTTTCCAGTCAAATCCTACCCGGGCAGCGCGAGCCTGTACTTCCTGTGCCTGCTCGAGTGCAGGTAGAATAGCAGGAACACCATCCAGCAAACTCTTTTCGGCATTGCCATTTTCCTTACGCTCAGCTGCCTTCAACTTTTCCCAGTTGGCCAGCAGATGATCCATATCGCGCAACTGCGTATCGCCAAAAACATGCGGATGCCGGCGAACGATCTTGTCATGGATTCCTTGCAGGACATCCCGCATGTTGAAATCACCCTCTTCGTACCCGATCTGCGCGTGTAGTACGATCTGCAGCAGCAGGTCCCCCAATTCTTCGCTCAACTTTTGCGGGTCTCCTTCATCGATGGCCTGAAGGGCTTCATAGGTCTCTTCCAGCAGGCTTTTTCGCAGGCTCAAATGGGTCTGCTCTCTGTCCCACTGGCAGCCGCCCTGCGGATCACGTAAACGGGCTACTACTTCCGCGAAATCTTCAAAACCGCTGCCGTTACCCATTGGCGGCAGGTAACAGACTGTCAATAAACCGATCTGTTCGCTGCGATCGATCTCATACAATTGCAGGCGCTCTACAATCTCATCCTCAGTCCCGGCAGCATGCACAAGTACAACCGGATGCTCATCGGGGTAGACTGCAGATAGCGTCATTTTCAATTCTGCTGCCAGTTGGCGGGAATAAACCTGGGCGATCAAGATCGGAAAGGTTGGCGGAAAACTCGGAAAGCGTGCCATTGCCAGTTCCATTGCATCTGCCAATACGAGACGTGGGTAAGGATCGATTCCCAATGCTGTACAAACCGGTTCGATGAAACTGATCCCTTCGATCACGCGGACGGGAATTCCGAGTTCGCGAGCCTGCTTAATGATTTCGGGACAGGTTGCCTCGGCAACGAAAGGTGAACCCGGCACAGCATAGGTCACCCCCACGGGGCGCCTTCCCAGTTCCAGCACGCGGCGGACGATCTCAGCGTAGACATCTTCAAATTGCGAAGAGGCATCATAGATCTCATCAAAAGACAGAATATTTAAGTGCGCTGGGAGGTCTTTTACCATCGGGTGTTTGCAGGTACGCAGATATAGCTCCCCCACTCCGGTCAGATGATCGATTGCTTCTTTCGTCAGTTGATCGATCCGGCCCGGGCCAAGCCCCATCACTGTAATTCCTGTCATGGGTTCATCCTCCAGTCAAATGGGTTAAAAGAAAACGCAGAGAACACTGTTCCCAGTGCCTCTGCGTTGAGGGATCGGATAAGCGTGGATTAACGCTTGGTATAGGTAGGAGCCTTGCGGGCGCGCTTGAGGCCTGGCTTCTTGCGTTCCTTGACACGCGGATCGCGAGTTAGGAAACCACCCTTGCGCATTGTGGGTACAAGCTCGGCATTCATTTTGACGAGCGCACGAGCCAACCCCAGCTGGCAGGAGAATGTCTGCCCGGTGACGCCGCCGCCATTGACAAGCACGGTGATATCATACTGGGCGCGATCCTGTCCGGCTGCAGCCAGGGGAGAAAGGAATAATTCCATATCACCCATCCGGTTGAAGTATTCTTCACCGGCCTTGTTATTCACGGTAACTTTCCCGCTGCCACTCTGCAGGCGGACGCGAGCGGTGCTTTCTTTGCGACGGCCAATACCTTCAAAATATGTTACGGTCATGTTACCTCTTCTACTCTACCACAGTCGGCGTTTGCGCCTGGTGTGGATGTTCGGAGCCAGCGTAAACTTTGATCTTCTTGATCAATTCACGGCCCATTTTATTGTGAGGGATCATACCCCACACTGCGTGCCGGATCACACGATCGGGGTGGTTCTTCAGCTGATCTTTCAAGCTGACAGACTTCAAACCACCGGGAAACCCGGAGTGCGCGTAATAGAATTTCTCGGTCAGGCGATTGCCGGTTACTTTGATAAAGCCAGCATTGATAACGATGACGGAATCTCCCATCATCACGCCCGGGGTAAAGGTTGGCTTATGCTTACCCATCAGAATATGTGCGATCTGTGTGGCAAGGCGACCCAGTGTCTGCTCATTGGCATCCACCAGTACCCATTCACGTTCGATCTTTCCTTTTAGGACGAATGTTTTGTCCACTGTCATCCTCTCCACTAACTTTTATCTTGATCTGGCTAACCAGTTTCTCCAACATACATCACTTTTTCCAGTGATAGACCCCTGGCTGGGGCTATCCCGGGGTGGTCCTTCATACCGGTAGATATATCAGCCAGCCATGCGGAAGGTTCAAACTTCCCGCGTGCTGCTTCTACCTGTAGAAAGACCAACCTGCGTACCATGTGATAAAGAAAGGCATTTGCGCGGATGTAATAATCCAGCCGTTGACCTTCCTGTATCCATTCAGAACGCATGAGAGAGCGGATCGTGCTGCTTCCGGGCCGGGGCGGGGTACCGTATGCCGCAAAATCACGTTCACCAATGACTGCGTTCGCGCAGATGGCAAGTACTGCCGGATCCACTTCCGTGACCCGCCAGCAGTATCTATCCTGCAGGGGATCACGCCGGGCATCCAACACCAGCCGGTAGTGGTATTCCCGCCAGAGTGCGTCATAACGGGGATGAAAATCGTCCCGTGCGATACTCGCATCTCTCGCGGCAATATCTTCCGGCAGGTAACTGTTGAGGGCTAAAAGCAGTGATTGTGTACCGTGCCGCCAGTCCAGATCAAAAGCGATCACCTGACCCGCGGCATGAACACCGCTATCCGTCCGGCCGGCTGCGGGGATGGAACTCCCCTGCCAACCAAGCCGTTTCAGCGCCGCTTCGACTTCCGCTTGTACTGTACGGGAGTTTGCCTGGCGCTGGTACCCTGCAAAAGCTGTACCGTCGTATGATAAAGTAACCTGGTAATGTGCCATTCCATTCACGTCCTGCGGACGAGATGGATACCCTGAAAACTCAGGGATTTATTCTTCAACCAACTCAAGCATAACCATTTCAGCCGCATCGCCGAGGCGTGGGCCGAGTTTGAGTACACGGGTGTATCCACCCGGTCGCTTGCTGTAACGGGGGCCGAGGTCATCGAACAGCTTGCGCACAGTATCGTTGGCATTGCCGAGGTAGCTGGCGGCCAGGCGGCGGGCGTTGACCTTTTCAATATCTGAAAGGCTGGCGCTGTTCTTAGCGAGCGTGATCAACTGCTCTGCCTGTCCGCGAATAGCTGCGGCTTTGGCGCGGGTTGTGGTGATCTTCTCATGCTCGAAGAGCTGCTTGATGAGGGTGCGGCGCATCTGCGTGCGGTGGTCCTTATCGCGGCCCAAACGGTAACCGGAAATCTGATGGCGCATCTTGATTACTCCACTTTCTTATCTTCTTGTAAATAGCCTTTTTCGATCATCTTCAACCGAAGTTCATCGAGGCTTTTTTCGCCAAAATTGCGGATGGACATGACAGCATCATCACCCTTATCCAGCAACTCTAGTACATGTCCAACATTCTGAATGCCAGTTCGTTTCAAGGAATTGAAAACGCGCATCGGCAGATCCAGGTTCTCGATCGGTGTTTCAGCTACTTCGGTAGATACCTTGCTGACCACTGCTTCTTTGGCTTCAGTCCGTATGGCGATCTCTTCGCTCACACCGGCGATCAACTGCAGGTGCCGTACGAGGATCTTTGCGGAATTGCTCAGAGCTTCTTCCGGGGTAGTGGTTCCATCAGTCCAGATCTCCAGTTCCAATTTATCAAAATTGGTATCCTGGTCCACACGGGTGGATTTCACATCCCAGTTCACACGTTTCACCGGAGAGTAGATCGCGTCAACCGGTAAGTCGCCGATCGGGCCTTTACCCCGGCGGTCATCTGCAGGGGAATAGCCACGTCCGCGCTCCACGGTCATGTCGATCGTCAGCTTTGCCTTCTTGTCATCCACTGTAAAGAGATACAGATCGGGGTTGACGATCTCGATCTCACCGGGAGTCGTAATATCAGCAGCGGTGACAACACCATCGCCATGAACATCCAGGTGCATGGTGGCAGAGTCTACATCATGTAATTTTAGGCGGATCTGTTTGATCTGCAAAATTACCTGAATTGCATCTTCTTGCACACCGGCAATTTCGGTGAATTCATGCGGAAGGTCATTGATATGGATGGAAGTGACGCAGGCACCATCCAGCGATGAGAGCAGAACGCGCCTCAAGGCATTACCCAGGGTCACACCATATCCGCGTTCCAGCGGTTTGATGACGAACTTGCCGTAATTGCGTGTATCAGCTACACGTTCTACTTTGGGCAGATGTTCGATTTCTAAATAACCAGTCATTCTTCTTCCTTTCGTCAACGCACCCAAGAACTACCGCGCGCCGACATTGGCAGAATTAGCGAGAGTAATACTCAACGATCAGCTGTTCAGTCAGGTTGCCATCGATCTCAGACCGTTCGGGTAAGCGAACGACACGACCTGAAAGGTTCTTTAGATCCCTCTCCAGCCACATGGCGGGATTGCGGGATTCAGCTACATCACGCAGGTCCTTGAAAAAGGTTGCGGTTGTGGAGCTTTCACGAACGGTAATCTTATCGCCTGGTTTGAGAAGCATGGAAGGAACATCGATGCGGCGATCATTGACGGTAAAATGGCCGTGGGTCACCAGCTCGCGGGCCTGCGCACGGTTGGCAGCATAGCCCAGGCGGAACACAACGTTATCCAGCCGGGTTTCGAGAGTCTGCAGCAGGTTGACGCCTGTGAGACCGCGGCGGCGTTGCGCCAGGGAGTAATAGCGGCGGAATTGTTTTTCGAACATGCCATAAACGCGGCGGGCTTTCTGCTTGGCACGTAACTGGCGGGAGTAATCCGAAGCGCGGTCACTGCCGCCCCGACCACCGGTTTTTCCGTGCTGACCGGGGGCAAAGCCGCGACGATCAAAAGCACACTTGGCGGTGAAACAGCGTTCACCTTTCAAAAATAGTTTTTCACCTTCACGCCGGCATAATTTGCATACCGGTCCTAAATATTTTGCCATAGGTAAGATCCCTCTCTAAGTTAAGACTAGACGCGGCGCTTCTTGGGAGGACGGCAGCCGTTATGCGGAACCGGGGTGATATCCGAGATGGAATGCACCCGAAGACCCAACGACTGTACAGCCCGGATGGCTGACTCTCTACCCGGACCAGGTCCTTTGATATACACATCTACTTCCTGAAGGCCCATGGCAGTAGCTGCTTTGATGGCCTGCTCTGCGGCCAGGCGGGCGGCAAACGGCGTGCTCTTGCGAGAGCCTTTGAAACCTGCGGAACCGGAGCTACCCCAGCATACAGCATTCCCTTTTTTATCGGTAATGGTGATGATGGTGTTATTGAAAGAAGCAAAAATGTGTATCTGCCCAGAAGACAATGTGCGCTTTACTTTGCGCGCGGTTGTCGTCCGTCTTGTTGAGCGTACGTTTTGTGCCATAAAACCTCACTAAATGATTTCTGTCAGATCGCCTGGGTATTCCGCCGGTCAGCCGTGGGGTCGAGGGATCCCTACCAGCGGAACAGCCCTTTGCGATCTTATTTCTTGGTTGCACCACGTCGGCGTCCGCGACCGGCAACTGTCTTCTTAGGACCTTTGCAAGTGCGTGCGTTCGTGCGGGTACGCTGACCGCGGCAGGGGAGATTGCGGCGGTGGCGCATACCACGGTAGCAGCCGATCTCGATCAGCCGCTTGATGTTCATGGTCACTTCTCGGCGCAGATCACCTTCCACCTTGAAAGTCTTGGTGATATATTCACGCAGCAGGTTTACATCCGCTTCCGAAAGGTCTTTCACCCGGATATCGGGGTTAACACCAGTGGCAGCAAAAATCTGCTTGGCGCGGGTGGGGCCAATGCCAAAGATATACTGAACGCCTACTTCCACACGCTTGTTGCGGGGAAGGTCAACACCTTCAATTCTCGCCATAATCTCTTATCCCTGTCGCTGTTTGTGTTTTGGATTCTCGCAGATAATGAACAACCTGCGGTTGCGTTTAACCACTTTGCATTTCGCGCAGCGCTTGCGAATGGATGGTGATACTTTCATACTCTACTTACTCCTTATGATCATTCTCGCAGTCGTGGCTGCAAAGTTCAAATTATACCGCCGACCACTGCTTTCGTCCAGATGATTCTCTATAATTCCGTTAAGATCACCGGTCCCTGTTCGGTGATTGCTACGCTGTGCTCAAAATGTGCTGTCAGCGCGCCATCCCGAGAGGCAACGGTCCATTCGTCAGGCAGTACCGTGGTGTGGTACGACCCGAGCATCACCATGGGTTCGAGCGCGATGGTCATGCCAGCTTTCAGTTCCATCCCGCGGCCAGGTATGCCGTAGTTGGGAACTGCCGGCCCTTCGTGCATTTGTCGCCCCACCCCGTGACCTGTGTATTCACGCACGACATTCATGTCGTTGCGTTCCACATAGTCCTGGATGGCTGCGCCAATATCACCGATATGATTGCCCGGCACCATCTGCTCAATACCAATTCGCAGTGATTCACGCGTCACATCCAGCAGCCGTTGGGCGGGTTCTGAGAGATTTCCCACACCCACTGTGATGGCAGAATCACCGACAAAACCTTTGTAAACTGTGCCGCAATCCATGGAAACGATATCGCCTTCGATCAGCTTACGCTTCCCCGGTATACCATGCACCAGTTCAGCGTTGACACTGGTACAAATACTGGCCGGATAGGGGTATGGACCCGGATAGTTCTTGAATGGAGAGTAAACTCCATGCTTTTTTAATACTTCTTCCGCTGCCGCATTCAAATCCGCGGTTGTGACACCAGGCCGAATGATTGCTGCAGCTGCCTGCAATGCTTTCGCATTGATTCGACCGGCTTCGCGCATCATGCCGATCTCAGCAGCAGTTTTCAGGTTAATCTGACGATCCCAGGACATCTTCTGTTACCTTTTACTTGCCGGCCAGGGCCTGCAACAAGCTAGCGGTTACCTGGGTGATTTCCAGAGATCCGTCAATTTCAACCAGCTTACCCTGGGCGGAGTAGTAGGCGATCAGCGGTGCGGTTTGTTTTTCATAGACATCCAACCGCTTCTGCACTGTTTCCAGCTTGTCGTCTTCCCGTTGATACAACTCTGATCCATCCAGATCGCATACACCTGCCTGTTTCGGCGGGTTGTATTTACTGTGATACACATGGCCGGCTGCGCGGCAAGACCAACGGCCGGTCATGCGTTCCAGGATCAGGTTATTGGGTACTGAGATCAGTGGTACAAAAACCACTTCACCTGCATTCTCCCGCAGCATAATATCCAGTGCTTCCGCCTGCGCCGGTGTGCGTGGGAAGCCGTCCAAAATGGCTCCCTTTCCGCAATCTGGTTTCTGCAGGCGGTCGCGTATCATGCTGATGGTCAGGTCATCCGGGACAAGTTCACCACGGTTCATGTATCCCTGGGCTAATTTTCCCAGCTCAGTCTGATTGCTCAGATTCGCCCGAAAAATATCACCAGAGGACACGTGAGAAAGCTGCAGGGTATCTGCAACGATCTTTGCCTGGGTTCCTTTGCCTGCGCCCGGAGGGCCGAGAAAGACGTAGTAATTTGGCATATTAGTTCTTGATCAATTGCTCGTCGTAGCCGTGTACCTTCAACTCGGTATCGATGATAGTAAAGGTATCGCGGACAACGCCTACAACGATCAGCAAACCAGCGGAGGAGACCAGCAGTAAACCGGAACCAGCAGACTGAGGTAGTACCGCCGAAAGGATGTACGGAAGAACTGCCACAATACCCAGGAAAAGTGCGCCGGGCATGGTGATGCGACGCTGCACCTTGGTTAGGTATTTTTGCGTGGGAGTTCCACGGATCACACCGGGGATCTGCGCGCCTTGTTTCTTCAGGTTCTCGCCATAGTTTTGCTGGGCAAAAAGGACATCTGTATAGAAGAAGGTGAATGCCACAACAAAGACAAAGTAAAGCAGACCGTACCAGGCACTGGTACCACCAAAGACTTTATTGACACCAGCTGCCAGGTTAGCCACCCACGCTGTCTGAGATCTCAGGAAGTATGAAGCCAGAATGGCAGGGAAGGTAAGCAGTGATTGCGCAAAGATCAGCGGGATCATGCCGGCCATGTTGATCATCAGGGGCAAGTTGCTCTTGACTGGCATGGACATGCGGTTGCCAATTCGGCGACCGGGGAACATCACCGGAACATTGCGACGTCCCTGCTGTACAAAGACAATCGCAAATACAGTCGCAGCCAGGATGGCCAGAATGACAATGATCAACCAGCGGTTCTGCTGATCGCTCAGGAGCGAGAGCAGGTTGGCTGGCATACGAGATACGATACCCGCAAAGATGATCAGAGAAAGGCCCTGGTTACGGATACCGTATTCAGAGATCAACTGGCCGAGCCAGACACCCAACATCGTTCCGGCAACCATTGAGAACAATGTCGCCAGGGTGGGCAGTAGTGCTGAACCAGTGAAACCATAATTGTCGAGTACCGGTACACCAGCGAGAGAGCGGAAGATGTTAATCTGCCCGACTGCTGAAAGCAGCGCCATAGGAATGGTCAAAATGACTGTCCACTTTTCCATCCAGCTCTGGGATTCGCGCGGGTTTTCGCGCATCTTACGCTCCAGGGCGGGGATGATCGGTACAAGCAGCTGCAGGATGATCTGTGCGGTGATGTAAGGGTACACACCCATCGCCAGAATGGAGAAATGGGAAACTGTCCCACCGGAAAGTAGATCCAGCAGATTGAAGAGGTTACCCGCAGCTCCACCGCCACTGGCTATGCTGGCTATCACCTCGCGGTTCACTCCGGGGACCGGAATGTTGGCTGCAAGGCGGTAAAGTACCAGCAAGGCAAGCGTGATTAGCAGCTTCTTGCGGATGTCTTCGCTTTTCCATAGATAGCGCCAGGGTGAACGCTTCATAATGGATTCTCCTTATCGGTGTATGTTACAGGATCTCAACACTTCCGCCGGCAGCTTCGATCTTCGCGCGGGCAGATTTGCTGATCCTGTGAACCTTGACCTTCAAAGCAACATTAATCTCGCCATCCCCCAGGATGACGACCGGTGCACCCGCCTTGCGGATGAAACCAGCTTCGAAGAGCACTTCGGGATCGATCTCAGTGCCGGCCGCAAAGCGGTTCAGCTCGAGCAGATTGATCTCGGTGTATTCCACCCGGTTGATGGAGGTAAAACCTTCACCACGCATGAATGGTAGGCGGCGGAAGAAAGGCAGGTTGCCGCCCTGATGGTACAGGCGCGGACCTTCACCGGTACGGGAAGCCTGGCCTTTCGTGCCACGGCCAGCAGTCTTACCCTGACCGGCAGAAATGCCGAGGCCAACGCGCTTGCGGTCTTTTTTTGCGCCCGGATTGGGCTTAAGATCATTCAGTCTCATCGTTATACCTACTCTTCAACTACATCTACAAGGTTCGCCACTTTGCGCAGCATTCCGCGCAGGGTGGGGGTATCCACCTGTTCCACTGTCTCGTGCATCCGGTGGATGCCCAGAGCGCGGATGGTGGCTTTATGCACCTTGGAGTAACCAATGGCAGATTTCACCTGGGTGATCTTCACCATCTTTACTTTGGGAGCTTCTACTTTCTTAGGCATTCTTTCTCCTCTCCCAGAACGGAAGGACATCCTTAATGTTCTTGCCGCGGTTCGCAGCTTCCTGCTGGGGAGATTTCAGGCTGTCCAGCGCCATTAATGTTGCCTGGACGATGTTCAGGACCGTATTGCTGCCCAGAGATTTTGTCAGGATGTCATGCACGCCGACTGCTTCAAGCACGGCGCGTACACCACCGCCGGCGATAACGCCAGTACCGGGGGAAGCAGGCTTCAAGAGCACTACAGACCCACCCACTTTGGCGGTTACTTCATGCGGAATTGTGGAGCCTGAGAGGGTGACCTTGCGCATATTCTTGTGAGCGCGTTCAGTCGCTTTACGCATAGCTTCAGGTACAGCATTGGCTTTGCCTACACCCATACCGATCTTGCCATTGTTATCACCAGCCACAATGGTTACCCGGAACGAGAAGCGGCGGCCACCTTTTACTACTTTGGCCACACGGGCGATTTCGATCACTCGCTCGTCGTATCCTGTTTCAGTGTTTTGATAATCGATTGAATCCATATCAGACCTTTGCCTATTAGTTAGAATTCAAGGCCGCCCTTGCGCGCCCCATCAGCCAGAGCTTTCACCCGGCCCATGTACCGGAACCCGCCGCGGTCAAAAACGACCGTGGTGATCCCTTTAGCTTTGGCACGCTCAGCTAACGCCTTGCCTACCAGGTCGGCCTGTTCGGTTTTCTTCAAGCCTTTCATCTTTGCTTTCAGCTCATTATCAATGCTGGAAGCAGCAACCAGAGTTACACCCGCCTGGTCATCGATCACCTGGGCATAGATATCGGACACGCTGCGAAACACGCTGACGCGCGGCCGGTCGGCAGTGCCTGAAATGTTCTTGCGCACCCGCTGGTGGCGGTGAATGCGCGCTTCTTGACGAGTTTTATTTGCCATGCGTCACCTACTTCTTGGCCTTGCCAGATTTACCAGCTTTGCGGCGGATCTTCTCACCAGCATATTTGATACCCTTGCCATGATACGGCTCAGGTGGGCGATAGCTGCGGATATTCGTTGCAACCTGGCCGATCTGTTCCTTATCCCGGCCGGAAATCTTTACCTGGCGAGTTTTAGTATCCACTTCAAACTTCACACCCGCGGGGGGTTCAACCACAACCGGGTGAGAATAGCCAAGGTAAAGCACCAGCTTTTCGCCATCCAGTTCGGCGCGGTATCCCACGCCATCTATTTCCAGCACAATGTTGAAACCGGTACTTACGCCTGTCACCATGTTGTTGATGACAGCGCGGGTCGTGCCGTGCAGCGCGCGGTGTTCCGGGGAATCCGTGGGGCGCTTCACCAGGATCTGGTTGTTCTCAACAGTGATATCCATGGAAGGGGAAAACTGTCGTGAAAGTTCGCCCTGCGGGCCTTGCACCTTCACCATGCTTCCCTGGATATCTACCTTCACATTGGATGGAACCGTTACCGGTAAACGTCCTATTCTTGACACTGTACAATCCTCCTATCAGACCGGGTTACCAGACTTTGCACAGGATCTCACCGCCGACGCCTAACTGTCGGGCTCGTGAGCCGGTCATCACGCCCTTGGGCGTGGAGAGGATGGCTACGCCGATGCCGGAAAGGACATACGGAATATCCTGTTTCTGGCTGTAGATCCGACGGCCGGGGCGACTGATGCGTTCTAACCCGGAAATCACCGGGCGTCGTTCGCGCCGTTCACCGACATACTTCAACCGTACACGCAATATCTTCTGCGCGGTCTTTTCTCCATCGACGATCTCAAAACCATCAATATAGCCTTCTTCTTTCAAAATGCGGGCGATCTCTGCCTTGATCTTGGAAGTAGGCATCGCTACCATGGGCTGCCCAATGAGCACGCCATTCCGGATGCGGGTCAACATATCTGCGATTGGATCAATAACACTCATTTTCATCCACCTCCGGGTTACCAGGATGCCTTGGTAACACCTGGAATTTTGCCTTCCAGTGCGTTCTCGCGGAAACAGATGCGGCACAGGCCAAAGCGGCGCATATACCCGTGCGGGCGACCACAGCGATTGCAGCGATTCCGCACCATGCTGGGGTATTTCCGGCGCATTTCACGATACTTCATGCATGTCTTAGCCATAGACTAGTTTCCCTTCTTGAAAGGCATTCCTAGCATGGTCAGCAGTGCCCGGGCCTGATCATCATTTGGCGCGGTAGTGACCACGGTAATTTCCATACCTCTTACCTTGTCGATCTTGTCATACTCGATCTCAGGGAAGATTAGCTGTTCTTTCAGGCCGAGGGTGTAATTACCGCGGCCATCGAAGGCTTCGGGCGAAATGCCACGAAAGTCACGAACACGCGGTAAAACAATGTTCATCAGCCGGTCCAGGAATGACCACATCTTCTCACCGCGCAGGGTGACCTTGGCGCCGATCAGGCGGCCTTCGCGCAGTTTGAAGTTGGCAATGCTTTTGCGTGCCTTGGTGATCACGGGTTTCTGACCGGTGATCTGAGCCAGGTCGCTTACAGCGGCATCCAGCGCTTTCGGGTTGTCCATGGCCTCACCCAGGCCGATGTTCAGAACAACTTTTTCAACGCGCGGGATCTGCATCACGTTATCCAGGTTCAAGCTTTTCTTGAGCGCTGGCGCGATTTCCTTCAGATATCTTTCTTTCATTCTATTCATTTCTTAGCTCCAGCCGCTTATTCGTCGATCTGCTCGTTGCAGTGCTTGCAGACACGGCGGGTTTTATCATCCACACGCTGCAGCGCTACACGGGAAGCCTTGCCACACTTGGGGCAGACTAGCATTACATTCGAGAGGTCCACGGGTGCTTCAAAACGGACTTTACCGGGTTTTACGGTGCGACCCTGAGACTGAACCTGGCGCTGGTGCTTGGTACGCATATTGATGCCCTGCACCACCACGGATTTCTCAGCGGGATCAACTTTAATGATCTCACCGCGTTTTCCCTTGTCCTCTGCACGTCCGCTGATAACCTCAACGGTATCACCTTTTTTTAGTTTAACGTCCATTGATCCTACATCTCCTTCTTAGATGACTTCCGGCGCGAGGGAGACGATCTTCATAAAGCCTTTTTCGCGCAATTCGCGCGCGACGGGGCCGAAGATGCGGGTTCCCTTGGGATTCTGGCCGTCAGAATCCAGGATGACCGCGGCATTATCATCGAAGCGGATGGTGGAACCATCTTCGCGGCGCCATTCCTTAGAGCAGCGTACAATCACGGCTTTCACCACATCGCTCTTCTTCACTGAACCCTGCGGAGCGGCGGATTTTACAGAAGCTACCACCACATCGCCAACCGCCCCGTAATGGCGGACTGATCCACCCATTACATGGATGACCAGCAGCTCGCGGGCGCCAGTGTTATCAGCGACCTTCAAACGGGATTCCTGTTGTATCATCGCTATTCTCCTACACCGGCGTCTTCGGTCCGGCTTTCGGTCACTAGCACGGTCTCGACGACCCAGCGCTTATCTTTTGAAAGCGGGCGGGTTTCTACGATCTGGACCTTGTCACCGATGCGGCAGCCGATTTCGTCATGCGCTTTCACCGATTTGCTCGTGTGCACCACTTTTTTGTAAATGGGGTGACGGAAAGAGCGGGTGATCTCCACCACAACGGTCTTCATCATTTTATTGCTGGTAACGATACCAGTCATGCGGCGGCGTTCGTTCATGCTGCACCTTCCTTCTTGGCCGCGAGCTCGCGTTCTCTCAGAATTGTTTCGAACTGGGCGATCAAACGGCGTGTGATAGGCAGGCGGCTGGTGTCAGTCAACTGGCCGGTCACGGTCTGGAAGCGCAGGTTCATCAATTCGTTGCGGGCATCCGATAATTTGGTCTTGATTTCTTCCGTAGGCATCAAACGGAGTTCTGATGTTTTCATCGCTTATTCTCCTGTCATTCCATGTTTCGAAACGACTTTGGTCTTAATGGAGAATTTGTAGACCGCGTGATGCAACGCTTCTAGCGCCTGGTCTTCTGGCAGACCGCCGATCTCAAAGATCATACGACCGGGTTTTACAACTGCCACATAATACTCCACGCCACCTTTACCTTTACCCATACGGGTCTCAGGCGGTTTCTGGGTGTATGGTTTATCCGGGAAGATCCGGATCCAGATCTGTCCACGGCGTTTCATCGCATGGACGATCGCACGGCGGGCAGCCTCGATCTGACGGGCTGTCACCCAGCCTGGCTCGAGGGCTTGCAGGCCCCATTCGCCGAAGCTGATCTCAGCACCGCGCAGGGCTTTACCCTTCATGCGGCCGCGCATTTGCTTGCGCCACTTTACTCTTTTTGGCATCAACATAATAGCTACCTCTTCTTACCTTCCGGTTCTGCCAGGGCTTATTCGCTGACGTACACGCCTTCAGTGGATTCAGATTTCTCTTCCACTACAGGCATGGATTCGCCTTTGTAGACCCAGACTTTTACGCCGATACGGCCGTATGTGGTCAGGGCTTCCGCTTTCGCGAAGTCAATATTCGCACGCAGGGTTTGCAGTGGGACACGGCCTTCACGCAGCCAAACGCTGCGGGCCATTTCAGCACCGCTCAAACGACCGGCAACTTCCACTTTAATTCCCTGTGCGCCCTGGCGCATTGCCTGCTGCAGTGCACGCTTCATGGCGCGCCGGTAAGATACACGGCGTTCCATCTGGCCTGCAATATTCGCGGCCACCAGGTATGCATCGGTATCGGGGTTAGAGATCTCTTTGATATCAAGATCGATCTTCTTTCCCGTCAATGCTTCCAGAGCTATACGCATTTTCTTAACGCTTTCGCCCTTGCGTCCGATCAGGATGCCCGGTTTGGCAGTGTGAACAGTAACCTTCACTTTGCCAGGAAAACGTTCTACTTCGATTTTTGAAACTCCAGCTTTCTCAGCTTCTTTTCTGACGACCTTGCGAATTTCGAAATCCTGTGCCAGCTGATCTGAGTACTGCTTGCCTTCAGCGTACCAGCGACCAAGCCAGGGCTGGTTGATATTCAGACGAAAACCAATTGGATGTACTTTTCGACCCATAATTTCTCCTGCTACCTGTTCTTCCTATATAAGGAGGATCGGCGCCTACTCCTTTTCTCTCAAGGTGACCGAAATGTGCGAGCTGCGGCGTAGCACGGGTTTGAAACGGCCACGGGCACCAAACTTGCGCCATTTACGGGTCGGGGCTTCATCTGCGCTGATGCGATAAATATACAGGTCATCGCGGCTGACCCCAAAGTTCTCTTCTGCGTTCGCCATGGCTGATGCAAGCACCTTGGATACCTGGCGGGCAGCAGCATTCGGCAGAAAATGCAGAATATTGACTGCATCCACAGCCTTCTTGCCGCGTACTACATCCACCACCAGGCGGACTTTCTGCGCAGACATGGAAACATTATTGAGTTGTGCAAAGATATCGTGAGCCATGGCTTACTTTCCCTTGGCGGCGGATGATTTATCCGAAGCGACGTGACCTCGGAAATGGCGGGTGGGGGCGAACTCGCCCAGGCGATGACCAACCATATTTTCCGTTACATAGATGGGCACATGCCGGCGTCCGTCATGAACGGCGATGGTATGGCCAACCATTTGCGGGAAGATGGTGCTGGCGCGACTCCAGGTGCGGATCACCTTTTTGTCGTTCCGGGTGTTCATCAACTCCACTTTTTTCAGTAGTTTGGGCTCAATGAATGGGCCCTTCTTTAGCGATCGTGACATATATCGACCTCTTATCTATCTATTCGCCGGATTAGCGGCTGGATTTACTGCGCCGGCGGACAATATACTTATCTGTCTGCTTGTTATTGCGCGTCTTATAACCCAGGGTATAAACACCCCAGGGGGTCTTCGGGCCGGGCATACCCACAGGCTGGCGGCCTTCACCACCACCATGCGGATGGTCGCGCGGGCTCATTGCTGTACCACGAACCGTTGGGCGAACGCCCATGTGGCGTTTGCGGCCAGCTTTACCGAGTTTGATGTTCTTGTGATCCAGGTTACCCACCTGACCGATGGTTGCAAAGCAATTCTGGCTGACCAGGCGCACTTCCCCGGAGGGCATACGGATCTGCGCAAAATCACCTTCTTTTGCCAGCAATTGAGCAGCTCCGCCGGCAGCCCGTACCAGCTGAGCGCCACGGCCTTCTTTTAATTCAATGCTGTGAACCATCGTGCCGATCGGAATACTGGAAATCGGCAGGTTGTTACCAATGCGGATTTCAGCAGTCTTGCTTGATACGATCGTATCTCCGACCTTCAATCCAAGCGGTGCGATGATGTAACGTTTCTCGCCATCTGCATAGTTAAGCAGAGCCAGGCGGGCAGTGCGGTTGGGATCATATTCGATCGCCGCGACTACAGCCGGGATATCGCGCTTTTCACGCTTGAAATCCACCAGGCGGACGAAGCGGCGTTCACCGCCACCGCGATGGCGCACGGTCACGCGACCATAGGAGTTGCGACCGCTGTAGGCTTTGCGGATGACCAGCAGGGAGCGCTCAGGCTTATCCTTGGTGATCTCCTCAAATGTATTCCCGGTCATATTGCGCAGACCAGGGGTAGTTGGTTTATAGATCTTGACGGCCATTACTCCACTCCTTCAAAGATCGGAATTCGATTTTCCGCTGCCAGGGTGACAATGGCCTTCTTGTGGCCAGTGTCGCGCAGTTCCATACGGCGGCTGCGTGCACGGCGATGACGTTTGCCGGCGACATTGATGATGTTGACACGCAGGACTTTTACATCGAAGACTGTTTCCACGGCGTCTTTCACCTGGGTCCTCGTTGCGTCCTTGGCAACTTCAAATACATACTGGTGAAGTTTGGAGACCTGATAATTGGTCTTTTCGGTCACCAGGGGTTTACGTAGAATATCGAAATGCGTAGTCATTCGTTCTCCTGCCTATGCCAGGTTGGCCGCGATGACATCCAGCGCCTCAACGGGCAGAATGATCTTGTCAAAAGACAGGATATCGCGAATATTCAGGTAGCTGGCCATCAGGGTCTTGGCATCTGGAATATTATTGGTAGAGCGGATTACCTTCTCGTATTCTTCATTCTTTACCGGAATGAGAATGAGAGCGCTGCAGCCGCCAACCAGCTTTTCCAGGGCCTGTGCCATCAGGCGGGTTTTGGGTTCCGCCAGCGGCATGCCATCCAGCAATACAATGCTGGCATCCTGTGCCTTTACGGTCAGAGCGGAGCGCAACGCGGCGCGGCGCATCTGACGGGGCATCTGTAAAGTATAGCCATGAGGATGCGGGGTATGAGCCCCACCTCCGCCTTTCCATACCGGAGAGCGGCTGGAACCCTGGCGAGCGCGGCCGGTGCCTTTTTGGCGCCACGGCTTCTTTCCGCCACCAGCTACATCTGCGCGGGTTTTGGTCTGGTGAGTGCCCAGGCGGGCATTTGCCTGCTGGCGAACCAGTGCCTGGTGCATCAGGTCAGTCTTGATCGGGGCTTCAAAGATCTCTGCCGGTAATTGAACGGTGCGGACCTTTTCACCCTGCATGTTGTAAACAGTTGCTTCCATAGTCATCATGCTCCATCTAGAAAACAATCTCAGATCGCTCTGCTACTGTTTTCGGGCCTCCCTAATCATTACGATACCACCGCGGCTGCCGGGGACGGCACCACGCACACCAATCAGGTGCCTCTCCGCATCTACCAGGACCACTTTCAGTTTCTGAGCCGTAACGCGGTCATCGCCCATATGACCGGGACGGCGGGAGCCCTTGTAGACCCGGCCGGGAGTGGTGGTGGAGCTGTTGGAACCAGGGCCGCGCTGGCGGTCAGACTGACCATGAGTCTTCGGCCCACCACGGAAGTGGTAGCGCTTGACTGCACCTGCGAAGCCTTTACCTTTGGATGTGCCGACGACATCTACATTTTCCCCGACAGCAAAAAGATCAACGCTGACAGTATCGCCTTCGTTGACCTGGGGATCCTTAACGCGAAATTCGCGCAGGACGCGGACGGGGGGCACATTGTTTTTCTTGAGGTGACCGAGTTCACCTGATGCCAGGCGCTGCGGTTTTGTCGCTCCGTAACCTAGCTGCACGGAGGAATAACCTTCTTTTTCCGCGGTGCGTACCTGGGTTACGTAGCAAGGCCCAGCTTCGATGATGGTGACAGGAATAGCCGCACCGTTCTCATCGAAAATCTGGGTCATGCCGATTTTCTTGCCGATAAGCCCTTTTAACATCCCAATATTCTCCTTGTAGTATGTATTGACGAGACTGTCAGCCTGGGCTAGGCTGCATCATCTCCGGGCGCAACCCAGTCAGTCTGTCGGCCGAGCCTTTTCTGGCACAACCTGACCTACTCTTGGGTTACCTCACACAGGCGTATTTCTACGTCTGGCACGAGCATTGATTTTACCACCGAATCTCCGGGTTGACCAGATATCCGGTGGTTACTCACCGTGTATTACTTCCTTACTTAGATCTTGATCTCAATATCTACGCCGGCGGGGAGATTCAGACGCATGAGCATGTCAATGGTCTTGGAATCTGGGTCCAGCACATCGATCAAACGATTGTGTGTGCGGATCTCAAAGTGCTCATGAGAATCTTTATCAATGAAGGTCGAGCGGCGCACGGTAAATTTTTCCAACTTGGTTGGCAGCGGCACGGGGCCAACTACCTGTGCACCACTGCGTTCAGCGGTATCAACAATACGCTTGGCGGACTGATCCAGTACGCGGTGATCGTATGCCTTGAGACGAATGCGAATCTTCTGTTTAGCCATCTTTACACCTAATCCAGTATTTTTGTGATCACGCCGGCGCCTACGGTGAGGCCGCCTTCGCGAATAGCAAACTTAGAGCCCAGTTCCAACGCTACCGGAACGATCAGTTCCACTTCCAGGTTCACGTTGTCGCCCGGCATGACCATTTCGATGCCAGCAGGTAACTTGATGTTACCGGTCACATCCATGGTCCGGATTTAGAACTGCGGACGATAGCCATTGAAGAATGC
>CAIKMQ010000019.1 GCA_903828565.1 uncultured Leptolinea sp. | reverse complement strand
TTCAACACACCAATCCCCCTGTTTTTTGAGGTGATATTGATTGGTCGTTACAGGAGAGGTGGTAATGGATAAGGCAACGATTTTAATTGTCGATGACGAGCGAGTAGGACAGGAAGCCCTGGAAGCCGTGCTTTTCCCCGAAGGATATCAGTTGGTCTTTGCGGACGACGGGAAGGAAGCCTATGAAAAAGCGCTGGCTCATTTGCCCGATGTAATCCTGCTGGATGTTATGATGCCAGGTATGGATGGGTATCAGGTTTGCCGCAAGATCCGAAAAGACCCGCTGCTTTCAGAAATTCCTGTACTCATGGTAACGGCACTGGATGATCGCGTGTCGCGCATCACCGGCATTGATGCCGGCGCAGATGATTTCATTACCAAGCCTTTCGATCGCGTAGAAATCCGCATAAGGATCAGGACAATTGTGCGCCTGAACCGTTACCGCAACCTGATGCTGGAAAGAGCCCGCTTTGCCTGGGTGGTGGAACAGACCCAGGAAGGATATGTGGTTCTAAGCGCCGACGACCGGATCCTCTACGCCAACCCTGCCGCCCAGGTTTACCTGCACTTACCCGCTCAGAGTTCAGGAATTGCCTTCCTGGATCATGCGCGCGAACAATATCACCTGGAACCTGAAGAAAACTGGCAAAAGTGGCCCGCCATTGAAGGCCTATCTTTACTCATGATGCAGCCCGAAACCAAACATCATGCGCCAGTTTATTTAAACATTCAGGTATTATCGCTTCAATCCAGCGATAAGCCACGAAAACTAATCCATATCACCGAAGTTACTGAGAAGTTTACCCTGGAGCGAGAAGTGTGGAATTTCCAACAGATGATTTCACACAAGCTTCAAACCCCCGTTGCTCAAATACTAATGGCTGCGGAACTGATTCATCACCAGGCGGTTAAAAGAGATCTCAAAGATATGGTCGATATCTCTGAGGCTATGCTGGTTGGGGCCAAAAGGCTGCAAGGAGAGGTCCGCGACGTTCTTCATTCGATCCACCTCTCAGATACTGTGCAAACCGGCGGCAGCGTCTCCGCTAAAGATCTGCAAGAGGTTATTGCCTCGATCTGCCGCGAAACCAATATCCAAAAATTCAATATTCACTACGAGCGTACCCTTGATCCATACACGCTCACCTTATCTTACCGGGCCGTGGAATCAATTTTCCGAGAAATTATCGAAAATGCCCGGAAGTTCCATCCAGGCCTGTCTCCCAGCCTGAAAATTGAATTACTGCCCCTTCAGGATAAGACGCGCGGCGCAGCACAGGATACCGCGCAGGATGAGAATAAGATGCTGGTGAAAGTGACCGACGATGGCATTTCACTATCGCCAGAGCAGTTACGCAATGTCTGGCAGCCTTATTACCAGGCCGACAAAGATCTAACCGGCGAAGTGGCCGGCATGGGATTAGGGCTGTCATGCGTGGCCAAACTGGTGTGGGAAGCGAGTGGAAAATATCGAATGTATAACCGCAGTGACCGCGCCGGCATTGTCGTAGAACTGATCTTACCGTTGGTTTAGAAAAGATTTACTTTCGAGCGCTGCTGCCGGTTCTTACCTTCACCGTGAGTGTCAGGGCCAGCAGCAGCAGCACCAACCCCGCCCCATCAAACAGGATAAAGCGGCTCACCGTCTCGCGGATGAGAGAATGGCCGTTTGGAAAGCCAGCCAGCAGCAGGCACTCGCCGGCAAAGCCGGTGGCCTGCATGGCAGTGGCCTCATAAAGCGAGACTCTCCGGTTAACGGGGTGGCTTAATGCCACCCCGTAAGGAATATTCCACATCAGGAAGAGAATGCCAAACCCCTGAACCGCCCCCCGCCCGGCAGCACCTTCCAGTTCAAAGCCAGGCGCAAACCGGTCAGGAAAAGCGATAAACAACAAAGCACACTGCACATTCACCAAAAAGACCACCAGGATCAGAACCCTGGCCGCCCATATCCGCGGGTTCACCGTAACCTCTTTAAGACATTCTCACGGCTTGTCGAATATCGTGTAAATCAGGGTGTTCATTCCACGATTTACACACCATCTGAAATACTACCCACCATGGCAGTCAAAGCATGCAGCCCCAATAGGTAAGAGCGCCAACCAAAACCGGCGATTGACCCGGCGCACACAGGCGCCAGCATCGAGAGCCGCCGGAATTCCTCACGGGCATGCACATTGGAAAGGTGTACTTCGATCACTGGAATACGGATGGCCGAGATTGCATCGCGCAGAGCGACCGAAGTATGGGTATACCCGCCA
>CAIKMQ010000018.1 GCA_903828565.1 uncultured Leptolinea sp. | reverse complement strand
GAAATTAAGATAGGTTATTATATAAAAGATAATGGCCTGAACCCCCCTCAATTAATGCTCTGGAATCAGTTAGCGACGAATAATCCTGTTGGCTATGACGACTCCATCATATGCGGAGATTGCCTTGATGTTTTAAAGGATATTCCATCAGACTCGATTGATTTGATCTTTACATCTCCCCCCTATGCAGATCAACGAAAGAACACCTACGGGGGAATAGACGCAGATCATTACGTTAGTTGGTTTTTGCCTAGAGCGCAAGAGTTTCTACGTGTATTAAAACCCACCGGATCATTCATCTTAAATATAAAAGAGCGAGTCGTCAACGGGGAAAGACATACCTATGTTATTGAATTAATCCTTGAACTTCGTCGTCAAGGTTGGTTATGGACAGAAGAATACATGTGGCATAAAAAGAATAGCCATCCGGGGAAATGGCCAAATAGATTTCGAGATAACTGGGAGCGTTTGCTGCATTTTACAAAGACAAAACAATTCCAAATGTATCAAGATGAAGTCAAAATACCCATAGGTAGTTGGGCAGAAGGAAGACTGAGGAATTTATCCGAAAAAGATAAAACCCGAGATAATTCGAGGGTGGGCAGTGGTTTTGGAAAGAACATTTCAAACTGGGTAGGCAAAGACCTTGTTTATCCCAGTAATGTAATACATATGGCAACGGAATGTTATAACCAACAGCATTCTGCCGTATTTCCAACAGGACTTCCAGAATGGTTTATAAAGCTATTTACCAAAGAAGGCGATATTGTGCTTGATCCATTTGTTGGATCTGGAACAACATGCGTTTCTGCTGCAAGATTAAACAGGAAGTATTTAGGTATTGATATTAATTCAGACTATTGCTCGGTTGCATATAAACGAATCTCGATTGAAAAAGCAGTAGGGAGTAAGTGAGATGAAAAAACTCGAATCAGGTATTGTAGAGGATTATGTAAATACACATATTACGGGTTTTCATGAGAAGCGATTACAAATACTTGCCAACCTTACGCTTAACAGATTAATTGACAAGAACCCCTATCTATTTAGGGCAAAGAATATACTAATTGCATCAGAGTTGATCTCAAATACTCTTGCGGCTTTCCTATCATCATCAGAAGAGAAGATATTTGGGGATTTTCTAGAAGATTTAGCCGTTTTTATTGCCGGCTTAACTGTTGGTGGACATAAATCTAGTGCTCAAGGAATAGATTTGGAATTTCTAAGAGGAAGCAAGCACTATTTGGTTTCAATAAAAAGTGGAGAAAATTGGGGTAATTCCAGTCAACACAAAAAAATGGTAGATGATTTCCAAGTATCTGCTAAAAGGATTCGGCAATCTTCCCAGCATCTAGAACCGCAACCCACTCTGGGTATATGTTATGGTAGAAGAAGAACATCTTTCCACAAGTTAGGGTATTTATGCGTAGTCGGCCAGAATTTTTGGTCATTAATTAGTGACAATAAAGAGTTATATACTGAGATTATTGAACCACTGGGTTTTCGCGCAAAGGAACATAATGATAATTTCGAAAAGGAAAGAGCGAAAATCACCAACCTGCTAACGATACAATTCATTGAAAGGTTTTGTAATTCACAGGGTGAAATCAACTGGGTGGAATTAGTGAAATCAAATAGCGGAAATTATGATTTAGACAAGTATCAATTATAGACAGCGGCGTTTTTTTGCCAGCTCCAGCAATTCGCGCGCGGCGCGTTCAGGTCCGGCCTGTTCCATACCGGGGATGCCCAGTTGGGTGCAGAGTTCGCCTACCAGCACCTGTTTCTTGAACAAAGCGCCGAAGTATTCGGTGGCCAGCTTCTCATGGACGGCCTGGTACTGCTCCGGGCCGAAGACATTGGCAAAGTAGGTGGCTGTGAGGCCGGTGGTCGTGGTGGTCCCCTTGCTCATCACATTGCCGGCGCGGAATACAGGCAGCGCCTCTTTTGCGTCTTTGAACCAGCGGATGGTGGAGTCTCCTGCCTGTACTTCGGTATAGTTGTTGGCGTACAGCACCACGTCAATGGGATATCCGCGGGTGATGGTATCGTAGGTGGTCACCGGCAGGACCACGCGCGCGTTCACCTGATCCGGGCTCATGATGATGGTCCGGTCCATCTGGCCGAAGGCATACCCGGTCTGCAGGTCATCCAGGCGGATGAAAGCGCCGGTTTCTGTGCCGTAGCCGCTGACACCGCCGTCCATCTCGTGCACCAGGGATCCCATATCATCGGCAATGATCGTGATCTGTTCGATCTCCTCCTGCCCAATCTGGCGGAATGCTTCCAGCGATTCTGATTTACCGGCTCCGGTATCGCCCAGCGTCAGCACGGTAAGCGGTGCCGCCCCGCGCACCTTAAGTTGCACCAGCGCGCCGTGGAAAGGCATACGCCCGCGCTTCATCATGACGATATTGTGCAGGGTCAGCACCATTTTCTTCAAATAACCGAAGTAGCCGTAGGCATCGCCGTCCGGGATGGCGCCGATCAGCATATCGTTCTTTTCATCATCGTAGAAGATGGTCTTGCCCTTCCCCAGATTGGGGAAATCCTCTTCCGGGATGCCGAACAGGAAAGCCGCATCCGGTTTGCGCTGCAGATCCGTTTCTTCTGCCAGTTCGAACAGGTTGCACAGCGAGAATCCCAGTTCAGCGAATTTATATGAAAAGTACACCATAATGGTGAGCGCCCCCACTTTGGCGGGGTAACAGATCCAATTCTCGCGCTTCAGATCCAGGTGATCGAGCGGATTGGCATTCACGCGCTCGAATGTCCCGCTGCGTTTGTTCATCGGCGGGTTGAAGATGAGCGGCGGGTAGATCAGGACCTGGCGAATGACAGCAATCTCGTTCAGTTTCTGGTAGACCGGTGTTGGGTACGGCAGGGCATGCGGCAGTGCTATGGTGGCTATTTCTGCGCCGGCAGGTACCTGGCGGTAGATGCGCGGATGGCTGCCGGAAATGTTCTCTTGCAGGTCGCGATAAGTGCTGCGGACCACATTGGTGAGCATTTCAATGGTACGGTTGAAGGTCTGGTAGGGACGGCGGTCAAAGCGGTTCCCTTCGGAATCACAGACGATCACCCGCTGGAAGTGTCGCCAGTAATTGTAGACATATTCCACGAACTGGTTCAAGAGCTCGCGGTCTCGGAAGAATTGCGCGGACCCCGGCAGCAAGCGCGGAATGAGGTCCACCTGGATCTTGAGGGTGTACTGCAGAGTATCCACCAGCAGCTGGATGTCTTCGTCGCTGATGACGCGGTGATCGAAGATACCCGCGAGCGGAGAATTGTGATTTGTCAGATCGCGCACGCAGCGGTGAATGATCTTGAAACACAACTTGCTGGAAAGCAGCTCGTCGGCGTTCTCGCAGACGCGGTCGCGTGTGCGGATGACAACCTTGTCCCCGATGATCTTGTGTGGCCAGTGGTTTTGCATAAAATACCTGCCTCGCAGATGGATGATGGGGTATTGTAGCACATCATTCATCAGATGAAATAACCGCTGAACCGATATTTTTAGCCGTAGGGGATGCGGTGTGCATGCTACAATATCCCCATGCCGATAGACCCGCAGCTCGTACGCCTGATCTGTTTTGATGTGGATGGTACTCTGGCCGATACCGATGACCAGTGGGTCAACCGTTTCGCTGCCGCGCTGGGTTACCTGCCCCGGCTCTTCCCGCGTGTCCAACCGGAGCGCATTGCCCGGCGTACTGTGATGGCGCTTGAGACCCCCGGAAACCTGCTCTTCAATATACCGGACCAACTTGGTTGGGATGATGAGATCGCCTGGTGCATCCATCAGCTCAACCGGCTGGGCATCGGCAAGCGTAAGCCGCCTTTCTGGTTGGTCCCTGGTGTACTGGGTTTACTGGATGCGCTGGCACTTCGCTACCCACTGGCAGTGGTTTCGGCAAGGGATGAAGCAGGCACCATGGCATTTCTCGATTCACATCAGCTGGCCCCGCGCTTTCAGTCCATCATCACAGGCCAGACCTGTACCCATACCAAGCCATTCCCGGATCCGATCTTGGAAGCCGCGCGGCTGGCCGGGGTTCATCCGTCCGCCTGCCTGATGGTGGGCGATACCACTGTGGATATCATCGCAGCAAAACGGGCCGGGGCGCAGAGCGTGGGTGTGCTCTGCGGTTTTGGGGAGGAAGCGGAACTGCGCAAAGCCGGCGCGGATGTGATATTGGCTTCCACGGCAGAACTGGCTTCAATCCTGCCGCTGTGAGTACGCTATAATGTCTTCAATGAACGCATCTTTTCGTAACATTACTGTTTATTGCGGGTCAGCTGATGACCTTAAACCGGTGTATCATCTGGCGGCACGCCAGATGGGACGGGAACTAGCCGCACGTGGTATCGGCCTGGTTTACGGCGGCGGTAAGACAGGCCTGATGGGCGCCTTGGCAGACAGTGTGCTTTCGCATGGCGGGAAAGTGCTGGGGGTGGTACCGGATTCGCTCAATCAGCCGCAGCTGATTCACGCCGGGTTGAGCGCCATTGAACAGGCTCCCGATATTCAAACGCGCCAGCGGCGCATGATGGAATTATCTGATGCCAGCATCGCCCTGCCCGGTGGACTGGGAACATTTTACGAATTGATCGAAGTACTGACCTGGGCGCAGTTGGGATTGCGGGTACAACCGGTGGGTTTGCTCAACACAGCCGGGTATTTTGACCCGCTGTTGGTTTTGATCGAACACGGTATCCATGAGGGCTTCATCTACCCGGAACATCGCGATCTGTTGATCGTTTCTGAAACATCTGCAGAGTTACTGGATAAGCTGGCTGTCTATGCTCCGCCTGCCAGCCTGGCGCGCTGGCTGACCCGCGAAAAGCCCGAACCGAAACATGATGATTAAGGTCTGAAGGCAACAAAAATCCCCGGGGTAAACCCGGGGGGCGTGCATGTTATAATTTTAGTGCCGAAGGTGGGAATTGAACCCACATACCCGAGGGTACACGATTTTGAGTCGTGCGCGTCTGCCAGTTCCGCCACTCCGGCAAGAGTGAACAGAAGTATATCCAATACCAGCGTACCGGTCAAGATGACGGACGCGAGGGAGTCTTATGAGATTAGGAATCATCGGTCTACCGCAATCCGGCAAAACCACCCTGTACAACGCGCTGACCCGGGGCTCCGTGCCTACGGGTGCGGGCGGCCGCCTGGAAGTGCATACCGCTGTCGTGGATGTGCCGGACCCGCGCGTGGATGTTTTGACGCGCATGTTCAACCCCAAGAAGACCATTTACACCAAAGTGACCTACGCCGACATCGCCGGGCTGGATGGCAGCGCCGGGAGGAATGGCATTTCTGGTGTCCTGCTAAATCACCTGACACAGATGGATGGTTTCATCCATGTTGTGCGCTGCTTTGAATCAGAAGAAGTACCGCATCCGGCTGGCAGCGTGAATGCTGCGCGCGATCTGGCCACCATGGATGCAGAATTCATTCTGAACGACCTCATCGCGGTGGAACGCAAGCTGGAAAGACTGGCCGAAGAGCGCAAGAAAGGCGGTGGACGCGATAAAGCCGTCATTGAGCGCGAACAGGCGCTGTTCGACCGTTTTCAAACTGAGTTGAACCTTGAAAAACCCTTGAGAGACCTGGCAATTTCATCCGAAGAAGAGAAACTGCTGGCAGGCTTTGGTTTTCTATCCTTGAAACCGACCCTGGTTGTATTCAACCTGGCAGAAGGCCAGCCGGAACCGCAGATCGAATATCCGCATGCACACAGCCAGCTGGTGGGGTTGCAGGGCCGGCTTGAGATGGATATTGCCCAGCTGCCTCCCGAAGAGATGCAGGTCTTTTTGGATGAGTACCATATCACTGAACCCAGCCTCTACCGCATGATCCGCCTGTCGTATGACCTGCTCGGTTTGCAATCCTTCTTTACAGTCGGGCCGGACGAGTGTCGTGCGTGGACGGTGAAGCGTGGTGCGACCGCCCCTGAAGCTGCCGGCGAGATCCACACCGACCTGCAGCGCGGCTTTATCAAAGCCGAGGTCGTGGCTTATGATGACCTGGTGGCCCTGGGCGGCAAGAACGAGTGCAAAGCGCACGGCAAGCTGCGGCTGGAAGGCAAAGAATATATCGTCCAGGACGGCGATATCCTGGAGATCCGGCATAATTCGTAATTATTCTCGCGTGTAAACATTGATTCGGATGCGCAGGGTTGCAAAGACTCTCTTTACCGCTTATAATCTGAACAATTCCGCATAAACTGGAGTCATTTAATCATATGGATCAGAAGACAACCAACCCGGACCCCGGGGACAATCATCAGAATATGGAATCGTTGCTGGCCGCTGAAGGCTTTGGCAACATTGATTCCCCCGTCCAGGGTGAGACCCGCCAGGGTACCATCGCCAGCATCGGCGTCAGCCAGATCCTGGTCAGCATCGGCACTAAATCTGAAGGCATTATCACCGGCAAAGAATTCGAGGCCATCCCGCAGGATGTCCTGGCAGCCATGAAAGTCGGCCAGGTCATCGATGTGTATGTCATCAACCCCGAAGATCAGAACGGCAACGTGGTTCTTTCCATCAACCGCGCGCGTGATGAAGCCAGCTGGAAGGAAGCCGAAGAACGCAAGACCTCTGGCGCCAGCTTCGATTCAGAGATCATTGGTTACAACAAGGGCGGTATCATCGTCCCTCTGGGCGGCCTGCGTGGCTTCGTCCCTTCCTCCCAGATCAGCCTGACCCGCAAGGCTGGCATCTCTGGCGATAACCCGGATCAGAAATGGTCCAAGATGGTCGGCGAAAAGATCACCGTCCGTGTTCTGGAAGTAGATCGCGAACGCCGTCGCTTGATCCTCTCTGAACGTGCTGCCAGCACTGAGACCCGCGAATCCGTAAAGGATCGCATTCTTGAAGATCTGAAAGAAGGCGATATTCGCACTGGCCGTGTCACCAGCCTGGCTGATTTTGGCGCTTTTGTCAACATCAACGGCGCGGACGGCCTTGTTCACCTTTCCGAGATCTCCTGGGACCGCATCAACAAACCCGAAGAAGTCCTCAAAGTCGGTGATGAGGTCAAGGTCAAGGTCATCAATGTGGACCGCGAAAAGAAACGCATTGGCCTGTCCATTCGCCAATTACTGGATGATCCGTGGAGCAAGACAGTTGCCCATATTCAGGTGGGACAGCTGGTCGAAGGCAAGATCACCAAACTGGCCAAATTCGGTGCCTTTGCCCGCTTGGAAGGTGACATTGAAGGCCTGATCCACATCTCTGAGATCGCCGAGAAACGCATCGAGCACCCCAAAGAGGTACTTAAAGAAGGTGATGTGGTCACCCTGCGTGTTCTCAAGATCGATGCCGAGAACCACCGCATCGGCCTCAGCCTGCGCAAAGTAGATTCCACTGCATACAGCGATATGGACTGGCAGACGCTGATGGACCAGATGGAAGACGACGGCAAGAAGAAGTAAACTTTGGACATAGAAAAGCGCACCACGCGTTGGTGCGCTTTTTTTATACATCCTGATGGAACCGACACACACCCCCCTATTCATTGACGCGCACGAAGATCTGGCCTGGAATATGCTCACCTTCGGGCGAGATTACCGCCAGTCTGCGATCGAAACCCGCCAGCGTGAAGCCGGCGGTATTGCCCCGCGCTTCAACGGCGATACCATGCTCGGGCTTGCGGAGTACCGCCAGGCTCGCACTATGCTGATCTTTGCCACGCTCTTTACAGCACCGGTGCGCAGTAAAGAAGGCGATTGGGATATCATCACCTACCGGGATAGCGCAGAAGCTCACCGCCAGAATTTGCAGCAATTGGATGCCTATGAAAGATTGTTGGGCGAATCCCCCGAGGATTTCACCCGCATCACCAACCGGGGAGAGTTGAAGCGGCATGTGGACCGCTGGCAGGCTTACCCTGATAGCGGCAGTTCCGCGCCGGTCGGCCTGTTGTTCCTGATGGAAGGCGGTGACGGCATCCGCTCGCCGCGCGAAGTGGAAGAGTGGTACGAACGCGGTGTGTGCCTCTTTGGCCCGGCGTGGATGTCCACCCGTTACTGCGGGGGCACCAAAGAGCCCGGCCCCCTGACCGGCGAGGGCTTTGAACTGCTGCACCGGCTGGAAGACCTCGGCGCCATTCTGGACCTGAGCCACATGGATGAAGCCGCGGCGCGCCAGTCACTGGATGCTTACCAGGCTCCCCTGCTAGCCACCCACGCCAACCCCTATACCCCCAATCGTCAGCGCGAGAGTAACCGGTTTCTTAAGGATGAAATCATCCACGGCATCGCAGAGCGCGGCGGAGTGATTGGGGTGGTGCCGTACAATCTCTTTCTTGACCCGGCGTGGTTGAAGGACGACCCCAAAACGGCAGTGACGCTCGAACGCCTGGCGGAACAGATCGATTACGTTTGCCAGCTACTGGGCAGCGCCAGGCATGTGGGTATCGGCACAGATTTTGATGGCGGCTTCGGCTTGCAAAGCACACCGGCTGAGCTCCGATCGATCGCGGATATGCCGGCGCTTATTCCCATCCTGCAAAAAAAAGGGTACACTGAAACCGAGGTTGCCGGCATCTTTGGCCAGAACTGGCTAGACTTTCTCTTAAGGCACCTCCCGGAGTAAAATATCCGCATGGAAGAGAACTCACACAAATCACTGCCGCGGCTGCCGTGGCGCTTGCGTTTCGGGTTATCCCTTTCCGCGCTGGGGCTGTTGCTGTTTCTACTCGGCGCCCGGCCATCGCTTTTCGGCCTGGACCGCAGCCCGGTAATCGGCTTCATCCAGATCATTGTCTTTCTGATCGGGCTGGGTTTCATATGCATTGGCGGGTATGTTGCCCTCATCAGCCTGTGGGGACGGGAGCAGCGTTCGATCAAGGCAGATATCGGGCAAAGGCTGATCAGTACCGGTTTCGTTCTGGCATCCTTCTCAGCACTGGCGGATGTCTTTGGTTTTGGCAGCCATCCGCTGCCGGGGGCACCTTACTTTGGCCCGTGGCAAACCGGCGGGGTGGAGATCGGCCAGCTCCTGATCGCTATCGGTTTCATCCTGCTCATCCCATTCGAATGGCGGGCAGGCAAGCACAGATGAACAAGCTTTATCCATAGTAAAGACCCCTGCTGGAAGTTTGCAGGGGTCTTTTTATTTTTCAAGAAAGTGCGTGCAGGATCGGATCATGGATCGGAAAGAATAATCCCCCTTCCTGTCTTCGGAAGGGGGTTGGGGGATGACACAGGCGTGCATACCGATGGCGAGAGTTAGTAATTGTTGGTCTGGTCGATCAGGCCGCGTTCCCGCGCCTGCCAGTCGAACTTCTTCCAGCCCCAGACACTGATGAAGCCGAAGATGATTGTCATACCAATGAGGATGAGCAGCAGCTGCAGGTTGCTGAAACCGGGGAACATCGGGAAATCCGCTGCCACACCGCCCACCATGGCACGCCGGATCAGCTCCAGCCAGTAGGAAATGGGCATTATGTATCCCAGCGGCCGTAAAAAGGCTGGCAGCACGCTGATAGGGAAGATGGCACCGCTGAACAGATACAGAGCGCCGGCAACCGAATCGCCGATATTGAAGCTGTATTGCGCCATCCGCAGCGTGAAACCCGCCAGCAACAGACCCAGCATGGCCAGCATGAGGATGCCGATCAACAGGCTGGTGATGAACAGCGGCCAATCTATGACTGCCGGGTTGAAGGGGATGTGCAGGAAAGCCACGCCCACAGCCAGGATCACGACCACGGAGAAGGTGGTGATAAGAACGCGTGCCACGCCGCGACCCAGCAGGTAGAACGGGATACTGATGGGCGAGACATACAGATATTTCAGTGTGCGGTAATGTTCGCGATCATCCACGATCGCCCATGATACGCCAACCATCACATTAGAGACATACTGGTAGAACGCATTGCCGATAAAGAGGTACGCAAACACCGGCGAATCGAACTGATTGCGGCTGATCACGCCGTACATGACCACCAGGATCATGGCGGCTGCCAGCGGTTTGACGATGGAGTAAATGGCAAAGAGGAAGGGGTCGGTCCAGTTGGATTCGATCTTCCAACCCAGCCAGGCAGCCATACGGAAAGAGCGCCAGTTCTTTTGCATCACAGGGGTACTGTTTTCCATAGGTTAACCCCGGCTTTCTGTCAGGCGCCCTTCGCGGACGGCCAGTTTTTCCATGTAACTTAGCAGGTAGCGGGCAGCTATCAAGAAGACGACGGCCAGGCCGGCCAGCACGAGGATCTCGATTTTCACGCTGACCCATCCCAGCGAGGGGCCGCTGGCAAAGGAGAGCTGGCGCATGGCATCCATACCCATCGTGAGCGGGATGATGGAGCCAATCACAGGTACCCAGGCGGGGAAGTTCTTGATGGGGAAGTAAAACCCCGATACGAGGAAGATGGGTTCCTGCGCCAGGTTGGAGAAGTGCCAGGCTTCACGGCTGAGGAGCAGGTAAAGCGAGGCTGTCATCATCCCCAGGCCGTAAAGTGCCACCATGGTCAGCAGGAAAACCAGGATGAGTTGCCAGAAACTGGCCACCACAAAGTGGACTGAGAACAGCAGGCTTCCCAAGATGATGATGCCCAGCGCGCGCAGGGTGGTGGCGAACAATCCGCCCACCGCCATGCCCAGCAGAATGGCCATCATGGAACCCGGCGAGATGATATACAGGGCCAGGTTGCCAGTCTCTTTTTCCCAGTACAGCTGGCTGGACATGGACCAGAGCACATTCATCCAGAAAGCCATCATGGCGCCGCCAACCACCACAAAACCCACATAGTCCTCCGGGGCTTTGATGGCGCGGTAGACGAAGACATAGGCGGCCACGCTGAGCATGGGCAGAAAAGTATCAAAGAAGACCCACGAGGTTTCACGCTGCGCGCCAATCACACGCGGATACGACCGCCCGAAAACCGTCATGAGGAAGAGACGCCAACCGGTGTGGCGTTTACTCACCGGAGGGAGCATCGGCATGTTCCACCTCCTCCATACGCTGACCGACCAGCTGGACGAAGACATCTTCCAGGGTGGGTTCGCGCTTTTGCAGGGTGGCGATCTGCGCGCCCTGGCTGGTGACGGCGGCAATGACCCCGGCAAGAACAGATTCTTCCGCCAACACCAGGTCCATCACCGTCTTGGTTTCATTATCATGCACCTTCACAGATTTGACGCCGGCCATACCGCGGAAGGGGATCTCATCCAGGGTGCGCGGGCAATCCAGGTCCATGCGGAAGATGGCTTCTTTTTGCAATGACTGTTTGAGGGATGCCGGGGTACCGCACGCCAGCACTTTGCCTTTGTTGATGATGGCTACGCGGTCGCAGAGCTCATCCGCTTCCACCATATAGTGCGTGGTCAGCAGCAGGGTGCGCTGGGTGTCATCACCCATCCAGCGGTGAATGAAGTTGCGTACATCCCGAGAGGCGCCAACATCCAGCCCGAGGGTGGGTTCATCCAAAAAGAGGATCTGCGGATCTGTCAGGAATCCGCGGACAATGTTCATTTTCTGGCGCAAGCCGGTGGATAGGCTGTGGGTACGGGTATTCTCGCGGTCAGCCATCCCGACGATCTCCAGCAGGGTCTTGATGCGCGCGTTGGCCTCCTTACCGGGGATGCCGTAGAATTGCGCGAACATCCACAGGTTCTCGCGCACAGTCAACAGCCCGTAGCCGGAAGACTCACCCCCGGAGACCATGTTGATGCGCTGGCGCACTTCTTCGGGTTCTTTGCTCACATCAAAACCCGCCACAGATGCCTGCCCGTGGCTGGGAGCCAGCAAGGTGGTCAGGATCTTGATCAGAGTGGTCTTCCCGGCGCCATTCGGACCAAGCAGGCCGAACAATTCGCCCTTGCGGATCTGCAGGTCCACGCCTTCGAGCGCGGTGAGGGTCTTGGTCTCTTTTTTACCCGCATGGCGCACTTTATAGATACGTCCCAGTGACTGGGTTTCGATAGCGTAATGATTTTCCATAGTATTCCTTAAATGCGAAAAACGATCAATGAACTCAGCCCCGCCGCCCGCCGCGCAATTAATGATTTTACATCATTTCATCGGGTTAGGCGGAAATTTGCCGGGGTAATCGTGAAAATTGTTTTTGTAGGTTGGTTTGAGAGCGCTTATTCCCTGGTTGTCATGCTAAGCGCAGCGAAGCATCTCGCTTTTAACGCTACACCCGGCCGCTGCGCTCAGGGTGACATGTCTGTGTTGGCCTTGCGTTTATCTTTTGTTTATTCAGTGAACCGATAGCAACCGAATAGTGTAGAATCATCGTACCAGCCGCCGAACAAGGGCGGGTGGATCATGCGGGGAACATCATCTCACACCTATGGATCATGCCGGTCTGGCAGGAAAGTTGGATCAAGCATTTGGCAAGTATCAGGATTGGAACCCTACATTACCGCAAGCGGTACTATACATACCGGCGAACCATTGTCGACCGGGTACCGGGCTGCACCTACCCCGGCACCCAGGATGTTTTCAGTATCCTTAATACAGCGGTCAAAGGCATCAATGCCATCGCGAAAAAACCCCTGGTGAATTATTTCAACCTCAACAATCTGTTTCATGATCTTGGCCTCAACCGGGTAGACCTGCTGCACCTGTTCAATGGGGTCAACTTATCGAAACACCACCGCTGGGTCACCAGTTTTGAGACGATTGTGCCCCGGCTGACCAGTACCCTCGAGCCGCGAGATGATCGGGGTATTCGCAATCCTGCCTTCACCGGGATGAACAGCTTGGCTTTCAAAGCGCTGGCTGCTGAAAAATGCAAGGCGCTGCTCCCGCTATCGCTCAATGCGCGTGACGCGCAGGTCAGCCTGCTGCAAAATGCCCCGGCAGCATTAGCGGATACCATTGCAGCAAAAATGCGCGTACTGCATCCCCCGCAGCAGGCATTGATCCAAAGCTATGACGATAAACCCAAACAGGACGGTGAAAAGATCCGCTTTCTTTTCGTTGGCTCCTCCTTCTTTCGTAAAGGTGGCCGCGAGATTCTGCTGGCATTTCAACAACTCGTCCGCGAAGAACACCTGCCATTGGAGCTTTCCATCATCAGCTCGATCAGTTCGGATGATTACACCGGGAAGATAACCGATGCCGATATTCAGTGGGCCAGAACATTCATTGCCGGCAATCCGGGGTGGGTCACCCTGTACCCGGCCATGTCGAACGAATTTGTGCTGCAGCAGATGCTGCGGGCGGATGTCGGCTTGCTCCCCACGTTATCTGATAGTTACGGATTTTCCATTCTGGAGTTTCAGGCGGCGGGCTGCCCGGTAATCACTACCAATGTGCGTGCCATCCCAGAGATCAACAATGCGGATACCGGCTGGGTGATCGAAGTCCCCAAAGATAGCCTGGGAGAGGCCCGCTACCGTACCGCAGCAGAGAAAGCCGTGCTCAGCGATGTGATCATACAAGGTTTATTACGCAGCGTGCGCGAGATCTGCAGCCAGAGGGGACTTGTGGCACACAAAGGCCGGGCTGCGCTGGGGCGGGTGATCCGCGAACACGACCCTGCCTGGTACGGCGAGCAGTTATCTCAGATCTATCTGCAGGCACTGCGGTTATGATCCCTTTACCGGGGGTATCCCTTCTGATATGAAACTTTCACGCGCGTTCACGCTCGGCTTGTCTGCCCTGATGGGGAACCGCGTCGATGCGTACTGGTGGAATGCCGCCCCCAATGCCGGGGATGAGGTGACACCCTTTCTGTTGAAGGCTCTGGGTTTCACCCCTGTGCATACCTGGAAGGACCAGGCGGAGGTGATTGCCTGCGGTTCTGTCCTGCAGAAATTATCCCCGGATTATTCCGGATACATCCTCGGTGCCGGCTTGCTCAACCGGGTGGCTGTTCCAGCTCTGCCGCGAGCGCAGATCGCTGCCGTGCGCGGCGAATATACCAAAGAAGCGCTGGGGATCAGTAGTTTACTGGCGCTCGGCGACCCGGGTTTACTGGTTTCGCGCTACCTGCCAGGGCGACCGACGCCCGGCTATCGACTGGGCATCATCCCACACTTCCGGGAAAAAGATCACCCATCCGTGCGGCAGCTGTGTGCGCGCTATCGCGGAGAAGTTCTCTTCATCGATATACAGCACGGCATTCACCAGGTGATTCGCCAGATGCTAACCTGCGACGCGATACTCTCCTCCTCGCTGCACGGGGTCGTCTTCGCGGATGCGTACGGCATCCCGTCCGCCTGGTATACCACTCAGAATGTTCTCTCTGATGACGGTAAATTCAAATATCTGGATTATTATTCGGCCTTCCAGCGGGCGGTGGAACCGGTCACCCTGACAGGGTTAGAAACGATCGCAGAGTTGGCGGCTTGTGTGACCACACCCGATGCTGCCGTGGTCGGGCGCATCCAGGATGAGTTGCAGGCAGTCTATCAGAGGTTCGCGCTGGAGCAGTACCGCAGACGCGGTTCCGGCGATCCGACCGGGTAGATTAGCATGGAAATTTCCTCAGTACTTTCTCAGGAGGTAAGAGCATGAAAATCGGTCGCCCTGAAATTAGTCATACTGGTGGAGAAATGGTGGTCCGCTACCCGGTGGAATTAGCCGGCAGCTGCCGTTCTCTGTGGTATTCCCTGGATGAGCAGAACGCGCATCTGGTTGATCCCGGTTTTGAAGGACCGCTGGCGGGGCTGCTCATCCCGGCAATGGCTGCCGGAGAAGAGATCCGGGTGGAGGGGGATGTCTGCCAGAAACAGATCTATCACCTCCAACATCAGTTGCAGCCGCTGCTCAAGACTGTATTCCCAGGGCTGAGCAGTGTACAGATTCGCCCGGATGGCTTGCGTGAGATCCATACCGAGGCCCGGGGGATCATCAGCGGTTTTTCAGCCGGGGTGGATTCTTTCATCACCCTGCAGGATCATTATCTTTCCCCCGAGATTGAAGACCATTCGCGCCTGACGCACCTGGCATTCTTCAATGTCGGTTCGAATGGTACCGATGCCGGCGGCGAGCAGATGTTTCACCTCAGGGTGAAATCCCTGCGGAAGACCACGGAAGCCCTCCAGTTACCGCTGGTGGTCGTCAACTCAAATCTTTCTGAATTCTACGCCCAGGGTTTACCTTCTTTTGAGTACAACCATACCCTGCGCAGCGCGTCCGCCGCACTACTATTGCAGCGCGGCATGAAACGTTTTCTCTATTCCGCCGGATACGGATACCCGGAGGTCTTCATCCGTCCCAAGATGCTGATCGCGCATGTCGACCCGATCATATTGCCGCAGCTATCCACCGCGGCTATGGACCTGATCTCCTCCGGTTCAGAGTACCAGCGAGTGGACAAAGTCCGCCGGATCACAGAGATCCCTCTCACTTACGAACATCTGAATGTCTGCCTGAAAAGCCATGAAAACTGCTCGCGCTGCCGTAAATGCATTCGCACCCAGTTGATCTTGGACTTGCTGGGTAAATTGGATCTATACAAGAATATTTTCAACCTGGATGACTATTATGCACGGCGGAGATCTTACATCTACAAGCTCTTTTACTATGACAATCCCTTCGTGCGCGAGATATTTCACCTGGCATGGAGCAGCAAGCGGGCACCTCTCTATATGAAAGTCTTGATGCTGTTGCGAGGGAAGAAATAGCGGGGAAAACTGGGTGGTCAATCAACCATGAATTTAGATATATAAAAATCAACGAACTGCTTATAGATTATTGTGTTTTCACGTGCTAGCATTTATTTGGGCATTGTTAGTATAAAAGCCTTATAGGAGTGGGCAATGAATGGAACAATTAACCATAAAACTGATTTTCTTGGTTTTGTAGTTCTCGGTTTATTAATTATTCAATCAGTTTTTATTGTTTTAT
>CAIKMQ010000017.1 GCA_903828565.1 uncultured Leptolinea sp. | reverse complement strand
AAATAAACCAGGCTTTTCTGGTAATTAAGTAACTCTAGTACCTCTTTGTTTTTTACAGAGTTCTGCAACCGGTCTTCGATCGAATCCGTCGCTTTATTGATCTCCCTCAAGAAACTCAAATATCGGGATGCAACCCCAAGAAGAAACCGCAGGATAAAGCGGTAACGTTTGCCTGTGGATAGACCACGGACTTTTCCGGTTGACATTGTGGCAAGGACTTCATACTCCTGCCGGCAAACAGTGATTATCTGCTCATTACAAACAATAATGCCAAGTGGAATGGTCGTATACGGGGTGTCTGAAATCTCACCCTGATAAACTGGTACACGGATGATAACCAGCAGCGTGCCGTCATCCTCCCTTTCGGAACGAGGGCGTTCATCCATATCCAGGGGATATGTTAGAAAATCTTGTGGTAATTTGGGTATTTTGATCTCGCTGATCTCATCGGGTGTGGGATCCACCAGATTGATCCAGCAGTTATTTGCGATTGCATCTATTTGTTCGATCCCATTTTCAGTGGATTTATAGATCTTTAGCATTTCAACCTCCAGATGAAATTAGGATCAGAGCGAAGATATTTTACACGATTTTATCCAGGCAAATCCGTACAATCGGATGCAATCCATCCCGATTTGCAATTTCCTGGAATCCAATGTCCAGAAACTCTTTATAAAAACCGGTGTATGCAAAGATATCCGGCACTTTCTCTTTCTTGGGAATGATCGGGTAGGCTTCTAAGAAGTGCGCACCATGCTCGCCCGCATAACGCATCGCCTGCAGTATTAAATACCGTGAAACACCCTTCCGCCGATAACCTCGTGCTGTAAAAAAGCAAGTAAGAGCCCAGGTTGGGATGTCATCCACAGTCCGGTAGTATTTGGATCTGTCGAGCGCATCATACTCTGTGCGCGGAGCAACGGCACACCAACCAACCGGTTCATCTCCATCATAAGCCAAGATGCCTATCGTACGCCCAGCCTTTACGATTTCCTCGAGACGATTTCGGTTGCCATCCCCTTTACTCTCATTCCAATCCTTCTTGGTGCCGCGGAAAAACATGCACCAACATCCCCCGCATGCGCCATTGTCACCGAATAACTTTACCAGGTCTGGCCAGGTATCCGGTGTTAGGGATTTCCATGAGTATAGACTTTGATCAGTCATTTGTACACCCGATGTTCTTACAAGTGAGATAATGGTGAGTAATCTCTTTCAGATTTATAGTTCTTATTATAAACTTGATTGTCATCTCAATTCATTTTGGAGGAAAGTATGGCGGCAGAAGAAAAAACATTTACAGCCTCAGACGGCATCTCGATCTTCACTCAGACATGGCAGCCTCAAGGTAAGCCGCGGGCAATCGTATGCATCATTCACGGGTTAGGAGAGCACTCTGCGAGATATGAGCATGTTGCCCAGTACTACCTGAAACACAATTACCTTGTGGCGGCTATGGACCTTCGCGGACACGGCCGTTCGGGTGGACAACGCGGTCACTCTCCAAGTTTTGAGATCGTACTCGAGGATATTTCCCAATTCGTTCACCAGATCGAACAAACATACCCGGGGCTTCCTGTATTCATGTACGGTCATAGCCTGGGAGGATTGCTGACGATTAATTTTGCGTTGCGGAATATTAGCCAAGTCAAGGGTTTTATTGTGACATCCCCCAATCTTGCCATCGCCCAAAAAGTAGCTCCCTGGAAGCTTACCTTAGGCAAAGTGTTTTATTCTCTGCTGCCCACCCTTTCCATGCCAAGCGGATTGGATGTGAATAACATCAGCCGCGACACCACGATCGTTGATAAATATAAAGCGGATCCCCTCGTGCACGATCAGGCAAGTGCCAGGTTCGCATTGGACTTCATCAATGCCGGCGGCTGGGCTCTGCATAACCCTGACAAGTTGAAAGTGCCCATGCTCCTCATGTACGGTACCGGAGATCGGATCGTATCTGGTGAGGCAATTCGTCAATTCACGAAGAGTAATCAACTGGTCAATTACCGGGAATGGGATGGCCTGTTTCACGAACTGCATAATGAGCCGGAGCAAGAATCCGTTCTGGATTATGAGCGCGAGTGGATCGAAAGTCATAGTAATTAATCCAGGAATATTTTCGCTATAATGGATATCTTGACCGGTACTCGCACAATGATAAAATAAAGCCGGAGCAAGAATGCAGCTACTTCAACGAATGGCGGCACCCATATACACCTGTGTAGGTACAGGTGTATTATTAATTATCGGCACGCCCGACGGATCAATAGATCCTACGGGCGTTTCTTATTATTGGCAGCAGTAACCTCATGCAGGAGACACCATGAAAGATCACCTCGTCCGCGGTACACTCTCACAACTTGACCCTGATGTTTTCGAGATGGCGCAGCTGGAAACAGAACGCCAGAACCGAAAACTCATCATGATCCCAAGTGAAAGCACAGCTCCGCTTGCAGTTCGCGAAGCGCTAGCCACCTCTTTCCAGAATATTTATGCCGAAGGGTATCCAGATGATGAACAGCGCTGGATGAGTGAATCCGAGTTGCTGGATTACCCAACCCGTCTGGCTGACTATCGCAGATACTCAGACCCACGGTTTTATAAAGGCGTGGAATATGCTGATCTAATCGAGTCACTCGCCAGGCGGCGCTGCGCGGAAGCTTTTGCCGCGAATGGAAAAACAGCAGACGACCTGTATGTGAACGTTCAGGCGCTTTCCGGTGCACCTGCCAATAGTGCCGTTTATCCTGCTGTGGTAAACCCTGGTGACACGGTACTCGCTATGAGCCTGCTGCACGGCGGCCACCTGACACACGGATCTTCCGTAAACCGTTCTGGACGTTTTTACAACGTCATTCATTATCTGGTAGATCCGGTCACAGAAAAGATCGATTATGAGAAAGTAGCTGCCCTGGCTCTGGAAAACAAGCCAAAAATGATCATCGCAGGCTATACGTCTTACCCCTGGCTGCCTGACTGGAAACGTTTCCGAGAGATCGCTGATTCTGTCGGCGCTATATTACTGGCAGACATTTCTCACATCGCCGGCCTGGTAGCCGCCGGGGCGCTTGCATCTCCGATAGGCTATGCGCATGTGACGACCTTTACTACCCACAAGACGCTTTGCGGACCACGCGGCGCTTGCATCATCACCACCGATTCAACCCTGGCTAAGAAGATCGACCGCTCTATCTTCCCCGGTGAACAGGGCGGGCCTCACGTCCACGTCTTTGCCGCACTTGCCCTTACTTTCAAACTGGCAAAAACTGCAGAATTCAAAGAGCTGCAATTCCAGATCATTCATAACACAAAGGCATTAACAGACCAGTTACAGAAACGCGGACTGCGAATCAGCTACAGTGGAACGGACACACACCTGGTCAATGTGGATTGCAAATCTGTGGTCGGCCCGGACGGAACTCCATTGATGGGAGATATGGCTGCCCGGATCCTCGATCAGGCCGGGATCGTCTGTAATCGCAACACGGTCCCTGGGGATAAATCATCCTTCGCCAGCTCCGGCATACGCCTGGGGACACCCTGGCTATCACAGAGGGGCTTCAAAGAAGCGGAGATGGTTAAACTGGCAGACATCATCGCCGACCTGCTATTTGCCTGCACACCATACACGATCGAAACCCGCAAAGGTCCGGCAGATCGTGCAAAGATTGACTTTAATATATTTAACCAAAGCAAACTGACGGTACGTCAGATGGCAGAAGCTGCCGGTATGGTTGAAAATACCATCAAACATGGTTATCCGCATTTCTTCTATCTCGATGATGAGGCAATTGAAAAAGGAAAATCAGCTGCCCTGCGGATCCATGGCAAGAATATCCGTTTAGTGATGAATTACCTGGTCGCTGGAGATCTGGAAGCATTGTCTTTGGGTTCAGCCGGAACCACAAAAATGTTCATCAACGGGAAAGAAATTCCTGTCACAATCCAGTTAACCGACATCCATTCATACCAGATCCAATTCAACCGGGTTGAGTTTGGGCTGGTCGCCACCTGGCTGCGTGATCTTTCTGATGCTTTCACGGGTTTTGATAAAGACTTCCGTCGTCGTTTACCGGGGCCATTCATCGTAGAAGAGGTTCCTGCCATCGATCATTCCAACACGAGCGAGTTGAGTTCTTCCCGAAAACCATTTTACATCGGTATCCCGGGCAAATCCTCATCCTCATTACCTGTTTTCACCTGGGAAGAAGGTGAACAGCCGATCAAGAAAACTGCCTTGAACCAAACCCACCGGGATCTTGGCGCAAAGATGGTGCCTTTTGCCGGCTGGGATATGCCGGTTTGGTACACTTCGGTTGTTGAGGAACATCTGGCTACCCGGCAGGTTGCCGGCTTGTTTGATGTCTCACACATGGGTGTATATCAAGCAGAAGGTCCTGATGCCGCGGTATTTCTGGATTCGGTTTGCGGCAATGATATTGCCGGTCTGGATATTGGCGAAAGCTGTTACACCCATTTGCTGGATCCATCCGCGAATGTGATAGACGATATGCTTGTTTATCGCCGCGGTGATGAAAAATTCCTGGTTGTTGTCAATGCATCCAATGATGATAAAGATTTCGCATGGTTGACCGCAGTTAGAAATGGTACCCATCTGGTAGACCTTGAACAAGCGGGTGCCTACGCCTATGGCAGAAATGTCACCTTGCGCAATTTACGGGATCCGCGAGAAGGCAAAGATATGCGGGTGGACATCGCTCTGCAAGGGCCAAAATCGCGCGATATTCTACTGTCTCTCGGATGTGATGCTCCAACACGTAAAAAAGTAATGTCTTTGAAGCGCACCGAACTTTGCGATGCTGTCATTGGCGGTTTTGACCTGATCGTCTCACGCACCGGTTACACTGGTGAAAAAATGGCTTTTGAACTCTTTGTTCACCCAGATAAAGCAGTTGAATTCTGGAATGCTTTAATGGAAAAAGGCAAACCGCTGGGTCTGCTGCCTTGCGGTCTGGGTGCCCGTGATTCCCTCCGTACAGAGGCGGGATTGCCTTTATACGGTCATGAGATGGGCGGTGAAATGAACCTGGGTGTTGCTGAAGCAGGATTTGGTTCTTATGTAAAACTCTATAAGCCGTGGTTTATCGGACGCCAGGCGTATTCAGAGCGTGAGGCAAAAAGAACCACGGTCGTTGCGCGTTTCAGGTTTACAGAAAAAGGCATCCGTATGGCTCACAATGGAGACGCGGTCCTTGATAAAAAAGGCAAGGTGATTGGTGTTGTCACCAGTTGCGCGGTGGATGCTGAAGGTTTCCTGACCGGTCAGGCTTCGCTTGAGATTAGATCCGCCGTTGAAGGAACCACACTCTTTATTTACCAGGGTAACCCGGCTGCTACGGGTAAAGCCCCTGCCCAGCTCGCATTTGGTGATAAAGTCACCCTGCCAGCCCAGGCGGCCGTTGTCAGCCGATTTCCAAAATTATAAAGTTCAATCCAATCGATAGAAGGAGAAAGAACTAAATGCAGACACCATGGGAACACCGATATGCTCAGCGGACGCAGAGGATGACCAGTTCCACCATACGGGAGCTATTGAAACTGGCCGAAGATCCCCAGATCATATCATTTGGAGGTGGCATGCCCGCCCCGGAGGTTTTTCCAACAGAGAAGATCGCCGAAGCGTGTGATTTTGTCCTTAAGAATAATAGCGCAATTGCCCTGCAATATGGTAGTTCTGAAGGCTACCGCCCGCTGCGCGAAATGATCGTGCGTCATTCAGACCGCATGGGTATCCATATCAGTCCGGATAATGTGATGATCACCTCAGGTTCTCAGCAGGCGCTTGACTTACTGGGCAAGATCTTCATTAACCATGGTGATAAGATCCTGGTCGAATCTCCCACCTACCTCGGAGCCCTGCAGGCATGGAATGCTTATGGAGCCGAGTATGTAGTCGTTCCTTCAGATGAAGACGGGATGATCACCGATGCCTTGGAAGAAAAACTGCGCACCGGGCCAAAGTTCATCTATGTGCTGCCCAATTTTCAGAACCCAACGGGTGTAACACTTTCTCTGGAACGCCGTAAGAAGATCATTGGACTCGCTGACCGGTACGGTGTACCGATCATTGAGGATGACCCCTACGGACAACTGCGTTTCGAAGGCGAAGATATCCCCGGTGTTTGCACACTGGATAATGAATACCGTTGTGGCAGTGAAACTCATGCGTTCTCAGGGAACGTGATCTACCTTTCTACCTTCTCAAAGATCCTTGCGCCAGGACTCAGGCTGGCATGGATCATCGCCCCGCCGGAAGTGATCAAGAAATTGGTCCAGGCCAAACAGGGAGCGGATCTGCATACTGCCACCTTTAATCAGGTGGTAGCTTATGAAGTTGGTAAAGGTGGATTCATCGACCAGCACGTAAAACTCATCCGCCAGGTGTATACAGAACGGCGTAATGTAATGCTGGATTCGTTGGACGAGTTCATGCCGGCAGGTGTCCATTGGACACACCCCAAAGGTGGCTTGTTCCTGTGGACGACACTTCCGGAAGGGCTGGATGCCACTCAGGTTCTCACTTCGGCAATTGCAGAGAAGGTCGCCTACGTTCCGGGTGAATCATTCCATCCGACCGGTGGAGGCAAGAACACCATGCGACTCAATTTCTCTATGGCCACCCCCGAACGGATTGCTACCGGTATCGAACGCCTGGCGAGGGTATTACAAACTTACATCAAATAATCGCATTGTACTGGTTATTATAAGGACACACCTGTTCAGGTGTGTCCTTATTTTTTATTCTTTTCCGTTGTGCCAAACCTGAAAATCTTTCAGTATGGATCCTCCCAGGAATTCGCGCAGAATGGAATTATCCGGGATCATATCTGAAGTGATGGGAAGGAACCACTCCAAAAAGGCTAGCAGGCGTTTCGCTTCTATGTATTCCTTTGTTCCGTAAGGCACCTGGCGTAGAAGCGGTTCAACTACAGGTTTTAATGCTGATAGTTCATAAACCAGTGCTGAATTGAACATCGTATCGGCATTTTCCTGGTAAGGGAAAATGTGAGTCTTTTCACCCGCCCTTACCGAATCCCACCTTTGTAAAGTCTGCCATGCAGAATAACCGCGTTCAGCTGCATCCCGCACGATACGCCGCATCAGCCGTGTATCGGTGGTGGAGATACGATTGTGTTTATCCAGATTCAATTGTGTCAGTGCTGAAACATATACCCGGTAAGCTCGTTCTGATGGAAATCCCGGAAGGAGCTCGGGGTTAAGTCCATGGATACCTTCAAGGATCAATAATTGGCCCGGTTGCAATCGCGCTTTTTCCCCGGCACCGCTTTTTCCCTTTTTAAAGTCATAATGCGGTAATTGAACCTCATTACCTTTTACCAGTTCAGCAACATGCTGATTCAATAAAGGGAGATTCAAAGCTTGGAGTGCCTCATAATCTAATTCACCATTTTTACTGCGGGGAGTTTTATCCCGGTCAACAAAATAATTATCCATCTCCAAAGGAAATGGGGAGACGCCCTGAGATAGCAGCTGCACAGATAGCCTTTTTGAGAATGTCGTTTTTCCCGATGACGAAGGCCCTGAGATCAGAACGACCTGAATTCTTTCAATATTCTCAGATATTTGCTTCGCTATTTCTGCAATACGCTGCTCATGCAATGCTTCAGAGATCAGGATGACCTCGCGGATCCGGCCGGCTGCGATCGAGTCGTTTAATGCAGCAACATTGTTGATGCCCAATCTGTCCAGCCAGTTTCCATACAGTCGGAAGGTATTCAATAATTTTGGTGAATCGGGCAGAGGTTGGATCTCATTCGGAGCGAAACGCCGCGGATAATTGAGAACAAAACCATCGCCCATCACGGAGAGAGCATAGACTTTTAAATACCGGGTGGATGGAACCATATATCCGTGGTGATAGTCCCGATGACCCAGAAGACTGTAGAGCACCATGGTGTCTTTCTGTCGATACCGAATCAGCTTGACCTTTTCGTCTTCGCCCTGGCTGCTAAAATAGTCTATTGCTTCCTGTAATGGAACCGTGTTGCGGATAAAAGGTATGTCTCGCTGAATCAGGTCATTCATTTCTACCCGCAATCGTTCCAAATCATTTTCACCGAACTGCGGGCAGCCGGCTACCTGGCAGAAAAATCCGCCGGAGGAAACAGAATGATCGATCCTGAGTTCCATGCCCGGGTAGATGCGTTCGAATGCCACCTCGAGAAGGAAAGTCAGTGAACGCCGGTAGATGCGGGCTCCATCCTCGCTGTCGGTATGGATCATCTCCACCCTGGAATCGATATCCACGGAGTAAGTTAATTCCCTCAATGCATTATTTACAATCGCTCCGACGATCGTAGAAGCCTCTTCATCAGGGAGTATGCTGAGGAATTTCTCCAGGCTGCTGCCGCGAGGACCGGTGATCACCCTGCCATCGGGAAAATGTAGCTCAACAGTATTTCGAGGTGTTGTTAAAGCAATCGGATTCTCTTCCATGGAATGAGATTCTATCATAACCATCCTTTTTCAAGTGTGTGGGGATGTTTACGCATTCCCAGTAAATCCGCAACAGGCTATGCTACAATACGCCCATGTCCATCGCGATTCTGCATGATGCAATAGAGAAACCTCACTGGAGGTTGATACTGGATCCACCCGCCAGTGGTGCCTGGAATATGGCCGTGGATGAGGCTTTGTTGACTTCAGCGGCGAATCCCGGTTACATTAATACCTTACGTGTCTACTCCTGGCAACCGGCTTGCCTTTCTCTTGGTCAGGCTCAACCGGTAAATGAAGTTGACCGAGAAAGGCTTAGTAACCTGGGTTGGGATCTAGTACGCAGGCCTACCGGCGGACGGGCTATTTTACATACAGACGAGATCACTTACTCCCTCACCGGCAGCTGTGACGATCCCCTTTTTGTTGGCGGGATCCTGCCCAGCTATCAGCGTATTGCCAGGTCTTTAATAGGATTTCTCAGCAACCTTGGATTGGAACCAGAATCTCGTGAAGCAGCAGGAACATTCGTTGGCAACCCCCAAGCGGTATGTTTCGAGGTTCCTTCACATTATGAGATCACTATCCACGAAAAAAAGATCATTGGCAGCGCCCAGGCCCGGCGGAGAAATGCTGTTCTGCAGCATGGGACGATCCCGCTTTTCGGGGACATTCGCAGGATTACCCAGGTGCTTGCCTATCCGGATGAGAATCTGCGTCAAATAGCAGCCAACCGTGTGAAAGAACGGGCAACCACAGTTCAGGATGAGATCTCCACCCGCATTTCTTACCCATCAGCGGTAATAGGTTTTATTCACGCTTTCGAGCTCACTCAAGAGATTAATCTTATTGAAGGTAAACTAACATCTGACGAAGAGAAGATCGCAGGTCAATTAATGACAGAAAAATATAGTCAAGATGTGTGGACAAAGCGGGTGTAACTACCTCCTAACATAAAGGTAATCAACGGATCATTGTGAAGAAAATGGCACTACTTCTCCTGAAAGTCTTTCTCGGTTTTATTGGTTTGCTTATGCTTTCAGTTTTCCTGGCAAGAGCTGTGATCGTTGCCGCCTCTGCCCCCTATATTCTTGCAGAGGCAGATCAGCCCACCGCGCAGGTAGCCCTGGTCTTCGGGGCGGGCCTTCGCCGGGATGGATCTCCCACTGCGATATTACGGGATCGGGTGCAGGCAGCCGTGCAATTGTACCGGGAAGGAAAGGTCGATAAGCTCCTGCTGAGCGGGGATAACAGTTATATCTATTACAATGAGCCTGGTGCGATGAAAGAATACGCAATAGGTCTGGGTGTGCCAGAAGAGGATATCGTGTTGGATTATGCCGGACGTCGGACATATGACAGTTGTTACCGGGCAGGTGTCATCTTCGGCATCACGAAAGCTATCCTTGTAACCCAACCATTCCATCTTCCTCGGGCAGTGTATACCTGTCGGCAAATGGGTCTGGATGCGACTGGTTTCGCTGCAGAAAATATTTACTTCCGGAAGGTTTCAAGACTTTACTGGAATATCCGCGAAGTTCCTGCGATGTTGGTTGCATTCTTTGATGTCAACATCACTCATCCTATTCCCATCCTAGGAGATAAAGAACCGATATTCCCGAGCCCTTAATTGACGGCACAATTATTGCAATAATTTGGATACACGTCTTCTTCATCATGAAAAGGGAAACAATGGATAGGAAAACCGCATTCGGGATAGTGACCAAATATGTAAAGAACGCCGGGTTAGTTAATCACATGCTCTGCGTAGAGGCGGCTATGCGGCATTATGCCGATCTGCTAGGTGAAGACGTAGAAACCTGGGGGGTGGCGGGTTTGTTGCATGACTTTGATTGGGAGATCCACCCGACAGCTGAACTGCATCCTGCTGCCGGCGCAGATCTTCTACGGGCTGAAGGTGTTGATGAAATTATCATACACGCAATCTTGACCCACGGCAGCTACCTGGGTATCCCCCGGGTCACAAAGATGGAAAAATACCTGTCAGCCTGTGACGAAATAACCGGGTTGGTGACTGCGGTAGCCCTGGTAAGGCCATCCAGATCGCTCTATGACCTGAGTGCCTCCAGTGTGAAGAAAAAATGGAAAGATAAAGCATTTGCCGCTGGAACAAACCGTGAAGAGATGGAATCCGTTGCGGTCGAATGCGGCCTGGACCTCTGGCAGCATGTGGACCAGGTCATCCTGGCTATGAGGAGCATTGCGCCGGCATTAGGGCTGGAAGGTAATCTCCAACCGGATGGTAACCCGGTAGCGACGGAGTAGATCATGTCCCTGACCGGAAAAGGCTTCTGGATCTGGAAGATCCCCAACTGCGAAAATGGCAATGCCAGCTACATCACTGCGACCGCTGTGGCCGCTAAGCTGACGCATGTGATGATAAAGATAGCGGATGGAGTAGCCTTATCCAATTATGATTCTGTAAATAAGATCGATTACATCGCTCCCGTTGCTTCAGCGTTGAAAGCCCGCGGAATTCAGGTGTGGGGCTGGCATTATGTATACGGCAATGATCCATTACAAGAAGCCAGGTTGGCTGCGCAGCGGACATTACAATACAATCTGGATGGCTATATCATTGATGCGGAAATTGAATACAAGGCTGCGGGAAAGTCCACTGCGGCAAAAACATTCATGACCGAATTACGTAAGTATCTGCCATCTCATCCCATTGCTCTGAGTACTTATCGTTTTCCCAGTTATCACATGGAATTCCCTTTTAACTCTTTCCTGGAAAAATGTGACCTTACTATGCCCCAGGTTTACTGGGAAGAGGCGCATAACCCGGATGTGCAACTCACCCGCTGTGTCACAGAGTATAAAACTCGAGTGATCCAACGCCCCATCATCCCCACCGGGCCAACCTATAAGGTCGGGTCTTGGGCGCCTACGATCGAAGACACGAATCTTTTCATGAAAACGGCTCTCAATCTCAATCTGCCGGCTGTTAATTTCTTCAGTTGGGATGAATGTAAGCGTGACCTGGTTTCACTCTGGAATAGCATCAGCGCCTACAATTACAGTAATATCACAATCGCGGACTTTCCCACTCGTTTTGTGAATGCTCTCAATACGCGCAACGCGGACACAGTAACGGCATTCTATGCGCCTAATGCTGTCCAGATCACGCCCAGCCGAACGATACAGGGTTCTGCGGCCATTCGTTCCTGGTATTACGGGTTATTCACTCAGGTACTTCCCAATGCGGTGTTCACCCTCACAGGCTCATCCGGAACAGGCAATACCCGCCATATCACCTGGAAATGCACCTCATCCAATGGCAATGTCGCCAATGGCAGTGATACCTTCGGGTTGAGCAATGACCTGATCGCTTATCATTACTCTTTCTTCAAGGTAAGTTAGAACACCCTCCGGTAATTTGGAAGGTGTTTCATTATAGACATCCTTAAAGATCAACTCAATTTGTTGATCTTTTTTTTCGTCCCACGGTTCCTTTTATCCCAGTTTTCTTAGGTTTTGTGACACTCTTTTTTCCGGTACCGGGTTTAGGTGTGGCTGCAGTTGCGCTTTTCTTTGAGGTTGATCTGCTTGGTTTTTTCTGGCCCGGGAATAATTCCAGCTGATCTTGCACATCAGGCAGGCTATTCTTCTTTTTAGCTTCACCTTTTGTCGGATCATTTAATGAGAAGCCGTTATAGACCGTACTGATCCCAAGAACCTCATCCCCGGGCTTTAGCTCGATCACTACCTTCCCCTGACCGACTCGGGTGCCGGAAGGGATTTCATCCCACTTCTTCACTTTTGCTGTAGATTTCAAACATTGAACGATATACCGTTCATCTGAAGTACCGGTGCCAATACCAGCCACAGATTTTCCGGTGATGAGCTTCCAGCCGGTGACACCCATCCCGTTTCGACCCTGCACGGGGAAATCCTTGGCCGCAACCCGTTTTGCCCGTCCATCCGTTGTAAAAATCACAACGCTCTCATCCTTACCAATGATGCCGGATCCGACCACCATATCTCCAACGGCAAGTTTGATCCCTCCAACACCCGCTGCGATCAACCCCATCGGGCGGACTTCCTCTTCCTTGAACCGGATACACGCTCCCCGCCCGGTTGCAAGTAAAACATCCTGCTCCCCATTAGTATTCCATGCCCAACCTAATGTATCACCTTCATTTACCTTACAAAGCATGAACACCTGCGCGGAAGGGCCGGGCAGATCTGAGGCAGCTGATTTTTTGATCATACCGCCCCTGGTTACCGTCAGAATATATGTGGATTCTGGTATATTGCTCCTCGAAGGCAATGAGAATACAGCTGCCAGATTATCTTCCGGTGATAGAGAGGAGATCTTATGCACGGGCGTTCCCTCGGATAATGAACCGGCTTCAGGGACCGAGTGCACAGGGATAGAAGCACAACGCCCGCTCTCGGTCACCAGGTAGAGTGTATGGTGTGTATCACAGCGTACCAGCCACTGGGCTGCTTCCCGTCCAGAGCTCCAGGGTATGGCTTTTCCACTGGTGCGTGCTGCCATTCCGGATTCATTTATCCCTATCCAGACTTCCTCAGAATCCATCATATCGGTCACAGTCAACATAGCCGACAGGTTATCACCTTCCTTCATTCCGATGATCTGCGTCTTGCGTTTCTCCCCATATTTCTTTTTTAGATCATCCAATTCCTCAATGCTTTTCAAGCGGATCTTCTCTGGTGAATTAAGCAGGTCCTCCAGCATTTTTATCTGAAGCATCACTTCACGATATTCATCTTCAAGCTTTTTCCGCTCCAGGGCAGCCAGGCGTTTCAGCGGCATATCCAGAACCGCCTGTGCTTGCACTTCAGAAAGGCGATATTTCTTCATCATCCTGTCCCGGGCTTCATCAGCATCACTGGAATTACGGATCAAGGTAATAATCTCATCCAGATGGTTGATGGCTATCCGCAGCCCTTCGAGAATATGTGCCCTCTGTCGTGCCTTTTCCAGCTCATACTCACTTTTTCGCTGTATCACAACCAACCGATGATCCAGGAAAACCCGAAGGGCCTGCTTGAGAGAAAGCAGCCGGGGTTCCCCGCCCACCAACGCCAGCAGCGTAATGCCAAATGTACTTTGCATGGTAGTGCGTTTATACAAATTGCGTAAAACGGTTTCGGGATCCACATTCTTTGAGATTTCGATGACAACCCTTAATCCGTGTCGATCCGATTCATCCCGCAGATCGACGACACCATCCAGGCTTCCCTCACGCACCAGGTCCGCTATCCTCTCTATGAGTGAAGCTTTATTCACCATATATGGGAGTTCTGTAACGATGATCCGGTTCTTGCCGCGTTCCATTTCTTCCATGTGGGCGCGAGCCTGGATGATCACCCGCCCTTTCCCGGAACCATAGACGCTGGCTAATCCTTCACCAGATTGATCCTGAATGATCACACCGCCGGTCGGAAAATCCGGGCCTTTTATGAAATTCATTAATTGATCTACGGAGATATCGTCCAACTTGTTCCAGTTCCGCAGCATGAAGATGAGAGCATCCACCACTTCGTTCAGATTATGGGGCGGGATGTTCGTGGCCATACCAACCGCGATCCCGGTGGCTCCATTGACCAGAAGATTAGGAATAGCTCCCGGTAAAACTACAGGTTCTTTCAATGTGCCATCAAAGTTCGGTGTGAATTCCACCGTATCTTTATCGATCTGTGCCAGCATCTCCAACGCTGCCGAAGTCAGGCGGGCTTCTGTGTAGCGCATGGCTGCCGGTGGGTCTCCATCTACGCTGCCAAAGTTACCCTGTCCATCCACAAGCAGGCAGCGCATGGAAAAATCTTGAGCCAGGCGCGCCATGGCATCGTAAACCGCCATATCACCATGCGGATGGTACTTACCCAATACTTCACCCACGATACGGGCAGACTTTTTATAGGATGCATTCGCACCTAAACCGAGGTCATACATGGCATACAGGATGCGCCTTTGAACCGGTTTCAGCCCATCCCTGGCATCCGGCAGCGCTCGCGAAACGATCACGCTCATGGCATAATCCAGATAGGATTGCTGCATTTCTCTATCAATATCGATACGGCGTATTTGTGCGGGTTCTGTCATAAAGGCTCAATTCTGTTTTTTTCTATCTTAAGGGGATTCATGCATTGGGTCAAGGAAGGATGCAATAAAAAATCCCCGATGATCTCCATCGGGGTTGTTCTACCTATGACTAGGCAATCTCTGGTGTGTTATCGTCCTGAAGGTCATCCAGATCCAATTTCGGTTCCACCCAGCCTTGTAAAAGCCTGGCTTTGGCAGGATCGAAACCAGACCCGGCAGGAATGAGCTTGCCAATGATGACATTCTCCTTCAAACCGATAAGCGGATCTTCTGTAGAGGCAATAGCTGCACCAGCCAGCACTTTAATCGTGTGTTGGAAGGAAGCCGCAGACAGGAATGAGTCCGTGCTGAGGGAGGCTTTGGAAACACCCAACAGGATCTCAGCGTAACGGGCAACCTGTTTGCCTTCAGCTGCAAGTTTCTCATTGGTTGCCTGAATCTCGATCCGATCCACCAGGTCCATCGGCAGGAACTGTGTATCACCAGGGCGGCGGATCTGTACTTTACCGAGCATCTTGCGGATGATCACTTCAAAGTGCTTATCATTGATGTTCTGTCCCTGATTGCGGTAGACATCTTGAATTTCGCTCAACAGATACTTCTGGCAGGCATCGCGGCCTTTGATCTGAAGGATCATGTGCGGATTCTGAGAGCCTTCAGTGATGGGCTGTCCGGCTTCCACATGATCGCCTTCTTTGATGATCAGGCGTGAAGTGGAAGGAATATCGATCTCTTCCTGGTCTTTTTGATCATAAGAAACGATCACTTTTTTATCTTCTATACGAACGCGGCCGGCATGCGGTGAATTAGTCACTGCATCCCCAGACTTAATCACAGGTGTACCTTCCTCAATCGCTGTGCCAGCCTGGACGAGGACTTCAGCCCCTTCCGGGATGCTGACTTCGACGCTCATGAGGTTGCTGCTCTCAATATGGACGATGCGCAGATCAGGCATTTTCTCGTTTTGAGAGATGTGGGCAGTCCCGCTGATACTGGCGATCTTTGCCTCACCTTTTGGCATACGCCGCGCTTCAAAGAGCTCTTCCACACGGGGCAGACCGGTGGTGATGTCTTCACTGGTAGCTACACCACCAGCCTGGAAGGTACGAAGCGTTAGCTGGGTACCTGGTTCACCAATGGATTGGGCAGCAACTGTGCCAACAGCTGCACCAAGTTCGACAATCTGTCCCCTGGCAAGATCCATACCGTAACACTTCTGGCAAATACCATGAGTCAGTTCGCAGCATAGAGGTGAATGAACCTTGATCTCACGGACACCCGCTTTTTCCACCTTACGAATGGCATCGCGGTCCAGCATGGCTCCATTTTCAAGGATTACTTCACCGGTTTTCGGATCAGCAACTATAGCGGCTGTCAGGCGGCCGTATAAACGGTCGGCCATGGTCTGATTAGCGATCTTATCATCCGCGCGAATGATGATACCTTCTGTGGTACCACAATCTTCCACGTTGATGATTAGATCTTGCGCTATATCAACCAGACGGCGGGTGAGGTAACCTGCATCTGCAGTACGAAGAGCGGTATCTGCAAGGCCTTTGCGGGAACCGTGGGTGGAAATGAAGTACTCCAACGCAGTCAACCCTTCACGGAAATTCGAAAGGATCGGCAAGGGGATGATACGGCCGGAGGGATCCGCCATGACACCACGCATACCAGCGATCTGGGAGATCGGGCCGAAGCCGCCTTTGGTAGCACCAGAAAGCGCCATAATGGCAATATTCCCACCTTTATCCATGTGGTTCTTTACCGCATCGCCCACACGCTTGGTGGTGTCACGCCAAATATGGATCACGCGTTCATCTTTTTCCAACTCAGTCAAATAACCCAGCTGGTAATCTTCCTGAAGGGTTTCTACTTCTTTCAGTGAAACCGCGATCATGGCATCTTTTTCCGGCGGAATTGTGATGTCTGCCATCGCGATGGAGGAACCCGAAATCATGGCATACTTGAAGCCAATATCTTTGATCAAATCGGCGATTTCTGTCGTCACCGTCTGGCCGCAGATATCATACACATCTGCCACCAGATCTTTCACGCCGCCTTTATCCAGCTGCCAGTTGACAAAACAGATTTCCTCAGGCAGTATGCGGTTGAAGATCACACGGCCGACGGTCGTTTCGATCAAACGGGTCTCAGGCTTCGCTATGCGATTATTATTTTTGTCATAGCAGGTTTGTAATCGGACTTTGATGCGGGTATGGATCTCGACCTGGCCAAGTGCATAAGCCATTTCGACTTCGTCCATATCAGCAAATACCCGCTTCGCCTGATCCCCTTTATGCTCACGAGTCGGTTCCATCGTCAGGTAATAAACACCAAGGACCATATCTTTCGATGGGGAAATAATCGGCTCGCCATCCGCGGGTTTGAGCAAGTTCTTTGAGGCCAGCATCAAACGGCGTGCTTCTTCCACGGCCTTGCTGGAAAGCGGAACATGAACAGCCATCTGATCGCCGTCAAAATCTGCATTGAAAGCGGTGGTAACCAGCGGGTGCAGTTGGATGGCGCTTCCTTCGATCAGGATTGGTTCAAAAGCTTGGATACCCAGGCGGTGTAGTGTTGGGGCTCGGTTCAAGAGAACCGGGCGATCAGAAATGACCTCTTCAAGTGTTTCCCACATCTCACGCTTGCCTTTTTCCATATACTTACGGGCAGAGCGTACATTTAGGACGTACTTGTGACTTACCAGACGTTCCACTACAAACGGTTTATACAGCTCAAGAGCCATGGCTTTGGGCAAACCGCATTGATACAGTTTCAATTGTGGACCAACAACAATTACTGAACGGCCTGAGTAGTCCACCCGTTTACCCAGCAGGTTGCGGCGGAAACGGCCCTTCTTACCTTTGAGCATATCGCTCAGGGATTTCAATTCACGCCGGCCGCGGCGGGATAGAGCTTTACCTCGCTGCGAGTTGTCGATCAGCGAATCAACCGCTTCCTGTAACATACGCTTTTCATTCCGCACGATGACATCCGGCGCGCCAAGCTCGAGCAACCGCTTCAAACGATTATTACGGTTGATGACGCGGCGATACAGGTCATTGAGGTCAGAGGTAGCGAACCGTCCGCCATCCAACTGAACCATTGGGCGCAGGTCTGGAGGAATGACCGGAAGAATGGTCAGGATCATCCATTCAGGACGGTTGCCGGAGCGGCGGAATGCTTCCACAACCTTCAATCGGGTCGTGGCTTTTTTCTTCTTCTGCTTGCTGTTGGAATGGCGAACTTCGTGCCATAATTCTTCGCTCAGTCGGTTTAAGTCCAGGCGGCGAAGGATATCATAGAAGGCTTCAGCTCCCATATCTGCGCGGAACACCTGGCCCCAGCGGGTCTTTAGTTCGCGGTACCGGGTTTCACTCAGGAATGTGAAGGGTTTCAGTTCCTGTAATTCATCCTTCTGATCCGTGGAATGGGTCTTGTTCTCTTTGAGCTGATCTTCTAGCTGGTTGCGGAAGTGCTCCATAGCCAGATCCGCTTCGGCTTTCACCGCCTCAATCTCCATCTTGACGTGTTCCAGCTCGCGTTCTTTCTGGTCTTTCAACTCATTTTCGATCATATCCAGATGCGCTTTTACCAGCTTCTGGATCTTCTTGAGCAAATCGCCGGAAATCTTGACTCCGGCATCCGCAATCACAGTCTCTGAAGCTTTGAACACGATCGGGGCAGATGCAACAGTCCCCATGCGCTCTTGCAGGGAAGCCTCAAGCGCCTGGCCTTCTTTGATCACAGGGTCTAGGCGCTGTCCGGTCAACTCATCATACTTTTCGATGATGGCATTCTTTTTAGCAGTAAGTTCTTTTGTGCTGGCATCACGTTTGAGCTTGACTTCCGCAATCTGAGCATTGACAGCATTTCCACGTTCAGTTTCTGAAACGCTGATCTCATCAGCCAGTTTCTTCAAAGCCTTCTGACGGGCATCTTCATCCACATAGGTAACAATGTACTGGGCGAAATAGAGCACACGGTCGAGATTACGGCGGGAAATATCCAGCAACAAGCCGAGGTAGGAAGGGATCCGACGGGTGTACCATATATGCGCGATCGGTGTGGCCAGTTCAATGTGTCCCATGCGTTCCCGGCGCACATTGGAATGGGTTACTTCTACACCGCATTTATCGCAGGTTAACCCTTTATAGCGTGGATTTTTGTACTTTCCACAATAGCACTGCCAGTTACGGGTTGGGCCAAAGATTGCTTCACAAAACAGACCATCTTTTTCCGGTCGAAGCCGGCGGTAATTGATGGTTTCTGGTTTTAATACTTCCCCATATGACCAGCTTTTAATCGTTTCGGGGGACGCAAGATTAATCCGTAACGCGGTTAAACCCTTTGTTTCCACTGAGGACCTCCTAAGAATGCGGGACCATTAAGCAATTAACAGTTAAAAGCGCCCAGGTAAACCTTACGCGCTATAATTTATTCTGTCATATAGTAAATTCTGGCATGACAGTTCATTATACTAGCATTGGCAACTATCTGTCAAGAAAAATATGTGAATCGTTTAAACAATATCATTCCCCACCTTCGGTGAGCTCAGCAGGAATGGCAAGGAAAAAGCTGCTGCCCCGGCCAAGCTGGCTGCTGACCCATACCCTGCCACCGTGGCGATCTGCTATCTTCTTCACGATATGAAGCCCCATGGCTAATTGCCGCTGAGTAAATCCTTCCCGTTGTTGTGAACGGTACGAGCTTTCGAAGATCTTTGGAATATCTAGCGGAGCGATCCCCTTCCCATGGTCACTCACTCCGATCATTACTTCGCCCGGGTTTTCGATGCTGCAGGAAAGGATCACCTCACTGCTCATATTCGAAAACTTGATTGCATTCTCGAGGAGATTATAAATGGCTTGATACAGCAAGGTCTCATCACCTGTAACGTAAGACGACGGATCCATTCTTTCTTCCACCCATTGGATCCCTTTGTTCACCCGCTGTAATTCCAGATCATCCCGAACTTTATGGATCAAGTCAACAATAGAGATCCGGGTCATCTCAGATCCGGCTCCGGATTCAATCCTGTCCAGGTTCAGTAAGTTATTAACCAGATGCAGCATACCATCGATACCCGTTTGCATCCGTGATAAATAGGTTTT
>CAIKMQ010000016.1 GCA_903828565.1 uncultured Leptolinea sp. | reverse complement strand
TTTTTGATCCCCGCCGGGCCAACAGGTCCGTCAAAGGGTTGATTCCATCGGGAAGAGAGGACACCACCAATTAAAAGATCCAGCGGTGGATGGTCCGCAATATGGTCATAGTAAAAGGGCAGCTCGATCCGTCCGGATGTGCTGATTATGAAAGTACCGGACATTTGCATCGCGTCTTGCCCGGGCGGAGGTGGTTCAACCGCATACCCTTTCTTGCGCGAATTTGCTACAGCCTTCCAGACGCGCGTGTTGAAAAAAGTCTGAAAGAGGGTCCCGCGCTCCAGGTGGTATGCCTGGTAGGCTTTCCTATCCGGATCAGCCAGACAAAACAAGCCGGGAGCGAATTTCTCAGCAAAAATGGCACTGGCTTCCGGAGTATCCTGCAAAACGATCGCCAGCCTTAATCCTGCTGCAGTTATTTTCTCTTTTCCAGCCACCAACTCCTCTAGCATTTCTTTGCATTGTGTACATCCAAAATGCCGGGTGAAAGCCAATAGAAGTGGTTGCTTCTGCCAAAGGCTTGCAAGCCGTATTTCCTCACCTGTTATGGTTCGTAAAATGATATCCGGTGCAGGTTGATCAAATCTCAATTGCCTGTTTTCTCTCATTATTTATCCTTCCTTTTATTCATGGGGCAGTGTTTTTCTACCGGATAGGTAATCCTCTATCCATGTAGAGATAATTCTTCCGTTAGCTTGCAGGAGCCTGTCTACCGACTCCCCATACGCGGACAGATATTCATGGATCAATTCTCTAGAAATTCCTCGGTAGGCGATCATGTCTTCCACCCATTGAATATCCGCTGACAGGATGTTGATATCTCCAAGCTCCAGAGCAGCCACGATACCTTCAGCCAGGTTGAGATTGCTGATCTGCAGCCAACTGGAGTAATTGGCCGTGCCGATCCAGTGTTGATCCATGGCGGCATCGATCGCTCCTCGCATCTTTTTGTAAGCCAGTAGAGCTCCCCTGTATTCTTCATCAGTTTTCGCGGAATCCGGGACTTCTACTCCTGCGGTTCTGATCTGGTGGATCATGTCTAATGCTCCCCCAACATCTTCCCCTAAGAACAGGCCAGGAATGCGCGAGCGGATTGCGGGGATCTGATTAAACACACGGCCGCCGTAGCCCACTGGTATGCCGCATTCTTTGAAGAATTCAGCTGATGACTGCAGCGACGCGGCACTTGTGATCCGCTGCGCTGCGAGTACTGCCATTTGCGGTTGGATTTTACCAACCGTTTCTTCCATCGTAACCATGGGGGTATTAGCCCCAAGATAATAAACCGGGTATCCGCGGCGGTTCAACAACAGGCTGATCAGCAGTAAGGGGAAACTATGCCATTCGCCTGTGGGTGCAGCGACCAGGATCTTCCAGGGTATTGTAGGCGCACTAACAGCTTGCAGCTGAGCTTCCAGGCGACGCGATGCGTGAGCTGTTGTAAAGTGCTCCTGCTGCACAGTGATCTCACTTCTGAACCACAGCTGTCCAACCTCCCGTAACCCTTTCTGCAGCACTTCGATGCCGACTACTTCTGCTGGAAGGGATGCAAATGCCTGATTCAGAGTATCATCTGCCCTGCGCAGATCGTAATCCAGGCAAGCATTCAGCCAGCGGAAACGAATCTCATCAAGCCAACCGGCATCCTCCTGTTGATAATGAAGGGTAGATATTGGCTCCACTCTATCCTGATTAAGTGGCTCTTTTCCGGAACGTAGTGCTTCCTTCCATAATTCCACCGCGCTCCGGATGCTCAACCCCTCACGTTGCCGGGAAACCAGCCACCTTAATATGGAAATATCCCTTTCGGAATAGAGACGGTGCCCGCCGGCGGTTCGCTGAGGTGCTGGAATCCCATACCTTTTTTCCCAGACACGAATCACATCCGCGGTCAATCCAGTCTCACGGATGACCGCACTTAAATTGAAAAGCGGTATCTCACTCAATGTTCCCATATCTCTCCACTGACATATAAAATATACACAACATTCTACACTTTGTCAAGTTTTTGTCTATATATTATTGACTTTTGCTGGAGCGCCTGCTATTATTAGATTATCAAATGGAGATAACATGAACATACTACTTGCTGGCGGTTCAGGTATGATCGGTGCTGCTCTTTCCGCAGAACTGGTGGCTCGCGGTCATACTGTGACAATCCTGACCAGGAACTTATCATCTAATAATATTCATCATCCGGGGATCAACTATGCCCGCTGGGATGGCAGATCACCGGAGGGATGGTCTCACCTGCTTGAGAATACAGATGCTGTTGTCAATTTGACAGGTGAAAATCTCGCAAAAGAACGCTGGTCACCACAGCGAAAGAATGCACTTCGTAACAGTCGAATAGACGCCGGACGTGGAATCCTGCAGGCAATAACCAAATCGAAGCATAAACCCGGTGTACTGATCCAGGCATCCGGGATCGGCGCATACGGTACCAGTTCTTCCCTGGTGTTCGATGAGAGTTCCCCCTATGGTTCAGATTTCCTCTCTTCGATTTGTGTATCATGGGAATCCAGCACCCGTCCGGTTGAGGACATGGGTGTGCGGCATGTGGTGATCCGGTCCGGTGTCGTTCTTTCCAAAAGGGGTGGTGCATTACCTCTGATGGTACTTCCATTCCGGTTTTTTACCGGCGGTCCGCTTGGCTCAGGCAAGCAGTGGATGCCATGGATCCATATACAGGACGAAGTGAATGCCATTATTCACCTGATCACCTCACCGAAAGCTTCAGGTACATACAACCTTATCGCAGCAAACCACACAAATCGCCAGGTTGCATCTGCTATCGGTAGATCGCTGAATAGACCTTCTCTCCTACCTGCACCGGCATTCGTTTTGCGAGCCATCCTGGGTGAAATGAGCATGATGGTCCTTGACGGACAGCAGGCATCGAACCAGAAACTGATCTCCAGTGGATATCAGTTCAGGTTCTCGCAATTATCAGCTGCTATGGATGATCTACTCAAAACACCGTCTTCAAGAAAGGAATGATATATGCCAGCTGTCGAGATCGGAAAGCCAGCTCCCCGAATTGCACGCCCGGACTTCAATGGCAACCTGTTTGATTCGAATGAACTCCTCGGCCTTCGGAACCTTCTCCTGGTTTTCAACCGCGGGTTTGCCTGACCATTCTGTCAGAAGCATATGGCGCAGTTGCGTCAAACCTTCAAAGAGTTTTCCAATCTGAATACTGACATTGTTGTTGTCGGCCCGGATAATGAAGCTGCATTTAGTGAATACTGGAAAACACATCAACTTCCATTTATGGGTTTACCAGACCCGAAAGCTGAAACACTAAAAAGGTATGGACAGGAAGTGAACCTTTTCAAACTAGGCCGAATGCCTGCCCAAGTATTGGTGGACAAGCAAGGGATTGCCCGCTTTGCACATTACGGGCACAGTATGTCAGACATCCCCGAGAGTCGTGAAATAATTGAACTGATCAAAACTTTTAACAAGAATAACTAGGAGCTCAAATGAACATATTACTCATCCTCAAGATCATTGCCGCTGTTGCAACAGCAGTCACAGGTTTACTTGGCCTGATAAAGCCAACTGCCGTTTACGGTTTCACCGGCCTTCTGGCGAATGGTCCCCGCGGAATCTCTGAGATCCGCGCAATTTTTGGCGGTCTCTTTCTGGCTTTGGGTATAGCCCCTCTCTTTTTACAGGAAAAAGCATTTACCATGCTGGGTATTGGCTATCTGGCCATCGCTGCTGCCCGCATCTTCTCCATTCTTGTTGACCGATCTTATGATCCATCCAATTGGATATCTCTGGGTATCGAAGTCTTGCTGGGCGTCATTCTTGTCTGGAGGTAGAGTATGAGTGTTCGTATCGTCACGGATAGTACCTGTGATCTTCCCGACAAGGTCGTTCAAGAATTAGGCATAACGGTCATTCCGATCCATATCCACAGTGAGGGGAAAGATTTGCGGGATGGGATCGACCTGAGCCGGGAGGATTTTTACCGGCGACTCCCGATCTTATCTGCACACCCAACCACTGCAGTGCCATCCGCGGACACCTTTGCGAATGTGTACCAGGCACTTGCAAGCGATGGGGCAACTGAGGTGTTATCTATCCATATCTCACAGACATTGTCAGGCATAACGAATGTTGCCAGTGTTGCAGCCAGTGAATTTACTTCTTTACCCGTTAAAGTATTCGATTCTGGCCAATTGAGCCTGGGTACTGGTTTTTTAGCACAAACAGCCGCCAAACTCGCCCTGGCTGGTAAGACCTTGAAAGAGATCCTACCGGAATTGGAAAACCAGGCTCGGCGAACCTATGTCGCAGCCGGATTGGACACCTTGAAATACTTGCACCTGAGCGGGCGAATGCATGTAGCACTGTCAACGATCGGTGAGATCATCCAATTGAAACCCATCCTGTGGATGCGGCAGGGCGTCTCCTCTGTGGAGCGTGTGCGTACTAAGAAAAAAGCAATAGCCCGATTGGTAGAGATGATGCAGAAGAACAGCCCCCTGGAACAAATCGCCATACTCCATTCAGGGATGAACGATGCCGTGCATGAGCTGGTTGACCAGGCAAATCAGATATTTGATGGGGATATCTGGATAGATTATCTCAATCCCGTGATCGGCACACACATCGGCCCGGGAGTTGTCGGATTTGCCTGCGTTTCAACTAGCGAAAAATGAGGAAAATATGTGGCTTCTATACTTGTCAGGCTTTGTGCTCATTCTGACACTGATGACCATTCTCTGGTTAATTAGCTTAATACTGAAGAACGCCAGTATCGTGGATATCTTTTGGGGGAGCGGTTTTGTCATACTTGCATGGTTTTATGCTTTGATCAAACCACTGCCGCTACAAACATGGCACCTGGTATTGCTGATCCCGGTGACGATCTGGGGAATCAGGTTGTCCCTGCATATCTTCAAGCGAAATCACAGCAAGCCTGAAGATTTCAGGTACCAGGAAATGCGGTCTCGCGGCGGTAGAAGCTGGCCGGTCAAATCCCTTTTCTCGGTGTTCTGGCTTCAGGGTATCTTGCTTTGGATCATTGCTCTGCCACTGGGTGCTCTCCATCAGCCAGTCATGTCCCACCAACCTGTATTATCCATTGTCGGGCTGGCCGTGTGGCTGATTGGTTTCTTTTTTGAGGCAGTGGGAGATGCGCAGTTGGTCAGATTTAGAGCAAATCCCGCTAACCGCGGCCAGGTAATGAATCAGGGAGTCTGGCGGTATACCCGTCACCCGAACTATTTTGGCGATTCGGCTCAATGGTGGGGCTTCTATCTGATCTCTGCCAGCATGGGCGGCTGGTGGACAATCCTCAGCCCTGTGATTATGACTTATCTGCTAACCCGTGTATCTGGAGTGGCATTGTTGGAGAAGACCATGGAATCTCGTCCGGGATATAAAGAATATGTCCGGCGCACCAGCCCGTTCATCCCCTGGTTTCCGAGGAAATCATGAACTAAAGTGGTTCAGGTGAGGAACGGGTGCCGATGATGGCTCCGCCAACTATCAAAACCAGGGCGATCACTGCTGATGTGTTCAACTTTCGGCCGCCCGCGAGAAAAAGCACACCGGTTGAAAGTAGCGGTGTAAGGTATGCCATTGCTCCGATCACCCGTGGATCGCCATGCTTCATGGCGTAATCCCACAGGAAGAAAGCGGCGCCCATCGGACCGATTCCGATCAGGACAAGCTGAATCCAGGTGACGGGCTGCAGGCGGGAGATGAGTCCCCAATCGCCACCTTCCATCTGAAAGAACACCAACGATAAAACGCCTGAAATAGCGGTGAAAGCTGCCACCGACGAGGTATTGAAAGGGGGCAGCCTCTTCGTCAGCAGCGAATAGACTGCCCAGGTGACAGCCGCCCCAAGGGCAAGCAGATAGCCAGGCAGGTATTCCAACCGAACACTCAGGCTGCCGTTCGAGACGACCCATGCCGCGCCGAGCAAGCCCATCAACGCCGCGATGAGATGACGTGGCTTGAGATGATAACCTTTCAACAGATAGGGGGTAAACGCTACGATGAACAAAGGCCACAAGTAATTGATCAGGTTCACTTCAACCGCGGGAGCCAGCGCGAAAGCTCGAAAGTAAAGGAAGTGGTAGCCGAAAATCCCGCACACACCCACTAGCAGCGTGCGTGGCGGTAGCTGCCAGGCTTCCCGGCGGAAGAGGCTGATGGTGCCACTCAGTAAAAACGCCACAGCCAAGACCAGGAAAGGAGGTAAATCCACCAGTTGAGTGCCCAGATAAGCCAGAGTGCTCCACAGCACTATGGCCAGAACGGCCGAGAGAGTGGCTTTCATCGCGTTATTTATGCTGTATGTTTACGGCGCAGCAATGCGAATGGGTCCCACAGCAGCAGGCGGTAAATTGCAGCCTCGGCCTTCCGCGGCTGCTGCACAAAAAGGTATTCAAAGAGCTTACCGGTGTCATTACCCAAATCATCGGCGAACACTAAGCCCAGGTGCTGCCGACCGTCTGTCAACACCCGGCTGGTCACGATCTCTTTAACCGGCAGAGTCATGGATGAAAATTCCTGTGGTGAGACGATCAGCTGAATATCTGCACTCTCCCCTGGCATTGGATTATGGATGATGATCCCAGCCCCGCGGTGAGAGAGGTCCACCACGGTGCAGGGAACCACATGACCTTTTATTAGCAGTGTGCCTGTGTCACTCACTGTAAAACGGTATTGCTTTCGTTCATGCCGTTTCTCAAACACTTCTTTCAAGGCCAAGAAAATCACATATGAGTTGTAGCCGGACCAAACGAAGGCGATCACAAACGCATCCCAGGTGATGTTGTACATACCAGGCGCGACAGCTTTGTAGATCGCAAACAGCATGGCACCCACCAGAGACCCCAATATGCCCATATACCACAACAGCGAGATGCGTTCCTGGCGGTAGACAGAATCATCCACTGATTTGGGCGTCACTTTGAATTTCAGCGGCTTGCGGCTGAAGAGGGTAAACGATGCTTCAATGAAAATGATTGTCTTGAGCAGGTTGTATTTTTCGGTTTTGAAATACTGGAAGACGCCGCGGCCGCCGACCTGATTGGCAATGATATTCAGGATGAAGTACGGCGCCCAGTGGATCACAAAATCCAGCACACCTACGCGCATGGGGAAGACATTGAACCCGATGATCAGGATCGGGATGGTTATGAGGATGAACTTCTGGAAAGCCTCAAAATATGCCAGGAAGCTGGAAAGATATGCCAACCGCTGCATGATCGTCAGCCCCTTGATCCACATCGGGCAATCCTTGCTGCGGTAGAGCTGCATGGTCCCCTGCGCCCAGCGCATTCGCTGCAGTAAAAAAGCTTTGATCGTCTGCGGCGCGATCCCATAAGCCAGCGGTTCATTGACGAACATCGACTTCCATCCCCGGCTATGCAGTAACACATTGGTATGAATGTCTTCGGTGATGGTCGCGGTGGCAACGCCGCCCACCTGCTCCAGGGCTTTCCGCCGCACAATGGACGGGCTACCGCACCAGAACGCGGAATTGAATGCGTTCTTCCCCGGCTGGATGACGCGAAAGAAAAGAGATTGCTCATGCCAGCTGGCTCCATGTTTCGCGTGCTGTATGGAATCCTGATTGTAAAATTCCTGGGGTAGCTGTATTAACGCCAGTTTCTCATCCTCAAAATAACCCAGAGTGCGATCCAGATATTCGGGTTGTGGAACCATATCAGCATCCAGCACCACAATGAACTCACCACTGGTATGCTGCAAGGCGTAGTTGATATTACCGGCTTTGGCATGGTCATGCTCCGGCCGGGCGATGTATTTGCAACCCAGCTTTTCGGCCAGCGCTTTTATCGCCGGGCGGTTGCCATCATCCAGCACCCAGGTCAAGTGCGGGTATGTCACCCGCTGGCAGCCGGTAAGCGTCGCTTCGAGGATATCTGAATCCTCGTTATAGGTTGGGACGAAAATATCCACTTTCAGCCCGGGTTTGGGAGCTTTGTGTTTGACCCGCGGATTGATATCCCGGGTGAAAACAGTGAAGAGCAGGAATGAGATCACGCCGAAGGCTTCCGCTGCCCACAGCAACCAGGAGAAGAACGGGTGCTGCGGGTTGAGGGTACTGCTGGCGCGCCACCACAGGTAATAAATGAAGTAGAGAAGTGTAATAATGGAAATCAGGGGGAGTAAGGGTGGGTTTAATATACCGCGTTGTTTTTCCTTCATGGGACCTCTTTTGATAGATAAGTTAATACATTACAAGTATACAATTACTCTTTTTAACGTAAATACAGTATAGCAAATCCTGTCAATCAACGCAGTTTCCTTGACGCTCGTACCCGGGCATGGTAATATATAAGTCCGATGCGGGGTAGAGCAGTGGCAGCTCGTCGGGCTCATAACCCGGAGGTCAGTGGTTCGAATCCACTCCCCGCTACTAACGAGAACCGTAGTCCCTGGGGCTACGGTTTTTTGATAGGCCTGAGGGTC
>CAIKMQ010000015.1 GCA_903828565.1 uncultured Leptolinea sp. | reverse complement strand
ATCACCCTGGCAAATTATTAAGGATCTAGAAGAACATAATCTGCGTACCAATAAGGAGCAGATTATTGATGCTAACCGAGAAAATGCAGAGTTTCTAGAAGGTTGTCGTCTTGCACTTGACCCAATGATTACATTTGGTCTTAAACAAATTCCGGAGAAAAAAAATGAAGATGGTCCTGGCTTGGATTGGGATAGTTTTACTCTGAATCAGAATAATTCATAGCACCTATGATGATAAGAAGCAACCAACTTAGAAGATATGGGGTAATGATTTATGGATAAAGCCATTACTCCTATGTCCGGAAAAAAGATCTTGATCACCGGCGGGCTGGGGTTCATCGGTTCAAACCTGACCCATCAACTGGTTGATCTGGGCGCAGAGGTGACACTGGTAGATAGCCTGATCCCCGAATACGGCGGCAACCTCTTCAATATTGCCGGGATAGAAGATCGGGTGCGGGTTAATATCTCCGATGTGCGGGATGAGCACAGTATGAAGTACCTGGTGAAAGGCCAGGATGTGCTGTTTAACCTGGCAGGTCAGACCAGCCACCTGGATTCCATGCAGGATCCCCTGACGGATATGGAGATCAATGTTCGCTCTCAACTATGCATCCTGGAGGCCTGCCGTTTGTATAACCCGGCCATCAAGGTGGTTTTTACCAGTACCCGCCAGATCTATGGCAAACCGGAAGTGCTGCCCGTCGATGAAAAGCACCTGTTACGGCCGGTTGATGTCAACGGGATCAACAAAATGGCCGGTGAATGGTATCACACGCTGTATAACAATGTATATAACCTGCGAGCCTGTGCAGTACGCCTGACGAACACCTACGGGCCGCGGATGCGGGTGAAGGATGCCCGCCAGACATTTCTGGGTGTGTGGATACGGCGCCTGGCGGAAGGCCAGCCCTTCGAAGTATGGGGCGGCGAGCAGATGCGGGATTTCACCTATGTGGATGACGCCGTAGATGCGCTGCTGCGCATGGCTGGCAGTGAGCAGGCCAATGGTAAAGTGTACAACCTGGGCGGCGACCGCGTGGTAAGCCTGCATGAACTGGCTGAGCTAATTGTAAAAGCCAACGGCGGTGGCCAGTATACCGTGTGCGAGTTTCCCCCCGAGCGCAAACGGATTGATATTGGCGATTATTACGCGGACGACCGCTTGATCCGCAAAGAGCTTGGCTGGAAACCGGCCGTGCCGCTGCCTGACGGTTTGAGCCGTACCTTGGAGTATTTCCGTTTGAATTTGGAGAACTACCTGTGAGCAGCCTGGTATCTTCCCATATCCCCCAAACCAACCCAAAAGCCAATTACCTGGCCCACCAGGAAGAGATCGATGCTGCAGTCCGGCGCGTGCTTGGCAGCGGGTGGTACATCCTGGGGCAGGAAGTGAAAGCGTTTGAAGCGGAATTCGCCGGTTATATTGGCGTCAAATACGCGTTTGGGGTTGGCAATGGGACGGAAGCGTTGACGTTGGCATTAAAAGCGCGCGGTGTGGGTAATGGGGACCTGGTTTTCACAGTTTCGCATACCGCAGTTGCTACGGTCGCAGCCGTTGAATCT
>CAIKMQ010000014.1 GCA_903828565.1 uncultured Leptolinea sp. | reverse complement strand
CAGCCATGCAGATTGGGATCATGTCTGGGGAACGGCTGCCGTTCTCTGCCTTGAAATTATTGGTCAAAAAGAATGTAAAGACAGGTTTGCCAGCGAGCTTCCGGCTACACTGGAACAATTCCGCAATGAAAAGCCGGGAACGTGGGATGAGATCACCCTCATCCCGCCAACCCTGGTTTTTGACAAGAATCTTACCCTTGACCTGGGGGGTATTCGGCTGGAACTTGAGCACATCCCGGGCCATACACGGGATGCCCTGATCGGGTTCGTCCCGGAGTGGGGCGTCCTGCTGGGGGGCGACGTTGTCGAAAATCCTTTTCCAATGCTCTATGACGGACCGTCATTGCCTGTATGGATTGACCATTTACGGCGCTGGGCAAGCGATAGGCGGGTGAAAACCGTTATCCCTGCGCACGGGGCAGTTGGAGGGGTTGAATTGCTGAAAAGCAACATCGATTACCTGGCAGGATTAAAAGACGGCAACAGCAGGCTTCCTGAAAACCCGGGAAAGTTTTATGCCGAATCCCACCAGGAGAACCTGAAAAATGCCCGGTTAAGCTCCTGAGCGTTGATTTTTATTCTGCAGTAATATCGACGTATTCCTCGTACAGGTTTCCGTCCATATCTTCAACCAGGAAGCCAACCACGTAATCGCCGGCAGGCGCCTGGCCTTCCTGCCACTCGATCCTGCTTTTACCAAAGTAGATCGAGCCGCCTGGCTTGGTGGTGAAGTTGACCTCTTCACCCTCGCCAGATTCAATCCACTGCTGGAGAACCGTCACCTGATCTCCATCCTGGGGGGTAACCTCTTTCTGCGGGCCTTTGTCGTCCATGCCGGTAAAGACGCTGACGCTTTGCAGGAACCCATCACCATTAAAAAATAGGCGGGCATACCTTGGCGATGTCCCATCGGCAAAAGAGTAGATGCCATCGACAGAATAAACCGTATCGGAAAGCGAAGCGCCATATATTTCGGGGTACAGTAGCACGGGAATAGCTGAGAGCCCGTCGTTAACTTCATATTGGATGGGCTGCCAGTCAAAGTCGAGGGTTACCTTACCTTCTTCACCCCAATCTGGGTAATAGTTGCCGTCGACTTCTTTTACTTTGTCGGAATCCAGGTAGTCAATATCAACAATCTCAATTGCTCCGGTTTCGTTATCGTAGCGACCGGTAAAGATGTAAACATAGGCAATTTTCTCACCGACCGCCTCGGTGGATAAGGTCGCCGGGTTGTCCATGGAAGCCACATCGGAAGAAAGCTGTATGGGAGAAATCTTGATGATCTCAGCCCCCGGGCCCTTAATCATCCCCTTGGAAGCAGGCTTATTGTTTGTCACGATCTCCTGACCGGTGTAGTGGAAAGTGAGATAATCATCCCACAATGATTCCTCGGCAAACCGGTTGGCTATTTTGACATAGGTCTCATAATCGGACCCTTCGCTTTCAAAAAGGCTCGAGGTCGGAAAATAGATCGAAATACCGGTTGCACCTGTTTTATCCTTGCCGTGTTTCTCTGCGATCACTGCTGCTTTGATGGCAGAGCGGATTTGATCGGACGCTTTACCCAGGTTTGCGCTGGTACTTTCATT
>CAIKMQ010000013.1 GCA_903828565.1 uncultured Leptolinea sp. | reverse complement strand
TGGCGGTCTTTCCTTTTGCAGGTCCCTGGTTACCATCGAGGTATTCATCAACTCCCGGCGCCCCGACTGAACATAGACCGCCAGACCTCATGGCGGTCTTTCCTTTTGCAGGTCTCTGGTTACCATCGAGGTATTCATCAACTCCCGGCGCCCCGACTGAACATAGACCGCCAGACCTCATGGCGGTCTTTATTATTATTGCTTGTCCATACCTTCTTTATTGCATTGTTGCCGGTTCTACGTACCGGTATAATCAATCTGATGAAAACATTCTCCCGCAGGGATTTTCTAAAATACTCCAGCGCCACATTGGTGGCCGGATTATTTCTGCCTGAATCCATCCCCTCCTTAGGTGCCACACCGCTTGAGAACGGACGGGTGGCGACCGACCAGGTGAGCGTATATACAAAACCAGATGACACCAGTTCGATCCTCCGCCAACAGTACCGAGACGAAGTATTTACAATCTATGAAGATGTCATTTCTGAAAAAGGCCCCGGATATAATCCGCTCTGGTACCGGGTCTGGCGTGGATATATCCACAGTGCCCGCATACAAAAAGTGGATACGCGCCTCAATCAACCGCTCTACACTGTCCCTGAGACCGGGTTGCTGACCGAAATCACCGTACCCTACACGCAAGCGTACAGGTACACAAAAACCTACGGCTGGGTGCCCATTTATCGCCTGTATTACGGGTCCACTCATTGGATCATCGGTGTCGAGGAAGGCCCGGATGGGCAACCCTGGTACCGCATCCGTGATGAATTGCTGGCGGCGCGGCATGAAAACTACCACGCCCCGGCGGAACACATGCGGTATATCCAACCTGAAGAATACTCACCCCTATCCACCCACATCGCGTTGGAGGAAAAGCTTATCGAAGTGGATCTCTCCACTCAGATTTTGACAGCTTTTGAAGGCAGTAAAGAAGTATTGCGAACAAAAATCTCTTCCGGCCTTCCTTCCGTATCGGTGAACAATAAAAACACAGATACAGATACTCCGCGGGGTGAATTTTCGGTTTTTCGCAAGACGCCGTCAAAGCACATGGGTGGAGGATACTTCACGGATGATCTGGATGCCTATATCCTACCGGGTGTCCCCTGGGCATCTTTTTTTGTGGAGAATGGTGTGGCATTTCATGGGACCTGGTGGCACAACAATTTCGGTACGACCATGTCGCATGGCTGCATCAATATGCGCACGGAAGAAGCTATGTGGATCTACCGCTGGACGATGCCGGTCTGTGAACCAAACACTGTCGAGACAAATGGCCGCGGTACGCATGTGATCGTGCGTTAATCTTCTCCGCTGAATTCCATAAAAACCTGGTTTCCCAGCATCATTCCCCGCTTCGTCAGGACTAAAGCGGAGTGGTCAGCATCGGTCCATGTGACCAGCCCGGACCTAACCAAATTGTCGATCTTTCCAGCAAACACTGCCTGAAAATCCTTGCCGAATTTCATCCGGAACTCATCTCTTTTGACCCCCTTTGAAAGCAATCTCAATCCAAGCAGCATTTCATCTCGAGCCTTTTCAGCATCGTCTACTTTGGATCCCTCAACATTAAACTGACCAGGTGAGCTCATTTTTACCAGATACTCCGGGATGGTCTTCGGATTCTCGTACCGGATGCCCCGGAAATATCCATGCGCTCCCACGCCTAAGCCAATGTACTCATTATTCTGCCAGTACTGCAAATTATGCCGGCACTTAAGATCCGATACCCCATCGCCGTACCTGGCCCAGTTGGAGATCTCATAATGCTCGTATGAACTGGCTAGCTGCTCAATGGCCATCTCATACATTGCCGCGGCAATGTCTTCATCGATCGGTTCGATTTCACCATCATTTACCGCTGACGCAAGCGGTGTGCCATCTTCTATTGTCAGGCAATAAAGAGAGATATGTTCCGGCCTTATTTCCAACACTGACCGCAGGGATACCTCCCAATCATCAGTTGTCTGGCCGGGCAATCCGTATATCAGGTCCAGGTTGATGTTGGTGATTCCAGCCTTCCGAATGGATTCAATTGCCTGGTAGGCACCATCCACAGTATGGATCCGCCCCAATAGGTTCAACTCCTCATTTCGAAAACTCTGAACTCCCAGGCTGACCCGGTTCACACCAAGCTGTTGATAACCAACCATCTTCTCCCGCGTTACTGTACCCGGGTTCACTTCCATTGAGATTTCCGCATCCGTTCTGACCGTAAAAGCTGCCCGGATGGATGTGAGCAAATCCCGCAGTTGGTCGGGGGCAATCAGAGATGGAGTTCCTCCACCCAGGAAGACTGTGTGGATCTCACTCTCTTTATCATCCAGCTCTGCTACTCTCAAGGTCTCTTGCTTAAGAGCTTTCAAATAAGCCGGGATGTATCGATCCATACCTGCATAGGTGACAAAATCGCAGTAGTTGCATCTTTTTGAGCAGAAAGGGAAATGGATGTAAAGGCTTCTTCTCAAGTGCATAAAGTTATCTTATCACTCTTCAGCAGTGAAAATGGAGAAATAAATACTGGTATAATGATTCAACTACGAGATGCCTATGACACCTGATAAGACCAATCCAACTACCAAGATCTGCCCCACTTGCGGTACTCGCGTGAGCGAAAAAACAGCACGCTGTGTCGTTTGTGGAACTTCCCTTACCGGCTCAGCGACATCCAGCACAGCAAAACCAGTGCAGGGAAGTAAAATGCCTGAGTTGACACTCAGCCTCCCAGTTGCACTGGGATTGCTCGCCCTATTCGTGACAATCGGCGCGGCGGCCGTATTCTTTACCCTGCGGACGACAGGCCGGGTGCTTGAACCAACGCAGATACCAACAGCAACCACCACACCCACCATCACGCTCACACCTACCGCTACCTTCACCCTCACTCCGGAACCCACGCTCACTCCCATCCCGCCGGCTGAATATACGATCGCAGAAGGTGACAGCTGCCTGAGCATTGCCATCGCATTCGATGTGTCGTACCAGAGCATCATTCTGTTGAATAACCTGCCGGCCTCCTGCAATAATCTTGTCCCTGGACAAAAGATACTAGTCCCCCGGCCAACACCCACACCGTCACCTGCTCCCTCCGCCACACTCAGCGAATTGGATGCCACGAACGCAGCCTGTGATATCTATAAGTACACTGTCACAGGGACAGATACTCTCTTTGGGATCTCATTGAATTTCAATGTGCCAATGGAAGCGATAAAAGAATACAATGGCCTTCCTGGTGAGTATGTGTACGAAGGTCAGAACCTGGATATCCCTACCTGTAAACGTAATCCGACACCGGGGCCATCACCCACACCAACCACACCGCCTCCATACCCGGCTCCGAACCTGTTGCTACCCCCAGATGGCGCATCGTTTACTTTGACGAATGACACCTTCACCCTTCAATGGGCTTCTGTCGGTGAACTGCGAACAAATGAATCCTACGGCATCACGGTGGTGGATCTGACCGATCCACAGCAGCGCAGATTTACTGACTATGTCACGGAAACTAAATACATTGTTCCCCAATCTTTCCGGCCAAACGATACCCTACCCCATGTAATGAAATGGTGGGTGGTGGTAGTCCGTCAGGTATCCACGGATGCAGATGGCAAGCCGGTATACGAAACCGCTGGCATTCCAAGTGAACAACGCGCCTTTTCCTGGATCGGTACTGCGATCAGTACACCGCAACCCTGATATTAAAAAAGCGGTTGGCTTTTAGCCAACCGCTTTTTTTATTCCAGTGTCTCAAGGTATTTTGCAGCCTGTATAGCCGCTGCTGCACCCATGCCGGCAGATGTGATTACCTGGCGATAATTCGGATCCATAGCTTCGCCTGCAGCGTAAACACCCATGACGCTGGTTTGCATTTTATTATCGGCTTCAATATACCCGCCTGAACTCAGTTTTAGTTGATCTGTAAACAAAACCGTGTTGGGATGGTGCCCGATAAAAATAAATACGCCATCAGTCTTAAGGAGGGATTCTACGCCTGTTTTAATATTATTCAGCCTGACTGCCTGAACCTTACCCTCCCCTTCGATCGATCTCACTACGGTATCCCAGATAAACGATATCTTTGGGTTTTCCTTTGCCCGTTTTTGTAAGATCGCTCCCGCACGGAGAGAATCACGTCGATGAATGACTGTCACAGAGGCTGCATAACGTGTCAAAAAGAGAGCCTCTTCCAGTGCGCTATCACCACCGCCCACAACCACTACCTTCTTGTCCCTGAAAAAATATCCATCACAAGTCGCGCAGTAAGAAGTCCCCAGCCCGATGAACTCATTCTCTCCCGGTACACCCAGGTGAACTGGGGAAGCGCCGGTCGCGATGATCAGGCTTTTTGTGCGATATTGCTGAGAATAGGTAGTCACGAGGAATGGTGAAGAAGAGAGGTCTACACTGGTCGCAGAGTCCATTACGATCCGCGCGCCAAAGTGCTCAGCCTGCTTCTGAAACAATCCACCCAGTTCTGCTCCACCCACACCATCCGGGAAGCCAGGGTAGTTTTCGATCACATTCGTTATGGCTGCCTGACCGCCTAACTCCATACCCGAAAGAACCAGCGGAGCGAGTTCAGCGCGGGCTGCGTATAGTGCTGCTGCCAAGCCGGCAGGGCCTGAGCCCAGAATGATCATGTTTTCCACATGATCGGCTTCTTTTGGATCCTTACTCTTCTTGCTGTTTTTTGAAAATGCAAATTCCATATTACCTCGATGCGTGCGTTTTCATTATTAGATGTAAAGCCAGGCGGAAAGTGACACTCAATTCGCCTTTACCCACGCATCCATATCATCCAGGGCGGAATCCAGAATGGAATAACCCTCCTCCAGTTGATCCTCCGTGATGATCAATGGCGGGATGACAAGGATCGTATGCCAATGAGTGTAGATAAATAAACCGGCTTTTTGCAGATTTTGTTTTAATGCGCCCATCTGTGGTGATGATGTATTGAAAGCACATACGGGTTCACGTGTCACCCGGTCCTTCACCAGTTCGATCACTCCGAACAAGCCGATATTCCGTGTTTCACCTACGCAGATGTGCTTTCCGGATAGCTTGTCATTCAATTCTCTCAATACTGATCCCATTTCCCGGCTGTGATTGATCAAAGCTTCGTTCTGCAGCACCTGGATGTTTGCGATCGCTGCAGCAAGCGAGATGGGATGCCCATTAAAAGTCAGCCCACCCTGATACACAATATCATCAAAATGGTGATAAATTGCCGGGGTCATTGCGACAGCACCCAGTGGTGCATACCCCGAAGTTATACCCTTTGCCATCGTCATTAGGTCTGGAGTAATATTCCAGTGATCCACCGCGAACCATTTACCGGTTCTTCCGAAGCCGCTCATAACCTCATCGGCTATCATCAGGATACCATACCTATCGCATAATGCCCTTACACCCGCCATGTAACCATCAGGAGGGATGATGACGCCATTAGTCCCTGTAACGCTCTCGAGCATAATCCCGGCGATTGTTTGCGGACCTTCAAACAATATGATCTCTTCCAAATGCGCCAGATAATCATCACATATTTCTTCGCTGGAAACATTCTTTCGGTCGCGATGGAACACGGAACGGTATCCATAAGGGTCTAGAAAATGGACGAAACCTGAAGATACACCTGGCTCCCAAGCAGTCCTGCGCGGATCTCCGGTAGCTGCCAATGCTCCAAGGCTTGCACCGTGATAAGAGCGATACCGGGATAGGATCTTTTGCCGGCCGGTATATGCCCTGGCCAGTTTGATGGCATTCTCGTTGGCATCTGCCCCACCTAGCGTGTATAGGAAATAGTTCAGGTCTCCCGGAGTGATCTGCGCGAGCAACTCTCCCAGTTCGGCTCGGGGTTTTGTTGCCATACCGGGACCCGCAAATGGAAGTTCTGCGGCTTGTCGTTGAATAGCCTCGATCACTTTTTTGTTGCCATGCCCAATGTTCACGCACATGACCATGGAGTTAAAATCAAGGTATCGTTTCCCGTCCACATCCCAAAAATACACCCCCTGTGCATTTTTTATTGCGATCGGGTTTACTTTGGCCTGAGCAGACCAGGTCCAAAAATTGGACGCCAGGGATAAAGGCAGGATCTCTTGATCATCCATTTCCACTGTTCCACCTCACGTTCGATGCTGTTCCGCTAACGGAATTATTTGTAGCGTTTATCTACCAGTTACTCAGGAACGATCCGGATGATTGTTCCTTTACTAAGAATACCTCTATACCTCATCAATCAGGACAACGCGCGCGGGAGAGCCATCCGAACCGACCAGTTTCAACGGCAGGCATAGGATCGAATAATATCCGCCACTCACCTGACGTAAATCGAGGCCTTCCACGATCGATACTCCACCGCCGAGCAAAATGCGATGTGTTTCCGTTGCCCGCTTATACGGCGCTATCGACAGATAATCAATGCCTATTAGACGTATTCCCCGATCCACCAGCAGCCTTGCTGCATCCGGCTCAAAAGCGGTGAAATCCGTATGGAATGTCGCCGGTTTCTCGTCCCAAAACTTTGAATTGCGAGTCTTGAATACCAGGCGGTTTGCTCCTGATGGGATATTCGCTTTGTCGAGGATTTCTCCATTGATCGTCATCACATCATCGGGAAGTTCAACCACATAGCAGGGACCGATGAGGTTTTCAAGATGGAGCGATTCTATTCCTTCCCGGCCGTCGAGAAAATGGCAAGGTGCATCCATATGTGTTCCAACATGAGCACCCAGGTTTAGTTGGGTGACGTTGCATTCCGCGCCAAGGTTAATTTGGGCTACCAGCTGGTTATTGATCGCCGGATCACCGGGCCAGACCGGTAATGAATTGGTAATAGGTAATGAAACATCAATGATCTTCATGGCATCTCCAGTCTCACTCGAATTATACAAGAAGTGCTCAGTAAGATGATAGTATCTGACAGTGACTGTACCTATAATTAAGGCTAGAATTCATTACCGTGAGGATATGATGAGAGATGTAGCTGTGATTGGAATTGGACAGACACCAGTAGCTGAGCACTGGGACAAATCATTGAAGGAACTCGCAGGAGAAGCCGTGATCGCTGCTATGCGTGATGCAGGCCGCGAGTACGCAGACGGGATGTTCATGGGGAATATGATGTCCGGTTCTGCCAACCACCAGCAACATTTGGGTGCCTACATCGCTGATTGGGTTGGGCTGCGTTTTACCGAAGCTGCCAAGATCGAATCTGCCTGCAGCTCCGGAGCAGCCTCATTTCGCGCTGCATTCATAGCCGTGGCTTCCGGTGAAATGGACTGTGCTATAGCAGCCGCTGTTGAGAAGATGACCGATTCTACCTCGGACGAGATCACCACCCAGCTTGCCACTGCGGCAGACGCGGATTATGAAGCCGGCATGGGCCTTTCTTTTGTTGCTCTCAATGCCTTGATCATGCAAAGATACATGCATGAATATGGTTGGGGAAAAGAACATTTTGCCCCTTTCCCGATCAATGCTCATGCAAATGCCGCTCATAACCCCAATGCCCGTTTCCAGGAGCCGATCAACTTGGCCACGTATGAAAAAGCCGGGATGATTTGCCCACCGATCAACCTGATGGATGCTTCCCCGATGGGTGACGGCGCCGCTGCCCTGGTGCTCGTTCCTTTGGACTCGGTATCCAGTACAGCAAAGCGCATCCGCATTATTGGATCAGCCGGCGCAACCGATTCGATCGCGATCCACCACCGAAAAGAACCTCTCTTTTTACAGGCTGCCTACTTGTCTTCCCAAAAGGCATACAAGATGGCGGGAATAACCCCATCTGAGATTGATTTCTTTGAATTACATGATGCCTTTTCGATCATGTCGGCTTTATCGCTGGAAGCCTCAGGTTTTGCGGAACGCGGTCAAGGTCCGCGTATGGCCGTTGAAGGCGAGATCTTTCCAGGCGGGCGCTTACCAGTCTCCACTCGTGGAGGACTGAAAGCCCGTGGACACCCGGTGGGAGCAACCGGGTTATATCAGCTGGTTGAGGTCGTACAACAGTTACGCGGTGAAGCCGGGAAAAATCAACTGGATCGGGCCAGGATTGGCATGGCGCAGAACATCGGCGGCAGCGGCTCAAATATCATCACCCATATTCTCCAGGCTATTTAGTTCGTTCAACCGGGCTTTAATCATGATGATCAGGCGTGCCAGCCAGGTCTGTGTAACTAAACCATAATAAAACTCTTTCCATCTCCCATTGATAGCTGATTCTCCGGGAAAAAGGTTCAGCAAATCTGCGACTGTCGCTTTTAATAAAATAGTATAGAATCATCCCATGATCGTCCGTGGAGGATTAGATGGAATTTCATATTAGCCGAAAAGCGCGGGATACCTATCGATTCTCCGATACACTCTTTTCCTCCCACGGGAACGTGATATTCAGTAACATGCGAGCGGTTCGTGAATTCTCCGCAACAATCCACCAGAAATCAGGAGTAGGAACACAAGGATTAGCATCCATTCAACCAGGTGAACTATACGCGCTCGGATTACTGGATGAGATCTTCCATATCATGATCCACAGGTACTTGGATCAGTATGGTCAAAAAACCTACTCATCGTTGTCTGAGACAATCATCCGCGAAACCTCTGCGCAAATCCTGCACAGCACATTACTGGATTTTTGTCAGACATTTCCACCGGTTGAGATCTATCACACCCCTGAAAAGGCAAATGATTATCTCAACGGTGAAACGGACGGAATAAAGAACGAGTATGCCGCTCTGGAGGAGATGATCCTTTTATGGATCACCAATCGCAATCCGGCAGCGATGAAATACGAGGAGTTGTTCAACGAAAACCAGCTTTCCGCTGCCGATCTGTATGTGAAAGTCATCAATCTCATCCGTGAGTTTTTCATCAATGAACCTGGTTTCGGCTCTGATAAAAAAGACTTGATCTCCCTCTTATTAAAACCGATATCAGTTTCACCCAATTCCATCTACGGCCAGCTTGAGTATATTCGTAATAACTGGGGTCAGTATCTCGGTAGCCTGATGAGCAAACTACTCAGCAGCATGGATCTACTGCAAGAAGAAGCAAAAACCTTCCATGATGGTACTCATGGCCCCGGACCAATCGATATCCCGGATTATCGAAACAGTATAGAGGGAAATTTACCTGAATTGGAGAGATTCTCACCGGACCTGGATTGGATGCCCAGTGTGGTGATGATGGCCAAGAATTCTTATGTCTGGCTTTACCAGCTTTCAAAGAAATATGGCCGCCCGATCGCTCATCTGGATGAGATCCCCGATGAGGAGCTTGATTTTCTTTCAGGTGCTGGTTTTACTGGGCTTTGGTTGATCGGTTTGTGGGAGCGGAGTAAGGCATCCGAACGAATAAAGAAACTTTGCGGAAATCCAGAGGCTGTGGCGTCGGCTTACTCCATCCATTCTTATCAGATAGCCAGTGACCTGGGTGGTGAAGCGGCCTTCAACAATTTACGTGACCGTGCCTGGCAAAGAGGTATCCGCATGGCCAGTGATATGGTCCCCAACCATTTTGGGATCGAATCGGACTGGGTTTTATACCAGCCAGACAAATTTCTATCCCTGGATTACAGCCCTTATCCATCTTACACTTTCAATGGGGAGAACCTGTCTCCAGACCCGGCGATAGGTATCTTCCTGGAAGATCATTATTATTCCCGCACGGATGCCGCCGTCGTTTTCAAAAGGGTGGATTTTCACACCGGGGATACCCAGTATATCTACCACGGAAATGACGGTACAGTCATGCCGTGGAATGATACCGCTCAGCTTAATTACCTGAAATCAGACGTGCGTGAAGCCATTATCCAGATCATATTGGATGTTGCCCGGCGGACACCGATTATACGCTTTGATGCAGCCATGACGCTGGCAAAGAAGCATATTCAGCGCTTGTGGTTTCCAGAACCGGGTACAGGCGGGGCAATCCCCAGCCGTTCAGAGCACAGCCTGACAAGAACAGAATTTGATCGACTCATCCCCGAGGAATTCTGGCGTGAAGTGGTCGATCGCGTTGCCAGGGAGATACCCGACACTCTGCTGCTGGCTGAAGCTTTCTGGCTGATGGAAGGTTACTTTGTCCGTACCCTGGGAATGCACCGGGTGTACAACAGTGCTTTCATGCACATGCTGCGTAATGAGGATAATGCGAATTTCCGCAAATTGATCAAGAATACTTTAGAGTTCGATCCGGAAATACTCAAACGCTATGTAAATTTCATGAACAATCCCGATGAAAAAACCGCGGTGGAGCAATTTGGGAATGGAGATAAATACTTCGGGGTTTGCACGGTTCTGGCAACCCTGCCCGGGTTACCGATGTTCGGCCACGGGCAAATAGAAGGCTATGGCGAGAAATACGGCATGGAATATCGCCGGGCATACCTGGAGGAACAGGTCAATGAAGGATTGGTCAACCATCACCGCAAGATCATTTTCCCCCTGCTGCGCCAACGCGCAAATTTTTCTGGCGCAGAGAATTTTCGCCTGTTTGATTTTTTCACCCAATCCGGGTCTGTCAATGAGGATGTGATCGCATATACCAACAATCTATACGGACGCAGATCACTTGTTCTTTATCACAATAAATATCAAAATGTAAAAGGTTGGATCAAGGTTAGCGCCGCTTACCTGGATAAACAAAGTGGTTCATCACAGCTGCAGACTGAAGCGATCGCGCATACGCTTGGCTGCTCCGGTCTTCCCTGGCATTACCTGATCTTTCAGGAATTTGCCACGGGATTGACATACATCCTTGACTCGGAACAGGTAGCACGGGATGGGTTGTACTTTGAATTGTCAGCTTATGGACACCGGGTATTTCGAGATTTCTACGAAGTAGCAGACACCGCGGAGACACATTACGGCGAATTATGCAGAACATTGTCGGGTCGGGGAGTAACAGATCTCAATCAAGAATTACGAAAAATCCACATTCATGATTTATTCCTGGCATTATCCTCCCTCATGGAACCAGATGTCCTGGACCAATTTAATCAATCCATCCGATCTGGATATTTGGAAATTGATCAATTCATCCAGAACAACCGTGAAAATCTCGAGGGGTTCGCCCGGCATTTTCATAAACTACATCCCGAAAATCATTCTGGGGTAGACTTCGCGAGTGATCTGGAAAGATCGCTGGCATCCCTGGCAGATTTTCTCCGCTTTGCCCGAATACTTCCACGTGGTTCTGCCGGCTGGAAAATCGCCAATCAATTCGATCTGAATTCTACTGAAGGAATCATTCCTGCTTTATGGTTGCGCTATCTTGCAGGTAGCATTCAAAAGACAACAAACTCACCAATCACTATCCTCGCGGATTACTTCGAGGATTGGATGGTCACCTCGCTTTTCCAGAAAGACCAGAACGCACTGAAGATGGCTTTCTGGTTCTTCACCACGCCGGCTCAATTAGCAGATCTGACAGCTGCCCCCGCATCCTTTTTCAAAATGGTAACTGAAAATCCACACCTCTGTAAAGCGCTTGGATTCAACCAGGCAGAAGAAACCCTCTGGTTCAACCAAGAAGCCATGGAAAGCTGGCTGACGGTTCTACCGCTATGTTTACAATTATCGTTCCTAACAGAACAAAGGGTCGATGTATGTTTGAAATTGGAGATCGCGCAAAGGACTTCTTTACTTGTTCTTCAGCTTCAAGCTGCATATAAAAATAGCCATTGCCAGGTACTAGAAATGCTCAAACTTCTCCAGCCGGAGGAGCTCCCAGCGAAATTGCATAAGCCTGCAAGTCGATCACGGCATTCCGATAGAAATCCGTGAATATCGTGCACCCATTGATGGCAAACCTCTGACTTTTGATCTCTGATAATAATTGCCAGGCATCTGGCATCAGCTGCTCTCCGGTCACAAACTCTGTCCAGGCGATCGCCTGTGCGGCGTAACCGATATTGTTTCTGGGTTCGATCCGGCTTAACTCATCAAAGAAGAAACCACAGGATGTATACATTTTTTGCCGGGCTACCTGGGCTTTCAGCAGAGCCTGTACCATCATGGTATCTTCGTCCTGGCATTTGCATTCGTATGCGAGAAAATCATCAATACTGGTTTCGCCAAGTAAAACTCTGATAAATTCATTTCTGGCATAAAAAGGATCAATGCCTTTATCCACCAGAACCCTTTCGAAAATCACATCAACCTGATCAGCAATACTATCCAGCGCGGATCTCAAAGGGGCTTTCCATATCGCACCCGGTGTACAGGCACACTCTTCTTTCCAACGGGAAATTCCGTGATGACAGCTCCAGGATGTATCTGGAACCAATTCAGCAAGTGAAGCTTCTTCTGCTTCCCTCAGGATTTTTGCGGGAAAAGAAACGGATAGATCTGTTAATACTGGTATTCGATCGATCAGGTGAGCCAGAAACATTTCGCGGAAAGGTTGATGATGGCCGTACAACTCCCCATCAGACGCTGCGCAAAGAACCCTTGATTGAGCCTCAACGGACAGCTCCAGGTGATCGCGGATGAACTGATCCGCATTGACCGTAGCGCTGGGATCAAAGCTTAGTCGTGTGCTCAATCCGCGGTCGTAAACAAATGCATGCATTTGCCTATTCCCCTGAAGGTTTAATATATAAATTCCTTCATCCTTTGTATCTGATCTCACCTGCCAGGGTGCCAGAATGGTAAATTGAATACCATGATCCACAAGAATAGATAAAGTTTCCTCATCCACCGCTGTTTCAGGTAGCCACATCCCAAGTGGTTGATGTCCGAAATGGTGGATAAAATCCGCAATGCCCCATTTGATCTGGATTATTTTATCGCGAGTAGATGCCAGAGGGAGAATGGTATGGTTATATGGCTGAGCCATCCCATTACCAACACCATATCTGGCATAAATGGCATTTTCCTGGTCGATGATCGCCTGGTAGGTAAGTTTATCATGCCCCTGCATCCAATCCAATAATGTGGGGCCAATATTAAAACTGATGCGTGAAAAGTTACCAATACTTGCGTTTGGCCGATAACACTCGTCGTGGATACGTTCATTCCAATTTTTATAAGGGGCAGCACCAGGTTCACCTGGTATCAAACCTGTAATAGCATCTTCCCGTGGAGGTTGGTAAAAATGGCCGTGAATAAAAAACTGCTTATTTCCCATTACGATTCATGAATAGCTGAAGAAGCGATGGTGTATTCACCCCACGCAAATAGCTGATCCTTTCAGAAAATCTGACCGGTAAAATACCAAAACCAACAGGTAATGAATCGATCGCACAGGTTCTATCCACGGCAAGATAATCCAGCCAAAATGTGGAGACGGGGAATTTCGGAAAGGCATGTTCCAGAAAGACTGTTGCTAGACGTAAAATTGCCGGGTGAACAAAAACAAGCCGCTGGTGGGAATTGATTTGATGCTGAATATACCGGGTTATCTCAGTAATGCTCAGGTATTGGTCCCCCCCAATTTCCAGTATACGATCCATTCTATCCTTTTCCCCAATACAGGATATCAGGCAGGCTACCAGGTCTTCCACCCAGATCGGTTGAAGGAGAGAATTACCATCCCCCGGCAATAAAAATATGAATGGGATCACCTTTAATAATCGGCTCAGTCCAGTAGTCAAATGATCGGAGGGTCCGTAGATCATGCCAGACCGAATAATGGTGTATGGAACCCCACTTGCCCGGATATGGCTTTCAGCTAGCCCTTTCGTTTTCATCACCGGGTATGCTGAAGCCCTGTCCGCTCCAAGATGGCTCAGGTAAATGAATTGTTTCACCCCTGTTTCGCGGGCTGCCTGGCTGATTACCCGGGCAGATTCTGCATCTACCCGCAATAGATCGGTCTTGCTGCCCCGGTTTTCTCCACCTACGAGGTGTATGACCGTGTCCACCCCATTCATGGCAGCTCTGATCCCAGCCATATCATTGAGGCTGGCAATCACAACATCCATGGGTAGGCTTTTTGGAACCCGTGGTGTATATGAAGATGGCAGGATCAATAATCTCAGTTGATTGCCCTGTCTTATCAGCTGGCTGGCTAATACCTGCCCCACAAAACCGGTTGAACCGGTGATCAATATCATGCCCGCAATTATAGCAGAAGCAGGATCCAGTCTCTGGCAAATAACTTGCATCAAATTGTCAATCGAAATCCTCTGAGGAACATATGAGCGCTCAAACTTTCCCTCCAGCAAATACCCGCATCGGCTTTCATTATTTTGAAGATACCACTCATTACCGTGAAGCTGATCTTACTACTTGGTTGCCTGAAATGGAGAGTTTCAATTCCAGCTGGGTTATTCTCACCGCTCCCGTCAGTCGTGCGATCCCGGAAACTTTTATCCATTCCCTGGTGGAACACAAGATCGAACCGGTTCTCCATATTTCCCCAAAGTTGGGGGCAATGCCGCCGCTGGCAGATCTCAAATTGCTATTTGACCAGTATGCAAAATGGGGTGTTCATTACATCATTCTCTACGACCGCCCAAACGTGAAATCCTCCTGGCCGGCTGCTGCCTGGGCTCAGGGAGATCTCGTAGAAAGATTTCTGGACCGTTTCATACCCCTTGCCAATCTTGCCATTGAGTGTGGCTTGCATCCGGTGTTTTCTCCGCTACAACCGGGGGGAGACTACTGGGACACAAGTTTCCTCAAAGCTGCTCTGGAATCTCTCCAGCGTAGAAACCAGACAGCGCTTCTGGATAATCTCCTGCTCACTGCTGTGGCAGAGTTTTCAAGCAAGGGCTTGAAATGGGGTGCCGGTGGACCCGAAAGATGGCCGGGGGCGCGCCCCTATCAGAAATCCACCAGGGATGAGGATCATCTAGGCTTCTATATTTTTGACTGGTACAACGCAGTATCCAAAGCTGTAATGAACCGTGTGTTTCCCATGATGCTCGTGCATGCCGGGGCGATTACCATTAGCTCTACCAGGCTGAAAGAATACATCCCTGTATTTCAACTATTGAATGGTGAAGATGTCAATCTTCCCGGAACTGTCGAAAATAAGTTGCCGCCGGTTCCTGAAAATATCATGGCGTGCATTTTTCACCTTGTGCCAGGTACCGATGATAATTCCATTTCAAAAGCATTTTATTCCGCATCTCAGCAAGCCAATGAACACCAAAAAGGCGTCTTGCGCTGGCTGACCTCGCGTAAAACTGTGGATATGCCTAGAACAGATGCGGCTATATCAACAGGTCATCCATTGCGGCACTACCTTCTACTACCATTCTATGAATGGGGAGTGTCGGAGTGGCACCTTGATGTGATCCGTCCTTTTGTAAAGAAATATCAACCAACGATCGGTTTCTCTATATCGGAAGCTGCGCTGGCAGTCCGGGTAACCGTTGTTGGTGGTCCGCAGGCTTTCTCCGAAGAAACACTAAAACCACTCTTCGATGCCGGGTGTCAGGTTGATCGAATATCCGGCGATGGCATCACAATTGCATCACAATTAGCAGAGAGGTGACCCGATGATCAGTAATTACACCCGCACCAAGCACACTCCTATCTATGCCCGCCAACCATCGTTGAAAGTCATTGGCCTCGGTGGCGGCGGATGCAATGCGATCAATCGCATGATGGAACTGGGGATACCCGGCGTTGATTTTATCGGCGCCAATACTGATCACCAGGCACTGGTCAACTGCCATGCGCCTACTCAGATCCAGCTCGGCCCTAAGTCCACCCGCGGGTTGGGCTCCGGCGGTAATCCCCGGGTAGGTGAAGCAGCCGCAGAGGAATCAGCGCGCGAGATCGCCCAGGTTCTGGAAGGCGCAGATATGGTCTTTCTTACCGCCGGTATGGGGGGTGGTACCGGAACCGGGGCAATTCATGTCACGGCTAAGATCGCGCGAGCCCTGGGAGCAGTCACGATCAGTATTGTTTCTACTCCTTTCGCCTTTGAAATGGGAAAACGACAGAACAACTCTGCTGAGGGAATAATAAAATTACGTCAGTATTCAGATACTCTGATCAGTGTCCCGAATGATAAATTGCTGCAAGTCGCTCCCCCGGATTTGCCGATGGAAATGGCTTTCAGGCTAGCGGATGATGTTCTCCGTCAGGGCGTGCAAGGCATTGCAGAACTGATCACTATGCCCGGGTTGATCAATGTGGATTTTGCCCATATTCGCAAAACCATGCTCCTGGGTGGTGGCTCCCTGCTATCCATGGGGCAGGGAGAAGGCCAAAATAAAGCCCGGAAAGCAATTGACCAGGCATTGCATCACCCGCTGCTGGATGAAGTGAATCTTGAATCTGCCAGGGGGATCATAGCAAATTTTACTTGTGGACCGGATATGAACTTCCATGAGATCACCGATGCCATGTCCTACCTGCAAGAACTGACAGGCAATCACGGTGAGATCATCCCCGGATTTATGACGGATGACCGTTTCTTTGATCGGACAGAGGTTATTCTTGTGATCACCGGCCTAGGTGGAACGGCGGTTGACGAGACCCCCTTCTCCATTTCGCGAGCCCGCCAGAATGAACCAATCCAGGATACCCCGATCGAACCTCAGACAATCATCCTTTCAGATGAGGATTCAGGGGTTGGGCAACGTTTTCTGACTCCCGATATGCCTTCTGATGTAGATCTGCCCGCTTTCCTGCGCCGTAGAAAAGAGAATGGTAATTACACCCGAGGTGGATAATGGATGCTGATTTGATCGAGAAAGTAAGCCGACAAGTCTATACGAAATATCCGGAAGTAGTTAATGCGAGGCCATCTGTTCAGGCCGTGGGAAGTGGAGCAAATTCACTTCTCATTTACCGCGGTAGCGGTAAGGCTTCTAATGGTACTGTCATTCAACGGATCGTCCGGGTTGTTGTCAGTGAAACCGGAAAGATTGTGAAGATGTCATCTTCAAAGTAAAACTGCCATGAATATCCAAAGAAAGATCGGGAAGGTGGAGGCGAACATCTGGGGAGCGATCGTTGAGATCCTCACACGGTCTCCTTTCGTACAAGCCCTGGTTGAGTTGATCGGGAAGGTACATCTTTACAGGGACCTTCTTTGGCTTGTCATTATCATTCTGTTTTGGATCACTACCGGATTGACCTTACTGATCATGCTTCTTCTTAAAATTATAATGTTTCGTTCGCTTATATACCTCCGTATACCCGGAGGTTTTTTATGTTAACATTACCAGTAGGAATATTCTAATGAAAGACCATCAAAACCGATCCTTACTAAATAGCTTCTTATTTTCGCTGATATTGACGTTAGGAATCTTCCTCGCTGAGCTGATCGGTGGTATTTTCACCCGCAGCCTGGCACTGCTCTCTGATGCTGCGCATGTTTTTCTGGATGTATTCGCTCTGGGTATTAGCTATCTTGCTCTCAGGTTATCAACCCTTCCGGCTGACCATCGTCACACCTACGGATACCACCGGCTCGAAGTGCTGGCAGCCCTTGTCAACGGCATTACCCTTTTCGCGATTGGCATCGGGATCTTTTACGAAGCCATCCAGCGCTTCCTGCACCCGGTCGAGGTGAAAAGCGGTACCATGTTGATCATTGCACTGATCGGGTTGACAGCCAATATCTTTGTCGCACTCATACTCGGGCATGAAAAACATCAAACTGAACATGCCAGGAAAGATATCAACCTTCGCAGCGCGTATCTGCACGTACTCGGTGATTCGATTTCTTCTATCGGTGTGATTGTTGCCGCCATCATGATCCGGATCACCGGGCTGGCCTGGTTGGATCCAGCAGCCAGCATCCTCATTGGCTGCATCATACTTTCAGGATCGTACAGGGTAACGCGGGAAGCCGCCCATATCCTTTTAGAAGGGACACCCGGGCATATACACGCAGCAAATGTGCTGCAAGCGATTTCAGGCATCCCGGGAGTATCTCAGGTACATGACCTGCATATCTGGAGTATCTGCTCCGGCAATGTAGCCCTTAGCGTTCATGTTGTGCTAAACCAACCGGATCCATCAGAAAATCATACTATCCTGCATACGATCTCACAAGTTCTCCATGAGGAATTTGGTATAGATCATTCAACAGTTCAGCTGGAATCACGCATTTGCCAGAATATGCCTTGTGAATCATAGCCGGGGAATTTCTGCCCCGGCTTTTGTAATCATCAGGTTATGATTTGAATAGTTCCTGCACGTAATTCCAATTCACTACACTCCAATAAGCTTTCACATAATCAACCCGCCTGTTCTGGTATTTCAGGTAATATGCGTGCTCCCATACATCCAGCCCTAACAGGGGTCTTTTCCCATCCATCACCGGGCTATTCTGATTAGGGGTTGAAAGGATGCCAAGTTTTCCGGTGCTATCTAGTGCAAGCCAGGCCCAGCCTGAGCCAAATCGTGAGAGTGCAGCTTGATTGAACTGTTCCATCATGGCATCCATTGAACCGAATGCAGCATCAATCTCACGGACAAGCGAACCCGATGGTTTTTTATCTCCTCCCGGGCTTAGCCATCGCCAGAAATGAGTATGATTTGAATGCCCTCCGCCATTATTGCGCACAGCTGTACGAATACCTTCCGGCACCTGATCCAGATGGGTGATCAATTTATCAACATCCAACCCAGCCAGATTATCTGCTCCCTGGAGGGCATTATTCAGGTTTGTCACGTAAGTTGCGTGGTGTTTTGAGTGGTGGATCTCCATGGTCAGCGCATCGATCACAGGTTCCAGTGCATTGTAGCTATATCCCAGTTCGGGTAAGGTGTATGTCATTAGTTCATTCCTTTGTTATTATGATATATATTGTCCGTATTATCGTATTACGCATAGTAAAATGACAGTGCTGCGCCTACTTGTATAAGCTTATTCACTCATGTTATTTTCAGCGGTTCACAAGAACAGGTACGCAGAGATATCATGCTAATGTCATGTTTTTGTCTTCATTCTGTCTTAATTAATTGGAACCGGGTATTCCTGCGGTACAATTCCGGCATAAAACTATGCGTCTCTTCTATGAACTGAGGATATTATGCTCTATTTGCTGATCGTTTCACTCATCTGGGCTTTTTCATTCGGTTTGATCAAAACGAACCTAACTGGAATTGACCCTTCTCTGGTTTCAACCATCCGGCTGGCGATCGCCCTGTTGGTTTTTCTGCCATTCTTGCGTATTCGCAATATATCTCAAAAACTAGCGATCCAACTGGCATTAATCGGTGCCCTCGAATTTGGATTAATGTACGTTTTTTATAATTTCTCCTTCCAGACTCTCAAAGCATTTGAAGTGGCGTTATTTACGATCTTCACCCCTTTTTATGTGGCACTTTTCAACAACCTGCAACAGAAACGCTGGAATAGCGTGTACATTCTTACTGCTTTGCTTGCAGTAACAGGAACTGCCATCATTAAGTATTCTGATATTTCACGTCCCGGATTGCTTACGGGGTTCCTCTTTGTTCAAGGTTCTAATATCTGTTTCGCGATCGGGCAAGTTCTTTATCGAAATACATTACGGCAGCACCCGAAAATCAAAGACAGCAATATCTTCGCCATCTTATACGCTGGCGGAGTTCTGAGTGCCATGACGATAGCATTGTTCCTGGTCAAATGGAATGAAGTAACCATTACGAGCACACAGTGGTGGAACCTCGTTTACCTGGGCGCACTGGCCAGTGGATTTGGCTTCTTCCTCTGGAATTATGGCGCGAGACGGACCAATGCCGGTGCACTGGCAGTCTTCAATAACCTAAAAATCCCGCTTTCCATCACAGTATCCCTGCTTTTCTTCCATGAGCAACCCAACCTAACCAATTTGTTCATTGGTGGTCTGGTGATAATTGCCGCATTAGGGATCAATCAAGTTTTTGAAAAACGTCAGATGTCCAGTTGATACCTTAATTCAATGCCGCTGTTTTATAATTGAGCTATTCCTATTGATTAACACCAAGGAGCCGAATATGACAACAACATCTTCAACTCGTAAAATCGTGGTTACAGGAATCCTGGGAGCAATATCCATTGTGCTGGCCATCACACCCTTTGGTTTTATTCCAATGGGAGTTTTTTCCATCACAATCATGCACCTACCCGCTATCATCGGAGCAGTGCTAGAAGGGCCAGTCGTGGGATTCAGTGTCGGCTTGATATTCGGTGTAGCAAGCCTCGTGAAAGCTGCGGTTGCACCTCTTTCTCCAGGTGATGTAATCTTTACCAACCCTGTCATTTCGGTTCTCCCCCGTCTCTTTATCGGTCCAGTTGCATGGATTATCTACAAACTGCTGGGAAAACTGGAAATCCCTGCCATCTTTATGGCCGGGTTCTTTGGCAGCATCACCAATACCATTCTGGTACTGGGAGCAATCGGCGGCCTCGGAATATACCCCTGGGCAGTGTTGTATCCAATCGCGATCACAAACGGTCTGCCTGAAGCTGGTATTATCGCCTTTGCTACAGTTGTTATTGTTGCGGCCATAAAACAGATCAATCTAAGAAGAAAGCCAGGGGCGAACCTAAACGACTAAAAGGGATAGATAAGAACCAATAAGAGGTATGCCAGCATGCTTGCTGGAAGAATTGCATCTACCATTTGAACGCGGTCAGAAACATACTGGCTGCGTTTTCCTTTTATGCCGAATCCGCGGGCATCCATTGCCATGGCGATCGTATCCGCTCGTTGATAGCTGATGGTAAACATGGGCAACACCACAGGAAACACTTGACGTACCCGGGAGATCAGAGACCCCGACCTGGAACCCCAGGCAGCTCCACGCGAAGCTTGCGCCTTCGCTATGCGCTCCGCGGTTTGTGTCAACAAAGGGATATAGCGGATGGCGATTTCAACCGAAACCACAAAATCGTGCACTCTGATCCCCACCCACGTAAACGGTGTCAGCAAACTCTCCAATCCATGAATAAACCGGGTGATCGATAGGCTGGATGTAAGTACACCCATGATCTGCATAAGCAGAATGAAACGCAAAATCAGCATCCCTGCGTTCTCCAGGTCCAATCTTGTGATGTTAATGAGCCACCATTCGAATATTCGCGGGCTGGTATCTAGAATCGGGTTTGAGAAAAGGCTGATCACAGCAATGATCAACAACAACGGTAAAGTCCGAAGAAGGTTACGAAGACTGGCCCTTAGCTCCATGCGGGCAAGGATACTTAAGATAATGCAAAGTATGATACCGATCAGCAGGGTCCCCCAGTTTTTTGCAAGCAGCGTTCCTGCAAAGTATATAAAAACGCTGAATAATAACCATCCGCTGTTTCGTTTTTGCGTCCAGGCTCCAGATTCGGAATACTCTGGAAAGATCAGGTATCGGCTGAACTCAAACTGTTCAGTCATGACCGGCTCCCTCAACCTGCGCAAGTAGGTCTGAGATCTCACCGATAGGATTGAACTCCACCTCCATTACCTTGCCGAGCTCATGACCAAGCCTGGAAATTGGCAGCGGCTCGATCCCATGATTCAGGAGCATATTCTTATCCCAGAGAACATCTTTGGTACGCCCGCTCGCTGTGGATCTGCCTGCATCCATAATCGTCATGTTTGCGGACAGCGTGACTATGTCTACGAGGTTATGGGATGAAACTACGAGCGTCAACCCGGTATCTACCAGCCCGGTAAACTTGTTCAGGATTTCCTGCCGCGCAATGGGATCCAGTCCGGCTGTCGGTTCATCCAGCACCAGGATCTCAGGTTTCATAGCCAGGACCGAGGCTAAAGCAACCTTTCTTTTTTGTCCTCCGCTGAGGGTATGTACCGGTTTATCACGGAATTCGAAAAAATCCAGGCCTACCAGACCCATCGCCCAGGAGACCCTGTCAACCAACCTGCCTTCATAGCCGATATTTCGCGGGCCGAAAGCAATCTCATCACCAACATAGAATTCAAAGAAATGGCTTTCGGGATTTTGCATGACCAGCCCTGCCGTCCGAACGACATCCGCCAGTTGGTAAGGCTTTGTTAGATCATGGTTTCCTATGCGCACCATTCCCTGTTGGGGGTTGAATAATCCATTCAAATGCTGTAAAACAGTGGATTTTCCTGAACCGGTTTTCCCCACAAAACCATACCCGGTTTCGCCAGGTATTTCCACATCCACCTGGTACAGTGCAGGAACAGCTTTGAGAGTGCCCGCAAGATATGTGTAAGCCAAACCGGATACTTCAATCACCGGTTCTGTAGCTTTCCTCTTTGATACAGCCTTTTTTACCCTCACTGGACGCAATTGTTCTGCCAGGTATGGAACCAGCTCATGAGTAGACCGGGGATTTTCTGGCAACCTTAGTCCAAGCTGCTTGAAAATCTGGCAATATCGTATGATCTCGGGATATTCCAGATTCCAGCTTGAAATATTATGTTGGTTGAACAAATCGAAAGGTGTTCCGTCAAAAACCAACTGGCCATGTTTCAGGACGAACACCCTGTCTGCCTGATAAGCTTCTTCCATGGAATGGGTTACATGCAGGATCGTTTTACCCTCAGTATTGAGGCCTTTCATGACCCCCATCAGGTTTTTCCGGGCAGCAGGGTCCAGCATGGATGTAGCTTCGTCAAAGATTAGGCAATCCGACCCAATTGCAAGCACGCCTGCCAATGCAAGCCGCTGGGTCTGTCCGCCAGACAGCATTGTGGTGGTCCGTCCCCGCAAATCCCATAGATCGAATCCTTCCAGGATCTTCCGCACGCGGGCGCGCATCTCCACGGTGGGAACCCCATAGTTTTCCAACCCGAAGGCGACATCTTCTTCCACAGTTGATGCAACGATCTGGTCCTCAGGGAACTGGAATATCAACCCGATCTGTTTTCGCAGCTCAGCCAGGTTGGCTGCACCCGTCACTGAAATGCCATTTACAGTTAATAGCCCGGATGTAGGAAACAGCAATCCGTCGATCAATTTGACCAGTGTTGATTTTCCAGATCCGTTCCCTCCAACAATGGCGATATATTCACCCTTTTGGATATGAAAGGTGATTTCTTGTAAGATATCGGGGGTATTGGATGCCTGTTCCGGATACCGGAAGCACAGTCCATCGGCGGAGATCATCACATGATTCACGACTGCTACCTAATAGGAGTATTTTATCATACAGAAGATGCCATACATTTTATCCGCCAAGTCGATATTCTACTGTATAGTCAACTATTACATAAGTACGAAAATATCGCTATAATAAAATTGGAGCATTTGAGAGGTGAAATTAGGTTTTACCTTCAAGGAGGATACTATGAAACTCAGCGCACCAAAGAAATGGGTCTGGTGGTTATCGCTTATTCTGGCTCTCATTGGTGTCGTTGGCCAGATGGATGTGTTCCCTGCTCTACAACCACTCGCTTTCTTCGTCCTGTTGGTTGGTTTTATCCTGTTAGCGCTTGCAAACTTGCTCAAAGGTTTATAAATCCTGTAAAGCCCGGTTCGCTCCGCCGGGTTTTGTTATCTATCTTCAGCACAATATCGGCACATTCTTCTTTCGGATTCAACGATCGCCTGGTCTGATGACCAGAAGAAGTTCTCTTTGCCAATGCGATCTGCCAGTCCGCTTCTTTCCAACATACCTCGAACGTTGTCATGAATACCCGCTAGCATCAATACCCCGCCCTGTTTATGCAACCTCTCATACAAGCGTTCCAATGTTTCAATCCCTGCCGTATCGATTAGGGGTACACCGCGCATGGATAGGATCAAGGCATGGGTATCACCCAGGTCCGCGAAGGCTTCATTGAAATAACCGGCAGCTGCAAAGAAAATCGGGCCGGTAACAAAAGCCACACGCACGTGTCTGCACTTGCCCTCTGCCTCGATCCCCTTCTCCCGCAATTTTACGGGGTCAACTTCCTGCACTGTGATTTCGATCTGTGCAATTTGGCTCAGAAAAATACCTGCAGTGATCAATGATCCGACCAGAATAGCCTGCGTGAGGTCTAGTGCGATAGTAGCCACCATGGTGATCAAAAACGCAGTCATAGCTGTTTTGAAGCGCTTACTGAACATAAACTTAATGGAATGCCATTCATTCATCCGCCAGGCAGTTACCATCAATACTCCGGCGAGCGCCGCAAGAGGGATCTTTGCCATCACCGGCGCCAGTAAGAACATCGAAGCCAGTAAACCGGCTGCATGAATGATGCTGACCAGTCTGGTAACTCCTCCCGATTTAATGCCGACACTTGATCGGGCGATCGCTGCGGTTGCAGGGACACCGCCAAAAAAAGGGATCAACATATTTCCGATCCCCTGTCCGACTAATTCCTGATTTGCCTGCAAACGTACCCCTGTCATATTAGATCCAACCGCACCGCATAACAAGGATTCAATGGCTCCCAGTGCAGTAATGGTCAAAGCTGGTGCGATAAATTCTGTGAACCGGGATAATTGGATATCCAGCAGGTGTAATCGCGCATCCGGTAACAACGTGGAAGGAATGGCACCAATCTGTTGCACTTTCCACCCGGTTGCCACACCAAGTACAGTCGCCAAAATGATCCCCAGAAGGGAGGACGGAAAAACCTGATTCCACTTCCTGGGCCATAATAACATCGTCATAACGACGATGGCACCGATCATTATTGCATGCCAGTCGGGTGTAAAACCACCCTGGAAATAACCAAATAGCTTCACCAGGGCTGACTCTCCGGTTGGTGTAGAAATACCCATGAAATTATCAACTTGACCGATGAAGATGATCAAAGCAATGCCGGAGGTAAAACCTGTGATTACAGGGGCAGGAATGAAGGCAATAAAACGTCCCATGCGCAGCAAACCGATGATCAACAAGAAAACACCCGAGAGTAACCCGGCTACCCAGATCCCCTGCATTCCGTACTTTTGACTCAGTACGATCAATACTGCGCTCATTGCGCCGGTCGGCCCGCTGATCTGAAAAGGAGCGCCTGATAAGGCACCAATGACAAACCCGGCGATGACCGCCGTGATCAAACCTGCTGACGCGGTTGCTCCTGAAGCAACACCAAATGCCAGCGCCAGCGGAAGCGCAACCGCTGCCACAGTGAGACCGGCAAACAGGTCTTGTTTTAGTTTATGCAGGGTGTACCCCTGAAACTCATCCCGATACAGTTGTTTAAGGCTTCTTCGTGGCATTTTTCCTCTAAAATAAAACAGCCCGCAGGCTGGAATGTCACAATCATACCGCAATCTGATGATCTGGCATACAAATTTAACCTAATTACATATTTAGAATAAATTTTATAGATGTATGTCACTCTACCAGGGATATATGCACAGGCTGAAGCAATCGATTTTAAGATACAATATTACAGAAAACTTATGGACTCTGTCACAGCAATCGCACATCCCAACATAGCTTTCATTAAATACTGGGGGAACCGGGAAGATGAATTCCGCATACCTTCCAATGGTTCGATCTCCATGAATCTATCCTCTCTGGAGACACGCACTTCAATATCCTTGGATGCTGGTTTGCCGGCCGATCAGATCACCATCAATGGTGAAATAGCTAAAGAGAGGGATGCAGAACGGATCCGCAACTTTCTGGAGATCATCCGCAGACAGTCTGGGATATCCACTTATGCCAGATTGTCGACCTCAAATAACTTTCCCACCGGTAGCGGTATCGCCTCATCAGCTTCTGGTTTTGCCGCTCTGGCACTGGCAGGGTCAAAAGCATACGGCCTTTCGCTGAATGAACCAGCCCTTTCCCGCCTGGCTCGTAAGGGGTCCGGATCAGCCTGCCGTTCCATCCCGGCAGGATTTGTGGAATGGTTGCCCGGTAAGGATGATACCGACTCTTTTGCTGTGTCACTGGCTTCACCTGATCACTGGCAGCTGGTAGATCTGGTGGCGATCGTGAATGCCGGGCAGAAGAAGATCAGTTCCACGGAAGGACATCATCTGGCATCCACCAGCCCGCTCCAATCTGCCCGCGTAATGGACACTGATCGCCGACTAACTATATGCCGCGAAGCGATCATGGAGCGTGATCTTAATTTACTGGCAGTAATTGTGGAGCAGGATTGCCTGATGATGCATGCAGTGATGATGACATCCTCTCCGGCATTAATGTACTGGCTGCCTGCTACACTCGAAGTAATCCAGGCTGTCGTTCATATACGGAGCGAGGGAATACCCGCCTTCTATACCATTGATGCGGGTGCAAATGTTCACGTGCTAACCACGATTGAATTTGTGCCAGACATCGAGGTGAAATTACGGGCGATTGCCAGCGTCTCGACAGTCCTCATTTCACCGGCTGGTGGTCCTGCCCGCCTGGTGACATCTGATCTGAAATTTTAGAAAGCAGGTAGTTTTGTTACTGACCATCATTCAGTTTATTGTTGTGCTTGGAGCGCTGCTGGCTGCTCATGAGTTGGGACATTTTTTAATGGCTCGACTGGTAGGCGTCGAAATCGAAGAATTTGGTTTCGGGATGCCACCCCGAATATTTGGTCGCAAGATAGGCAAAGTATTAGTCAGTATCAATGCCATCCCATTTGGAGCATTTGTTCGACCGAAAGGTGATAATGACCCGTCCGTTCAGGGTGGTTTGGCAGCCGCCAGCCCGTGGGCTAGGCTGGGTGTACTCGCGGGCGGTCCGCTGGCTAGCCTTATTTTGGGTTTCATGGTTTATGTAGCCTTGTTTTCGCAGGTTGGTATGCCCGATACCTCTACCATCCAGGTGATGGAAGTGGCAAAGGCTTCTCCCGCTGAAGCAGGAGGCATGCTTGCCGGGGATATCATCACATCAGTCGCTGGACGTAATGTTTCATCTGCCGAAGAAATTCAGGCGATCACACGTGAGTTCGCCGGACTGCCTGTCAGTATGGAGATCCTGCGTGACGGCGACCCGATAATCATCCAAGTCACACCCCGAACAAACCCACCCGAAGGGCAAGGCCCCGTTGGTTTCGTGATGGGTAACCCATACATCCCCATACCCTGGTACCGGGCTATCCCGGTATCATTCTCAGCCATGGTGGAACAGGCCCGGCAACTCTTCACCCTGCCAATCCGCTTAATTTCTGGCGCAATCGCCCCCGAAGAGGCAAGAATCATCGGGCCCAAAGGGATTTTTGATATTTATAGTGCAGCCCGTGAGAGTGATGTAGAGGCTGCAACTTCAACGACCAGTCTACCGGCGGTATCCGTTCTCTCCTTTATTGGTACTATATCCATTGCGGTGGGTCTGACAAATCTCTTTCCCATCCCCGCGCTAGATGGCGGAAGAATCCTTTTTATCCTACCGGAAATCCTCTTCAGGAAGCGCGTTCCGCAAAAATATGAGAACCTCGTGAACTCCATCGGTATGCTCACATTGCTTACTCTGATGGTATTCATCACGATTCAAGATTTTATCAACCCAATCATCACGAAGTGAGCAAATATGGCAACCGAAACCTCATTTGACCAGGTATTATCAGCATTATTTGATCCTGCCAAACCCTTTCCTCCGCATTTACTGCACCGGTTTTCTGACCTGCCACCGGCCGAGGTGGAAAAAATAAAAAATAATTGGGACCGCATCCCAAGAGAACGCATCGTTGGCTGGATGGAAGATTTGGAAGAACTGACAGACAGCGACAGTGTGGTGTCATTCTTTGAGATCGGCCGGTTAGCGCTCGAAGATCCTCAACCACGCGTCCGCGAAATGGGCATCCGCCTGCTGTGGGAATGTGAAGCAGAAGACCTCGTCTCCAGCTTATTACGACTTCTCACCACTGATCCCGATGTTTCTGTGCAGGCGGCAGCAGCCAGCCTGTTGGGCCGGTTCATCTTTCTAGGAGAGATGGATGAGATCCCTTCGCATAAGCAAGCGGATATTGAAACCGCGCTGATCACGAGATTTGGATCGAGCTATCCGCTCACCCTTCGCCGAAGAGCCATAGAAGCGTTGGGTTACTCCTCCAACCCGGAGATCACAGCATTGATCGCGTCAGCCTATTCAGAAAAAGAAATGGTTATGCGGGCATCCGCTATCTTTGCTATGGGCCGTTCAGCGAATGATCACTGGCGGGTTACAGTCCTGGATAATTTGGATTCGCCCCAGCCGGAAATGCAGCTTGAGGCCGTCCGGGCTGCCGGTGAGTTGGAACTGGTGGAAGCAAGAGAGCCCCTGCTTGATTTGCTGGATGATGATGATACCGATGATGAGCTACTTCTGGCGGTTGCCTGGTCCCTCTCACAGATCGGCGGAGAACAAATCCAGGAGAAACTAACGGAACTCGCTGAGGATTCTGACCTGGACGAGGAAACGCTGGACCTGCTCGAATCTGCTATCGAGAACCTGGCATTTACAGCCAGCATGGGTAATTTCAGCTTCATGGATCTGGACCCGGATACCAGCGAAATCGAAGAACCTGAATCAGAAGATGAGCCGGATGATGAGTGACAAAACTGTGCGTCTGCATGCTGTCATCACAGGCAGGGTACAACAGGTAGGTTTTAGGAATTTTGCTGAAGAAGCCGCGGATCAGCTCAACTTGACCGGATGGGTACGCAACCTGTATTCGGGTGAAGTAGAAATTGTAGCTGAAGGTAACGAGCGTTCTTTACGCCAATTGAGCGAACTACTCAAAGCAGGCCCGCCCATGGCATTCGTTCGCGATTATCGGGAGGAATTCTCGCCGGCAACCGGTGAGTTCCGTTCCTTTCAGGTTCGCTCAACTTTCATCAGTGAATAACCGCTATATCATTCTTCCCCGGCAAGCAGGCGCGCTTTCTCCCAGGGTTTTATCTTCGCGCTTTCAGCATATACCGCTCGTAACTCATAGATCTGGTCGCGGATCGCCGCGGCTTTCTCAAATTGCAACTCCTTTGCGGCTGCTTTCATCTGATTTTCCAATTCCGAAATCACCCGGTCAAATTCCTTGCGCGGCATAAACTCACCTTTTCCGGGGGAGTTCTCACCATATCCGGCGCGCTTCTCCGCAATGGAAGCTGCGCCCGTTAATTGCTGTGTCAGATCGTGGATGGCCTTGCGGATAGATACCGGTTCTATCCCCCGGGAGACGTTGTAGTCATTTTGTTTCTTGCGGCGGCGGTTGGTTTCATCCAGAGCCTTTGCCATGCTATCGGTGATACGATCGGCATACATCAAAACCTTGCCGTTCACATGCCGGGCTGCCCGCCCAATCGTTTGGATGAGCGCAGTCCCTGACCGCAAGAAGCCTTCTTTATCTGCATCCAGGATCGCAACCAGCGAGACTTCCGGCAGGTCCAAGCCTTCACGCAGCAGATTGATCCCCACGATCACATCGAAAACGCCAGTCCGAAGGTCACGCAAAATTGAGATGCGTTCCAAAGTTTCTACTTCACTGTGCAGGTAGTGGACTTTCATACCCAATTCCAGCAGATAATCAGCCAGGTCTTCGCTCATGCGTTTTGTCAACGTGGTTACCAGTATCCGCTCACCTACGGCTGTGCGCTTTTTGATCTCTGCGACCAGGTCATCCACCTGCCCGGCAGTCGGGCGGACTTCGACCTCAGGGTCTAGCAAGCCAGTCGGGCGGATGATCTGCTCCACCACCTGGCCAGCCGCATTCATTTCATACGGCCCGGGGGTTGCAGAAGTATAAATGACGCACTGCATATGATGCTCAAACTCATCGAAGGTCAAAGGCCGGTTATCCAAAGCACTTGGTAAGCGAAAGCCATAATCCACCAGTACCTGCTTGCGGGACCGGTCACCGTTATACATACCGCGGATCTGCGGTACTGTCATGTGGCTTTCATCCAGTACCAACAGATAATCAGTAGGCAGGTAATCGATCAGAGTCCAGGGAGCAGAGCCTTCGGGGCGCAGGTCCACATGGCGGCTGTAGTTTTCAATGCCGCTGCAATAACCTACTTCTTTCAGCATTTCCAGGTCATACCGGCACCGCTGTTCAATCCGCTGAGCTTCGAGCAGCATATCCCGGGATTTGAAGAACTGGATCCTTTCTTCCAATTCATTTTCGATCGCAGCGACGGTTTCTTTTAGTTTCTCTTCCTGAGTGATGTAATGCTTGGCGGGGTAAATATCCAACTCAACAGGGATGCTATGGACCTCACCGGTGACCGGGTGAATATCCATGATCTTCTCAATCTCATCACCGAAAAAGGAAACTCGGTAGATGTGTTCGCGTTCATATGCAGGCATGATCTCCAGCGTATCGCCGCGCACACGGAATGTTCCAGGTTTGATCTCAATATCATTACGCTGATACTGGCTTTCCACCAGCTGGCGCAACAAGGCATTGCGCCGGTAGACTTCCCCTGTGGACAGGTGCAATAACCCGCGATTGAATTCTTCCGGATTCCCCAAACCATAAATGCATGAAACCGAAGCGACAATGATGACATCTTTCCGGCTCATCAATGCCGTGGTGGCAGCCAGGCGTAATCTTTCGATCTCTTCATTGATGTCTGTCTCTTTTTCGATATAAAGATCGCGTCGTGGCACATAGGCTTCAGGCTGGTAATAATCATAGTAGGAGACGAAGTACTCCACGGCGTTCTCAGGGAAGAACTCGCGGAATTCGGCGTAAAGCTGCGCAGCCAGCGTCTTGTTATGGGCCATCACAAGGGTGGGCTTTTGCGTTCGTTGGATCACATTGGCAATGGTGAAGGTCTTTCCGGTACCAGTCGCACCCAGAAGTACCTGGTGCTGCATCCCTTGCTCTACACCATGCACCAGTTGATCGATGGCAACAGGCTGGTCGCCCGTGGGTTGGTACGGAGAGTGAAGTTTAAATTCCATAAGATTAATTATAAATGCAACGATATATTCTCACAGATATTATTGTCCGCTCATATATTTTTTTATTTTTTGACAATCGTTTGTTTTGGTAATTTAAAGAAAATAAAATTAGTGTGTAGCTAACTGGACTAAGGCTTCCAGCAGGTCTATCTTCCAATCCACATCTGCCTGGTTGAACGGCATCCAATATGCGTTGCGTCCGGCGCGAACTTTCGGGTGGATAAAATGTAAATTGCGGGGTGGGCTGCCATCAGGCTGGCCGGGATATCGCAACACCAACTGACCGCCTTCCATAGACACACTTGCCAGCCCGGCCAACTCCGCCAGCAGTTTTACACGCAATGAAAATAAGAGATTATCCGTTTCCGCAGGTAATGCCCCAAAGCGGTCTCTCAGCTCTTCAGCCAGCGCATCCAGCCGGGATGTTTCCCCAGCATCCGCAAGGCGTCGGTAAAGCTTTAATCGGCTTGCCTGATCTGGGATGTACTCCTCCGGCAATTCCACAGGCAGGGGCAGATCCACATTCACCGGTACAGACAGCTCCCGCACAGCAAAGGCATCCTGGCGGGTTTCTTCAGGTAATCCTCGCAAGCGGCGTTCCAGCTTGACAGCGGATGCCAGCATGCGGGTGTAGAGGTGGAAACCCACGGAGTTGATATACCCGTGCTGCCTGTTTCCAAGCAGCTCCCCAGCGCCGCGCATTTCCATGTCGCGCATGGCAATGCTGTAACCGGCACCAAGCTGAGTATTCTCCGCGATCACCTCCAGGCGCTCCTGCCCTTCGGGCGTGGCTACGCGGGTGCGGTGCTTAAAGAAGTATGCGTAAGCCCGTTGCGATCCGCGCCCGACCCTGCCGCGCAACTGGTACAACTGGGCCAACCCGAAGGTATCTGCCCGGTCCACAATTAGCGTATTGGCATTGGGAATATCGAGGCCTGATTCAATAATAGAAGTGCAGAGCAGGACATCGATCTCGGCGTGTGTGAAAGCATGCATCACGCGGGAGAGTTCGTTTTCCTCCATCTGTCCATGAGCGATACCATAGCGCGCCTCCGGCACCAGTTTTGTCAGGTGCATCAGCATGGCCGGGATGGACTGCACCCGATTATGGAGGAAGAAGATCTGGCCGCCGCGTTCCAGCTCCCTTAAGATCGCCTGGCGTACCAGGTGTGGTGAATAAGGGCCAATGTGGGTATTGATTGGAAGACGTTCCTCAGGCGGCGTATTGATGGTGGAAATATCCCTTACGCCAGTGAGCGCCATGTATAGCGTCCGGGGGATAGGTGTGGCGGTAAGCGTGAGAACATCCACTTCGGTACGCAATTTCTTCAATGCTTCCTTATGTGTGACCCCAAAGCGCTGCTCTTCGTCAATGATCACCAACCCGAGATCTTTGAACATCACATCGTTTGAAAGCAAGCGGTGTGTGCCGATGATGATATCCACCTGACCCATACCCAATTGACTAATAATCTCATCCTGTTCGCGGGCAGAACGGAAACGCGAAAGCATCTCCACCCGGGCAGGGAAAGGCAGCAACCGCTCCACGAAGGTATCGTAATGCTGTTGTGCCAGGATGGTGGTTGGCACAAGGACAGCAACCTGCTTGCCATCCATCACTGCTTTAAAAGCCGCGCGTAAAGCGACTTCTGTCTTGCCATAACCCACATCCCCGCACAGCAAGCGGTCCATCGGCCGCGACTTTTCCATGTCCCGCTTTACTGCACGGATGGCATCCATCTGGTCTGGTGTTTCGACATACGGGAATGAACCTTCCAGTTCCATTTGCCAGGCAGTATCCTGCGAAAAGGTAAATCCCTCTGCCAGCTGCCGGCGAGCGTAGAGATCCAATAGGTCTCCGGCGACTTCTTCCACCGCATGGAGAACGCGTTGCTTCGTGGCGGCCCATTCCTGCCCGCCCAACCGGGATGCTGCCGGGCGCTGATTTTCCGGGCCGACATACCGGGAGAGGCGATCTGCCTGATGGATGGGAACGAAAAGCTCATCTCCACCATCATAGAGAATCACCAGGAATTCGCGCCGAATGCCATCCAGTACGCGCTTGACCAATCCGTTGTATTGACCAATACCATGATCAATATGCACTACCCAGTCACCGGGTTTCAGGTCTGCGTATCCTGCTTCAGGGTTCTCAGCCAGTTGCGGCGTTCTTCGGCGGGAATGTGGTTTTTCCCACCCAAAGATCTCACTGTCTGAAAAAAGGTATAGTTCTCCGGTTACGGGATGTGAGAGATGCCAGCCTTCTGTCAGGCTACCTTCGATCAACTCAGGTGTTGTGAATTCCCCTGCGGTATCACGAGAGACCTCTTGCATCACCTCGCGGATCCGCGGCACCTGCCTGGAAATAATAACCTGTTGACTATTCTCTTCTTCCCGAATGGCTGCTATGAATTGCCGTAATTGTCCGGCAAATCGTTGATTTGGCTCAAAACACGCGGCAAGATCTGAAAGGCCGTGTTCCGCGCTGTGTCCCATATCCAAAACGACCGATCGGCTGAGAGAATCTTGCAACTCTGACCATGACAAATAAGGAACCGGGTAATCTGAAGGCAGTGATCCATTGGTTACGCCCTCATTACGCATCTGAACAGCGTCTTCCTCCAGTTCTGTAACTACACCTTGCAGACGAGCGCCATCGTCCATAACGACCAGTGTGCTCTTCGGAAGATAATCGATCAAAGTGCTCGGGAAACGATGGATCAATGGTAGATGAAATTCACTATAAGAATGACCGGTATCCAATACGGGCATGCCAGCTATCAGGAACTCCCTCGCCGGAGGGATGCTCAGGGTAGATACTGTTTCCACTGTGCGCTGCGTTGACGGGTCAAAGCGCTTGATCGATTCAATCTCATCCCCGAAAAAATCCAACCTCGCAGGAAGCGCATCCCCCATGGGCCAAAAGTCCATCACCCCACCCCGGCGCGCAAATTGCCCAGGCTCCAGAACTGTGTCATTTCCGGTATAGCCCAGCGAAGTGATTTGGACAAGCAGGCTGCTCATCGTTTTCGTACTTCCACTGGAAAATCTGAGAAAAGAAGTAATAAAATCACGCCTCGGCATGGTGCGGGTCATTAAGGATTTTGCGGAGGTGATGATCAAGGGAGCGCTATTTGCAGGTTTGCTGCCTGGTAAATGGAATTGGGCAAGTCCGGTCAGGACACTGATCCGATCACGACGGATGTTCAATCCCCATGCTGCATCTTCATAGAACAATGTTGCCGGCTCAGAGAATGGAAGCAGGCTGATACCAGGTTGCCAGAACTCAAGCTCATCCATCAGGGTGGCAGCAACTTCCTGTTTGCTGGTAATGAACAGGATTGGCCGGCGCAAATCAGCCTGTAAAGCTGCAAGTAAAGGCGGCCGGGCTGAACGCATCATACCCAGAGGTATGTTCTGCTCCAGAGAGCTGTTTCCCTGCAGGTTGGCTAATAGCTGCTGATATGGCGGCAGCCGGCGTATGGTCTCCAGGATCACTGTTTCACTCCTGACCGATCAAACCATTGTAACGGTTCATGGCAGCCTGCAAGCCTTCAGTAATGAAAGTGTGAACTGCCTGTACAGCCTGAGGGAAAACCGCTTTCAAAACACGGATATCCCCTGTAGAGAACTCCTGCAGCACATAACCAGCCGCTTCCTGAGTGCCGGAAGGACGGCCAATACCAATCCGCATTCGCGGGAATTCCTGCGTTCCCAACCGCTCAATGGTTGAAGCCAGCCCCTTCTGACCTCCAGCCCCACCTCCCGGGCGGATACGCAGGGCTCCAACAGGCAGATCAATGTCATCATGTGCCACTAAAAGCTGTTCCAACGGAATCTTGTAAAACCGCACCAATGCTGCGACTGATTGACCGGAAAGATTCATAAAAGTTTGCGGCTTCGCCAGGATTACGCGGGCTGAATCAAGCTCGATGGAGCCAGTGATCGCATTGAATTGCATCTTGCTCAGGCGGATCTTATATTCTTCCACCAGATGGTCGATCATGATAAAGCCTGCGTTGTGGCGCGTATTGCGATACTGCCGGCCGGGATTTCCAAGCCCTGCGATGATGTAAGTCAATTTTTCCATGCGCCGATCCTTCTGGTCGTGAGGGTTTGTAATTAAGTGCAACAGAGTATTTTAACATTATGCACCCCGATGGTCAAAGGTAAATCCATCAGCTATGATCCACCCCTTGTATAAAGTCGCGCTATCGGAGTACCTCGATGTAATCACATAGTATACTTACTGAAAATGGTATCATCAACTTACTTTGATAAGTTTTATTTCTAGGAGGACCTATGATTGTAACAACCAAAGACCTTTTTAAGGCGGCGTACGGCAAGTATGCTATAGGCGCCTACAACATCAATAACCTTGAGCAGACAATGGGCCTGTTCAGGGGTAACATCGAAAGCCAGTCACCCTTCATCATCCAGATCAGCAAAGGCGCTCGCTCCTATTCCGATAAGCGCATGCTGGAAGGCATTATCCGCGCGGCGGATGAGATCTTCCCGCAGGCTATCTTCGCAGTCCATCTGGACCACGGGGATGAAAAAACCTGTTATGACTGTATTGAAAGTGGATTTTACAGCTCGGTGATGATCGATGCCAGCCATGAATCGTTTGACGAGAATATTGCCATCACAAAACGTGTGGTGGATGCTGCCCATGCCCGGAATATCGTTGTCGAAGCCGAGCTTGGCCAGCTTGGCGGAGTGGAAGAACATGTCTCGGTCGATGAAGCCAATGCCAAATTGACCGATCCGCGTCAGGCCAGGGAATTTGTGGAACGCAGTGGCTGTGATTCTCTGGCATGTGCCATCGGTACTAGCCACGGTGCCTTCAAATTTTCCGGCAGTCAGGGGCTCCATTTTGATGTCCTCGCGGACATCCAGAAGCAGCTGCCTGGATTCCCGCTGGTGATGCATGGTTCCAGCTCTGTACCACAAGATGAAGTGGCTCGCATCAATGCAGCTGGCGGAAACCTGAAAGGCGCAAAAGGCGTGGATGATAACCAGTTCAGGCAGGCAGCGCTCCTTGGTGTGACCAAGATCAATATCGATACCGACGGCCGGCTGGTCTGGACACGTGTTCACCGTGAATATTTCAGAGATTTTCCTGAAAACTTTGATCTTCGCCCTGTCGGCAAGGTATTCATGGATGAATATGCCCACTTCATTGCCGCCAAGAACGTGAAACTTGGAAGCGCCGGCCACCTGGCCGAACTGGCAAAACTGATCTCCTGATCACATAGGCCGCGAAAGCGGCCTTTTATTTTTGAAAAGCGTAACCTTTTTCTTTGAGGGAAGTGAAAGCCTGAAAACCGATCACCACATGATCGAGTACTTCGATATCCAGTAACCTTCCAGCCTGGATCACTGCCCGAGTCAGGGCGATATCTTCCGGGCTGGGAGTAGGATCACCGCTCGGGTGGTTATGCACCAGAATGATGGATAGTGCGTTAGCGCGGATTGCACTGCGGAAAACTTCCGCAACCCGTACCTGCGATGAATTGACCGAACCAACATACAGTTTCTGCTTGTCTAAAACAATATTCCGGGTATTCAGTAACAGGACCCAGAGTTCCTCATGATCCAGAGCCAGCATATCCAACCGCATAAGACTAAAGACATCCGCTGGTGCATGTATGCTGTAGTTATCTTTCCGATCTTCGTTTGCGATCCTCTTACCCAACTCGATAGCTGCCAATAATTGAGCCGCTTTGGCTGGACCCAGCCCATGCAATTCGCACAATTCGGAGTAAGTTGAGCGGTATAAACCCAGTAAACCTTTTCGTTCCTGCAGTAAACGGCTGGCCATCTGCAGCGCGTTTTCTCCTTCCACACCGACCCGTAAAAGAATTGCAAGAAGTTCCTCCGGAGAGAGCGTACCGACGCCATTGCGCGCCAGCCGTTCTCTCGGCCGATCCTCCAGCGTCATTTCGCTGATCTTGTAAGTGGTAATCTGTCCCAATTCATCACCCTCCCTTTTATATCTCTATTTTATCCCGCGTTAAATAATTGGCAAGTTTTTCCATGCTATAATTTCTAAACCGGAGTAGCGTAATGACCCTTGACCCCATCTTTCTTCAGAAACTGTTCACTATCCTTGGTTGGTATGGGGTCCTTTTTGCCATCGTTCTGTGGCTGGCAGTAATTCGCTGGACTTGGCAGGATATCAGCCGGCGAACCGAAAGACCTGCCTATCGCCTACTGGCTGCCCTTCTTCCAGTTCTTTTATTCCTTCCTGGTGTGCTCATCTATCTGGTTCTCCGACCAAAAATGACGCTTGATGAGAACTATCAGTTCTCTTTGGAAGAAGAAGCTCTATTGCAGACACTGGATGAATACAGGGTATGCCCTGCTTGTGAGAAACCCATACAAGCGAACTGGACTTTCTGCCCGGTATGCCAAACCCGGATCCGCAGTAAATGCTCCGGTTGCGGTGAACTCCTGATTCCCGAGTGGGCGATCTGCCCAGTATGCGGCCGACAGGTGCTTTCATCATCAACCGGTGGAAACTCCTACATCTCTGAGCACACCGATCATTCCAGAGACAATAATCGATGAATCTGCCAACATCCCTTCACAAACCATCCTTACGAAGTGATGGTATTGATTACCTTGTCATCGGTCACCTGACAAAGGATCTTACACCTTCGGGATATCGCCTCGGTGGTACGGTTTCATATTCAGCTCTGACAGCAAAAGCCCTTGGTATGGCACCAGCGATACTTACTGCTGCTGAAGGTGACATCTCCCTGCCGGAGCTGGAAGCCATACCGGTACATATCAAAGAAAGCAGCGAGAGCACAACCTTCCAATTGCTCTATACTCCACACGGTCGTGACCTTTTCCTTTGCAGCCAGGCTAGTATGATCGAATTCGCAGATGTGCCATTGGAATGGCGAAATACTGGCATTGTCCACCTCGGCCCAGTTGCCCGCGAACTGGATCTTAATCTCGTGCGCGGATTCCCCAATTCACTGGTGTGCGTCACACCACAGGGGTTTTTAAGAACCTGGGGGCAGGATGGAAAGGTTGCTCCGTGTGATTGGCCAGAGTTCAGGTATGTGCTCGGTTTTGCGGATATTGCTATCCTGAGCAGAGAAGATGTCAATCACAACGATACTGTGCTCGATGAAATGGCTTCTGCGGTTAAATTAATGGTGGTTACCGACAGCAGTTCTGGTTGCAGTATCTACTGGAATGGAGATATTCGACGTTTTGCACCCCCCGTGGTCACCGAGATAGATGCAACCGGCGCAGGAGATATCTTTGCCACCTGCTTTCTGTACCGCTATAAGACAACACAAGATCCATGGGAATCTGCCAGATTTGCCACAATTCTTGCTGCTCAATCAGTCACTCGTCCCGGATTGGCAGGCATTCCCACCCCGTATGAGATCAATTCCACCGAAGTAGAAATTATTTAGTACTGGAAGGTCTATGGCCCGTATTCATACTCTTGTGAACCAAAAAGGCGGTGTTGGAAAAACAACTACCGCTATCAACCTCGGCGCTTATCTGGCTTATTATGGCCAGAAAGTATTGCTTGTGGATATTGACCCCCAGGCGAACGCTACATCCTGCCTGGGGATTGACAAGTACCAGGTAAAGTCTGGTGTTTATCAATGTCTGGTAGGACAATCCTCGCCAGCCGCATCCATTTTGCACAACCCGAAGTTAAAGATCTCCCTGCTGCCTTCATCTACTGCGCTGGCCGGCGCAGAGGTGGAACTTGTAGAAATGGAAAAGAGGGAAACCCGCCTGGCTCAGATCATCAATTCCATCCAAGATCGTTATGATTACATCCTGGTCGATTGCCCTCCTTCCCTGGGACTGCTGACGCTCAACGGACTTTTGGCTGCACGCGATGGACTGATCATCCCGGTACAATGTGAATATCTTTCTCTCGAGGGTCTCGGCCAGCTTACTCAAACCATCAAAAAAGTGCAATCCTCCTTATTCCCAGAATTATCCATCCGCGGAGTGGTGCTCACCATGTTCGATACTCGCACGAAACTAAGTTCGGATGTTGTTCATGAGGTCCAGCAGGTTTTCCCGCAGAAGGTATTCTCTGCCATTATTCCTAGAAGCGTCCGCCTGGCTGAAGCGCCATCGTACGGCATCCCGATCTCCATGTATGCGCCAGAATCCTCCGCAGCTCATGCATATTCCGCTCTAGCCCGGGAACTTCTTGAACAAGATGGTATCAAACCGCAAGCAATCATTCCCCAGGTAGATGGAGGTTCACATGGCCAAGCATAGTGGGTTGGGTAAAGGTCTGGCGGCTTTGATCCCCGGAGATGATAGCAGTACCCCCGGAGCAGGTGCCACACTGCTGGACCCTGCCCAGATCCTCCCTAATCCCCGTCAACCCCGGACGATCTTTGACCAGAAAGAGATTGAAGAACTAGCAGACTCAATTCGTGAGAACGGGATTATCCAGCCCCTCATCGTTTCTCCTGGCAACCAACCCGGCCAGTATTTCCTGATCGCAGGTGAAAGACGCCTGATGGCTTCCCGGGTGATCGGTTTGACGCAAGTTCCGGTCATCATCCGCGATGTGAACGAGCTCCAGCAACTGGAACTGGCTCTGGTGGAAAATGTCCAACGAAAAGATCTGACACCCCTCGAAACTGCTGAAGCATATCATCAGCTGGCGGATGAGTTCTCACTTTCCCACGAGATGATTGCCAAAATGGTGGGAAAGTCACGCGTAACCGTCACCAATAGTTTGAGGTTACTGAAACTTCCGGATAAGGTAAAAGTGTACCTGAATAGCGGTCAACTTTCTGAAGGACATGCTCGTGTTCTTCTCGCTCTACCAACTCCCGAAGCGCAGGAAGCTGCCGCAATCATGGCCGTCCAGAAAGACCTGAATGTTCGCCAGGTGGAAAAACTTGTGCAGGGTATGATCGGTCAAAAACCTGCTGCACCCAAAAGACCGGAATACTCTTCACAGATCGCTGACATTGAAGAAACACTCCGTCAGGCACTGGGTACCAAAGTACAACTCAATTATTCGGAACATGGCGGTTCAGTCGTGATCCGATATTATTCGGATGAAGAACTTAATGCATTGATCCACAAGATCACAGGAAAATGATAGACCTCCTGATCAATGGGCGGTTCTACACAGATCTAGCCGGTGGGCTTACCTGCCAGGCAATTGCTCTTTGCAATGGCCGAATCATTGCCACGGGTTCCACGGATGAGATCAGTAGCCTCTATCAAAGGGGAATGAACATCACCGATTTGAACGGGTTGACCGTTCTACCGGGATTAGTGGACTCACATATCCACTTTCAACATTATGCTGAAAGTTTAACTAAGGTCAACTGTGAAACCGCAACAATAGATGCATGCCTTATTAGGGTTCAGCAGCAAGCCCTGAAGACATTGCCTGCGGGCTGGGTGCTCGGCCATGGTTGGAATCAGAATAGTTGGGATGGGCTGTTCGGCACCCGCCAACAATTAGATGATGTAGCTGAAGGTCATCCGGTGTACTTGACGGCAAAGTCCCTGCATGCCGCATGGTGCAACTCCAAAGCCCTGGCTGTTGCGGGAATAACAAACCGTACACCAGATCCAACCGGTGGCATGATCCAGCGGGATGAACATGGAGAGCCCACCGGGATCCTACTTGAATCCGCTATGTACCTGGTGGAATCTATCATACCCACCATGAACGATAGTGAGCGATTGAAGGCATTATTTAATGCCCAGGCGATCCTGAACAGGGTTGGCCTTACTGGCATCCACGATTTTGATGGCATGACCTGCTTTTCAAGCCTGGCTGAAATATTATCCGAGCACGCGCTCACACTACGGGTAGTTAAAAATATTCCCCGGATGCACCTGGCTGCGATCAAAGAACTTTCCATTCCAGGCGGGTATGGAGATCCAATGCTGCGGTTGGGCTGTTTGAAACTTTTCTCTGATGGTGCCTTGGGGCCGCACACGGCAGCCATGCTTTCACCTTACGAAGGATCCTCGGAAACCGGATCCCTGTTACTTGAAGAGGAAGAGATCTTAGCTATTGGGATCGAAGCAGCATCGATCCGCCTTCCCCTGGCTGTACATGCCATTGGCGATCTGGCTGTCCGGACCACGCTCAGAAGCCTCAAACGTCTTGTAGATATTCAAAAGCAAGGCAACATTAATATGCATCCCTATCGGATAGAACACCTCCAGCTGATAACCCCTGAGGATCTACCATTGCTGGTAAATAGTGGTATCACCGCATCCATGCAACCTTACCACCTGATATCCGACCAACCAACAGCCGAAAAATACTGGGGAACGCGCAACAATACATCCTACGCCTGGAAAACGGTTCTGGATACTGGTGTCAACCTGGCTTTTGGCTCCGACGCACCGGTTGAAGCGCCTGATCCATACGCGGGAATAATCGCGGCAATCACCCGCAGGCCGGAGGGATTCCCTGAGGCTGATGGATGGTATCCCTCAGAACGGTTGAATGTCCGCCAAGCATTTCTTGCCTACACATATGGTGCTGCCACAGCAGCCGGGATGCAGCATGAATCCGGTCGTATCGCACCGGGTATGTTTGCCGATTTGGCGTTTTACCAAGAAGATCCGGTTGCCTTCCCCGATACCATATTGCCGGCAATGGAAACAATCGCTACAATGGTAGCAGGCAATTGGGTTTGGAAAGGGTTCTGAAGTGCCGGCTCAAACTACCTTAGCTCCTGAGATTCTAGTACCGAAACTTGGCGATTACCTGGTCGAGCGTCAAATCATTCTCCCTGCACAGCTGGTGGAAGCGCTTGTGTTGCAAAAACGCCGACGCGAATCCGGTGAAAATGCCTTATTGGGTGATATCTTGGTTGAGGCTGGGGTTTTGGATAGGCGCACCCTCGATCAGGCGATCACAGTTCAGATCATGCAATTAAGAAATGCCCTTCAAGAATCCAATCGTTCACTGGAACAAAAAGTGGCCCTGCGAACACAGGAATTACAGATCGCCTTAAACAAGCTATCTGAACTGGACCGGATGAAGTCTAACTTCATAGCCAGTATTTCCCATGAGCTGCGGACTCCTCTGACACATATCAAAGGGTATCAGGAGTTGCTCTTGGCAGGCGCTATGGGCAAACTAACACCAACACAAGAGGAAACTATTGGCATCATACGCAATGCTTCTGAGAGGTTGGAGAGATTGATAGACGACCTAATCAGCATCTCGCAGATCTCCCGCGGTGAAGCCGGATTGAAGATCTCCGTCCTGGACATAAAAAGCATTGTCACACAAGCTCTTACTCGCAATCAGGCCGCTGCTGAGAAAAAGTCCATCCAGATCACCAGTAATGTTGCAGACGGCTTACCCAAAGTAAAAGGTGATACCCATAAACTACTCTGGGTAATCTCGCATCTACTGGAAAATGCAATCAAATTTACTCCAAACGAAGGTAGAGTCTCGCTAGAAGTCTGGCAACTGGATAAGCAGGTACAAATCGCAGTGAAAGACACAGGTATTGGAATACCTTCCATAAAATATGAAGAGATCTTTGAACCGTTCCATCAACTGGACAGCAGCGCTTCGCGTAAATACGGCGGTACCGGCATCGGTTTGACACTGGCCAAACAGATTCTGGAAGCTCATGATGCCACCATACAGGTGCAATCACAACCCGGTGCAGGCTCTACTTTCAAAATTACGCTAAAATAAATATCAGAGAAGGGTGAGGTCATATGTACGATGAGGTTGATCCTAAAGGCAAGAAGTTCACAAACGTCATCACAAAAATAGGATTACCTGTGGTAATCCAGACACTGGCTCACCGTATCGAAGGGAGCATCCACATCCAACCTCAGCACCGCTTGATGGACGAACTGAATAATGCAGATCAATTCCTTGCCATCACAGACGCCAGGGTGGTCAATCTGAAAGCAGAAGTCTTGTTTCAAACAAAATTCATGACAGTCAATAAACATGAGATCATTTGGATACTGCCTACCGATGAGATCCAGAACGGGTAAAGCCAATGGACCAACCAGGACCGACTACTGCGAATGTCACTCCCGATCAAATAACAAAACTCAAACGCTTTCTTCTTGAGCAAGCTGCACTTCGCTTGAGAGATCTTTCAAAGAATTCCGGGGATGAACCGGTCATTATTACCGTTCTATTGAAAGAAATCTGCGAAAAAGCCAGGATTAATCTCTCACCCTCTATGGCATCAGAGATTGTTCAGCATGTGCTCTCCCAGGTGACCGGCTACGGAATCATTCAACCTCTCCTGGATGATCCAACTGTTAGTGAGATCATGGTCAACGGAGCCCAGAACATCTACGTCGAGAAAAGTGGGCTGCTCCATCGAACAGACCTCTCCTTCCAATCTGACGCGCAGGTGCTCGAACTGATCCAAAAGATTATTACACCCCTTAATCGGAGAATCGATCCGGATCAGCCCATGGTCGATGGCCGGCTGCCGGATGGCTCCCGTGTGAATGCGGTCATCCCGCCTGTAGCCATCGATGGACCTTCCATTACTATTCGTAAATTCCAGCGGGGAAAACTGGGGATCGACAGGCTAATTGAACTGGGAACGCTCTCGCAACATATGTCGGATTTCATGAAAGTATGTGTTCTTGCCAAGTTTAACATCATCGTTTCCGGTGGAACCGGTACCGGCAAGACGACCCTTCTTAATGCGCTTTCCAGCTACATCCCTGAAAAAGAACGGATCATCACCATCGAAGATGCCGCAGAACTTGTCATGCAGCAGGAGCATGTTGTTCGCATGGAAACGAAACCGGGTAATCCAGATGGGTCTGGCATCGTCGCCATACGCGATCTGGTTCGCAATTCACTCCGCATGCGGCCAGACCGGATCGTAATCGGTGAGGTTCGCGGCGGTGAAGCTATGGACATGTTACAGGCCATGAACACAGGCCATGACGGCTCCATGACGACACTGCATGCCAATACTCCTCGCGATGCCATATCTCGCCTTGAAACCATGTGCCTCATGTCCGGCGTGGAAATACCGCTCAAGGTAGTCAGGCAGCAGATTGCCTCTGCAATTGACCTCATCATCCAGGTGTCGCGTGAGAAGGATGGATCTAGAAAAATCACGGCGATTACCGAGGTGGTCGGTATGGAAGGCGAGACCGTTGTTCTTACCGATGTTTTCAAGTATGAACGTAAAGGTATAACACCGGATGGTAAAGTGATCGGGCAATTAAAACCGACTGGTATTCGACCTCAATTCTCTGCCAGATTGGAAGCCCTGGGTTACCGGCTGGGTGCTGAGATATTCAGCAGCTGATCCATCTTCGGTTACTCTAATCTTTCAGTAGATAATCCCCACAAGCAAGTATGTATAAACCTGTACAAATCCTTGCTGTCTATCTGCAGGTATGCGACAATCCATCCAGGAGAATTCGATGAGTAAAAGAGAAGAAATCCGAAAGAAAAGAGCCGCTCAGGAACGCAGACATATGATCCTGTTGATCGGCGGCTCCACTCTATTTGCCATTATGGTAGTCGGTGCATTGGTACTTCCAAGCATCATAGCCAATAGCCGTCCCGTCGGTGATATCGCCATGCCTGCAGCCCATGACCACCCTAACCCGAACGGTTTGTTCATGGGTGACCCGAACGCCCCGGTGAAGGTGGTGGAATACTCCGATTTTCAGTGCCCCTATTGTAAACTGTTCGCTGATGGCAGCGAGCAGGACATCGTCAGAGATTTTATATCACAAGGTTTAGTTTACTTCGAGTACCGACCGTTCACTGTGATCGGATCGGAATCTGATGCGTCTGCGCTTGCAGCTTACTGTGCGGCAGATCAGAACAAATTCTGGGAGTATCACGATATACTCTTTGCGAATATCACCGGAGAGCAGGTGGGTGATTTCTACGACAACAGGCTATACGCATTCGCGGAGAAGATCGGTCTCGATATGGATAGCTTCAAAAGCTGTTACAAATCGCAGAAATTCAACCAGCAGCTCGAAGAACATCGCAAAGCCGGGGTAGCAGATGGGATAGAAGGTACCCCCGCAATCTATATCAATGGGATCAACATCTCCCCAACGAATGCCTATCAGGCGATCAAGAATCTTCTTAATCCGTAGTACGAATATCATTCAACAGGCCCTGAAATTCTATTCAGGGCCTGTTTTTATTTTGCCATAGTAATTGTTTGATCATTAGATCGATCGATCTCTCTGATTTCCAGAAGGAAAAGCAGCGTGGACAGTCTATTCACATACGCAAGAATATGTGCCTGCTTGGCGGTTTTTCTCGTATATAAATCCACCACACGCCTTTCCACCCTTCTGGATATTGCCCGTGCCAGATCCAATTGCGCTGAAACGATCGTGTCACCGGGAAGAATGAAACCTTCCGGTATGTCGATTTCGTTCGATAATTCTTCTATTGTCTTTTCTATAAACAACAATTCTGTCGGCGCAAAATATTCAAGTTCCTGCTTATTATTTGTTACGGATAAATGGGCCATCAATCTGTAAAGAGAGCGCTGAAGGCCAGTCAACAGTTCTTTCTCAGAATCGGTAATTAAGAATGCTTTTACAATCCCAAGAGATGCGGATAATTCTTCAATACTTCCCAACGCTTCAAAAAGTTTGTGCGATTTGGGATAGCGGCCGGAACCTAGGACTCCGGTCTCACCACTATCACCCTCCCCGGTGTAGAGTTTACCTTTCATGCGGCATTACGGATTATTCTGTACATTACGCTGGACAAGGAGGAACCAGTTGCGGATCCCTGCCAGTCGGTCACTTGGATCGTACAGGGGACCCATTTGTACGCCATTCACATCCCCACGGATAGCGTAGGTGTACACGGGGTAGTAGAGCAATAGAGCCGGCATTTCTTCTCTGAAGACTACTTGGAAATTATGATACAGCCGTGTACGCTCAGGGATGTCATTGATCACGCGAGCCTGTTCTATGTATTCACTGGCTACGCGATTATTCCACTGGGAGTAATTCTGTCCGCCTGTCGCCTGTGCCTGATCCCAGAAGGGATATGGATCTGGGTCTGGTGTGCGTGACATGTTCAGATCAACCAGCGCGGCTTGAAAATCGCGCTTGACCAGTCTCTGATCGATCAATTCTTCATAAGGCAATCCCTGGATTTTTACATCCACACCGATCAGTGCCCAGTCAGATTGTATAGCTTCCGCGATCTTGCGGTGGATATCATCGTCGGGATAAAGCAGCGTGATTGTCAGTAGTTTTCCATCCTTTGAACGGACATTCCCACTTTCGGCAGTGAAGAGGTACTTTGCTTCCTTTAGTTTACTGACCGCCAGATCGGGATCGAATGGGATGGGTGAACTGCTAAAGTAACCCCATGTGCCTGGGAAGAGAGGGCTATCCGCCAGGATCGCCTGCCCTGCTAACAACTGGTTTACAATCACCGAGCGATTGATGCCCAGCATGAGCGCCTGGCGCACATTTACGTCCTGTAGAAATTCAGTGGACGGGTCGTTGTGATTAAGCAACACTACAGACAACTCCGGCCTTCGGCCGGTGTAGACAGCCACCTGAGGATCTTGAAGCACTTCTGCCAGAAAATCTCCGGTCACCCGGCTAAGACCCTGGATCTCACCTTCCAGATAGGCATTATACATATCCTCGGAAGTTGCGTAGTACTTAAAGGTCACTTCCTCAATAAATGGCGCACCTTCAAAGTACTTTTCATTGGCTGCCAATACAACCCCAGTAATTTGATTGTTCTCAACGATCAAGTGATCTATTTGGTAAGGACCTGTGCCGACAGGTTGCAAATTGAAAGAAGATTCCTGAATCTCCAGAAAACTCTTGCCTTCCAGCAAATGCCTGGGAAGGACACCAAAAGACAGATAATCTAAAAATGGTGAGAAAGGTTCAGGCAATATGAACTGCAGGTTGAAATCATTCAAGCGATTGATCTTGATCTCCTGCCAGAAACTCTTCAGATCTGAAGGGGTGATGGATCCATCTTCCTTCATCTTGTCAATGGTAAAAATGACATCATCAACATTGAACTGCTGCCCGTCATGCCAGTAGACATCCTCGCGCAGGGCAAAATTATACGTCAGTCCATCCAGTGAGTAACCCCAGGCAGAAGCCAGATCCGGCTGTGGTGAGCCGGAAGCGTCAAACTTGACCAAGCCGTTGAATAACAACCGATTGACATCACGGTCGGGCTGGTTGTAATGATCGAAAAGCGGGTTTAAGCGCTGGAAACCACCCACAAGGCCTTCACTGTAGGTACCGCCTTTTTGTGGTGAAAGGTCACCAGTTACCTGATCCGGAGGCCGGGTCAGTATCAATACGCCAAGCAATATGCCTGCGAGGAGAATGATCAGTAATTGCCAACGGTATTTTTTCATTTAATCAAAATTGGGCGCCTTTTCCTTTTGGTTTGGGCGCCCATTCATAGCATAGATTTGGATGGAGCTCTACTCGAGAGCAGAAATTACTTACTGATAACCACCGTGAGCAGGGTGAGAACAACGAATATTATGCTCAAAACGATCGTGATGAAGAACAAAGTCTTCTCAATACCACGGCGAGCCGTAAAGACACCACCTGCATCACCACCGGTTAATCCACCGAGCCCGACACCTTTGCTCTGCAAAATAATACTGGCGACCAGCGCGATTGACGTAATGATCAAAGCTATACTAAAATACTGTTCCACAATCATCCTCCTGGATATATACAACCCATGCATTATACTCAATAGGATGCATATTCGTCAACTAATAGGGATAGCACCATGTATGAAGTAATAGTCAATGCTCATATGCATAGTTTCCTCTCTGATGGCCACGCCACTTATCAAAGTCTGGCGGATGCAGCGATGGCAGCCGGCGTGGATGCTATTTTAGTCACAGATCATAATGTGCATGTACAGGGGGCTGATAGGTATTATCATGCTGGCAAGAAAAAAGCACTCGTCCTCGTTGGTCAGGAAATCCATGATCAATCTCGCGACCCACAAAAAAATCATTTATTGGTATTCAACAATAAAAGAGATTACTCTTCGCTGGCAGCTGATCCCGCTAACCTAATCGATCAGATAAGAAAAGATCATGCGTTATCTTTCATAGCGCATCCATTTGAACACGAGCTGTTGGCATTTGGTGAACCCGATATATCATGGGTAGATCGTAATGGCCGCGGCTTTACCGGGATCGAACTGTGGAATGGGATGAGCGAGATCAAATCACGCAGTAAATCCTTACTTCAAGCTGCATTTTTTGCGTTCTTTCCCACCTATTTACCATATGGACCCCTTCCAGAAACCCTTGCATTCTGGGATGACCAGCTGGTTCAAGGAAGATCCTGTGTGGCAATAGGCGGTTCGGATGCCCATGCCCTACCGATGAAGGCTGCATTTTTACGTAAAACGATCTTTCCGTATGAGTATCATTTCTCCGCGATTAACAACCATCTACTACTCAAAGAACCGCTTACCGGCGATCTGCAAAAAGATGGCGCTATGATCATGGAAGCCTTCAAGCAAGGCAGGTTATTTGTTGGCTATGACATGCCACACCGGACTCATGGGTTCAGTTTCTTTGCACAGGTTGAAGGAGGCCGGGTTGAAATGGGAGGTAACGGTAGTATTTCCCGGGGAGCTACGATCCATGCCCACTTGCCGGTGCCCACAGAGATGAGATTGCTTCGAAATGGAAAAGTGATCTTCGAAAGTCACAAGACGAACACCTGTACGTATTTCACTGAACAGCCGGGGGTTTACCGTATTGAATGTTACATTCAATACCGGGGAAAAAAACGCGGTTGGATCTTCAGCAATCCGGTTATACTCAAATAGTATGGTTACGAATAACATCACCCGCATACTAGATTCACAAGGGGTCCAATTCCAGGTTTTTGAACTTCCCGAAGAGAAACTAGGCGCCGCGGAAACTGCGGCTCTGCTTCACGTCCCCCTCAGCCTGGTGTATAAAACCATCGTTCTGGTCAATGAACGGACAAAAAAATACATTTTAGCCATTGTGCCGGGTGACAGAGAAGTAGACCTTAAAAGTACTGCAGCGGCCCTCGGAGACAAGAAAATTCTACTGACAACTATGGCTGAAGCTGAAAAGGCGACCGGCCTAAAAACCGGCGGTATCTCTCCTCTGGCTCTGCTCAACAAGGGGTTCAAAATACTATTGGACGAGAGCGCATTATCGGCTCATGAGATCCATATCTCCGGTGGCCAGAGGGGCTTGAATATCCGCATTCAGGTAAATGACTTAATCCGCATCACCCATGCAACTCCCGCAGCGATCAGTCGTGAGTGAGTCATTTGGTTTTCACCGAAATCTACATGAACCAAATCTCGAAGTAAAATGGTTTCTATGAGCATCCTTTTACTGGTAATTCGAATTCTCCTTGTCATATCTCTCTACCTGTTCATTGGTTGGGTGGTCTACACGCTTTGGATTGAAATCTACCGTCGCCCTACCAAACAGGATGAAAGTGATGTGGCTCTGCTCACCCTGACCTATCAGGAAGCTGGAAACCCGCATACCTTTCGGCTCAACCAAAAGAGTGCCGGAATAGGCAGAGATACCGGAAATGAAGTTTCGCTTCCCGATGCTGCGGTTGCTGACCGCCATGCCACATTAACCTATCACCAGGGTCAGTGGTGGCTGGAGAATATCCATACTAATCTATCCACCCTCCTGAATAACGAACGGGTGAACGATTCGGTGGTACTGATCAATCGTGATGTAATCATCGTTGGCCCATATCATCTGGAAGTGATGCTTGAAGAAAAGTAAGATGGAGGAACCATGAATGAAGCTCCAGTTCTTGGTGTGATCGGCGGATCCGGACTATATGATCTTCCCGGTTTAGAAGATGTCCATACTGTTCACCCGGAAACCCCCTATGGAAAAGCCAGCTCACCGATCGTCATTGGGTTGCTGGCTGGCAGGCGAATTGCATTTCTTACCCGCCACGGGATTGGCCATATCTACAATCCCTCGGAGGTGAACTACCGCGCAAACATCTTCACCTTCAAACAACTCGGAGTCAAAAAAATAGTTTCGATCAGCGCCTGCGGCTCACTGCGTGAAGACTTTGCACCGGGTGATATCGTAATTCCCGATCAGCTGGTAGATTTCACCCGCGACCGCAAACGCTCTTTTTTTGAAGGCGGTATAGTTGCCCATATCGGGGTCGCAGAGCCATTCTGCGGAACAATGCGTCAGTACGCTCGAAATTCCCTTGCTGCCACGGGTGCTATGGTTCATTTTGGCGGCACCTTGATCACCGTGGAAGGGCCCAGGTTTTCAACCCGGGCTGAATCCAACCTGTTTCGTTCGTGGGGCATCGCAATCATTGGAATGACGACCAGCCCGGAAGCATTCCTGGCCAGAGAAGCTGAAATATGTTACTGCTCCATAGCCCACGTAACTGATTATGATGTCTGGCATACCAGCGAAGCGCCGGTCTCGGTGGAGATGGTTGTCCGTACCCTGACAAAGAATACGGAAACAGCTCAACAATCCTTGCGAAACCTGGTGAAAGATCCCGGCCTGATCGCTGAGTGTGCCTGCCATAGTGCACTGAAGGATGCCGTGATCACACACCCTGACGCCATGACAGAAACTGCAAGGAATAAACTTGCCGGCTTGATAGGATGATCTAATTTAGCGTGAATGGTTCTCCTTCCACCCGATATGCACCAGGCTATGTATCTTTCATCCAGCGGAGATTGTCAGCTGCTGCCATAATATTTATCAGTCTGTATGCAGCTGCATTGACGCTGTCCAGCCTGATTCATGAAGAAGGGTTCTTTACTTACCCTGCCTGGCGTCATTGGATAGGCTATACTGCCTGGCTTTCAATTTTTATTCTGGTTAACAAAGCTGCCCGACAGTATTTGCCAGCACGTGATCCTTATCTCTTACACCTGATCTATCTCTGTGCCGGTTGGGGATTGCTTGCGGTCTGGCGTTTATCCCCGGGGTTGGGTTTGCGTCAAACAATATGGTTCGTGTCCGGTTCCATTTCCCTCATCCTGATCCTTCGCTGGAAGCATCTGCTATTCACACTCAAGAAGTATTCCAGATGGTTGCTTGCCGGTTGTTTGGTATTAATCGGATTCACACTTCTACCCGCGCTCACCAATAATTCCACACAACCGTCCCTGTGGTTGAATTTTGCCGGTATGGCGATCCAACCATCTGAGCCTTTGAAACTATTCTTTATAGTCTATTTGAGCGCATATTTCTCCCATCGCGTATCCCTTCACCTGAAAGACCCTGCCATCATCATTCCCTCCCTGGCCATCGCCTTTCTGGCTTTTCTGTTGCTGTTAGCACAGCGTGACCTGGGAACCACAACCATCCTGGTATTGATCTACATCTTAATGGTATACCTGGCAACTGGTCAACGTAAATGGCTGATCGGTAGCTTATTTGTAGGTGTAGGCGCAGGGATAACCGGATACTTCCTGTTTGATGTCATCCGGCTGAGGGTAGAAGGATGGCTCAACCCCTGGCTTGATCCGGCAGGCCGTTCTTACCAGGTGATCCAGGCACTGATCAGCCAGGCGGCAGGTGGTGTATTTGGAACAGGTCCAGGCATGGGCAGCCCCACCCTCGTGCCTGTCGCAGTATCAGATTTTATGTTCACAGCCATAGCGGAAGAGACCGGTACTTTCGGCGCTGCGGCAGTATTGCTCATCGTTCTCCTGATAGCCTTCCGGGGATATACGACTGCGATCCATGTCAATGACCGATTCTCATCTCTTTTCGCCATGGGTATCTCCACCTGGCTGGCTGGACAAAGCCTGCTGATCATTGCCGGCAATATCCGCTTGCTGCCTTTAACCGGCGTTACGCTACCTTTCTTTTCTTACGGCGGATCTTCTCTGCTCACCTGTCTGACTGCCAGTGCATTCCTTCTCATTATCAGTTCACACAGTTCAAATATTCCCCGGCATGAACCTTACCGGGAAAGAGTACAATCCCGCATCCTTCCCGCTATTCTACTGGCAACTACAGCAGCCCTTCTGGTTCTTCCTTACTGGTCCGTAATCAAACAAAGTGCCCTGTTGGATCGAAACGATAACCTTCGCCGAGCTATCGCCGATTACTATATCCCACGTGGTGACATCCTGGATCGTAATGGTGAATTGATCAATTCCACCACAGGAGAAGGCGGTAGTTATGAGCGCGTTTATGCTTACCCTCAGCTGAGTACGACAACGGGATATTCCAACATAATATTTGGAAAAACCGGAGTTGAGGATGCCTACGATGATTATCTTCGTGGTTTGAGGTCTTACGATCCCCTTACCCTCTGGTGGAGTAATCTTCTGTATAGCCATCCCCCCGCCGGAAAAGACCTGCGCTTGACTCTGGATCTTTCCGTTCAAAGGAAATTGGATGCCATCTGGGGAAACACCAGCGGGGGAGGCATTATTTTGAATGCAAAGACGGGCGAGGTGCTGGCGATCTCCTCGAATCCGTGGTTTGACCCGGCGGAACTGGAAACATCATGGATCAGCTTGATCGGTGATGCAACCTCCCCGTTACTGAACCGTGCTCTGAATGGTAAGTATCCTCTGGGTACACTCAGCGGGGTTTTTCTAGCAGCTGAATCAGCCGATCAACCGTTGGGCCACATACGCTTTAGTAGTGGATTCATTAAACTATCTGACCATACGATCCATTGCGGTTTACCCCTGGCTACCACAGATCCTTCCATCTGGTTACTCGTTCAGTCCGGATGTCCGCTACCCGCAGTAGACATCAGCAATTCCCTCGGCAGCAAAGATCTATATGCGCTCTACAAATCCCTGGGTTTTTACACAGCGCCAAATTTCACCCTGCCCGTGGCTGGGATGATCGATCCTCTAAAAGTAAACTCCATTCTGCAAGCGGGACTGGGACAGGAACACCTGGAGATCTCACCCTTACAGGCTGCCCTGGCGGCGGCAAGCTTCAGCAGCCACGGATCCAAGCTTTCCCCAGTAATTGGGTCATCCTTCCAATCCTTTAAAAATGATTGGTCCATCATTCCCGGAAAACCCGCAACATCCTCAGTATACACTCCCCGAAATGCGGATGCGGCTGCAAAAGGATTAACCCTCGCTGGTATACCCGGTTGGGGGGCTGTGGGACAGGGAATTAGCAGTGAAACCGAAACGATCACCTGGTTTATCGGGGGAACTAACTCCGACTGGGCAGGAACCCCAATAACGCTGGCTATTGTCTACGAGGGGGATATGCCGCAGAAAGCCATGGCTGACGGCAGTTGGATATTAAAACAGATCACCGCCATTTCTGGCGGTGAACAATGATCGCTCCTGGAATTAAACCAACCGAATGAAATGCCTCTTCCCGGCTTGCAATACGCCGGTCGATGGAAGTGGCGCCAATGGATCATTCAGAACGACTCCATCCAGGCGCACCCCCTTCTGTTCGACCAATCGGCGGGCATCCCCTTTTGATGCCGCAATTCCGCAATCCACCAGGATATCCATTAACTTGCGGGTCGGATCGAAGGGAACAGACGGCATTTCTGTCGGTGCTTCCTTTTTCTGGAAGGTTTGCACAAATGCATCTTGAGCCTTTTGTGCTTCAGGATCTCCATAGAAACTGCTGGTGACTTCAAAGGCCAATCTCATCTTGGCATCCCGTGGATGCAAATTGCCAGCTTTAATGCCATCCTCTAATTCCTTGATCTGCGGTGGTGTCCAGCGGGTCACCAACCGGGAGTAGGATGGCATGGCAGAATCGGGAATGCTCATCACCTTTCCATACATATCAGTGGCATCCGAGTTGATCGGAATGTGATTACCGAGGCTTTTACTCATCTTTACGACACCATCCGTACCGGGAAGAATCCCCAAGATGATGGCGATATTGGGTTTTGAGCCCATATAGGTCATGATCTTACGAGCAGCAGTAACGATATTGAAAAGCTGGTCCGTCCCACCAATCTGAATATCGGCTTTCAGGGCGTAGGCGTCATACCCCTGCATGATGGCATAGAATGTTTCATGCAGGTAAACCGCATCACCCTTATCCCAGCGCAGCTTGAAATTCTCACGAGTGAGGAATTGTTGGATGGTGAAATTGCTTGAGATCTTGATCAACTCAGCAAATGTCAGTTTTGACAGCCATTCATTGTTATATCGGATCTGCGTCTTCTGGGGGTCAAGGATCTTGAAAGCCTGTTCTGCATAAGTGCGGGCATTTTCCTCCACCTCTTCAGGCGTTAGTTGCGGACGCAGTATATCCTTATCGGATGGATCGCCAATGAGCGAGGTAAAGTTGCCAATAAGGAAGATCACCTCATGGCCCATCTCCTGAAATTGACGCATTTTCCGCATGGTGACGGTGTGACCCAGGTGAAGATCTGCCTTCCGTGGATCGTACCCCGTATACAACCTGAGCGGACGACCTTCTTTTTTTGCCTGGATGAGCCGTTCACGAAGCTCATTCTCCATGGCTTTCCTCAGGTTCTCATCACCATATTCGGTGCCTTGCATGAAATACTGTACTTGCTCTTCAATATCCATCATTACTCCATTAATACTCTGGCATATTCGCACCATTATACCATCCTGCTGCCGGGCTTATTGTCTGATCATCTGGCAGTAAAATCGATCCTCATGCTATAATTTTTTATCAGGTGGATGAAATGGAAGATGCGGTTCTGGTATTAAATGCCAATTATCAACCGATCCATATATGCAACACGCACAGAGCGCTGCACCTTATCCTTGCCTGCCGCGCATCCCTGGTGATTAACGGACGAGGTGAGATCTATACGGTGTCGCAAGCCTTTCCCCGACCGTCTGTCATCAGGCTGGAGCATATGGTCCACCGTCCGCGGCTCAAGATCCCCTTTACCCGGCACGAGGTCTTCAGGCGTGATGGATATACCTGCCAGTATTGTGGAAAAAAGAATGTCGATTTCACGCTGGACCATGTCATCCCCAGGAAATCGGGTGGTGAACATACATGGACCAATGTGGTGACGGCTTGTATCCACTGTAACCGAACGAAGGGCAGCCGAACGTTGGAGGAAACCCACATGCATTTACGTGCTGCACCTGGCTTACCGCCTGCATCAGCTATCTACTACTTCTCCTGTCACTTGAACGCGAATCAAGAATGGACTGAGTTTATCAATGGTTGGTAAAAAATAAGCACCAGCAAGCTGGTGCTTATTTTTGATCTTAAGTAAATTATTCTTCGCTAACAACCTTATTCTTTGGTGCGTGTCGATGGCGCCAGAGCAGAACTCCAGCGGACACAAGAGCGACAATGCCCATCACCGTCTGATTGATATTTAAGCTCAGCACACTGGACGCATCCAGTCTCAAGAATTCAAGTAAGAACCGGCCTACAGGGTAGATCACGGCGTAAACAAGGATGACATCCCCCGGTTTTAAAGTATCGCGGAATTTCCGGCTGACCCAGATCAATATACCCATATTCGCCAGGTTATACAGGGATTCATACAGGAAAAGCGGGTGGTAGTATTCCACATTGGCATAACCGGCGATGCGATGGGCTGGGTCAATAAAGATCTTCCATGGAAGATCAGTCGGCGCGCCGTACAGTTCCTGATTGAGGAAATTTCCCCAGCGTCCGATCGCTTGAGCCAGAGCCAGTCCTGGCGCGATATAATCTGCCCACTGCCGATAATCCAGCTTGTGCTTACGGCAATAAAGAACCAGAGCGATCAATCCTCCAATGACTGCGCCGGGGATGCCCAGCCCGCCATTCTTGATATTGATCGCATCCAGGGGATGAGTAAGATAAAAATGCGTATCCATCCCGATAGCCACCATGGAATCTGGTGGAGTGAGGATGTGCCAGATACGCGCACCAATCACGCCAGCGACCAATAGCCAGGGGAACATATCCCAGAGGAATTCTTCGTTTTCTTTCTTCTGCCGTGCCATCCAGGCAGCCAAGAATACGGCCAGCACGGCACCCGTGACAATGATAATTCCATAATAATGGATGGAAACGGGTCCGATCAATATCCTATCCTTAAGAAATTCCATTTTATAGCCTTTCGCCAGATCTTATTCGTTCTTTTTTGAGTAGGTTAATACTTTATTTTGTTCTATTGCCTGCCGGCGAACAAAGAATATCCGTTGCAATGCGGTGAAATTCGCCAGGATGGCGATGATCCACAATGCAATGTGAGGAACATTCAACAGCAAGGCCGGGGCAATAATGAGATACCGCTCCACCCTTGAAAGTAAACCAACCTTTGCGGTAAACCCTAAACCTTCAGCTCGTGCTTTTACATAAGATACCAGTACAGAACCTGCAGCAGCGAAATACACCAAAATGGTATTCAGAGATTCCTGTTTTCCAACGTAGTAGAAGAGAAGCCCCGCCAGGATGAATAGTTCTGAATATCTGTCTGTAACAGAGTCAACAAAAGCCCCAAATTCGGTCTGCTCACCTCGTAATCTGGCCATAGTGCCATCCAGAGCATCGATCGGCCCGGTGACCAGGATTACCAGACCACCCCAGAAGATTTTTCCGGTAGCGAGAAGATACGCGCCGAATATCGTTCCGGCCAGGCCCAGGATCGTAACAGTATTAGGGAGTATTCCCGTCTTATTGACCGCTGTCGCTATGGTATCAAGCACCCCCTTAAATGTCTTCCGCAAAAACATTTCAAGACTCTTGGATTCCTTTTTTGTTTCCAATGGCTCACCTTATCCGATATTTTTTCTAATCTTACCACAGTGAAAATCTTACTCTGTAGAGCGCGGAGGGTTTACTCACTCTCCTCGAGGTCGATCAATACATCCCGTTGTTTTCCGCCGGATTTGGCCGGACCAACCACCCCCATTTTTTCTAGTTCATCAATAATCCGCGCTGCTCGCGGGTAACCTATGCGCAATCGTTGTTGTATCAACGACGCACTCGCCTGTCTGGACTCTTTGATGATCTCTATCGCCTGTTCAATGAGATTATCCCCACCACCATTTTCCTGTTCTTCAAAGATCATGTTATCCCAGGGAGCATTCTCGCGAACAGCTGCTGGTTGATCCTGACGCCAGTAAGCCACGATCCGCTCGATCTCATCATCATTTACCATCACACCCTGTGTGCGGATAGGTTTAGAGTTATCATGATCCAGGAACAGCATATCTCCCCTGCCCAGCAGGCTTTCAGCACCGACAGTATCCAGGATGACACGTGAGTCGACATGGGATGCAACCGCGAATGAGATGCGAGCCGGGAAGTTAGCCTTGATCAGGCCGGTAACAACCGTACTGCTTGGCCGCTGAGTCGCCACGATCAGGTGTATCCCTGTCGCCCGGGCTAATTGTGCCAGCCTGACGATCAGCGGCTCCACACTCGCCTGGGCATTCATCATCAGGTCAGCCAGCTCGTCAATGATAATCACGATACGTGGAAGTACAGGTTCGCCCTGCTTTTCCCTTTTCCTGTTATAGGCTTCCAGGTCTCTGGCTCTGTTCTCTTCGAATTCCAGGTATCTCCGATCCATCTCCTGGGTCGCCCAGCGGAGAACACCAACGATCCGTTCAATATCGGTTTCCACCTGGCCGAGCATATGTGGCAACCCATTAAAACGGACAAGTTCAACCATCTTTGGGTCAATCATCACCAACCGTAAATTCTCTGGGCTATTGTTCATTACCAGGCAGGCTGCCAATGCTGTCACACAGACCGTCTTTCCAGAGTTTGTGGTGCCAGCGATCAATAGATGCGGCATACGGGAGAGGTCTCCCACCACAGGCATACCCGATACATCCCGGCCAAGAGCAAGGCCAAGCGGGGAGGCTACCTTTTGGAATTTCTCACTGGATAGCAGCGATTTCAAGCGGACAATGATGGACCGGACATTTGGAATTTCTACACCCACATAGGTCTTGCCTGCCACAGGGGCTTCGATACGAATGGAAGTTGCTGATAGCGCAAGTGCGAGGTCGCGGGAGAGCTGCGCGATCTGAGCGACCCGTATCTTCTGGTGTATCACCTGTCCATTCGGGCCGATACGATCCACAAAACCCGGTTCCACGGCAAATTGTGTCACGGATGGACCTTGCCGGTAACCTACCACCTTCACGGGGATACCGAAATCGTCCAAGGTCTTTTCAAGGATTGCGGCTGTTTGATTGATCGTGACTTCATCCAGGGTGATAACCTGGTCATCCATTAAGATATCCACGGGGGGCAGATTGCGCGGACGGTTGGCGATACCAGCTAGTGGTTTTTGCTTGTATTGGCTATCCGTTCTTTCCCCCAGGTTTTCCGGCCGGGCATTAGTCGCCTCTGGCACCTCTACCTTTTCCCGCTTCACCACCCTGACGGGAGGTTGGCTGCTGTCCGATGTTGTCTGCGCAGTTGCAGCTGTCTGTTCAGGATCTGGTACAAGTTCCTGCTGGGCTAACATAGCCTGATATCTGGCCGCGGCAGTCGCCCTCTTGGATGAACCTTGTGTGGATTTTTGTACCACTGGTTCATTATTTGGTTTTTCGGTCGAGCCAAATGCAGTTGTTTGAGGGATATCTGGTATCTCGGTCGCGGAATACTTTCTTCCCTTGAACGAGGTGACACCGATCCAGATCAACAATGCACTGAATAAAAACCAGAAACTCCCGGAAAGGAATGGGCCAAGCAAATCAGCGACACCTTGCGCTAATCCCCATCCGACTAGGCCACCCCATTGGCCGGAATTGGCCAAACCAATATCATTAGCACTGATCACAGAAAGGACTGCTAGCAAGGAAACTAACAGGAGTTCACAGTAGACAATCTTCCAGAAATAATTGATCCAGAAATTGCCTTTTCTCCTCAGAAGTAAAAAACCGATCACACCCAGAGATGCATCCACCGGTAATGCCCCCCAGCCGAACCATCCTCGCAGCAGATCTGAGATCGCCAGCAATAAATTACCCCTGGTGAGGCCAAGCAAAGCAAAAACAGTTAATCCAGAAAGGAATAGGAGAAGAACACCTATAAAATCAGTAAGAAAACGGCCGTAGTGTGTAGACATGAAGACAATTCCATCCAGAGATTTTTGGATGAAACTTCCGAGGGAAAGCCCCGTCCCTTTGGTAGTGCGGGATTTCCTTTGCGAGGTTGCCTGTTGTCTGTTTACCTGTCTTGGCGGCATGTTTTTTATACCAGGGCTAAACCGATGCGTTTCTTCTCTGAATCAATATGCAGGATACGTACCTGAACGCATTGTTTCTTCACAAGGTATTCCTCCAGATTCGTGCCTTCTGGAATAGGTATTGATGAAATGTGAATCAAACCTTCAACACCTTCTTTCAGGCGGGCAAAAGCGCCATAGTTCGTCACACTGGTAATCTTTGCAGTCACGACCTCTCCCAGAGTATAGATCTCATGGATCTTTTCCCAGGGATTGCTTTCCAATCGTTTGGAACTCAATGCCACGTGCGAATTCTCTTTTTCCACACTCAACACCTGGGCTTCAATACGTTGACCGATACATACAATATCTCCGGGGTGTTCCACCCGTCCCCAGGATAACTCCGATACATGAATCAAGCCCTCAACACCGCCGAGATCTACGAATGCCCCAAACCCAGTCACATTCGTTACTGTGCCCCAGACAATATCACCCGCCTGAATGTTCTCAAAAATGGCTTTTCGGCGACCTTGGCCGGCCTGCGCAGCCCGCTCCGAAAGGACGATCCGTTCATCCTCTGGAACCAGCTCGATGATCTTGAGCGAGATCTGGCGACCGATATATTTCCGGAAATATTCTTTCCGGCCTTCCTCGTTCATTAAAACAGGAACATCTATCAGGTGTGAGAAGGGAACAAAGCCGTGGATGTCATTTCCTTCCACAAGCAACCCGCCGCGATTGAAACCTGTCACCAACAGCTGTATGACCTCATCATTCCGGTAGAGCGTATCCAAATACTCCCAGTTATTATGTCCATAGGCTGTGTGGACAGGGTGAGAATTATCTGTACTAAAATCTGAGACTGAATCTAATTTGTTTTCATCCCCTAAAACTGCCTGCCACCAGGCTTCATCCGGATCCTGATTCTCAGGATATGCATAATCCTGATCATTCTTGAGTACCATTCATGCCACCTTTCAATCTATCTATTATCAAGTTCCATTTTTATGGGAACTTTCCATTTCCATTATGACCCGGGCGACTGCTTCAATGGCGACCCGCTGTTTACGGTAGAGATCGGCTTCGGACATTGCCAGCTTGATGGCTACCTCGCGCACCTTTTTTCCCTGGATGAACTTCATCTCGAGGATATTATACAGTATCCACTCCCCGGTGGTCTTGCGTTCACCCTCGGGCCTTACCTTTTCGATCGCCTGGCGTAAAACACCCCGTAAAACATTCGTTGGGTTTGTATCTTCCCCATCCACCGATTGCCGGATGATATTCAACTTGAGCAAGGGGGATCCAGCCAGCTTAGGGCCGCCCCAGAAATGAGCCAGCGCGTCGCGAACATAATTTACCAGATCCTGAGGAACTTCATAATCCATTTCAGTCAGGGTCTCCAGGTTTGCAAACCGGCTGTCAACACGCATTTTCTGGAATTGCTCGAACTGGGGATTCAACTCGCCGGCCTTCCTGAATACTTCTTGCTGTAACTTTCTGTTTACTAGCGCGAGAATCACTCTGGCCGATAATCTCCCTAATACTTCTTTTTCTTCCAAATCCAGATCTTGGGATCCAGTACGCGCAAGGCCAAGAATTCCCAGTATCTCTCCTTGAGGGGAACCAGGATCGATCAGCGGAACCACATGGAATCCACGCCATTGAAAAATAGCGCTATCCGGATCGCCATCTTCCATCACCGGAAGATCTTCGATCCCGATTTTCTCACTTTCGAGTTCAGCATTCTCTCCCACAGAAACTAACATGGAGAGGTTCCCTGTTTCAAAAGCGCCAATAAATGCCGAACTCGCCTGGAATCTATCACTTGCCGCCGATAGAACCGCCTCAAGGAATTGCCGCAAGTCGTTCCGTGTCATCAAACGATCTGAAAGCGCTGTTACCTGGTCAATTTCCTGGCGGTCATTGGAATAAAACATCCACCTTTCAAGCATGGGGGAGAGGATGGTGATAGTAAACTCCATCAACAGGATCGAGAGGGCCATCATGATTGGTACCAAGGCCTGGTAATCGAGACCAAAGAAAAGGCTGCCCTTTTTGACCAGGGTAGTGATCCCCAGTGCAGTGATGGCAGTAACTGGCCCGCGAAGAATCCACTTGAATAACCTGCGCTTAACTACCCGGTCTGGCCAATCCACTCCGAAGAAGGCGATCGAATAAGCCATCATCACGATCAAGCCACCTACAAGCAGGTTGGTGAGTAGTACGATGAACCAGAAGAGCAGCGAGTGATCGGCCGCCAAACCGTATCCATACAGCAAATATGGAAAAGATCCAAGGGCAGGTGCTAATGCCCCGGTTATCAGGTAAAACATGCGCCTTTTGGCCGTAGTAGTAGTGGTTCTTCGGTATGCCCTGGTGAAATTGATCCAGCTGGCGACCATTGATAAGCCATAGTAAATTGAGAATAGGTCGGTGAATATGGTGCGCGAAAGATATTCTGCCGAGTCGGCTCCTTCTACAAGGGGACCCAGCAACCATCCACTGGCCAGTAAGCCGACAAAGACAGCAGATGCCACATAAGTGATCCTTGTTGCCCAGCTGCGTTTTCCCCTGCTTGGTTTGCCGGTTGTCGCAAGGAGGGCATCAGAAAACTGCATGTATGTCGGGGGAAGGAATATGATCCCCAGCCACTGTATTTTTAACCAGAGTGTAACATTGATGGATTGAGTAGCAGAACTGGCCAATGCATCGCCCGTAAAGACGATCACAACGCAGATCAGAATTAATGTGAAAGCCCTGGCTACCCTGTCTTTCAGATTAAAGGTGAAAGCATACAGAAGCAGCGCAAAGGCTGTTATCGAGATCCCTGCTGAAAGTATCTCCGCCAGTGTGCGTACCGCAGCTGTAATCCCCAGCCACCAATTCATAGTATTTTCTCCTCACGCCAGGTGATGGGTGAAGAATAAAGCAATATCTTGATTCTCATAATAATGGTCATTGTATCCACAGTATGTATAACCAAGTTTCTTTACACAGTGAATGGCAGGGACATTTTTAGATTGCATATCCAATGTAACACGGCGTAATTTCCTCTGAAAGCACCACTGCTCCATTGCACGGATCAAAGAAGTACCTATCCCTTTTCGCCGGTGTTCAGGGTGGACTGCCAGGTCGGTAATCCAGGCAGCTGTTGTGAATTCAAAGAAACTTGTCCGAATATAAGCAACAGGTTTGTAATCCAGACATGCGACGAGGGTGGATACATAAGGATTATTAATATCTGCAAGGCGTTGTAGTTTTCTGGGGTATTCCACCCGGACAGACCGTGGAAGTTTACTTTCCTGAAAAGTGATGGAAGCATACCTCTCTTCCAACGCTAGGTCCATTTGCCAGACGTGGTCAGTGTGGAAGGAGTGATCCAATGCCATCAAGAAAGAAACATCATCAGTGATCGCAGAGCGGACTTCAATTTTTGGCATAGCGTATCCTAAGGTTGTACCGAGATCCTGACCACACAGGGTGACTGGGCATTCTCCTGGTTGTCGTAGACCACAAGACGCAGATAATAGTCACCAGGAGCGAGTAAACTTGTATCCCAGACTCCCAGCGCATTATTTGTTACAATTGCCGTGCCGACTACCAGTGGTGTCCATTGGATATTATCCTGAGAATACTCATATTTATAGAAACCAAAATTCTCAATACTGGCAGTTCCTTTTACTTCCACTTTCCCGCGAATCGTTTCGCCTTCAGCGGGATATGTCCATTCCACTTTTCCAGATTGACATTGCGGAGAAGCCAGCAACGAATCTCCTTGACCTATGCCGGAAAGCCCAGCGCCAGTTGCAGGAGTCGCTGTTCCGGAAATATTCATCGTTGGTGTTGGCAGCAAACCAATAACATCGGGATTATTACTGCCAATCGTGACGAATGTAAATTCCGCAATAGCAAGAAAGAACAACAAGACACCAATGGAGATGGCAGATACCATCTGCCGGCGCGCATAATCTTTCTCCAAGCCGAAAGTCGCTAACCGGTTTTCCATCAAAGAATTGATAAAACGCCGGAGGTAGATAAATCCGACTGCAGATAGCAGGATATAGATATAGGTTTCCGCAGTTTTGAGGAAACGAAAAATCTCAGCCATAGGATCAGGCTAGCTTCAGTACGCCACGGATCACTTTTTCAAGCTTCGGGCCAATGACACGACCTGCCTCTAACACTTCTGCATGGGTAGTGATATTCGAACCGTCCAGGTTTGCCTTGTTGCTGATACCTGAGATACCCAGTACGCGGGTACCGCCATGCCGGGCAATGATGACCTCAGGAACGGTGGACATGCCTACCGCATCCGCCCCAATGACACGTAAGAAGCGAAGATCAGCCGGTGATTCAAAAGATGGTCCAGAGAGACTGACGTATACACCCTCGCGCATGCCTACTTGCTGTTCGCGAGAGATCCTTCTAGCCAATTCCGAGAGATTTTTATCGTAAGGTTGGCTCATATCGGGGAAACGCGGTCCGATCAGATCCAAATTTGGGCCGCGCAGCGGATTCAATCCCGCCATACCGATCATATTAATGTGGTCTGTGATCAGCATCAGGTCTCCAGGGACAAAATCCGGGTTTATTGCCCCGGCTGCATTTGTTACGATCAGATTTTGAATCCCCAGGCGCTGCATTACCCGCACGGGTAATGTAACCTGATCCATTGGGTATCCTTCATAATAATGAATGCGACCCTGCATCACCATCACCGGTCGGTTTTCCATACGGCCAAAGACGAGTTTCCCGGAATGGCCTTCCACGGTGGAGCGCGGCCAACCGTTGATCGCCGCTGAGGGAATAGTTATGGCATCCTCGACCGCATCAGCTATATGGCCGAGACCGGAACCGAGGATAACAGCAAACTCAGGGGTTTCTTTAATTTGGCGCTGGATCGTGTCTTTAATCGCGTCGATCTGGGCGAGGGTAATGAAGTTTTCCATAGATTCACCTGTTGACCTAGTTTTTGTTTTGATTATAGCAGAGTGCTTTTTTTTATTTTCGGTAGCTGGAATAGATCTCTTCCCAGGCTTTTAGTATTCTCGTTACGGCATTATCATCCACCCAGTAGTGGGTCACGAAACGGAAACGCCGTTTTCCGGTTTCATGTGTGAGGATGCCTTTTGCTTTAAACAATTCGTTAAGTTCGAGAGCATCCAGCGGCATGGATGAATCCAGGTTGGCAAAGACCATATTTGTATGGGGCGAACCCGGATCCACAACCATTCCACCGATGGCAGTAATGCCTTCCGCTAGTTTCATAGCCCGAATGTGGTCTTCACCCAATCGGGTGGACATTTTTTCGATGGCCAATATGCCAGCAGCAGCCAAAATACCTGCCTGGCGCATCCCTCCACCCAGCTGTTTGCGGATGCGTCGAGCTTCGTAGATAAAATCCCTTGATCCACAGAGAACACTGCCAACCGGCGCGCACAGCCCTTTGCTCAGACAAAATGTGACACTATCCACTGGAGCAGCCAATTGCCGGGTTGGAATACCCAATGCAGCGGCAGCATTGAAAATCCTTGCGCCATCCAGATGAAGCTTCAATCCGTTGGCATGGGCTATTTTTCCGAGAGACTGGGAATAGGCCAGTGAAACCGGCACACCGCCGCAGCGATTGTGTGTGTTCTCCATCAATATCATACGGGTGCGGGGGAAATGATCATCTTCTGTCCGGATGGCATTTTGAACTTCGGTAAGGTCAAGGGTTCCATCTGGTTTATTGGGTACAATAAAAGACGATACACCACCGAGGGCAGCTGCACCGCCAGCCTCATACATATAGGTATGGCACTGACTGCCCATGATAGCTTCCTGGCCGCGTCCACAAGTTGTAAGAACTGCCAGTAAATTGCCCATTGTGCCAGAAGGAACGAATAATCCGGCTTCCTTCCCCATTTTATCGGCAGCCAACTCCTGTATTTGATTCACGGTCGGGTCATCCCCAAACACGTCATCCCCTACTACTGCCGCTGCCATTGCAGCACGCATTTCAGCGGTAGGGTGAGTCACTGTATCCGAACGGACATCGATCCAATCCATTATTCCTCCTCTAAATCTAAAACCTGGAGAACCTTCATTAATTCTGGTGCCAGGGGTGCATTGAACTCTCGCGGGCTTGTTTCTCCCGGCAACGTAACAACCAGTTTGGCAGCATGCAAGAAGTGCCTACCTAACTGAATGGATGGATGACGGTGCCCATAGACCGTATCCCCTACAATCGGGCAACCGAGGAATGATAGATGCAAACGGATCTGGTGCGTCCTACCTGTTTGTGGATTGACTTCAAGATAAGTGTGATTCGGGTAGGATTTCAATATGTGGTACCTGCTGACCGCTTCACGTCCACGGCCTTCAGGCACAACAGCCATGCGCTTTCGATGAGATGGATCCCTGGCAATGGCTGCTTGAACGATCCCTTCCGGCGTGGGAGGAGCCCCATCAACCAGCGCAAGATAAGTCTTATGAATCAGTCGATCTCTAAACTGGTCTTGTAGATATCGGTGGGTCGTATCATTCTTGGCCAGTAAGAGCAACCCGGAAGTATCCTTATCCAATCGGTGGACAATCCCGGGGCGTCCTTCGCCACCAATACCTTCCATCTCTGGCGCATGAGCCAATGCCGCGTTCACGACCGTCCCGGTGAGATGACCAGCCCCCGGGTGAACCACCATCCCGGCAGGCTTATTGATCACCAGCAGATTACGGTCTTCATAGACTACTTCCAAGCTTATCTCTTCTGGCAAAATGGCAGTCTGAACTGGCTCAGGCACATCCAGCTGGACAATATCATTCATTTCAAGCATCAAGCCGGCTTTGACAACAGGTCTGCCGTTGATACTAACAGCCCCTGCAGCGATCCATTTTTGGATGCGGCTGCGTGAATGCTGCGGGAATTTATCGGTCAGATAAATATCCAGACGGCATTTTTCGTAACTATCGTATCTGTATTCAGCCATTCAGTGGGTTCACTCGCTTGCCGGCGGGGTTGACCCGGCGGATAGTTTCTTCTGATCGATGCGTTCTTTGATCCACATGCCTACCAATAGAACAACCACACCGACCGTAATGCAGGCATCAGCCACATTAAAGACGGCGAATGATCCTACCGATACGAAATCCGTTACCTCACCGATCGTCAACCGATCAATCAGATTACCAATAGCTCCACCAAATTGCATACCCATCGCAATCCTGAGCGGCCACTCTTCATGTGGAATACGCGGGAAATAATACACCATGAAACCTGCAACAAGAATGGAAAGGATAGTAAACACCAATCCAAAACCCTGCAGCATACCAAAAGCAGCTCCGGTGTTCGTCCAGTGGACAATCCGGGCATAAGGTGCCAGCCATTCCCACGGAGACCAGGTACCACCCAGCGGGATATTCGTCCGCACCAAGTGCTTGGTCCACTGATCCAGAAGAATAATGGTGATGGCTACTCCGGCCAACATGCGATATTTTTTATAGATCGATATCACTATTCCTCCCCGTTATTTCGGGTAACCTGAAACGCCAGGTTCTCATTATCGAATTCATCCTGTGAGAAGCCTGATGTCTCGCCGGAAATACTGGCAAGCCTGACGCACAGGGTTTCTCCTAATATGTATTCCTTGAAAGCCTGAATAGCCTCCTCCAGACCCTGGCTGGCTTTATAGGTAATCTCGATACGATCTGAAATCTCCAATTGTAAAGTCTTGCGTTCATCCTGCACCCGGCGTACAAATTCACGTGCAAGTCCTTCACGTACCAAGTCAGGCGTGAGGTCTGTCACCAGAGCAGCCAGATAAGCCCCTTCGGAAGCTACCGCGTATCCTTCTCGAGCCGATGCGCGAACTTCGACTTCATCTGGAAGGATGTTGTAATTTGCTACGCCTATTACAACAGAGATACCTTCTCCCGCGAGCAATTGCCTTGCAGCAACTTCAGAGGGTAATCCCAAGATCGCTTGCCGTATAGCCGGAAAATCCTTGCCGTATTTCTGACCCAACTGTTTTGGGAGAGGATTCAACGTGAAAGAAACAGCTTCCCCAGCAGCATCCAGAACCCTTACATGCTTTACATTCAACTCGTCTGCCAGTATTTCGGCATACTTCATAACGATTTTTTGCTCTTCAGCATTGCTGACCGAGTACGCTACCTCTGAGAGAGGTTGCCGAACTTTACGGTTAGCCTTGTTCCGGGCGGAATGGCCGAGGGATGCGAGTTTCATTACCAGGTCCATTTCCATGTTTAGCTTTTCGTTGATCATTTCGGGCGTGTAATCCGGCCAGGCTGCGAGGTGAACGGATAACGGCGCAGTTTCATCGAGAGATCCAACAAGATTGAGGAATAGCTCATCTGAAAGGAAAGGCATGGATGGTGCCAGCAGTTTTGCTACCGTCACCAGCGCTTCATAAAGGGTAGCATACGCTGCTTGCTTATCCGCATCGGATTCGGTTTTCCAGAATCTGCGGCGCGATCGGCGCAGATACCAGGTGGATAGATTGTTCACGAAGGTTTCTATCGGCCGGGTTGCGCCGGTCACATCATATTGATCGAAAGCCTGCGTGACATCCCGCACCAGGGTATGCAACGATGAAAGCAGCCATTTATCAAGATCATTGTAATCCGGCTTGATATTGGGATCCGGTTGCCAGCCATCTAATCGGGCATATGTAACAAAGAATGAATAGGTATTCCACAGGGTTAATGTGAAATTCCGCAATACTTCACCGACCAGATCTGGCGAGAATCTACGCTCCTGGCCGGGAGGGCTGGCAGTGTACAAATACCAACGAAAAGCGTCCGCTCCGTGCGTATTGAGGACACTCCAGGGATCGACCACGTTCCCGCGGGATTTGGACATTTTCTGCCCATCCCCATCCAGGATCAACCCAAGGCACATGACATTCTTGAAACATTCCTGCTCAAACAGCATGGTGCTGATGGCATGTAACGAATAGAACCACCCACGGGTTTGATCGACCGCTTCGCAGATGTAATCTGCTGGATATTGCTGCTTGAACATTTCCTGGTTTTCAAAAGGATAATGCCACTGAGCATAAGGCATCGATCCTGAATCGAACCAGACATCGATCAACTCTGGAACACGCTGCATTTTTCCACCGCATTCATCGCAGGCAAAACGGATATTATCCACATGCGGCCGATGAAGATCCAGATGGGATTGATCCATCCCTGTGCGGTCACTCAGCTCCTGCACAGATCCGATGCACTCCTGATGCTGGCAATCCGGACATTCCCATACCGGTAGTGGGGTTCCCCAGTAACGATTACGGCCGAGCGCCCAATCGATATTATTTGAAAGCCAGTTCCCGAAACGGCCGTGTTTGATGTGCCCGGGATACCAATTGACACGATCATTGAACTGTACCAGGCGATCTTTGTACTGGCTGGTCCGGATATACCAGGTGGGTCTGGCATAGTATATTAAGGGAGTTTTGCAGCGCCAACAGAATGGATAGGTATGGGTGATGGTTCCGTGTTTAAAAAGCAGGCCACGTCTTCGCAAATCTTCCATAATGGATGGATCTGCAGCCTTCACAAAGACCCCTGCCCAGGGCTTCACTTCACTGATGAAAGTACCATCCCCCTGCACCGTCTGAATGATCGGCAAGTCATTCTTGTGGCCAACCTCCATATCCTCCGCGCCGAATGCCGGAGCAATATGTACCATACCAGTACCATCTTCGATGGTGACATAGTCCGCATTTACGATGTAATAAGCTGGTTTATCCACAGGGATGAAGGTGAATAGAGGAGCGTACCTCAGCCCCTTCAAAGCAGCCCCATTACAGCGTTCAACCACCTGAACTTGCTCTTCTCCAAATACCTGTGGGATCAATGCGCTGGCAAGGATCAGGCGCTCTATACCGCCTTCAGCCAGCGGTCTTTCAATGGTTGCATACTCGACATCAGGATGGACAGCGACAGCCACATTTGCCGGAAGCGTCCAGGGAGTGGTCGTCCACACCAGGAGGGATGTGCCGGGTTTTTCCAGCAGCGGAAAGCGGACATAAACGGAAGGATCAACGGCATCATCATAACCGAGGGCAACTTCATGGTCTGAAAGAGGCGTACCGCAGCGGGGGCAATAAGGGACGACCTTGTACCCCTGGAAGAGAAGATCCTTCTGCCAGAATGATTTAAGGATCCACCAGACCGATTCGATATATTCATTTGTGTAGGTCACATAGGCTTTTTCCAGGTCCACCCAAAAGGCGATCCGGTCTGTGAGCCTTTCCCACTCTTTAATGTAGGTAAATGCAGATTTTCGGCATTCTTCGTTGAACTTATCGATGCCGTATGCTTCGATCTGCTGTTTATTCGTGAAACCAAGCTTCTTTTCAACCTCAATCTCCACCGGTAGCCCATGCGTATCCCAGCCGCCGCGACGGATGACATGGTAACCGCGCATCGCTCGATACCGGGGGAAATTATCTTTGAAAGAGCGCGCGAGAACATGGTGGACGCCAGGCTGGCCATTCGCAGTCGGAGGTCCCTCATAAAATACATATTCGGGTCCATCTGAATTGGCTTCAAAAGCCTTTTTAATAATGTTGTACATCTTCCAGTGGCGGAGCATTCGCTCTTCCATCTGAACTGGATCTAGTTTGGGCGAAACTGCTTTGAAACCCATCGCAATGACCTCCATTAAAAATATAACCTCCCATCCACATCAGGGACGAGAGGAGAGTTCCCGCGTTACCACCCTGGTTCCTGGTTCATCCAGGCACCTCGGCTCCCGTTAACGGAGGAGATTCCGGCTCGCTTACTTGGGTACCCATTTCAGCTTGCTGCTCCGGAGGGATTTTCATCTACCAGTTGCTGTCTGCTCGCACCACCCGCAAACTCTCTGTAAGTTTCCAGTGGATTAATCGTCTCCATCAATGCAATTTAATGTATTATCTCACAGAGACATATCAACGTCAATGACTGGGTGCGTCATGGACAGGCAAGGCTTTTGAATTTAAACCTGCATGGGATAACTGTTTCGCCGATTCGAGAGATTTTTCGGGTTACTGTACAACCCCATAGAAGATGGGTAATGCTGAAGTTTTCTCGCTGGAAATATGGATCCCTGAAAGGACCTTTACTCGCGCCATCGCTGCCGCAGCTTGACTGGCTGAATGTACGGTAAAGAGGATATCTCCGCGGTGAACAAGGTCACCGACTTTTTTATGGATCAGGAAACCTACGGAGTGATCGATCAAGTCCGTCTTTTTTGCCCGGCCGGCGCCTAGCTCAACAGATGTCTCGCCGACAACCCGCGCATTGAATTCAGTGATGAAACCATCGGCTTCAGCAGCAACATCCAAAATAACCGGCGCGAGCGGAAGTTTTTCGATATGATCCAAATAAGAAACATCCCCGCCCTGGGCTTTCACTAGCCGGTGGAACATTTCAAATGCTTTTCCGCTGGAGATCATGGACTCGGCTAGTTTCTTGCCTTCTTCCAGGCTATTAACTTTGTGACCTAGGATGAGCATATGGGCAGCCACAGTCAAACAATGCTCTACAAGGTCTGCCGGACCGTTCCCGAGTAAAGTATTTACTGCTTCCTTAACCTCTAAAGCATTTCCTACAGCTACGCCCAGGGGTTGGTTCATATCTGAAAGGAGTGCGGTAACTCTTCGGCCACTTAATTTTCCGATTTCAACCATCAATCGGGATAATTCTCTGGCATCATCCAGGTTATCCATGAAGGCACCATTGCCTACTTTTACATCCAGCACAATTGCCTGCGCTCCAGCGGCTATCTTCTTGCTCATAACAGAAGCAGCAATCAGTGCTGTGCTGGGTACTGTACCTGTCACATCACGCAGAGCATAGAGTTTTCCATCAGCAGGAGCAAGTGTGCCGGTCTGTCCGGTTAAGACGATACCGATTGCCTTGAGCTGAGCGATAAATTCATCCCGGCTGAGGTCTGTGCGGTATCCTGGTATGGATTCCAATTTATCCAAAGTCCCACCGCTGAAACCAAGTCCACGGCCAGACATTTTTGCTACAGGAAGGCCGCAAGCTGCAACGATTGGTTCCACGACCATAGTCACTTTATCGCCCACGCCGCCAGTGGAATGCTTATCGACAGCTAGTGGAACATGCGCGCTCAGATCGAGTACTTCACCGGAATAGGCCATTGCCAGTGTCAGATCCGTGGTCTCCCGCGTGGAGAGACCGTTCAACATAACAGCCATTGCCCAGGCAGCCACCTGATAATCGGGAATAGAGCCATCCGCAATGCCTGTGACAAAGAACTGAACCTCTTCCGTGGTCAATTCTATCTGGTCTCTCACTTTGATAATGATGTCTACTGCCCGCATTTTTACCTCTTTAACAGGTTGGCGTTTCCGTTGACACGGAAACGCCGTATTTTTTCGTTAGAATTATTTCTTTGGAAGTATGACCACTTTTCGGTACGGCTCTTCGCCTGTGGATTCTGTCATCACAGCCGGATGATCCCGTAACGCCAGGTGGATGACCCGCCTTTCGTTCGCCGGCATGGGCTCCAGTGCCTGCCGCTTGCCAGAAGAAATGACTTGTTCAGCAATGCGTGTCGCAAGCTGGTGCAGCTGGCGTTCGCGGCGTTGGCGATAGCCCTCCACATCGATCATGAGAGGGAGCCATTTTTCGAGCCGTTTTCCAATGATCAAACTGCTCAGGTATTGCAGTGCATTCAATGTTTCAGATCTACGTCCGATCAGCACACTGAGATCCGGGCCGGTGATCTCTACCAGTACACCCGGTAGGTCTTTATCATCTGCAACTTCAGAGAAAGTGGAAGTCACCTGCGCGTGAATATGCATTTCTTCCAGTAATTCACTCACAGTCTCCCTTGCTACCCGCAACTCAGGTTCTTCCACTAGAGCGGCTGTTTCAACTGGGCGCTCTTTCTTTGGCGGTTTTGCTTCCGCACGGGAAGGTTTGGCAGGGGTTTCTTCTTCTATTCCGGGTTGGGATACCTCAATAGCTGGTTGTGGTTTCTTTTCAATGATGACCGGCTGGCTGCCCTTCTTTGTGATACGAATACGTGCCAACCTGCCACCCAACCCGAAGAGACCCTTACTTCCCTCATCCAGATAATCGATATCCACATCATCGATCGATAGCCCCATTTCAGCCAGCCCGTTCTCAATGGCTTCTTCGATGGTCTGAGCTGTTATTTCCATGGAGGTAATTGGTTCAGCCATGATACCTCTTTTATCCTATGCTTTCTTCTTAAAAATGGGGAACGAAAACATCTTTTTAAAATCTACCATGCCAAGTGCGGCATACTGCAGAATACCAACAATGTTACTCGTAACAAAATAGAGGGAAAGACCGGATGAGAATGTAAATGCCAGATAGAACATGAGGAAAGGCATATACAGGTTCATCATCTTGCTCATCTGAGCACTCTGATCATTGGGGTTCGCTGACGGTGGAGTCATTGCCTTTGATTGCAGGTAGGTCGTGACCAACACGAGTATCGCCAGTACAGGAATTCCAAATGACAGGAAGCTCAGGTGTAATCTTTCCGGCAGGCCGAGGTTCATCCAAAGGAACTTACTGTTCAATGGAATTAGTTGCGAGATAGAAAGAAAACCTGGGTATACATGTTTTGTCAGATTGAGCATCTCGATCGGGGATGAAGCCAATGTCAGCATGACGCTCTGATAAAGGCCGATGATGATCGGGAATTGGATGATAGTAGGCAGGCAGGAAGCAAACGGGTTGATCCCAAGTTCTTTGTAAAGAGCCATCTGTTCCTGGGCAAGCTTCTCCTTATCATCCTTGTACTTCTTCTGGGCATCGATCCATCGTTTATCACTCTGGAGAGCAGCCATACCTTTCGAGCCTTTTACCTGCTGAGCGGTAAGGGGGTGAGTGACCAGGCGGATGAGAATGGTGAATAGAATGATCGCTATACCAAAATTCTGTCCAACAATAGTATAGATATACAGAAGAACATTAACGAACGGTGTAATGATAATTGAATCCCACATGGTCGGCTCCTTATTTAGGCTGTGGAAGCACCCACAACTGATTTCCATTTCCATCGAGCATGATCAAAATGGTATCTTTATTGGTAGTACCTATCAGTAAGTTGCCATTGACTGGCACGGGGGTGCCGTACAGTTTTTCGGCTAAAGGTTTGCTGTAAAGTAATTTTCCCGTATAGTCCAGGTGGATGAGTGAACCATCTTCAGCGGTAAAGTAGATTCCATCGTCCGACAGCAACGGGGTCCCGACGATTGCGCCATTTGCTTTGTACTGCCAGAGCACTGTCTGATCAGCCTCAGCTAAGGCATAGAAATTCCCAGCCAGGTCACCAAAATATATATTGCCTTCACGAATAGCCGGCCCGGACCAAACTGCATTGCCGGATGAATACTGCCAGATGATCTTTCCGTCAGCTTTATTCACGGCAATGGCCTGATTAGCCATCGTCCCCAGGAAGATACTGCCATCAGCATTCACCAGATTTCCAATGATTGCACCACCGCAATCTGTTTTCCAGATCAGGCTGCCGGTGGAAGCATCGATGGCGTACAAGAAGTGATCCATTCCGCCCTGGTAAACCACACTCTCAATGATCAAAGGATTGGACCACAACAGGCTATCGGTCTTATACTTCCAAAGTTCATTACCATTCAGGTCCAAGGCATAGAGATAACCATCCGCGTTAGCTGCGTAGATTGTGCCATCCTCTACAACAGAGTCGCTAATCCACTTACTTTCAGCAGTAAAGATCTCATGACCCTGCCCGGTTTTTGCATCGATCACATGCAGAATATGGGTATAATCGCCAACGACCAGCTGTCCATCGGCGGTAAGTGCCGGGGCAGCATAGAAATTAGCCTTGGTTGCTTTTTCGGGGTAGCGCCAGAGAAGGGTGCCATTTTGCGCATTCACTGCAAAGACACCCGGGCCGTATGAAGCATAGATAACATCATCTGCAACAGTGATGCCCGGCCAGCTGGAAGAGATTCCAGTACCTGTGCACCCGCTGAATAGGACTGCAGTGAGGATCAAGATCAAAACGATAAGTAATTTATTTTTCATATATATTCACCTTCCTGGTGTTATTTTTCCGGTACGGGGTCGTAACCACCTTGACTAAAAGGATTACAACGTAAAACACGCCAGCCTGCCATGATACTTCCTTTGAAAACTCCAAAGCGGTAGATTGCCTGGTATCCATAATGTGAGCAGGAAGGATAGTACCTGCAAGTGTTCTGAGCGATCAACCGTGACAGGGTATTCTGATAACCGCGAACCAGTAACAGCAGAACCCATCGGGGTAAATTCTTAAATGTAAATGGCAAGTCCCTGAGTTTGGGCTCTGAATGATATTCAGATTTGACTGTTGTTTGCTGTGTCATTTGGGTTTATCGCCCTGGCCTTTTGAAGGCACTGTTCCATAGCCTGCTGGACATCAGTAAATGGTGCTTCCAGAACACCGATCCGGGCAATAATAAGCATTTGGATCCCCGGCCTGATATCTTTATAAACCTGTTCAAAAGCTGCCCTTAAACGTCGCTTTGCCCTGTTTCTTTGCACTGCCCCACCGAGGCTCTTACTTGCCAGGAATGCAACGCTAAAGTTTGAAGCTTCACTTACCTCTTGGGTTATCAACACAAGCAGCGGATGGGCATAGGATCTTCCTGAACGCCGCACCCGCTGGATGTCACTTGTCCGGGTCAGGCGATATTTCCGGTTCACAGCTCCACCTGACCATCAGCATCTCTTTTGTACCTGGTTTTGGTCTACCATTTAATGCGTTTCACATGATTATTCATGGAAACGGATAACTTGTGGCGACCGCGAGCACGGCGCCGCTTGAGAACTTCCTGACCATCCGCAGTGGACATACGAGCCCGGAAACCGTGGACACGGAGCCGGCGGTGGATTTTCGGTTGATAAGTACGTTTTGGCATGCTTCTACCCTTTCAAGATAATGCTTATACGCGATACAAGGTTTTTATTATACCTCAGGCTGGTATTTTGGTCAAACAATACGGGCTGATGGAGGTGCAAAAATCCGAGCCAGTTGTGCAGCGCCATCAGGATCGGTAATAGCGAGAACCTCATCTTCTGCCTCAAGCAAGGTCACCCCACGCGGCAGCATCACTTCGCCATGGCGGATGATCGCAGCGATCACGCAATGATCAGGCAACTCCAATTGCTTAATGGCTTGGCCGATAGCTTCAGCTCCCTGCGGGATCTTCTCTTCAACCAGCGAGTAATTTCCCCGGCGAATTTTCATCAGGGTCATCATATCACCCATGGACATTTCCTCTTCAATCAGGCTGGCAAGGATCTGTGCCTGGTTGACAGCCACATCCACATGGAATTTTTGATCGAACAGCCAGGCATTGCGGGGATTATTCACCCGGGCGATCGTTCGGCGAGTCTGATATTTTTCGCGGACAAAATAGCACAATGCCAAGTTCACTTCATCTTCGGTTGTGCAAGCAGCAAGAACTTGTGCTTCGCGAATCCCAGCAGATTCCAGCACCCGTGGATCAGCAGGATCACCTTCAAAGATTACTTCGGTTGGTAGTTCACGGTGGACCCGTGCAAGTATATCTTTTCTTGATTCAACCAGGTGAACATGGTATCCCTGGGCAATGAGCATCTTTGCGAGTTGTGCGCCTGTACGGCCGGCGCCAGCGATCATGACAAACATGGTTATTTCCCTTCCAGGGTGATCATCTTATCTTTTACTTGCTGGGCGCCTTCCATTGTCGCGCCAAAGTGAACGACATCGCAGGCTTCCAGTACACATCCGGCATCCGGTAGAATTGCCCGCCCTGCCCGGGTGACTGCGGTCACAATGATCTGAGAGCTATCCAGTACATCTGAGACCTTCTTCCCCTGCCAGGCATCCGGCACCGTGATCTCATAGATCTCAACTTCTCCATTGCCGGCTGAATACACCGTACGGACATCCGCATGGTACAGCATCTCTTCGATGCGTTGCGCTCCCCAACTGGTGGAGCTTACCAGTTGGTGTTTGAATGATTCATGGATGACACGCCACTGCGGATCATAATTGCGGACCACAACATGCGGCACATGGTACACCTCGCGGGCAACATGGCCAATCACTGCATTCATTGCATCGCTGTTCGTAACGGCAGCCAGGCCATCGGCGGTTTCAATGCCGGCTCGCATTAGAACATCCCGATTCAATGCTTCACCTTCAATCGTCTGACCTTCGAACGAAGCAGGCAAATTTGTGAATGACTGCGCATTATTATCCACAACAACCAGGTTCGTTCCTGATTGCATCAACCTGCTGGCCAGTTCGACACCTACCCGACCGCATCCTACTATTATAATATTCATACTTCCTCTTCACTCGGCTTTATGCGGGTTCAACCCTGCCATATAGTATTCATATCCAATATATATTAACGAATGGATTATAATACAAATAATTATTCGTATTAAAGGAGCCGACTTATGGGAAAGATTGGTGTAACAGAACTACTAATCGTATTGGCAATAGTTGTCCTTCTATTTGGTGTTGGCCGTATTTCTAAAGTATCCGGCGAGATCGGAAAATCTATCAATGCTTTCAAAAAAGGCCTTTCGGATCAACCGGAAGATCAGCCCGGTGATGAAAAGCCTGAAGATAAAAAGTAAGATCATCTCCTCCTATTAGAGATTACATATGAATATTCTGGGAATTGGTATTCCAGAGCTTATTATTATTTTTATTGTTGCCATGATTTTTCTGGGCCCTGGGAACATGGTCAAGACTGCCAGCCAGGTTAGCGCAGCAATAAAGAAACTCTTGAATTCTGAGATGTGGCGTTCCATGGTCAATTCGACCAAGGAGATCCGGACGATACAGGGTCAGATCATCAAAGAAACCGGTTTGCCTGAAACGATCCAGTCTCTCAAACAAAGCACGCGGATCATAACCAACCCCGCATTGGAGCAGTGGAGAAGCACAGTGGATACCACGAAACCTGCCCCTAACCTGCGCGCGGATTTTCCGGATACAACCGCTCCTCCCGACACGACACCTGTTTCCCCCGAAACTACATCTATAGATCAAAAACCGGCAGAAGAACCAAAACAATGACAATCACCAACCCATCGGAAATGCCATTTATGGCTCATTTTGAGGAATTACGACGCCGGCTCATGGTGGGTGTCATTGCGCTGGGCATTACAACGATAGCAAGCTTTACTTTCTCCACATACCTGCTAGATCTATTGGCGGTTCCCATTGGGGGATTGGATAAACTGCAATCCATTGAAGTCACAGAGTCCGTCAGTGTTTACATGCGTGTATCACTGCTCTCTGGAATCGTCTTTGCCATGCCGGTGATCGTCTATCAATTGATGCGTTTCATTCTCCCAGGATTGAAACCAAATGAGAAGAAATGGGTGATCATTGCCGTACCTGCTGCAACGGTATTATTTGCCGGCGGGATCATATTTACCTACTACATTATGCTCCCTCCGGCAATCAAGTTCCTGACTACCTTTCTGGCAGTTCAGACATCTCCGCGTTTGAAGAACTATATGGATTTTGTGCTGAACCTACTGTTCTGGGTCGGCATAAGTTTTGAATCTCCCCTTCTGATCTACGTCCTCGCAAAGCTTCATATCGTGAACGGAAAGATGTTATTACGTCAGTGGCGTGTTGCCATCGTCCTCATCACGATCATGGCTGCTGTCATTACCCCCACGGTGGACCCGATCAATATGGGAATCCTTATGATCCCCTTGTTCGGACTGTATATTCTTAGTGTCATTCTGGCATTTCTTGCGCGGTGACCTCACCCCAGAAAGATGTACCATCCCATTTATTTAGCTTAACCCAATGAACCTGATTTCGGATATCTTTTGATGACTGCGTAATAACGCGGTCATTTTCTTTAGTATGCCCCCCGTGAATTCTAGCGCCTTCCGGGTTTAACCTGCCTGCTTCCCATAAGACCTGTTGGATCGAACCGATCTTTTTCTCAGCATGATTTTCAGCTGAATGCATCAACAAGTCGCGGATGATCTGGCTGCGGATCTTTTTCTCCTGTTCATCTACTTTATCGGGGAGACGCACCGCGGCTGTACCTGGCCGCTCGCTGTAATGGAATACATGCCCACCGTTAAATCGCATCTCGCTAATAAAAGCGCAGGTTTCTGCGAATTCACTTTCTGTTTCACCGGGAAAGCCGACGATGACATCGGTTGTAATGGAGGCATTCGGTAATGTCGTATGTATCTTTTCCACCAACTGGCGAAAAGCTTGTGGGTCATTATTCCGCGCCATCCTCTTTAGCGTGGCAGCGGACCCTGATTGCATGGGCAAATGAAAATGCTGACACAATCTTTCATCTTTGATCCAGAGGGTTAAGAAATCATCCGGAATTCCCCATGGTTCTATGGAAGAGAGCCGTAAGCGATAATCGCCAGAAATCGACAACAATTGCCTGATTAAATCACGCAAATCCTGCGTTTGTGGAAAATCCGCCCCCCAGGCACCGAGGTGTACACCGGTAAGAACGATTTCCCGAACGCCCGAGCCCAAGGCAGAGGATACATCCGCAAGGATAGTATCTGCCGGCAAGCTTCGGGAGGATCCACGAGCCAGGCGGGTTACACAAAAAGTGCAATGATTATTACAGCCATCCTGAGCTTTGATGAAAGCCCGTGTCCTGCTGCGGATACCCGGTACAGTGGAACGGCCAGCTAATGGAAGGTTCTGTGGTCTCTCCAGCACTATGCGGACAAGCTTGTCTTTTTCTATATTTGGCACCCAGGTGAGTTTACCTGGTAAGCCCTGAAGGATAGAAACTTCTTCCGGCGGCAGACAACCGGTCGCCACTATGCGCAATCCGGGCTTCCGCAGCCATTTGTGTATTCGCTGGCGTGAATCGGCTGAAGCCGCGGAGGTGACCGAGCAGGTGTTCAGCACAACAATGTCTGCATCCTCCAACCTGGGTACAAGCTGATGCCCCTGCTCGTGGAACTGACTGGCGTATTTTTCTATTTCACTCTGATTAAGGCGGCAGCCGATTGAATCAAGGAATATATTCATTTCGGTTTGATCACAATGAACTGGTCATATCGGATATCCACACCTGGCTGATCGATCGAGCCTGCGATCAAACCCACCTGACCGTAGATCAGATCCACATCCTGCACTTCTGCCAGTATCTCTCCGTTTACCACCCACTTTAAAGATCTTTCCTGGCAAATAGCCTGTAAATGATTGGTCGTATTCCCCTGGTGAATACTTTGAGTGGGCTGAAGGGTGCCATCTGATAATACTGTGCGAATTCCGAAAATATTCTTTACTATGGCAAAATACCCGTCGGAACTAACGATAAAGCCATAATAATTATCGGCATTTCGGTATCTGCAAAGAACACCAAAATAATTATCATCAGGCCCACTCACCTTTTGAGCATCAACATCCACCACACTATTTCGTAAGGATATTCCTGGCGTGGTAATGGCTTCAGCTTCCTTTACAGGAAGGTAGGCACGCAGAGCATTCCCATCATACTGAAAGACACCGTTTTGTTCTGTAAATAGCTGCCAACCATTTGAGTGGTCGCTAAAATCATCCATGAAGTACGGCAGCTTATTAATATCCATAGATACTGGCGCAGAAATGGATGTCATAGTAGTACAAGCTGTCAAGGTAATAAACAGAAAAACGAGCGTTAAAAAGAAGTGTGAATACACCCTGATTTTCATCCTTCTATTTTAACACGGTTGATCGTCGACAGCTGAAGCCTTTGTTGGTTGTATTGACAATCAAAAGGCAGCGTGATAATATCTTCCCTCGTTGTGCCAGTGGGTATACCCACGGTGATTTTTAATAGATGGAGAAAGATAGGATGTCTGAACGAATAGTTGGTACTGTGAAGTGGTTCAATGCAATTAAAGGATACGGCTTCCTCGGCCGTGAATCGGGAGAGGATGTATTCGTACATTTTTCCGCAATCCAGGTGGATGGATATAAACGCCTGACTGAAGGCCAGAAAGTTGAATTCTCAGTGGAGACTGGCCCAAAAGGCCTACAAGCCGCTAACGTCATTCCAATGGAATAATTTCCATGCAATGCCAAACAGCCACCTGGGTCAGGTGGCTGTTTTTATTACTGATAAGTGCCAAAATAGTAGGCGATGATCTTTGAGAATTCCAATAGGGTTGCCTTTCGGGATTCTGGTGTCATCCACCACAGCCATGGATCGTACCAGTAATCTGGAACATCTACCGGTTGGACGTACACCTGAATCTTTTCAGATTGCATTACTCTTCGAAATATGAGGGATGTTCGCCTTGAATGGAAGCTATCTGTCACAACGATCAAGCTGGACCAACCCTTTTGGCCCATCAATTCAGCCACTGCCTGTGCCTCTTCGTATGTATTGGAGGAAGTCTGTCGGGTAAAAGTAACGTTATCCTGTATGATGCTGTACTCAGAGGATAATAAACTCCGGTTAGATACTGTCACCGGTGTCCCGGCTTTGGTAAGTTCTCCGGTCTCCGTCAGGATGACCTGTCTTGTAGCCTTCTCATTGACCAATTTGGCACCATACTCAAGGCGTTCGCTACCTCCCCCACTTAAGATAACGATCGCATCGGTTGAATGTAAGGCATCTCTATGCACAAGAAATGGACCGATCATTTCCGTAAGGATCACTAAGATGATAGACCCAAATAAAATGGCGGAAATGCAACCGCATCCTAATTTCATGTTAGTTTTCATAATATTAACTCAGAAGTTCTTTCGTTACCGCCAAAGCAATCCGATCTAGCCCGTTGGCCAATACTTGCCTCGGGCAGCCAAAATTCAATCGGACGAACTGTCTTCCCGGATTACCAAACTCAATTCCAGGGCTCAAAGCAACCCTGCCCCTATCCAGGAGCATCCGTGCCGGATCCGGTATCCGGAATCCTGAGAAATCCAACCAGGCGAGATATGTTCCCTCAGGAGGATAAAAACCAACACCTGGTAAATTTTTGCGAACATATTCCTGCAGATACTGGCGATTAGCGGTTAAGTATTCCAATAAAGATTGCAGCCAGCCACCACCTGTAGTGTAGGCTGCCAAACCTGCGGTCAAGCCTAATGCATTGGTGTGGCCGGAAAAGGATTCCACCTGGTTTTTGAACGTCTCGCGCAAACCCGGATCCGGGATGATGGCGAATGCGCAGCTTAGCCCTGCTATATTGAACGTCTTGCTTGGAGCTGCGAAGGTGATCGTCCGCTGTGCCGTGGATGGACGCAGGCTGGCAAAGGGAATATGCCTGTGCGGTGCGAACACCAGGTCACTGTGTATCTCATCCGAACAGACAACGACATCATACCTGTCACACAGATCGGCAACTGCTTCCAATTCGGGCTGGCTAAAAACCCTGCCTGTAGGATTCTGTGGATTGCACAGGATGAATTGGCATTTTCCACCTTGAAAGCTTTGTTCCAATGCATCCAGGTCAAGTGAGTACCTGCCGTCCGGCTCCCTGGAAAAAGGAACTTCCATCTTTTGTAAACCTGCAGCTTCGGGTGCATGTAAGATCGGAGGGTAAACCGGTGTCTGAACCACAACAGAATGATAGCTGTCTCGAAATGCCTGGCAAAAATTATTCAGCCCACTGACCACTCCGGTCATAAAAACGATCCAATCAGGCTCTAACTGCCATCCATGTCGGGTTGAGTACCACGAGATGATCACTTCTTTGAAAGATACATCCGGATGGGTATATCCAAAGACCCCATGCTCCACTCGCTTGATCAGTGCTTCTTGTATTCCTGCTGGCGATGGGAAATCCATGTCGGCAATCCACATAGGCAGTACTTCAGAAGGATACCGATCCCATTTCAAACTGGCAGTTCCGGTCCGCTCTGTGATCTGATCAAAATGCGCTTTATCCATAATTCTCCGTTGCGTGATTATACCGTGTGACACGCAAATAAATGTTCATCACTCAAGGTTGTATCTGATATACTTTGAAAAAGGTTCGATTATGCCCAATATACCCGAAATTCATGTACAAATAGCCGACCACTGGAAAGATTACGAATTATTGGATAGTGGTGATGGGGAAAAATTGGAAAGGTTCGGTAAGTACACTTTCAGCAGACCTGAAGCACAAGCGGTATGGCAACCGGCTCTGCCACCCTCTACATGGGAAAAAGCAGATGCCCTTTTTGAAACGACAGGTGAGGAAAACGGGGGACACTGGAAATTCCGTAAACCTCTACCAGATAATTGGAAGATGCAGTACGGCCCCATCAGTTTTCTTGCCATGGCTGGTTCCTCGCGACATTTAGGCGTCTTCCCGGAACAGGCAACTCAATGGGACTGGGTGATGGAAAAAATCCGTGCTGCTGGCAAGCCGGTGAAAGTATTGAACCTTTTTGGATACACCGGCCTGGCCTCACTGGCTGCCGCATCGGCCGGAGCTGAAGTCACTCATGTGGATGCCTCTAAAAAGGTGATTGCCTGGGCCCGCGAGAATCAAGCCATCAGCGGTTTGAGCGAGAAACCCATCCGCTGGATCGTGGATGATGCTTTGAAATTCGTTGAACGCGAAGCACGGCGTAATTCTCTGTATGACGGAATCATCCTGGATCCGCCGAAATTTGGCCGTGGGCCAAAAGGCGAAGTGTGGGAATTTTTCAAACTCTTCCCTCAATTACTGGCAGCCTGTGGGGCGGCTTTAAACAAGAAACCGCTATTCATGGTTGTTACGGCGTACGCGGTGAAATCATCGGCCCTGACTTTACATGGAGCAATGAATGAATTAATGGCATCCCAAAAAGGATCGTTAGAAGTGGGTGAAATCGCATCAATGGAAAGCTCGGCTGGCCGTATCGTTTCGAACGCTCTCTATGCCCGTTGGCAATCATAGACCAGGCAGAAAACGTCTGAAAGAGATCGATATAATCTAGAACCAGTCCCGCTTCATGAAAACATAAATCACCAGGAAGCTGATACCCATAAAGATTGCGATGACAAACAGATACGCAAAGGGGTGATCCATAAAGGGTAGCGCCACATTCATTCCATAGAAACTGGTTACGATCGTGGGGATACTGAGCACGATCGTGAATGAAGCCAGAAACTTCATGATAACGTTCAGGTTGTTGGAAATGATCGATGTGAATGCATCCAGGGTTGAACTAAGAATGTTGCTGGATATCTCTGTCATTTCAATGGCCTGTTCATTTTCGGTAATGACATCCTCCAGCAGGTCCTCATCTTCCGGGAATTGCCGGAAAAGCTGCATCCTTTGAAGGCGCTGCAGGAGCAGTTCGTTCGCTCGTAAGGCAGAAACAAAATAAACC
>CAIKMQ010000012.1 GCA_903828565.1 uncultured Leptolinea sp. | reverse complement strand
GAATGTGCATATTCTAACGCGCGAGCTACGGGTGCTAATAGGGCAGCTGCTTCCTGGTAAGGCATCGCTTTCGTGAGGATCTGCTTGAGTGTGCCGCCAGCCACAAGGGGCATCACCAGGTAAGGCATGCCGTCCTCTTCACCGTAGTCCAAAACCTTTAATATATAGGGGTGGTCTAGATGTGCAAGGGCTTTCGCCTCCCGCTGGAATCTTTTTAGAAAAGAATCATCTTCTCTATCTCTACGGATGACCTTGATCGCAACATACCGCTCCAGGTTGGTGTCAAATGCTTTATAGACGGAAGCCATACCGCCTTCACCCAGGCGGTCTGTAATATGGTATCTGCCAAATGATCTCCCTACAAGATTTTCCATAAACTACCCATTATCTCTCTAAAGATAACATAGAATTTTGAATGAACAACTTTCCTGAAAGCTAGGGGGAAATTATAATTCCATTATACTGGAAATTGATCATAACTAGCTATGAGAGTGAGTATTTGCAAGATCAAATTAGGCATGGAGGTTGTCAATGACGGACGCCATTCCCCGGAACATCATTGTTTTTCAATCTGCAAAGCTTGGTGATCGTGCCTGCATCCTCAGTGAAATGGAGTGGGCTGCTGATCTCCTGAGAACAGGGCAAAGGCCCGCCAGGATTTATGGCAGCAGCGGTGGAAGCTTGACCGCTCTGGCTTTTGCACTCAATCTCTCTGCAATCATTGACCCTTCAACTTGGGGTTCGTTCATAACCTGCCTTGATGATATTGCTGCTTATTTGAGAATTGCCCGATCCACTTCAGTCCATCGTTTTAATTGGAACCCTGCCTACGGCTTTTTTAATCTCGATCCTTTGCGCGGCTGGCTCGAGAGATACTTGTGCAGTAATAAATTCTCAGGAACCTTGCGGTTTTCAGATTTGCCTGTAGATCTATATCTATGCGCAATGAATGAAGATGCGGTCCTTTGCCTTTTTGGTAGAGAGAGCGCTAATCTTTCATTCCAATACGGTTTTGTTCAGGTAGGCCCTCCTAAGGATGCAGTAATTCTGGATGCGCTTATCGCTTCCCTCAGTACCATGCTGTCCACTGAGCCGGCTGTGGTGAATGGTGCATATTATCGTGATGCCCGCCCTGGAATTGTCGACCTTGGAGCCATGATATCCGATCTTGAAAAATATCCTCCTGCCTGCATTGTTCGCAGCCATCCACATGCAAAGGTTCGTCCCTGGAAATTAAATACGATCACCAGTTCATTCATCATGCATTCACATCATGAACAAAACCAGCCATATCTTACTTCTTACTACCTGGATCTCAAGCGCCGTCATTTAGAACTCCAGTCCGATCATCCTTCCTGCACTCCAATGGTTGAAAAAGGGGTACCGGAAGTCACCCACATACAGCTACCCTATGTCGGAAGTACCGAAGCGATTACCAACATGCGCGATTCAGTAGCCAATAAAAGCAAACTGGTCGACAAGTTTTCAACGCTGCTTGAAGGCCAATTTGATCATTTTGACTTTTCACAACCCGCAAACATCATCTATGGTGCAGGAGGTTTCTCGGGCATACTTGCCGGCATGGTCACCACTCGTGCCGTGCAAGCCAGATACCAGCAGAACGATCATCTCATCCGCCAGATCTACGGGGTTTCTGCAGGCGTGATCAACGGCTTTTTCCATGCCGTCCAGGTTGCAGCCAACCGCCACCCAGACTTATATACGGTGGCAGCTCGCTCTGCGATGGCAGACCTTGATGACTTCATCGAGCACCTCTCTGCGGATCGCATATTCAGGTATAACCGTTCTCCCGCACGCCTTTGGAAAGGCCTGGGAAACCTCAATCCCCTGGAACAATACCTTGAGGAGAAACTTGCCGCATACACTGGTACCACGCAGCCTGGTCTTTTGACCTTTGATGATATCCAACTGCCGTTGACCATTGCCGTTGCACGCCGTGATGGGTTTTCAGACTTTCTCGGCATGAGCCAAACCGGAAGGAGAATGGCATTTTCAGGGAAACACTTAGAAGTTCTGAATGTGCCTATCATCCGTGCCATCATTGCGGGCTGGAGTATGAATACATACATCCAACCGACCACCATCAATGGGCAGGTCTATCAGGATGGCGGAGGCACATAGATCGGAAGAGCACACGTCTGAACTCCAGTCACATTCAGAAATCGCGTATGCCGTCTTC
>CAIKMQ010000011.1 GCA_903828565.1 uncultured Leptolinea sp. | reverse complement strand
TTTGCGGGCATTTATCTTTCCTCCTTATGATTATCAGGATATTTCATCGGATTAACTTTTCTCATTTCCAGAACCCGTTTGCCGTTGACTAACTTCTGGTAAGTGAGCAGATCATCCAATGCTGGATCCTGCTGGGGATAATCTAGTCTGTTAAAATTGCGCCGGGTCTCTTTCCGGTTAAGACTGCCTTCAAAGTGAAGTTCTGCTACGTCGAACAGGTTTCGAACTTCAAGAGCTCTGGCCATGTAATGAGGATTCTTGGCCACTACTTTGGGCAGGAACTCTCTTCTCAATGACGCGATGCGGCGTATGCCTTCGCGAAGCTTGCCTTCAGCTTTGTACAAATTGTTGTATCTTTCGGTAGCATAGCGGAGAGCACATTCGAGCTCCATTGGCTCAGTGCCATCATTTACGCTGACAGTCAGGGGTTTCATGATGACTTCTTTCAGAGCTGTCACCTGTTTCTCATCAACTTCAGGTTTATTAGTTTTCTCGAGGGTAGTTCCCACTTCATCGCCAAAAAGCATGCCGATAGCACCGCAAGAGGCAACGTTATGAGAACCTTGCACGCAATCGCCCAGAGCATACAAACCTTTGAGAGACGCCGCGAAATGCTCATCGACATTGATGCCAGGCTCTACATGCAACTGGTTAATACGGGCATCCATTCTTTCAAACCAGTGAGTTCTGAGATTGAACTGCCTGTCTTCGGCAAATTTAAAGGAGACCATTCTCTCGTCGACATAAGCCACTTCGATACGCTTGAGGAAATCTTCGGGAAGATGAGAAAAGTCCTGGTATGAAGGCAAAGTCGCTTCAGACCTGATGCGACCCCGGCCTTCCTCTCCGAAAAAGTTGACGCCTCTGGCTTCATAACCCTCGTTGCCGGAGTTACCCCATGAAAGGGTGGCGTCATCGCGGATGCGATAGCCAGGGGGAGCTATTTCCATGTTACCCAGCTCTGCGCCGGCGCGGTAGGCCATGGCCCAACCATCACCTGAGACAGAGGATGGACACCAGTGGTATTTCATCTTGTAAATCCACGGTGTTGGAGTTTCGGGACTGTAAATACGGGAGCAGGCGGCAGTTGCCAGAGCGGTGGCTTTTGCTTTGATAACAATGAACTCTCCAGTCCGGTTATCAACAGCCACTGCGCCAACTACGACGCCGTTGTTAGTCAGCAGATCTGCGATCGAACAATGATCCAGGATCTTGACGCCGGCTTTCTTGCAGGCATCGGCCATGATGGGTTTAACATTGGTCCAGTGAATGCGCATGGTAGGACCTTTCCAATGGGAATCGGCATTCATGAAACGATATTTGCCGTCAGTCCATTTCATGGGGACGCCCATTGCTTCCAGTTGCTCGGTAGACCACTGGCCATTGGCATAGGTTCTATACATACGAGTTGGATCAGAGAAAGGAACACCGCCGTGAAACGCGTTCTGGTATCCATATTCCTGAACTGCGGCATTCCACTGTCCTACGGTTAAACCCCGATCAAAGAAACCGGGATAATGATCGATACCGCAGGCAGAACTGCCGCTTCTGGCTGGATTGGCTTTATCTGCCAGTATAACACTGGCCCCATTCTTAG
>CAIKMQ010000010.1 GCA_903828565.1 uncultured Leptolinea sp. | reverse complement strand
CGGTCTATTTTGGGAAAGATTTAAATGGAAAGTGCCCCTCGCGCAGCACCCCCGCAGGGGGCTGGGAAACTCGAACATTTCTTTCGAAAATTCGATATTTTAAATGGAAAGTGCCCCTCGCGCAGCACCCCCGCAGGGGGCTGAGAAACTCGAACATTTCTTTCGTAAATTCGATATTTTAAATGGAAAGTGCCCCTCGCGCAGCACCCCCGCAGGGGGCTGGGAAACTCGAACATTTCTTTCGTAAATTCGATATTTTAAATGGAAAGTGCCCCCAAGGAGACTCGAACTCCTGTTATGGCCTTGAAAGGGCCGTGTCCTAACCGCTAGACCATGGGGGCAACGGACAAAATTCTATCACAGGGCTTGGGTGTGGTCAAGGAATTTGCTAAATGAATTTACCCGCCAGCCAGCGGTTGGATACAGGCAGCGCCTTCTGCGGATGGGCTGTTGATCATCCGGCTGACCGGGTAAAATGCCAACTTATCTGGTGGAAAGGGCACCAACAGGTTATTGAGAATCTCAGGTGAACTCCACGGATCCAGCCAGCGACTGCGGTCATCACCGAACAGGATGACAGGCATACGCTCATGAAAGGGTGAGATTAGCTCATTGCTGTGTGTGGTGATGATGACCGCAGAGCGGATGACATCACCCTGAGCGGAATGCCACTCTTCCCACAACCCCGCAAAGGTAACCGGTTTGCCATCCACGGGGTGGATGTAGACCGGCTCCTTCCGCCCGCTTCCCTGAGGATCAGGCCGCCATTCATAGAAACCGCTCGCCAGTATCAATCCACGGCGAGTTTTGTAAGCACTTCTGAATGAGGGTTTTTCGGCCAGCGTTTCCGCCCTCGCATTGATCAGGTTTGACCCGATGGAAACATCTTTTGCCCAGGAGGGGATCAAACCCCAGCGAAACATCTCGGCTCGTTTGGATCTGGCATCCGCGACCATGGCTATCGGCTGTGTGGGGGCAATGTTGTAGCGCGGCAAGTAGCTATCTGGAATACCTCCCAGATCAAATTCATCTTCAAAATCGCCGGGTTCAAGGATGAGAGTAAACCTTCCGCACATAAATCCTCCATGCTCATTGTATCATCTGTCACATCTCAGGGCGAAAGATGGGAACCTGCTTGACAGTCAACTCTCTCACGTTGATAATTACGCTATCCAATACACTGAGGTAGAAATGGCAAATCCACTGGTTGAATGTATTCCTAACTTTTCAGAAGCCCGCCGCCCTGAGGTGGTAAAACAGATCATTGATGCAATCACTGCGATCCCCGGTGTGCATGTACTAGATCAGCATTCGGACCTGGACCACAATCGCACCGTTGTTACCTACGTTGGCACACCAGCAGCCGTAGAAGAAGCTGCCTTCCAGGCGATTACCATGGCAGGTAAGCTGATCAATCTTGACGAGCATCGCGGGGAGCATCCCCGCCTCGGTGCAACGGATGTGGTGCCGTTCGTACCCCTCCGCGACATGACCATGCAAGAATGTGTGGAGATGGCCAGGCGATTGGGGAAGAGGGTGGCTGACTCCCTCGATATACCCGTTTACCTGTATGAAGATGCAGCCACAACCCCTTCCCGCCAGAACCTTGAAAACATTCGTCGCGGAGAGTATGAAGCGATCAAAGCTGAGATAGGCACTATCCCTGAGAGAAAGCCCGATTTTGGCCCCAGCCGCATGGGAACCGCTGGAGCCGTGGTCATTGGTGCGCGAGCTCCGCTGGTAGCTTATAACATCTACCTGACAACGGATGATCTTTCGATCGCCCAGAAAATTGCCAAAGCCATGCGTCACTCCTCGGGTGGTTTTCGCTTTGTCAAAGCCCTCGGATTAATAGTTGAAGGGCGCGCTCAGGTATCTATGAACCTGACCAATTTTCATCAGACACCCATTTTCCGAGTAGTAGAAGCCATTCGCCGCGAAGCTGGCCGGTACGGTGTGGGAATTCACCACAGTGAACTTGTCGGCCTAATCCCGCAGAACGCCTTAATCGATTCAGCCACATGGTATTTACAGCTGGATGGCTTCAAAGGTGAACAGATCCTGGAGACACGATTGTATGAAGCCATGGATCAACCTTCCGCAGGTACGGCTGCCGGACCAGACATCATCGATGCCCTGGCAGCTGCCACACCGACACCCGGGGGCGGGTCTGCATCCGCGTATGCAGGCGGTATGGCAGCCGCATTGGTTTGTATGGTCGCCCGGTTGACAACCGGAAAAAAGAAATATGCGGATGTCGAGCAGCAAATGTGGGACCTGTTAGGCGGCGCGGAATCGCTACAGCAGGCGCTGCGTGCGGATGTTGCAGCGGATGCTGCTGCTTTCGATGAATTGATGAAAGCTATGAAACTGCCCAAAGAAACACCAGAGCAGCTGGAAACCCGTGATGCAGCGATCAGGCAGGCAACGATCAACGCAGCCATAGTTCCGCTGGGAGTATGCGATAAAGCCTGCCAGGTGATGGCACTGGCAATTATTGCGGCCAACCTAGGAAATCTGAATGCGATATCTGATGCCGGGTCTGCTTTTTCTCTTGCCCGCGCGTCATTCGCCGGAGCTGGTATGAACGTCCAGATCAATCTGCTTGGTCTGCCTACCGATCCAGATGCAAGGAAACTGTTGGAATCTTTGGATGCTCTGCGGGGAAAAGCCCAGCAATTGGAACAAGATCTAAGCATGGTTATGCTCTCACGCGGCGGGATCAAAATCTAGCAATATGAATTTCACCAGGCTCAGACTTCGATCGTTCATCGTTGTCGTAATGGTACTGATCTTCGCCTGCGCAGGACAGCCCACTGTCAGTGATACTATCGGGGCTAGTACTACCACACCACCTCCGACCGTAAGCCCGGAGGTGGTTGTTCAAACTTTACAATCAGATTCTAAAAATATTTCCATATCCACTCCTTCCACATCAACCGAATCCAGATCAGAAGCGACACTGTATCCCTGCTCGGATCAGGTTTGTACTTTCAGCGGTCATTTTGTGTTCCGCTCCCCCATCGCTGCACCAGGCACCCAGGCCTATGAACCATCCTACCCGTACGGCGGAACACAGGATGGAACCCGGGAGGCTCACCACGGCGTAGAATTCATCAATGCGCCGGGTACGCCCGTGTTAGCAGCCGGTGATGGGGTTGTGGTCGTTGCTGGTAATGATGTGAATACCCTGTATGGTTTGATGCTGTTCTATTATGGCAACCTTGTCGTTATCCAGCATGAGATTCCCGGTCAGAGTAAACCGGTGTTTACCCTGTATGCCCATCTCTCCCGTGTGGATGTACAACCCGGTCAGAAAGTGATCGCAGGGCAGCAGATCGGGCTGGTCGGCCGATCCGGCAAAGCTATTGGTTCTCATTTGCATTTTGAAGTACGAGTGGGTGAAAACGACTACGCGTATACCCGTAATCCCCTGCTCTGGCTGTCAACCGATCCAGGGTATGGTATCCTCACCGGTCAGATCTTCGATCAGGCTGGCAGAGTCCGCCGATACCCTGAGATCACCATCCGATCATTGGATGACCTGACGATGGTGCCGATCCACCCGCGACCGTACGCTGAATCAAATGTCAATGGGGACGACCTGTATCAAGAGATCTTCACCTCCCACCCGTTGCCTGCTGGCAAATATCGCCTTACCTTCTCACCTCCAAAAATGGACGAGACTATTGACTTCGAGATCTATGCGAATGCGGTCACCCGTATCACTCTGATCACAGATTATTGATAAAAGGAGAACACAATGGGATTGAAACCTGATCACTGGATTCGCAAAATGGCCCTTGAGCAGGGGATGATCACCCCCTTCAGCGAAGGAGAGCGACGCCCGGGCATCATCTCTTATGGTGTCTCCTCCTACGGTTATGACATCCGGGTGGCAGATGAATTCAAGATCTTTACCAACGTATTCTCGGCAACGGTCGATCCCAAGGATTTTGATCAACGCTCGATGATAGACTTCAAAGGTGAGGTTTGTATCATCCCACCCAACAGCTTTGCCCTCGGAAGGACGATGGAGTATTTCAAGATCCCGCGGGGTGTATTGACGATCTGCCTGGGGAAAAGCACCTATGCACGCTGCGGTATCATCGTAAATGTCACCCCGTTTGAACCGGAGTGGGAAGGTTATGTCACCCTGGAGATCTCCAATACCACACCCCTGCCGGCTAAGATCTACGCGAATGAAGGGATAGCGCAGGTGCTTTTCCTTGAAGCGGATGAAACATGCGAGGTTTCCTATGCCGATAAAAAAGGCAAATATCAGGGGCAACAATCCATCGTACTGCCAAAGATAGTTTAACCTTTCCAATGCCTACCATCGAAATCTCACTGCAACAGGCACGCTCATTACAGATCCTTTCGCTGGGGTTAGGTCAACCGCGCACCCAGCTTGCACAGAAGCAGGATATCCTGCCCGTCATACGCCGCATGGGTGTGCTGCAGCTGGACAGCATCCACATTGTCGCACGCAGTCATTATTTCGTCCTGTGGAGCCGGCTGGGGGCATATCGGCCTGAATGGCTGGATGAGCTGCTTTCCGAAAAGAAACTGTATGAATACTGGGCGCATGCGGCCTGCCTTCTGCCGATCGAAGATTACCCGCTATTAAAGTGGCGCATGGATAAAGCTGCCACTGAGAGCAACGACCCCTCCTCCTGGTTTTCACGCAATAGCAACTTGATCGACACTGTCCGGTGTCAGGTGACGGAACGCGGGCCGGTCAGGTCGGCGGATTTTATTCCTGAATCTCGCGAACCGGGCACCTGGTGGAGCTGGAAGGCTGAAAAATCTGCTTTAGAGGCACTTTACGACCAGGGTGTGCTGATGATCGCAAGACGCGATAAATTTCAGCGAGTATATGAGCTGGCATCGCGGCTGCATCCAGAACTCACCAAACAACCAGTACCCGATGCCGAAACAGCCCGTGCGTCCCTAATCGAACGAACCGTGAAAATCTTGGGGGTTAGCCAACCTCGCTGGGTGGCGGATTACTACCGCCTGCCGAGGCGTGAAACCCTGACGGTTCTGGATCAGCTTCTGAAGAAAGGAAACCTGCTGCCTGTAAACATAGAAGGTTGGGATGTGCCTGGGATCATCCACCCTGAAAACTTGCCCCTGCTGCAAGAGATTCAGCATGGGTCTTCGCAACCTGTGGGGACTTCGCTGCTATCCCCATTCGACCCCCTGGTTTGGGATCGAACCCGCCTGCAATGCCTGTTCGGTATGGATTTTAGAGTGGAATGCTATACTCTACCCGAAAAGAGAAAGTACGGATACTGGCTGCTCCCCGTGTTGCACAAGGATCAATTTGCCGCCAGGGTGGATATCAAAGCCAATCGACAGCGTAAGGTACTGGAATTGAGGGGTATCTTCCTCGAACCAGGAATGAAACTCAGTGATGAATTAGTGGACGGTTTGAGTGAAACGATAAAAAACTGTTCCGCCTGGCATCAACTGGAAACAGTCGAGATAGGAACTTGTGAAAATACTGAGCTCAGAGAGGGTTTACAGGCTCGGCTGAAATAGTACAAACACCCTTTAGCTGCTTTTAATGCCCCGAGCCAACCGGCGAAGGTCGCCATCCCGCTTCGTAATATTAATGGCATCAAAATGCTCCAACATGGCCAATGCGTATTTACGGGTAGTCTGGTATTTATCGCGAAAATCCGCTACGGTGATACTGCCATTATCCTGAATATGACGGATCACATCATCTCTTAAGAACTGGTAGGTCTTGCCATCAAAAACGATGTCATCGTTGACTTGGACAAGATCACCTTTTTCGATCATCACATGATATAGGGCGAATCCACCAAAATCCTGACATTCCTTCACGGAAGGCGGGGTAAACCGGTTATCCTTGAAAAGCCCCAGTAATCCTGTCGCTGCTTTCTGTTGAACGGGATTCAGCCTGACTTCAAAGCCTGATTGCCAAACAACTTGTGAACTGCCAGCAATTACTCCCTGGCCAATCAATTTCTCGATCAGAAAAACAAACAACTTTGGGGTTTGTTTTAATTTGCTGCGTAATTCTTCGCGGGGCATTCCGCTCCGTAATGGATTGGCAACATGATACTTTGCCAATACTGTATTTACCTGTTCGATCACCGTTACCAGGTAGGTATCTGCCAGCAGGTAATTTAGCTTTTCATTCTCCGAGATGGCTGCCAGATGTACTGTCCCCTGCTCCAGGAGTTGAATCAGATCCTTCCTGGTTTCTTCTGCATCCAAAGTAGAGCGTTTATAAATATCCTCTACCAGCACCGGGGATTCTGCCTGTATGATGGCAAGTAAGCGCTCTGCTGAACTGCCGGATATTTTTTTCTCAAGCGAGTCGATCACATCCGTTGAGAAACGTTTGTAACGCCTGGTGGCATGAACTTCGATGACAGTACCGCCCCCCAGGGTTTCACCCGGCGATGGCCGCCTTAAGATGAACCGGTCACCTTTTTGGGTAACAACCGGCCCTGCGAGTTCTAACTGAAGAAATGCCTGCCGGCCTGGTAGTAATTCTTCGACACCCAGTAGGCGAATACTGCCTTGAACTTCAGAGGAACCAATGAAGAATTTCACAGCATCCCGATGCTTTAGTGGGTTCAAGACATCTGGTAATAATTCGAATTGCACATCCAACCGCCGGCTGGGATGGTAGGTACCGGGTTTTGTCACCACATCCCCGCGATGGACATCCTCCAACGCGACACCACCCAGATTGATAGCTAATCGCTGCCCGGGGTGTGCCGCATCCACCTTGTGTTTATGGTTCTGCAATCCGCGTATACGGCATGTTAACCCCGAAGGGAGTAGTTCGATCTCGTCACCGGTGTGAAAGGTACCGTTGGATAGTGTCCCTGTCACTATCGTACCAAAACCAGGCATGGAAAACACCCGGTCTGCAGGCAAGCGCGGAGCGCCAATATCCATCCGCTGCGGAGTATCCGCAAGGGTATTTGCAAGTACCTGTTTCAACTCAACGATCCCAATGCCATTACGCGCACTTACCCGCACCAGGGGTGCATCTGCAAGGACAGTGCCTTGCATGGCAGTGCAGATTTCATCTTCCATCAATGCCAACCAATCCGGGTCCTGTACCAAGTCGGTCTTCGTCAGAACAATGATCCCCCGCGGCACCCTGAGCAGGTCCACGATCGCCAGATGCTCGCGAGTTTGCGGCATGATTCCTTCATCCGCTGCGATGACGAATAACACAGCATCGATACCGCCGATCCCCGCCAGCATATTCTCAATAAAATCCCTGTGGCCGGGGACATCCACAATGCCAACCTCTTCGCCGGATGGCAATTCGCACCACGCGAATCCCAATTCGATGGTCATTTCCCGTGCCTGTTCTTCTTTCAGACGGTCGGGGTTGATACCGGTCAGCGCGGTGACCAGTGTGGATTTACCATGATCAACATGGCCGGCAGTACCAATGACGTGTGTCAGCATCAGACGAGGTCGCTGTTCTTCCCCAGCAGCCTTTCATAGGTCGCCAGCCACTCATGTGCCAGGGTAACCAGCTGCTGCAATTTTTTCTCTTCTTCATTTTGAATGCCGGCTAACCGGTCACTTAATTCTTGAGACAGATCTTCCAGGTGCAAAAGGCGTTTATCCACCCTTTCGCCTTTGCGCTCCTGTTCATTCTGATGTTCATCCAGTATCAGGGAATAATTGGACCAGCGTTTCTGATCATCGGTCTTGAAGTTGTTCCATTCCTGTCTGAAATGCTCTTCACCCAAACGATGCATTTCAGTGACTTCATTGATGCGACGATCAATTTTCTGGTTGCCTGCTTCCAGTTGTTCCCGTGCACGGCGGACACTGCGTAAGGTATCTTCCAAATTCTGGAACTGCTCCGCGATCGTACTGCCATTCTTGATCACCTGATCGATTAACCCCTGCCACTCATGCCAAGTTCTGTTGCGTTCCACCTGCTGCTGGTTGTACTTCTCCATGAAAGCCACCTGATTCTGCCTGCGGTCGCCTTCCGTGCTGATGACTTCATTCAGGCGTGTATCCGTGGTTCTCAGGCTCTCCACAGTTACTTCCAGCTTTGTTCGCAAGTCATCCATGCGTTTGCGATAGGCAGTGACCTCCCCTTGAATATCCGTGACGCGCTTTGTATCCTGTTTTCGGATCTCATCCTGTAATTTGATTGCTTCCTGGTACCTATCGAATGCAAGCTGGTTGTCCTGAAGCTTTTGATCCATCTGGTTTAAGCGCTGGTTTATCAGGCTTACCTCGGTATCTTGTTCCTTTTGAAGCTTTTTATAGTCCTGCAGTGCAAGGAAAGCTTTTCGGATCTCCTGAATAGCTTTGATATTGGCTTCCATCTCCTGCCCGATCTTCTTTAATACTCCTGCTTCGATTTCCACCCGGCTATTCTGCAGTGCTTCACCCAAGTGGCTCAAATCCTGCCCGATTCGCATGATCTGCAGATCCACCTGGTCCAGCCGGTTGCTGGTAAGTTTCCATTTGGCAAATGCGTCATGCATGGTACCGATTTCCCTGCGAGCTTTGACCAGATCATTCTCCAATTGGAGAATCCGGTTTTCCAGAATACCGATCTGTCCTTTGTCTTTCCTTCGTTCTTCATCCAGCCAGGCCAGACGTTGTTCTATCTGTTCAAGTTCCATAGTTTCCTCTGAGGTCAAACGCACTAGTGAATAAAAATTATACCATCCACAGTATGGGCTATTGGAGGTGGATAAAGGGGAGCAGGATATTGCTTGCGAATTTGGTATCAATAGCGGGGAAAAGTCCAAGGATCACAATTAATACGACACCAAAAATCACAAGGATGTCTACCCGTAAATTCCCCGATAAAAATCTGCCCCACTTTTCCTCTGATCGCACCAGGGTGGATAGGCTCATCCAGGCGGCAATCCAGAACCCACCTGAACCAACCAGGATCGCCCAACCAGCCAAGGGGGCTGAAACAGTCAATGCCTGTAATAAAGCAAGGCGCTGAGGAAATCCAGCAAGTAATGGCAGCCCGCCTACAGAAAACTGGGCGACCAATAATCCCAGCAGGAATATAACGCTCGTTTTACCTACCCCATGCAGGTTATCCACGTGCAAGCTGTTATGATGTCCCTGGTAATTCGCAAGGCTGAGACCCCAGATGCCAAAAGCAAGGATGCGCGGAATGATCATACCGGTGAGTAAAAGCGATCCGCCTGATGTTATCAACCCCAATGAAATTACCGAAAATCCGTTTTCCATAATCAGTGCGTACCCGTAGATGCGCCCGAGATCTTTTTGGAAAGCGGACCAAATCCCTCCTGTAACGACCATCACTGACCCAGAAATGAGCAATCCGCGCTGCAACTCGTTCGAATTCCTCAACCAGGCGTAACTCTCCAAGAATTGCATCCCCAGTATTAGGATACCCGTTTGCATCACCAGGATCACATACCCGGCCAGAAAGGTATCTTCTTGTTCGGCCATCATGGGTACCCAGGAATAAAATGGGAAGAGAGCCAGGAAAAAGCCAAAACCCAGCCCCAGGATCAATAATACGCGGGACATGGCCACCATGTCGGAAGGAGCTGTATCAATACCGCTTAATAACCAACCGCAAAATAACAGGAAAACCATGCCGATGGTCTGAAAGGTAATGAACCGTAAAACACCCGTATTGGAGCTGCCGGGAAGCTCAAAGAACAATGCCAGCGCTAGGATCGCAACCAGCTCCAGCAGGATCGCGGCATAAAGGAATGGTTGGACTGCGATCGATGCCACAATAAGTGCAGCAATTGCCGGCGCAACTGCCGGAAACAGGCTGGATCGCGATGTTGTGAAAGCACCGATCAACCAGAAAGCAGCAACAGCGTAAACAAGCGCGACGATTACCTGTTCCTGAGATTGGATGATCAACTCCCGGCCAAATAAGCCAAAGGTGCTGGCGATCTTATAATCTACTCCGCCAGTTCTGACTACTTTATCTACAGGTAGAATGATCGCAAGTAAAACCATTGAAATATTTAATACTATGGATGATAGATATGCGGTTTTTCGGTGATTCCGTAACAGTATCAAACCCGTACTGGTGATGAAAGGTATCAATATCCAGATAATTGGAGCGCTCATGTTCCCATCCTCCTGCTCTCACGGCGAACAATGAAGAACAGGGCCAAAGCCAGGGATACTTTCACGAGTCCTATGAGCAATAGCAGCAGGAGTGAATTTTCAAGCCCATACTCAATGATCTCAAAACCTGACAGAAATATCATAATACTCAAAACGACCTGCCAGGGTGTGTGATAGAAATTTAAGAACAACACTCCGGATAGCATCAGGATAATTCCTGCGGAAAGTTGGAGGAATGACAACTGAGTGATCCAGTAGGATGTTGTGAAAGAAAGGGCAAATCCTGATAGAACGAAGAAAAAAGAGCTGATCACTTTGAAACTTATACCAGTTGTAGTTGCTGCTTCAGAGGTTCGGATTTTCGCGTTGATGAAAGTAAAAGCGATTATTCCCGTGGCTCCCACCCCAATGCCAGGTCCGCCAATGCCATCAATGCTGAAGACGTATATAAGACAAAGATGAATTGAACGAAATAGAATAGAGCTAATGCGGTTACCATGCTTCGCCAATCCGAGCGAAATGCGATAAACAAACACCCCACGGCAATGAGTAAAACGAGAAAAATCAGGAGGAAGATCGGCATTATTTCACCCCACCGATGGCCATTACGAGAATAACCATTAAAATCAATCCCCAGAGTAGCCCACCTGGACCTTCGAGCAAGAATGATAGCCCGGTGACCATTTGACGAAACAGTGAGATCATTCCCTGCTGAAGTCCGCTGATATCCACTCTGCCCACCCATCTCCTGACCTGGATCAGCGGTTGGAAATGACCAAACCAGGCTTTGCCCTTGACTGTGAGAGAAAGATAGGCGGCTCGCAGCGGTTTTCTCACCAAGTAAACGACACCACTGGAAGCGGATGCTAATACAACAGCCGGCCAGGCTCCTGCGGTCATTGAACCTGGCCAGCCAAAAAAGCCTATGCCGAGATAAGCCATCAGAACTGCCAAAAGACTTAATGGATGCGTCAGATAAACGATCCGTTCATCTCCGCTGGGGAAATCGGCTTTATTCTTTCCTCTCTGGAGCAAGCCAATGAGCGTCAGGGTGAACAATATGAGGGTTACCAATTCATTTAGCAGGGATGGTGAAGCCATCAGCCCAGCCAACCCGGAAGCCGATGGGAAGAAAGGTATACCTGCAGCCAGCAAAATCCCCAGATAAATAAGCCAGCGGGAAAACCGGGTAACAGCCGGGTGCATGTAGATCAACCCACCGGTGAGGATGAGTGTGACACCCAGGCTGGTTGCCCCAGTGATTGATCCATTAATGGTAGCCAGAAGAGCCAAACCGGACATGGCTAATACCCAATAAGGCCGGGTATCCAGTTCAACTGTTGTTCGCAGCAACTTCAAAGTAGCAAATCCAACCGCGATCAGCATGATCACCTTGACGAGATCGATGATGGGCAGTTGGAAAGTCCCAACCGGCACCCGGCTCACAATGACCAGGCTGGATGCAGCAGCAGTAAAGCGGAAAATATTCCCCTGGCTGCGGCGGATGTTTACCTGCTCTCCATACGGGATGTGAGCCGGTATCACACCCAGCCGGAGTGAGGCTGCAAGCAACAAGGCTAATCCCATCCACGGCGTGATGTGGGTGTAATCACTCAGAATAATGCTCCCGCTATTCACCAGGATAAATGCCCAGAAAGCGAGGAGCGATCCCAGGAACCGAAATATGAAGCCGCGGATGATGCGATGATTGGCACTTGCACGAGGATTATTCCGTAAAAGCACAATCACTTCGATCATATCCAGAGCTGACCAGCCAAGCAAGATCGTAGCCGGATTGCCAGCCATGACAGGAATCAGGCTGACGCCTGTGATTGCAAGAGAACCAGCCAGGTTCACCAGCTCTGCCCGGGAGCGCATCACCATGGGCGATGCCAGGGTAATGGCAAACATCAACACAACAAGGGAGAACGCATACGGCCAGGAGTAATAATCCAGAAGCAACCCGGGATCGGAAATTGCCAGCCCTGATCCCTGCCAGGAAATCAATAGGGTCTCGGATGGCAGCCTGAATCTCAAATAGACCAGGGTGATGACAGCCAGTAATGATCCAACAACCGCAGTTAACCAGGAACCATTAAAATGCGGCCTAAACTTCTGCAACCATGCAACTGCGCTTGCAGTGATCAGGAGCAAAATGGAAGGCAGAAAAAGGATCATTAAAGGATAGTGTTCCCTGCGGTCCGGCGTAAATAATTCCCACCCCCGGCTCGACCGTTCCATTTTCCATCATCTACTATCAGCTTACCACGCAAGAATACTTTTACCGGCATTCCTCGCATGGTCCACCCTTCATACAGGTTGTAATCCGTCCGCATGTGAGCTTCTTTGACACCGTATTGGATGGATATTGTGGGATCCCAGATGGCAATATCGGCATCCGCACCTGGTTGCAGGGTACCCTTTTTCGGATATAAGCCAAAAATGCGGGCAGGATTCGTGGCATTCAATGCTACGAACTGGTTGGGGGTGATCCGCCCGGTTCCAACACCATGCGTCCAGAGGATGGGCAGCCGATCTTCTATCCCCGGCAATCCATTTGGGATACGGGTAAAGTCACCTTCCCCAAGTTCTTTGCCGGGAATGGCAACCTTCTTTCCCTCAAACAAGATCTCTTTACCGCCATTCAAAAAGAAAGGACAGTGATCTGTACCAATTACCTGGATGACTCCGTTTTGCACGCCCTGCCACAGGCGTTCATTATCCTGCTTTCCCCTTAATGGTGGAGAACATACCCAGCCTGCGCCATCCTTCCCGGCGAGTTTTTCACTGGTAAAGAACAGGTACTGCGGGCAAGTTTCACCCATCACAGACAATCCCTGCTCCCTGGCGTATTGTAGTTGGTCCACCTCTCCGGCAGCATTCATGTGCACAATATACAAGGGTGCCTCAGCCTGAGCGGCCAGTGCAGAGGCCCGTAGAACGGCCTCAACAGCCCCCCAGGCGGGTCTGGTGAGGGCATGGTCAAGGGGTGTCACCTTGCCAGAACGGACGGCCTCTTCTACAAGAACTTCGATGACATCTCCGCCTTCAGCATGCAGCATGGTCAGGATGCCGGCATCCCGCGCCACTCTCATGGCTTTGAAAATGCCGCCATCATCTAGCCGCAACCGGTGATTGTAAGCTGTGAAGACTTTGATACTGCTGATCCCATCTCGTTCAGGTAATTTTGCCATTTCAGCGGCAACCTTCTCATCAAAACGTGTGATGTTCATATGAAAACTGTAATCGATCGCGGCCAGGGGATCAGCGCGCTTGTGCCAGGCTTCGATATCTTCAGCTAACGTCTTATTATCCTGAGGGACAAAATCCAAGCAGGTCGTTGTTCCACCAAAAGCAGCCGCCCGATGGCCCGTGTAATGATCATCCGAACTGACTGTACCAAACATGGGTAAATTAAGGTGGACGTGCGCGTCTACCCCGCCCGGCATCACGAGCATTCCGGTTGCATCCACCACCTCCGCCCCAGGTATGGATAATCCTTGGGCTACCTCCTGGATCTGTTCCCCCAAAATATGAATATCTGCCTGGAAGGTCTTGGTGTCGGTTACCAGGGTTCCATTCTTTATAATCTTATCCATCCAACCTCCATCAGCTGTTTCCCAGGGTGAGGTAACCCAGGATTCGAGCCAGCTCATCTTCGCTCAGGTCTAATTCAGTGCCGGCAGAATCACTCGTGCGCGGATCTAGTAGCCGTTCCCGTAAGGATTGCCATAAAACAGCCCTTTCACCGGGTTGAACGACCAACTCATGTAGTGTTTCCGCCTGCAGAATCATTTTACCGGTAGTGTAAAGAAATGCCACGCGTTTCCACTTTTCCGCACGAATGGGGTGTGGCAGCTTACCAACAGGACCCAGGATCACCTTGTAGTATTCTTCTCCGGATCGCGGATGGCCGGTTTCATCCTTCAGCAACTCACCGCGGGTTGTCAACTCATGGCCGCGTACTGGAGCATAATAATGTATCGATCCGCGTTCAGCATCAACAAAATCGGAGGTCTGATAGAAAGCCAGATAATCCACATCCACGACTTTTGGCGCTGTGCGAAGAGGGATTCGGTACCAACCCAGCAATCGCGCAATTTCCAGGTCGCGCGGTGAGGTCATTACCGCTACCAGAACCAGAGCTGTCTCAGGTATTTCCATGTCAGCTATCATTAACCCATTATAAAACATACCGCAGGGTTCGCCTGCGGTATGGAGAAGCCTGAGATCAGTAACTTTTCACCAATCCGACCCGGTCGTTGAACTCCCGGATGAGAGCATCCACCTCAGCAGCCTGCCCGGCTGCGGCAGTCCAGTAATCCGGTTCATACCACATGTCCATGATCTCATCGTAACTTTTTCCCTGCTGCTCCACCCAGGTGTAATACTTCAGGTTGTGGATGCGGCGGCGATCTGCGTAGGATAACTCGATCAGGTTGTCTGTTCCCTGCCCCAGAAGGTATCTGGCGTAATCTGCAGCAGCATTCGCGGTTGTGTATTCGCCAAACTCCTGACGCATTTCCACAATACGGCTGCCGTACAGCTCCATGGAATCGGTCAGGATGGTCAGTACAATATCATTCTCACCCAGCTCATAATACTTGGCGAACTTGATCGCTGAAAGCACATTTGAAATACCGGAGAAACCCATCAAATCCAATCTGGCGATCAATTCCTGTGGAACGCCCTGCTGGGTAAGGTATTTCTTTCCTTCGGGTTCGTTGAACAATCGGCTGAGGTTGACCACTGCTTCATCATCGATAGCTGTGATCATATCCGTGTTCTTTACATTGTGGATCCAGGGGACATGTTTATCTCCAATTCCCTCGATCCGATGAGCGCCAAAGCCATTTTCGAGTAGCGTTGGGCATTGTAAAGCTTCGCTGGCAACAATTTTGGAGAGCGGGAAGATCTTTTTAAGATAATCGCCTGATGCGATTGTACCGGCAGAACCGGTAGCAGAAGTCATACCCCGGTAGTGGTCCTTGGGACCCATGATCCGCTTTAAGACTTCTTCCATGGCATGCCCGGTAACTTCATGATGCCAGAGGTAATTACCAAATTCTTCAAACTGATTGAAGATCATCAGATCCTGTCCGGATTTTCGCAACTCCCAGCACTTATCAAAGATCTCTTTGACATTCGATTCAGAACCGGGTGTGGCTATTACCTCACCGGATACTTTGTACAGCCATTCAAAGCGTTCTTTGCTCATGCCTTCAGGCAGGATGGCGATCGAATCACATGATAAAAGTTTGGAGTCATACGCGCCGCCACGGCAATAATTGCCGGTGGAAGGCCAAACAGCCTTCTGAGTGGTCGGATCAAACTGACCAGTGACCAGCCGCGGCACCAGGCAGCCGAAGGCTGCTCCGACCTTGTGAGCCCCGGTTGGGAACCATTTACCGACAATTGCAACGATGCGGGCTTTTACACCGGTCAAACTGGCAGGCAGTTCAACATAATTCACCGGTCCAAAACCGCCGCCATGAGCCACAGGCTCGTTGTGCCAGGTGATCCTGAAGAGGTTTCGCGGAGTGATATCCCAGAGCCCCAGGCTGCTTAGTTCCTGGCGTACACGGGCTGGAATGAGGGTTGGGTCCTTCATCTGTGCCAGTGTCGGGATAATGATATTCTGTTCGCGTGCGCGTTTTACCGCGTGTTCCAGGCGGTCTTGCCGAGTGGTCAGATCTATTTTATTGGTTGTCATTGGTTGGCTCCTTTACCAGTAGGTGATTTGTCGAAATCCGCCGGTTCTTCGCGGACAATATACAAGGGTCGTCCCTTTACTTCATCATAGATCCTGCCAATATATTCCCCCAGGATACCGAGGGAGATCAGTTGTACCCCGCCTAGAAATAAAACGGAAATCAGGGTACTGGCTTGTCCGAAGAATGAATTGGCAACAGTCAATCGAACAATGATAACAACGGGGATGGCAAGAATGCTTAATCCAGCTGAGATAAAACCGATATATGTGGCTACCTGAAGCGGGAAGTAAGAAAAGCCTGTGATCGCATTAAGGGCCAGTTTAAGCATCTTGCGAAATGGGTATTTTGTCACACCCGCAAAGCGGGCTGCGCGTTTATACGGTAAACCCACCTGCTTAAACCCGACCCATGCTGCCATACCGCGCAGGAAACGATGCCGCTCTTTCATGCGCACCATGATGTTCACCACCGCACGGTCGATCAAGCGGAAATCACCGGTATCCAGGGGAATCTTTACATCCGTAATGCGGTAGATCAATCGGTAGAAAACCGAAGCAGTGACGCGTTTGAACCAGGTTTCGCCTTCCCGTTCCGAGCGGACGGCGTACACCACTTCATAACCCTCTTTCCATTTGGTGATCATATCCAGGATCAGTTCGGGTGGATCCTGCAAGTCCGCGTCAATGATGATGACGGCATCACCCCGGCTGTAATCCATCCCGGCAGAAACAGCCACCTGGTGCCCGAAATTACGCGCGAAAATCACCGGGCGAACGCTTGTGTGCTTCTTAGCCAGATCGCGGATCAATTCGGTAGATCCATCTGTACTCCCGTCATCCACCAGGATCAATTCCCATGGCGCACCCGCCTTCTCCATGACCTCAGAAAGCCTCTCCCACAGCTTGGGAATGCTCTCGACTTCATTGTAGATCGGGGCAATGACAGTGAACACGGTATTCTTTGCCATCATACTCCCAAGTATTTCTTCAGAGATTTCATGTCGGGATCGATCACCGGCGCGGGGGAAACAGCCTGCATCGCAGCGCGAATATCTTTCAACCCGTTGCCTGTATTCATCACAAGCACATCATCTTCAGCGGTGACCAGCCCATTCATAACAGCTAACTGTAAACCTGCGAATGCGGTTGCACCGGCAGGTTCCGCAAAGATCCCGACCTTACCAAGGGTGGCAATCGCTTGCAGAATCGCATCATCTTCTACCAACAGATAGGTGCCGCCCGTCTGCCGGGCAGCCCTGACAGCGCGAACGCCGTCCCGGGGAAGATCCACAGAAATACTATCAGCAAGGGTATTCGCCTGCACCGGGATGATCTGCTCATCCCCGGCAAAAAACGCATTGGCAATAGCCGCAGAACCAGAGCTCTGCACACCCATGATCCGTGGCATCTGCTCTATCCATCCCAATTCCAGCAGGTCCTTAAAACCTTTGTGCAGCCCGGAGATGATGTTGCCATCCCCGACAGAAACAAAGAGTACCAGAGGCTTATTCGAGGTTCGATGGTGCAATACCTGCTCCCAGATCTCAAACGCGGCAGATTTCTTTCCTTCCACTGTGAACGGGTTATAGCCAGTGTTCCGGCAATACCACCCAAATTCCTCTGCTGCTTGAACGGTCAGGTCAAAGGCACTGTCGTAATTCCCATCCACCAGAATGACCTTAGCTCCAAAAACCAACAACTGTGCTACCTTTGCAGGTGGAGCTGATTTCGGCGCGAAGATCACCGCCGGCTGGCCAACAGCTGCCGACATACATGCCAGCGCCGCACCGGCGTTCCCGGTGGATGCTGTCACAACAGTAGAAGCTTGGATCTCCCGGGCACGGGCGACAACAACTGCACTCGCACGATCCTTGAAAGAAGCACTCGGGTTCTTTCCTTCATCCTTTATCCACAGGGTATGTAATCCTAGTTTTTTTTCGAGCGGCAAAGGATGCAGCAGGGGTGTTCCCCCGGCTAAACGAAGTGGGGTACCATGGTAACCGGGATCCGCTACAGGTAAAAGTGGGAGATAGCGCCAGAGAGAGGTCTCAGCGGAAGATAGGATGGCTTCCCTGCTATTATTCTTGCGAATAGTCGGTATATCCAGAATGATATCTAAATTTCCGCCGTCAACCAGGCAATTATAGAAAACCTGATCGGGGCTGTACTCTTTTCCGCAGAGGCAGCAGCGGTAATGGGAAAAGCGAGGGATACTATTCATCGTTCCATCTACCTAAAAACCATTCTTACACGCCTCGTTCACCGCGAATGTAAGGGATACCTAGTGCTGCAGGAGCACCCAATCTTCTGCGCATGGCACTGTAAGACCCGATCACTAGAACGATGATGGTAAAAGCATACGGCAGCATCATCAGGAAGAAACCCCAGTAAGGGTTGTAATAGAATGGATTACGCATACCGAACAGGATTGTCGGCCCCTGGATATCGAGCACCAGTCGCCGCAAAGCGCCAAATGCATAGGCTCCGACCAGCGCTCTTGTTGGATCCCATTGCGAGAAAATGATCAACCCTACTGCGATCCATCCTTGCCCGGAGGTGGTTAATTCACTGAACCATCCAGGTGAGATCGCAAGGCTGATCGTTCCACCGGCTAAACCGGAGAAAAGGCCACAGATAAAAACGTAGATATACCGTGTGCGGTAAACATTGATTCCCAGTGAATCTGCAGCAGATGGTTGTTCACCCACAGCTCGCAGATGCATCCCGGGTCTTGTGTGGTAGATGTAATAAGAGGCTAAAGGTACCAACAGGTATCCCAGGTATACAAGTACGCTGTGATCCGTGAAGAAAATCGTACCAATAAACGGTATCTGGCTGAGGAAAGGTACGGTATACCTGGGGATCAATGATATCACCCCGGCCTTGCTCAGCTGCTCGCCAAATACTAAAGCGATACCAGTTCCAACAAATGTCAAAGAAAGCCCGCTGACAACCTGGTCTGCACCCAGTGTAATTGTTATGAATGCGTGGATCTGGCTGAGTAAACCTGCAGCTAACATAGCGACCAGTAAACCAAGCCAGGGATTACCCGTTGCTACTGTTACACTGAACGCAGCCATAGCACCCAGCAACATCATTCCTTCAATCCCTAGTTGCATGACACCGGCACGTTCAGAAAAGATACCGCCTAATGTAGCAAATAATAGTACTGTTCCGGTAGCAACACCTGCTTGCAAGATAATGACTGCGTCCATTAATCCTCCGTCCGGCGAATGATACGTACACGATTACGTACCAGGTAATCACTAGCAATCAGGCTGACCAAAATAATTCCCTGGATCAGCTTGGGGATACCGGAAGGTTGGATCTCACGACCGGCGAGGATCAATCCTCCGAATAAGATGGATACTATTACCACCAGGTATGGATTAAGTTTAGCCAGCCAGGCGACAATAATGCCTGTAAAGCCATAGCCAGGAGATATGGCTCCCTGTAAACGATGCACAACGCCTGATATTTCTGACATACCAGCAAGACCTGCCAATCCGCCTGAGAGCATCATGACCAGAATGACATTCTTTTTGATTTGAATACCCGCATAATTGGCAGCCTTCGGGTTGTCACCGATCAGTCTAATCTCATATCCCCAGCGACTGCGGGAGAGAAGGAACCAAACGACTACGACCATGATGAGGGCAAAGATCAAACCAGCGTGGGTAGTTAATCCGCGCAGCTCAGGTATCTGTTTTGAGAAATCGGTCAAACGGGGTAACCAGGCAGCTCTGGGGAACATTTTTGACATCTGGAAACCACCTTCAGACCAGACCGCATAAATGAAAAAATTGTTCCACGCAACAGCAATGTAATTCATCATCAAGGTTGAGATGACTTCATTTACATTAAAACGTGCTTTCAAGTACCCTGGTAGAAAACCCCAGAGTGCACCAAATACCATGGCAAAGAGAGCCATTACAGAAATATACACCCATGCGGGAGATCCATCTGGAACTATTGGGATCAGTACAACAATGCTTGCACCAAAAGCACCCAGAAAAAACTGGCCTTCAGCGCCAATATTCCAAAGCTTCATCCGGAACGCCACCGAACAGGCTAATCCGATCAGGATCAAGGGGATAGCTTTCACCATCGTATCAGAGAATACACCAATATCTCCGAATGACGCCTTCGCGATGTGGCTATATGCCTTCCAGGGATTACCTCCCACTACCGACAATAATAATGCGCCTACAAGAAGAGAAACAATTAATGCGATCAGACTGATGAGCAGTGATTGCCACCATTTCAACTCACCCAATCGCGGTTCAAAACGTATTTGGAAAGGAAAACGGTTATTACTTTTTACCGGAGCCAGGTCAGTCATTCTTCTCTCCCATTGCTTCGTTTTTATCGGGGGAAGTACCACACATCAGAAAGCCAATTCGGTCAATATCCTTATCCATGACCTCACCGACAATTCGGCCTTCAAAGATCACGTAAATGCGGTCACTCAATGCTAAAAGCTCATCCAGCTCTTCTGAAACAAGCAAGATCCCTGCTCCAGCCTCACGCTGAAGGAGAAGTAGTTTTTGCACGCCTTCAATGGCTCCAACATCCAACCCCCGTGTGGGTTGCATCGCAACCATCAATGCTGGTTGGGTGGATATCTCACGAGCCAGAATAACCCTTTGCAGATTACCACCCGATAGTAATCTGACCGGGGTTTTTATAGTGGGTGAAAGGATATTATAGGCAGACCGTAGATCAGTTGCATATCTATCTGCTGCCACTTGATTGATCGTCCATCCTTTACTGATCGGAGCGTGTGTATAACTCTTCATGATCACATTATCGGTTAAGCTCAGGTTAGGAGCTGTGCCGGTGTGGTGTCTGTCTTCAGGTATATGGGAGATTCCATGCCGAATATGGTTGCGAGGATCCGTATGGGTGACATCACGATCGTGTATAGTGATTTTTCCCCTGGTACTTTTACGTAACCCAGTGATTACTTCTGCCAACTCCCGTTGGCCATTGCCTGCTACTCCAGCCAGCCCAACAATTTCTCCATGCCGGATGTTCATATTGACACCTCTCAAAGCCGGCAGTCCTTTATCGTTTTCGCAGACCAGATCCTCAATGGATAGGACCACTTCTCCCGGTGTTACATCTTCTTTTGTCACATCAAAAGTAATTTCTCTGCCTACCATAAGTTTAGCAAGATCCTTGATAGAAAGGCCGGTTGGGTTCACCCCTTCAGCAGTCACCCGTCCACGCCGCATGACCGTGACACGATCTGCGATCTGCAATACTTCATTTAACTTATGTGAGATGAAGATAATGGATTTTCCTTGGGAGGTCATCTTGCGTAAAGTACAAAAGAAAGCTTCAATCTCCTGGGGGGCTAGAACCGCTGTAGGTTCATCCAAGATAAGAACTTCAGCGCCCCGGTAGAGGATCTTCAGTAGCTCCACCCGTTGTTGTTCGCCAACTGATAACTGCCAGATATGAGCGGTGGGATCTATAGGTAATCCCATCCTCTCCCCCAGATCTTTTACGATGGCATTATATTTTGATAAATTCAAGCGAAACCGGGGTTCATTCAACCCCAGCAGAATATTCTCAGTAACAGTTTGCGTCGGTACCAACATAAAATGCTGGTGAACCATACCAATTCCGTGAGCAATTGCTTGATTGGGTGAGGAGAAAACAACTCGCTTGCCTTGAACAGTGATCATCCCGTTATCTGGTTTATATAATCCAGTCAGGATATTCATTAATGTGCTTTTGCCGGCCCCATTCTCCCCCAATAATGCATGAATCTCACCCCGTTTAAGGGTAAAGGTTACACGGTCATTAGCCAGCACACCAGGGAATTGCTTGACAATTCCCTGCATGGATACAACAGTATCTGCCTGCATTTCGGTTGGTTGATCGCTATTATTCGTCATATTCAATCCTGGGATGAAAAATGCGAGCCAGGCAACCAAGTGCCTGGCTCGCAACTACCTGCTATTTACTGAGGAAGTTCAGCGGTGATGCCATCAGCCCACCACTTCATACAGTACTTGCAGCCCAGCCCGTACTCGGGGAAGGCATCGAGATCGATCTGTTCCAGTTTTTCACCAGCGGGGACGATAACATTACCCTGGTTGTCTTTGATCTCACCAGAGAACACGTCGAAGCGTGTGAACTCACCAGCCAGCATCTTAGCTAAAGTTTCGCGAACCATTTCGATAACTGCGGGATCGAGATCGGCAACACCCTTGGTCAGTTCCTGACCTTCCATGAAGCCGTACAATCCGAGAGCACCCGTTTCAGCATCGAAATAATCCCAGCCGGGAACGTAGGTACCATCAATGACGCCTTGAGCGATCTTGGCGTAGACAGGACCCCATACCCAGTAAGGAGCGGTAAGGCATGCGTCCACTTTGCAGGAACCATACCAGTCATAAGTGACGCCCCATTTACCTTTTTCCTGAGCGACATCAGCAACAGCCGGGGTGTCTGCACCGGTGAAGACAACCTGAGCGCCGGCATCGAACAGGGAAGCAGCTGCTTCCTTCTCGATCACGGGATCATGCCAGGTGTTGATCCAGCGAACATCCATCGTGCATTCGGGGCAGGTCTTTTTCATACCCAAAGCAATTGCATTACCCAGGCGGATCTCTTCAGGGATCGGGAAGGTAGCCATGTAACCAAGTTTCGGATTTCCATCCTGCTTGGCGCGGGCACCCGCAAGCATACCAGCCAGGTACTTCATGTCTTCCATAGCGCCCATGAGGTTACCAAAGTTCGTGGTATTGGATTTAATACCAGTCAGGTGGATGAACATAGTGTCGGGGAATTCACCCGCTACTACTTCCATTGGATCCATGAAACCGAATGAGGTACCGAAGATGAGATTGAAACCCTTGCGGGCAAGTGAGCGGAATACCTGTTCAGAGTCGGCGCCTTCAGGAACATTCTCGATGTAGGCAATGTGAGTATTCTCAACATTCTGAGCTACATATTCGAGGCCTTCGTAGTGAGCCTGAGACCAACCACCATCGTTGTGCGGGCCGATGAGAACCATGGCAATATTGAATTTGCCTTCTTCAACGTCAGGAATCTGGAATCCACCTACTTCTTCAACCACAGGAGCAGCTGGAGCTTCCGCAGCGGGGGCAGCGGGTTCTTCAGCGGGAGCGGCGGGAGCGGCAGGCGCGCAAGCTACCAGTACCATGGTGGCTACCAGCAGGACAGAAAGGATACGCCAAACGTATGTCTTTTTCATAAACTCCTCCAAAATGATTATGGGTTGACTCTCTTTACTACCAGTGACAATTCAGTTGACTGACAATCACCTCCTTCCATAACCAATTTTACTTATGTCCTAACATCTGATTGCATTTCCAGGCTTTACCCAGAGATTGCAAAATGCCTGCAATTGGAACTAATTATCGCACTAATCGTAATCCCCTGCAACAAACACAGGGGATTACTCAGATGACAATCTTATGGAACGATCCAGGTGCCGGTCTCACCACGTAATGCTGCGCCGATATGCGCGGGGTCGGTGATGAGCGCCTTCTTGCCGCCATTCTCCAGGAACCAGATGATAGCCTGGATCTTGGGAGCCATGGAACCCTTGGCAAAGTGGATGCCTTCTGCCAGGTAGGCTTTGGCTTCCGCTAGGGTCATTTGATCCAGCCATTTCTGATCGGGCTTGCCGTAATTGATGGCGACCTTCTCAACAGCTGTCGAGATGAGCAGAAGATCTGCATGGATCAGGCGAGCCAGCAGGGAGGAGGCGAAGTCTTTGTCAATCACCGCTGCGATGCCCAGGCAGCCGCCTTTTCCGTCATCCACAACCGGGATGCCACCGCCGCCAACAGTGATGACGACAGTACCCGAATCGATCAACGTCTGAACCGAATCCAGTTCTACTACTTCCTGCGGCAGCGGGGAGGCAACAACACGGCGCCATCCACGGCCGGAATCTTCCACAACACTCCAGCCAAGTTCCTTCTCGCGTTTCTTGGCTTCAGCTTCTTCCATGAAACCACCGATCGGTTTGGTCGGTGTCTGGAAAGCCTTGTCGTTTTTGTCTACCTTCACCTGTGTGACCACGGTCGCCACAGATTTCTTAATGCCACGCTGTTTTAATTCATTCTGCAATGTTTGCTGAATGGCATAACCAATGGCACCCTGCGAATCCGCACCGCAAACCTCCAGCGGTACTTCGTGCATACCTTCGTATTTGGCCGCGATTTCTGAGCGGCGCAGGATGAAGCCCACCTGCGGGCCATTTCCATGTCCGATGGCGACATCCCAGCCGGCTTCGATCATGTCCGCGATGTGCTTGGATGTCTCAGCGGCAGCGATATACTGGTCCTCAACAGTTACTTTTTTGGGGTCCAAAATGAGGGAGTTGCCCCCCACGGCCACCACTGCGACTTTCCTTTTTTCTGCCATATCTAATTCCTCTTTCTTTAATGAATGTTTGAATTACATCGTTAAGGCCATCACCGCGGCCTGAGCGTGGATGCGATTCTCGGCCTCATCATACACTACTGAATTGGGACCTTCCAGGACGCCGTCAGTGACCTCAATATTGCGATCAGCCGGCAATGGGTGCATATAGATGGCATCTTCTTTAGCCAGTTTCATGCGGCGTTCATCGGTGATCCAGCTTTCGTACTTATCAATGATGCGTTTGCCTTCTTCTTTATCGTTGGTCGTCAGCATCGCGCCCCAGCTCTTGGCATAAATGACATCCGCACCCTTGAAGGCGGCATCCATGTCATCCATCACCTCAAAGCCAGTGCCGAATTTGCGGGCCTGCTCGCGTGCCTGGTCCATAATTTCCGGCATCAGTTTGAACTCCGGTGGATGGGCAAGAACGACGTCCATGCCGAAACGCGGCATCTGCAGGATGAGGCTTTGCGGAACGGATAATGGCTTCTGGTAGGAAGAAGCATACGCCCATGAAACAACAATCTTCTTGCGGCGCAGGTCACGGCCTTTATTTTCCATGATGGTCATAAGGTCGGCCAGGATCTGGAATGGGTGATAGACCTCGCACTGCATGTTCAGCACAGGTACGCGGGATGCTTTCGCCACTTCATTGAGGTACGCATTACCAATGCCCCAATCCACATGGCGGATCGAAATGCCATCAAAGTAACGCCCGTAGATTTCACCTATTTCCTTGGCGGTGTCGCCATGTGCAATCTGGGTTGTGGTGGATTCGATAAAGGCAGCGTGTCCACCCAGGCGGGCCATACCTGCTTCAAAAGAACCACGGGTGCGGGTGCTGCTGTAGAAGAACAGCATCGCAAGAACCTTGTCGCGCAGGTACGGTGTAAGTTCACGCAGGGCACGTTTGCGTTTGAGGTCAAACGCCACCTCGAGGACGGTTTCGACTTCTTCCTTGCTGAAGTCCAGATCGCCAATTAGATCACGACCATGAAGATATGTTTGCATTTTTTCTCCTTTGATTAGTTCACGCTGCTACTTATTTATCGCCAAGCAGCCCTGGCAGTACTGCATAAAATTCGGTGGCTTTTACCACATCATCCAGCGGCACGCATTCCAGTACTGCATGTGCCACACGCTCATCTCCCGGGCCAAAACCAATGCTCGGGATACCAGCCTTGCCTGCCCAGTAGATACCGTTGGTGCTGAAATCCCATTTTCCGCTCGGTCCATCGGGAAGCCCAATCAAAGCGCGGGATTTCTGCCCGGCCTGAACCAGTGGATGGCTGTCTTCGATCGCCCAGGCGGGGAAGTATTTATCCACCGGAAAGACGAAGCCCGTGTACGAGGGTTCATCATAAAACAGCTCTTCAACGACCACAGAACCGCGGTCTTTCTCTGGGATGAGCGCCTGCACCTGGGCAATAGCCTGTTCTTTCGTTTCGCCAAATGTCATGCGCCGATCAATAAAGATAATCGCTTCGTCCGGCACCGCATTAATGCTGGCAGTGCTGACTTTCATATCGCTCAATGTGATCTTACCGTGTCCGAGGAAGGGATGGTCACCCAGCTTCGGCTCGAGATCGCGCAGGCCTTCGATCACAGGCAATAATTTATACACAGCGTTATCACCCAGGTGGTTGCTGGCAGCATGCGCGCTTTTGCCTTTGGCAGTCACTTTCAGTTCGATCCGTCCTTTGTGGCCACGGTAAACCTGCATTTTTGTCGGTTCACCGATGACAACAAAATCCGGTTTTACCTTCGGGTCCACTTCCACAAAAGTATTCGGGGCGATGCCATCGCACCATTCTTCCATATTGCCAAAGTAGTATACGGTCCAGCCTTCCAGAAGGCCAAGGTCGCGGGCAAAGGACAGCCCGTAGATCATACCAGGTGTGCTGCCCTTCTCATCACAGGCACCACGGGCATACAGCATGCCATTCTCGATCTTTCCTTTAAAGGGGTCCCACTGCCAGGAAGTAGGGTCCCCGACACCAACCGTGTCAATATGAGAATCATAGACCATGACACGTGAACCGTGCCCAACCTTGCCCATGATATTACCCATTTTATCGAACCGGACATCCTCAAAACCTAGTTTGCGCATTTCAGCGGCGATGCGCTCCCCCACGTCTTTCAATTGTGAATTCATACTGGGGATTGCGCATATATCGCGCATGAACTGAACGATCTCGGCTGAAGATGCCTGAACTTTTTTCTGTATTACTTGAACTGTACTGTTATCTATCATTCGTTTCCTTTCAACTGATAATCAAAGCCCGCCCACACGGCGGATGATATGAAAACTAAAATACCCGGGCAGGAAGTAAGAGTGGGAATAATCGATTACCCGCCCGGACTGATCAAATAGGTAGGCCACAAATAATAAGAGGCTGTCGCCGCGCTGGATCTCCATCGGCCGGGCTATCTCGGAGGTAGCAGCCACGGTATGGATCTCCGTTCTTGAATGCGAAAGCGGTTCTCCGCGCTTCAATAGAATATCCAGAACGGATCCCTTGAAGTCCTTCAATTCTTCCACCTTCAGTAAACCCGCGGGGAAGGCATCCACCAGGTAGGCAATCGGCCGGTCAGCTGTCCGTATGGCTCGCGACACCAGAACGATCGGATCACCTTCCTGAATTCCCAGAGCTTCAGCCTGGGTTGTATCTGCCGGCCGCTCACGGATATTACAGATACCCAGGGATACTTTCAGGTTGATCCGGTCAGCGAGTGTTTCAATCGAATCCAACTGCTCCAGGCCGGCATCCAATACCTGCGGATGGCCGACAACAAAAGTCCCGATGCCTTGTTTCCGGCGGATGATGCCCTGGCTCTCAAAGGAACGCATAGCCTCCCGCAAGGTGGCGCGGGAGACTCCCAGCTGCCGGGCAAGCAATGGTTCAGTGGGCAGCCGTTCACCCGGGGCGACACCGGCGATATATTCCGCCAGGGCTGTTCGCAGATTCTCAAAAGGACGCGCCTTATTTTGCATTCGGCTCCACCAACTCTATGAACTTCATATGATTTATATCCACAATTCCCAGGTCAGAAATTCGGATCTCTGGGATCACGACCAGACCCAGTAGGCTAAGCTGCATATTGGGGTTGTTCAACTGGCAGCCACATTCCCTGAAACCAGCAAGGACATTGGCTGCTTTTCTGGCAACTGTCTGACCAGCTTCATTGGACATGATCCCACCTATTGTCAGTTCCACCAGCCCGCTGACCTCACCATTGGCAATAACCACCTGCCCGCCGCCGCATTCGCGTAACACATTCGCCGCCTTTGCCATGCAAGCATCATCATTGCCTACCACCATCATCTGGTGACAGTCATGCCCAACCGTGGAAGCCACAGCACAGGGGATGGTAAAACCGAATCCGCTCACCAGGCCGCGGGCAGAAACACCGCGGTTATGGTGCCGCTCTACAACCGCGACCTTGGCGAGATCTTTAGCCAGATCCGCCTTGATCTGCCCATCCTGAACAGCTATACCGATTACCAGGTGCCGGGTGGGAGCCTGGTTTTCAATGATGCCAATGACATTGACTTTAACGTTTCCCTGCCGGCTGGTGCGGATCTCAAAGTCTGCGGGGTCAATCGGTTTGTCTAAATGTACGCTGCGGACCGCCCAATCCGGATATGGGAAATCTGGTATATCTATCAAAACATGCCCTGCCTGCGCTGAGACCTTGCCGCCCAGAATCACCATTTCCACCCGGAAGTCTTCCAGGCTCGAAACGAGCAGAATATCCGCTTGCCGGCCGGGTGCGATCATCCCCATGGAATGGCTGACACCAAAATGCTCTGCCGTGTTGATGGTGGACATCTGAATTGCTTGCATCGGGGTTAATCCGCAGGCAACCGCGTGGCGGATGACACGATCCATGTGCCCTTCATTGAACAAAGTATGGGAATGTGAATCATCGGTGCAGAGGATGAAAGCGCGTGGATCGCACCCTTTTTCTGTCACTGCCCGTGAGAGTTCCGCTACATCCTGCCAGGCAGAGCCGTAGCGCATCATCACCTTCATGCCCTGCCGCGCACGAGAGACAGCATCATCCACCGAGGTGCATTCATGGTCATCCTGGGCTCCACCGGCAGCATACCCGTGAAATGGCAGTCCCAGGTCCGGCGAAGCGTAATGCCCGCCAACCACTTTTCCGGCAGACCGGGTCAACCCGATCTCCGTCAACATCTTCGGGTCCGCCGCGGCAACCCCGGGGAAATTCATGACTTCCCCCAGACCAATCACTCGTTCCCATTCCAGCGCCTGGGCAACCTCAACCGGGCCCAGGTCCGCCCCTGGACTTTCAAAACCCGGATTGGAGGGAATGCAGGAAGGAACCTGCACGAATATCTGGATCGGCTGGGTTCCAGCTTCATCTGCCATTAATTTAACCCCATCCAACCCGAACACATTGGCGATCTCATGCGGGTCGATAAAGATTCCTGTCGTCCCGTGAGGAATGACCGCCCGCACCAGTTCGGTCACTGTGAGCATGGTGGATTCGACATGCATGTGCCCATCCAGCAAGCCCGGCACCAGGTATTGGCCATCAGCCTGGATCACTCGTGTGGATGGTCCGATCGCATGGCTAGCCTCCGGGCCAACGTAAGCGACCCGGCCGTCGATGACAGCAATATCAGTATGCTCGACGATCTCACCAGACTGCACACACACCCAGCGACCATCGCGGATCACCAGGTCTGCCGGCAGGCGCCCCATGGCACATTCCACGAGGATACGGGTCGGCATAGGATTAGTTTGCTTCATCTTAATAGCTCCAATTAGCCTGCCAGCATCTGGTTTGCCAGCTGATTATGGCGTTGAATATGCGCCGGCAGGTCAAGTGTCACCAGGTGGCCATCCTTGACCACGTATTTCCCGCCCACAATATTATGTGTGACCTGTTGAGGAGCGCAGAATAAGAGTGCGGCCACCGGGTCGCTTTGCGCACCGGTGTATGCTAGTTCATTTAACCTGAATGTAACGAAATCTGCGCACTTACCTGGTTCCAGAGAGCCGATATCTTTTCGTCCTAACACAGCAGCGCCGCCGCGTGTACCGACTTCCAGAGCCTGGCGGGCAGTAAGCAAAGGAACTCCTTCGGTGCTGGAAAGGGAAGCTCCCTGCAATCCGGCATGCAACCGGGCAAGCAGCATCGCCTGGCGGGCTTCTGCCAGCATGTGCGAGCCGTCATTGGATGCGGAACCATCCACACCAAGGCCGATCTTCACCCCGGCTCGCAGGTACTGCCAAAGCGGAGCAATACCAGATGCCAGGCGCATATTGGAGGATGGACAGTGAGCTACGCCGCAACCTGTCCGGGCATAAGTCTTGATCTCATCCGGGCTTACATGGACTGAATGCGCGAACCAGACATCTTCACCCAGCCAGTCCACTGATTCCATGTATGCCACTGGGCGATGCCCGAACATCTGCAGGCAGAAACTTTCCTCGTCTTGTGTTTCAGCCAAATGGGTGTGCAGATGCACGCCATATTTTCTTGCCATAGCGGCGGATTCACGCATCAACCCACCGGTAACGCTGAATGGGGAACACGGGGCAAGCACAATGCTGGTAAAGGCACCGTGACCTGGTTGATGGTATCGTTGGATCAGCCGCTCGCTGTCTTTGAGGATATCTTCTTCACTATCCACCACGCTATCCGGTGGAAGGCCGCCTTTGCTTTCACCCAGGCTCATCGAACCGCGGGATGCATGCAGGCGCATACCCATCTCACGCCCGGCAGCGATTTCATCATCCAGGCTTGAGCCGTTCGGGAAGAGGTAGAGATGATCGGAGGCGGTCGTGCAGCCAGAAAGTGCCAGTTCAGCCAGCGCGGTTTTGGTGGAAATGTAAACGTGGTCGGCAGTCATACGCGCCCAAATGGGGTAGAGTGTTTTCAACCAGTTAAACAGGTTGGCATTCTGTGCTGCGGGGATGGCGCGTGTCAGTGTTTGATAGAAATGATGGTGCGTGTTCACCAGGCCGGGGATGACGACCTGCCCGGTCAAGTTCAAGACCTCATCTGCCTGCTGCGGCAACTCAGCCGTAGGGCCCACCTGCTCGATGAAGCCGTCGCGAATGAAAAGACCACCATCCGGTATTTCCCGGCGGTGGTCGTCCATAGTAACCAGTGTATGACTATGCTTTACAAGAAGGGTACTCATGCAGCCGGCCTGTTCCTCTGGTGAATTGTATGACAACTATACCAAAAATCTGGCTGCGTGTCAATTGTCTGACAAGTTTTATCTGGTTTCAGAGATTTCTGATCTCACTTTCCAAAGGTAGAGCAATCTCCACCAATCCTGCAAACTCTCCTTCTCTGTACCAGGGAACGTGCAGAACCAATTCCTGCTGACCATCTGCGTCATGTGTGTATACGATCATTTTTCGTGATTCCAGCTGCTCGCGGATCTGGCGCGTCGATTCGGCTGAATGGCAGTCAAAGATGCTGCTGCCGATCAACGATTTGCCACCCGTGGACGCAAAATAATCTGCGATCTTGCGATTCATGGCAACAATAATACCTTCTGTGTCGCAGACCGAGATAAACCCGGGAAATTCCTCCACCCAGTCGATCAGGTCGCTCATGGGATGCCCCTGCTATTGCCCGGCGGCGATCTGCGCAGCGCGGAAAGTATTCTTCAGCAGCATGGCAATGGTCATCGGCCCGACCCCACCCGGAACTGGTGTAATCCAGGCCGCCACTTCTTTCACTTCATCAAAAGCGACATCACCGACCAGCCGGTAGCCTTTCGCTTTGGAGGCGTCATCCACCCGGTTGATGCCAACATCAATCACCACGGCACCTGGTTTTACCCAGTCACCGCGCACCATTTCAGGTTTACCGATCGCAGCTACCAGCACATCCGCTTCGCGAACGACAGCGGCCAGGTCTTTCGTGCGGGAGTGGCAAACGGTCACCGTAGCATCCGCGCGGATCAGCAGCAATGCCACCGGCATACCAACAATATTCGAGCGCCCGAGCACGACGGCTTTTGCACCTGAGAGCTTCACACCGGCTTCTTCCAGCAGGACCATGCAGCCGTAGGGCGTGCAAGGGATGAACAGCGGGTCGCGGCCTTTCTGCGCCAGGCGGCCGATGTTGAGCGGGTGGAAACCATCCACATCTTTTTCAATGGCGATCTCACGCAATACTTTTTCTTCATCCAACCCGGCTGGCAGGGGCAGCTGCACCAGGATCCCGTTAACCTTGGGATCGGCGTTCAATTGTCTGACAAGATCCTCCACCTCAGTCTGGGTGGCTGTGGCAGGCAGATTGAAGCCAAAAGATTCCATCCCCACTTCAGCGCAAGCCTTCTGTTTGGAACGCACATACACCTGTGATGCCGGATTCTCACCCACCAGCACAGTCGCTAGACCCGGTGCGGTATGCCCTGCCGCAACCCACTTGGCTACCTCTTCTTTTACCTGGCTGCGTACTTTCTCAGCTGTCTTCACACCATCGATCAATTGCGCGCTCATGGGTCTGCCCTCCGAATAATTGGATATATTGGAATGAATTGGTACCAAACTATAATTGACAATTATTGTATATCAGAACCGAAATGTTGAGGAGACAACCTTTAGGTAGTACTTCGACAACCCTTTATTCAGGTAGCTCAAGCGAGAAACTCTTGCACCATATAAATAGCATCAGAATGAAGTATGTTATCATTAACTGGTAATCCACCTCTACCGGGAGAATCTATGAGCAATATATGCGTTATTGGCACTGGGTATGTCGGTCTGGTCACCGGTACCTGTTTCGCGGACCTCGGCAACAATGTCCGCTGTCTGGATATTGACCCGGAGCGTATTGAAAAGCTCCATCAGAATATCATGCCAATCTATGAGCCTGGCCTTGAAGAGATCGTTTCGCGGAATGTCAAAGCCGGTCGGCTGACCTTCACTACCAACTACCAAGAAGCCCTGGCGGATGCCCAGATCGCATTCATCGCGGTCGGTACCCCCTCTGGTGTCGATGGTGAAGCTGATCTCCAATATGTGCGCTCTGTGGCTGAATCCATAGCGGATATCGTTGATCACCCAATCGTCATTGTGAACAAATCCACCGTGCCGGTAGGCACCGGTGACTGGGTGGCAGATGTCGTGCTCAAGCGTAGAGCCGGCAAGCCGCTGGATTTCCATGTCGTATCCAACCCTGAATTCCTGCGGGAGGGATCTGCCATTAATGACTTTATGATGCCGGATCGCGTCGTCCTGGGTTCAGTCCATCGAACCGCCGCTGAACAGGTAGCTCAACTATACGCGACATTGCGCTGCCCCATCCTGATCACCGATCTTCGCACTGCGGAGATGATCAAATATGCCAGCAATGCCTTCCTGGCTACCAAAATCTCCTTCATTAATGAGATGTCAAATATCTGCGAAGAGCTTGGCGCGGATGTCACTCAGGTCGCCCGCGGTATGGGCCTTGACAGCCGCATTGGCCCGCAATTCCTGGATGCCGGCCTGGGCTGGGGTGGTTCCTGCTTCCCGAAAGATGTCAAAGCCCTGGCTCACATGGCTGTTCTGCACGGTACTCATCCGCAGCTACTGCAGGCAGTGATGGATATCAACCGCAACCAGCGCCGCCGTGCGGTCCTGCGCCTGCGCAAAGAACTGGGGTCATTGAATGACCGTGTGATCGGCGTGCTTGGCCTTTCTTTCAAACCCAACACCGACGATATCCGCGAGTCTCCCCCGTTGGACGTGATCCACCTTCTGCAAAACGAAGGTGCCAAAGTACAGGCATACGACCCGCAGGCAAGCGAACTGGTTGCCAAACACGAGAAAAATATCAAGCTGTGCGAAAATCCATACCAAGTTGCAGAAGGTGCTGACGCTCTCGTTCTGGCTACTATGTGGAACGAATTCAAACAACTGGATTTTGCCCGCATCAAAGCCAGCATGAAACAGCCCATCATCATAGACGGTCGCAACCTGTGGGATCCTGACACCATGCGCGCTATGGGCTTCATCTATTATGGTGTTGGCCGTGGTGTTCACACCAACGGTGATTAGGATCTGATGCGCTCGCGGCTGGCATCACTCATCCGCAAGGAATTCATCCAGATCATCCGCGATCCGCGGACACTGGGTCTGACCTTTGTCTACCCGATCATGATGCTCTTGCTGCTGGGATATGCCGCCACGAATGATGTCCGTAACATACCTCTGGCTGTTTTCGATCAGGATCGCTCCACAGCCTCCCGGCAGCTGCTTGAAGCTTACCGGGCGGCGGATTACTTTACCCTTGCTTACGAAACAAACTCTACCGATGAGATCAAAGATTTGATCGATAGCGGAATCGCCAGAGCTGCCATCATTATCCCACCCGATTATTCTGCCAGCCTGGCTCGCGGAGAAACCGCTGAAGTGGGTTTCATTATCGACGGGTCTGACCCCACACTGGCAGGCACCGCCCTTTCTGCAGCCACTCTGATCGGCCAATCACGCGGCGCACAGCTGACGCGTCAAAGATTCTCTCAGGCAGGGGGAGTCGCACAAGCGATCGATATTCGCACCCAGGTCTGGTACAACCCTGAAATGGTGTCCGCTTACTTCATGATCCCTGGGTTGATCGGGATGATCCTGCAATTCCTGACTACCATCCTCACAGCCACCTCCATAGTTCGGGAAAAAGAACGCGGAACGATCGAACAGCTCATCGTCACGCCGCTGCGCCCCTGGGAATTGGTGGTTGGAAAAATCACCCCTTACATCATCATCGCATTCTTTGATACAGTGGAAGTGCTGGTCGCCGGGATGCTTCTCTTTCATGTCCCGGTCAATGGCAGCATCGCCCTGCTACTCAGTCTGTGTGCCCTCTTCCTGGTCACCACCCTGGGTATTGGTCTTTTTGTCTCCACCATGGCCAACACTCAACAGGAAGCCATGTTGATCACTATGTTTACCCTGATGCCCAGCATCTTTCTTTCAGGTTTTTTCTTCCCCCTGGCTGCCATGCCGAAGATCCTGCAGGCATTCAGTTACCTGGTCCCCCTGCGTTATTTCCTTGTGATTTCCCGCGGTATCGTCCTGAAGGGTGTCGGCATAAGATCGATCTACCCGGAAGTGATCGCCCTATCTATCTTTGCGGTTGTAGTAATGACGGCCGCTTCCGTCCGGTTCAAAAAACGCCTGGGGTAGATTACCAGCGGGCTGTGTGATCTTCCGCCCAACCTACCAGATCCTTCACCCCATATTCCTTACCGGTTTCATCCGTCAGTGTGCCGTTGAATCTACCGATCATTTGGTGAACGGTGGATTGCAGCACGAACATATCCGTGCTGGCTACCCGTTCGTAAAAAGGTGTGAAGGTCAGATCGACCGCAGGGCATCCGGGAGTGGTTAACCGCCAGGGAAGCATATAATCTTTGCGGTCAAACTCAAAACGCGCATCCATGCCGATCTTCACCAGGCGTCCATCGATTGTTAAGCCATTTTCGGTGGATCCGGTACCATCCGTCCATTGCGCCCCAAGGTTCATACCGATGGTATGCTTACCGCTGGTTCCAGAAAAACAAGCCCAATTCCATTTTGAAGCATACTTCCAGATACCACGCCCGTAATCCAGGCATGCGAATGCGTTTTCTTCGCTGAACGAAATCTCCGTCCCATCGAGAAGCACCTTGCCAGTGGCAGGCATGCAATTCTGTTTACTGGTGTACTGAAAGCGATCCCTGCTCCAGGGAACCACTACGCTGAGGGATTCATGGCCTGCGGGCCGATGGATGCGGATATCCGCTGCCAATTGTTTGCCGCCAAAACTAGTAGAATTCACCTGAAGAAGGATGGATGTGCCATCATCCACCATGCGAACCGACATTTGCTGATGATCGAAAGATAGCGCGCCTGTCACCTGGTCATTCATGCGTACCCCGGTACCAAATAAGGTGCTCACAGTTTGTTCGATGAACACGCCTGTCTTGATATCCAGCAGGTAAGCAAAAACCATCCCCAGGTAATCAATATCAGATAGGGTGATGGAGAAGAGGTAATCCGGACTGGTGACGCACCAGTAATTCCAGCGTTTCTTTCTCAATGCATGCCCCATGAGATTGCAGGTATGCAGGGGTTGGCGGGAAAAACCAATGGCATCCGGGTTTAATTGGCCATTCGCATTGCAGAGTGAGACCGGATGAGATAACTCTCTTTCAGTGGTAAAGCGGTCCATCCTATCCTCCTTTTACAGGTGCGATAACCAGCCGGGAAATAAGGTAGCTATGATGAGCAGGGTCGTCAGCAGGATCAGAATTGCCACTACCAGCCAGTTGATGATGTTCATCACCAGGCTGTTGGTATGTTTCCCCATGATACGTTTGTCATTGATGAGGCGCAACATCACCACCAGAATCACAGGCAGGAGTACACCGTTCAAGGTCTGGCTAGAGATCATTGCCTGCACGAGGGATTTTATCGGCAATAGGATGATTGCCGCGCCTAAGACGATTAGCCCGGTGTATATGGAAAAGAAGACCGGGGCTTCATGCCAATCGCGATTGACTGCGGCTTCCCAACCGAAAGCTTCGCAGATCACATAAGCTGTGGATAGCGGCAGAATTGCTGCTGAAAAGATGGATGCGTTCAACAGGCCGACGGCGAAGAGGATCTCCGCATACTTCCCGGCCAGCGGCCCAAGCGCAAGGGCAGCATCCTTCGCGCTCGCAATGGTAACGCCTTCTTTGAACAAAGTGGAGGCACACGCAATAGTGATGAAACTGGCTACTAAAACAGCAAAGATGGATCCGATCACCACATCCACGCGTTCAAAGCTGATATCAGCCGGTTTGAGGCCTTTATCCGCAATGGAAGACTGCTGGTAGAACTGCATCCACGGGGCGATCGTAGTGCCGATGATAGTGACTGCTATCGTCAGGTAGCCGGCATCCAAATGAAAGGTCGGGTGGATGGCTGCCAGTGTGACTTCATGCCAGTCGGGTTTTGCAAGCATGCCTGAGATCACATACGCGAGGTAGATGGCTGATGCCGCCAGGAAAACCCGCTCCACCGTCTTGTAGTTGCCTTTGACGATCAATAACCAGACGATGACAGCCGCGATCGGTACAGAGATGAACTTGGAGACGCCAAAGATCTCCATACTGGCTGCAACGCCGGCAAACTCAGAAACGGTATTCGCCAGGTTAGCAATCAATAAAATCCCGAGGATGACGACCGTGACCCGAACGCCTAACGACTCACGAATCAGGCTGGATAGCCCCTTTCCGCTGACCACCCCAAGCCGGGCGCTCATTTCTTGAATAATGATCAACGCCAGGGCAACCAACGGCATCATCCATAACATGGAGAAACCGTAATGCGCGCCAGCAATGGAATATGTGGCGATCCCGCCGGCATCATTATCCACATTCGCGGTAATGATCCCCGGGCCAACGACAGCCAGCAGTAGAAGCAGGCGTGCTCTAATAGGGCGTAGACGTACTGACAGGCTCAATTCGCCCTCCGGTTAGCGGTATAACCGCGGTAGCTTTTTCTTCCAGGCGGTTGGGATGATCTTATCCAGCGCGTCATCCGCGGTGACAATTCCCTGCACCCGGTTCTCTTCGTCCACCACCGGTATGGCCAGCAGGTTGTACTTGGAGATCATCTGGGCAATATGCTCTTGCGAATCATCCAAGTGAACTTTGGCGACACGGCGGTGCATGATCTCGGTCAACCGGTTGCGAGGTTTTGCCAGAACCAGGTCGCTCAGGGAAAACACACCGATGAGATGCCTCTCATCATCGACTACATAGACATAAAAGATCTGCTCGGCTTCGCCGGCTGTCTCGCGCAGTAATTTAATCGTTTCTTCAGCAGTCAGCCCTTCTTTGACTGAAACGAATTCAGTGGTCATGATGCCACCTGCCGTATCCTCTTCATAGGTCAGCAGTTTTCGGACATCATTGGCGTCCTCATCTTCCATTAAGTCCAGGATCTCTTCGCTGCGGTCGCGGGGCAATTCAGCCAACAAGTCGGCCGCCTCATCAGGAGCCATCTCCTGCAGCACATCTGCCACACGTTCATCCGGCATGCTTTCTACCAAGCTTGCCTGGAAGTCGGGTTCAACTTCTTCCAGGGTATCGGCAAGGACTTTCAAATCCAGCTGATCGAGGAATTCGCCACTCTGGATGCGGTTCATATCGCTGACAATCTCTGCAATATCTGCCGGATGCAATTCTTTCAGTTTCTCGCCGGGCACTTTCAGGCGCATGGATTCGCCTGTTGGCAGCAGTTCAATCACGTCCCACGAAATGATCGAGGAAGCACTTCCCGGTTGAAGCTTCGCGCTAAGGTTCTGCCACCGTTTACCCAGTCCCAGACGGCGCGCAAGTCCGGCACCGCCGATATCCACATTCACCAGGAAATATTGGTTTCCCACCCTCTTGATCTCAAGGTCATTCACACGCACGACCCGAACACCGTTCATGTCAATGATCTGCTTGTCCAGAATATCACGTACCAGGAATAGATCTGATATCGCCGGTTCGATCGAGCGAAGGTCCTTCTCATGCTTTTTCAACGGGATGGCAGGTGCAATCAGAACCGCCACATCTGTGATTGCATAAACTTTCTTCCCTACATCCGTTCGGACCACAATACCGGTGATCATCGGATGGGTAAGTTTTTTCTGAGTTGTGGCCAGCAAATCTTCCAGTGTACCAATCTTGATGCCTTCAAAATCAGCAACTGTATGGCCTAACATTTCGCTTAAAAAAGCCATGACGCCCTCCCGGGATATTTAATTCTTCACCATATTAACAGCGGTGAAAAGGAATGTCAATCAAACTGGATTAGGGAATATTTTATTGATTACCGAAGAAAAGCAAGCCCCATATTTGCCAGTTTTGATACGATAATGGTGTGAGTTCGACCAATGGCGTCGGTTGGGGAGTGTACTTGGGGTCCGGCAGCAAGATGATGGGTTGATCGCCCGGCCGAGCCATGAAAGCTTCTTCACGTGCCCATTCTTCCGCAGCCGCATCTGAATAACCGTATGCGATCGCGGTCTGCAGCGACTGTTCTGTTTCATGAAGCTGCGCCACTTCGGTCGCCATAGAATCACGCTCAGCTGTCAGGCGGAAAAGTTCCTCGATGCGATGGTTCAGGTCCAGGATGAGGAATGCCAGAAATACCAGCCCAAAAGCGGCTAGGATCTTTTTTTGGCGTGAAAGGTAAGCGGAAAGACGTTGCAGCATATTTTGTTTATACCATAAGAATGGATGCAAGGATAAGACCAAAATAAAAGACCCCTGAAAAGGGGTCTTGTGCCGAAGGAGGGATTTGAACCCTCACGAGGATAATCCCACTACGCCCTGAACGTAGCGCGTCTGCCAGTTCCGCCACTTCGGCAATGTTGTGCTATTTTACCAGAGTTACTAAAAATGTCAAACCGGAGAATTGACAATCCTACAGAATTAATAACCACGTAATAGAACAGTTTTGAAGATGCCCCTCCTACACTCATTTTGAGATCCTCTCAGCGTGACCCCCTGCAATTTTATTTCTTGATTTATTCCAAGATCCTCACTACCCAGATCCAGAATAAGGAACAAGTCGAAAACTGGCAACAATCATGCAATGGTAAAGGATGGCCGTGCTATAATAACTATGCGCAATCTTGGAGGTGCCTATGTCTGATCAAACCACATTCGATTCACATATCTCTGATGCCACTAATCTCATTCCCGCTATCAGCGCCTGGAAACGTTTCCTCGAAGATCAGGGGCGGTCGCTGCACACTATCAAAGCATTCTCCGCGGATCTCCAACTTCTCTGCGAGTACCTGCCTACGGATAAGACCCTCTGCGCCATCTCTACGGATGACCTGAACGGGTTCGTGGACTGGCTGCAAAAGGGCCGCAGCAAACCCTGCAGCCCCAAGTCGCTCTCTCGCCGGATCACATCCATCAAATCCTTCTTCGGATGGTTGACCCGCTTTGGCGTGTTAACCATCAACCCGGCAGAGAAAGTCCTGCAGCATTCTGTCATTAGTCCCTTACCGGTCACGCTCTCCCCCGCTGAAGTCGCCATGATATATGAAGCAGCCGGGAAACTCAGAAGTGGCAGCCAGCCGGATGCGCGTCCTTACTGCCTGTTTGGATTGTTGATGGAAACCGGCATCAAAAAAGGGGAATGCCGGGGAATACATCTCTCACATTTAGATGTCGCTGATCCACAGAATGCAAGCGTTTTCATCCGCTACGCCAGCCCGGCTTTGAGAATGAAAGAACGAAAGATCAAACTCTCATTCGGCTGGGTGGAAGCTTACCAGGAATTCATCCATCAGTATAAAGTGGAAGATCGCATCTTTAATTGGTCTCCCCGCCGGTTGGAATACATTCTGGAAGATCTGGGGACTGAAGCTGGTTTGCGAAAACATCTCTCCTTTGATATGTGCCGCTGGACCAGTGTCCTGCAGGATTGGAAAGCTGAAAACGATCCCGACCTCATCCGCCAAAAACTTGGTATTTCTAAAATCCAATGGCGTGAGGTGAGCATGAAGCTCAAACAATTGGCTGAAAAAAGCTCTTAGCCGGTTTTATCCTTCCGAATGAAACGCAGGTGGAACGCCTGTCGGGATTTTTCGGTTACCCGGCAGCGGTCTGCTATGGTCACACCGGGTAACCAGACTACCCCTCCTTCATCACAAACCAGCGGGTAGGCTTGTCGTGCGGCTTCCTTGATATGGGCATTGATGAAAAGATCCGCTAGCCTGGCGTGCAGTCCATGCATACCCAGCGGGGACATTTTTTCCCCGGGCAACTTGCGTCGCAGAAACAACCTGCCCTGAATACTTTCCCCATCTAGCCAGGCTTCGAAAGGTTCCGCAGTGTGACGGGATGGCATCTCCACGGTATCCACCTCGATCACTAATTTCCAGCCATTTTCCAACTCGATCTCACAGGGGATCTCCACATGCAGATCATCCAACCCGATCTGTGGTGAAAACAGCACCGGGGGAAGCTGATCATCCCTGTGTAACCACAGTATCCCTTCCAATGATGTTGCCTTGATATGTTCCACAAGATCGACGGTTTTCTTTACTGGATCCAGTACCAGGTCATCCAGTCTTTGTAGAGCCTCCATGTCAAAATCGCGTAAACCGGGCCAATTATCCGCGATGATCTTTCTAAGGATATTCCAACGTAATCCTCGCTCAGCAGCCATCAAACCCATCAGGCTGATTCCAACGCATCCATCCACATGTATCAAACCCAGATTTTGGATTTCTTCCTCTACCAGGCTTTCCATCCAGGCGTGATCCGCCTGCAGTGAAATACTGCTGCGGAGGACAGCTTGCCTGAATGCTGGATTCTGTTCTTCCAGAAGGGGGATGATCTGATGACGCAGTCGGTTGCGAAAAAAAGTGTCTTTCTGGTTGGATGGATCTTCAACGTATTGAATCTGATGCTCGACGCAATACTTGACCAACTCGGCATGCGTAGTAGAAAGCAGCGGACGGATGAGGGGAATATCACTGGAAAATTGACTGGTATCGTTCCGATACGGCATGCCCTTCAAACCGCTCAAACCCGCACCGCGAATAAAGTGCATCAGGATTGTCTCCACCTGGTCATCCGCATGGTGGGCAACTGCCACCGCCTGTGCGCCAAAATGCTTCGCCAGAGTGAAGAGAAAGTAGTACCTTAGTTCTCTGGCACCTTCCTCGATACCCTTGCGGTTCACCTTGCAATAAGTTTGCACATCCGCCCCGCCGAGGTGAAGCTGAAGACCCAATTGAGCACAGGCAGCAGAGGCGGCATCTGCATCCTCCATTGAGTTTTCGCGTAACCCGTGGGCGAAGTGAGCCGGTATCACCTGATACCCATTCGTATGGAGCAAATGCGTCAACGCCATACTGTCCGCACCACCTGAAAGGCCGACCACAATGACAGCACCATGTGGAATATTACATTCTTTACTAAGGTTGTTTTGAATCTCCATTTTGCCAAGACCCCTTTCCAGTAACGTAATATCTGGAGGTACTTACCCTTACCTTGCTCCGCGCCGGCCGAATTGCCGTTCCAGCAGATCCACCGATAAATGGATCATCGTTGGGCGGCCATGAGGGCAGGTCCGCGGAGAGAAACAACTTTCCAATTCGCTTAATAGTTTTCTCTGTTCTTCCACCGCCAGCGATTGCCCGGCTTTCACTGCTGCGCGTTTACAGATTCTGGCGATCATGCGAGCCTCCACCTCAGAGCCAAGCGGTGTCTCATCTTCCTCAAAATCCTCAACCAGCACCCGCAAAGCAGCCTCCGGCGATAAGTGGCCGAATACTGCCGGCATTGCCCGAACCAGGTAAGATCCCGCTCCGAAGGCTTCCACCTCAAAACCCAGATGATTCAAGATGTTCAGCTGCCCCTCCAACATCTCGCCCTGGCGGGGGGGTAAATGAATTGCCGCCGGTTCTAGCAGCTGCTGCCCGGTAAGGTGGGAATCATGTTGGCGTATGAACTGTTCGTACAGGACTCTCTCATGCGCTGCATGCTGGTCGATCAGATAAAGGCCATCCGGCCCTTCAGCGACCAGATATGCACCGCCTACCTGCCCAACTAGTCGCAACAGCGGTATTCCGGTCATCACCGGTTGCCGGTATTCTTCACCAGCCGGTGAATTCTGCCCAGTTGATATCATTACATCCACCCGCCCGGTGGACTCCGCTGGGATTTCGGTGTGCATTTCCCATGCTGGATCTGGAACCCGATTCGCCAGGGGGAATTGCCATTGCGCGGCTGAAGGCTGGATCGCTGCAACTGGCGAGTTGGCCAGCAAAGCCTTGCGGGTTGCACGCTGGATGAGAGAAAATACCCGGTCAGGCTGGTGGAAGCGCACCTCCGCTTTGGCTGGATGTACATTTACATCCACCTCAGCCGGCTCGATCTCAATAAAGATCACTGCCATGGGATAACGTCCTACCATCAGGTAAGTATGATAAGCCTGCAGCAGGGCAGAGGATAAGGTTGTATCCTGAACCCAGCGTCCATTCACAAAGAATGTGATTTCCCGGCGGTTGGATCGGGTCACATGGATCGGGCTGATGAAACCATCCAGCCGCATACCACCTTCCATCCCATTCAGAGGGATCATCTGCCGTCCCAACTCCGGTTCAAACAAATTCCCGATGATCTCCCGCCGGTCTCCCGCGCCGCTTGTCTGCAGCACCGGTCTGCCATCCTGTGTAACCTGAAAACGGATCGCGGGATAGGCAAGTGCGTACCTTGCCAACAAACCCAGGCTGGATTGCTTTTCAGTGAAATCCTTCTTTAGAAATTTTAAGCGTGCTGGAACATTATAGAAAAGATCTTCCACACGAATGGTCGTACCCCGCGTCCGAGGTGCAGGCAGCGGTTCTGCAGACTGCCCGCCTTCAACAACCAGGCAGCCACCAGCTGCTTGCCCCTCGATCTGCGACGTGATGGTCAGCCTGGAAACTGATCCGATCGAAGCCAGCGCTTCACCCCGGAACCCCAGGGTTTGGATGCGAAACAAATCCGCGGCATCCTCCAGCTTGCTGGTAGCAAAACGCGCAACAGCCAGTGATATCTCATCCATGGGAATACCGCAGCCGTCATCCACCACTTCGATCAGCGATTGCCCTGAACCCCGCATGGTCACCTGAATAGATGTAGCCCCGGCATCAATGGCATTCTCGATCAATTCTTTCACCACAGATGAAGGTCTCTCGATTACCTCGCCTGCTGCTATCTGTGAAGAAACTTTTTCGGAAAGACGATGGATAGGCATGAGTCGATTATACCTGATGCCCGCTTGCCTACACAGCAGGGTAAGCGGCACAAGAGATTGGGGTACAATATTCCAATGCCTATCTTGCACTATTTATTCGATCTGGATGAAACATTATATCCGCCCGATACCGGGTTATGGCCTGTTCTTGCCGGCAGGATCAACATCTTTATGCAGAACCGCTTGGGAATTTCACAGGAATCGGTGATCGAAAAAAGGGAATTTTACTACCGCACTTACGGTACAAGCCTGAGAGGATTACAGGCGGATTTTGGCGTGGATGCGAATGAATACCTGGATTTTGTGCACGATGTCCCGATTACCGACTTTATCCACCCGGATCTACAGTTACAAAAAGCACTGGCAGGATTCTCCGGTGAAAAGAACATCCTGACGAATGCCAACCGCCACCACACCGACCGCGTACTGAATGCCCTGGGAGTGAGAGATTTCTTCCAGCGCATCATTGATGTGAATGATATGGAACCGTATTGCAAACCCCAGCCGGAAGCTTTCTTGAAAGCCATGCGGATCATCGGCGATGATGACCCCACGAACTACTTGCTGTTGGATGACACTGTACGGAATATCACCGCCGCCCAGCAGATGGGTATGGTTGCCATTCTGGTCTCGCCGCAACCGATTGCCCAGGCAGGGATCCGCCAGATCCACTGCATTCATGATTTTCCAGCTCTGTTTTCTAAATTATCCATGGAGGGTGTCCTATGAACCTTGAGACACTGAACAGCGGTTGGTTGATCGCCTGTGGATTCGCATTATTGGTCTTTTTGATCAACATCGGGTTATTTTCGCTTGTCAAAAAGAAGAACCGTCAGCGAGGAGTCACCATTTATACCAATATGCTGGATACCATCCGTTCTCCCTGGAAGAATGAGGAGAAATCACTGGCGGAACTAGATCAGGCAGTCAGGAAGATCCGCTCAGATACTGAGCATGAACAATCAGATATTCGGAGTAAGAATGAATAGTAAAACCATCAAGGTCCTTCTAACCATCATCGCATTGATCATCATAGCCGTAGCAGCATTCTCAGGTGGTTTTTTGGCGGCGAATACCTACAACGCATTGAAAGCATCTGACGACCAAGCATTGCCATCCCTAGGCACAGGCGATACGATCTCTGCCAGTTCCAGCGAAACCTCAGCGCGCGATACATTGTTTGCACCTTTTTGGGAAAGCTGGAATATCGTTCATGAAATATTCGTGGATCAGCCGGTAGACGATACCAAACTGATGCGCGGTGCCATCCAGGGTATGCTCGCAGCCCTCGGTGATAAACACACCACCTACATGGACCCGGATGAATTGGTTCAGGCCAGTATCTCCATTGACGGGGAGTACGAAGGTATCGGCGCATGGGTGGACATTACCGGGGACTATCTGGTGATCATCAGCCCGATGCCAGATTCACCTGCTGAAAAGGCTGGCCTGAAGCCTGATGACCAGGTAATCGGGATTGATGGGGAAGACATGACCGGCATCGACGGAAATATCGTCCTCAACAAGATCCTTGGCCCGGCTGGCACTCCCATCGTCCTCACCATCCGCCGGGACGGGGTGGCTGAGCCTTTCGATGTGTCGATTACCCGTGCCCATATCGTGGTTCCCAGTGTGACAGGGAAAATGCTGGATAATACCAGTATTGCTTACGTACGCATCGATACCTTTGGCGATACCACCGGGCAGGAATTGGAAAAAGCTCTTCAAGATTTGCTTGAAAACTCCCCTACAGGTGTGATTCTCGATCTGCGATACAACGGTGGCGGATTATTGACCAGCGCAGTGGATGTTTCCTCACAGTTCCTTTCTCCGGGTGTGGTTATGTACGAACAGCTTGGGGATGGCACAATGAATGAACTCCGCGGTCATCCCGGCGGCCTTATCCTCGACCTACCCCTGATCGTGCTGGTAAATGACGGCACCGCTTCTGCATCAGAGATCGTCGCGGGAGCCATCCAGGATTACGGTCGCGGCCAACTGGTTGGGATCCAAACCTACGGAAAAGGATCCGTACAGAACTGGATCGAATTGGAAAACAATCAGGGTGCTGTGAGAGTGACTATCGCCCGCTGGCTTACCCCGCTGAAAAGACAGATCCACGAGATTGGCCTGACGCCAGACTTTATCGTTGAGATCACAGAGGAAGATATTGCAAACAATCTAGACCCCCAACTCGACAAAGCGATCGAGTTGCTTAGCAAATAATAGATCAGGAAAGAACCGGCAGTGGAAGCACTTGCCGGTTCTTTTTCCGGTATAATTTCGATATGCGCAAGCTGCTGCTCGCCATTGTTTTCATCCTCGGAATTTACTTCTTCATCACTCAGTTTCCACAACTGCAGGAAGCAGTGGGAACACTGGAACGGGGAGTGATCTGGTTCATCTTGGGCGCGATCCTGCTCGAGGTCGTTTGGTATGTCAATATCGGTGCCTCCTATCGTTCCATCTACCATATCTTGGGGATGGATGAAAAACTTTTGCAACTCACTCTACTTTCTCTGGCAGCCTACTCGGCTAATATTATTGCTCCCTCTGCCGGTGTCAGTGGGGTCGCAGTGTTCATTGCCAACAATTCCACCAAGAATCATTCCAATGCCAAGATAACCATTGCCGGTGCGCTTTTCGTCTTATTTGATTATGTGGGTTTCCTGGTTGTCCTTGTCCTTGGGCTAGCCGTCCTTGCCAGGCGCAATCAACTCGGTTGGCCTGAGATCACAGCTTCCATCATTCTCGTGATCATTGCCTTATCGCTGACCGCTATCCTATATCTGGGTGCGCGGTCAGCAGAATCGTTGGGAAGGGTTCTGGCGTGGTTGGCAAACATCGTGAACAAGGTCGCCCGGCCTTTCATCAAACGTGATTACCTCTCCATTGCCCGCTCCTACGCTTTTGCTGAAGAAGCATCCGAAGGGATCCATGCCTTAAGAATGGATCCGCGGAACTGGGGCAAACCATTTGCGCTGGCACTGACCAACAAAGCCCTGCTGATCACGATCCTGTGTTTCATCTTCCTCGCATTCAATGTACCGTTCTCTGCAGGTACCTTAATTGCCGGCTTCAGTATTGGCTATCTCTTCCTGATCGTATCACCAACCCCCAGCGGTATCGGTGTGGTAGAAGGCATGCTCACGCTGAGCCTGACCACCCTGTTCGTGCCGATTGAGGCATCGACGATCATCGTTCTGGCGTACCGCGGGATTACTTTCTGGCTGCCATTCCTTGCCGGTTTTATCGCCTTCCGCTTTTTGGCAAAACAACGCACGCAAGAAGCCGCCTGAAGTCCTTCCAGAATATCCCACCTCAATTAAATCAACAGATGGCGTACCTTACTGTTTGACAGTTAACTATCCTTCGGGTATAATCCTCGTTCGCTTAATAAAACGATTGAACTTATGGGAGTGATACGCAATGGATACCAGCGTGAACCAAACAAATGCAGTAGAACCAAAAAACCATTTCGCCGGCAAGGTACTTAAGATCAGCCTGGCGGGAGCGCTGGTGGATATTGGCACCGGTACGCCGGCCTATCTGCACGTCTCACAGATTGTTGCAGATAAACCTGGCGAGCCCATCAAGATGGTCAGCGAAGTTCTCAAAGAAGGCCAGGCAGTAGATGTCTGGGTCCGCAAGATCATTGACGGTCGCGTCGAATTGACCATGCACCGGCCACTGGCTCTGGACTGGAAAGATCTGCAGCCGGAAATGGTTGTCAAGGGCAAAGTAGTGCGTCTGGAGAAATTTGGCGTTTTTGTTGAAATTGGTGCTGAACGCCCCGGCTTGATCCACATCAGCGAACTGGCTCACGGATACGTGAAAACCACCGGCGATGTCGTCAAGGAAGGCGATGAAGTAGAAGCCATGATCCTCGATGTCAATCGTAAAAAGAAGCAGATCAAGTTGAGCCTGAAAGCCCTGCAGGAACCCCCGGTCAAGGATGAAGCTCCTGCCCAGCTGGATGACATGGGTGACCGCAAGAAAGACAGCCGGAAAACCGCCAAGAAACCTGTCCGTGGTGGTAAATCCCGCCGGGATAATTCCTATGAAGCCGACCTGGCTGCCTTTGCCGAAGAGAACAGCGAACCCGATCCCACCTACATGGAGATCGTCCTTCGCGCCGCCATGGAACAGGCGAAAGCCCAAAAATCTCATGGTGATCGAGCCCGTAAATCCAAATCCTCTTCGCATGAGCAGGATGAGATCCTCTCCCGCACCCTGCGCAACAAGGTAAAATAAGTCTGACCTGAAAGCGCCCCTCTACGGGGCGCTTTTTTCTTGGTTTTTTGCTGTGGTACACTAGTATGGATGTTAACTATTCAGCATCCACTTTGATAATTCACGCCCGGGAGTGCATACCCACACCCCCATTTTCTTTAATCCGGAGGAGTGCATGTCTGGCACGAAATATATATTTTTTACCGGTGGTGTGGTCAGCTCTGTGGGTAAAGGCGTCACCGCGGCAGCCACAGGCAGGCTGCTAAAGGAACGCGGTTTCAAAGTCGCCATCCAGAAACTTGATCCTTACATCAATGTGGATCCGGGGACGATGAGCCCGTATCAGCACGGAGAGGTGTATGTGTTGGATGATGGCGCAGAGTGCGATCTGGACCTGGGGCATTATGAGCGTTTCATCGATATCCGCCTGAATAAAGCCTGCAACGCGACAACCGGCCAGGTATACGCTGAAGTGATCGCGCGTGAACGCCGGGGCGATTATTTAGGTGGAACTATACAGGTCATCCCGCACATCACGAATGAGATCAAAAGACGCATCGCTCTGGTAGCTGAAAGTACACAGGCAGATTTTGTTTTGGTGGAAGTCGGTGGCACGGTCGGTGATATTGAAGGTCAACCCTTCCTGGAAGCCATCCGGCAATTACGCAGCGACCTGGGTCGAGAAAATACGCTCTATGTGCATGTCACCTGGCTGCCGCTGATCGGCGCGAACGGTGAACTCAAGACAAAACCGACCCAACACTCAGTACGGGAATTGCGTTCCATCGGTATTACCCCGGATATGATCATCGCCCGCTCAGATTCAGAGGTCGATGATGATCTGCTGGCGAAGATCGCCCTTTTTTGTGATGTGGAAAAGCGTGCGGTTATCCCTCTGCCAACTGTTCCCGTACTGTACGAAGTTCCGCTCATTCTGGAAGAAGCCGGTGTGGCTGATTACATCATCCAACGGCTTGGGTTGGCTTCCCGCCCGAAGCCTGATTGGACGGAGTGGATCGATCTTGTAAGGAGGGTCGAAGCCCCAAAACCTACTGTGAAAATCGCTCTGGTGGGGAAGTATGTTGAATTGCATGATGCCTACATGAGCGTGGCTGAAGCATTGAAACACGCTGGCATCCACGCCGGTGTGGAGGTGGAGATCAGCTGGGTGCTTTCTACCGATCTGGAAAAAGGCAAAGACTTGGAAGAGATCCGGGATGCAGACGGTATTCTCGTACCCGGTGGATTTGGTTCGCGCGGTATCGAAGGAAAGATCACAGCCATCCACCATGCGCGGAAACGATCAGTGCCATTCCTGGGCCTTTGCCTCGGGATGCAATTAATGGTGGTGGAATTTGCCCGGGAAGTTTTGGCAGATGAAAATGTCAATTCCACCGAGTTCGAACCGCGAACCATTCATCCAGTCATTGACCTGATGCCCGATCAAAAAAGCATCACCGGCCTGGGTGGTACCATGCGCCTCGGCCTCTACCCCTGCCAGATTCAACCAGACACTCATTCCGCAGCAGCATATGGGCAACCTCTAATTCAGGAGCGTCACCGGCACCGGTATGAATTCAACAATGCCTACCGTGAAAAGCTAACCGCTGCCGGCCTGATCATCGCCGGACAAAGCCCGGATGGAAAACTCGTGGAGATCGTAGAGATGTATGGGCATCCTTTTATGGTCGCTTGCCAGTTCCACCCAGAATTCCTTTCCCGGCCGAATCAACCTCACCCGCTTTTCTCTGCATTCGTTCATGCGGTCATCCTACACGCCGGAGTTCACGTCTCTGATTAGATCCAGTTATATGATAAGATAGCAATGAAAAATACCGATTTTTACTGCCGGTAGGCAGATACCCATCAGAAGAAAGGAATACTTGTATGAGTACCATAATTGATTTCATTAATGCCCAGGAGATTCTAGATTCCCGCGGCAACCCCACTGTGGAAGTGGAAGTAATTCTGGAAGATGGCAGCTGGGGGCGCGCTGCAGTGCCAAGTGGTGCATCCACTGGCATCCACGAAGCCCTGGAGATGCGTGACGGTGATAAATCCCGCTATATGGGAAAAGGCACGCTAAAGGCTGTAGAAAACGTCAACAGCTTGATTGCTGAAGAGATCGAGGGCATGGATGCTGTAGAGCAGAAAGCGATCGACAGCGCCATGCTTGCCCTGGATGGAACAAAGAATAAAAACAAACTTGGTGCCAATGCCATGCTCGGTACCAGCCTGGCCGTTGCCCGCGCTGCCGCTGCTTCTTTGGGATTACCCTTATACCGCTATATCGGCGGTGTCTATGCGCATGTACTGCCCGTACCTATGATGAATATTTTAAACGGCGGAGCGCACACTGCCTGGCAATCTACGGACGCGCAGGAATTTATGGTGATGCCGCTCGGTGCCCCATCCTTCGCTGAAGGCCTGCGCTGGGGGGCGGAGATCTACCATGCCTTGAAAGGTGTGTTGAAAGCCCGCGGATACGCCACCCTGGTAGGGGATGAAGGTGGCTATGCCCCCGCATTGAAAGCCAACAACGAAGCCGTGGAAGTGATCCTGGAAGCGATCGAAAAGGCCGGTTACAAAGCCGGTGAACAGGTTGCCATCGCGTTGGATCCGGCCGCTTCTGAACTTTACGATGAAGAAACCAAGAAATACAACCTGAGAAAAGAAGGTAAACTACTTTCCGGTGAGCAGATGGTTGAGTTTTGGATGAACTGGGTACGCCAGTATCCGATCGTATCCATCGAGGATGGATTGGCTCAGGATGATTGGGAAAGCTGGAAGCTGATGACCCGGGAAATTGGCAGCAAGATCCAGATCGTTGGGGATGATTTGCTTGTTACCAATCCGGAACGGGTACGCCGCGCAATCAAAGAGAATGCCTGCAACGCCTTGCTGTGCAAATTGAACCAGATCGGTACACTTACCGAAACTATCGAAGCGGTAGACACCTGCCAACGGAATGGCTGGCGGGCGGTCACTTCACACCGCTCCGGTGAAACCGAAGATTCCACCATCGCAGACCTTTCTGTCGCGCTCAACATGGGCCAGATCAAGACTGGTGCCCCCGCGCGTTCAGATAGAGTAGCCAAATACAACCAGTTGCTCCGCATCGAAGCAGAACTGGGTGATACAGCTGTTTATGCCGGATGGAATGCTTTGAAACGCTGATCTTGCTTGATACCATTAACTGGCGGCAGCTGCCGCCAGTTTTTATTTTTTTTAAATATCAACACAAGTTATTTGTAATAGACGAGTTACCCGTGAGATAAATGCTGGCCGGTGCCGATCTTCATCCCGTACAGGACCCTGATACTCAATTACTCTTCAACGCTGGTCCAGGTATTCGGTGACAACATCCAGAAAATCGCCCGGTCGCTCCTCCTGCGGAAGGTGCCCGGAATTCTCGACAACAATGAGCTTCCAGGAGGGGTGTGCCGCCGCCAGTGCCAGGGTACCAGTTGTGGGGACGATTCTGTCATCATCGCCAGTGATCAGCAGCACGGGGACAGAGATTTCATTGATCCGTTCTGTAACATCAGCCTTATGAGCTTTCGTGAATTCCCACAATGACCTATCCCAATCTTTGATCTCCAGGGGAAGATGGTACATTTGCATGTCCTGATCTGTGATCAAGGTCGGATCGTGCCAGGCAGTCGCGATCACTTCATCGCCACGGGTTTGGATCTGGCGTGCCAGGATGGGCCCTATCCTGTCCATCTGAGGTGTTTGCATAAGCCACTCAACGAAGGGCGAAAATTGAATCCCATTCAAAGCAGGGTCTACCAACACCAACCCGGCAACACGATCCGGATAGACCAATGCAGCCTCAGTTGCAATCAGCGCACCGGCGGAATTTCCGATCAAAACGGCTTTCTGTATACCAAGTCGGTCCAGAAGGTTGATCAGCAGATCCACCTGACCTTCAGTCGAATACGGATTCATTACGCCCCAATCTTTTGCCAGTGGGCGTGAAGTTAAACCAAAGCCGGGCCAATCGTAGGCAATCACTCGCCGGCTTTTAGCCAACTCGGGAATTACCTTATTCCATGTCCAGGTGTTCGACCCAAAACCATGGAGCAGAATGACCGGTGAATTTTCACCTTGCCCTTCATCCAGAAAATGAACAGTGATACCGTTCAGCTCTATGAACTGGCTGTCTACCGCCGCAAGCTGGCGCGGGTCATCGATTGTACCTGCACCCTGGATCGGTATCAACAGTGGGACAAGAACCAGTATGACAATGAGGGATATCAAAATGATCAAAAAGGTACGGATCGTTTTCATCTGTTTACTTATCATCTGACACCTTTAATATCCGGGCGACCTGATCCCAGACCGACCCGAACATTTCTTCGGTTAATCGCCCGGTTTGAGTATTCTGCCGGCTGGGATGATAAGACTGCAAAACCCAGTATGGGGAGCCCTTCGGTTGGAGGAAATTACCGTGGCTAAAATCGTTCTTTGGTAGATCGATCTCAGTTTCACGCAAGAGAGACACAATGCCATCATATGCGATTCGTCCAAGTACAACAATCCCCTGTAGCGATTCCAAACAAGCCATTTCACGCCGCAAGTACGGCAGGCAAGCCTTGATCTCAGCGGGTGACGGGTGATTATCAGGTGGAACGCACCGTCCGACGGCTGTAATGAACACATCCTTCAGTTGAAGCCCATCCTCCCTGTGGATGGAACTTGACCGGCCAGAGAAACCCACACGGTAGAGATGCCTGTAGAGGATCTCCCCTGACGCATCCCCGGTGAACATTCTGCCAGTTCGATTGGAACCGTGCGCACCTGGCGCCAATCCAACCACCATCACCCGTGCAAGCGGGTCTCCAAAACCGGGGACTGGCTTGCCCCAGTAAACCTCAGCCCGATAAGCTTTACGCTTCTCCCGCGCGACTGTATTTCGCCATTCCACCAGGCGGGGGCAAAACTCACACCTGACGATCTCTTCTTCAACTGCCTGAAGACATTCTTTCATCTTACAGGATTAACATCGCGTCGCCAAAGCTAAAAAACCGGTACTCGAGCATCACTGCCTGCTGATATGCAGCCAGGATATTTTCACGACCGGCAAACGCGCTTACCAGCATGAGCAATGTGGATTTTGGCAGATGGAAGTTTGTTATCATGCCATCGATTGCCAGGAACTGATATCCGGGAAGGATGAATAACCGGGTGTTCCCTGTATAGGGTTGAATGCCTGTACTTTTGTTGGCAGACTGGCGGGCTGCAGTTTCCAACGTGCGGACAGTGGTAGTCCCTACAGCGATCACCCTGCCTCCCTCTGCGCGAGTGCGATTGATCAACCACGCTGTTTCAGAGGAAAGCTCACACCATTCCGAATGAATGATATGCTCGTCGGCTTTTTCTTCCGTCACGGGTGCAAAGGTATCCAACCCAACGTGGAGATCAACGAACGCTGTATTCACTCCCAGCATCCGTAGCTGCTCAAAGAGTTGTGGTGTGAAATGCAGCCCGGCGGTTGGCGCGGCTGCAGAACCCGGTTGACGGGCGTAAACTGTCTGATACCTCTCCCCATCTTTGAGTTCTGTGTGAATATAGGGTGGTAATGGAACGTGCCCGATTGCCGGAAGGTAATTTTCCACTGGTTCCGAAAACTCGATCAATCTTCTGCTGCCTTCCAGCACTTCTAAAACTGTCGCCAGAAGCCCATCACCAGCATCCACCACCCTGCCGGGGTTCATTCCGCTGCCGCCTACCAGGGTTTCCCATTGCCTTTCGGATTTGCGAACCAGCAGCAGTAGTTCTACTTTACCACCTCCGGGCAGCTTTTTCGCAAAGATCCGCGCGGGGATCACTCGGGTGTCATTGAACACCAGCAAGTCCCCCGGTAGCAGGAAACCCGGAAGGTCCCTGAAAAGGTGATGGGCGAGCTTGCCATTACCTTTCCCCATCACAAGCAGCCGTGAAGAATCTCTTGGTTCCAGCGGATATTGGGCAATCCTCTCAGGAGGCAGATCGTAATCAAAATCAGTTGTCAGCATACGGGTTATTCTTCAAATAGTGTTGGTTGCGTTTTCGCGGTATAAGGTAACCCCAGGTGGTGGTAAGCACGAGCCGTTGCGATGCGCCCCTGAGGGGTCCTGTCCAGAAAACCGAGTTGCAGCAGATACGGCTCCACCACATCCATGATCGTATCCGGCTCTTCACTGATGGATGCAGCGATCGTGTTCAATCCAACCGGGCCGCCGTTATACTTCTCAATGATCGTGGATAAGACTTTTCGATCCACATCATCCAGGCCCGAAGGGTCCACATTGAGCAGATCCAATGCCTGGCGCGTCACCTGGCCGGTAATCCTGCCATCGGCACGCACCTGGGCAAAGTCTCGCACGCGGCGCAGTAACCGTAACGCCACCCGCGGAGTACCACGCGCCCTGGTGGCGATCTCTTGTATGCCGTCTTCTTCTGCAGCTACCCCCAGTACGCCTGCACCCCGGTCAATGATTTTACGCATGGCAGAGAGATCATAAAAATCTAACCGGTACAGGGCGCCAAATCTGGCCCGCAAAGGTGCTGTCACCAGTGCCAGGCGAGTTGTTGCTCCGATTACCGTGAAGCGGGGCAATGACAACCGAATGGAACGGGCTGCCGGCCCCTTGCCTATCACGATATCCAATGCGAAATCCTCCATGGCCGGGTAGAGTATCTCTTCGACCGCTCTTCCCAGTCGGTGGATCTCATCAATAAACAAAATATCTCCTGCCCGAAGATTGGAAAGAATAGCTGCCAGGTCACCGGCACGTTCGATCGCGGGTCCGGATGTTACCTTAATATTGACCCCCATCTCATTTGCCAACACGTGTGCCAGCGTCGTTTTCCCCAGTCCGGGCGGACCGTAAAACAAGACATGGTCCATCGCCTCACCCCGTTTTTTAGCTGCTCCGATGAGGATCTTCAGGTTGCTCCGAACCTGATCCTGCCCAATAACCTCTTCCAGGGTGCGGGGACGGATCTCAAGCTCCCCGGTTTCTGCCGGACTTTTCTGGGGTGACACAGTTCGGTTGATCGCATCAGTCATGGTTTGATTATACCCGCAAGCACTGGAGACCTCAAAATAACTGATATACTTTGCATATACCAGCCGAGGAGAACTCCATGTCCAATGTGTTCGCATCCAAACATCCACTCGTGGCACACAAGCTTTCTATCCTTCGTGCTACAAGTACGGAGCCGCAAAAATTCCGCGAACTTGTGAAAGAACTAGCCGCCCTGCTAACCTATGAAGCCACCGCGGACCTTGTGCTAAAACCCAGAAAGGTAAATACCCCGCTGGGGACTGCGCAAGCCTATGAAGTGGAAGATGAGATTGGCCTTGTTCCCATCCTCCGCGCCGGGCTCGGTATGGTGGAAGGTGTCTGGGAATTGCTCCCTTCCGCAGAGGTGTGGCACATCGGGCTGTACCGTGATGAGAAAACGCTCAAACCTGTACAATACTACAACAAATTACCCGTACTCCCCCGGGTTTCCATGTGCCTCATTCTGGATCCCATGCTGGCAACCGGAGGATCTGCCACTGCCACAGTAGACCTGCTTAAGCAATGGGGGGTTAAAAACATCCGTTTTGTTGGTTTGATCGGTGCCCCCGAAGGCATCCAGGCACTTCAGTCAGCTCACCCGGATGTTCCCATCCACCTGGCAGCGATTGATGAAAGGTTGAATGAGGTCGGTTACATCGTCCCCGGTCTGGGAGATGCCGGTGACCGCCAATTTGGTACTGGTTGAGGTAGAAGAACTGCAAAACAACCGCGGATCTCTCCGCGGTTGTTTTTTTACTTGGCGGCTGCCCGAACGATTTCCAAAAAGCCCGGTATCTTCAGGGATGCGCCTCCCACCAGTGCGCCGTCAATTTCTGGTTGTCCAAAGAACTCGGCTGCGTTTTCGGCTGTGACCGATCCCCCATAAAGCACGCGGGTCTGCTGGCTAATGGAATTGCCAAATAATTTTACCAGGTTGCTCCGGATTGCCTTTGCGATTACTTCATTGGCGCCTGTGCCGGTGGCTGCTTTTCCGGTACCGATCGCCCAAACCGGCTCATAGGCGATCACGATCCCCTGAGCCTGTTCTATTGTGAGCTCGCCCAGCCCGGCGATTACCTGCCTGGTGAGAACATCCTCGGTTCTACCGGCTTCAAATTCGGCAAGCGTTTCTCCAATACAGACAATGGAAGTCAACTTCGCTTCGCAGGCAGCTCGCACCTTCTTGTTTACGCTCTCATCCGTTTCTCCAAAATAAGCACGCCTTTCAGAGTGGCCGATGATCACATACTGACAGAACTCTTTCACCATCGCTGCGGATTCCTCGCCGGTGTATGCCCCGCTTGCTTCCCAGTGTATATTCTGAGCGCCCAGGCCGATATCTGTGCCTTTCAGCATGGCGCAGATCGGCAGTAAAGCGGTAAATGGTGGACAGATCACTCGCTCCACAGTATGGAATGCCTGCAGGTCAGGAAGTAGTTGCGCAACCAGTTCCCGCGCCTGTTCCACAGTCTTGTTCATCTTCCAGTTTCCAGCAACCATCGGTTTTCTCATAAAACGATCCTCCAGTATTATCATACGGGTTTCAACCCGTTTAAAGTATGAGCCGGTATTTTCTATATTCGTGATTATATCAGTCTCTGATACGAAATATCCTTAGTCACACTAAGCATCAGGTAACTGACTTGCAAATTATCCAAGACCTGCCCAGGATTTTCTCAGATGGTATTTTATTACAATCTGACCAGAAACAAGAAGGTTCAGCGGATAGAGCAACTTACCATCACTACGGAACGAAAGTCCAACTGGATGACAGAGAGATATTTGTCAGAATTGTGGTGAGAGAAGAGAATGGAAACCTATTCTATGATTCTCACACAACAGAGGCAATAAATATAAAAGAGGCTTTGGAGAGAGCCAACTCGGCTTCCGAAGAACCGAAGGACGTCTCTGCTAACCTCTTCAAAGACAATTTAGCACGAATCATATACGATGTCAAGATGGGAATAAATGGCAGCAATACACTGAAGCAGGGAGAGAACCACCCGAATGCGGTGGTATCTTTCAGCGCGCAGGATGGGCGGGCGCTCATTACGATGTTTGCTGAGGGGAATATCTTTAGCCTGGTGCACGAGCTGGGGCATGTGTTCAGGCGCGATCTTAACCCGGCGGACTTGAATGTGGTGGCGAAGCTGGGCGGGTTGAGGAATGGCGCGGAGTTCCTGGATTTGCAAGAGCGGTACGCAATGCGGTTGGCGCGGCGATGGTACTGACCGACCAGGTAGCTGACAGCTGGGCGAGGGCACAAGGATGGTCACCAAACGAAGCGACGCGGGATGCGTATTATGCCACCCATATTCAGGATATTCAAATACGGTCTGCTGACGGGAAGATCACAACCCTGGGTGAGGATGGTGACAGCCTGGAACCTGGTTTACATCAAGATGCACAGAAACCCAGAACACCAGAAGAGCAAGCTGCGTATGAACATAACACCGGAGAAGGGAAGATACTCCTCGAAGAGGCTATCGCAGATCATAAAGATAAAAAACATGCCTTTCTGAGAACTGAAATAGGATGGATAGATATATTATGGGGCAGACCTGGTAATCCCAAAAGGGATTTTGAGAATGGATCTGGTCTTAGCCATATTATTACGAAGAGAAAATCAGAAGGTTATGACGGAGAGAAGTTTGCGCGGGATATTTATGTCATCATCGCAGAAGGAACCATAGGAAATGAGTATAGAGTTAAGAATCACCAACGAAGGAATATTACTCTAGGCAAAAGCACAGTAGTAATACAATTAGAAAGCAATAAATTGCCGAATGGCGATGTAGTAAATGATTGGGTTGTCACTGGATTCACACGGGATAAAAAATATCTCCGAGGTGCAACCGGCTTGGGTCAAATCAAGACCGGCGCTACTGATACTATGCCTACCTATAAATCTCGACATAGTACAGGTGCTGGAGATGAATCCAATATAGCACGAGTTGATAAAGATGGCAATCCCCTGAAACAGAGCGACCTGAAGGGACAGGTGATCTTCAACATAGAAGACGGGCGGGGTTTGATTACGATCTTCGAGGGCGGGGATATTCAACGTTGGTGCACGAGCTGGGGCATGTGTTCCGGCGCGATCTGAACCCGGCGGACTTGAATGTGGTGGCGAAGCTGGGCGGGTTGAGGAATGGCGCTGAGCTGAACCATATCGGATGCACTGCGCACCACACTTGTCATTCAGAACATAGAAGATTTACCGCTGATCCTTACAAAACTAAAAGAAGCTGGTTACCAGGTGTGGATCAACCCGAAGGATGGGAAACCAGATATTACCAACAGGTACCAGGAAGGCGGTGATGGTTATAAGGATATTGGAATTAAGCTGGTTTACGGTGAGGATGATACAGTCGTTAAGGAATTACAGTTATTGACCCCTGCAATGAAAGCCCTGAAAGATAGGCTTGGACATAATATCTATAAAATCACCAGGTTGATGGCTGATGTTGAAAGTGATTATGGTAAACACGGGGAAATTGAAATATATAGAGAGGAATTAATCGGGTATAGCAATACGCTTTATTCTCTTGCACTATCTGCCGATCTGTCTTCTGATTCGGCTGACCGCTTGCAATACGACAATCCAGTTAATGCTAAGCCAGTAATTCCTTCAGATGTAAGTGGAGTAGAAGAATTAGAGAGTTTGGTAAACAAATCGGTCAGCGACATGTTAAATGTAATCCAAGACCCGACTTCTGCGAATTTGCGGACTTCAGCGGTTGAAAGATTAATAGCTGCAGCAGAGGAATTTTTATCCAAGAGACCTCCTTCCAATATCAGTATACTACGGAACAAGGATGGTGGGGCAACCCTGGAACAACGCAGCCCCGGTGGAGAGAACTTGCAGCCGGACATCACGACACAGCCGCAACCTGGCGAACCGCAGCCCCCCTCAATCCCCCCACTTTCTACGAAAGTGGAGGGAAGCAAGTCGGTGGGGCGGCGCTGGAGCAGAGAGCAGCTAGTGATAGCAAACAACAGCAGATCTACACGCCGGAGTTTAAGGATTGGTTTGGGGATTGGGAAGCGCCAGGAATACTGAGCCGATTGGTGACAATGAAGCCTGTTGATATAAACAGTAAACCACTGGGCGATGTATCAAATACCAAACAGTTAAGAGAAAATGCTGAGAGGAGATTCAAGGACTTCCTTGGAATAACCGTACATAACAAAGAAAAAGGCATTGCTATTCAGTTTCAGAACAGTGGTTTCAAAGAAACTGTTGAACATACAGATTGGGAAAACCATAGAAGCGTAAAAGTATTACAGGAGCTGCCTACTCTACTAGAGAATGCAATTAAGTATAGCAGTGAACCAGACGCGAAACATAGAAGAAATATTCTTGCTATGCACTTTTATGCAATTAGTGCGACTCTAGATAGTGAACCAGTCCTTATTTCTTTTGCAATCAGAGAAGTAAAGGAGAAAGGGTCTACCTTTTATTACTACGACAACCATGTGATCCTTAATAACCAGAATACCTCTGATGCCCTTTCTGGATCACAATTCCCAGGGGATGTATTCAGAGGTATTTCTAAATCAAGAATAGCACGATGGCTCGATAATGTCAATAACCATTCTAAGGTTGTTGATGCCGATGGGAAACCGCTGGTTGTGTATCATGGAACAGGCAGAGAGTTTACAGTATTCGATTTTTCGAAAATAGGAGACTCATCTGGAAATGATGGATTACTAGGAAAAGGATTCTACTTTACCAGGTATCCTCAAGAAGCCAGCAACTATGCT
>CAIKMQ010000009.1 GCA_903828565.1 uncultured Leptolinea sp. | reverse complement strand
CATTGAATAAAAAAACTCTCCTTGAAGAGAGTTTTAGTCTTGTGGGCGGAATAGGGCTCGAATACCATCCCCTTCCGGGGGCCTACGACCTAATCACCCCTCGATGGGGCTTGATATCAACTGGATAGACAGTGGGCGGAATAGGGCTCGAACCTACGACCTCACGGATGTCAACCGTGTGCTCTAACCAACTGAGCTACCCGCCCGGAACGCTTGCATTTTACTTTATCATCGGGAATTACGCAATAGCGAAACTTCATCAATGGATGGGCTTCTGCCCTGCCCGCGCGCGGAAGACCCCTGCCACGCCCAGAATGATCAGTGCCATGCCTCCCAGCGTCCAGGCTGTCGGTGTTTCATTCAGGATGAGGGCTCCCAGGATCACCGCGATGACCGGGTTGACATAGGCATAGGTCATTACCAGGTTGGTGGGCAGCAGCCGCAGTGCGCGGACGTAGGCTGTGAAGGCCAGCAGCGAACCGAAGACTACCAGGTATCCCCAGGCAAGCAGCGCTTGAGTGGTTGGCTGCGGGAGCGGCTCATGGGTGATGAAAGCTGTGGCCAGCAGTGCTGCCGCGCCGGAAATGTGTTGGATGGCAGAAGATAGTTCTGGCGCGACCGATACCGGATTGCGGCTCTGGTACAGGCTGCCTGCGCCCCACAACATGGAAGCCAGCACGATGATCAGTACATAACCGCCATCCGCTTTGACACCAGAAGTAAAGGCAGGCGCTGAAAGCAACCCCACCCCGGCAAACCCAACCAGCATGGATACCACCAGCAGCGCGGATGGCGTGCGCCGGTTGAGAATGGATTCCATCAGGGTGACAGCCAGCGGTGTAGAGCCGATGATCAATGCGGCGATGCTTGAATCCACGTGTTGTTCAGCAAAGACCACTAGCCCGTTGCCGCCCAGCCAGAGCAATACGCCCGAAAATGCCAGCCGCAGGAATTCCGACCGTGTCAGGTGGATGGATTTTCGCCGAATGGCAAGAAACGCCAGCAGAATCAAGCCGGCTGTCAGCACCCGCGTGCCAGCCAGAAAGAAGGGCGGAAAGCCGGAGCCTTCCCGTACGCCGATCCGGATGGCGAGGTAAGTGGAACCCCAGACGACATAAACAATCAGCAGATTAAGCAGCCCGGTCAGGCGGGTACGGTTATCAGGGTTGGTAGTGGTCATAAGTTTGGATTATACCCCTGTGTCCACAAAGCAGCGCATGCAGGTTGATACAGCTGACCTATTTTGCATATATAACCGGTTTTGGTATCATTGAGGTATGAAACTTTCCTGCATATAGGAGTGGCCATGGCTCATAAAATTGCGATCATTACCGACAGCACCTGCGATATCCCCCCGGAGTGGCTCCAGCAGCACGAGATCACGGTGATTCCACTCTCTATCATCTTCGGCGGCACTCCCTACCTGGATGGCGTGGAGATGAGCCCGGCGGATTTTTATGAAAGGCTGAGCCAGGGGACGCACCACCCCACCACATCCCAACCTACGCCGGCAGCTTTCATTCAGGCATACCAGTCCGCGGCGGAGGCGGGTGCCGAGCAGGTGGTTGTTTTCACGATCAGTAGCGCCATGAGCGGAACGATCCTATCTGCACGGCAGGCAGCGGAAGGCGCACCGCTTCCCGTGACAGTAGTGGATGGTAAAAATAACGGTATGGGCCTGGGATGGCAGGTGATAGCAGCCGCGCGAGCACGTGATGCCGGCGGGGACCTGCCTGCGATGCTGGCTGCCGCGGAATACGTCCGCAGCCACATGGTCTATTATGTCTCTCTGGATACGATCGATTATCTCAGCAAAGGCGGGCGCATTGCCGATGCTGTTAGCCTGGTGAACAGTTTTCTAAAGATCAAGCCGTTGGTGTTCGTCAAGCCGGAGACCGGAACGGTCGGGGCATCGATTCCAGCCCGCTCACGCAAGGCCGCGCTGGATGGCCTTTTCAAGGAATTTTCCCGGCATTTCACCCCGGGGCAGAAATTGCATATCACCGTGGCGCATAATGATGCCCTGGCGGAAGCGCAAGAGATCGCCAGGCAGGTAGAGGTTGTATTCCACCCGGTGGAGATGAATATCAACTATGCCTCACCCGTGCTGGGAGCGCATACCGGCCCACAGGCAGTCTGCATTCTGGGCTATGCCGAACCGGATTGAGAAAAATACTGAGTGAGCATTGTTAACTGACAGGAAAAGGTCCGGCGGAAGGTGAAAACCTTCCGTCTGTACTTTAAGTTTCAGGGAAGAACATTTCTTCCGTATAAAAAGGCGTGAACTGCGGGGTGACCGTCAGCTCCACATATTCCACCCGGCGGATGATCTCTTCCGCTTCTAGCCTTTTCGCGCGTGAGAGCAGCATTTGTTTAGCGCCAACCCCGGCTGCATTGCCTACCTGGTGGAAGCGTTCCTCTGGTATGTCCGGGTACATGCCGGTGCGGATGGCGCTTCCCGTATCCAGATGGGTGCCAAATGCGCCTGCCGCAATGAACGCGCTGATCTCACCATCCGCCACGCCGGCAATATCCTGCAATGTACGCATTCCGCCGCGGATGGCCGCTTTCGCCAGTTGAATCTCGTTCACATCCTTACGGGTGATCACAATTTCCCGTCCATGACCGCTGTGAGCCGCATTCACCAGGGTGAAACTCGCTTTCCCCGCGCTGTTTTGGCCAATCAGGATTCCACGCCTATCCAATACGCCGGCCTTTAGCATCTCAGCCAGTGAATTCAGTATCCCGGAGCCGCATATACCCACCGGAGGTTTCTCTTCGATCGTAAATACCACCGGTTTGCCGTCATAGAAACTGATCCGGTCTATCGCGCCGGGAGCGGCACGCATACCATCCTGAATATGCGCGCCTTCAAAAGCCGGGCCGGAAGCACAAGAACAAGAAAGGATGCGCTGGCCCATCACCAAACTGATCTCGGTATTCGTACCGATATCTACCAGAAGGCCTGCTTTCTGGTCAAAATATGCCTGGCTGGCAAGCAGTGCAGAGACATGGTCCGCTCCGACATAGCCGGCAATGTTGGGCGGCAGGTACACCTGCGTACCGGGGGCAGCCCGTAGCCCGATCTCGTTGGCGCTGATACGCAAGGCGTGCGATACCACCGGCACGTAAGGGGCACGACCGAGCTGCTCGACCGGTAGCCCGCAGAAGAAGTGATGGATGGCCGTATTTCCGACCGCAACCACATCCACAATTTGACTGGCATCCATTCCCAAGACACGCAGCTGTTCAGCGACAGCTTGATTGATACCATTCACCAGCAGGCTTTGCAGCTGCAACCGCTCAGCATCCCCGCGATTGGCATAGGAGATCCGGCTGATGATGTCTTCACCGTATGCGATCTGCGGATTCATGACCGCAAAAGCTTTCAGCGTTCCCCCGGTGGTGAGATCCACCAGATACATCGCCACCTTGGTGGAGCCAATATCCATAGCAAGCCCGAGCATGGCAGAATGGGAAGGCAGGATAGCGACCAGGTAACTTGCACCTTCTTCCGGCCGAATGACGATACGCGCCTGCCAGTTACCCTCACGCAGAGATTTGGAAGTGTCATGCAGTTGCTGCAGGCTGGCACGCAGGTGAGGGTATCCCCGGTTTAGCAATTCATCATCCACCCGGGTAATATCCGCCCGCAAGTCTTTCATGGATGGGCCTTGTAGATTCAAGTCCAGCGCGATGACCGCCGGGTCCATGCTCCGGCTTTGTTCCAAGCCTTCGAACTGCATTTTCTGTGTATGCAGCAGGGATTCCTGCGGTACATCCAACCGCACATGACTCAACGGTTCGGCCTGGCATGCCAGGCGCAAACCCCCTGCGATCTCTTCTTTGGTGAGGGTATCCTCTTCCATGGGTGTCAGAGGTGAAAGCCGGCCTGAGACCAGTTTCACCTTACAGGTGCCGCAGATCCCAATCCCGCTGCAGGAAGCAACAATCTCCACACCCGCCTGACGGGCTGCATCCAGCAGGTTTGTGCCTTCCGCAACCATTACCCGCTTGCCGGCAGGTTCAATATCCACCTGGTGGATGTGCAGTGGGGTCATCTTTTCGGTCGCGCTCATGCGAGCTCCCCTGTTTTCAAAGATTCGTTTGATCGGGTAGCGGTTTGTGATAGTTTCATCTGCAGCCTCAGCGTGTCAGTCGCACGGTATAGCGGTACCGGTCGCCCCGGTAAAGGATCTTCACAAATTCGATAGCGCGTCGCTCGTTCGTCCACAGGATCCGCTCGCTCAGCAGGAGCGGATTGCCTGCAGGTACTTCCAGCAGCAGTGCTTCGCGTGGGGTGGCCACTGTCACTTCCAGCGTTTCATCTGCGGCTGCCAGGTTGATGTTGTACTTTTCCTGCAAAATCGCATACAGTGAGCCGCGTTCTTCCAGTTGTTCCCGGGTCAGGGTGGCGCCGGCCGGCAAGTTGAGATACGAAGTCTGCAGCCCAATCGGTTGGCCGTCACCTGTCCGCACTCTTTCCAACCGGATCACTGTCCTGATATCTGGTGAAAGCTCCAGGTGCTGACGCACCTGTTCAGGTGCTTCCACTTCAGCCAGTTCCAGAATGCGCTGGCCGGGCTGTAACCCGCGCTGCAGCATATCCTCACTGAAGCTGGTGAGCTCCACCAATCCTTTCTGCAGCTTGCGGGGGGACACATAGGTACCCTTGCCATGCAGCTGGTAAACCAGGCCCTGGCGTATCAACAAACCGACAGCCTGACGGACAGTAGTGCGGGAGACACTGTACAGTACCTCCAGCTGGCGTTCAGATGGAATGGCCGCATGCGGCTGCCATTCGCCGGCTTCGATCTTTGCGCGCAGAATCGTCACCAGTTGGAAATATCGGGGCAGCATATCGTTCGGGTTAATGGTACTTGACATGGTCTTTCCTTCGTGCTACACTACTGGTAATGACCACATTACCAGTTATACTATACGGAAATATCCGACTTTCGTCAAGTATAACCCCGGAATAAACCGATGACACCTATTACAGAGCAGGAACTACATCAGATTGTTGAACAGGTGGTGCGCCGCACAATTGGGGCTGCACCCGCTTCACCTGCTGTGCCTGTCGCCAGCATCCCGCCTGCCGCGCCGCAGTCATCGGTAAAAACACCTCCATCCGCTCCGGCAGCAATGAAAACCATCGCTATCGGTTCCGACCACGGCGGGTACAAAATGAAAGAGATGCTGAAGTCCTACCTGGTGGAATTGGGGTATGGGGTATCAGATTGCGGCACCGCGGATGGAACCACTGCTGTGGACTATCCGGATTTCGCGCTGGCGGTGGCATTGCAGGTCAAAGAGAACAAAGCCTGGCGCGGTATCGTAGTAGATGGTGCCGGTATCGGCAGCTGTATGGCAGCCAATAAAGTCCCAGGTGTGCGGGCGGCACTCTGTTACGATTACGCGACAGCCGTCAACAGCCGCGAGCATAATGATGCCAATGTATTGACACTGGGGGCTGGACTGATAGGCGATAACCTGGCGAAACAGATCGTAAAAACCTGGCTGGCAACAGAATTTGGCGGTGCGCGCCACCAAAAGCGCATCGATAAGATCATCACGATCGAAACTAAGTTTATGAAGGGCTGAACCTATGGCAACGGACTCTCAGATGGTGGAACAGATCGTTGAGATCATCACCCGTGAAGTATTGACGGCGATGGAAGAACGCAAGTATCGCCAGCAGAACCCCGTGGATGGATCCTGCAAGATGGAATGTTCGGAAGGCCTGTGCGTTCGCACCTGTTTCGATAAGATCGGCAATGTGGTATCCGCTGGTGCGGAGCGATTAAGCACCCGCCTGGGCGGGATCCCTGCAGATATCTCCATCGCCTCGATGATTGACCATACCCTCCTGAAACCGGATGCCACCAAGGATCAGATTGCCCAATTATGTTTTGAGGCTCGTAAGTACAGCTTTGCATCCGTCTGTGTCAATCCCGCCAATGTCCGCCTTTGCGCGGAACTGCTGCGGGGTACCCCGGTGCGGGTCTGTTCAGTGATCGGCTTCCCACTGGGTGCCAACACGCCGGATGTAAAGGTGATGGAAACACAGCTGGCCATCCAACACGGCGCATCTGAGATCGACATGGTCATCAATATTGGCGCGTTGAAAAGCGGCGATCTTGAGCTGGTTTCCCGTGATATTCGCGGTGTCGTTCGTACTGCTCATAACGGCGGAGCCATCCTGAAAGTCATCATTGAAACTGCCCTGTTGAATAACGATGAAAAGGTAACAGCCTGCCTGCTGGCAAAAGAAGCCGGGGCGGATTTTGTCAAGACATCCACCGGTTTCAGCGGCGGCGGAGCCACCGTGGAAGATATCGCCTTGATGCGCCGGGTCGTTGGCCCGGAGATCGGCGTCAAGGCCTCTGGCGGAGTGCGCACCACGCAGGATGCCGAAGCCATGGTCAAAGCCGGTGCCAATCGCATCGGTGCCAGTGCCAGTGTGAAGATCGTTCAAGGTGTCGGTCAGCCTGCTGAAGCCGCGTCTGCTGCTGCCGCACCAGCTAAAGGTTATTGATCCCGGAGGTACTATGCTCATTGCCCGCGTAATTGGTACCACAGTTTCCACCATAAAAGATGAAAAACTGGTCGGCCGCAAGTTGTTGATCTGCCGGCCGGCGGATGAGAATGGCGTTGCCAGTGGCAAGCCTTATGTTGCCATCGACACACTGGATGCCGGGGTAGGCGACCTGGTTCTCACCGCCGCAGGTTCCAGTGCCCGGCAGACAGCAATCACCAAAGACACACCGGTGGATACCGTCATTATGGGAATTATTGACTCGCTCCATGTGGATGGCGAGACTACGTATCGCAAGTAGGCAGGATGGATCCGGATCTGGTTTCAATTCAAGAAGCACGTGACCTGGCAATGAATGCCCGGGAAGCTCAGAAAGTCTGGGCCCAGGCAGGTCAGGAGCAGGTGGATAAAGTCTGTGCAGCCATGGCGGATGCGGCTTTTTCTGCCTCCGCGCGCCTGGGACAGATGGCTTATGAAGAAACCGGCTATGGTGTTCCTGAACATAAACGGCTGAAGAACGAGCTTGGCTCCCGTGGTGTCTGGGAGAGTATCAAAGATGTACGCACAGCCGGGATCATCCGGCAGGATCTGGCACACGGATTGACTGAGATTGCCTGGCCGGTTGGCGTGGTAGCTGCCTTAACGCCCAGCACCAACCCCACTTCCACAGTAATGTTCAAGATCCTGATCTCAGTCAAGGCGCGCAATGGGATCGTGGTGGCACCGCACCCAAGCGCGGTGAATTGCTGTGTTGAGACTGCCCGGATCATGGCGCGGGCAGCAGAAGATGCCGGCGCACCGCGCGGGCTGATCGCATGCATGCAGCAGGTATCTTTACAAGGCACTCAGGAGTTGATGAACCACCGGGCAATTTCGCTCATTCTGGCTACCGGTGGAACCCCGATGGTTCGCGCGGCTCATTCGGTCGGTAAACCTGCCTATGGTGTCGGCCCGGGGAATGTGCCGGTCTATGTGGACCGTAGCGCGGACCTGGACCAGGCCGCCCGTTTCATCGTTGCCAGCAAAGCGTTCGATTATTCCACCATCTGCGCCACCGAACAATCTGTCGTAGCAGATGCCCCGATCGCTTCTGAATTACGCCAGCGGATGGAAGCCCAGGGAGCTTATTTTGTCTCTATGGAACAATCCGTAGCCCTGGGTAGATTGCTATTCCATGAAAATATGAGCATGAACCCGGCAGCAGTGGGAAAATCTGCAGAAGTGATTGCCGGCATGGCTGGTTTTGAAGTGCCTTCCGGCACCCGCGTGCTGGTTGCCAGGTTGAACCAGGTGGGTAAAGCGGAGCCGCTTTCTGCAGAAAAACTGACCACAGTCCTGGGTTGGTATGAAGCGGATGGTTGGCTGGCAGGTTGTGAACGCTGCATCGAGCTCATCCACTTTGGCGGAAAAGGGCATAGTGTGGCGCTGCACTGCCGGGATGAGAAGATCGTCACGGCTTTCGGTCTGGAGAAACCGGTTTTCCGCATTTTGGTGAATACCATGGCCACACTTGGTGCTGTGGGAGTGACCACCGGTTTGATGCCTTCACTCACCCTCGGGGCAGGTGGAATTGGCGGTTCCATCACCGGGGATAATGTCACCGTCCATCATATGTTCAATGTCAAGCGCGTCGCTTATGGTACGAGCCAACCGCCGGCTGCGGCCTTGAAACCAGGCGCGCAACCCAATCGGCCTACCCCGCAGCAGATCGAAGCTGTGGTTCGTCAGGTAGTTCAAGAGATCTTGAACGCAAAATAATCAGAAGGAGAACAAAATGCCACTAGATACTGCACTGATCGCTTTAGGAATGGTTGAGACCAAAGGACTGGTCGGAGCAATTGAAGCCGCCGATGCCATGGTCAAAGCCGCAAATGTCGTCCTGCTCGGTTCCGAGTATGTCGGCGGTGGATTTGTGACCGTCATGGTCCGCGGAGATGTTGGCGCTGTCAAAGCCGCCACAGATGCCGGCGCAGCTGCCGCCAAACGTGTTGGAGAACTGGTCTCGGTCCATGTCATTCCACGGCCGCACGCCGATGTGGAAATGATCCTGCCCACCCAGACCAAGGGCACCATCGGTGGCCGAACCACCGAAAAGAAATAACACACACCGGGGAACGCCATTTTGTCTCCAATGCTGAACAGGGAAGCAGGCATCACCCTCGAAGACTACCTGTCACTTGCCGGACGGGTGATCCTGCCTTCCCGCCTTTCAGAAACTGCCGAACCGGTGGAAACACCGGTTGGAGAACTGTATACTGGCGTGGACCTGGGTACAGCATACCTGGTCCTCGTGGTAGTGGATGAAAATGGCTTGCCGCTTGCCGGAGAGTATCAGTACGCACAGGTTTCACGCGATGGGCTGGTGGTGGATTTCATCGGTGCGGTGGATCGGCTGAAAGAAATGAAAACCCGTGTCGAAAGGCGTCTCGGCAGGGTACTTACACATGCCGCCAGCGGATATCCGCCCGGTGTACCTCAGGCAGAAATTCGCGCCACAGCCAATGTGCTGGAAGCTGCAGGCCTGGAATGTACCGGTTTGGTGGATGAACCCAGCGCGGCCAACAATGTGCTCTGCCTGGTGGAAGGGGCAATCGTGGATGTAGGTGGCGGCACCACCGGTGTAGCAGTCATCCGCGGTGGGCAGGTGATTACTTCTGCCGATGAACCCTGCGGTGGCACACATTTTTCTCTGGTCATCGCGGGATCGCTCGATATCCCCTTCGAAGAGGCAGAGATCCGCAAATGCAATCCGGCGCTGCAACCTTCCCTGTTCCACGCGGTCAAACCGGTGATGGAAAAAGTAGGTGCCATCGTGATGCGCAGCGTCTCAGGTTATGATGTTCCGGCACTTACCCTTGTGGGCGGCTCAACTGCTTTCACCGGTATGGCCGGAGTAGTGCAGGAGTATACCGGTATCCCCACCATAGTGCCGCAGGATCCGCTTTTCATCACACCGCTTGGCATTGCCCTGCACGATCGTATTTAGGAGAGAAACATGGCTGATAATTTTTCACTTCGATGTTACGCCTACCTGGACAGAATGCAAGCCCAGTATGCTGCCTTTATCGGAACCATCACGCAGGGAGATCTGCCGACCGAGGGGATGGCAGCATTGTATGTTGAGGTATCTCCAGGGAACGAGGTCTTCAAACTGGTGGATATTGCCGTCAAGGCAACCGAAGCCCGGCCGGGTGCTCAAATCGTAGAACGCGAATTCGGTATGTTCGAACTGCATTCTCACCACCAGGCAGCCGTAATCGAAGCCGGAGACGTGGTCCTTTCACGCCTGGGATTGAACCCAGCCAGCCGCATCAAACCTGTGATCGCATCGGTGCAGGTCATCACCAATATTGACCCATACCAGTCTCAGCTGCTGAACCGCTTCCGCCGGGGTTCGATGTTGGTTCCGGGTGAGACCATGCTGGTTCTGGAATGCGCGCCGGCAGCATACATCAATTACGCGGTGAACGAAGCCGAAAAGAGCGCGAACATCAAGATCGTGCATATCTCCTCTGTCGGGCGCTATGGCCGCATGTGGCTGAGCGGTTCTGAAGCAGAGATCATTACAGCACGCGATGCTGCCGTGAAAGCACTCGAATCCTTGGAAGGTATCGCCGGTTAGGCGGAGGGACCATGCCCAAGACCTTTTATACAGAACATGAAATTGAAGACCTCTTCAAGACGGGTGTGACCAGCCTGGACTTGAATGAGAATGTGGTGCTGACAGGGTTGGCATACGAAAAAGCCACCCGCCTGGGTATAAAGCTGATCCAACCGGGAGAACAGGTGGCGGATGCGCCCGTTCGGCCTTACCTGAGCCGCGAACATCAACAGCCGGCGGCCAGCAGTTACACCCATCTACATGCGGCATCGCCGTGTAACAATCCGGGCTGTCCCGAGAAGCAGGCATCCGCTGGACTGCCGGCAGACCTTTCCGCGCGCATCAAAAATGCTGTCGTTGCCCGTCTGGGCAGTAATGTGGACCAGTCACTGTTGGATGCCATCATTCGCCGTGTGCTGGACCAGGTCAAGGTGTAGCGTGTTATTCGGCCGCATCCACGGAACAGCCGTGGCCACCATCAAAACGGAAGGTTTGAACGGCGTTAAGTTGTTGGTTGTGCAGCCATTGGATAGCCGAATGCAGCCTGTAGGCCCGCTGGCTGTAGCTGCGGATACGGTAATGGCGGGGCCGGGAGACCTGTGCGTGTTGGCGCGTTCACGTGAAGCCGCGCTGGCAATGCTGGATGAGAAATTCGTCCCGGTAGACCTGGCTGTGACAGGTATTGTGGATGAACTGACCATGCGCCCGGATGGTGAGTACGATTTCACCCTCAAACCGGGCTGGAACAGGTACGCCTGATGATACTTGCCCGTGTGATCGGGACGGTCGTCACGACCGTCAGTACCCCGGATTATAAGGACCACCGGTTGCTGGTTGTGCAGCCATTGGTGATGGCCGGTGATGTGCCCAATGAGGATTTCATCGCCTTGGATAACACCCAGGCAGGTGTCGGGGATGTGGTCATCATCAACCGCGAAGGCAATGGGAACCGTCAAGCTCTGCGCAACCCTGCCAGTTGTGTCAATTCGCTCATCGTTGCTATTGTGGATTCAGTCGAGATCGCTGGCTGATCACAATCCCTTTTTCAGCATACCTGGCCACCCGTAACGGGTGGTTTTATTTTTTCCTGCAAAGGGAGCGGGTATCGTCTATAATTGGTATCAAAGATGCAAGGTGAATTGGAATGATAGATCAGGACACATCCCCCTCAGACGAAGAGCCCAGGCAGCACACCCCTGAGATCAGTTTTAATTTTATGCCGTATCTGGGTACGGTGATCAGTGTTGCCGTCCTGGTTGCGACACTGTTTAACTTTATTACCCCCGCGGGTTTGTTTTCTACGAACATGGAATACAGCCTGTCTCAGGCTATTCGCAATCAGGCATATCCCCAGCTGGCAGCTGCCACAGAAGCCCCCTCATCCGACCGCATCGGTATAGTTGCCGGGCATTGGGGGAGTGATGGTGGTTACGTATGTACCGATGGACAGACCGAAACGGATGCCAATTTAGCGATCGCTACTTTTGTGAGGCAGAAGCTGCTGGAACAGGGATATGAAGTGGACCTGTTGAAGGAATTTGACAGCCGCTTACAAAATTACAATGGTCTGGTGGTCGTCTCCATTCACAGCGGATCCTGTGAATTTATCGATAACAGCGCCACTGGGTTCACCGCAGTTCCCAGCCTGGGAGCGCGTTCTCAGCCGGAAGCTGCCGGCAGGCTGGTCAACTGCATCACCAACCGCTACGCCGCCGAAACAGGGATGCGCTTTATCAATGGTTCAAATGAACATCTCACCACATGGCATGGATTTGAGGAAGTCAATCAGGGTACACCTGTTGTGGTCATGGAAGCCGGGTATCTCAACCTGGATCGGGAATTCCTGACGAAATCACCGGCGAAAGCCGCGCAGGGGATCGTTTCCGGGATCCTGTGCTATGTGCGGGATGAAGATCCGGCCGCAGGGCAGGTATCACCGTGACTCTGCCAGAGACCCAGGCAGCGCTGGAGGTTATTCGCAAAGCAAAGGAAGCCCTGGCTGCTCATGACCCTGTTGCAGCCAGAAGCCTGGCGCTTCAAGCTACCCGGCTTGCCCCCGAACTGGAAGATGTTTGGTTGATGCTGGCTGCTGTCTCAGAACCCGAAGAAGCCCTGCAACACCTGAGTACTGCATTGCGAATCCACCCGGACAGCCCGCGGGCGATGAAGGGTATAGCCTGGGCGCGCGAACGCCTGAATAAACTCCGGGAGGTGCAAAGACCCGCAGGCAGCCCCCAAGCTGCCAGCACTTTATCTGGATGGCAACCGGAAAACCTTGGAACCGGTAATGATCTACCCGGCACCCAAACCGCGTTGCCGGCAGACAATACGTCCACTCCCTATTCCTGGACAACAACGGCAAAAGTTACTGCCCGGCGGGTGGCTCTGCTGCCGTGGATTCTATTTGTGATGTTCGTCAGCCTGGCTGTTGCTGGGTGGTTCTTCGGCCCGAACCTCTGGCAGGCAGTCGAACCGCCAGCGGTGATTCAGGTACAGTCTGGGGTGTATACCAAACCAACGCTAACGCCCACTCCCACGGCTACTTTCACTCCAACGCTGACATTTACCGCAACGCCGACAGCCAGCCCGACGCCCACGGCGACGAACACGCCCATCCCGACAGACACCCCGCTACCAACCACTACAACAGCCCCAACCGCTACTGCGCTTCCACCTGTGGTGTATGTGGAAGAGGATTATGTCTACTCGCCAGCCGAATTACCGGTTTCCAGTCAGCGGGAACGCTGGATCGATGTGGACCTCAGTCAGCAGCGGGTGTACGCGTATGAGGGGCAGGATATCGTGAAGAAGTTCACCGTGTCCACCGGTACCTCTGCTCACCCGACTGTGACCGGGCGTTATTATATATATGTCAAGTATCGCTACGATGATATGGCAGGCCCGGGATACTACTTACCGGATGTGCCTTACGTAATGTATTTCTATGAAGGGTATAGTTTCCATGGAACTTACTGGCACAGTAATTTTGGGACGCCAATGAGCCATGGATGTGTGAATTTACGCACCGAGGATGCTGCCTGGTTATACAACTGGGCGGATGTCGGCACCCTGGTGAATGTCCATCAATGAACGGAAGGAAAAGTGTCGAGAGAACCATTATTTAAAGGCCTGGTAGTCGATGAATGCGGTGACCTGGTGGGAACATCCAACATCGGCGATGAACCCTGTTATGTGGTGAACGATGAAGGATTCCTGCGCCATATCCCTGCCGAGCAGGTGGACCGACAGGTGTTGCAGGCCATGCTGGAGCAGATTAAGGGGCATGAAGATGAGCTGGCTGACCAGACAGCAAAGATGCTGGGGCAGGATGATATTTTCAGCAGGGCAATCATCAACGAGCAGATCCGAAACATGAACCAGCAATTGGAGCAGGTATATCGTGATGGCATTCCCGAAGCCGGACGTGCCTACATGGGTATGATGGGTTTCAAAGTGGTCATCAATTATCATGGCGAGGTTGTGCAGGTCATCCAACCTTCCCGGCCGGCAAATGAAGACGAATAGGCCAGCAATCTATGGATGATTTGATCTTGGATGTCAGTGAATCGAATTTCGAGCAAGAGGTGTTGGATTACTCGCACCGCTCGCCTGTCATAGTGGAATTTTGGGCGGAATGGTCAGCAGTAAGTAAACAACTCACTCCCCAATTGCAGCGATCTGCGCGCGAAGCGCATGGCGCTTTCAGGTTGGCACGCGTGAATGTAGATCAAGAAAAGACATTGCCGGGGAGGTACGGAGTCCGCTCTCTGCCTGCCGTCCGCGCATTCGTTAATGGTATGCTCACAGCCGAATTGAACGGCCCCCTGGTCGAAACCAGGATCCATGATCTAATCAAAGCGATCTCGCCAACCCCGGGAAACCTGTCTATCGGTCGCGGACAGTCGCTCCTTGCGCGTAAAGCCTGGGCTGAAGCACGGGCTGCCTTTTCGGAAGCTTTGGATCAGGAAGAAGATAATTCGGCAGCCCTGTACGGTTACCTGACTTGCCTGGTGGCGGAAGGGAATGCCAGTGAAGCCCTGGCGATGATCGAAACCTTCCCCGCAAGCCGGGAATATACCCTGGCGCAGAACTACCTGCCTTTGGTACAGGCTTACCTGAACCTGGAAGAAGATACTTCCGGGGAGGATGAATTACAGGCTACCTATACCTCTGCCCTGCGCCTGGCGCGCCGCGGAAATATGTACGCCGCTCTGGATGGCCTGCTGGATGTGCTGAGGAAGAATAAACGCTATCTGCGAGGTACTGCCCGGGCCATGGTTGTGGCTTTACTACAAGTGTTCGGTGAAGAGGATGAACAGGCTCGCGCCTACCGGTCCGAGCTTGCGGCAATACTTTTCTAAACTTAAATTATAAAAGCGGCTGGTGGTAAGCTCCACCAGCCGCTTTTTGCTTGTCACTTTACTTGACCAGGATCAAATCCCCCCATGAAGTGGGGTCTGTCAGGATGCGGTAAGGCGAGCTGGAGATCATGGTTTGTTGAGTCTCGCCATTCTTGCTGTCATCATCTGAAACTGAGGCAGCGAAACCAAAGCGTGCGCCAGTATACGGATCCACGCCCAGCAGGCTCCAGGGGATGGCCATGGAAATGCGGTAGCCGGTGTTATGCGTTTGAGCGCCAACTTTTACTTTGGTGGTGGGTCCGTCCACAGAGGTGGGGAACCAGATATATGCTTCAGGGTCGGCTCCAACTGCTCCCTGCCCGGCGGATGCACCAATTTGGAAATCATCCCAGTTCAGGGAACGTGTGTAGAAATCATCCTGGACGTCGGTATCCACCAGCACTTCCACGCTGTCACCTTGATACAGGTATAAGCCGGTGGATTGCTGCTGGTACTTCTCATCTTTGACCTTAAAGGATATATACAGGTAATCCTCGTCCCACAGCATTTTGAAGCCGGCAGAAAGGTCGGTTGAATCAACCCATTTACCGGTGTCATAGACCAGGTAATTGGCTGCATACTCCGGTGCATCCCAGTTCACCCAACCTCCGTCAATGGTTGGTGGAGAGCTGACATAATGAGCTTCCATATATGGGCTGGTGCGATGCGTCGGTGGAAGAGCGGTGGGTGGTGGCGGTAGGGTATTGGCTGGCAGCGGTGTGGCGCTGGGAAGGGGTGTCGGGCTGGGCAGCGGGGTCGCGGAAGGCAGCGGCGTTGCACTTGGGAGCGGTGTCGCACTGGGCAGCACCGTGTTGCTTGCCGGGATCTGTGTCGGCTGCGCCGGTTGCGCCGGCTCTGCTGCTTTTTCTGTCGGGGCTGATACGACAGGCAGCATTGGCGCGGGCGTGGGGAATGTATAGGTGACGGGTGCGAAATACGCCGGCAGGTTGCACGCCAGCGTAGTCATTGTCAGTATTGCCAGGATAAGCAGGACGCTTCTTTTCGTTTTCATGGTTACCTCCGTTTGTGCATTGAAATCTGTATAAATGTTGCAGGTTATGTGCCGAAAAAAGGATCATACCCTTTACAAACAAGTATAGCGAAACAGTATTCCAATGCTATTCCCAGGGATAGCTGATGTCAAATAATTACATCTTTTCCTATCCAGCAGGTTCGAAAAAGGCCACACACTCAATGTGCTGGGTTTGCGGGAACATATCGAACGGTTGAACCGACTGGCAGTTATAGCCGTTCCTGGCCAGTCTGGCTGCATCACGGGCCAGCGTGGCGGGATCGCAGGAGACATATACCAGGCGGGAGGGATGGGCGGCAATGATTGCATCCAATGTTTTCACCCCGATGCCCGCCCTGGGCGGGTCCGCGAGGAGTACATCGCACCGCAGATGCAATGCGGGCAGAATCGCGTCTGTGCTGCCCTGATAGAGTTCGATGTTATCAAAAGCATCCAGGTTGATCGCGAAATCATCACAGGCGGATGGAGAAGCTTCGATAGCTACCAGTCGGTCAGACCTTTTTGCCAGTGTCCTGGAAAAGAATCCGGCACCGCAGTAAAGGTCCACGGCAGTGGGGATCACCTCTGGCAGGTAGGCGAAGATGGAATCATGCATGGCCTCCGCCACCTTCAGGTTCACCTGGAAAAAAGATTGCGGGGATACAAAGAAATCACCGGCTGTACTGCGGATGGCCTGGTGAGTATTGCCAGCCAGGATCAGTGTACCGTTCGCCCCGGAATGGGCAACCGAAGCCTGCAGTTCCAATTCCAATTCAGGCAGGTCATCACCCTCGGTTTCCAGCAAGATCATGTCATCGTTATCCAGGCCGGCACGCAGGGATACCCGTTGAATGCCTGCTTCGGGATCGAGGTTCAAACTGCTGCGTAATTCTTCCAGTCGGGGTAAAGCCAGGTGGCAGGTCTCGATCGGGACAATATCATGTGAGGCGCGCATCTGGTATCCCAATCTACCGGTTGGGTCAAGATGGTACTGTACATGATTGCGGTAATTCCAGGGTGACGGGCTGGGGCTGGCTGGTAAAAAGGTGACTCCCTGTAAACCGCCTACCCGTTGAAAGACATCTGCAACGATCTTGGTTTTCGCGTCGAGCTGAGCGGCATAATCCATATGCTGCAGCTGGCAGCCGCCACAGACCCCGTAATGCCGGCAGCGTGGGATCACGCGGGCGGGTGATGGTTCTACCACCTTGATTACCTCGCCGCGCAGGATCTGACGTGCATCAGCTTCCACCCGCACCAACACAAGTTCACCCGGAACCGTGAAAGGAGTGAAAATGGCATGTCCATCCGGGGAACGCCCAATACCGTCCCCGCCATTTGCCAGGCTCTCAATGCGGTACTCAATTTCCATCTCTTTTTCCTTGTTGCAGTCAGTATAAAAAGAAAAAGCGGAAGGCGCAATGCCTTCCGCCTGTCTATACAGCAAATTACATCGTTTTCAGGTATTCATCCATGGCAGCGAGCAGTTTTTCTACATCAGCCAGGGTGATCTCGCCCATGTGGGCAATGCGGAAGGTCTTATCCTTCAGGTCGCCGTAACCATTCGCGATCCGCATGGACTTCGTCTTGAGGAAAGCATTGAGGGCGGTGATATCCATGCCCCGGCTGTTCTGGACGGTGGAAACGGTGTGCGAGCGGAAGCCTTCGGCAGCCAGCGGTTGCATACCATGCGCGATACACCAATCCTGGGTGGTTTTTGCCATCGCGGCGTGGCGGGCAAAGCGGTTTTCCAGGCCTTCTGCGAGCATGCGGTCCAGCTGAACATCCAATGCCCAGATGAGGGACATGCCGGGTGTCATCGGGGTGGAGTCTTTGACACGGTGTTTTTCAAGCAGCAGCAGGTCAAAATACCAACCGCGGAATTTCACTGTCTCGGCTTTTTTCATTGCCCGTTCAGAGGCTGCGCCAAAGGCAAGCCCCGGCGGCAGAGCAAAGCATTTCTGTGAGGAGGTGAGCAGGAAATCAAGACCCCAGGCATCAAATTCGATCTTGTCGCCAGCCAGGGAAGATACCGCATCCACCAGAATGAGGGTGTCTGGGCTGACCTGGTGAACGACCTGCGCCAGTTCTTTCACCGGGTTGACTGCGCCGGTGGATGTCTCGTTATGCACGATCGTGACTACTTCATATTTCTTCTGCTTGAGGGCGGCAGCCAACTGGTCCGGGTGGATGGTCTCACCCCAGGGGACATCCAGTTTATCGGTCAGTTTGCCATTGGAAACAGCTACATCATACCAGCGTTTGGCGAACGCGCCGTTCACGCAGGAAAGGACGGTCTCATTGGCGAAATTCCTCACGCCGGCTTCCTGCAGGCCGGAGCCTGATGAAGTGGAGATAATGACAGGGCGTTCAGTGAAGAATACTTGACGCAGGCGCTCATCGCAAGAACGGAAGATGGCTTCAAAATCCTTGTTGCGGTGGGGGACCATCGGTTTTGTCTGTGCGGCAAGGACTTCGTCTGCCACATCCACCGGGCCGGGTACGAACATGCGTGACATATAATTCTCCTTTGTTTTTGCTTTTAATATCACAAATCCACCTCCGGAACGAAGGTGGGTATCACTCTTAAAGAATGAAGGAAAGGACGATCAGGATTACGAGGAAACTGCCGGCAAGAATGCCAATGCGCTTCAAACCAGCCTTGACCTGGGTGTAATCCGGGTTGAAATCTGCGCTGGTGCTGAAGCGGCGGCTGAGAGCTGCATTCGCCTGGGGTGCTGTGGCGGATGCCGGGGTGGATACTTTGCGTTTTGTTTTTGTGGCCATTGTTACTCCTTTTATGGGTTAATAATGAATGATTGCTTTAATGATGATCCTCTTGTTGTCTACCATGTAGGGATAACAAGAGATCAGTGTCAATGTTGTATCAGTTGTGCTTGCCATTATATCCACTCGGGTGGGTTCGACGATCTCGCTGCTTTCTACCGTGTAAGTGTATTGCCGGGAGGCTGTAAAGAGGATGATCTCATCACCCGGTTTCAATTCGTCCAGATGGCGGAAGATCTCTCCAAAAACATCGTTGTGTGCGGAGAGGACGAGATTTCCGCTCTGCCCGGGCAGGATGTTGTTGATATGCTGCCCAACACCTTTGCGCAGCTGCTCCCAGCCGTCGCCCTGAACCACCGGCGCGTCCACCTGGATGTCCGGGATCTTTATACGCAGTGCCTGTTCCGGGCTGCTGGTAGGGATGGGCATGTTTGCCAGGCTCTGAACGATCGGCAGTAAATGCTCGGGTATCTCAGAATTGTTGGGTTGTGCGCCGCCTGTGCTATTAGGTGGAGTGTGTCCACCCGGAAGTACCACAGCCGACAAAATGGGTGTCGCTGCAATCGTGGGCTGCTGAAGAGCAGCCGAGAATTCCTGGTTCAGACTGCGCAGGGTGTTCAATCCAATCGCGACTACCACGATCAAACCTACGACCGCAACTCCTTCCACCAGCAACAGAAATTTATCCAGCTTTCCCCGGTTTTGTCTACGTGGATGGGGGCCTGGTAGGCTTTCTCCTGCGGTCTGGTTTTCCGGCGGCAACCAGACAGGTATTAAGCTTGTAGATTGGTAATGTGCAGTCCGCCGGGAATGCAGCCTCTTTAAGCGCTCCAGCAGCATGCTCCGCAATTCGGGGGTGCTGATCTCCACTGTCTGGCGCGCTCTTCTAGCTGGCATAGGCGGTAACTCTATGTGAATTATACCCCACCCGGAATACCGGCTGGTATCACCCGGGCTTGCGTGATTGGTGGATCAGGAACAGCCCTATCGACCCGGCGACTGCCGCATTCAGTGATTCGATCTGCCCTTCCAAAGGCAGGCGCATGAGTACATCGCAAGACTTTCTTACCAGGCTGCGCATACCTTCTCCTTCACTGCCTACCACAAGCGCTGCCGGGCCATCCAGGCGCAGTTTTTCGGGTGGCTGGGCTTCTGCGCTGCCCTCCAAACCGATTACCCAGATGCCGTCTTTCTTTATCTCTTCCAGCGATTGTGCCAGATTGGCCGCAGCCACCAGCATATGTTCAGCAGCTCCGGCAGATGCGGTGACAACAGCCGGTGTAATGCCACTGGCATGGCGAAGGGGAATCAGGATCCCGTGGACCCCAAAAGCCTCGGCGCTGCGGATCAGGGTGCCAAAGTTCTGTGGATTTTGCAGGCTATCCAGCACCAGAACAAAGGGTTGTTGGCTCTTCTGCTGCGCACGCTGAAGAATGGAAGCCATGTCGCTGTATGGATACGCGGAAACCTCAGCCGCCACACCCTGATGGTTCTCAGAAATGGTATCCAACCGGGTGCGCTTGACCATCTCTACTGGAATACGGTAGGTTTTGACCGTTCGGACGATCTCAGAAATACGTTCGTCTGGTTGAAGGTTATCCGCAAGAAGCAGTTTGAATATCTGCCGTTTACGGGCACGGATCATTTCAAAGACAGGGTTTCGACCGGACAGCCACTCTTTCATGATCGCCGATCAGCGGTTGTGGATGATTTCTTCGGGGCGGGCAAAGATCATGCGGCCAGCGGCGGTTTGCAGGATCTTGGTCACTACAACGCGGACCGTTTTTGATAAATATTCGCGGCCATTCTCGACCACTACCATGGTACCGTCGTCCATATACCCGACTCCCTGAGAGCTTTCCTTGCCCTCCTGGATGACATTGATCACCAGGTCTTCACCTGGCAGCAGCACGGATTTGACCGCGTTCGCCAGTTCATTCACATTGAGAATGGTAATACCCTGGATCTCTGCGATGCGGTTCAGGTTGTAATCATTGGTCAGGATGGGGCAGTGCATCTGGCGGGCGAGCATGATCAATTTCTCGTCCACTTCGCGCACACCTTCCACATCCATATCATTTAGTTTGATCGGGGTAAGGCTTTCTTTCTGTAATTGAGAAAGAACTTCCATCCCGCGCCGGCCGCGCTGGCGGCGTAAAGAATCCGGTGAATCAGCAATGTATTGCAGTTCATTCAGCACGAAACGTGGAATCAGCATGGTTCCGGGGATAAAACCGGTGCGGGCGATATCCGCTATGCGGCCGTCAATGATGACACTGGTATCCAGCAGGATGGGGCGGTTCTCGCTGACATGGCTGCCGGTTTTATGTTCAGAACGGATATTGCGAAAGAAGGTGAAGAAATCTGTCTGGCGCAGGGTGAAGAGCGCTATACCCAGGTAGCTGAAGAGTAATACACCGACAAATGGGAAGATCTCTCCCAGCGGTTTAGGCAAAAGGGAAAGCGGGAAAGCCAGTAAAGCGGCAAACAGCAAGCCGCACATTAACCCGATGACGGAGGACAGCAGGATCTGGACGGATAAGCGCTTCATCAGCCCCCAGAGCCCGCGGAAAGGTTTGGTGGTAATGAACGGAGTCAATACCAACCCGAGGATGCCGCCAACGACACCCAGCGCAATATTTAGTTGAGTGGCTGAAAAATTGATGTTCCCGAGCGCAGGAAGAACGGTTTTTGATAGTTCAATCCCCCAGATAACACCGACAACCGCAAATACCACCATGCCGATAAGGCGGAAGATAAGATCTATACTCATGATTGCTCCCAAAATAAAAAAATAAAATAAAAATTACCCCTGCATGATAGCATGACAGGGGGATGGAGTCAAATGGATGTAGGTGCCGGTGAGCGGCTCAGGGTTTGGAATCGCCTAACCGCGAGGGTTGTTTACGGATCGTCGGTGCTTTGCGAACCTGTTTGCGGGCTGGCTTCCCTGCTTCGGGGTTAAGTAACATATTCAGCCAGAGAATCGCCTGGTGGTCATATTCCCGCCGGCCGCAAATATCACAGACCCAGGCCGGGAAATTGGGAACACTGACCAACTGATCTCCCAACCAGGTAAAGTAGGTAATATACCTGCGGGTGACGTGGCCGGCCTGGCATTCATTGCATTGGTAGGAGGTCTGCTCGTTGGATTCCATAAATTCATTTTACCGGATATTTACCCGGATAACAAATCAGGGGTTAGATGGTTGAGGTAATTCGTGCTGCAGCATGGTCATATCGGTCACCGGCCAGTATACCAGCAGGGCTTTACCGACGATGTTCTCCAGCGGTACATATCCCCAGGTGTGCGAATCGGAGGAAGCGTTGCGATTGTCGCCCAAGACAAATACCGCATCCTTAGGTACTTCCCAGACACCGTTGTAATCGGGGCTGCTCGCTATGTAGCCTTCCTGCAAGAGGACATGATTGACATAGACTTGCCCGTCCTCGATGAGCACTTGGTCGCCGGGAGACCCGATGACCCGCTTGATGAAATCCTCGCCGGGTTCTGGTGGCGCGTGGAAGATGATGATATCCCCGGTGAGGGGCAGTTTCTTCAGGTATGCCAGTTTATCCACCAGCAGCAATTCTCCCTGACGCAAGGTTGGTTGCATGGAAATACTTTCCACTCTCACGCGGGCACTGAGCAGGTTGATGATAAAGGTAAGCACTAGGGCCAGAACGAGTATCTCAGCGGTCTCGATCAGAAAACTTTTAAGATTGAAGCCAGTCCCCGGTGCAGGTACTTCTGGTTGGTCGACCGGTGGTGTGGTTTCTGTGGTATCTAAATCGGGTTGTGAAGGCTCGTTCAACGCAATTCCTCGGGCAAGATGGATGTATTCAACAAGTGCCGTCCTATCTGCCTGGCTAGCGGCGGGCTTTCATAACAATATGGATCGGCGTGCCGATGAATCCGTAATCCTTCCGAATCTCGTTTTCCAGGTAGCGATAATAACTGAAATGCGCCAGCTTCGGATCGTTCACATAGATCATGAAGGTTGGCGGATCGCTGCGCACCTGTGTGCCGTAGTACATCCGCAAAGCTCGTCCGCCGTGCGCAGGAGCGGGGTGGGCATCCTGTGCGCGTTGGATCGTACGGTTGATCTGCCCGGTCGTCAAACGCGCCAGCCGTTCTTCCTGTACTTGCAAAGCCAACGGCAAGACCTCGTCTACATTTCTTCCGGTTTTGGCGCTGATGAAAAGGATGGGAACGTAATCCACAAAGTTCAGTTCTTTGCGGATGTATTCGGTGTACTGGTTCATGGTGTAGTTATCTTTTTCGATCGCGTCCCATTTATTGACAACAACCACGATGCTTTTCCAGGCATCAATGATATACCCGGCAATGTGTGTATCCTGGGCGCTGAGAGAATCCGAGGCATCTAACAGCAGCAGGGACACATCTGCACGTTCAATTGCCCGCATCGAGCGCAAAACGCTGAACTTTTCCACACCGGGGATGACTTTACCCCGGCGGCGAATACCTGCAGTATCGATCAAGGTGATCGGGATATCCTGAAATACCAGGTGCGTATCGATGGCATCCCGCGTGGTGCCGGCAGTTGGGCTGACGATAGCGCGTTCTTCACCAACCAGTTTGTTCAGCAGGCTAGATTTTCCGACGTTTGGTTTCCCGACAATGGCAATCTTGACGGAATCATCATCCTCCACCTCGCTGCCCTGCGGGAAATGCGCAATTACCAGGTCCAGTAAATCGCCGATGGCTGTACCATGCAGGGCAGAAATGGGGATTGGGTCTCCCAGTCCAAGCTCATAGAATTGCAGCGCCTGATCGCGGTATCGCTGGCTGTCGGCTTTGTTAACCACCAGTAAAACAGGCGGAACTCTCTTGCCGTCAACATCTTTCTGATTCTTACGCAGTATATTGGCTACTTCGGTATCGGCTGGCGTCACGCCAGAGGTAGCGTCGGTGATGAAAAGAACAACATCAGCTTCCCGGACTGCCAGCAGAGCCTGTTCACGGATCTGGTCCACATATTCTGCGGAACCGATAGAAAGCGGCTCAAGAGATCGTGAAACAGAGGTGGGGTCAATACCGCCTGTATCAATGATCTCAAAATGGTTTTCAAGCCATTCAGCGTCTGCGAAAATGCGATCACGGGTGGTGCCAGGAACATCATCCACGATTGTGAGCGGTTCACCAGCTAGCCGGTTAAATAGTGTGCTTTTTCCGACATTGGGCCGGCCAACAAGGGCAACGATAGGTTTTGTCATTTTACGGGTATTTCCTATTCTTCTACTTGCGGGTAACGATTACTTGAATGTTACCCGGTATGACTGATTCTACCTTAATTTCAGGCGAACTGATGAGCACGTTCGGGGCGAGCTGATAAGTGCCTTCACCCTTTCCTGAAAGATCGAGTGTGACCTGAATTTCCTGCGTCTTCAGAACATCCAGCAGGGGGAGCGGGCCGGAGATAAGGATATCCACCACTTGGGGTGAAAGGGTTGCCTGCAGGGTATCCGCCAGTCCGGTCACCAGAACTGGTACACGGGAAATGGTCAGACTAGATTCGACCGGTTCCACCCGGATGGTTACCATCACCACTTGGTTGCCGACCAGGGAGATACCGGGAGCCAGGTTCAATTCAGCCGGGATTGTGGCATCCGCTTTGATGTTCTGCAATGGGATCGGTAGCGTTTCAATATACCCCGGAAGTGTTTCCACGATTGCGGGGTCTTCAGAGAAGACCGTGATATTAGGCGGCTGCACAGTGATGTTGGTCAGGCGGTATCCATCTGCCAGGTTGCCCTGGCTGACCACTTTCACAACCACATTCCGGTATCCACCTTTCTGAGAAACCGGCTGAATGACTTGCACAGCTGATGGAGAGATCACAACGCCTTCTATCGTATTGCCATTGATGTCTACGGCACTGATCGGCAGCGAGGCAGTGATCTTCTCCCGCGCCTGGGTCAGGTCTATGATCGCGCGTAACCTGATCACCTGCGCAACCTGTGATTGCGGGCCGGAGATACTGGCATTGATCGGGTCCAGGCTGGCTAGTTCCGCCTGATAACCGATGGCCGGTTCACCGCGTGTCACCAGTTGAACCGGGAAGATCGATGCCACCAGCGGTTCCAGAGAGATATCCATAGTAGCGGGGGTGGTCAGCATTACCCGGACGGGCTGGGCATCTACGAATACCTGAATGGGCAGGGAGTGATTTCCCGCCGGTAGAGCCGCCAGGTCTACATACGCATGCACCAGGTCGGAGGATGCGTTCAGCTGCTGCCAGACGGATCGGGGTGCATTGATGGTGACTGATACCTCGCGGGTCTCATCCCCGTTCACCACCAGATCGGCGGCCTGGCCGCGGAATTCAATGGCTATCGGATGCGCGTAGGTGTGTATTTCATTGGGATCCGTGGATGAAACAGCTGCCAGCCAGGCAGATATCGAAAGAACGAGAGCGATCAGCACTGTAGGCAGGTTTTTTATGATGCGGCGGATTATGTCAAGCATCAGGATATCCTTCCTGTGTGCCGGGTTCTATCTAAAAGCTTTTTCAGCCAGCCGTCTTTATGGGGGTTGAGCCTTTCCGGGCGATAGAAAGCGGTCAGAATATTTTCCAGGCGGTCAGGGTCCAGGCGGCGGATCATCCTTCCGGAATGTGCCACAGCGATGTATCCAGTTTCTTCCGAAACTACTACGGCGATTGCATCAGAGGTTTCTGAAATACCCAGAGCAGCCCGGTGACGTAATCCCATTTGCCGGTCGGGGGTACCGGTGAGTATACCGCTGGCAGAGAGCGGCAAGACGCAGGCAGCCGCTGTCAGTTCGTCACCGACAATGATCACCGCACCATCATGCAGAGGTGTATTCGGGTAAAACACCTGCAATAACAGTTCGGGGGATACCCGGGCATTCAAGCCCACACCACTGAGAATATACTCGCGCAGGCTGTCCACCCGCTGCAGGATGATCAATGCGCCGTGGTTACGGGAGGATAACCGCGCGGCTGCGGAAACAATCGCATGGATGGTTGCTTGCATCAGTTGATTCTCTCCGTGGCGGCTTAACTGGAAGATCCCTCCTGCCCTGCCAATGCCTTCCAACCCGCGGCGGATCTCAGGAGCGAAAATGACAGGGATGGCCAGTAGCAGGGCGGGCAAAGTAGTTTTAATAAGCCAATTGAACGCAGGCAGGTTCACCAAAGTGGTGAGAATGGAAAGAAAAACTACCAGAATGATGATCCCGCGTAAAATGACAGCCGCTTTCGTGTCATTGATCAGCCGCAGAATAACAAAAAAGATAGCAGTAACCAGGATGATATCCAGCAGGTTCTGCCAGTTCATCCGTTGGAATAAAAGCGATAGGTCGGTAAATAAATCAGTCACGGGTCAAGTCCTGGTGTGAAGGGGAGCCAATCAACAGCAGGTGTTTTTTATACTGCCGGTAGAACAGGCGCATCCCTTCCTTCTTTAATTTTATCGCATGTTCACGCCAGGTAGTTACCGGTAATGATTCCGGTGAGATCTCTGAGAAGCCGGCCAGATGATGGCAAAGGTCAGCAATGGCATCCGGTATCGCGACCAGCGACGCTTCACATTGCCAACGCTGACAAACCTCCGGGAGCGCTGCCGCGAGTACATTCATAATATTTTCCAGGTGGCCGGTTTCCATCCACTGAACCTGATCCACCAGGCACAGCAGGTTCTCAAAACGCAAGCCAATCCATGCGACGGTGCGATCCTCAATCCGGGCAGAAACCCGGTGCCGGCCGGAGGTATCCCCTGATGGTGTGGATTGTGTGGCTGTTGAGCTCCCAACCTGCGCAATCCAACTTATGTTGTTGTTAGGCGATAGTGTAAGGCTGTTACTTCCCCAGCTACTTGGGAAAATGCTGCTGACAGATTGCCCTGTAGAGAGAAAAGCCTGCTGCACCTGCTCCCAGGTCGCGGCAACATCTCCATCATTGCGGATGACCACATCCGCCCGGGAGATCTTTTCCTCCTGTGGCGCTTGCGCATCGATCCTCAGAATGGCTTGTTGTAAGCTCAGCCCGCGTTGTTCGGTCAGGCGGCGTATTTGCACATCCCGCGAGCTGGATACAACCCAGATGTTGTCGCATCTCTCCAGCAGCTCGGTTTCAAGCAGGATGATCGATTCCAATACAACCGCAGGCTGTGCAGCATGCTGGATAAGTGTATCTGTTGCATGGAAAACCGGTGGGTGGATGATCGCTTCCAACCTGGCTAGTGCCTGCGGGTCTGAGAAGACGACCCCTGCAAGCCGGGAACGATCTACTGAACCGGCTGCATCCAGTATGCCGCTGCCAAAATGGCGGATAACCTGCTTGTAAGCATCACACCCTGGTTCGAGCAGCCGATGGCCGAGGCTATCCGTATCTATGGAAAAAACACCCAAGCATTCCAGCATCCGGCGAACCAGGCTCTTGCCGGTAGCTATGTTGCCTGTCAAGCCGATCACATATTTGTTTTTACCATCCACAGTTCACCACGGTTTCAATCATATTATTACGGTGCTCTTCGATATCTCTGCAACATACCCATTAGGAGAATGGATCCTCTGCTACTTTTATAAATCCTGGCAGCCTGGCCTGTTCCGGGTTCAGATCTTTCTTGAATTCATCGATGTATAGTGTGCTGCCGATCTCTTGCAACAGGTGGATACCTCGCATGATCCAGGCTTCTCCACCTTTCGAGTCGCCTTTTTTCTTCAGATACAATCCGCGGCGGCGGTAATTCCAGGCAATCCCGATCTGATCCCCGGCTAGCTGGCAGCGGCTGTAAGCTTCTTTCAGCAGCGGTAGTGCTTCCCGCAGTTTCCCCTGCTGGATTAGGCATTCCGCTAACTGCCCCAGGTTGACGCGGATTCCGATACCGCTGCCCATCCTCATGGATACATCCAAACAATCTTTGAACATACGTGCGGCGATTTGATAATTACCTTGTCTTCGTTCCAGGTCTGCCAGCAGGCTGCGATTGATCTCATAGGCATTGGCATCCCGTGCTTTTTTGGCGATCCGGCAGGCAGCCGTAAAAGATGAGCGGGCAGCAGCCACATCACCTTCCGAACGGGCAATCAGGCCGAGATGTGAAAGGATCTCCACGTAGGTGTGTTTATCCCGCCGAATGCCAGGCAGTAGCATCGCCTGTTCGAATTGTTTACGTGAAGCAGGCAGGTCGCCTCGCAGGCGCGCGGTTCGGGCTAAACGCAACACCGCCTCTGTCTGCAGTCTGAGATGGTGTGTGGAGAGCGCGATATCCTTTGCCAAGGCGAATTCTTTTTCAGCTCGATCTAATTGAGACTGGTGGTAAGCAATCCGTCCCCGTCCGAGGTGGACGCGGGCGCACAGGTTCATAAACTCCGGTTTTTTTGTTTTTTCAGTATTTTCTTTCTCTTGGCTCAAAAGAGAAGTGGCTTTTTCAATGGATGCCAGGGCTGCCTGGTAATCGGTATCCAAAAGCGAAATTTCAGCAAGTTCGACCAGCCAGGCAGCTTGCTGCGTAAAGTTCTTACTTTTTACAGAGCGTTCGTACGCGATCTGGAGAACCCGGCTGGCACGGTCAGCATAGCCTATTGTGGATAATCCGCGAACCAGCTGTCTGTACAGCCGAACCGGGAATTCATCGCTGACCCCGGCGCGGTGAAAACAATCCAGTGCATGGTACTGCAGCTCCACCTGCCTGTACACAGGAAGATCGCCTTGAGACTGCAGCAGGAAGGTCATGCCGGCAGTTCGCAGCGTGCTGTCTATTGTATCTGCCTGAGCCTGTTTCCCTTCCAGATAATCCGCAATCGCCTCCGGCAGATGCCAGGTATCAGATGGATTTTGCCGCTGAAGGATATAACAATCAACCAGTTCATTAAAGATGCTGAATGCAGCCGCCGGATCAGGGCAGAAGGCAGCGATCAGGCTTGAATCGACCTGCGCGCGGACAATCGCCAGCTGGACGGCTATCCGCAAAGCCTCCGGTGATAAATTCTCCACCAGGGTGTCAAACCAGTTATCACGGTCAGAAATGTACAGGGGCAGGCTCGCCAGCAGATCGTTCCATCCTGTCCGGCGAAGGGTAGGCAGCAACAGGCTGATCAAATACGGGTTTCCACCTGTTTTTGCATAGATAGCGGAGCTCACCTTATGACTGACTGAAATATCCAAGCGGCTTTGGAGCAAAGCCGTGCTCTCCCCGTGAGATAAACCTTGGAGGCAGACTATCGAGGGTGACTGCAGTGTAAAGTCCGGGTGATCCATCAAGGAAGGATGTTCTCTGCCTGCCAAAAGGCATTTGATCCTTCCGCCCCGCGCACCGATCATTCGCATCAACTGGTGCACCCAGGTTGTGTCTAGTTGTGCGTGGAAGTCCTCCAGCATCAGGAGAGTGTGGCTTCTTTCAAGGTGATCGAGGGCTGCCTCTAACCGCTCTTGTAAAGCCAGATGACGGCGGTCTTCGCCCGGCATTTCTATCAGGGATGGTTCTGCTGGAACAAGGTGATTAGCCTTGTCCGCATCCGTTATATCCGCGGCAACTGCAGCCAGAAATCGTTCAGCGGTCAGTTGAGCATCACGGCTGGATAGAAACACGCATTGCCATTTCTGAGCTATGGGAAGCCCGGCCATCCTGCGCAGCAGAGTGGTTTTGCCGATACCGCCCATTCCTTCCAGCGAGAGAAATATTGAAACGGGATCCTCAAGCCAGCGTGAAAGATCAGCCAGCTCATTCTGCCTGCCGAAAATTTCTTCCAGCGGTTGAATTGAGTGGAATAGAGGTGGCAGGGCTGCTTTCAGGGGCGAGCGACCCGGCAGCACCTGGGCCAAGTTGGTCACAGGTTCAGCTCCAAGGCATTCCACCAGGTGATGCAGTTCATTGTCAGTAAAGTGGATACCTTGTGAGGTAGTGCAGTGAAACTCCCATGCCAGTTCGGTCAAAGGTGTGACTTTGAACCAGTCTTGTTCAATATGGATCTGATCCCAGGGCAGTAACAGATCATCCGTTTTTCCATCATACCCAGGTGATATCGCCACCCAGGCTCGTGTGCATTCCATGGCTGCCTTCTTATCCCATGCAGAGTTGTTGATGGCTTTTCCATTCTGGCACAGCCACTCCGAAAAATGATGCCGGTTTTGTTCTACCTGTTTATAAGGGTTGGATTTATTGCGGGCTCCACCCAGCCGGATGGGATCATGCATTTCACCCGGCTGATATTGCCAGGCACCATTTTCCTTGCCAAGTAAATGGATTGATGTGGTGGTCGAATAGACAGCCCCGGTCAGTTCTTTGATATCCGCAACGATGATTACCCGCGGCGAAAGAAGCAGCAGATCAATATTGGCGCCATTCACATCAACTTCAATAACCACCAGGTACAATTCGTCAGAATCGTCAAAACGACGCACCAATTCCTGCAAGAAGACACCAAGAGCCCGTCTTTCATGCCCGTACTGGAATAACCGTCCTTTGAATATCTCAACTGTCATATGGTTCCCACCCCGCACACAGGGTCATTTACATTTATTATCACACATTTTGCCTTAGGATTTCGGGGTGGTAGCGGTCATCTGGGTTTTGAAGCCACCGGTTTCTCTGTAGCCGCAGTGTGTATTCTCCAATATAATATAAATAACAACAAATTAGGTTTCAATGCAGAAGAGTCAAGCTTTTTTCCGTAATGCCTCGCTGGGAATATGTGTACTGGCTGTGATTTTTGCCGGTTGTCAGTCCGCGACTGCCACAAAGATCGTGCAGGCTGCATCTCCATCACTTACAGCCAGCCCACGGCATACGGCAATTATTGTGGCAACCCTCACTGCAACCACGCAGCCAACTCCCACGTTTGCGCCAACACCCACACCGGCTGCCGCGCCTTTCTTTGATCAGTTTGTCGCAGCCATTAAGAATGGAGATGCGACAAAAGTCGTTGGCGTGTATGTTGAGAATGTCCTGGCGCTCAAAGTAGTCCAACAGCCTTCGAACAACCCGGCATTTGTGTCAGGTGTCAAAGGGGTGGCGACCTATTTTTCCATGGTAAAGAAACAAACTGGCAACACCGGCCTGTTGGCACACAATTACCTGGCAGGAGTCTATTATTATGACCTGGTCCCAGGCCAGGTGGTTGTGCTGATCTATGGAGATGGACGAACAGAGGAATTCACGGTTTCAGATACCCTGCAGTACCAGGCACTTAATCCTACCAGCCCAACGAGCAACTTCGTCAACGTTTTAACCGGAGAGAAACTTTCTTCCACAGCTTTATTCACCAAGGTGTACGGTGGTAATCCGAAAACAACATTTCAAACTTGTATAGCACAAGGGAATGAACCTTCATGGGGGCGGTTATTTGTCATCGCCCCGGAGGATTAAAGGTACAAACAGGAGGTTTAACCATGGCATCTACTCGCACGGGTTTCAAATCCATCCAGACTGGCTGGCGCATCTTACTGGTTATCACGCTGGGCTTCTGTGCCGGCGCATTGGTGTGGAGTCTCATCACCACCCCGATGTACAGTTCTCAGGCGACTTTCCTGGTTTACCCGAATGCCAATCTGACCAGCAGCCGGGATGTTGTCAGCAGCCTGGATACGCTGGAAGGAAAAACAGTCTCGAATACCTATGCGGATATTCTCGCCAGCCAGAGAGTGTATCAGGATACAGTGGACCGCCTGCAATTCGGCGATTCGGCACTTAAAAACACACGTGTTTACACTAAAGTACAGAAAGATACCAATATCCTCGTGCTGGTGGTGGAAGGACCCAATCCCCAGTTGATCACACTGCTGGCAAATAACATTGGCCAGAATGGTATCAGCTTTATCAAATCCATTTACCAGGTCTTTGATATCTCCTTCCTGGACCTGGCACAGGAGCCGGCAGTACCGTACCATCCCCGGCCCGGGTTGTACCTGATCATTGCTGCCGGAGCCGGATTGATCACCGGCATAATTTTCCTGCTCATCCGCGAATCCCTTCGGGTTCCGCTGGAGCAGCTGCGCGAACGCGCTTTGATCGATAAACAATCGCTTGCCTATAACCGCAAACATTTACTGCGGACGATGGGGCAGGACCTGGTTCGTAAAGCCGATGAACCCCTGCCGTTCGGCTTGATCCACCTGCAGGGGTTGGAAGACCTGGTGGATGGATTACCGGAAGCAATGACCACTCATGTGATGCAGGATGTTGTCCGCAGGCTGCATGCCATGCTGCGCGGAAATGACATGGTAGCCCGCTGGGATCGGCTAACCTTCTCCGTCACCCTTCCCTCGACTCCGGAAGTACCCGCGGTGAAAACCTTTGAACGGTTATTGCAGTCACTGGAGCAGCCGGTGATGTTGGATACAGGTGATCAGATCAATTTGCAGCCGGTGGCGGGTGTTGTGATCCGCCATGCTGATGACAGCCTGGAGTCTATGGTGCAGCGCGGTGAAGAAGCCTTAAGTTCAGCTCGCGCCGGTACCCAAAACCTGGCAGTGTCAAAGTAGGAGGGAGGAAGCGATGAAAACGACCTTCAATTTCCGAATCCTTCGCTGGCTGGCGGTCCTGGTGGTACTAACTGGCGTGTTGCTACCTGCCGGTCGGGTAACTGCTTCCCCGCCCGGGCAACAAAACGCGGACCTCACGTTCTACGATCTGGGTATGGATTTCCCGGTTTCTCTCAATGGACCGGTGTCAGAAACGTCTTTACAGTTCAACCTGCCAGCAGATTGGGAGCCAGCGGGCAATGTTGTACTGAACCTACACATCTCAGCGTTCTTCTCCAGCCTGGTAATGCCCGAAAACCCCGAAGCAGTTTCAGGGATGGTGGGTGGAGACCTGTCTGTATTTATCAATGGAAAGAAAGTTCAAGTGTTCACCTTGCAGCAAAGTGGAGATCAAACCCTGCGAGTGGAATTTGATACAAACCTGCTCTCGTTGCCCGAAACCGGTGGCGTGAATAATCTGCGTGTTAGCTGGGATGCCGCTGCTGCCTGCCGGATGAACCTGCTGACCAGCGTTGCGGTCTTGCCTGAATCAGCACTGACATTTACGTACGAAGAGGGACAGGTCACGCCATCCCTCAACACCTACCCGGTGCCTTTCATCATGGATAGGTCCCTCAAGCCTATGGTGCTGGATTTCGTCCTTCCGGATGCTTCCAGTAGTCAGGAACTCCAGGCTGCCATGATCCTGGCTGCGGGCATCGGGCAGTTATCCGGTGGTGAGCAGGATGTTCGTTTCTTTTATGCAAGCGGTTATCAACCCGACCCGGATGCCAGTATCGTGCTGATCGCAGGTAATGAACAGTTGGCTGCGGCAGATATCCAACAGCTTGGTGACCTACCGCCTGTATCACTGAAAGCCGGCGATGGCGCCCTGGCTATCTTCAAACCGGCCGTGTCCAAATTCGGCTTACTGGTGACCGGAGACGCGGAGGGCATCCTCAAAGCGGCACAAATGGCAGCGGCCGATCAAGTCATTGCTGTCGGGGATGAAACCCTGGTGGTGGTAACAGACGTCAATCCGCAACCTCAGGCAGCAGCATCCGAAGATGCCTACCTGGTAGACCTGGGTGCCGGGGATGTGCTGTTGACCAATACCGACGGGCTTTCCCGATCTTTTGACTTTTACATACCGGCTGGTGAGCAGGCGCGGGCAGATTCTTACTTTGGGCTGATCCTCAGCCATTCACAGCAGTTGGATTACCTTAGTTCAAGCTTGCATGTCTCGTTGAACGGTCAGCCTGTAGCCAGCATTCGCCTGAATGACAATACAGCTGTTCAGAACCTTTTTCAACTGATCTTGCCTTCCAGCCTGATCCACACCGGCCGCAATACGATCACTTTGACAGCGGAGCTTTACCTCTTGGATATGTGCGCCGAGCCGGAGGCGGAAGCCGCCTGGCTGCGTGTTTCTGGTGACTCGCTTCTCCACCTGCCGTTGGAGCATGCGGTGGCCGATAGCTCCGCGCGTATGCTGGCTGATTTCCCCGGCAGATTCCTGTCTGGAACCCGGTTGGATAATGTGACACTCCTGGTAGCAGCTGGAGACAGCGGCGCTTTGGGAAGTGCCGGAGCGATTGCGCATTCCCTGGGAGCAGCCCTTCCCCAGGCTGATCCGCTGCAATTAAAAGCAAACTGGGCGGAAGATACGCAAGTATCGAGTGATGGGGCGGGCAACCTGATCCTTATCGGATCACCTGCAGCCTTTTCCATGCTGGCCGATGAAGCCTTCTTCCCTACTTTGAAATTTGACCCGGCGGGTGTTCTTCAATCTGGCAGCGGGTTGGAGATCGTCACAACCCCGCCCGGTGACTCGGAACTGGGTTATCTGGCCATCCGCGCTTCAGGGTTGGATGGCAGCAGTACGAACCTGGCGATTCTGGGTAACAGCCCGGCAGGTATACTGGCTGCTGGCCGGGCACTGGTGACTGGCGGGATGGCCGACAGCAATTTCGCGGTGATTGGATCGGATGGAAACCAGGTATCCTGGCGGGATATTGGGATCGCCACCGGTACATACCAGTCGGAAGAGCGAATTGAAGAGGTTTTAGCAGTTCAATCCGATGCCCCGCGTGAATTCAAGCGTGCTCTGGCTCTATGGGCAGTTCCGGCCATCGCCGGCGGCTTGGCGCTGCTGGTTGGATTGCTGGTGCTGGAGCTGCGAAAGAAGAATTCCGCCAGTTAGCGGATATGTTTCGGTAATAACGATAAAAGGCGCCGATTGGCGCCTTTTTCGTACTTGACAGCCTGAAGCATTTTTGCTATTCTATTGTTATCGATTGCGCAAACGTTTTCCTGAAAAGGCACAGTTCACCCTATGAAGCGTGTAACCATCAAGGACGTCGCCCTGGCTGCCAGTGTCTCCATCACCACCGTTTCGCATGTGGTGAATAACACCCGTTTTGTAGAACCGGATACCCGCCAGCGCGTCCTGCGCATGATGGATGCCCTGGGATACCAACCAAATTCCCTGGCACGCAGCCTGCGCAGCGGAGTCACTAAAACCATTGGGCTGATCGTGCCCGATGCGTCCAACCTTTTCTTCGCGGAAATCGCCCGCAAGATCGAAGATTATGGTTTTTCTCAGGGCTACAGCGTGATCCTGGGCAACAGCGATAATAACCCCGATAAACAATCCTCCTATATCAAAACCCTACTAGCCAAGCGGGTGGATGGCATGATCTTCATTTCTTCCGGCGGTCGGGATGAAGAACTCTACCCCTTGACCGAAAACCACATCCCGGTCGTTGTGGCAGACCGTGATATCTCACTGGAGCTGGCGGATGTGGTGATGCTGGATAACGAAAAAGCTGGTTATGAAGCCACAAGCCACCTGGTGGGGCTGGGTCACCGCCGCATTGCCTGTATCGCCACCACACCCGCCTATATCTCCAGTCAGGCCCGTCTGGCTGGGTATCGCCGTTCTCTGGCGGAGGCAGGCATCACGGCTGACCCGGCACTGGTGGCTATGGGAGATTACACCAGCGCGGGCGGGCTGGCCGCGATGAATACGCTGCTGGATCAGCCAGATCGGCCTTCCGCGGTCTTCTCTACCAATGACATGATGGCGATTGGCGCGATGATGTCCATGCGGCAGCATGGGCTGTCTGTCCCGACGGATATTTCTATTGTGGGCTTTGACGACATAGAATTAGCCAGTGAAATGACGCCGGCCCTGACAACCATGCGTCAGCCGGTGGATGACCTGGCGCGGGCAGCCATCCAGATCCTGATCGAACGCATGACAGGCGTCAGAACGGGTGAAAATCAACGGGTGATCTTGACCGGCAGCCTGGTTCTACGCGAATCAACTATTCAATACAAGGGGGTATATGCCTGAAATTCTGGTGATCGGTAGTTTGAACATGGATCTGGTGGTCCAAACCCCACGCGTCCCTGCAGCTGGAGAAACACTTGCCGGCAATGGCTTTAAACTGGTGCCCGGCGGGAAAGGGGCAAACCAGGCGGTAGCGGCGTGCCGGGCTGGCGCTTCTGTCAAGATGGTGGGCTGCGTAGGCGCCGACGTGTTTGGCGATGCTATGCACGAATCCCTGCGGTCTGCCGGAGTGGATACCAGCGGCCTGGTTACGCTAAAGGGCCAATCGACCGGTGTCGCGGATATCCTGGTGGAAGCCAGCGGAGAAAACCGCATCATCATCATCCCCGGCGCGAATGCCTGGCTGGAGGAGCAGACTGCCCTTGCGGCGGTTTCAAAGGTAGCAGATGGCGGCGCGGTTCTTTTACAGCACGAAGTACCGTTGGCGGTGGTTCACGCGGTCGTGCGTGCGGCAGCCGCGGCAGGCTTGATTGTCTGCCTGAACCCGGCCCCGATCTTGCCCATACCGCTTGAAGTATTAGCCTGTGTGGATTACCTGATCCTCAATGAAACCGAGGCCGAAGCGTTGAGCGGCATCCGCGTAATGGGGCAAGATACCGCGCGGCAGGCTGCCGATAAGCTATTAGCAGGCGGCGTTGACAAAGTGATCATCACAGTCGGGTCGACCGGCGCGTACCTGCTTTCCCCCGAGAGGGAATTTTACCAACCCGCGTGTGATGTCACCGCTGTGGATACGACCGCTGCCGGCGATACTTTCACCGGCTATTTTATGGCCGCCAGGCTGCAAGATCTGGACGATGAATCCGCTTTGCGGTTAGCGGTGGCAGCCGCCTCCCTGACAGTTACCTCGCTTGGCGCGCAGAGTTCCATACCTACCCGGCAAGCTGTTGAGCTTTTTAGCCAAGTCCACCGGCCTGAGTTAACCGGTCAAAAGATTATCTTATAGGAGGTGGTGACCAAATATTATATTGACGGATCGCCCAATTTCACCCAAAATTATTTAGAGGAGAAAACAATGAAAAAGATCGTTATGCTGGTTTCTGTATTCACAATTTTGGCGCTGGCTCTGGCCTCTTGCGCGCCAAAAGCCGCTGCCCCTGAGGCCTCCGCCGTCAGCGGGATTGACACCACCAAGGCCGTCTACCTGATCAACGGCGCCCTGGGGGATGATGCATTCTATGATTCCGGCCAAAAAGGCATGGACGCGATCGCTGCCCAGTACGGCGTGGAAATTCGCACCCTGGAATGCGGTTACGACCCGGCCCAGTACGAACCCATGTTGGAAGCCGCGGTGGAATATGCCGACGTGATCTTCGTGATCTCTTACGGTTTCGAAGACCTGGTTAAGCAATATGCGGATGCAAACCCGCAAAAAGTCTTCGTCAACCTGGACACCGTGGTCGTCAACGACGCCAAGACCGTCACCTCGGTAGACTACATCGAAGAAGAATCCGCTTACCTGGCGGGTGTAGTCGCCGGTATGCTGACCCTGGATACTTCCATCCCCAATGTCAATGATCAGAAGATCATCGGCGCGGTGGGTGGAGACCAGGACCCGGTCATTGATGCCTTCATGTTCGCTTATGAGAACGGCGCCAAATCTGTCGACCCCGAGATCACCATGGAACGCGTTTACCTGGGTGACTGGGAAGATACCGCCAAAGGCAAACAGGCCACCCTGCAGCTGTATGATATGGGCGCGGACATCGTCTTCCAGATCGCTGCCAATGCCGGTAAAGGTGTTTTGCAGGCTTCTGGCGAACGCGACCTCTACTCCATCGGTGTAGACACCAACCAGAACGCGCTCGTTCCCGGGCACGTGGTCGCTTCCGATATCAAGGATATCGGTCTGGCCATCACCAACATCTTCGCGACCGTCAAAGATGGTACGTACGTCCCTGGCACCGTATTCAATTACGGCCTTGCCACCGGCGGCGTCGATGTGGTATTTGATGACAATGGCGGCGTTCTGCCCCAGGCCATCCTGGATAAGGTCAACGAACTGCGCCAACAGATCATCAACGGCGACGTAAATGTTGAGATCTATGTTCCTTAAGTAACAGACGTTTTACCGGGTGTCGGCAGATATGCCGGCACCCGGCTTTATGGAAAGGGCTTCTCGTGGGCGATATCATATCCATGACAGAGATGGTCAAGATCTTTCCACCCAGCCTGGTGGCTCTAGATCATGTGAGCGTTACTTTCAGAGAAGGGGAGATCCATGCCATCGTAGGGGAAAACGGGGCGGGCAAATCCACCCTGATGAAGATCCTGTACGGCATGCAGCCCGCGGATTCCGGGGATATCCTTCTGAAAGGCAAGCCGGCCCGCTTCACTGACCCCGGCGAAGCGATCGCCAACGGCATTGGAATGGTCCACCAGGAGATCCTGCTCATCCCGGAATATACCATCTGGCAAAATGTGGTTCTGGGGTTGGAGCCGGTCAAATTCCCCAACCGGCTGGATGTAAAAAAAGCCCGCCAACAGGTGCGGGCAAAAATCGACGAATTTCATTTCAATCTCGACCCGGACGCGAAAGTGGAAGACATTTCAGTCGCGGCCCGGCAAAAAGTAGAGATCCTCAAGCTATTATTCCGGAATGTTTCCGTCCTGATCATGGATGAACCGACCTCGGTTCTGACCCCGCAGGAAATACCGCAATTATTCAGCGAACTTAAACGGCTGCGTGACAACGGCCATACAATTCTTTTTATCTCTCACCACCTGGATGAGGTATTGGAATTATCTGATCGCATCACAGTATTACGCAAAGGCAAATTCATCGGCACGCTGGATGCTGCCAAGGCGACCAAAGCCAACCTGGCGCAAATGATGGTTGGCCGTGAGGTGATCTTTGAATCCCTGCGGCTGCCGCAGCAGCCCGGCAACCTGGTATTTGAGATCACCGACCTGAAATATACCGATAGCGATAAACGGCTTAAATTATCGGACATCAACCTGAAAGTGCACTCGGGCGAAATTGTGGGCATCGCCGGCGTGGAAGGCAACGGCCAGCTGGAACTAGTGAATGCCATTATGGGATTGGTGGAACCGCAAACCGGATCGATCCGCTGCAGCGATGTGGATATCACCCGCCTGCCGATCCTGGAAAAGCGGCGCAAGGTGGCGTTTGTTTCACAGGACCGGGCCAATATGGGGGCATGCACGCCGGCCAAAATCACTGAAAATGTCATCATGACGCATCACCGGCTGGGGAAACGCTTTACCCGCGCGGCCGGCACGGTATTGGATTACCGCCAGGCAGTCGCGTTCACGGGCGAGGTGCGTCAGATGTTTGATGTGCAAATGACCAATGGTGAGGCGCCGTTCAAATCCCTTTCCGGCGGCAACCAGCAGAAGATCATCCTGGGCCGCGAGTTATTGCTCACTGCGCCTTTCATTTTGCTGGACCAGCCCACCCGCGGTTTGGATGTTGGCTCGATCGAATATGTGCACCGCCAGATCATTGCCATGCGTTCCAGCATGCGCGGTATGCTGTTGATTTCCGCCGACCTGGAGGAGTTGTTCAGGCTGTCTGATCGTTTGTTGGTGATGCACCGCGGCCGGATCGTGGCGGATCTGCGCACGGAAAGCACGAACATCAATGAGATCGGATATCTGATGCTGGAAGGAAAAGCCTATGAAGCGTAAAATCCTGATCAACCTGATCGGCATCCTGCTGGCATTTCTAATAGGCGCGATCGTGATGCTGATCCAGGGCAAAGATCCAATTCTGGCCTATGCCAGTTTGTTCGAATATTCACTGGGGAAAAAGTTCGTCTATACCCTGAATAAATCTGTGCCGCTGGTGTTGACCGGCCTTTCAGCCACGGTGGCATTTGCCTCCGGCCCGGTTAACCTGGGTCAACCCGGGCAGCTGTTGATCGGCGCGCTCTTCGCTGTTATTGGTGGCTTGTACCTGAAACTGCCGCCGTTTCTGATGATCCCCGCCTTGCTGCTGCTGGCAATGATCGGCGGCGCGTTATGGTCCGGCATCGCGGCATTATGCAAGCATTTCTTCCGGATGAGCGAATTTATCACAACCCTGATGCTGAATATGATCGCCGACTTCCTTACCTTGTGGGCTATCAGCTACCCGCTCTTCGAGAAGGATGCCAACCACCCCCAGACGCCGCCTATCGCCACCGCGGCGTGGATGCCGGAGTGGGGTAACCTCTCCTCCAGTGTGCTGGTGATGGTGATCGCTTTTGGCATCATTTGGTGGGTGATGAACCGCACCACCGCGGGCTACGAGTGGCGCATCTCCGGCCAGAACAGCCTTTTCAGCCGGTTGGGCGGTGTGAATGTCAGCAAGAACTACGTGCTGGTGATGCTGCTGACCGGCGCGCTGGCTGGCCTGGCTGGCGGACTGGTGCTGATGGCCGGCCCGCACCGCTTCATCAAAGACATGGGCGCCAATTACGCCTGGGACGGCATCATGATCGCCATGGTGGCCAACTCGGGGGTGTTCCTGACGCTTATCTTTGGTTTATTCTTCGCGGTGCTGCAAACCGGCGCGACCGGCATGCAGTTAACCGCCCTGGTGCCGCGGGAATTGATCCAGGTGCTGCAGGCCGTAATCGTCCTGATTGTGGTGGCCGGGCGCGGATACTTTGAGACTCTCTTTGCCCGACGGGAAGCCCGGCGCAAGATGAAAGGACTGGCGAAATGAAGATCATCATCGGCCTGATCAACGGCATGCTCACCTCAGCCACTCCCATCCTGCTGGCCGCCCTGGGCGGTTCGGTCACCTATTATGCCGGTATATTCAACATCGCCATGGAAGGCATGATGCTGGGCGGTGCCTTTTTTGCCGCACTCGGTTCTTATTATTTCCAGTCCTGGGTAGTGGGCATCCTGTTTGCCATCCTCGGCGCGCTGGTGATGGCGCTTATCTTCATCCTCTTCGCAGTTGTCCTGAAAATGGATGAATTCATCACCGGCATCGGCCTCAACTTGCTCTCGCTCGGGCTGACCACTTACCTGGTGCGCCAGATCGACATGCCGGTGACAGAGATAGTGCCCATCCCGAGAATTCACATCCCCGGGTTGGAGCAAGTTCCGGTCGTCGGTGAGATCCTTAGCGGGCACAACCTGGTGGTTTACCTGACCCTGCTGGCAGTCATCATCATCCACTATCTGGTGTTCAAAACGCGCTACGGCTTGCGGCTGCGCGCCTCCGGCTACAACCGCACCTGCCTGGATACCAGCGGCGTTTCCGCCAACCGCATCCGTGTCTCCTCCCTGCTGATCTGCGGCGTCTTGTGCGGATTGGCCGGGGCTTTCCTTTCGCTGGGTGTGGTAGAAGGCTTCACCCAGGGCATGTCGGCCGGCAAGGGCTGGATCTCACTGGCAGCTGTCATTTTAGTATCCGGCAGCCCGGTCGGTATCGCCTTCATCTCTTTGATCTTTGGTTTTACGGACGGACTGGGTCTCTTTTTACAGCAGGACCTGCCCCCGCAATTTACCGCCATGGTGCCTTACATCGCGACGCTGGTTGCCCTGTTTGTCTATTCTATGCGCTTGAAGAAGAAATTTAATGCCTGAGGAGTTACGAATGACAAAATCAGCGTGGGAACAGGAAAAAGAATTCCGGGACGCGGCTGTACCGATGGATCGACGCACCGCGGCTGCCAGTTGGGAGCATGTGGCTGACTTCCCGCACGGGGATGGGCTGCTGCGTTGGCACTGGCATGTTCGCGTGCCCGGTTCTCTCGCGCCAGACATTTTCTTTATGGGAATGGTGCAGGACTGGGCTAACCAGGGCTATGACGTGCGTGAAGCAGAAGCTTTGCTCCCGGAAGGCGTCAGGTTGGAAGCGGAAGGCCGGATTGAAGAGCTGCGGGTGTTATCCGCGCGCGTCATGCGGGTATTGAAGGAAGCTCCCAAGGTTCCCGGTCACCCGTATCACCAATACGAGCATCCAGCGAGCTGGGAGGATGTCAAGGCTGCCATGCCGGCTGCTGCCGGCTATGCTCCTCTTTCCGGCTGGCGCGCAGAATTCAAGGACCAGATCTACCAGGGCTGGCTGGGCCAGATGGCCGGCGGCTCTTTTGGAACTGCCATTGAAGGCTACACCGGCGAGCGCATCCGCCAGGTTTACGGCGATGTGCGCGGCTACCTCATCCCGCCTGAAACGACCAATGATGATGTCGTGTACGAACTGCTGCTGATGGATGTCTTCGAGCGCATGGGGCGAAAGATCACCAGCGCCGCCCTGGCGGATGAATGGGTGAAGATGTTGCCGTATGGTGTCTCTGCGGAAGGCACGGCCTTGCGCAATATCAACCTGGGTATCTATCCTCCGGAATCCGGTACCTTCTTGAACCCGTACTGTGATTGGATCGGCGCGCAGATGCGCGGGATGATCTGCGGTATGCTGGCACCGGCGGATCCGATGGAAGCCGCCCGCCTGGCACACATTGACGCAGTTGTCTCTCATGCCCGCAACGGCGTTTATGGCGAGATCTATGCCGCGGTGATCACATCCCTGGCATTTGTGATCGAGGATCCGCGAAAGATCGCCCTGGATGGCGCGCGCTACATCCCCGCAGGCAGCGAATATGCCGCTAAACTTGCTTTCTGCTTTGAAACACTTTCCGCAACATCAGACCCGGCGGAAGCCTGGAAGAAGTTGGAAAAGCATTTTGAGCGTTATAACTGGATCCACGCTTACCCGAATCTGGCGGCGGACCTGCTGGCCTTGTGGTACGGCGGGGGTGACTTCACCGAATCTATGATGTTGTTGGCTTCAGCCGGCCTGGATGTGGACTGTAACGGCGGCCTCGTAGGCAATGTGCTCGGTATCCTCAACCCGGTACCGCCTGCCTGGGCAGACCCGCTGGGCGACCTGCTGGAAACATACATCGCGGGTAAGGAGCAATTATCTATTCGTAAATTGGCTGAGCAAACAGCTGCACTTGCCAGAAAATGAAAAACCGGAAATATCGAAGCCGTCAAAATTCTATTTGGCCGCTTTAATGTTATATCCTGTGATTAATTTCCGTCGGATGAAAGGTATGTATAGAATATCAACAGTAGAAACATGACCAATAATCATATCATTTATAAGGAAAATGTAGAGTGCCTCCGGGCGGACCTCACCCAAGTCGATTTTGTTTATTAGATCATCCAGTTTTCTAATTATTCTCTTATGAATCTGTTGATGTTTTTCCAAACCGGGATATTGAAAATTATTTAGAATATCTTCTTCGTGAATAAAATGATCTCTCAGGTCATCATGAATGATTTTCATATAAGTGCGTATCTCAGCTCTGCGATCCGGGCTGAGGGAAATCTCAATGAACTGGTTGGCCAGATTGACTAGATTTTTATGTTCATTGTCGATCTCTGGAATGCCAGTCTCCCACTCCGTTTTATAATCCAGCCGTTCGTTATTCAAACCGATATCAATATTGACAGGGGCTGCCCGCACCATGTTACGCCCATTAGTTTTTGCTGTGTACATGGCTTCATCCACCTGCCGGAAGAAGTGAGTCATTGTGGTATTTACCTGGCGTTGGGCAACGCCAAAAGATGCGGTCAATTTGCCGGCAACTGTATGATTGTGCGCAGCCAGGATCCCACGTAATTTCTCTGCTGTCTTCATGGCACCAGCAAGATCTGTTTCAGGTAGAACTATCAAAAATTCCTCGCCACCCCACCGCCCAATCAGGTCTGTCTCACGCATATTTGTCTGAACCAGAGAGCATACGGTTTTCAGAACATCATCCCCGACATCATGCCCGTATGTATCGTTCACTGCTTTAAAATAATCCAAGTCAAACAGGATAATCGACAAAGGGGAGTGATAACGTTCCGCCCGAACGATCTCATCCATGATTGCCTGTTCAATCATCCGCCGGTTGGAAAGCCCGGTCAGCGGGTCGGTGGATGCCAGTAAATTCACCTCATCGTAAGCCTGGCGCAATTCTTCGGCCTTCTGTTCCAGATTCCTATCATTCGTGTAAAGCATGATCTGATACAGATAAAAACTCACTGCCATCAAGAGAATGACCAAAATGTTCGTTGAATAATTCATGACCGTCAGTTCAGCCTGGTTGTAAATAGCCCAGGTGTCAAAGACCGGAAGGTGCCTGAAAGTCAACAAATAAAAAGCCAGGTTGATGCCTACCAGTGAGCCTGACAGTGCCATCCGCTTGTTTGAGATCGTAAGCAGGGGCACAATGATAAAAATCATAAAGAAAAGCGGAAGCCCCGTGAGCTTGCCAAAGTAAAGGTAGGTGTTGATGAAGACCGGCACCGAGGTCATGGCATTTACCACCAATGCGGCAGCCAGGTTCTTCTGTTTATGGTTAAAATAAAAGGCAAAGGGTAGGCATACCAGGGCGGCAATATTTGCCAGGCTGACAGGTAATAGGGAGGGGTTGCCTTTGATCAGGTGAAGAATCAAATAAGTCGCATTCAGGAATATGGCCAGAGCGGCAGCAATATTTGTAAAGATGATCGGGCGGTTTACATAACCAGGTGAACCTCGTTGGGTTCCTGTATTCAACATTTTTATAAGGATTGATATCAAGGCTGTCACCGATGTTTTAAATTGAATCAATAGTAACCTTCATCCACCGGTCATTTCAAGTGGATATCTTCCATAACAATGGAATATCCCTGTCCACACACCGGTAAAAAAATGTACCTCTGCAATCTACTTTCGCTTCAATGCTCTCAGGATGAGCAGCAGAATGACCGCGCCGACGAAAGCAGCAATCACCTGCGCCAGCAACCCCGTGGCAATCTGGATGTTCAGCAGGCCGAACAGCCATCCACCCAGAAAGCCGCCCAAAATACCTACGATCAGTTTTCCTAAAAGGCGCAGGCGGATGCCTTTGATCACAAAATCCGCCAGGATACCGGCTATCCCACCTACGATGATCCATGTCAATAGGTTGTTCAGATTCATGGTTCCTCCTCCGGGTTAAAGGTGTTTTGCGGTTAATTGTGCTTCAATATACGGAAAGTACTTGATATCTGTATTGATGAGATGTCCAACCACCACTTCATCTGTGATAAAGACATACAGGCTGACCGGATTGGCCAGGGTGTGCTGATAATTGGCTCGCATGTGTGCCAATTGCGCCATCAATTGCTGGTGTTCCATTTTGTGGTGTTCCAGTTCAGGGTATTTTGCCTTCACAAGAAGTTCTTCTTCATACGCAAAATGATCTTTTAATAACGCTTCAAATTCATCCAGCAAGGAGATGGTTTCAATTTGGGATATTTCCGCATCTGAATGTTCCAAAAACCTGTTGGCGAAGGTGAGTATCTTTTGATGGCTGCTGTCGATCGTCTGTTCGCCGGTCTCCCATTCAGTCATCCAGATCAACCGGGCAAGGTTGCGGGGTTGAGAGAGCTGCTCGATGGAAATGGACACCAGGTTCCTGCCGCCGTTTTTCGCGCGGTACATGGCATTGTCCACCCGTTTGATTAAGGTATCGTAACTTTCGTTGGTTGCCCATTCAGCCACCCCAAATGAACCGGTGACAATGCCGGCCCGGTCATGCCAGGCGGTTTCCAGAGTCAGGCGGATCTTCTCCGCCACCAGCAGCGCGCCTTCCAATCCGGTATGCGGCAAAATGACCAGGAACTCTTCTCCGCCCCAGCGGCCGCAGATATCCACTGAGCGCAGCCGCGATAGCGCCAGCTCACCGGTGCGGATGAGCACCTGGTCGCCTACATCGTGTCCCAGGGTGTCATTCACCCGCTTGAAATGGTCCAGATCGAACATTATCAGGGATAACTCACTCGAGTAGCGCAGCGCGCGCGCAATTTCCACCTGCAGCAGTTCTTCCATACGGCGGCGGTTGGCCAGCCGGGTGAGGCTGTCGGTCGTGGCAATCGTCGTGGCTGCCTGCAGTAATTCGTTCAATTTGATGGATTTTTCATCCAGCTGCCTTTCGTTGCGGTGCAAGATCTGCTGGTAGGTGTAGAAAGCTACAACGATCAATACCATCGTACTAAATATGGATCCTTGCCGAACTAGGCTCAATTCCAGGTTGCTGAATGAGAAGGGTATCGGCAGGATGGGTTGGTGATTGTGCAGCACCATGAAGAAGAACAGGTTCAAGCTTGAAAGGAAGGCGATCAGCAGTTTCTTCTGACGCGGGAGAGTGATGATGGGAACCAGCGCGTACAGTAGGAAGTAAAAATATGCGCCAGTTGTGTAGCCAAAGTATAGCCAGAGTGCGCTGAACGCCTGCAGCGTATTGATCAGGTTTCCCCACACACCGGCAAATAGATACAACCCGCGGGCATTCAACAGGATCGTCAACGCGATCAACAGGGTGCCGATGATAAATGGCACAAAAATCGGCCAGAAAAATTCCGGTCCCTGGCTGGCAAATAGAATACCGAATGGAATGGCTGTGACGAGCCTGGCCAGCACGACCGCATTGGTCAGTTGGACGGTCTGCCGGTCAGTATAGTGCATATCTCCGTTGCAGCCGGTATCGATCAGGCGCTTCAGAGGTTGTAGGGCAGGTCGTAATTGTTGATTGACTCTTTCCATAGAGGAAAATCCTTTACAACTCTTATCAGCAACTCACCACCCGATACTAGTTAGTTTCTAACTTGCATTTATCCTCTTATGATTTATTATAGTATAAACAATTAACATATAATAAAATATCCAGAACGAACGGTAAGTTAAAAGAGGATTGAGTAAGTATAAAACACCAGCTTCTATTAATTCTGACAAAAGTATTACAAATTTATTGGATGCCAGAAAGCGGGATGTCGCGATGAAAATTTCTTTGAACCGTTACTTGAAATCAATTCTGGTGGCAGCTGGCTCGGGTTTACTGGTATACGCAGCAGCTTGGTTGGGGAAATATCTGTTCCTCCAACCCATGAATGTACCCCTGGCTTTACCGCAAAGCGGTGTGGGTCTGGCTTTGGTTTTCGTCTTCGGGTGGCCGGCTGCGGTCGGTGTTCTGGTCAGTATATATATCTCCACGATACAATCTCTGGCTGGTGCCAATGCCGCCTGGATCGCTACCGGCATTGCCTGCATCGCGGTGATCTTCTCGTGGGGGACTTCTGTCCTGCTTCACCGCTGGGTGAAAAACTTACCGCCCGAGACGGTCAAAGGTGTCTTGCTTTCTGTCGCTCTTTTTACCCTTGCAGCCGGTGTGCAATCGCTGCTGATGCAGGCGGTCTTTACCGCCGGTGGAGTCCCGATCGGCGAAGGTTTCTGGTTGGGGATGGGCTCAAACAGTGCCGCTGTACTGGTAGGCATTTATTTCTTCACCCCGACCCTTATCGGTATTTTACTGCGGATATTCGACCGCGCCCGTTTCCGCTCTTCCATCTTCTTCCCGCTGGCCGCTTTCATGTTGGGGTTATCCCTGCTGGTCTTTATGTACCTGCAGAACGAGGAACACCTGCATTCAAGAGAAACGGTCCGCCAGGATTTTTCAGAAGTCACCGCTATCCTGGAAGAATCCCTGAACTTCCATGATACCCAGGCAATCATCGCTATCCGTGCGCTCTTTGCTGCCTCCAAAAGCGTGGAGCGCAATGAGTTCTTCGATTTTACAAAACCCTTTCTGGAGGAATACCCCACCACGCTCGGGTTGACCTGGGCGCCGCGGGTGAAAGGGTACGAACGGACGGCTTACGAAGAATCTATCCGCGCAGAAGGTTTTAACGGATTCCACATCTATGAAAAGACGAACGATGGCGAAAGCATCCCCGCCGCTCAAAGGGATGAATACTATCCGGTAACATTCATTGAACCATTTGCTCAGAACCGCGCCTTGCTGGGGTATGACAATGCATCCAGCCCCGCACGCCTGGTGGTGATCCAGCAGGCGCGTGATAGCGGTGAGGCGGTTTTCAGCAGCCCGCTGACCCTGTTGCAGCAGAATAAACCTGCTACCGGTATCCTCATGGTGGTTCCCATCTACCAGAAAGGCAAACCCACCGCTACCCTGGAAGAACGCCGGGCCAACCTGCAGGGAGTGGCAGTCGGGGCATTCAATCTGGAGAATCTAGTATCGGTCGCACTGAGTGAACTGGAAAATCATAACCTGGTCTTCTACTTTTATGACATCACAGATGCCAGCGGCCCGTTCTTCTTATTACGCTACCCGGAACCGGATCCGGAGAAAAAGATGACCCTGGAGAACGCCCCGGCCGCGGATGAATTGATGGTCGGCAATTATCAGTCTACTACGCTGAAGATTGGCAACCGCAACTGGCTTTTCATCGCTCAGCCTGGGTCTGCTTATGTCTTCACGGACCATGCATACACCGCGTGGGTGGTATTCTTTGGCGGTATGCTGCTGACTTCGATGTTCCTGGCCTACACACACAGCCGCCAAAAAGCTGAAACTGCATTAGCCCGCTCCGAAGCGGAGTTCCGCGGTCTGTCAGAGCATGCCCTGACAGGGATTGTGCGCTTTACCCGCGATGGCCATTTGTCCTACGCAAATCTCTCCATGGCGCAGATCATGGGCTTTGGTTCTGTTGGCGACCTGATGAAGTACGGGCTGTTTACTCTGGTGCGCTCACCTTCTTTCGAAAAGTCGATCAAAAACCTGGAATCCGGTACAGAGTTGATCAATGAAGAGCTTGTCGTGGTGGATAGCCGCGGGGCGCAAAAACACCTGTTAGTTTCAGCATCCGTGCACCAGGACGTGGTCAGTGCAACGGTGGTGGATGTGACCGACAGGATCCTCGCAGCCCAGGAGATCCGCCAGTTATCCCATGTGGTGACGCAGGCAGCGGACGCGGTGGTCATTACCGACCTGGATGGCAATATCGAATATGTCAACCCGGCTTTTGAGCGGACGACTGGATATACCCTGGCGGAGGTCCGCGGAAAGAACCCCCGGGTATTAAAATCTGGCCAGCACGATCAGAAGTTTTATGAAGACCTCTGGCAGACCATCCTGAAAGGTGAAACCTTCATTGCAGAGTTTTATAATCTTAAAAAGAACGGTGAGCTCTTTATCGAGATCAAAACCATCTCACCCATCCGCGATGCGGATGGCAAGATCACCCATTTTGTCTCAACAGGCCGAAATATCACCGAAGCGAAAAAAGCCGAACAAGCCTTGAAAGTGGAACAGGACCGCAATGCCGCCCTGATCGCGAATGCGGCGGATGGTATTGTAGTGCTCGGCCCGCAAAAGACATTCATTTATGCTAGCCCGACCGCCCGCGAGATCTTTGGCTTTGAAAAAGAGGATGTCTCGCGGCTCAACCCGGTGGCACTGACGCATCCGGACGATCTGCCGTTGGTCATGCAAACACTGGGTATCGTCCGCGGGGATCCGTCCCAGGTGATCACCATCGAGTACCGTTCCAAAGGCAGAGATGGGAGTTGGCACTGGATCGAAAGTACCTACCGCAACCTCAATGCTGATCCGGCGATTGGCGGTATCGTTATCAACTTCCGCGATATTACCAGCAGAAAGAAAGCGGAGCAGGATCTGGAGGTCAGCGAGCATCAGAATCGTGCGTTGGTGGAAGCAATTCCGGACCTGCTCTTCAGGCTCAAACGGGATGGCACCTTTATAGATTTTAATCTGCCGCCAACCATGCAGTTTTATATTCTCCCTGAGCAGTTCCTGGGTAAGAAGATCGATCATGTGATGCCGGCGGATGTAGTCAAGATGTTCAAGGACGCCAGCGAACGCGCCTTTACCACCGGCCTGCCGGTAACTTATACCTATTCGTTGATGATGAACGAAGAGAGAATCTACGAAGCTCGCGCGGTAGCCAACCAGGATGAGCAGGAAGTGGTTCTGATTATCCGTGATATTACCGAGGCCATCCGCGTGCAGCAGGCGCTGGTTGAAAGTGAAGAGAAATACCGCCTGCTGAGCGAAGAGCTGGAAGAGAAGGTCAAAGAGAGGACAGCCGAAGTTCAAGACCTGTACAACAATGCGCCAACCGGCTACCACTCCCTGGACCCGGATGGGTATTACCACATGATCAACGATACCGAGTTGTCCTGGCTGGGCTACACCCGGGAAGAAATGATTGGCAAGATGAAGACCACCGATCTGATGACTCCCGAGAGTTTTCAAGACTTTCTGGGGATCTACCCGATCTTCAAGGAGCGCGGCTGGGTGCGCGACGTGGAAATCACCTTTGTGCGCAAAGACGGTACTCACTTGCCGGTGCTGGTGAATTCTACTGCCATCTATGATGAAGACGGTAAATACCTCTCAAGCCGGACAACGGTCTTCGACAATACTGAACGAAAAAAAGCCCAGGATGCCCTGGAGAGGAGCCGTGATGACCTCAATGCCGCCAATACGGCACTGGCGAAGGCCTCAAGATTAAAAGATGAGTTCCTGGCCAGTATGAGCCATGAGCTGCGTACACCGCTCACGGGTATCCTGGGTCTCACCGAAGCCTTACAGATGGAAACCTACGGTGAGCTCAATGAAAAACAACGCTTTGCGTTAACGAATGTGGAAAGCAGCGGGCGCCACCTGCTGGAACTAATCAACGATATTCTAGACCTTTCCAAGATCGAAGCGGATAAGCTGGAGCTTCAATTGGAACAGGTCTCTGTTTCAGAGATCTGCCAGGCCAGCTTGCAGCTTACCAAGGGGATGGCACACCAGAAACACCAGGTGGTGAACTTCACCACCAATGTGCCCGCGGCCACCCTCAGGGCGGATGCGCGACGCTTGAAGCAGATGGTTGTCAACCTGCTGAGCAATGCCATCAAGTTCACCCCGCAGCAATGCCAGCTGGGGTTGGAAGTCACCGGCTCGGAAGATGATCACTTTGTTCGGATAACCGTTTGGGATAAAGGCGCCGGCATCAAGCCAGAAGACCTGGGTAAGCTCTTTAAACCCTTCACTCAGCTGGATAGCAGCCTGACCCGCAGCCAGAGCGGTACCGGCCTGGGCCTGTCACTCGTGGCGCGCCTGGCGGAGATGCACGGCGGCAGCGTCAGCGTGGAAAGCGAGTACGGCACAGGCAGCCGCTTCAGCATCACCCTGCCCTGGGAACCGGGCTCAGCCACTCAGCCGGTGTACAGTGAAGTCGAAAAGATTCGTAACATTAAAACCGCCCTCGTCATTGAAGACGTTGAGATCCATCAGAAACAGATCATGGATTACTTAAGCCGCCTGGGCGTGGAAGGCATTCCGCTGCGCCAGGGCAAGGGCGCGGTGGAAGCCGCTGTCTCTTACCATCCGGACCTCATCCTGTTGGATATCGGCTTGCCGGACATCCCCGGTGAAGAGGTGCTGGCAAATTTGAAGCAGGATAAACGCACGGCTTTCATCCCCATCATCATCGCCTCAGTGGAAGAAGATCCGAGACGATTTAGTAAATTGGGAGCTGCGGCTTCGTTAGTCAAACCTTTTAGTATTGAGAATCTCAAAGAAGAGATCCTGAAGTTGGCAACCGTGCATGGCGCCGATGCCGGAGCAGCTGCGGCGCCGGGGAGCATCCGCGTGATGCTGGCGGATGATAATGATGTCATCCTCGAAACCCTGGCAGATTTCCTGCGCACACGCTCCTACCAGGTGGTGACTGTAAAGAACGGCCGGCAGCTGTTGGATATGCTCGCCGATGCCAAACCGGATATCATCCTGACCGATGTGCAGATGCCGGTGATGGATGGCCTGACAGCCATCCGTGAGATCCGCAAACTCCCCGACCAGGCTATGGCAAATTTACCCATCGTAGCCATCACCGCCCTGGCCATGCCGGGAGATAAAGAGATGTGCCTTGGCGCAGGTGCCAATGAGTACATCAGCAAACCCATCAAGTTGGACCGCCTGGCTGCGCAGATCGCTGAGATTGTAACCGAAGCCCGAACCAGGCAAAGCTGATGGACTCTAACCGGAGGAAATGATGCCCGCTAAACAAAAAACCGCTTTACAGGGGAATAACCAGGTACCAGCTCCGTATATTTTGCCCGCCGGCACGCGGTTGATCGAGACCATGAGCCTGGGGGTGGTCTATCAGGATGCGCAGGGGGCGATCATCTATGGCAACCCGGCTGCCGAACGCATCCTCGGGTTGACCGTGGACCAGATGATGGGCCGCACCTCGGTGGACTCGCGCTGGAAGGCGATCCATGAGGATGGCAGTGATTTCCCCGGTGATACCCACCCTGCCATGCTCGCGCTGAAAACGGGAGAACAGGTTCACAATGTCATCATGGGGGTCTTCCACCCGCAGGACGAGAAATATCACTGGATCCGCATCGATGCCATCCCGGAGTTTCACCCGGGGGAGGATAAACCTTACCAGGTATATGCCACATTTCTAGACGTGACCGAACAGCGGGACAAGGATAGCCAGTTGCAGGAACGCCTGAAAGAACTGACCACCCTGTACACGTTCAACAGCCTGGCAGAATCCCACGGGCTGACAGAGGCCGAAATTTGTCAGATTCTCGCAGACAATTTGCCTGCCGGTTGGCAGTACATCCAATCCGCTGTCGCCAGAGTGCAGCTGGATGGTGTGGATCACTTCTCTGCAGGGTTCCAGGAACCCGTCCGTACCCAGCGGGTGGATGTGATAGTTAAGGAACAGGTGGTAGGTTTCATTGAGGTGGGCTACACCCGGGAATTCTCATCAGGTGATGAAGATCCTTTTCTACCTGAAGAGTGGCACTTGCTCCGCGCGTTGGCGATGCGCCTGGGTGTGTATATCGAGAGCAATCGCAGCGGGATAAAATTAAAGGCAACCGAAGCCCGCTTAGCTCATGTCATGGTTTCGATGAATGACGGGATAACCTTGCTGGACAACGAGATGCGTTATGTCTACCTGAACCAGGCAGCAGAGGAGCAAGGCAGGCGTAATAAAGAAGAATTGCTCGGCCGCACGGTTGCCTCCTGTTGGCCGGGTATCGAGACCTCTGATTTCTATCTTCTGGAATTAAAATGCAACCAGGAAAAGATACCGGCGAGAATAGAAAGTTCGTACACCTTCCCCGATGGGCAGGAACGTTGGTATGAATGGAACATACAACCGCTGCCGGATGGCCTGCTGCTGGTCACCACCGATATTACCGAGCAGCATGCGGCTCAAAAGCTCCTGATTGAGAGTGAAAGCCGCTTCCGTAGTTTGATTGATAACATGTGGGAAGGGGTACAGCTGCTGGATAAGGATATGCGCTACACCTATATCAACCGGGCGGCCGAGCAACAATATCAGCGGCCAACAGCCGATCTATTGGGGCGAACTTTAACTGAAACCTGGCCTGGGGTGGAAGAATTGGAAGTCTTCCAATTTGCTCAGCGGGCACTGGAGAAGGGTGAAGTATCTATCGGGAATCTTTCGTATGACTACCCGAATGGCTCCACCCGCCTGTTCGAAGTACGCTGCCAGCCAACCGCTGAAGGCCTCATCCTTTTCTCGATGGATATCACAGAACGCCAGGCAGCGGTGGATGCCACTGCTCGCAGTGAAGAGCGTTACCGCCAGTTATCGTTGGAATTGGAAGAGATGGTCAAAGTACGGACTGCCGAGTTGCAGGATCTATATGACAGCGCCCCGGTGGGATATCACTCGCTCGATCGTGAAGGCATCATTACCCAGATCAATGCCACCGCTCTTACCTGGCTGGGTTACACCACGGAAGAAGTGACCGGCAACATGAAAGTAACAGACCTGTTAACCCCGGCCGGCCGCGAAAGATTCATCCGTGACTTCCCCATGTTAATTCAGCGAAGACAATTAAGGGATGAAGAATATGAATTGGTGCGGAAAGATGGCAGCACATTTATAGCCCTGATCAATGTAGACGCGGTGTTTGATAACCTCGGTGAATATAGCGGCGCGCGTGCCACGATCGTGGATTTCAGCGAACGCAAGAAGATCGAAGAGGTATTGCAGCGCAGCCGCGATGAACTCTCCCAGGCGAATGTGGAGTTGGCGCTGGTATCCCGCGCCAAGGATGAATTCCTTTCCAACATGAGCCATGAGCTGCGCACACCGTTGACCGGAGTACTCGGCCTTACCAGCGTCTTATTGATGAAGAACCTGGGTGAGTTGAATGACAGGCAGCAGGATGCCCTGCAGAAGGTCGAAGAAAGCGCGAACCGCCTGCTGGAACTGGTGAATGACATCATTGATTATTCCAAACTGGTGACGAATTCAATGGATCTGGAGTTGGAAGACATCCACGCGCTCGAAATTGCCATGTCTGCATTGCGTTCCATCACGCCGCAGGCGGTGGCCAGGGGGCAGAAGACCTCTTTCTCTGCCACCACCAGCGATGTTCGCATCCATGCGGATGGGCGCCGCTTTAAACAACTCCTCGGCGATCTGTTTTCAAATGCTGTTAAATTCACGCCCGAGGGTGGGGAGCTGGGTTTGGAAGTAAATGTCGATGAAGAACAAGGCATTGCCTGCTTCACAGTCTGGGATCATGGCGTGGGCATCCGCAAGGAGGATCTGCCCAGGCTCTATCTGCCATTTACGCAGTTGGATAGCAGCCTTTCTCGGCAGTTCAGCGGCACCGGCCTCGGCCTGGCGCTGGTTGCCAGGCTGGTGGATGTACAGGGTGGCAGTGTGTCTGTGGAAAGCGAACCGGGAAAAGGCAGCCGCTTCACTGTCTGCCTGCCCATGATGGCACATGAAGAAACAGAGGCCAAAATTCTGGCAGATGCGAAACACACGATCTTGCTGGTGGATGATCAGGAGATCATCCTGAAGACCTACGCTGGCGCTTTGACCTCCCGCGGTTTCAATGTAATCACCGGTCGTACCGGCCGGGAATTAGTGGAACTGTTGCACAGCGAGCGGCCGGATGCGGTTGTGACCGATGTGTTCATGCCGGAATCAGATGGCATCACTGTGTTACCGCAGATCCGCTTCCTGCCGGAGGAGCAGTTGGCTCGCACACCGGTCATTATGATGTCTGCTTATTGCCTGCCTGCCGACCGGGAAAAGTATCTGCTGGCTGGCGCAAATGAATATATCAGAAAGCCCGTGCCGATGGACAATCTGACTGAGATCTTGAACCGGGTCATCCGGGATCATAAGGGGAATGAGAAAAACTGAACCGGATTCAGAATCCACTTGTGAAACATGCTGCCTAATCCGGGGAACGAGCAGATCTGCCTGGCTGCCGGCGCGAACCGGTATGTTAGTAAACCTGTACCGCTTGGTAAAATGCTGGAGATTATTGAAGAACTCAGGTTAAAATAAAGATTAAACACGGAGAAAACCAATGACGAACCCGAACCAGGACTTGCCGAATATACTGATCGTTGACGATGAACCGATTGCCCGCACGACCATTGAAGCCCTGCTGTTCGGGCAGCCGTATACACTTCATTTTGCTGAGGATGGACAAATCGGTATCGATAAAGCCAAAGAGATCGTCCCGGATGTCATTTTACTGGATGTGATGATGCCGGGGATGACCGGGTACGAGGTCTGCAAGGCACTGCGCGAGTTGGAACAGTTAAAAGAGATACCCATCCTGATGGTGACTGCGCTGGATGATCGGAGTTCTAAAATAACCGGTATTCGTGCTGGCGCGGATGATTTTATTACCAAACCCTACGACGGCATGGAACTGATTGCCCGCCTGCAGGGCGTGTTGCGCTTGAACCGCTTCCGGCGCATTGTGGAACAGCGTTCCCAGATCGAAAAGATGCATAAGGAATTGCTGGTCGCATACGACCAAACCCTGCAGGGTTGGTCAAACGCATTGGACCTGCGGGACAGAGAAACAGAAGGCCATACTGAAAGGGTTTGTGCCCTTACCATGCAGCTTGCCCGTGAAATGGGTATAGGCGGGGAAGACTTGCAGCACATCTGGCGCGGCTGCATGCTGCACGATGTAGGCAAGCTGGGTATCCCGGACGCCATTTTACACAAGCCCGGGCCGTTGACGGATGATGAATGGGTCGTCATGCGGCGCCATCCGGAATATGCCTATGAATGGCTTTCACGTATTGAGTACTTGCTGCCCGCGTTGGATATCCCCTACTGCCACCACGAAAAGTGGGACGGCAGCGGATATCCGCGCCACTTGAAGGGCGAAGCCATTCCGCTGGCTGCCAGGCTGTTTGCCATTGTGGATGTATGGGATGCGCTCACCTCCGACAGGCCTTACCGCAAAGCCATGACACCGGAAGAAGCGCTGGCAGTCATCCTGCCATCCTCCGGCAGTCATTTTGACCCGCGGATCGTAGAATTGTTCAGGAACCATTTACACCGATAGAATCAAAAGTAAGGGTGCTATACCGAAGGTCAAAAGCACATGAACCATAACAAGGCGGAAACCGCATCGACCATTCGATCGGAAAAGTTAACCAATTCAGAGCTGATTGTTTTCACGTTACTCCTCATCTCACTGGTAACCCCGGTAATTGCTGCCCTCCATCCCGCTGGTAGTTTCAAGTCTACCTGGTGGATGGATATACTCCTGATCATTTATAACGCCGTAGCCAGTGGCGTGATCTTTTATTCAGCCTGGCAGCTGAAAATAAAAAATCCTCGGTTAAGCAGAGCCTGGGTTTTGATCGGTATGGCCATGCTCTGCTATACCCTGGGTGATTCAATCTGGGGTTTCATGGAAGAGGTGTTGAAAATCCACCCCTTCCCGTCAATAGCCAATTTTTTCTATCTGGCTTTCTACCCCTTATTCCTTATGGGTGTCGCGCGCTTCCCTGGCGATTTACCCCGTGGGAGAAACCGGGTAAAGGTCACTCTGGATATCATCATCATATCCCTAACCGCGGGTCTTTACCTCTGGCAGTTCATCCTCGGGCCCATCGTAAACGATGCTAACCGGAGCCTCAGCCTGGAATACCTGTTTACCCTGGCATACCCGGCTTTTGATCTCTTTTTGCTTGCAGCAATCATCCTGATCCTCACCCACTCGCATCCGGGAGTTCGATCAGCATCCATCTATCTGCTCCTGGCAGCCTGCCTCTCCACCATTCTGGCAGATGCGTTCTTTGTTTCTGTGGAGTTGGATACCGGGTTCCTCCATGGTCACTGGGTGGATGTGATCTACGCCTGGAGTTATGTGTTATTCGCATCCTCTGCATTGATCCAGCACTGGAAACGGAGCAGTGAGAACTCTGGCTACCGCCAGATGAATATCACCGAGTTCCACCGCTTTTTCACAGCCAGTCTGATCAGCATTGCCTTCTTATTATGGGTAGTTCTTGAATCAACCGGCGCAGATTATAACCGGGTAATTTTGATCGGCGTGATCGGCATTATTGCAGTATTTTCATTCATCATTCAGATTCTAGATGGTCTGGATATCAGTCAATTAAATCACCGTCTGACGACCTTCAACCAGCAACTGGAAGAAAAGGTAAAGGACCGCACGGCAGAGGTGGAAGACCTGTATAACAACGCGCCAATCGGATACCACTCTGTGGGTTTGGACCTGGTCTTTCGAATGATGAACCAGACCGAGCTTAATTGGCTGGGGTACACCAAAGATGAAGTTGTGGGGAAGATGAAGATCTCTGACCTGGTACCCGATGCCGAAAAACAAAGAGTCGAAGCTATATTCGCGGAATTCCTCCAAACTGGTGAAGTGAAAAATGCTGAACTTACCTTTATTCGCGCAGATGGCACCCCGCTGTTTGTTTTGATCAATAGTGCAGCCATGCGTGATGCTGCCGGACATATTATCGCCACGCGTTCGTCCGTGCAGGATGTGACCGAAAGACAGAAAGTGGTAGAAGCGCTTCATCGCAGCGAACAATCACTGTTCGAATCAGAAGCCATTTACCGCAGCTTATTTGAGAGTTCCAGTGATGGTATTTTTCTCTTCAACCCTCACGGGCGTGCAATCAGTGCTAACTCGCAGGGGTTGCGGATCTTGGGGTATTCGCTAGCGGAATACCTGGAGCGCGATAAGCGGGAGTTTGATTTCAGCGTAGTACCTGAAGAGCGCCAGGACGCGCAGAAAAAACTGGCCGCCATCCGGCAAGGCCAGTTAGTGCCGGCATACGAACGCACCTTCATCCGTCGGGATGGCGCGAAGATCATTATGGAGATCCTGCTCTCACCGGTGCATGATGCAGATGGGAAGGTGGTACTGATCCAGTCGGTAATACGAGATATTACCGATAAAAAGCAAGCAGAAATCGCGCTCATTGCCTCTGAGAAAGCATTGCGAAAAAGCCGCGATCAGTTAAGTTCAGCGAATGCTTCACTGGAAAAAGCATCCAAGCTGAAAGATGAATTTCTCGCCAGCATGAGCCATGAGTTGCGCACTCCCCTCACGGGTATACTGGGACTCTCTGAAGTACTGCAAATGGAAACCTACGGGGATCTGAATGAAAAGCAACTAAGCGCGGTGCAGAACATCCAACAGTCCGGGCGCCACCTGTTGGAATTGATCAATGATATTCTGGATCTTTCCAAAATCGGTGCCGACCGGCTGGAACTGCAGTATGAGATCTGCTCCATCCATGAGGTCAGCCAGGCGAGCCTGCAAATGGTCAAATCGATGGCCCAGAAAAAGCATATCGAGTTGATCTACCAGGCAGAACCGCGCAATGCGGCTTTAATGGCCGATACCCGCAGGCTGAAACAAATCCTGGTGAACTTGTTGAGCAATGCTGTCAAGTTCACCCCTGAGGGCGGCAAAGTCGGGCTGGAAGCCAGCGTGGCGGATGGTCAATTACAGATCGTGGTATGGGATACCGGTATCGGCATCCACACGGATAACATGCAGAAACTCTTCAAGCCATTCATCCAGCTTGATAGCAGCCTCTCTCGTGAATACACTGGTACCGGGCTGGGACTCTCGCTCGTTGCCCGGTTGATGGAAATGCACGGCGGCAGTGTCCACGTGGAAAGTGAAGAGGGTAAGGGCAGCCGGTTCACCCTCACCTTCAGCTGGCAGGGGACATTGATCGATGATCATCACCGCTTGAATCGAAACATTAATCCGATGAACCGGGTACTGCTGATTGATGATGATGAAACCGATCAGCAGCAAATCAGTGAATTGTTGAAATCTCTGGGCATCGAACCGGTCATCCGCGGCTGGGGGGCAGGCATCCTGGATGAAGCCGTCCGCTTCAAACCCGATGCCATCCTGCTGGATCTGCACCTGCCGGACATGGATGGTGCGGCAGTGCTGCGCGAGTTAAAAAATGATCCGCGAACCGCCGGGATCGTTGTCATTATTAGTTCAGCCGAAAAACCGCGCGAAAATTACTTGCACATGGGAGCCGCCGGATACCTCGTGAAACCTTTCACCCTGCAGGAATTGAAGAAGGAATTATCGCGGGTGGCTGCGCCTCCTTCATTATCCCCCCACCTGGCTGCCGGAGAAAAACTAAACCACGAGGTGCTCCTGGTAGATGATAATGAGATCAACCTGGATACGGTCTCTGCAGTCTTATCCGCAGCCGGCTGCCATGTCATGACCGCCCGTAATGGGTATGAGTTACTGGATATAGCCACGCGTTTCTCTGTGGATATTATTCTAACTGATATTCAGATGCCGGGCATGGATGGCATTCAGGCAATCCGCCTGTTGCGTTCATCCGATTCAGAATGGTTGCGGCAAGTTCCGGTGGTTGCTTTTACTGCGCTGGTTATGCCGGGCGATGAAGAAATGTGCCGCGATGCCGGCGCCGATTATTACCTTTCCAAGCCGTTGCCAATGGATAAACTGATCGCGATCATCAAACAACTGGCTCCCACCCCGGGTATTTGGAAGAATGTCTGATCTTTTCTGCCGCTGTTACGGCCAGGAGAAGATTCCCATGTCGATCACGCCATCCCGGGAGAAGAGCACCCCTTCCTCTTCCAGCAACTGTCTCTGCCGCAGCGAACCGTAGCCGTAACCATGCGGGCTGATCCGTCCGCGGGCATTGATCACCCGCTGCCATGGCACGTCAGATCCCTCGGGCAGTGATGCCATGGCATATCCGACCATACGGGCGGTACATCCACCGGCGAGGTAGGCTACCTGTCCATAGGTGCAGACCCGGCCGGCAGGGATCTGCCTGACAATCTCCTGAATGCGTAAATAAACAGAAGGATGATCGGCTGTCTCGCTCATAAGCTGGAAAGCACCTGGGTCCGGTCAAAGATATCCGGGCTGAGGCTGGGGTTCTCAAAGTAGAGATGGCTCTCTTTGAAGAAATAAATCAGGGAGAGGAAAGCATTTGAAATGATCCGCGTGTCGTTCTCCGTGTTGTGCCATGCCGGGTCCTGAAATAAGTTGCGGCGGACTGCTTCCCAGGCGGGCAAGGTGTGCTGCCAATCCGGTGCCGGCAATGGGGTTTCTTGTGAATGTGTCTGCCAGCAGGTCGGCGCGCACGGGATTCCAGCTCGGAAGTAAACCGCCTGAGCATCCGCACGCGTTGGGGCTTCCACTTGCAATATTCCCTGAAGCATACCAGCCTGCACATCATAGATCGGCCATAACTGCGCGAACCGTTTAACATACATGCGGGTGAGGGATTTAGGGTTATCTATCAGGTCATTGAATTTTTGTGCCCAGGCGGGGTCCTGCCCGATGGCCGGTACCCAATCCGCCGGGTTGAACTGCCCTGTGGTGACCTCGGCTGTCGCGCACAGCACTTCCCAGGCTGTCAAAAAAGCGGCCGCGTGTTTCTCCGGCGCCAATTCCCGTTGCTTCCAGGCGTACTCAAATTGGTCATTCAACATCAGGCGGGCTTTTTTCTCAAGCCGGGCAAACTGCCCGAAGTCTGCTTGAGTGCCGGTATTTGGTTGAGGTAGATCCATGCAAACCATGTTCTTCTCCGCTGAATATTCTAATTTCTATTTATATCATCAAACCGGGCGTGTAACCCTGCAATAGAAATAGAAATACAGGCTTGCTATAATGAATTTAAATCAATCCCAGAAAGGGTAATCCTATGATGATTAGCAAAGAATTGAATGAAATGATCAACGCGCAGATCGGGCATGAATTTGAAGCCGCCAGCCAGTACCTGCAATTGGCCGCCTTCTTTGACGCGCGGGCATTGAAGGGCATGGCAAAGATGTTTATGAAGCAGGCCGAAGAAGAGCGCGGGCACGGCCTGAAATTTGTGAAGTATGTCATGGAAACTGGCGGTGAATTGAAGGTACCGGCTGTCCCCGCCGGAAAAACCGGCTTTGCCAGCGCGGAAGAAGCCATCCAGTACGCGCTGGATTGGGAGTGGGAAGTGACCCGCCGCGTCAATGCCTTGATGGACCTGGCGATCAAACAGAATGACCATCTGGCGCGCGAGTTCCTGGGCTGGTTTGTCAGCGAACAGCTGGAAGAGGTCAGCCATACAGACGCGCTGCTGCGCGTGGTGAAGCAGGCTGGCGAAAAGAACCTGCTGATGCTCGAAGCTTACCTGGCACACGATTAACTTGTTAATAAACAAAAATCAGCCCCGGCGTACCGGGGCTGATTTCTATCGATCGTTTCTACCTATGCCGCATCCGGCTCAACAATATCGGGCGGGCCGGCCGTTCCGTGGGCCATCAGACGGCGGTCAATCCGTACCAGGCCAGCCACAGCGCGATCATGATCCCGCCGATCAACAGGCGCACCAGCACCGCCCAGCCAATGCCAAAAACCATGGCCACGGTGACTTTCCAGGCGGTCCGCCACTCTTTACGGCGCAGCCACTCCATCAGAAATACGCCGAGGATGGTCAGCAGCACTCCGCCGACGGCCGGGATGAGAAAAGTCCCGATCAGACCGGCCAGGTAGCCCACCAGGATCGAACTCCAGGCTGCCCCGGTTTGTTTGGCTCGCGCGCCGATCAGAATGTTATCCGCCAGGTTGCCGGCGATCATCAGCAGGGTCAAGAGGCTGAAGAACAGCCAGCCCGGCCATTGCAGGCCCTGGATGATGGCGAAAACCAGCGCGGCTAGCCAGATGATGGTCAGGCCGGGGTAAACGGGGATGATCAGCCCGATCCAACCGGCCAGCATCACCAGCAGCACCAGGGTCGGAAAAATGTACGGCAGAATTGTCGTCAGATCCATTATTTGGTAATGCGGTCTATCCCGCCCATCCAGGGTTTCAGCACGTCCGGTATTTGGATGGAGCCGTCGCTCTGCTGGTAGGTTTCCAGCACCGCGATCAAGGTGCGCGGCAGGCCCAACCCTGAGCCGTTGAGGGTATGCACAAAGCGCGGTTTCCCGCCGTCCGCCGGGCGGTATTTGATGTTCGCGCGGCGGGCCTGAAAATCCCCTACGTTCGAAATCGAAGAGACTTCCAGCCACTCACCGCAGCCTGGCGCCCACACTTCCAGGTCATATGCGATCATGCCGTTGAAGCCCAGGTCGCCCGTACACTGTTGGATCATACGGTAATGCAGTCCAAGGTCCGCGCAGGTTTGCCCGGCATCCTGGACCATTTTCTGCAATTCAGCCATGGAATCTTCAGGCCGGCAGTATTTATACATTTCTACTTTGTCAAACTGGTGCCCGCGTTTGATGCCGCGCACATCCCGGCCGGCGCTCATCTTCTCTCGCCGGAAGCAGGGTGTGTACGCCGTGTAATTGAAGGGCAACGCGGCTTCTTCAATGAAATCACCCATGTGAATGCCGGTAAGCGGAACTTCGGCAGTCGGCACCATCCAGTAATCCTCTTCCACATCGTGGTACAGGTTGTCTTTGAATTTCGGCAGCTGGCCGGAAGCCAGCAGGACATCGCTCTTCACCATGAAGGGGGTGTATTTCTCGGTGTAACCCTGGCGGATATGCAGGTCCAGCATCCAAGCGATGAGCGCACGCTGCAGCCGTGCGCCGGCCCCGCTCAACACATAGAACCGCGAGCCGGTCAGCTTGATCCCCTGCTCAAAATCGATGATGCCGAGATCCGGGCCGAGGTCCCAGTGCGGCTTGGGGGTGAAGGCGAACTCGCGCGGCTTGCCGTACACCTGTATGACCGGGTTGTCGTGGTCATCCATGCCCAGCGGCACATCCGCGTGCGGAATGTTCGGGATGATCTGGACGATTGCCAGCTGTTCGGCTTCCATCTGCTTGTAGGCCTGGTCCAACCGGGAAATCCGTTCGCCCAGTTCGCGCATGGCATCGATCTTTTCCTGCCGGGCAGCCGCGTCCTTCATCTTGCTGATCTCAGTCGAGGTGGCGTTGCGCTGCGCTTTCAACGCTTCCACCTCACTCAGCGCGGCGCGCCGGCGGGTGTCCACTTCCAGCACCGCGTCTACCGGGGATGGGTCCATCTGGCGTTTGCGCAGGGCTTCCCGCACCACTTCAGGGTTCTCGCGGACAAGGTTGATATCTAGCATGTTTGCTCCTCCTGGTTAATAAACAACAGCCCATTCGTCCGCAGGACGAGGGGCTGCCCGTGGTGCCACCTGCTTTTATCCCGCCGGGGCGGGACCTTTAAACGCGCTAACGGGCGTACCCGTTTCCTTTTCAGGCCGGAGCCTTCCGTGGAAAACTGGTCAGAGTCCTGACGCTGGATTGGATTGGGTGTCAACCGCTGCCTGCTTGCACCGTCCGCAGGCTCTCTGGAGCGGAAGTATCACCCTGTATTCCAGGCTCAGCTTATGTTTGAAATTATAGCGGTAAAGGTGAAAATGTCAATCAGCCGGGCGGTGATCGCCAAGCCCGGTTAAGCAAAACAGGCTGCCATCTGGCAGCCTGCTTGATTGAGAGATCTAAATTACTGAACTTCAAATTCCAGAGTCTGGTTCAATTCGTCATTCAGGTAGATATCCACCTTGTAGCTGCCGATCGGCCACAGGTTGTCATTGACCAGGCTAAAGGGAATGGTGGCATCACCGGTGGTGATGCTGAATTCATCGATCAAAAGGTTCGGGTCGGTATCGGCCACGTCCACCGCGGTCCACACGGCTTTGACAGTCGTGTCATCCGGGGCGTTCTTGAGCACCACAATGGCGTAGAAGCCCTGATCCTGGGCGAAAACCGTGGTTTGGTTCGCGCCGCTGTCATCGGTCGCCATGTAGGCTTCCGGTATGTTGGCGGTGCTCGCGTTGAAGCTGCAAGCTGAGAGAATCAACCCAGCCACCAGTAGTACTACCATCAGTTTGAATGTATTGCGCATCCTGCCTCCTTTTTTGTCCATTGTACAGAACGCAGATTCCAGAGTCAACCGGGCTTGATCCAGTAGAACCGTTTTGTCTAGGCTTTTAATTGTTACAAGTTTATTAATAATGGGCTTTCAATGGCCGCTGGTAGGTGGCCTTCCACTGCGTGTCCACCAACTGCATGCCTTCATCCAACGAAAGCTGGTAGAAGAGATCCAGTATGGATTGGGCGGCTTGCCGCACCTGCTCTTCATCCATCCCGGCGATGACGTCAGCTGGTAGCCGCTGGTGATGGTCGGTCAGGGTGTCCATCAGTGCCGTGCAGGGTGCTGCGTCACCGTACGGTACCTGCTGCAGCGGGAAAGTGGCGAAGCATTCCGCGGCGACTTTCGTCAGTGCCGTCCGCAGGGATCCGCGCCGGAAGATCAGCGTGTGGACCGCGTCCCGGCATTTCTGGGTGTACAGCGCGTGTTTCATATAATCCTCCTTTACTTGCTTGCAGGGAGGGATGGTTTCATGAATGATTTTCCTGCCGTCAGGGAAAGCGGTAATTGGATAATTTCAGTATACATCCCGCGTGTCCCATTTTCAAGAGGATATAAAAGGAGCGCCGTCACCGGCGCTCCTGAATCAATTAGTGATGACTTGGGTCTTTATTTATTCTTCTCGATGATCACGGCGTTTCCATTCGCGGTCACCCCAAATATGTATGGCTGGTATGATGTACCTCCACCAAGGTTGGCGGTTTGTGGGTCCAGTGTTAAATAATCGAAGTCCACACCAATCACGGCATTGCACCCCAGGGCATAGGCGGCTTCTTTTAATTCTCTTAAGGCGTTTCTCCGGATGATTACCAACGATTCCATCAACTTGTCTTTAATATTTGTGCCCATACCAAATATCGCCAATCCCCTATTCACCGAAATCGCGTCATCACCAGAAATGTACCCTGAATATTTGGTAATGGTGTATCCATCAAAATTGAAACCGGATGTGATGAGCATGCTGGCCAGGGCTGCTCGCTTTGCCTGCTCGGCTTCTGACAGCTTAAAACCCTCTTCGAGTCTCTCCTGACGTTGCCGATCTGCCTCTACGATTTTCCTTTGGTCTCTATTCGGAGTATCTTCTTCCCAAACCAGAAAATCCTTAACGATCTTGTTTATATCCGCGTCATGATCGAATGAGTTGGGTACCATACCAACAATGAGATGAGAGACGTGTTCTGACTGTAAGAGATATGTTTCAAACCTATCCTGGTCTAAACCATATTGCTTGGCAACATCCTTAGTTTTCATAAATTTCCTCCTTATTCAGTTATTTCAGATATTTTTTTACCTCAGAATTGCTTGGGTCAATGTCCAAAATCAGGCTGGCATATCTGCGCGCGTTCGCCGGGTCGTCTTTGCATTTCTGTAAAAGAAGCCGTATATCATCCTGAAGTGCAATCGTTGATGTTTTCGCCGGAAGGTCCTCAGGTGTGATTCGATAATTCGTATTGCAATATTGACAGATCCTGTATCCATCCACATCCTTGAAGTCCACCCCGCCGCACCGCTCACAAATCATCGGTTTCATCTTAGTGATTTCCTCCAATCCTCTTTTCTCCCCCATGAGCCGATCCTTCAAATCCTGATTTCACGATTGGAAGAAAGGATTAACCAATTATCTATCTGCCGGGAATCTGTGTCAAGGGATGTCATATCCACTTTATGCGCTGAACCGCCGGTGTACCTTCGTTGGTCTGTCCCGTTGTCAATGTCCTGGCTGAAACAAAAAAGGAGCGCCGTCACCGGCGCTCCTGGAGGAAGGAGAGAAATTTCTGCTTGCTTTAGAGCTTTTTACCGCAGTGCGGGCAGGCCACCCAGCCGGCCTGTACGGTCTTTCCACAGTGCTTGCAGGGTGTCTCAACCACCGGGGCGGGTGCGGCTGCCTTCACAGCTTCGGCAGCTTTGCGGGCAGCGACCTTATTCATCAGCCACCAGAAAAACCAGGCGATCAGCGCAACCGGGATGAGGAAGCGGAACAGGCCGAAGATCAGGCCGATCACCATAAAGCCGCCGAACATCGGAAACCCGCCGTAGAAAGGCATGGACATGTGTCCGCGGAACCCGCCGTGGTGCAGGAATGGCATGGAAAAGGCCACGATCGCCAGGCCGGCGAGCACAGCTAAAATGATAAGAATTGTTTTGAGCGTTTTGTTCATTGAATTTCTCCTTATTGCTCCCATCTTATCAGAAGGATATGAAGGAATTATTAGAAAATTGTGAAGATAATGTAAATTTCTCCCAGCGAATGCTGAACGCTTGATTCCCTTCGGTAGTTATGCTAAAATATAGTTGTTTCACGGTTCACCGATATTGCTTTCACCGAAAAGTGGGTACTCCCCACTTTTCTGCATCTAACAACAAAGTACGTCAGAGTGGAGATAAAGTAAGAATGAAGAACGAATTTGTGCTGGCTTTCATTGAAGTCTTGGAGGAGAAACAGCTCCCCCGGGATGTCATCATGCAGGCGCTCAAAGAAGCGATGGAATCCGCTTATAAGCGTGCTGTCAATGCCCCCAAAAAGCAGGAAGTAGAAGCCAAAGTAGACCCCGAGACCGGGAAGGTGACCATCTACACTGCCCGCGAGGTGGTGGAAGAGGTTCAGCTGCCGAATACCGAGGTCAGCCTCGAAGAAGCCAGGGCTCTCTTCCCGGATTGCGAACTGGGCGATGAATTGATGATCGAAGCCCCCGTGGTGGATTTTGGCCGCATTGGCGCCCAGACCGCCCGCCAGGTCATCCAGCAAAAGATCCGCGACGCGGAACATATGTCTCAGATCGAGTTCTTCAACAAACAAAAAGGCGAGATCATCAGCGGCATCGTTCAAGCGACCAACGCCCTGGGCGTCACCATTGGCATGGATCTGAAAGCGGAAGGCATGCTGACACGCAAAGAATCTATACCGGGTGAACACTTCCGCCCGCGTGAACGGGTACGTGCCCTGCTGCTCGAAGTCAATGAAAATCCGCGCGGACCGCAGATCATCCTTTCTCGGGCGCACCGCAATTTCCTCCGCCGCCTGCTAGAAACAGAAGTCCCTGAGATCTACCACGGTGTCGTGGAGATCCGCTCGATCGCGCGCGAACCCGGCCAGCGGGCTAAAGTAGCCGTCGCAGCCACCCAGCAGGGGATTGATCCGGTCGGTGCCTGTGTGGGTATTCGCGGTGTCCGTATCCAGGCGATTGTCCGCGAACTGCACGATGAGAAGATCGACGTAATCGAATGGAACAATGACCCCGGCGTCTACATCTCCAAGGCAATCAGCCCGGCCCGCGTGAACGGTGTTTACATCAATGACGCAGTCGGCAGCAACAAAACTGCTACGGTCGTGGTACCTGAAGACCAGCTCAGTCTGGCAATAGGCCGTGATGGGCAAAACGCCCGCCTGGCAGCCAAGCTTACCGGATGGCGCATTGACATCAAGAGCCTGCCCGAGGCAGCTGGTGATGCCTTGAATAAGATCCGCAGCAATGTAGATTTCCGCCCCATCTTTGAAGCCGAAACCGAGAACATCCCACTGATCGATGCCATCCTGCAAAAGAAAGTGGAAGGCCGTCCCCTCTCACCGGAGGAGTTCGATCAGCTTGCCCGCTTTGTAGATCGCGTGGAACGCAAGACAGCCATCAAACGCCAGGCAGAGCAAAAACCCGAAGACTTGCAGCGTGCTCAGATCCTTTCCGGCATTCCGCCGCGCGCCTTTGAGCTGGGTTTGGATGGCCTGGGGTTGGAAGATGCCATCGCCAGCTCCCTGTTGGAAGCCGGATACATCACCCAGGGTGACCTGGTTCTACAATATAAACTCGACTCCGACGCAATTCTAGGCTTGCAGGGTTTCGGCCCGCGCATGATGGAAGCCATCGAAACTGCTCTGCGTAAAGCCAAACTGCTACCCGAACCGGTAACACCCGAAGTTGTGACTGCCCCCGATTCTGCTCAGTCCCTAGAGACTCAGGAACCAGCTACCGAGGGTACCGACCCTGCTCAGACGCCAACCCAGGCATCCGAACAGGAAGAAGAACAACCGATGGACCTCAACCGCATCTTTGAGTTGAACCCTGAAGCGCTGGTGGCAACAACCAGCGAGGATGAAGAAGAGGATGATGGCTCCAAGAAAGATGGCAGTAAGAAGAAGAAAAAGAGATTTGTAGAGATCACCTACGATCCCGAGAGCGATACCACCACGGTGAAAAAGAAACATAAACGCGGCGGCGATTGGGGTGAATGGGATGAGTAAACGATCCCTCCCGCGACCCGGGCAGGTGGATTGATGACGCGAGTAGCCATCCACAAAGCCAAGCGGGTGCCGCAGCGCACATGCGTGGGCTGTCGGGAGGTGCGGGCCAAGCGCGGTTTGATCCGCCTGGTGCGCACACCGGATGGCGTGAAGATCGACCCGACAGGGAAGAAATCCGGCAGAGGAGCGTACCTGCACGATAATCGCTCCTGCTGGGAGAAAGCCCTCAAGGGCAGCCTGGGGGCCGCGTTGAAGATGGATTTGACAGACGCGGAAAGGATCATACTAAAAGAATATGCTTCGCGCTTGCCGGAAGCAGACACGAGCGAGGAAGACCAGGTGAGACCCTGAACGCTTAACCGGGTTTTCATCTGAAGATTTCTCGCTCAAGCAGAACCGCAAGGGTTCCGCGCATCAACATAGCGAGTGAGCACGTAGAATTAAGGAGGTGCCACATGGGCGAGAAAAAAAGCATTGAATTACCATTCAGCATCACAGTTCGAGACCTGGCAATCAAGCTAGACGCCAGCCCCATACAGGTGATCAAAGAATTAATGAGCAATGGTGTCATGGCCAACATCAATCAGCTGGTGGATTATGACACCGCGGCGATCGTTGCTTCAGGGTTGGGTTTTGAAGTTGCCCAGGAAGAGCTGGAGCAGGAAGAAAAGAAAGAAGAAGGAAAACTGGCTGACTGGAAGATGGTCATTGACAGGGAAGATCATAAGAACCTCGTCAAGCGGCCGCCAGTAGTTACCATCCTCGGGCACGTAGACCACGGCAAAACCACCCTGCTGGATGCCATCCGCCATACTGATGTGGCTGGTGGTGAAGCTGGCGGCATTACCCAGCATATTGGCGCATACCAAGTGGAGCACAAAGGCCACCTGATCACATTCCTGGATACTCCCGGCCATGCCGCGTTCACCGCCATGCGCGCCCGTGGGGCACAGGGTGCGGATATTGTCATTCTGGTGGTTGCTGCCAATGACGGTGTCATGCCGCAAACCAAAGAAGCGGCAGCCCACGCCAAAGCCGCCCAGGTCCCCATCATTGTCGCCATGAACAAGATCGACCGGCCGGATGCCAATCCCGATTTCGTGAAAAAGCAGCTGGCAGATATCGACCTCGTTCCTGAGGATTATGACGGCAATACCATGGTTATTCCGGTTTCCGCTAAACAGAAAACTGGTATTGATGATCTGCTTGAAGCGATCACCCTGGTGGCAGAGTCAACCAGTATCATGGCCAATCCCCTCGGGCAAAAACTGGGCTCAGTAATCGAAGCCGAGCTGGATAAAGCCAAAGGCGTAATCACCACTTTGCTGGTACAAAACGGTACCCTCCAGATGGGGGATGTCGTGGTGGCTGGGACTGCCTTCGGCAAGATCAAAGCCATGTTCGATTTTAAGGGCAAACCCATCCGTTCAGCTGGCCCGTCTACCCCGGTCTCCGTCATGGGACTCAACGATGTGCCATCCGCCGGCAATGTCTTCACGGTCGTGCCAACAGAGCGTGACGCGCGCGCGCAGGTGGAAGCCAGTAAAGCCGCCTCGGCTGTTGTCTATCAAGCCCCTAAAACTACACTGGAAGATATTTTCAAGCAGATTAAGGATGGCGCGGCGCGCGAACTGAATTTGATCATCAAAGCCGACGTGCAGGGTTCCCTCGAGCCGATCGTTACATCCCTCCAGGATCAGAACAAAGGCCCAATCAAGATCAACATCCTCCACTCCACCACTGGCAACATTACCGAAAGTGACATTTTGCTGGCATCCGCCTCCGGCGCGATCGTCATTGGCTTCAATGTCACTGCGGATACTTCCGCCCGCCGACTGGCAGAAACCGAAGGCGTTTCCATCCGGCTGTATTCCATCATCTACCGCCTCTTCGAGGATGTTGAAAAAGCGCTGAAAGGTATGTTGGCTCCTGAGTTCAAAGAAGAGATCATCGGGCAGGCGAATGTCATGGCCATTTTCAACATTGGCAAACTGGGTAATATTGCCGGCTGCCGTGTGACAACTGGCGAAGTACGCCGGAATGCCAAGATGCGTGTTATGCGCGGCGGTAAAGTAGTCCATGAAGGCGAAGTCGCTTCACTAAAACATGAAAAAGACGATGTCAAAGAAGTCCGGCAGGGTTTTGATTGCGGTATCGCCTTAAAGAACTTTTCAGAATTCCAACAGGGAGATACCCTGGTGAGCTATACTGTAGAAAAAGTGGGCCAATTGAAAAGCGGGCTATTGGAGTAAGAATGCCATCCACTGTACGTCTAGAACGCATTGCTGAGAGGATCAAAGAGTTGCTGGCAGCCCTGGTGCTGACCAAGCTTAATGATCCTCGGCTGGCAGGTGTTTTTATCAATGAAGTCAAAGTAGACCGGGAATTAGCCTTCGCGGATGTGTTCGTTTCTGCGGTTGAAGGGGCTGACCGTTCTGAAGAGATCCTGGCTGGCTTCGAGCATGCCAGGGGTTTCCTGCGTCATGAGCTGGCTGCCCAGGTGGATTTGCGCACATTCCCGCGCTTACGTTTCCATTGGGACCCCACCCCTGAACATGCAGACCATATCGAACGGCTTCTGGCCAGTATTCGGGATGAAGATAAGAAAAAAGGGGAAGATGTTCATGGAGAGTGATATCCATACCCGCATCTGGGAAGAAATCGGCAAAGCCAAAAGCTGCCTGGTGGTTTCCCATGTCCGCCCGGATGGGGATGCGGTAGGCGCGCTGCTTGCCATGGGGCTGGGGTTAAAAACTCTTGGAAAACAGGTACAAATGGTCCTGTGTGACGGCGTGCCCGGTAGCTTCAAGCACCTGGAAGGCGCTGCGGATGTCCGCAACAAAGCTCAAGGTGAGTTCGATCTGGTGATCAGTGTCGATGCTTCGGACCTGAGACGCATCGGGGCAGCCCTGGATGGCTACCGAAAACCAGACATCAATATCGATCATCATGTGACCAATGACGGCTTTGGCAGGATCAATCATATCCAACCCAAAGCAGTGGCAACGTCCGAAATACTGGCGGAGCATCTCGGTCACTGGGGCATGCAGATCACTCCCGGCATGGCCAATGCGCTTATCACAGGTATCCTCGCGGATACTCTGGGTTTCAGAACGTCCAATATGAAACCCCAGACATTGCGCACAGCCGCAGACCTGATGGAAAAAGGTGCTGACCTTCCCGAGCAATACGCGCACGCACTGCTTCGCCGTCCCTTTACCGCCGCCCGGTACTGGGGGCAGGGCTTATCCTCTCTGCAAAAACGGGACCGGTTGGTGTGGGCAACATTGACACTTGCAGACCGCGCCACATGCAGTTATCCCGGCAGTGATGACGCAGATTTGATCAATGTAATCTCATCCATTGATGATTTCGATATAGCGATGATATTCGTTGAGCAAAAAAATGGTACAGTTAAAGTAAGCTGGCGTTCCATCCCCGGGTTGGATGTTTCCCGGGTGGCGCTGGGGTTTGGCGGGGGCGGCCATCCTGCTGCTGCCGGTGCGGATATCCCCGGAACCATGCAGGATATTAAGGAAAAGGTCCTGGAAACCACGTATAATATGTGGGTTTCTTGGCAAGGATCGGGACAATCATAAAAGCGGAGTATGTAAATGAACAATAACCAGATGAACATGCAAAATGCAATTTCGGGTGTGCTGGTTGTGGATAAGCCTGTCGGGATGACTTCCCACGATGTCGTCCAGGCTATCCGCCGGGGGACCAATATCCAGCGGGCAGGCCATACCGGCACATTGGATCCGCGGGCTTCCGGCGTGCTGGTCATTTTGATCGGGCCAGCTGTACGCTTGAGTGAATACGTTTCCGCCTCCGATAAGCGCTATCAAGCCATCATCCGCCTCGGTGCGACCACCGATACATACGATGAAGAAGGCCAGGTGACCTCCTCCCAGCCCGTAGAGATCAGTGAAACACTTTTCGAGACCACGCTCAAGCAATTCATTGGTGAGATCGAACAGATACCGCCGCCGTATTCCGCCGTCAAAGTGGATGGCCGTAAAGCCTATGATTTGGCTCGCCAGGGGGAAGAAGTGGAACTTGCGCCGCGCATAATCAATGTCTATAATCTCGACCTGCTGGAATGGGCTCCCCCTGAAGCGGTCATTGACGTGTACTGCTCCTCTGGTACGTACGTTCGTTCCCTGGCCAATGACCTGGGAAAAGAACTCGGATGCGGGGCGCACCTTGTCGGGCTGCGCCGCACAAAGAGCGGCCGCTTCACCCTGCGAGATGCGGTACCTCTGCGAAAACTGCGCGATGCCTTTGAAGCTGGTAACTGGTATCAGTACCTCATCCCTGCGGCAGAGGCTCTCTCAGATTGGCCTTCTATCGAGTTGAACGCGGATGAGCTCGAGATCATCAAACATGGGAATAAGATCCCTTCTCAACCTGGTTCCAAAGGCTGGGTACGCGGTGTATCACAACAAGGTGAGCTCGTGGCACTGCTGGAGCATAATGATGAAACCCAGGAGTGGCAGCCTAAGAAGGTCTTCTTCTCCTAGATCTAGATATTGAACCGATCCCTCAGGTAGAATTAGGCTATGCTGCACTACACCAACCTTTCCGAACTCCACCTGGGGAAGACCTGGTTAACCATAGGTAGCTTTGATGGTGTCCATATTGGGCACCAATCTTTGCTTAAAAGGCTGATCAATGGAGCGCATAGCCAGCAGGCTGCAGCCGTGGTGATGACATTCCATCCGCATCCGGCGGTGGTGCTGCGCGGCAAGAACGAACCCTTCTATCTCACCGGGCAGGATGAAAAACGTACCCTGCTCGAAAGCCAGGGCGTGGATGCCTGCATCTCGCTTGAATTCAATTTGGCGGTCGCAGCCTATACCGCTGAATATTTCCTCAGCCTGGTCTGCCAACAGATTCAGCTGGATAAATTGCTGGTGGGTCAGGGTTTTGCGCTCGGGCGCGGCCGCACGGGTGATACGCTGATGCTCGAGAAGCTCAGCCAATCACTTGGTTACTCGATGGAGGTAGTGCCGCCGGTCATGCTGGATGGTTTCGTGGTTTCTTCCAGCCAGATCAGGCAGTTCATCGGGCAGTCTGACCTGGTGAACGCAAGCCGGTTCCTTGGCAGGCACTATTCGGTCTCAGGGATCGTCTCGCATGGGGATGGCCGGGGCAGCGGCCTGGGATTCCCCACTGCCAATATCGCTACATCCAAATTACGCTTACTGCCAGGGAATGGTGTCTACGCCTGCCGGGTGAAACTGGGGGAGGAGACTCGGTTGGCAGTTGCAAATATCGGCGTACGCCCGACCTTCGACCAAGCACAGATCACCCCGCATCTGGAAGTGCATATATTGGATTTCGATCGGATGCTGTACGGTGAATTGATTGCGATCGAGTTCGTTGCTTTCTTAAGGGGAGAGCAAAGGTTCTCTTCAGCTCGTGAATTGGTAGAACAGATCCAGCGGGATGTTTTGATAGCCCGGGAGGTCTTAAAGTGAACCAGGAGCGCAAGATCTACCTCCTCAATCCGCGGGATTTTAGCCCTGAAACTATTGCGGTAGCCTTCGCCAAGACATCAAGATCCCCTGAATCTTTTATGGATATCGCCAGGGAACTCTCGGATGAAAAAAGCGCAAGTTTTCATGAGAAGTGGGTGGTGGGTTACGGGCATTCTTCCGTTGCGGAACATGCAGTCCTTCACCTGGCATTCGAGAATGTCTCACGCCTTGCGGTTGAGGTGATCGAATCCAACCGGCTGGCTTCTTATACAGAAAAATCCACCCGCTACCAAAAGTGGAGTACCGATGCGTTCTATATCCCGGCGGAAGTAAAGCAAGCTGGGTTGGATTTGGAGTATCAGCAAACGGTACAGGCGTTATTCACCGGATATGAAGAAGCCCTGCAGCCATTAAAAGCCATTGCCCTGGGCGCAAATCCAAAACGCCCGGATGAAACAGAGGAAGCCTGGGAGCGGCGCATACGCTCACAATATGTAGATGCTGCCCGTTTCTACCTGCCTGCGGCTGCGCTTGCGAATGTAGGCATGACCGCCAATGCGCGCCTGCTTGAAAGCATGATCCGCAAGATGCTTTCACACCCGCTTGAAGAGGTGAGAGAGATCGGCAGGCAGGTGAAAACAGCAGCCGCGCTTGAAATACCCACCCTGGTCAAGTACGCGGATGAAGTCCCCTACCAGCAGCAGCTTCCAGGGGCACTTGCAAACTGGCTGCCTGCCATTGAAGAAACCTCGCCGGTGGATTGGTGCCAGCTGATAGCTTGGCAGCCGGAGGGGGAAGAGTTGGTGGCAACAGCCGCGCTCTTCAGGTATTCTGCCCTTCCCTTTGATGCTGTCCGCGGACTGGTTGCCGCCATGCCGGCTGTCGAGAAGGCACGTTTGATCCAGACTCTTTTCGAGGACCTGCGGAAGTTTGATGTCCCATTACGGGAATTGGAGCATACAACGTACACCTTTGACCTGGTGATGGATCAAGGTGCATACTTCGAGGTCAAGCGTCACCGCATGATGACACAATCTGCGCAGGCGCTTACCTGTGAACACGGATATGCCGTACCAGCCATGTTGCGCCAGGCAGGAATTGAGGATGCATACCGAAAAGCAATGGACCAGGCTGCGCAGGCCTATCACCGTCTATCCTCACAAATCGGCCCTGCGGCCGGGTATGTAGTTCCAAACGGCTTTAACCGCCGCGTCCTGATGACAATGAATTTCCGCGAGGCTTACGCTTTCTGCGGATTACGCTCCGCGCCGAATGCTCATTTTTCGGTCAGGCGTGTCGCGCAACGCGTCACCGAAGAGGTTCGCCGGGTGCACCCGCTGCTAGGTGCCTACCTGCCGGTTCACCCGGATGAGACCTGGCAGAGCGTGGAAGAGGTATATTTTGCGCAAGTCTGAAATATCACAGCTTCTGATCAGCAGCGGGGAATCATGACCAAATTACAGGTCGAACTTGTCCCCCGGAGTTGTTTCTTTTCCAACCTGCGCTCTAATCTCAAAAAAAGAGATTGGGATTACCTGCGGGCGGTCACTGCAGAAAAAGCGGGGTACCGCTGCGAGATCTGCGGCTCCACCGGTAATGGTTACCCGCTGGAATGTCATGAGATCTGGCAGTATGATGACGAAACCTTCGTCCAATCTTTGATTGGGTTGGTATCTCTATGCAAAGCCTGTCACCGCGCAAAGCATATGGCCCTTGCCCGCCGCATGGGCTGGGACGGCGCGGCAGAGAATCACCTGATGCGCGTGAACGGCTGGTCTCGGGCGGTTCTTACCAGTTATTTGGATGAAGCCTTTGCTGTTTTCGAAATACGCAGCGGCCAGGAATGGCAGCTGGATATTACCTGGCTGCAGCAGTATGATGTGGTCATCCCGCCAGTTTTGGATAGAAACCAGAGAAAAGAATAAACCCCGCCGCCGGCGGGGTTTCGCTTTATATTGGTGGGGTTAATCAACAAACCTGTATTTCAGTAATGCCCAGACAGCTTCGAAGGCATCTTTCATCTTGATCTTCTTACCTTGTGAATAGTCGCGTGGATTGAAATCGATGGGTACTTCATAGATACGGAAGCGGCGTTTCAAAACTTTGGCAGTAAATTCAGGCTCAAAGTCAAACCGGCGGGAGTGCAGCGGAATCGGCTGGATCAGCTCACGTTTGAAGACCTTATAACCCGTTTCCATATCACTGAGAATATTGTTATAGAGGATGTTGGTCAGGAAAGTCAGAATCTTATTGGCGACCATGTTCCAGTATAAAATTGGGCGGCGTGCCCCACCCAAAAAACGCGAGCCGTACACAATATCCGCCTTATTCTCCTGGATCGGGCGCAGCAACGCCGGGTATTCGCGCGGGTCATACTCAAGGTCTGCGTCCTGGATGATGATGACATCTTTGGTGGCGGCTTGAATGCCAGTCACTACAGCGGCACCCTTCCCCATGTTCCTTGAGTGCAAGATCACTCTGATGCGTGGATCCTTAGAAATCTGGGTTAGCTTTTCACGGGTGCCGTCAGTTGAGCCGTCATCCACCACCAGTAGTTCGTTTACCAAACCGGTGGAGAGTACTCGCTGGACGATCTCATCGATCGTCTGAACTTCATTAAAGACAGGGATGATCACAGTGATTTCCATGCACCGATTATAGCATGCAGGGTGCATGCTATAATCACAGATGCACCTGCCGTAAGTACCACACGCCATCGGAGATGAATCTTATGACACCAGTATCAATCTATGCCCACCGCGGTGCGTCCGCGCATGCCCCCGAAAATACCCTGGCGGCTTTCGCCAAAGCGCTCGAAGCCGGCGCAGATGGGGTCGAGTTGGATGTCAAGCTCACGCGGGATGGCAAGGTCATCGTCCTTCATGATCCAACCCTCGACCGTACCACAACCGGGAAAGGTTCTTATAAAAACCTGAGTTTTTCCGACCTGCGTAAGCTGGATGCCGGAACCTGGTATGGCGAGGCCTGGCGCGGTGAAAAACTTCCGCTTCTGGCAGAGGTTTTTGATCTGCTTGGGGGAAAGATCGGTATAAACATCGAATTGACAAATTACAGCACACCCGGCGATGGCCTGGTGGATGCGGTGGCAAAGGTGCTGGCAGGAGTGAAAGATACTTCACGGGTCATGTTCTCATCCTTCCGTCCGGCCAACCTGCTCCGTGCCAGATCACTCCTCCCGGCAATTCCCTGCGGATTGCTGGCCTTACCAGGGTTACCCGGCTGGCTGGCAAGGAATGTCCAATCCAATCAGCCTGCTTTTACCGCATTGCATCCATATTATCGGGATATTTCTCCTGCCCTGGTTCAACGAATACATGCCCGGGGGAAGGCACTGAATACCTGGACGATCAACGATCCGCAGGTGATGACCCGCTTGCGGAGCATCGGCGTGGATATGATCATGACCGACGATCCTGCCCTGGCGATCGCATCGTTGCATTAATCCTATGGTAGACAATGCCGGAATTCGGGCAGCAGCAGCCCGGATGCGTGGAGATCTTCACGTTACTCCGGTGACTTTGGATAGCAAGCTGGGGGCGATCATAAAATGGGAAAATCACCAGGTCACTGGTTCATTCAAAGCGCGTGGTGCGCTGAATGCGGTCAGAAGCCTCTCACCCCAACAGCTGAAAGCCGGAATCGTTGCTGTCAGTGCAGGTAACCACGGACAGGGAATCGCTTTGGCAGCTGCCGGAGCAAATTGCCGTGCCCATGTGTTTTTGCCCTATTCTGCAGCCACGGTAAAGGTGGATGCCATCCAGAAACTGGGTGCCGAATTACATTTCATTCCGGGTGGGTATGAACAGGCTGAAGCAGCCGCGATACTCTTTGCGCACCAGGCTGGGATGCCATTTATCTCCCCGTACAATAATGAGCAGGTGATCAGCGGACAGGGAACCATTGGATTGGAATTGGAAAACCAGATCGATCTGAGCCAATACCGGCAGGTAGTTGTACCGGTCGGCGGGGGAGGATTGATTTCCGGTATTGGCATGGCCATACTGGATGCACACCCCGGAATCCATTTGATCGGCGCGCAGGCAGCTGGCAGCCCCTTTTTTCATGCGGTTTTCCACGGGTTGCCCCAGGAGAATATCATTGAAGACATCGGCTTGGCGGATGGCCTTGAAGGGCGTGTTGATGTAGCCTCGATAACCATCCCCCTGGTACGCCGGCTGGTGGAGGATATTGTCCTGATCTCAGAGGAGGGCATCAAAGCGGCAATCCGCTATGCCTGGCAGGCGCATGGAGAAGTGATCGAAGGCAGTGCCGCTGTGGCACTGGCAGCGCTGCTAGATGGTAAAATTAATGCAGAGCCCACAGTTGTTGTCATTTCTGGTGGGAACATACACCCCCCGCTCTTCACCGAAATTGTGGCAAACACAGCATGAATCAAAAATACACATCCCTTAATCGCCTGATCACGCTCTTTGTTGTTTTCGCATTCTTGTTGACGTGTGTTCAGCCTGCTTTGGCAGCACCTTCCAGCACAACGGACCTGCCGCATCGGCGGGCATTGGAGATGCTGACCCGGATGACACCGGCAGAAAAAGTAGGTCAGTTATTTGTGGTTACATTTAACGGGCTGGATGTCGGCGAGAATACCGCCATCCATTCTTTGCTTTCAGAATACCACGTGGGTGGCGTCATGCTCCTGCGGGAAAATGATAATTTCACCGATACAGACGGATCACTAAACGTTGCCGGCGCGTTGACAGGCAGCCTGCAACAGGTCGTCTGGGATTCCGCCCAAACTGCGAATGAGAGTGGTTTCAAACCGGCTTATATACCGTTACTCGTCGGTATCTCTCAGGAGGGGGATGGTTACCCGTACTCACAAATCCTGGATGGGCTTGGCACACTACCGGATCAGATGGCATTGGGAGCTACCTGGAATACCAGTCTGGCGGAACGTACTGGTTCTGTCTTGGGTGCGGGGTTACAGCAGGCAGGTTTCAACATGCTAATCGGCCCATCCCTGGATGTACTGGAGACCCCGGGCCTGGAAAATGGCGATGACCTTGGCACCCGTGTCTTTGGCGGGGACCCTTTCTGGGTGAGTGAGATGGGAAAAGCCTTCATTCGCGGTGTCCATCAGGGTGGAGATGGGCAGGTTGCAGTGATGGCCAAGCATTTCCCCGGCCGTGGCGGTTCAGACCGCCCTTCGGATGAAGAAGTAGCCACAGTCCGTAAAACATTGGATGCGCTCAAGCAGATCGAGCTAGCGCCTTTCTTTGCTGTTACCACCGGGGCAGACTCGCTGACAATCGCAGACGGATTGCTTGTTTCCCATATCCGCTACCAGGGATTTCAGGGGAATATCCGGGTGACCACCCGCCCGGTCAGCATCGATTCAACCGCCCTCTCACAGATACTGGCATTGACTGAGTTCACCAGCTGGCGGGAGGATGGTGGAGTGATCATCAGCGAGAACCTGGGCAGCACGGCTGTTCGTAAGTTCATCGACCCGACCTTGCAGGTCTTCGATGCCCGTACAACTGCCCGTAATGCATTGCTGGCAGGCAACGACCTGCTTTTTGTGGATGATATTACTTCTGCTGGAGACCCAGATTCTTATACTTCCACCATCAAAACACTGGAGTATTTCAGGCAGAAATATGATGAAGACCCTACCTTTGCTCAGCGGGTAGATGCTTCTGTCCTGCGCATCCTGACCTTAAAGTATCGCCTGTACCCAACCTTCAACCTGGCGGCTATCCTACCTGGCGAAGGAGGGGTGGATCTGGTTTCCAGGCAGCAGGTCATTCAAGATACTGCGCAAGCCGCAGCTTCCCTCATTAATCCTGCTGCCAGTGAGCTGGCTGCAGTCCTGCCGGATCCGCCGGGTTATCAAGATCGTATCGTCTTCCTGATGGATAGTATCAAGACCCAGCAGTGTTCCACATGCCCAGAGCAAGTCACGCTGGCATCTGGTACATTGCGAGATTCAGTCCTGCGCCTGTATGGATCTCAAGGTGCCGGCTTGATCAATCAGCAACGGTTAAATGGTTTTTCTTTCGAGCAGCTGGCTAATATGCTCTCCAATCCGGGTAGCGAAAAAGGGCTGGAAGATGAATTGAAGAAGGCAACCTGGGTGGTGGTGGGTATGTCCCGATTGGATGAAACCCGGCCGGCATCCACCGCATTCAGACAGTTATTGTCGCAGAAGCCAGAATTGTTAAGAAACAAGAAGGTGGTGGTATTTGCCTTTGGCGCGCCGTATTACCTGGATGCCACCGACATAGCCGGTGTGACAGCCTATTACGCTCTCTATGCCCGTTCTCAGCCGTTTGTGGACCTGGCCGCACGGATCCTTTTTCAGGAAGTGACTCCTCACGGGGCATCGCCAGTATCCATCCCCGGGGTAGGGTATGACCTGATCACAGCCCTGCAGCCGGACCCTGCGCAGGTGATAGAGCTTTATCAGGATACCCCGGAAGAAGTATCAGCCACACCAACGGTACAACTAACAAACAGCGCATCAGGCGTACAGGTTTTTAGCCAGGGGGATACAATCCCTCTGCGTACTGGTGTCATCCTCGATCATAACCAGCATCCAGTGCCGGATGGCACCCTGGTGCGGTTCATCATTCGAACCGGAACCGATAATACTGCCATGCAGCAATTGGAAGCCATGACCACCGCTGGCGTGGCTCGTACTGTATACCGGATTACATCCAATGGTTTCATCGAGGTCAAAGCTGTCAGTGAGCCTGCCCTGACTTCCAATTTGCTGCAGCTGGATATACCGGTAGGTGGCGGGGCATGGATAACAGCCGTTGCGCCTACGCCGGTACCCAGCGAGACACCGATCCTCGCCAATACTCCCTCCGTCCCGGGTGATGCATCAGCTGAAGGGAACGCATCCAGTGAGGGGTTGCGTTTCGGTGACTGGTTCCTCATGCTCTTTGTGACCGTCGTCACCGCGGCACTGGTGTACAACCTGGGAAGAAGAGTGCACTCCATCCGTTGGGGTATCCGCTGGGCGTTATGTGCCACGATCGGCGGTATGGCGAGTTACGCCTACCTGGTTACCGGGTTGCCCGGTGCGCGCGCCTGGCTGGCCCTCACAGGAACCACAGGCATGCTGGTCATTGTGATCTTATGTGTGGGGTTGGGATTTGCAGCCGGGGTATTGTGGCATGCCTTACGCGGACATCCAGGGAACTGATCTACTTAAAGAGGGTGAATAATAGCGTCAGTGCGGATAGCACCAGCGTGATCAAGAAGAGTGTCCGTTCTGGTGGACGGGCAAAAAAGGCCCGCAGGCTGACTACCGGGCGGATGAACTGGGTCCGTGTACTGGGGATGAAATCTCCCAGCAATGCCTGGCGGAAGTCTTCCACGGTTTGCGGGCGGTCGTCCGGGTGCAAGCCCATTGCCCATAAGATGGCACGCTCCACCCGCATACTGATGGCCGGATTCAATTGCCGCGGCATAATCATAGCTTCGGGGTGTAAGAACCGTTCGCGGGCATCCACCGGCGGTTGGTTTGTCAGCAAATGATACAGAGTCGCCCCAAAGGAATAAATATCAGATCGGGCATCCGTATGCCCGCTATCTCCGCCGTACTGCTCCAGAGGCGTGTATAGTGCCGTCCCACGGCCTTGCAGGATGGTGATAGTGATCTCACCCGGCGCAGCCAGTTTGACCAGGCCAAAATCCACCAATTTCAGCAAATTGCTCGGTGTGACTTTCAAATTCCCGGGTTTGATATCCCGATGCAGGATGGATGGCTGTTGAGTATGCAGGTAGGTCAGCGCATCCGCCAGCTGGCTGGCCCAATCCAACACATCTTTTTCAGGGAGAAAAGTATCCGCTTGGCGGGCTTCCAGCATCATTGCGCGCAAGTCCTTGCCGGGGACATAATCCATCACAATATAATCGCGCGCTCCGCTGGAAAAATAATCTGAAACTTTCGGCAAATTGGGGTGGTCGAGCCGGGCTAGAACCGTAGCTTCTGTCTGGAACTGGTCACGTGCCTGCCTGACCAATTCTACCGGCAAGGTTTTGTCATGTTCCACTTCCTTAACTGCACACTGCCGGCCTTCGAGGCGGATGTCATCCGCCAGGTAAATGCTACCCATGCCACCCTGGCCGATGATCTTCAGGATGCGGTAACGTGCCCGTAAGACCTCGCCGGTTTTAAGCGCGGAGGGCATTCCCCTCCTGGAAGTGGCGTATGGTAAGAATAGCGGGCATCGAAGATGTGGGAACTGTCATAGTTGTCATTTGCCAAATTTTAGACTATTATACCTTAGTGAGTTCCACCACTTTCAGGGAGGGTTGTAAGTATGGCCAAAAAGGGAGAAGAGATACCTGTGGTGATCGGTCAGGGCGGCTTGCTAAATGGACAGCGTTGGCAAATATCCAAAAACCTGGTCATCGGCCGCGATGCCAGCTGTGATATTTCCATCCCCGATAGGCAGATCTCCCGATTCCATGCCAGTATTTCACCTACCACCCAGGGACCGGTGGTCAACGACCTGGGCTCAAAAAATGGCACCTTTATCAATGGTTTGAAAGTTGAAGAACCGCACCAACTGCAGGATGGGGATATCGTGCAGATTGCACTGTTTCAGTATTTTGTCTATTTAAGCTCAGAAGCCACCATTCCGCTGGATTCAGCCAGCCTGCCGGTTCCTGAAAAGCCGCACGGGCGCGGACTCTTCTATGATGCCCGGGCGCGCCGCGTGTGGATCGGCCAGGTGGAAGTTCAGCCACCGCTGTCTGCGGCACAGTTTCGCCTGTTGCAGCTGTTGTACGACCGGGAAGGTGAGGTCATCGCCCGGGATGAGTTGATTGCCGGGGTGTGGGGGCAGGAGGATCTGGCAGGTGTCTCGGATCAGGCGTTCGATGCACTGGTCCGCAGGTTGCGCAAACGCCTCACTGATATGGACTCCAACCATGCATACATTACCACCGTCCGCGGCTTCGGGGTCAAGTTTGAGAACCGCGGGTAGATTGTGATCATCAAATTTTGTTCGACAAATACGAAGAAAGAATGACCTCCTCCCGGGCAGGAAGAGATCACTTTAGATTCTAGCGAATTCGCAAAAATAGAAGTATATGTGATTACACATCCAGGTTGCGCACGTCATGCGCATGGGTGGTAATGAAGCGGGTACGCGGGGGTACAGCTTCGCCCATCAGCATGTCAAAAGTGCGGTCAGCTTCGGCCGCATCGTCAATGCCCACCACCAGCATGGTGCGGTTTTCCGGGTTCATCGTTGTTTCCCACAGTTGGGTGGGGTTCATTTCACCCAGGCCTTTGTAGCGCTGCAGGTTGGCTTTCTCGGCAGGAACACCAAGTTCCTTCAGCAGGCGTTCCTTTTCAGCATCGTTATATGCATACCTGACCTTATCCTTGTAGCTCATCCGGTATAACGGAGGTTGTGCAATGAACAGGTGTCCCTGTTCAATGATCTGCTGCATATAGCGGAAAAAGAAAGTCAGCAGCAGGGTGCGGATATGGCTGCCATCTACATCGGCATCTGTCATGATGACGATCTTCCCGTAGCGCAAGCCGGAAAGGTCGAAGCCGTCGCTGATCCCGGTGCCAAGGGCAGAGATGAGGGCTTTCACCTCATTGTTGGAAAGGATCTTATCTAATCGGGCGCGTTCGGTGTTCAGGATCTTACCGCGCAGCGGCAGGATGGCCTGAAAGTGGCGGTCCCGGCCCTGTTTGGCCGATCCACCTGCGCTGTCACCTTCGACGATATAAAGCTCAGTCTTATTCGGGTCGCGTTCTGAGCAATCCGCCAGCTTACCGGGCAGGGTCAGGCTCTCCAATGCGGATTTTCTGATGACCAGGTCGCGTGCCTTGCGGGCGGCATCCCGCGCACGGGCAGATGTTAGGCATTTCTGGATGATAGCACGTGCAGCCTGCGGATTCTCCTCTAAAAAGCGCGCAAACCCTTCACCGACCACCTGGGTGACGTAGGTCTGAACTTCCGGGTTCATTAACTTGACTTTGGTCTGGCTTTCGAACTGTGGTTCAGGATGTTTGATGGAAACAATGGCTGTCATACCTTCCCGGGTGTCGTCACCAGAGAAGTTCGGATCGGCATCTTTCAATAAACCGGTGCGCCGCCCGTAATCATTGATCACCCGCGTGGTTGCAGTGCGCAAGCCGGTCAGGTGGGTACCACCGTCGATGGTGTTGATGGTATTCGCGAAGGAGTAGACCGATTCGGAATATGAATCCGTGTACTGGATGGCGATTTCCACATTGATCTTGTCGATCTCTTTTTCAATATAACAAACCGGGTGAAGTTGCTCTCTGTTGCGGTTCAGGTAGCGGACGAATGAATTGATGCCGCCTTCAAAATGGAAGGTCATTTCGCGGTTGGCGCGCTCATCCTGAATATGGATGGTGACCCCGCGGGTAACAAAAGACATCTCCCTGAAGCGCTGCACGATGGTATCGAAGCGGTAATCAATACCCTCTTCTTTGAAGATCTCCGGGTCGAACTTGAAGGTTGTCTTGCTGCCCGTGGATTTCGGGTCGCACTTTCCAATCTCCTTCACCGCTTCCTTGGGGATGCCGCGCTCGTACCGCTGGAAATGAACCAGCCCCTCGCGGCGCACTTCCACCTCGCACCACTCCGAAAGTGCGTTCACCGCCGAGACACCCACACCATGCAGGCCGCCTGAAACCTTATAACCCCCGCCGCCAAACTTACCGCCGGCGTGAAGGATGGTCATGACAACTTCCAGTGCAGATTTCTTTTTATCCGGGTGGATGTCCACCGGAATTCCGCGGCCGTTATCCTGTACTGTGACAGAACTATCCGCGTGGATGATGACCTCAATGCGGTCGCAATATCCGCCCAGGGCTTCATCGATCGAGTTATCCACCACCTCGTAAACCAGGTGGTGCAGTGCTTTGATATCCGTTCCGCCTACATACATGCCCGGGCGGCGGCGGACTGCTTCTAGCCCTTCAAGCACCTGGATCTGCTGGGCGCCGTAATTGGATGTTGGAATATCGCTCATGAGATCTCCGTTAACTATTTCCCTGATTGCCTGTTGGGGCAATCGGGCGGATCTGGTTGATGTAAGCCTGTGCCCATTTTATATTTTCGCGGTAGAAAATGAAAATCGAGGCCAAAAGGCTGGTGCTTACCAGTGCGTGTCCGGCTATCCCCACCAGCAAGAACCAGCTGTTCTCATCAGGGACTTGCCAGAGCATGGCCAGTCCCTGAGATAAGATCACCATGGCAAGGAAGAACAGGCTGACTGACGGCCGGTTTAGCCGGGTCAGGCGGGAGCTGGCAACGATGGCATGATTAGCTGTCAGGTGCTGCATGTAGATCCCTTGCGGGGCGAATAAAAGTGGAACCAAAAGGCTGAGGATAAACAAGCCGGCTGCGAACATGGCTACCTGCCCCAGGACAGGGGAGAGTACAGTCAGGAAAGATACCAGCATCATTGCCGGTAAAAGGATGAACAACCCCGCGATGATGCAGATGATGGTCAGCGAAACCAGCTGCAATGTCTGCCAGCCAATCGTTCCTGGGTTAATCGGATGATCATCCCGGTTGACCACACGGTTGACCAGGCTGAAATAAATGCTTGCTCCGAGCATCCCTATCAGGCCGGCAACCAACCAGAAGAGCAGGGCAAAATTCAAAGATCCTGCTTCCCAGGTGATCGGGTTGCCTATCGGGTTAGCGATGGGGGAAAGGCTGCTGATCAGGCTGGGAATTCCCACCGGTAATGAACGCAACCCGGAAAATAAATTGAACCGTTCAATCAGCAGCAGGTAGAGTTCTTTGGTGGCAGTAAAAAGCTGCGAAAAATCTGCATTTTGAATTTCGGGGGGCTGCTGCAGGCTGGTAATAAAGGGAGCAGCAATCTCTTTCACACGTATTCGCGGGCCGAACCAGAGGAAAAGGTCGAGCAAAATAGGCGGAAGGATCAGGTAAGGGTGGCGGGCTACAGCTTCAAATCCAGCGGTGATGCTGGAAATAAGCCCGGGTTTGTTCTGAGGGTTGGGTAGAGGCTGTTTAATCATACAAAACTCAATTTTACCATAAGCAGCAACCGGGGTAAAATTGCCGCATGCCCGCGCGGAATCGTTTACCGGAAGCGAACCAACTCAGCCTGGTAACAGGCATCATTTTACTTGCCTACGCTGTCTCGCAGTACTTGGTCGTTCCCACTAGGCCCCTGGGAATCCAGTTACCATTTATCTATATACCTGTGGATTTTCAATTCCGCAACCTCGTGTATGTGACAGTTGCAGTACTGGCTGCAGCCGGAATGGATTGGATCATCGAGAAACACCCGGCATATTCTCCTGATAGCCGCATGCAGCATTGGTTGTTACCGGCTCTGACAGCCTGGGTCATTGGCATCCCGCTGGGGAGTGTGGAAGCCGGGCCAGCCTGGTGGGGTGTTTTTCTCTTCGGTGGAGCATTGATGGTCGGCGTGTTGATTGCCGAATATATCACGGTGGATGCAGGGGATCCGCGTTCAACCCCCGCGGCAGTCGGGCTGTCTGTGCTTGCGCTGGTTTTGTTTACCTTACTGGCTATCAGCATTCGTCTTTCCGGCGCGCGCCTGTATATCGTGGCATTTGCCATCGGTATAGGTGGGATGCTTGCGTGTCTGCGGGTGTACCATCTCCGGCTGGGCGCCCGCTGGAATGTCAGCTGGTCATTTGGTGTCAGCCTGTTGTTGGTTCAAACCGCTACCGGCCTGCACTACTTACCCGTTTCTCCCCTCCAATTTGGATTGCTCCTTGCCGGATTGATGTACGGCCTATTGCTGGTGACTGAAGATCTCATCCACGGCCACTTTGTCCCCGGTGACCTGTTGGAACCTGGGATCATCTTCGGCCTGATCGTCATCTTTGCAGTGATCATTGGCTAAGGTTCAATCAATTGATTATCCCGCAAGAGATCTGGCATCAGATGACCCAAAGAGCGGATACGAACTATCCGGATGAGGTCTGTGGCCTGCTCAGTGGGAAAGAGGGGTGGGTTACCGGTCATTACCCAATCACGAACCAACTGCACTCCGAGCGCCTCTTCTTCATGAATCCGGGTGAGATGGTGCGCGCAATGGATCTTTACGAAACCAGAGGGGAGGAGCTGCTGGCTATCTATCACAGCCACCCGAATGGCAAAGGTGAACTCTCGAAAACGGATATCCAGCAAGATTTCTACCCTGGCGTGGTAAAGTTCATCCTCTCAGGCGAGCCGGGAAACTGGCAGGGAACAGCCTGGCAGACTTCACCGGCCAACCCTCCAAAGGAAGTCACCTGGAAAATGCTCTCTGAAACGAATTGACTACTTACGGGTTATTCATGTTAGGATAAGGATATGGATTATTTAAGTTTAATTACTGTTATTGCGTGTGCGTACTTAATGGGATCAATTCCATTCGGCTTGATCTTTGTGAAGATCCTCAAGGGGCATGATATTCGTTCCATCGAAAGCGGGCGGACAGGCGGCACAAATGCCGGCAGGGCCGCCGGCTTCGGAGCAGGCGCAGTTACTGGCATTATGGACTTTGTAAAAGGGTTGCTGGCTGTACTGGTTGCACGCACCATGTTCGAAGGGCAAGACATTCGTCCCTGGGTCGAAGCCGCTGCCGGTGTCTTCGTTATTATTGGGCATAATTATTCGGTTTATCTGATGGAAAGAGTGGCCCCTGGTAAGTATCGCTTGCGTGGAGGTGCCGGGGGTGCGCCTTGCCTGGGCGCATCCGTAGCCATTTTCCCTGCGAACCTGATCTATATCCTTCCAGCCGCAATTACAATCTTGCTTGGCATCGGGTACGCATCTCTCACCACTTTATCCATTGCCTTCATAGCACTGGTGATCTTCTTTTTGCGCACCCTGCTTTACGGGGAATCCTGGGCCTATGTTGTTTACGCAGTGATCGCTCAAATCTTGTTGATCATCGCGCTGGGTCCGAATATTAAACGGCTGATCAGCGGTAACGAGCGCCTGGTTGGCGTGCGTGCGCTGATCAGAAGAAAAAGATCAGAAGAGAAAAATAAAGATTAAAGCGGCTTGTCTTCCCCTCCGCTTTCCTGTTCAGCGAAGACACGATAAAGATATAGCACGTTACGGCGGTGAAGGTCCGCAGCCAGGCCACCAAGGTTGACTCTGCTTTTGCCGCAGGTTTCAACGTCCATTTCAGCCAGGTATTCTTCAGGTTCCCGCTTCTTTAAGGCAGCCTTGGCTGCCTTTCGGATGGCTGCCAGATAGTTTAGGTTTTCCTTGCAGGCATCCTCTATCTCGCCCCGCAAGATGATATCGCCATGTCCCTGGACGATATTCTCCAAACCCATCTTACCGATTTCTTTCAGTGAATTCGTCAGCTGGTCAATATTGCCACCGATCACAAAGGGAAGCGGCATGAAGGTATCCCCCGCGAATAATATCCGATCCTCCTCTACCAAGACGGTCACTCCGTCGTCACTGTGACCGGGCATCGGCGTGAGGATGAGATTCTTCTTTCCCACACGCAAAGAAAGCGAGCCGGAAGAAAAGGTGATATGCGGGGGAACGATCTTGATCTGCTTTAGTCCGGGGTTGTTCTTTTTAGCTTGATCTAAAGCTGCAACACCTTCTTCCATCAGGTGCTTACGGCACAATTCATGGCTGATAATGGTGGATCCCGGGAAGAGACTGTTACCCCAACAGTGATCCGCGTGATGGTGGGTATTGATTACATAACGTACCGGGACGTTCAATTCGCGTTCAATATATTCCCGCATCTGCAATGTCTCATCCGGTAGGGCAAGAGTATCAATCAATACCGCCCATTGTGGACCTGCCACAACGCCGGCAGTTACCTGCGCGTAGACATCACTTTGAAACCAGTAAACATTTTCTGAAACACGTTCTCTTTGCATGGCACCTGCCTGATATTTGAATGCCATTAAAATAGCATACTTGAGGTGAAAAGTCAAAAAAATGCCTTTTCCTTTGCCCGATTGCTGAGGATATAATAAAGGTACGATCAAAAAGAGGTTTCCATGCATGATAAATGGTTGTGGTGGCGGGATGGGGTGATCTACCAGATTTACCCGCGTTCATATAGCGATAGCAATGGGGATGGCATGGGTGACCTGAATGGAATCCGTTCCAGGCTCGCTTACCTGCAGGATCTGGGGGTGGATGCTATCTGGCTTTCCCCGGTCTATCCCAGCCCCGATAAGGATTTTGGCTATGATGTTAGCGATTACACCGGCATAGATCCCCGTTACGGCACTCTGAAGGATTTCGATAATCTTGTAAAAGAAGCACACCAGCGGGATGTACGCATTATCATGGACCTTGTTCTGAACCATACTTCTGACCAGCATCCATGGTTCAAAGAAAGCCGCAGCAGCCGTGATAATCCTTTCCGGGATTGGTACCTCTGGCGACCGGCAAAACCGGATGGATCACCACCCAATAACTGGCAATCAGTGTTTGGCGGTGGCGGATGGAAGTTCGACCCCCAAACCGGGGAATATTACTTTCACATGTTTTTACCTGAACAGCCGGATGTTAACTGGCGTCACCCGGCAGTGCGTCAGGCTATGCTGGGAGTATTTCGTTTCTGGCTGGAACGGGGGGTAGATGGTTTCAGGTTGGACGTATTCAATGGTTATTTCAAAGATGCAGAACTAAAGGATAACCCTGCACGGTTTGGGTTGCGGGCTTTTGACAGGCAATTCCATATCCATGATACAGATCAACCGGAAATGATCCCCCTGCTGAATGAGATCCGCGCTTTGCTGGATGCATACCCAGACCGGTATATGGTCGGTGAAACTTTCCTGGCAACTCCCCAAAAAGCTATTCGTTATATTGGCAATACAAAAGCCCATGCTGCCTTTAATTTCAATTTCACCGGCCAGCCGTGGCATGCCGGGAAGATGCGGTCTGCCATACTGGAATGGGAAGGACTGAACGGTAAAGAAGGCTGGCCGAATTATGTTCTGAATAATCATGATACGCGCCGCTCGGCCTCACGCTATCATTTTGATGAAGCAGATCTGCGTGGAAAAACTGCAGCACTTTTATTGCTTACACTGCGCGGAACACCATTCCTGTATTACGGTGAAGAGATTGGCATGCGCGATATAGCCCTCAAGCGCTCCGAGATCATGGATCCACCCGGTAAACTCTACTGGCCGATCTATCAGGGAAGGGATGGCTGCCGTTCTCCCATGCAATGGGACACCTCCGCTCAGGCGGGTTTCAGTCGCTCCCGCCCCTGGTTGAAGCTTCACCCCGGGTTCCACGATCGCAACGTTGCAATCCAACAGGCCAATGCCGATTCCCTGTTGAATTTCTATAAAAAAATGCTGCAACTCAGGCGACAGCACCCTGCCCTTCATCGCGGAAGCATGGAGATGCTCAAAGAGATCCCCGCTGGTTTGCTGGCTTACATCCGGGCTGATATGCAGGAACGTATTCTGATCGCCATCAATTTTTCGCGAAGTAAGCGGAATTGTCTGTTACCTGCGGGGGAACCGGTTTCCGTTCTTTTAGATACCATGCCTGCTTGGCCCGCACAGCTGGATGGCAGCGGGCATCTCCAATTGCGTGGCGGGCAGGGAGTAGCTTTGCTTCTCCACGGAGGGGATTGATGTGACCAGCCGCAGCCCTGCCGCGGGAAGCCTGCTTTCAGGCCCGCTGCCCGGGTTTGCCGGATTGTGTGCACCTTTTGTCCATGGAACCCAAATGGCAGAAGTATGGCCACTGGAACGCTATGTATCCAGTGTGCATCCCGGTTCAGCCATCCACCTGATCCGATCCAAAGTTCGCCCTGGCAGTCACCTGCTGGAGCCATTTGGCTCTTCACCACAAATCGCCTATGAACTGGCTGCAGCCGGATATGCTGTTACCGTCTGTATGTTCAACCCGGTTCTGCGCTGGCTGCTGGAAAGTGCCTGCGAAACACCATCACGCGCAGAAGCCGCAGGCTGGCTGGATCAGCTGGGAAGTGCGGCGCGTGGAGAAACGACTTTCGCTTCTTTTATCCAGTCTTTTTATGTGACTACCTGCAGATCATGTAATAAACCCGCCTACGGCGCTGAATATCTTTGGACCAGAGGCAGCACCGTTCCCCGGCAGGTGCTGGTCGCATGCCCGCTCTGTGGAAACCAGTGGGTGGATTGTGATGAACAGGATCATGCGATCCTACACAATATTGAACGCAATCCAACCTTCAGGACATTGGCCGTCGGACGTATCACCAGTTGCGGGCAGGGCCTGGAACAGGATGCTCTGGACCTGGTAGATGCTCATAATTCCCGCGCTTTGTTCATTCTGCACGCCATCATTGGCCGTTTGAAAGTAATGGATCTGCCTGCCAGAGGGAGGCAGGTACCGCGTGGTTTACTTCTGGAAGTTTTGGACCAGGCAACTGCCCTTTGGCCGGTGGATGACCCGCAGTTGCGGCCGCGTATGTTGACCGTGCCTGGTGAATACATTGAAAAGAATCTCTGGATGAAACTGATGAATTCGGTTACCCACCCGTTCCACCCCGCGGGAAGGGTGAGATTGGTCTACCATCCGGTTGATCCTGATCCGGGTGAGATCTGCCTCTTCCCCGGTCGTGCCAGAGATCTCATTTCCAGCCCGGGACACAAAAATGTGGATTGCCTGGTCTGCGTCATCCCCCGGCCGAACCAGGCATTCTGGAAATTATGCTCAGCTTGGTCTGCATGGCTTCTGGAGCGTGAAGAAAGTTCCGCTTTCCTGAAAATGATCTCCCGCGACCGCTACGACTGGGGTTGGCATACCCGCGCTTTGGCAGGGTTGGCGACAATGTTACGGCAGAAGTTGGATCCACCGGGAGGTGTATACGGTTTTCTCGCTGAGGTGGAACCACCCCTGATCTCTGCTGTGTTGCCGGCTTTTCAAGAGGGCGGATGGAAGTTGGATGGATTTGCCCTGGATGTTCAAAGCCATCAGGCGCAGCTGCATTGGGTGGCATCTGAGGGCTCTCACCTGCGCCAGGCAACAGCTGCCGACATTGGCAGCGGTGCTGTGGCTTACCTGAGATACAAAGGAGAACCAGCTGATTACCTGGAGATGACCTGCGCCGGCTTGCTCCAACTTCAACAGGACGGGAGCCTTCTGAGCGAACAGGAAGACCTTTCCCGCCAGGGTATCGTCAAGCAGGGCATCTCTTCGCCACTGCGGTTCATGCATTTTGGATCCGGCGGCCAGACGATGGAAAGCGGAGCCTGGTGGTTGGCTCATTCAACAAATCACACCCCATCATTCTCCGATGCGCTGGAATTGTTTATCCTTGAACGGTTGAATGAACAAATATCGGTTTCAGCTGATGAGATCAGCAGTCTATTCAGGCGTTCTCTACCAGCTATCTGGGTCGACAGCGCTGAATATATCCAGGCTGTACTGAAAAGTTATGCCGCCCGAAAGCCTGACGGTGCCTGGCAGATCACAGAGAAAGAGAATAATTCAAATCGCTCCGAGGTTGTAATAAAGCTGCACACCAGGATTCGCGATCTGGGGGTGCAACTTGGTTACCTGGTCGAAGGAGATGACCCGATAAAATGGATGGAAAATAACGGCAGATGTGCCTATGAGTTTCATATCCAAAGTCATACGGCTTTTTGCGGGCAGCTGCTTAGATTGCCAGGCGGAGAGGGACAGCGTATCCTTGTGCTCCCTGCCAGCCGTCTGGATTTATTAGCCTATAAACAGAAAAATTTACCCGGTATGCGTCAGTTACTGACAGAAAACTGGCTGATAGTAAAGTTCCGCCTGATCAGCAGGCTGCTGGATAATCCCTTCACCTCAAAAGAGAAATTCGAAGAGCTGATCCATTCAGATCCGGCAGATATCAACCCGGATCAGTTGTTTCTGTTCTGAGGATTCACCGCCTACGGGGTGGGTATCGGAGTAGGTGCTTCAGTCGGGATCTCAGTAGGAAGTTCTGTTGGGTACGGGGTCTCAGTCGGTACAGCCGTATCGGTAGGCAGTGGAGTCCAGGTAGCAGTCGGTGTGGGCGTTTCTGTTGCGGTGGGGGTTGGAGTCGGTGTTGGCACCTGGATATCCACTGAGATCTTCCATTCGGCATAACCGCCTTTTGAATTCTCCACCCGCAGGCGCAGGGTCAGCCAACCCGGATCCATCCCCGCAAGATCCAGAACATAAACCGATGAGGGCGAGGTGACCTGCTGCGTCTCAGGGGGTATAAGAGTAACCCAATCTGCTGGTTTTTTCCCTGTACCGTAAGCCAGGCTGAAATTCTTGAAATCCTTCGCGGAAAAAGCCTGAATGACGATATCCAATTGAGGTGAGGAGATCTGCTGTCCATCAGATAAGCCGAGGAAGCGCAATTCCGGCTGGGGGGCGTCTGACTGGCAGGCTTTCGTTGGAGTAAACACCAGCGGATCTGAAAACCCCATCGATTCTGCCCACTTTCGCCCCTGTTTGGTTTCCGTCAGCCATTTTCGTGCGGTTTCATCCTCAACCTGGATAGTCTTCGTTTTTTTCAAAAAATCATCGCAATAGATCGAGCTTTTCATCCCCGTCCAGGTATCAATTTCCACTTCCTGCCACAGATCTGCTGTTTCTGGCAGCGGAAGCTGATCGGATGCAAAGTATTCCTCTCGGGTGACAGGGCATTTTTCAGCAGGTTCTGTGCCGGATATGGCGCAGATCTTCCGCTGGACGATGGTATCAGGTGCGGTGAAAGGAGAGGGATTATTGCCTGTCAATTCCTGGATGGCCGGTACCATGAAATCAGCCCAGATGGGTGCTGCGCCGGTCAGGCCGGTGCTTCCGTTCATCGGCGTGTAATCGGCATTTCCTACCCACACACCGGTAACCAGGTCAGGTGTATATCCGATCGTCCAATTGTCTCGGTAGTCGTTGGTAGTACCGGTCTTGACTGCGGCAGTAAATGGCAGGTTCAAAACGGAATTTGAGCCAAAAGCGGAAGACCGCGCGTCGTTGTCCGAAAGGATGGAACTGATCAGAAAAGCGTGTTCAGCGCGGATCACCTGGCTCCCTTCCTGCGCCTGCTGTTCGTACAGTACCTGCCCCTGGTAATCGGTGATCTTGAGGATGGCAATACTGGGCTGCAGGTTACCGCGATTAGCAAAAGCGCCGAACGCGCGGGTCATCTCCAGCAGGGTGACATCACCACCGCCTAGGGTGAGCGCGAGTCCGTATTGCGTGCCTTCCAGCGAGCTGATGCCCAGCCTGCGGGCAAATTCCACTAAACCCTCTTTCTGTGGGGTGGATGGGTCATCATAGATCCCTACAAATTGCAGGGCTTTCACTGCGGGGATGTTGTATGAATTCGCCAATGCGCTGCGAACCGTTACCGGCCCGTGAAATTCGCCGTCATAATTGACCGGCTGATAAGCCGGTGCGGTATCATCGCTCCTGCCGGAAGGTGGAAAATCGCTGGGCACATCCCAAATTAGGGTGGCAGGAGACCAGCCTTTTTCAAAAGCTGCCACATATGTCAGTGGTTTGATGGATGAACCCGGTTGGCGCGGATTGACAGCCATATTGATCTGTCCGGCAATCTCATTGTTATCGAAATCCGCGGAGCCCACCATGGCCAGGATCTCTCCCGTGGAGGGTCGGATGGCCACCAGTGCGCCGTCGGTCACATGCAGATCCGAAAGGGAGTCTACCTGGGACTTTACACTGGCTTCTGCCAGTTCCTGTAGCTGCGGGTCCAGGGTGGTATACACAGTAAAGCCGGATCGATAGATGGTTTGTGGGTCGTAGCGGGCTTCCAGCAACCCCTGGATGAAGTATACCCAGTGCGGAAAGCGCATATCCACCGAGACCCGAGGAAAATTGTAGCTCTCCACCCAGGCGCGGGCTGCTTCCGTGTCCGATTGTGAAACACACATTCGTTGCGGGCTATTGCTGACATAGATGCATCCGCGGGCTGCGCTCATTTGCTGCATCAGGCTCAGCACCTGATCATTACGCCCAAGGGTTGCTTCACGATTCGTCTGAATATCATAGACTGCTGGAGCCTGCGGCAGGCCGGCAAGGAAAGCTGCCTGAGGAAGGGTAAGGTTGGTGGCGCTGGTATGGAAATATGTCTGGGAGGCTGCTTCGATGCCGTATGCCAGGCTGCCGTAAAAGTTCTCGTTTAAATAGAGTTCCAGTATCTCGTCTTTGGAGTAACGCCGGGTGATCTCTGCAGCCAACACGATCTCCCGTGATTTACGGGCGAAAGTGCGCTGCACCCTTTCTTCCGGTGTAAAGAGCAGGTTGCGCGCCAGCTGTTGCGTGATGGTAGATGCGCCAGACACGATCTCCTGGCTGGTATAGTTCTGGATGAAAGCCCGTGCGATGGCAAAAATATCGTATCCGGGGTGGCTGTAGTAATCCTGATCTTCTGTGGCAATGGTCGCTGCCAGGAGGTATGGAGAGATCTTATCCAGTGTAATGTAGGTTCGCCGGCCGGCATTGGGATCTAATGATTCATACAGCAGGTTGCCTTCCCGGTCCAAGATCCGCGTGGACTCGAACTGTGAGGCATGCTCGCGCAAATTGCTGATATCTGGCAGAGAACTGGCGATCCGCGTGTATTGGAAGAACAGGAAACCGGCGCCAAAAACACCGCCTATGATTCCCATCAGGAATAATCCGGCCAGGAATTTGAACAGGCAGGAGGCAGAGATGGGGGGCAATATTGCGCGGCTGGTTCGCCGGGGGCGTTTTGGCATAGTTGTCGGTCGTATGGTGGATCTTCGGTCCCGTGCCGCGGGGGGAACTGCGCCGAATATAACTGGATGGCCGGATTTTGTGCTATCAAACCCGCCAGGGTTCGGTTCATCAGCACCATTCATCGGATGGGTGGGGGTGTCATCTTCCACCGGCTCGTCCCCCTCGCGGGATAACCAGGCAGCCAGATTTGTTATCTCACCGCTGTTTGGGTCAGAGATTTTACTGGATGGCGGGAACTCCTGATCAGGCGTGCTTTCAGAGATACGTTTGAACCGCCTGGCTGCATCCTCCTTCTGCGGGTCTTCTTTTGCCTTGTCGTCTGTCATGAAACCTCCATCCTTTGCACATTGTAGCATACACCCTATGGTGCTGCGGACAGCTGTACACGAACGACCAGAGTGATACAGATAATTGCATTTATCCCGTCCCTGGATATAATAAAATTAAAGATCTCCTGAAGATCTTCTGAACAAGTGTATAAAAATTTCAGAAAGGAGCATCATGGCAGCCGATACACAGTATAAAATGCTGATCGCTATTGTTCAGGCACAGGATGCGGATATTGCCTCTGAAGCGCTGGAAGGCTTTGGCGCGCAGGTGATCCGCCTCCCAAGCATGGGTGGATTTCTTGGCCGCCGAAATGCTACTCTGATCGCAGGTATTCCACTCACTGCTGAAGAGCAGGCAATTCAGCTGTTGCGAAAGAATTGCCGGCAACGGGTGGAGTATATCTCCATCCCCCTTGAAAGCGCACCTCTGCCGCTGCCAGCCCCAACCCCTGTGACCATTGGCGGCGCCGCCATCTTTTCCCTGGAAGTAGAGCATTTTGAGGAGATCTAACCATGAAGATGATCATTGCCATCGTACAGGATCACGACACCGAACCCGTCTCCCGCGCGCTCACCAGTATGAATTTCAGGGTGACCCTCATCGCCTCGACCGGTGGCTTTCTCCGGCGGGGTTCATCCACGTTATTAACTGGTGTCGCGGATGATCAGGTAGACCAGGCTTTACAGCTCATAAGGGATACCTGCTCCATCCAATCAGATTCCAGCCAGAAGCGCGCAACGATCTTTGTTCTCAACGTTGCCAGGCATGTTCAGTTCTAAAACTACTGAGCTTGCAACTGCTAGGCCTGCAATCCGTAATATCAAGTGAAGGCACCTGCTGTTCGGGTGTCGCCTGCTCAAACCAAGGAGATTAATATGGATTTCGGAAAACCTTTTACTTTTATCTTTGATGACCCGGATTGGCTGAAGAAATTGGCCATGCTGGGGTTGCTGGGTTTCGCCAACCTGGTCCCGATACTGGGAACAATCTTCATGTACATCGTATTCATCGGTATCACACTGGATGTCGTCCGGCAGGTGATGAACAAAGAGACCCCCACCATCCCAACCCTGGATATCGGCCGTCAGTTCATGGATGGTTTGAAATTCTGGGTCGTGAATCTCTTCTATTCCATCCCCGCCATCATATTATCAGTCATTCTAGCTATTGTTGCCATAAGCACCGGAGTACTGGCATATAACGGCAATGACCTTGCTTCTAGCGCTGGCGCGATCGTCACCTTCGTATTGATCGGATGCGTAGCACTGTTCATGATGATCTACGGCATCATTCTGGCCATAATTACACCGGAGATCTATGCCCGCTTCGCTAAGAATACGAATATTCAAGAAGCCATTCAGTTCAAAGAAGTATTCAAGGCCGTCTTCAAAAAACCCGCGCCTTATATCCTTTCGTTCCTGGGTGTTCTCCTGTTGGGTATAGTCGGTGGTATCGCTAGTTCTATCCTGACATCCATTGGTGCAATTGCACTCTTGGTGGGTGCATTATTTGGCATGGCTGTATCTATGGTTTATGTCATGCTTGGCACCGCTCATTTCTACGGGCAGGCTCATAACTTGGCCACCGAAGAAATCCTCTAAACATTCACTCGTAGAAAAAGAGGCTCCGGATTCCGGAGCCTCTTTGCATTATTCATGGAATTCTTCCACCTGGTAGGTCAACACCTGCGGATGTCCTTCCCGCCAGAGTGCTGGTTGGGCGCCCATCTTATAACATAACTGATCCAAAAACTGGCCGGGTTCAGGCAATTGGGCCCAGACCTGTGGTAAAAAAGTCGCGCGATGCAGGCCGTCGCGCAGTACGACACCATCGATCCCCGGTCGCAGCGCGGTTATAAGCTCATCCGGGGTTTGATATGCCAGTGGCACCGGGTAAGTCAGTCGGGACACTTCAATCTGGATGTGAGGTAACTCCGCCGGCAAGACCGGGGAAAAGCGCGGGTCTTCCAAAGCGGCTTCTGCGGCACGCAGCTCCACATCCAATGCAAGCGGTTGATATGCCTCCAAGGTGCCGATGCAGCCTCGCAGCGCTCCACCAACGGTAAGTGTGACAAAAGAGGCGCCTTCGGCACGTAAAGCTTCCGGGAGTGCGTTCAGTTCCAATCGTGGAAGTGTAGATCCTTCCACTGCAGCGGCCAGGGACTCACGGGCGATGCATAAGAGAATGCCCTTTTCGGCATCAGTCAGCGGCAAGGTCATTCGCCCTTCAGGGAGTGATACGTGCGGTTGGAGTAAAGCAACGGCTGCAACTTCTCGTTATACTCTGCTGCCAATACTTCACCGAAGAAGATTGTATTGTCACCGACATCAACGGACTGAATGACGCGGCAATCGAAACAAGCAATCCCGCCTTCAAAGATTGGGCAGCCGGTAGCCAGGGTATGGGTGGTCACACCGGTGAAGCGATCTTCCTCCTCAGGCACCAACCCGGCAAAGCGTAAAGAAAGTGCTTGCTGGCTCTCTTCCAGAATGGTCACGGCGAATATACCAGCCTGTTGGATCAATTCGTGAGAGCGCGAAAAACGGTTGATGGAAACCAGCACCACCGGCGGAACGACTGAAACCGATGTGAAAGAGCTGACAGTCAGGCCGCGTTGCAATCCACCTAGCCAGGTGGTGACGATCGATACACCGGTCGTCCAGAATCGCATGGCTTCGCGAAAGGTCTTTTCATCAACAGACATGGTCACCTCCGGTTTTATCAGGCTTGCATCAAACCTGACCGCATGGAACGTTTCAGCAGTATGCGGTTGATCTGGCGCAATTTTTCGATCACTCGTGGATCCTCCGGATGCTGCGGATCCTCGGCTTGTGTCAGCAACCCCGGGATCAACTGGCACAGTTCGGGAGTCACCAGTTCCGGGTGGGCATCGAGCAGCTTTTCCATCGCGGCTTCATCCGGCGCGTCCAACAGCTGTTCCACCAGGGCGTATTCCGCTGGTGGTGCGGATGCTTTTTGAATGGCATCCACGATCTGGTTCAATTTTGTCAACCGTCCCTGATCATTGGATTTCTGTGCGGCTTCCAGCTTGGCGCGTAATACCTGCACAAATATCTCATTGATCGCCGGCAGAATCTGCTCCATCACCCGGGGAATGTCATTGGATGTGAGGATCTTCTCCAGCAGCTGGTCCATCTGGCTGGCCTGCGCTTCTAATTCCCGGTCGATCGATTCGATCATGGCAAGAATCTTCTCACGCACAATTGTCAGCCGGTTCTTTTCATCCTCTGCGGATGCGACAATGCGGTCGGTCAGCATCTGGAAGAAAGCGTAATCCAATCCGGAACGGGTCATACGGACAATGGCAGCCAGGCGCGCATCACCGGGAGCGGTAACAACCAGCTCGAGCAGTTTTTCGCGTGTCAATCCGTCTTTACTGGCTTCCTGCAAAGATTTGACAGCGGCTTCGGCTTCCTCTGCCTGCTGTTTCATCTCACGGCCGATGCTGGTATGTTCCAGAAGGTGTTTCTCAATAGCAGCCAGTTTTTCAACGCTGGCTTTGTCGCTGGCACCCGCGGCAGATTCAATCAGATGGCTGAAAAGATTGAAAAAGCCCTCATCGATCAAGTCTGGCTCCCGGGTGATCACAGAAGGCAGCAGTTCATCGGATGTGGTCATCATCTCCCGGATGAGCCCCACCTGCTTTTCCTGCCTTTCGATCATTTCTTTGGTGATCCCTTCGCCTTCCAGCACTTTTTCGATCAAAAGTTTCATCGTAAACATGGTCTGCGGGCGTAAAAGGTAACCTTTTCGTTTCTCAGCGGGCAATTTATTAACCGCCTGAGTGATCAATGGCCCAATCAGCTTTTCTTGCTCATTGACGGGCAATCCCAATTCAGGTGGGAAGAAGGTCAATAGCAACTCTTTGTCAGGGTCGTGGTAGACCAGCGGAGAAGGCAGATTCCCCTGGTACCCGCAGCTAGGGCAGTTCACCAGGTTGTACTGGCCGGATAAGATCTTTTGTTTGGCCTGTGGGTCTTGATTTGTATCGAACAACTGAGTGATCTCGGCGGTAACTGGCTGCCGGCAACGCGGGCAGGATGTGCGGGTAGGTGGCATTGTCCTTCTCTTTTCTATTTAGTAAATGGAATGTCAAAATTATACCACCCCGGTGTGAGGCGGGTCAGCTCGGTAAAGAGAAACTGATGGTTGCTCCGTGCGCGGTTGGATGCTTTTCCACCCAGATCCGGCCGCCATGAGCCTCGATAATGGAGCGCGCCAGATATAACCCCAGGCCTGCGCCTTTGGTATTTCTGGCGGCATCCGGTCCACGGTAGAAGCGGTCAAACACATGGGGAATGTCTTGCGTGTTGATCCCCGGGCCTTCATCACTGACACTGATGATGACTTCCTGCGGCCTTATTCGTCCAGATACTCGAATTTCGCCTTCTGTGGAATATTTAATGGCGTTGGTGATCAAGTTGCTTAAAACCTGCCGCAGCCGTTGCTCATCCGCCAGAATAATTGGAAAATCAGCTGGAAAGTCGCTTGTGAACAGGTGGGAAGGTGATTGATTACTGAACCTGTCCGCCAGGTGCGCTGCCAGGTCCGGGATCGAGACATCCGTCCGTTTTAGGGATAACCCGCCAGATTGCAGCCTGGTCGAATCCAACAGGTCTTCGATCAGGCCGGTCAGTCGGTCGGTCTCCTCCTCGATCACAGCCAGGCTGTCCTCCACGATATCGGGATCCCAGGCAGCATCCTTACGCCGTAAAGTAGATACATATCCCTTGATGAGAGCGACCGGGGTCTTGAGTTCATGGCTGATGATACTGATGAAAGTGCTTTTCAGTTCATCGGCTTCCCTGAAACGAGTGATATCGCGCACTGTGGCAATGATGTTCAGTAACCCGCCCTCCGCGTTCAACAGGGGCGCGTAGGTGATGCCGACAGGTAGGGGAGGGTAAGGCTCCGGGCGTATGAGGTCACCTTCCACGTACAGGTAAGCTTTCTGGCTGAGAGGCCAGCCATTTGCCACGGCTTTTTCCAGCGTCATGCCAGTGGGGGATTGTGCCCATTGCATGATCGTTTGATGTGAGGTTTCGATCACATCTTTCAATTCGCGGTGGGACAGAGCCAGAAAAGAAGGGTTGGCCCGCAGAATACCCAGGGCGGGGGAAAGTACCAGCATGCCGTCTGCTGCGGAGTCCAGCAGGAGATCCATGCGATGTTTTTCTTCTGTCACCATCCGGTACAACTGCGCATTGGATACTGCGACCGCAGCCTGGTCGGCAAAGCTTTTCAGCAAGGCGCGTTCATTGCCTGAAAACTGCCCCTGGTAGCTGCGGAAGATGAAGATCACGCCGATTACATTTCCACGCGCAACCAGCGGCAGCCCAAAACCGGTAATCAGCCCGAAACTGGCCAGGGTGCTGATCTCACGGATAATGCGATTAATGGCAGGCAATTCAGATGCGGCCGGGTCTTCCTGCTCGGGGATTTGTTTGAGAAATGGCTCCAGAAACCGGATGAATGAAGCAGCCACACCATGCGCGGCAGATACCCGCCAGCCGCCGCCTGTTTCGCGCAGAGCAATCAGCCCGGCCTGGCCTGAAAGCATCTCAAGCGCGATAGCCAAAATGCGATTGAGGAGCTTGTCCAGGTCCAGTTCTTCAGTTAATGCCCGGGCAATCTCCAGCAGGTAATCGCGCTGGCGAACGCGAAAATCCGGCAGCATCTCAGCGGTTAACCTCCGCCAGGCGGATGGCCTCATCCAAAATGGCCAGCCCTTCACCCAGTTCTTCTTCAGTGATGCAAAGCGGTGGTGAGATGCGAATGACGCTCTTGCCGCAACCAAGCAGCAAGAGCCCGCGCTCAAAGGCCAGGTCTACCACGGCATCCCGGATCGCCGCATCTGCAGCATGGGTCTCGCGATCCTTTACAAATTCGATTCCGATCATCAAGCCTATTCCGCGCACCTGGCCAATAGATGGGTGCCGGGAGGCGATTTCCTCCAGTTGGCGCATGGCAGAGATCCCAACCTTGTGCGCGTTTTCCATCATGCCATCTTCCAGCAGTTCCAGGGTGGCCAGTGCGGCTGCGCAAGAGATCGGGTTGCCGCCGTAGGTGTTTCCGTGAGAACCGCGAGGCCAATCCACAATGCTTTTTCGCGCGATCATCGCACCCAACGGCATGCCAGAAGCAATCCCTTTCGCGGTGCAGATGATATCCGGTTCCACCCCGAAATTCTGAATGGACCACCATTTACCTGTCCGGCCCATCCCAGCTTGTACTTCATCTGCAATCAAAAGAATACCGTGGCGGTCACATAACTTGCGCAGGGCGGGGAAGAAGCCGGGTGGAGGAATGATGTATCCGCCTTCTCCTTGAATGGGCTCCACCAGGATGCCGGCGATATCATCAGCCGGGACAATCCGGCCAATGATCTGATCTTCAATATAACGAATAACCGTCTCACCATAATCCTCCTGGTGATGGCTGTGCAGGATTGGGTGGTAGGGGTCCGGGAACGGCGCGTGGACCACCCCACTCATCATTGGGTAGAAGCCTTTATGGTAAGAAGATTTACTTGCAGTGAAGGTGACTGCGCCCATCGTTCGTCCGTGGAAACCGCCGAGGAAACCAATGAATTCGGTGCGTTCAGTGTGGTAGCGTGCCAGTTTGATGGCTGCTTCCACGCTCTCGGTACCGGAGTTCGTCATGAAGGAAATGGCATCTTCTTTGAAAGGTGCGATCTGATCTAACTTCTCAGCCAGTTCCACCCATTTTTGATGGTAAAAATCCGAAGAGATGTGAATGAACTTGGCAGCCTGTTCCTGAATGGCTTTAACGACTGCCGGATGGCTGTGACCGGTTGATGTGACCGCGATACCGGCTGCAAAATCTAAAAAGCGGTTGTCGTCTACATCCCAAACCTGGGTGCCTTTACCATGGCTCATAACAAATGGATACCCGCGTGGGTAAGAAGGTGAAATCACAGCTTGATCGCGTTCCACCAGTGCACGGGCTTTCGGGCCTGGTAAGTTCAACGGTTCCATAACAACCTCCTGGGTTTTGGGGTGCAGGTACGGATGAGAAACAACGGTACTGCGCTATTATATCATTGAGCATTTTCAGTAAAATTGCACTAGCCGGGGAGAATGACTTGCCTTTGTTATAATGATACATATAATGGTTTCTCTGCCTTAAAAATATTGGAGGAGTGGATGGGTAAACTGGTAGAAGTTGTAATTGAAAGCTTGAAGGTCTCCCTGACCAATTCACAGCGGGTGGTAGTGCTCTACAGTAAAGAAGTGGACCGCTACCTGCCAATTTGGATCGGGCCTTACGAAGCCGAAGCTATCACAATTGCCCTGCAAGAGGTCCAAGTTGCCCGTCCGCTCACCCATGATCTCCTGCTCTCCACCTTCCGCGAGCTGCATGCTTCTCTGGTCCAGATCGAGATCCACACGCTGCGCAATGATGTCTACTACGCCCGTATCCGTGCGGATGTGAATGATACCCCGGTGGAAGTGGATGCCCGCCCAAGTGATGCCATCGCGCTGGCATTGCGCGCGCACATCCCCATGTTTGCGGATACCGAAGTTCTGGAAAAGGCTGGTATTCGCCCGGATCCAGATATCTACACAGCTGGGGAGCCGTCAGAGGAGATCCCTGATGAACAGGCGGATATCCCGGCGGCTGAAGCAGGGTCGTTGTCGCTCTTTGAAGATTACATCAATAAACTCAATCTCGGTAACTCCACACCCGGGGAAGATGCAGCCCCCGGAGATGATGATAAATAAGTACCGTTAACCTTTTCCGGGAGTATCTGCCATGCAAGACCTACCAGACCCAAACGACGAGCATCCATCCGAAATTCAAACAATTCCCCATAATAGGGATGCGGAAGAATCACTCCTGGGATCCATCCTGATCGACCCGGAAGTTTTCAACGAGGTCGTGCAGTTCATCAATGGCGAAGATTTTTACATCCACCGTAACCGTTGGGTCTGGAATGCCATTGCCCGTCTGGTGGAAAACCGGATACCTGTGGATATGCTCACCCTGACCGAGCACCTCTCGGCTCAGAACCAGCTGGTGGAGTTGGGCGGCCCCGCCTATCTGACCATGCTTACCTCTCGCGTACCCAGTGCGTTGAACGCGGTGTCGTATGCCCATATCGTGGAAGAGTATGCCATACGCCGGCGTTTGCTCTCCGCGGCAAATGATGTAGCCAAGTTGGCGTTGGATCAGGAAAAACCGCTGAAGGTCGTGATCGATGATGCCGAAAAGGGAATCTTTGCCATCAGCGAGCGCCACGGCCAGCAGGATACCCGTCCGCTCACAGCGGTGATGAATGATTACTACGACCACGTTACCAATTTGGCACAGCAGAGCGAAGAGTTCTTTGGAGTTCCGACAGGATTAAAAGACCTGGATACCTTGCTGGGTGGTTTGCAGAAATCAGATCTCCTCATCGTTGCTGGCCGCCCGGGTATGGGGAAGACAGGTTTCCTCATTGGGGCTGCAAGAACCGCTGCCATGAAATACCATAAACATATCGCCATCTTCTCCCTGGAGATGTCAAAAGAACAGCTGGCACAACGATTCATCACACAATATACCGGGATCGAATCGCAAAAATTCCGCCGGGGAAGGCTCTCGGAAGATGAATGGAGCCGCTTCACAAATGCCCTGACGGATTTCGAACAGTGTACGATCTTTTTGGATGATACCCCCGCGATCACACCGCTGCAAATGCGTACCAAGTGCCGGCGTTTGCACATGGAATACAACTTGGATCTGATCATCGTGGATTACCTGCAATTGATGACGGGTGATACACGCACAGATAACCGCGTGCAAGAGGTATCCAGCATTTCACGCTACCTGAAAGTGATGGCCAGAGAGCTCAACGTGCCGGTGCTGGCAGCCGCTCAACTTTCCCGCGCGGTGGAACAACGTTCCGATAAACGCCCGATGCTTTCAGACCTGCGCGAATCCGGCAGCCTGGAGCAGGACGCGGATATTGTCATGTTCATACACCGGCCGGATGCCCTTGAAAAAAGCAGCCAGCAATCCTCTCTGGCAGAGATCATCGTCGCCAAGCACCGAAACGGCCCCACACATAACGGCATTCAGGTCATTTTCTTCCCCCATCTGGCTCGCTTCGATAACGCATCCACCAGGGATCAACAATAATGCCTGAGTCACCGCAGAGCCCGAAGCCATTTGGCGGTTTCACCAGCGGTGTGGTCCGCATGCTGACCGTGCCTGAAGCATTCGTCACCGAATTGCTTCCTATTCTGCAAGATCCGCGGGAGATCAAACTCGTCATTTATGCGCTCTGGGCGGTGCAGCAAATGGAGGGAGAGGTACGTTTCCTTTCTCTCAAAGATCTCGAAACCGACAGCCAGCTGGCTGCCCTGTTGAATGTTTCGCGAGAAGAATTACCAAACACCCTGAAGATTGTCCTCGACTTGGCTGTAGAGCACAAAGCCTTACTCGAGATCAGCCCGCGGGGAGGGAAGGATAGTTATTATCTAATCAATACCACCCGCGGACAGGCAGCTGCGTCAGCCTTTATCCAGGGCAAGTGGTCACCTCTGGATGCATCCTTGCAATCAGCACCGTTACACCTGGCACAGCCGGAAGTTTTTAAACTATATGAAGAAAATATCGGGTTATTGACACCGCTCCTGGCAGAGCAGCTGAAATCCGCATTGGATGAATACCCGGCGGAATGGCTGGCAGAAGCCATTCGGGAAGCAGTCAAGAATAATGTTCGGCGCTGGGCATACATCCAGCGCATACTGGAGAATTGGCACGAAAGAGGTCGGAATGGCAAAAATTGATGAGACGATCCGTAACCTGGCAGCTGGCATGAACAAATCTCCGCGCGATATGGAGGACGCACGCCCTGATCTGATCACAACCGGAAATCCGGATTGTCCGATCTGTCATGGGGTGGGGTATTACCGCAGAGACCTGCTGCTTAATGATCCCAATTTCGGCAAATTAGAAATTTGCGAATGTCGTCGGGAAGAGTTGACCCGCGCTGCACACCGCCGCTTGTATGAATTTGCCAACCTGGATAACTTGCGCCAGTACACCTTTGACAGCTTCAACCCGCGTGGTAAAGAAGGGACCTTGAACCAGGGAGAAGCACTCTCTCTGGAGGCGGCATATAACAGCTGCCAGCGTTTTGCCGGTCACCTGGATGGCTGGCTGTTGATCACCGGGAAGTATGGCTGCGGCAAGACACACCTGGCAGCGGCAATCGCCAACCAGGCGGTTTCTCTGGGCGTACCCACGCTATTTCTCACCGCACCCGATTTGTTGGATTGGCTGCGCTTTGCTTATGCCGACCCTGAAACGACATACGAAGCCAGGTTTGAAGAGATACGTAATATCCGCCTGCTGGTGCTGGATGATTTTGGGACCGAGAATGCCACACCGTGGTCGCAGGAAAAACTTTTTCAGATACTGAATTATCGCTACATCAACCGCTTGCCCCTGGTCATCACTTCCAATCAGCCATTGGAAACGATCGAGAACCGAATCAAATCACGCCTGCAGGACCCGGAATTGGTACAGCGTATCTTTATCAATGCCCCGGATTATCGCAATCCCAAAGCCATCGGTGCGCATTCAGAATTATCCTCACTAAGTCTTCATCTGGGGCGAACCTTCGAAACATTCGATTTACGTACCGGAGAAAAACTACCCGCCGGCTCTCAGGTTGTTCTGCGGCAGGCGCTGGAGGAGGCCCGCCGCTACGCGGCAGATCCGCAAGGCTGGTTGGTGTTCACAGGAAAATACGCTACCGGTAAAACCCACCTGGCTGCGGCCATTGGCAACTTCAGCGCGGCTGCCGGCATCCTGCCGCTTTTCATCAGTGTACCGGATCTGATGGATCACCTGCGGGCTACTTTCCACCCGGAAAGCCGGGAATCTTACGATCAGCGGTTCGATGAGATCAAATCCTCACCAATGTTGATTCTGGATGATCTGGGCGGGCAAAATCCATCACCCTGGGTGAAAGAAAAACTCTATCAGCTCTTCAACTACCGCTATTATGGGAAACTGCCAACCGTCGTTACTACTTCTTCTACCCTGGAAAAGCTGGACGAGAGATTGTTAACCCGCATCTCTGACAGCAAATTATGCCGTATCGTAGAATTGGATGTCCCCCCATATCATCGGATGGGTGAAACAAAAAGCGGTCCGCGAAAATCCACGGGCCGCTCAAAAGAAGGTGATCTCGATTACTAACCGGTTTCCGGGTTAAGGCTCCACACCGGTAAAGACTTTATTTCCAAAGGCAATGAACAGTACCTTGCCCGGGTTCACTGTGAAAGCAGTGGCGGGGCTGTCTGACAGGCGGAAGGGATCTCCGGACTGCATGGCCAACTTTTTCTGCAGCGATAGGCGCAGCGAGAAATGGTACAGTGATTGACCGGCAGAATCCAGCATATAAATGGATGGATCGGGTGGTTGGCTGTACTGAAGTTGTGTCAGGTTGGAATCAGGCATTGTCACCGGCTTTTTCGTATCGCCGTTGACCTTCATCGCATAGGGGGATGGATCCTTGCATTTCGTGTCCGCGCCGTACACCTGGCTGTAAGTACAAATTGCCATATGCCCGTCTTCATAAAGCAAGTACAGGTCATTGCCATTGATCGCCATACCGGCTGCGTTTTGCATGGCAGGCGTGGATTGATCAAAGAACGATTCAGGTTTATTGATATATGAGCCAACCCCACCCTGGTATATATATAAAGAATTGTTCTGAACATCCAGGATGTAGAGACGGGTGCTGTCATAGGTAATCGAACTGATCTCTCCCCAACCGGTGTCCGGCGAGATCAAAGTCATGGATGTGGCCATATCTCCGGCAGTGCAATAGACGAGGTTGCCGCGTCCATCCACGGCTGCCAGATTGGCATTCAGGCTGTTGCCTTTTGGCAGCAGGGTAAAATCGACAAAAGCATCCACAACATAAGATCCGAACGGGCCAGGTGCGCAGTTGAAGGTAGGATCCAGTTCATATCCCTTACCCGTAAGCACAGCGCGCAGGATCTGTCCGCTATTTGAATCAAGCAGGTAAAGTTCGGTGGTTGAGGAAAGCATTCGCGTGATATTTACCGACCCCGGCAAGCCATCTACAATGGCAGGTTCAAACTCGATCCGGGCGATCCCCGAAAGGTCATCAAGGACATTCAGTGCCTGGGCTCGAAGAGTATCCGCTTCCTCTCCACTGCCGTAGCGGTCTGCCATGTCCAGCAGGTCAATCACATTCTGCCAGGCATTTTTCTGGGCAGTGGGGTCGGAAATGGTAGCCGTCTGGGCGGCGGCAGTTTTTGCTTGTTCCAGATAGAAATCATACTGGCTGGTTTTTCCACGGTTCATGTACATGCTCGCTGCAATGACCACGACAAGCAGCGGGATGGCGACAGAGATCAAGATCATGGCTGCCGGGGGAAGAGCGGGCGGCTTGAAACCACCACCGGGTGAGAAGTACTTCCCGATTTTCAACAATCCTCCCCAAACAGAGCCGCCGATGGACCGGATAACCCGCTTTCCAAAATTGGCAGAAGCGTCAATTACCGAGCCGGATGCGGAAGCCATATCCCCGATCGGACCACCTTTGGGTGCCTTGAAACGGATCTGAGATGCGGGGTGGGGAGGACCAGATGGTGCCTTTCCAGGGCCTTTTCCCGTCAAGCGGTTGAAAACCTGGCGGACATCACTACCCAACTCCTGCAATGCCTCACGGTAAGATAATTCATCATCATCGGACGGCTGTGCTGCCCCGGCGTTCTGTCGTGGGGTCGGCCTTTGGCTGGGCGCTGTATTCAGTGGTCTGACCGGTACAGCCCCGGGCGTAGGCGTGGCTTCTTCCCGGGGAGCGGGCTCGGTATTACTGGCATCATTTCTTTCAGAAGTTGGGTTCCCGCTCCGCGCAGGGTTGGCCATGTTCGGTACACGCGGCGCAGTAGTCGTTGTTACTGGAGTATTCGTAGCAGGTTCCGGCTGAATAACCGTTGGAGATTTCACAGAGGCTTCTGCGCTGTTATTTTGGGATAGAGGTTGCTGCAATACCAGGCGTCCATTACCGGGGCGCACCTGAATCAGCAAAGCACGTACATCCGGTGACAGCTGATTCAAGAGGCGCCGTTTGAGAAATTCCAGGCTAAGAGAGCGTGGGTCACCCAGGTTGGCAGTCGTCCAGGTGGCTTGCGGGTCTGGTGAGAAGATAATGAACTCATCTTGGCCAATATCGCCGAGGAAGAAACGCAGCACTGCGTTTCTGCTCAAGCCAAGCCCCGGTCCGCTTTCCGGGTCGAAGCATTGTCTTGACCCCGTTGGGCTCAGTACAAAACTGTGAGTTGGGCCGGCATGGCCAATATATAAACGATCTAAATGCAGCACAACCAGATTGAGCGATGCAAGGGACTGGTTTGATCCGCCTTCTTTGATATTGAAGTCAAGGATGGCATTGTTCATCGCCAGAGCCAGGCTGTTCATACCGCTTGTAACTGTGCCAGTGGATTGGAAGTATTCGCGCAAGCCGGCATCAATGGCAGCCTGCAGCCGGTCTTCGCCCATCTCAGCCCCGGGTGCCGGGCTGGCTAACAAGACAATCTGGTCACCAGATCGGATCCGGCTGGAACTCTTCGGAGAACTCAAGAAGCGTAAACCGGGCAGGGCTGGCTGGCCAGTGCCATTTTTGATATACAGTGGGTAGAGGTTAAGATCGAACACAGGGTTGATATCCGGATAGCGAGAATAATAACGAAATCTATAGTTGCAAGTATTTTACCAGCTAATGAAGGACATCACAGTAGCGCTGTCTGATGCAAGGTATAATGCACATCGTATCATCGCTGAGGATTTTCAGGAGAACATGTATACCTTTCTAAAGATCGTTACCCTGGAAGGCTGGGATGCCTTGCAGGTGGAGTGGAATGACCTGGTGACGCGCGGAGTGATCAGCGCGCCATTTTTGCGTCATGAGATGCTGCGCACCTGGTGGCAGGGCCTGGGCGGCGGTGAATGGGCAGATGGGGAATTGGCTATTCATATAGCCCGGGAGGGCACCACGCTGCTGGGCGTTGCGCCTTTCTTCATCACAAAAATGGCGGATGGCCGCAGGGTGTTGCAGTTTATCGGTAGTTTCGAGATCATGGATTACCTGGATCTGATCGTGTCTCCGCAGAATCACAGCACTTTCCTGGTTGAACTACTGGATCACCTGGCTGTTGAACAAAACACCTCCTGGGATGAGGTCCGCCTTTATAACCTGTTGGATACTTCCCCGACTATTACCAGTTTAGAGTCCATTGCCACTGAAAGGGGCTGGAATTATTCCGTCGAACATTTGCAGCCAGCCCCGCGGATCGAATTGCCCGGTGATTTTGAGTTGTATCTGGCTGGGATTGATAAGAAACAACGTCATGAGATCCGCCGTAAAATGCGCCGTCTTGAGCATAGCGGGCACATGCACCGCTGGTTCATCGTGGAACATGCAGCAGCTCTGGAAGATGAGATCTCCGCTTTCATTCACCTGATGTCACTCGATGATAAAAAGAAAGCATTCCTGACACCGGCCATGGATGCTCAGATGCGCAGCCTGATCCGTTCAGCCTTTCAAAATGGATCGCTTCATCTCAGTTTTCTGGAGATCGATGGAACACGTTCCGCTGCCTACCTTTCTTTTCTGTATGACGACCAGTTGTTTGTCTATAATTCCGGGGTGAACCCCGAGCAGTATGATTTTTCTCCCGGCTGGGTATTGTTGGGTCACCTGCTTGAATGGGCAAATGAAAAGCGCCTGAAGTATTTTGATTTCATGCGGGGCAGTGAAGATTACAAATACAAGTTTGGCGCGATCAGTCGCAATGTTCACCTCGTAAAACTGATTCCCCCGGCTAGGCAAGGGTGATATGGCCCCAACTCTGCCAGCATATACGATCAAGGTAAGTAACCGTGCCAGGCAGGTATCGCTGCGGGTGACAAGAGAAACCGGCCTGGTCGTAACTGTGCCAGCCGGATATGACATCCGCCGTTTACCGGCCATCCTGTCCCAAAAGGTGGATTGGATCCAGGATGCGCTGGAAAAGGTAAGTAAATTACCACTGCCGATCAAGAAGGATCTGCCTGAAAAACTGCACATGCCTGCGTTCGGGCAATCCTGGCGCATCGTCCTCGTTCCAGTTGCGATAAATCGCACGTCTATAAAGGAAGGTTCTGCTGTGCTGGAAATCCGCGGCAGGGTGGAGGATCATCAGGCAGTCATCCGGGTTCTGAAAACATGGCTCAAAAAAAAGGCGCAGGCATATTTGCCTGCCTGGCTAGATCGTGTAAGCCGTCAGACAGGTTTATCGTATCAGGGGCTTGCCATCCGCGACCAGCGAACTCGTTGGGGAAGCTGCACGGCTGCGGGGAACATCAACCTGAACATGAAGTTACTGCTTCTCCCCCCTGATCTTGTGGAGTATGTAATTATCCATGAACTCTGTCATACCCGCATCATGTCACACTCATTGAAATTCTGGCAGTTAGTGGGTAGTTACTACCCAGAATGGCGATCTGCCCGAAAGAAACTAAGAGATATTAGCCGGCAACTGCCCATTTGAGGAATATCTGGTGGGATAACAGCCCCAAGGATGTACCGGATGTTGGCACTTTGAACTGATTTCCGTTATAATATTAATAAGTTATTAACTGGATCCGCCCGGGAAGGGCTTTGAAGTATCTTGTGATTTGATGAAATGCACCATGATCTCTGTGGTGATGTGGACTGGAACGAATACTGGATGATTATGGCACCCATTAAAATCAGGTACATGCTGACCGAACCAATTCTGGCACGGAAGCACTGCACCCCATAAGCTACAGTTTCACCCAACGGCTAATCAGCCGTCCATCCCTTTCCATCAATTCACAATCCCCGGGCCACGATCCTGACGTGTGGTATGCAGGTGTTTATGGGTGGCAGGGTCACCGGGCTAAAAGTGCAACGAAGGAACCCCAACCGGATCAATGTATACCTGGATGGGGCTTTTGCGTTTAGCCTGCAGCGCATCTCAGCAGCCTGGCTTTCCATCGGCCAGGATTTGAGCGATGCTGAGATTAGCAAGATCCGCCACGCAGATGAAACAGAAGTGATCTACCAGTCTGCGCTGCGGCTTTTGGGATACCGCCAGCGAACCGCGGCAGAACTTGAGAAAAGGCTGCTGCAAAAAGGATATGACACCGGGCAGGTACGGGACGTGGTCGTCCGCCTGCTGGAGAATCATTTACTGGACGACCAACGATTTGCTGAAGCCTGGGTGAGTGACAGAGTCACGTTCCATCCTCGCTCGCAGCGTCTGATGAGGTATGAGCTGTACCAGAAAGGGCTAGATCAGCAGGTGGTGGAGCAGGCGATGGCGCAGGCCGGGGATGATGAACCCCGCGCACTAGCCGCAGCCAGAAAATCGCTCAACCGCTGGGCAGATCTACCCGCTAAAGAGTTTGTGCAAAAGTGTGCTGCCTATCTGGCACGCAAAGGATTTTCGGGAAGTGTCTGTTTCAGTACCGCCCGGGAACTCTGGCACGAACTCCATCCTGACGAATAGATGAGGTGTTTATGAAAGGACAGGCGCAATTATTATGGTACCTGTTGCCGGTAGTCATGCTGTTGATCGGTCTCGTCGTTGGTTACCTGATCAACAAGGCGCAGGTAGAAAAGAAACAAAAAGAGCAGGGGCAGAAAGCTGAAGTGATCCTGCAGCGGGCAAAAGAAAACGCCCGTTCAATCGAGATGCAGGCCAAGGATGATGCTCTCAAGGTTTTGAAGAGTTCTGAAGAGGAAGTTTCCCGGCGCCGGGCGGATATCAGCCGCGAAGAAGACCGCCTGAACAAGCGCCGCGGTGAGTTGGATATGCGCGTAGAGAAGCTGGAACTGCGCGAACAGACAATCAACAAACGCCAGTCTGCCGTGGATAAGCGCGCGAATGACATCGAAAAGATGTATGCTCAGCAGCTCGAAGAACTGCAGAAGATCGGGCAGATGACCGTCGAAGAAGCCCGACAGGTCCTGCTGACAGAAGTAGAAAAAGAAGCCCGGGCGGATATGGCCCGTATCATCCGCCAGATCGAAACAGAAGCCCGTGAAGACGGAGAACGCCGTGCCCGTGAACTAATCGCCGATGCCATCCAGCGGGTGGCCTCAGACCAGGTGGCGGAAGTTGTAACCTCGGTTGTGGTACTCCCGAACGAAGAAATGAAAGGCCGCATCGTTGGCCGCAACGGCCGCAATATCCGCGCCTTTGAGCAGGCAGCCGGTGTGGATGTCATCGTAGATGACACGCCTGAAGCTGTTACTATCTCCTGCTTTGATCCGGTCCGCCGTGAGATCGCCCGGCGCAGCCTAGAAAAACTCATCCTCGATGGGCGCATCCACCCGGCTTATATTGAAAAAGTGCTTGGCGACACCGAACGTGAGGTGGATCGCATCATCACCGAAGCCGGTGACCAGGCTGCGTTTGAAGCCGGCGTTGCCGGTTTACACCCCGAAGTGACCAAGGTACTGGGAAGGCTCAAATACCGCACATCCTACGGCCAGAACCAGCTCTTCCACGCGGTCGAAGTTTCGAAAATCGCCGGCATCCTGGCAGCTGAGCTGGGTGCGAATATTGAGATCTCCAAAGCTGGCGCTTTATTGCACGACCTCGGTAAAGCCCTCGACCACAATGTGGATGGCACGCACGCCATGTTGGGTGCGGAATTTGCCAAGCGCTACGGTGTCGGCCCGAAGATCGTAAATGCCATCGCCTCACATCATCATGAGGTGGACCAGGATTCAGTGGAAGCCGTGATCGTCGAAGCCGCGGATGCAATTTCCGGTGCCCGGCCGGGTGCGAGGCGTGAAGACTTGGAACAGTACATCAAGCGGCTGCGCGCGCTGGAAGATATCGCCAATTCTTACAAAGGCGTCCAGCAAAGCTATGCCATTCAGGCCGGTCGTGAAGTGCGCATCATCGTGCGCCCTGAAGACATTGATGACCTCGAATCCGCCCGTCTGGCTCGTGATATCGCCCGCAAGATCGAAGATACCATGCAGTACCCCGGGCAGATCAAGGTGACCGTCATCCGCGAAACACGCGCGGTGGATTTCGCCAAGTAACTCCCGCTTACATCAAAGAAAGCAAAAACAGCGCTGGCATGCCAGCGCTGTTTGTTTTTCCAGAATGGTTTACTTCTCCAGCAGGAAGGTGAAGCCAACCACACCGGCACCGGCATGTACCGAAAGGCCGGGGGTGAAACCCGCATGGATGACTTCCTTTGGCAGGGGCAGAATGGCGCGCAATTCCTTCTCCAGCTCCACGGCTCCTTCCGGGTTGTTCACGTGGATCATGGCGGCACGCGCGATCTTGCGGTTCCCGACAGCTTCTGTTGCCAGTTCCAGCATTCGGGCGATGGCTTTCTTTTGTGTGCGGATCTTTTCCAGCAGTTCCAGCTTACCTGCATTGTTCGTCAGGATGGGCTTGATGCTTAGCGTGTCTGCCATCCCGGCCGCAAGTTTACCAACCCTGCCGCTCATTGCCAGGTATTTCAGGGACGGCAGCAGGCCGTACAGTGGCATGCGGGTGTTCATGTCGTCCACCATCGCCTGAATATCCGCGGCAGATTTCCCGGCTTTGATTGCATCCGCGGCAGACAGTACCAGCAATCCCTGGCCCATGCTCAGGTTGAGTGTGTCGATCACGGTGATGTCCTTGCCCGGGAACATCTCGCTGGCGGTTACTGCCGAGCTGTACGTAGCGCTGATCTTGCTGGAAACGGCCAGGCAGATGACCTTGTCCGCCCCAGATTCGAAAGCCTTGCGGTAAGCCTCCGCAAAAGCACCGGGGGATGGCGCTGCGGTCGTTGGCAGGCGGTTCAGCTGATCAACCAGCTCAAAGACCTTGACATCATCAATATCCACCCCGGTGGTGTAAGACTGCTCACCAAAATGGATGGTGATCGGCACCTGAATGATCTGGTGCTTTTCGGCTAGTGCTGCCGGAATACTACAATCAGTGTCGGTGATAAGTACTGTGCGACCCATAATGACCTTTCTATTGTGTGCTAAATATTGGTAAGTGGATCAACGATAAGATCTGAAATAAATGAAAGTAAAATAATTATAAAGGGAAAATGCCTGAAAATAAACCACCCGACAATTCCCGTGCCGCGGATAGGCGATTGAGATGCCCCCTGCTCCTGTAGATCCTTACAAGAAAGGATTCTCCGCGAGCTCTTCAGCCACGGAAGTGAACGGGCCGTGGCCGGGGATGAGCACCGTCTCTGGCGGTAGGGTGAGTATCTGCTGCCGGATGCTTTCGATCAACACCAGCGCGGACCCACCCGGCAGGTCGGTACGGCCGACACCGTGGTAAAAGATCAGGTCACCCACCAACGCGGTGGATAACTCAGGCAGGTAAAACGCGGTATGCCCGGGGGCATGGCCGGGAGTGTGCAATACGCGCACCTCGCTCTCCCCCAGGCGGATGGTATCGCCGTGCTGGATGGGGTGCGGTTGCAGTTCCGGCAGCTGAAAGGCATAGCCGTACACCGCTGCGCCGCCGCCCGATTGCCACAGCAGCAGCCCGTCCGGGTGCATCAGCAATTCGATCCCGTCAGCTGGCCAGGTGATCAGCTCGTTCACGCCGCCAATGTGGTCGAAATGGGCATGCGTGATCAGGATGCGGCTGAGCTTCAACCCCTGAGAGTGGATGTCCTCCAGTACCTCCGCGGCGCCGAAAGCCGGGTCCACCACCGCACACTCGCGGCTGCCTTCATCCACCAACAGCAGGGTATTGTTCTGCAGCGGCCCTAGGACGTAATGAGTGATTTTCAGCGACATGCCTATTCCCTCTCCGGTGTGACGATCAGGTCTTCCTGCGGATGGTGATCGTGCGGCAGGTACTTCAGGCTGAGCAGCAGCACCAGGCCGATACAGATCGCCGCCACCGGGAAAACCAGCGATGGGTCGCGTTCGTACAGCGCCCCGGCGATCGGTGGTGCGACAATGATGGCCAGCGAACCGGTCGTCTCGAGGAAGCCGTATGCCACTCCCATCTGCGCCGGGTGGATCAGCGGGCGGGCGAGCGCCATGGATAGCGACTTGCAAATGCGAATGCCGCCCAGGAAGAAGTACCCCAGCATATACCACGGCATGCCCGTCCCTTTCCAAATGATGAGCGATGCCAGCAGCACTGCCGCCTGTCCAGCCAAGAACCCCACCCAGGCATTGACGCGCCCCAGCGTGATCGCCAGCAGCGCATTACCCAGAGACCCGATCGAACCCAGTGTACCGATCTGCCCCATGCTCAGGCTCCGCTCGGTTTTCAAGAAATTCGAAGTGAGTGGCTGCGGCAGATAGGTGGAAAGCATGGTCAGGAACAACATCCCCAGCAGCAGCATGAAGCGCGGATTGCGCACCAGGTTGAAACGCGAAGTCTCTGCCTGGTGATGCTCCACCGGCTGCCGGCGGATGAACAACACGATGATGGACGCAATGAAGAACACTACCGCTGCCACCGCGTAAATACGCTGGATGCCGTATTCATCCGCCAACGTGCCGCCCACCATCGGCCCGATCACCGCGCCCAGGTTATACGCCGCGGAGACGGTGGTCAGCGCGCGTCCAATGCTCCACTTGCCGCGCGCATTTGAAATGTATGCGTTCATCGGTGCCATCGAGAAGGCAGATAACCCGTACAAGATCAATCCGACAGTGAACATCCCCAGCCCGGGCGCCAGGGCCATCACGGCAGTCGCGGCTGCACCCAGGAACCAGGAGATCCACATCAAGGGACGGCGGCCGAATTTATCGCCCAGCCAGCCGGCAGGAATCTGTGTGACAGCCATGGCAATACCCATGCCGCCCAGGATCGTCCCGATTAACAGCGGGCTGGCTCCCATCTCCTGCAGATAGATGGGCTGAAAATACACAAACATGCCTTCGCCGATCCCCCAGCAGAATAATGAAATTGCCACAAGCATCAGATCGCGCGTCATCGCTACCTCAAGCAGGGATGGTGATCAGTTCGCGCGGCAGGCCGGAAAGTGAGACCGCACCGGTTTCAGTGACGGCCATGTCGTCTTCGATACGCACACCGCCTTTGCCTGGCAAGTAAATGCCCGGCTCCACGGTGTACACCATGCCCTCTTTCAACAGCTGGGTGGATTCGCCAAACATGTACGGCTCCTCATGCGCTTCCAGCCCCAGTCCGTGCCCGATGCGGTGGGTAAAGTACGGCCCATAGCCGGCAGCAGCAATCACCGCGCGTCCGGCAGCATCCACCGCGCCGCAGGTCACTCCCGGCCGGCCGGCTTCACGCCCGGCACGGTTGGCTGCTTTTACCGTGTCATAAATGGTGTACAGTTCCGCATCCAGCTTGCCGATCGCCAGCGTGCGCGTCAGGTCCGAAAAATAACCGCCGAAAGCGGCTCCCCAATCGATCACCACCAGGTCGCCTGTCTGCAGAACGCGCTCAGAGGGCACAGCATGCGGGTTGGCGCTGTTCGGCCCGGCCGCCACAATCGGCGGAAAGGGCAGCTCGGCATCCGACCCAAACCGCAGCATATTAGCCGCAAGCTCGCCGGCCACTGCGCGTTCGCTCATCCCCGGGCGGATGCTGTGCAGCGTCTCGCTAAAGGCGCGCTCGGCAATCTGCACCGCCTGCTGCATCTGGCCGATGGCCTGTGCGTCTTTGTGGATGCGCAGCGCGGAAAGCTGCGGGTCGGCGGAAAGGACCTCCACGCCCGGCAGCGCGTTTTGAATGAAAGCCAACTCCAGGTGTCGCATGCGGGCAGATTCAACACCCACCACGCGGATATTCGCATCAAAAGCCGAGAACGCGGCACGGATGGCCTCAGCCCAGGTGGCCGGGTTATCGCTGTAGGTATAGCAGGTCAGCCCGGGCAGGCTATCCCTGGCTTTCACCTCCTCCAGAGCGGAAAGGATCATCGCCGCGCGGCCGTCGCGCCCCACCAGAAAAAGTGTCGGGCGCTCCATCAGGTGGAACTGCAGCCCAGTGAGCCCCAGCAGCCCCGGCCCGGGATTCAATACGATCGCATCCAGCCGGGTGCGCTGCATCAGCTGGGCTAAGGTGTCTATGCGGTGAGTGGTCATCTTTCCTCCAGATGGGTTGATTATATCAGCGCGGCTCAATTGGCCTCCTCGATCCCACCAAGTTTGAAGAAATTGGCGGGATCGAGGTAAGCGTGGAAAGCGGAGGGAGGAAAAATAGGATGTGTATAGGATTAATCAAAAAAACTAGTATTCGGCATAATACCGATAATTCCAATATATTGAAAATAATAACAAAACTATTACCGCGATGGTAAGAATGATCAGTTTTGTTGCCCTCTTTTCCTTTTCTGGCTTGATTACCTTTAAAGGAGGTGCAATCAAACCATATAAGACCTCCTCTTCCTCCACCTCCGATTTTAATTTTCTAAATAACTTATATGGTTGGTGTAACATTCTTTCTGTAAATTGCTGAACCTTAACAAAAGTGGTGTGTCAGAGGTATCTAAAATGGGGTACCACACCAATATAGGAGACTGAAATGATCCACCAAATAGATTATATCTTTCCAGAAGAACTACTGCAGCAGGAATTGGAAGGATTACCGGAGATGAGCCAGTTCGTAGGATACGTCCCCAACGAACCGCCACCCATAGTATTTGATCCTCATTTGTCCCCTATTGTTCCCGAACCACCTGTCACAACTGCCAGCTAGTCAGCCCGCGCTTCCTTCATATAATGAAATAGTACCAAACAGGTATGTTAAAGAAACCACTGCTTCTGCGCATCACAACATTACATTACAAAATGAATAGCCCCATTTTCCAAAAACCATCGGGTCACAAAGGGGCCGGCTGATATAATCAACCCATGACCACATACGTTGCCATCGATATCGAAACCACCGGCCTGGACCCCGTCCGGGATGTCATCATCGAAGTCGGTGCGGTGCGTTTCAACGAACACCGCGTGGAAGATGAATTCTCCAGCCTGGTCAACCCGCGCCGCCCAATCCCTGAGCTGATCACCCGCCTGACGGGCATCAGTGACGCCATGGTCATGAAAGCCCCCGACCTGCGCGATGTGATGGGCCAGCTGGCAGTCTTCACCGAAGATTCCATTGTGGTCGGGCATAACATCAACTTCGACCTGTCCTTCCTGCGGCGTAATAATATCCTCCGCGAGAATGAAAGCCTGGATACCTATGAACTGGCCAGCGTCTTGCTGCCAAACTCAACACGCTACAACCTGACCTTTTTAGCGGGTTACCTCGGCATCCCCACCGGCGAAATGCACCGGGCACTCAACGACGCGCAGATCACCGCGCAGGTATTTCAAAAGATGCTGGCGCGGGTGGATGAATTACCCCAGTCGCTGCTGGCCGAGATCACCCGCCTGTCCGAACCGTTCGATTGGCAGGGAAAACGCCCCTTCGCGAGCGCGTTACGGCAGAAAAGCCGGCAGCCAGTCACCGCCCGTGAAGCTGGCGAGGTGCACGGCTCCTTCTTCAAAGCGCTGCCAGAGGTCGCAGCGCCGCTGCAGCCCAACCGTGAGATGCAGCCGCTGGATGCCGATGAGGTAGCCGCCCTGCTGGAACACGGCGGAACATTCTCTAAAAATTTCGAGCAGTTCGAGTATCGCTCTCAACAGGTGGATCTGCTGCGCAGCATCGTACGCGCCTTCAACGACGGCGGCCATCTGCTGGCGGAGGCAGCCACGGGCATTGGCAAGTCTTTTGCCTACCTGGTACCGGCTGCCATGTGGGCGCAGAAGAACAATGCGCGGGTGGTCATTTCCACCAATACCATCAACCTGCAAGAGCAGCTCATCCAGAAAGATCTGCCGGAGCTGGCTCGCTCGTTGGATCACGAACTGCGGTTCGCGGTGATGAAGGGGCGCGGCAATTACCTCTGCCCGCGTCGGTTAGAGATGGCTCGCGGGCGTGTGCCGGCTTCCATCGATGAATTGCGCGTCACCGCCAAAGTGCTCGTTTGGCTGCATGAGGGCGGCAAAGGCGACCGCACCGAAATCAACCTGAACGGGCCCTCCGAGCGGGATGCCTGGGCCAAGCTTTCGGCGGATGATGACGCCTGCCGCCAGGAGACCTGCATGAAGACCCACGGCGGCTCGTGCCCCTTTTACCAGGCAAAGCTGGCCGCGCAGAGCGCCCATCTGCTGGTGGTGAACCATGCCCTGCTGCTGGCAGATATTGCCACCGGCAACCGGGTACTGCCTGAGTATTCCTACCTGATCGTGGATGAAGGCCATCACCTGGAAGATGCCACCACCGGTGCCTTGAGTTTCAAGGTCAGCCAGATGGATATTGAGCGGCTTCTCAGAGAAATTGGCGGTTCTTCTTCCGGCATTCTGGGCCGATACCTTACTTTATTGCGCAATGGGTCCACGCCATCCGATTTTGCGGCACAGGGAGTGTTGGTGCGTGAAGCCACAGACCATGCCTTCCATGCAGAGAATCTGACACGCCAATTCTTCACAGTCATCGATGATTTCCTGCGCGATCAACGCGAGGGGCGAAATGTTGGCAATTACTCACAGCAGGTGCGCATCATCCCTGCAACCCGCACCCAACCCGATTGGTCGCAGGTAGAGATCATTTGGGATGACCTGCATGAGGTGATCAAGCTCTTACTGACGAACTTGAATCATATCTACCAGTGGGTGGGAGAGAATCTAAAGAATCCATCGGATGATATGCTGGACGCGCATGGTTCGCTTGGGAACGCCATCGGCCGATTGGTGGAAGCGGATGTGAACCTGAATGGCCTGGTAAGCAAGCCGGATGCGGACCGCATTTACTGGGTAGAATTAACGCCCAACGGGCGGTTAAGCCTGCAAACCGCACCGCTGCATATCGGCCCGCTGATGCAAAAGCATATGTGGAACGAGAAGAACAGCATCATCGTCACTTCCGCCACCCTGGCCACGGCAGGTGATTTTGGATATATCAAAGGTCGGCTGAGCGCAGAAGACGCGGATGAGATGGCTGTCGGCTCACCGTTCGATTATGAAAACGCGGCCATGCTTTACCTGGTGAATGATGTGGCAGAGCATACCAATGGCGACAGGCACCAGAATGAGGTCAGCAGCGCCATCATCCGCCTGTGCAAAGAAACTCAGGGCCGAGCGCTCATCCTGTTTACTTCCTATGCCCAGCTGCGCAAGACATCCCAGGCGATCGGTCCGGCATTGGGCGCGAGCGGTATACAGGTCTATGAACAGGGCGAGGGGGCATCCGCTGCGACCCTGCTGGATAACTTCAAATCCGCAGAGAAAGCGGTGCTGTTGGGTACGCGGTCATTCTGGGAAGGGGTGGATGTGCCGGGCGAGGCGTTATCGGTGGTAGTGATCGTCAAGCTGCCTTTTGATGTGCCATCCGACCCGATCATCGCCGCCCGCTCAGAAACCTTCGAAGATGCTTTTAATGAATACCAGCTGCCCGAAGCCATCTTAAAATTCCGGCAGGGGTTTGGCCGGTTGATTCGCACGCAGTCCGACCGCGGTGTGGTCGTGGTGTTGGACCAGCGCATCTTAACAAAGAAATACGGCAAGCTGTTCATTGACTCATTGCCGCGCTGCAAGCTAGTTGTGGGGTCTGTTGTAGACCTGCCAAAAAAAGCTGCCGGATGGTTGGCGAAGTAGGTGGTGCCTCGTCTCGCGGCCGGCTGATCTACTTCAGGCTGGCGGCTTTCTGATTGACCTTCTGGACGAAACGGTCCAGGTCGATGATAAAGCGCTCATGCTCGCCTTCAGCAATCTTCTCCAGATCATCCCAGGCTTCCACCTTGAAGTGCACCCGGCGGCCGTCAACTGAAAGGACCTCCGCGCGAGTATTCACAGTGAAACCAACGGGCGTAGCGGCCAGGTGGCGGATGTTCACTACTACGCCAACGCTTCCCTGACCAGCATCCAGGTACGGTAAAATCGCCTGGTGCGAGGTACGCTCCAGCAGGCGGATGACCAGGGGCGTGCTGAAGACGGGCGGTAGCGTATCTCCACCGGAGAAGCGGGCGGTATCGTTTTCCTGCACAGTGTGGCTTAGTTGGGCTGTAATTCCAGGTTCCAGAGGCATGATCGTTTCCTTTTTTGGGGATATTCATTTACTGGTTAAATATAATACATCTGCTGGTGGGTGGAAAGCAGCCAGTCATCCAATGGATATTTGTGCTTCAGATAAATGTTTGATGCGTGAGTAGATGTTGGCTTTGTGTGGCACAGAATCATTCCAAAGAATATACAAAACTGTAAGATTTAGCCTGAGATATTTCTTGACTATATTGCTATCATTCGATATAATTGATTTTTGCTATTAAGACCCAAAATAGGGTTATTTGTCGAATTTACAAACCGATCTTCAAACCAGGAGAAGTCCATGACCCCTGATTTAATCCCGAATAAATCATACGCCCGCATTCCCGTTCGTCTACCGTTACCACAATTGATCTCTGTACAGTTGGAATCTTTCCAACGACTCAAGGAAGAAGGTCTTAAAGACCTGTTCCATGAGCTGTCTCCCATCGAATCCTACAACAAGGGGATCAAGCTGTTCTTCCCCAGCCAGAGCGAAGAATCCCGCCAGTGGGAACTTGCTTACCGCTTTGAGACCCCCAAGCACAGCATGGAAGAATGCGTTGAGAAAGATCTGACGTATGCCTCACCGTTGTGGGTCTCTGTGTTGTTGGCCGGGCCTGAGATTGCTGAACCGAAGAAGCAAGAGATCTTCCTGGGCGATTTCCCGGAGATGACCGATAAAGGTACCTTCATTATTAATGGTACTGAGCGCGTTGTCGTTTCTCAGCTGATCCGCTCACCGGGTGTTTATTTCGAAGCCCAGGCAGACCGTGCGACCGGCCGCCCGATGGCAATGGCGAAACTGATCCCTGACCGCGGTGCCTGGATGGAATTTGAGACACGTAAAAATGATTACATCATTCTCAAGTTCAACCGCAAGCGCACTGTCCCCATCACGGTTTTCCTGCGTGCATTGGCAGCAGTGGATGACGGCCTGGGCGACACCCTGCTTTCCACCGGCAAAGATGAGGAGATTATCGATCTCTTCAAGGATGTGGATAACAACTCGGAACGCCTGTATATCCCCGCTTCCATGAAGCAAGAACCAGCCTGGGAAGTTACCGAGAAGCAATCCATTGCGCAGGCGGCATTGATTGAGTTCTTCAAGAAGATGCGCCCTGGAGATCCGGCCACGCTGGATAATGCCAAGCAGTTCCTGCAAGAGCAGTTGTTCGATCAGCGCCATTATGACCTGGAGCGCGTTGGCCGGTACAAGCTCAATCAGAAGCTGGATTTACAGGAATACATTCCGATCGCGCACCGGTCGATCAGCAAACGGGATATCGTAGAACTGGTCAAGCGGATGATTCGCATCAACAACGGCACTGAGCAGGCGGATGATATTGACCACCTGGGCAATCGCCGTGTGAAGACTGTCGGTGAACTGATCCAGAATAAACTACGCATAGGTATGCGCCGCATGGAGCGTGTTATCAAGGAACGCATGTCCATCCGCGATCAGGAAGATATCACACCGACCACTTTGATCAATATCCGCCCGATGGTTGCTGCCTTGCGCGAATTCTTCGGTTCATCCCAACTGTCTCAGTTTATGGACCAGACCAATCCGCTGGCTGAGCTGCGTCACAAACGGACGCTTTCCGCATTAGGCCCGGGCGGCCTGCGGCGTGAACGCGCCGGCTATGATGTCCGCGATGTCCACCACTCCCATTACGGGCGTATCTGCCCGATCGAGACACCTGAAGGTCCAAACATTGGCCTGATCGGTCGTCTTGCTTCATACGCGCGTGTGAATGAGTATGGTTTCATTGAGACCCCGTACCGCCGTGTCACCAAGTCTCTGCCGGTAGCAGATACCATGTTGATTGGCCGTGTTTCTCGCGAAGATCTCACCGATGCAAAATCGGGTGAGGTCATCGTCGCAAAAGGCGAACGGATCACTGAGAAACAGTTTAAAGCCCTCCACAAAACCGGCAAACCGCAAGTTTTGATCGTTCCCTTCGTGACCGATGAAGTCGATTATCTTTCAGCGGACCGTGAAGATAAGTTCATTATTGCCCAGGCAAATGCTACTTTGAACGAACACAATGAGTTTGTTCAAGACCAGACCGAATGCCGGTTCCACTCCAAGTTCTACTTCTATTCTTCTGAGAATATTAATTATCTGGATGTAGCACCGCACCAGATCGTCGGTATCTCCGCTGCCCTGATCCCCTTCCTGGAGCATGATGATGCCAGCCGTGCACTGATGGGTTCGAACATGCAGGCGCAGGCTGTCCCGCTGGTGATCCCCGATATTCCGCTGATCTCCACCGGTATGGAATACAGTGCCGCGTTGGATTCCGGCCAGGTGATTGTTGCTGAAGAAGACGGCCAGGTGACATCTGTGACCGGACGCACGATCACCATCCAGGGATCCACGGGCAAACCGCATATTTACAATCTGCGCAAGTATCAACGCTCCAACCAAAGTACCTGCATCGATCAGCGCCCGGCAGTAAACAAAGGTCAGCGCATCCAGAAGGGCCAAATCATCGCGGATTCTTCATCCACGAACCAGGGACATATCGCTCTCGGCCAGAATGTGGTCGTCGCTTTTGTCTCCTGGGAAGGGTACAACTTTGAAGATGCGATCCTGCTTTCAGAACGTCTGGTTCAGCGGGATGTGTTTACCTCTGTCCATATAGAGAAGTACGAAGTAGAAGCCCGCGATACCAAGCTCGGCGCGGAAGAGATCACACGGGATATCCCGAATGTGGGTGAAGATACCGTCAAGGATCTGGATGAAGATGGCATCATCCGCATTGGCGCCGATGTAGTGCCTAATGATATTCTGGTCGGCAAGATCACCCCGAAGGGCGAAAAAGAATTAACCCCTGAAGAACGGCTGCTGCGCGCGATCTTTGGTGAGAAAAGCCGTGATGTAAAAGATACCTCCCTGCGCATTCCGCATGGTGAAAAAGGTAAAGTCGTGGATGTGAAGCAGTTCACCCGCGAAGACAATACCGACCTTTCTGCTGGTGTGGAACGCATGGTGCGAGTCTCGGTGGCACAACGCCGCAAGATCACTGCCGGAGATAAAATGGCCGGCCGTCATGGTAACAAAGGTGTTGTTTCTAAAGTTGTCCCGGTGGAAGATATGCCGTTCCTCGAAGATGGCACCCCGGTTGATATCATCCTGAACCCTCTGGGCGTTCCGGGTCGTATGAATATCGGCCAGGTTCTTGAAGTCCACCTGGGATGGGCTGCCTTGCGGCTCGGCTTCAGAGCTGTAACGCCCGTATTTGACGGCGCTCGCGAGAGCGAGATCGATGCTGAACTGGCTCGCGCCTGGATGATCGATGAAGCCTGGAAGGAAGCATCTGCGCAGGCATGGCAGTGGCTGATCGGGCGCGGTTTTGAACCTGAAACACTGAAAGACGATGATGAAGTCCGGCTGATGTTCATGGAAGAATACCTGGGCAAACGCGGCTACGATGTCTATCGCCTGGCCTCCGAGCAGGTTTATGCCCGCCGCTCCTATTTACGTGAGTGGCTGCGAGATCACGGCTATGATCCTGATAAAGCGCTTGTCTTTGAAGATTCGCCTTTGAGCATCCCCGAGAAGATCGCTGCAGATGAATACGCCGTCAATGCCTGCTTCCGTATGTGGATGCATGACCTGGGTTATGACTCCAAGAAGATGGCAGACGCCGATCTGCGTGACCGAGTCAATCAGATCATGGTCGAAACAGGGCGTCCAAGCCCGGTGATTGGTAAACAAGCATTGCGACACGGCAAAACCGGTGAATTGTTTGACCAGCCAGTAACTGTAGGCGTCATGACCATGTTGAAACTCCACCACCTGGTCGAAGACAAAGTCCATGCCCGGTCCACCGGCCCTTACAGCCTGGTGACACAACAGCCGCTGGGTGGTAAGGCTCAGTTTGGTGGTCAGCGTTTCGGTGAAATGGAAGTGTGGGCACTCGAAGCGTATGGCGCCGCGCATACCCTGCAAGAGATGCTCACTGTCAAATCGGATGATACGGTCGGACGTATTGCGACCTTCGAAGCGATCGTGAAAGGTATGCCGATCGAAGAACCCAGCATCCCGGCATCATTCCGCGTGCTGGTGAAAGAATTACAAAGCCTCGGCCTGGCGGTTGAGGTGGTTGCTGAGAATAATGTGGTCACCAAGTTTGGCAAGGATGATGAAAAAGCCAAAACGCCTGAAATGCGCACTGGCCTGCTAAGCTTGAACGGTTATGACAGCAACTAGCGTCCTTGACGTAGCTAGGCGAGCATGGTAAGATTGTCGGTCGTTATCCTGATATTGTCTTAGGTAACCATCATTCTTGCCCGAATAAAATCAGGGAACCAGGTGAGGCCATCGTCACTTGCAGGTGGCCTCGCTTAATGAAAATCATTTTTATCATGCGAGTTTCTCGCACCTTATTCTTTGGGAGGCTCAATGCCCACAATCAACCAATTAATTCGTAAAGGCCGCCAGACCAAAAAGGTGAAAAGTAAAGCACCGGCCCTGCAGTACACACTGAATTCGATGAACCAGCGTCGTGTCAAACACGCGGATGGCGCACCCCAGAAACGTGGTGTGTGCACCGTCGTTCGTACCATGACACCGAAGAAACCGAACTCAGCTCTGCGCAAGATCGCCCGTGTTCGCCTTTCTAACGGTATCGAAGTGACCGCTTACATCCCCGGCGAAGGCCACCAGCTGCAGGAGCACTCCGTTGTGCTCATCCGCGGCGGCCGTGTGAAAGATTTGCCGGGCGTACGATACCATATCGTGCGTGGATCACTGGATACCACTGGTGTTGCCAAACGAGCTCAGGCACGGTCTAAGTACGGTGCCAAGCGTCCCAAGGCGTAATGGAAAAGCTGGCAGAGCCAGCCTTAACAATCATTTGATGATGGAGTAAGTTGCATGTCGCGAAGAGCAAAACCTGATAAGCGTATAATCCAACCAGACGCCCGATACCAGAGCGTGATGGTCTCTTTCTTCGTCCACCGCATGATGCAGCGTGGCAAGAAGAGCGTTGCCCTGCGCCTGATGTATGATGCGCTGGATATGGTGAAAGAAAAGACCGGCAAGGAACCCATGGAAGTTCTGGATGCTGCGTTGAAAAACGTCGGCCCAGTTATGGAAGTGAAGCCCCGCCGTGTGGGTGGTGCCACCTACCAGGTGCCTATGGAAGTTCCAGCTAGCCGCCGTTCTACTTTGGCGATGCGCTGGATCATCGATGCCTCCCGCAGCCGTGCTGGTAAGTCTTTCGCTGAAAAGCTGGCCACTGAACTCATGGATGCAGCCAATAATACGGGCTCCGCAGTTAAGAAACGCGAAGAGACCCATAAGATGGCCGAAGCCAACCGCGCCTTCTCCCATTACCGCATGTAATTGGCGAGAATAGAAAAAACGAGAAAAAATGGCGCGTAACTTTCCGCTTGAGAAATACAGGAATATCGGCATTATTGCCCATATTGACGCTGGTAAAACAACAACCACAGAGCGTATCCTGTTTTACACTGGTAAGACCTACCGCATCGGGTCGGTGGATGACGGCACGACCGTTACCGACTGGATGGAACAGGAACGCGAACGTGGTATCACCATCGTATCTGCTGCTGTTTCTGCTGAGTGGAAGGGTTATCAAATCAATATTATTGATACACCGGGACATATCGACTTCACTGCCGAAGTACAGCGCTCTTTACGCGTGCTCGACGGTGGTGTGGTCATTTTTGACTCAGTGCAAGGCGTGGAACCACAGAGCGAGACCGTTTGGAGACAGGCAGATCGCTACAATGTTCCACGTATTTGTTTTTCCAACAAGGTCGACCGGGTAGGCGCATCCTACGAACGGACGATCGAAAGTATCCGCAGCCGTCTCGGCGCCAATCCTCTGCCCATGCAAATGCCCATTGGATCGGAAGCTGAGTTCAAAGGCGTTGTGGATCTGATGGAAATGAAAGCCATCTTCTGGGAAGATGAGATGGGTCGTGAGCCCCGTGAGGCGGAGATTCCTGCAGATATGCTTGCGGCGGCGAAGGCCAACCGCGAAAAACTGGTGGAATCGATCGCTGAACTCGATGATGATCTGACCGTCAAATACCTGGAAGGCGAAGAGATCTCTGTTGCTGAACTGAAGGCGACTTTACGCCAGGCTGTACTAGCCAACAAGGTCACTCCCATCTTCTGCGGTTCTTCCCTTAAGAACAAGGGCGTGCAGCCCCTGTTGGATGCAATGATAGATTACCTCCCATCCCCCGCGGATGTTGAGGCGGTGAAGGGTTTCAACCCGCACACGAACGAAGAACTGACCCGCAACCAGGGAGATGATGAGCCAATGAGCGCTCTCGTCTTCAAGATCGTTACCGATCCGTATGTTGGCCGGCTGGCATATTTACGCGTGTACAGCGGTAAGGTCACCCAGGGTACAACGATCTTCAATTCCAGCAAAGGGAAACGTGAACGTGTCGGCCGCCTGATCCGCATGTATGCAGATCACCGGGAAGACATTGAAGAAGTATATGCTGGTGATATCGCAGCCATTCTTGGCTTGAAGGAATCCTTCACTGGCGATACCCTTTCAGACCCCAGCAACCAGATCGTTCTGGAAAGCATCACTTTCCCTGAACCGGTCATTTCCATCGCCATTGAACCCAAAACAACCTCGGACCAGTCCCGCATGTCTGAAGCCCTGCGGAAACTCTCCGAAGAAGACCCCACTTTCCGTGTGCACACTGATGCGGTCAATGGTCAGACAATCATTGAAGGCATGGGAGAATTGCACCTGGATGTTCTGGTGGATCGCATGATGCGCGAATTCAAAGTTCACGCCAATGTGGGCCGTCCGCGCGTTGCATACCGCGAGACCATCACCCGCCAGGTAACCAAGGTGGATTACCGTTATGTCAAACAGTCCGGCGGTAAGGGCCAATACGGCCACGTTGTCATCAACGTCGAACCGGTGGAACGCGGCTCAGGTGTCGTATTTGAGAACAAGATTTTTGGCGGTTCCATTCCGATAGAGTACATTCCCGCGATCGAAAAAGGTGTCAAGGAAGCATCTGAAACAGGGGTGCTGGCAGGATACCCGATCGTGGATGTTAAAGTCACCCTGATCGATGGTTCGTTCCATGAAGTAGATTCCAGCGAAATGGCATTCAAAATGGCAGGCTTATTTGCTTTCAAAGAGGCCATGCAAAAAGGCGCCCCCGTTCTGCTGGAGCCGATCATGAAGGTTGAAGTTGTAATTCCAGAAGAATACCTGGGAGATATCCTGGGTCAGGTCAATTCCCGCCGCGGCACCATCCTGGGGATGGATACCCGTCCTGGTAACGCGCAGGCAGCCAATGCCAATGTCCCGCTTTCCGAGATGTTCGGCTACGCTACCGAGCTGCGTTCTGCCACACAGGGCCGTGGTGTGTTCACCATGGAGTTTGACCATTACGCGCCGGTTTCTGAAACTGTAGCGCAAAAGATCATTAATTCATAAGTAGCAGTCATTATCAGGAGCTCACGTTATGGCGAAGCAGAAATTTGATCGGTCGAAGCCGCATTTGAATGTAGGCACCATGGGACACATTGATCATGGGAAAACGACATTGACAGCAGCGATCACGAAATGGTGCGGGCTGCGTGGATTGGCGGAATTCCGAGCGTACGATCAGATCGACAACGCACCGGAAGAGAAGGCGCGTGGAATCACGATCAACATTGCGCACGTAGAGTACCAGACAGACAAGCGGCACTATGCGCACGTGGATATGCCTGGCCACCGCGACTACATCAAGAACATGATCACAGGTGCGGCGCAGGTAGACGGCGCGATCCTGGTGGTAGCGGCTCCGGATGGACCGATGCCTCAGACCAAGGAACACGTCTTACTGGCCCGCCAGGTGGAAGTACCGAGCATCGTTGTCTTCCTGAACAAGGTAGACCAGATGGGCGATCCTGAGCTGTTGGAACTGGTGGAACTGGAGCTGCGCGAAATGCTGACCAGCTACAAGTTCCCCGGCGACACGACCCCGATCGTTCGCGGTTCCGCGCTGCTGGCGCTGGAAAGCGAAAGCAAAGATCCCGAAGCTGCTGAATACCAGTGCATCAAGGAACTGATGCGTGTAGTAGATGAATACATCCCCGAGCCGGTACGTGCCGTGGACAAACCGTTCATGATGCCGGTGGAAGATGTCTTCTCTATCAAGGGCCGCGGGACCGTGGTGACCGGTCGTGTCGATCGTGGTTTGATCAAGGTCGGTGAACCGGTCGAGATCGTAGGCCTGCAGGAAAAGACACGCGCTTCAGTCTGCACGGGTGTGGAAATGTTCCACAAACTGCTGGACGAAGGCCGTGCTGGCGACAACCTGGGCCTGCTGCTGCGCGGTATTGAGCGCACAGACGTGGAGCGCGGTCAGGTGATCGCGAAACCGGGATCGATCACACCGCACAAGAAGTTCATGAGCGAAGTGTACGTACTGAAGAAGGACGAAGGCGGCCGACACAAGGCATTCTTCAATGGCTATCGTCCGCAGTTCTATATCCGGACCATGGATGTGACCGGTAACATCAAGTTACCTGCTGGCATCGAAATGGTCATGCCGGGCGACAACGTGAACCTGGAAGTGGAACTGATCGTTCCGGTAGCGTTGGAGCTGGGCTCTAAGTTTGCTATTCGCGAAGGCGGCCTCACCGTAGGCGCCGGCGTGATCACCAAGATTTTGGACTAAGGAGAGGGTGGCGCCCGTGAGGGCAACCCGAGTAAGTAAGTATGGCATCCAAGAAGAAAGATATCCGCCCGGTGATCACCCTGGCATGCTCCGAGTGCAAGGAGCGTAACTATACTTCCGAAAAGAATCGCCGCAACGATCCTGGCCGGATGGAATTACAAAAGTACTGCTCACGCTGCAAGAAACACACAGCGCACCGCGAAACAAAGTAGCGACACCAATCAGCGGGGTGTAAGCTCCGCTGATTGTTCAATTAGGCCAGTAGCTCAATTGGCAGAGCGCCTGTCTCCAAAACAGGAGGTTGTGGGTTCAATTCCTGCCTGGCCTGCCAGAAGTAAGCGGACGCCGTCGTAAAGGCGGCGTTTTAGCCGTAAGACCCTCGCAGAGGGTAAAAAAAGGAGATTGTGGTGACCGAGAAGATCGTAAAAGTCAAACAACCGAATTTTGTGCAGCGGTATTTCCGCGAAACAGTGGGCGAGATCCGCAAAGTCAACTGGCCGACCCCAAAAGATGCCTGGCATCTGACAAAGATTGTTCTCCTGGTGTTGGTGATCATGGCGGCAGGCCTGGGCTTGATGGATTTTGCATTTTCTCGATTAATCGCCCTGATCCTGGCTTAGCTGCATCTCCCGCCGGAATTGAGGATTGAATGGACCCGCAGGACTATCAAGATTTTGATGAATTACAGGAAGCTGAAACTTCCGCCGAGGGAAAGGCGGATGTTCCTGGCGCACCTCTAAGCATGGATACTCCCGGTGCTCCTGACCTCACTATACAGCAATCCATCGAGCAGGCCGGCGACACCCGCGCCTGGTATGTGATCCACTGTTATTCAGGGTATGAAAACAAGGTTCGCCATAACCTGGAACAGCGTATTGAAACGATGGGCATGAAAGACAAGATCTTTGATGTGGTCATCCCGACACAGGAAGAGATCGAGGTCAAAGAGGGTAAACGGAAGACGGTAGAACGCCATGTCTTCCCGGGGTATGTTCTGGTAAACATGATCCTGACAGAAGAATCGTGGTATGTTGTTCGCAATACCCCAGGCGTTACCGGTTTTGTTGGGATGGGCAATGCTCCTACGCCTTTGCGTTCTGAAGAAGTCAATCAGATCTTGAAGCGTATGGAAGCAGAAGCGCCGGTCGTCAAAATGACCTTCAAGGTCGGCGAACGGGTTCGCATTGTGGATGGACCTTTCAATGACTTCCGCGGCAACGTGGCAGAAATTGATATGGAACGCACGAAGGTGCGCGTTATGGTCAATATGTTTGGCCGCGAGACACCGGTAGAGCTTGATTTCTTGCAGGTGGAACGCGCTTAACTTAGGTAATTCCAGTCCGTACGAGGGCTGAGACAGGTGGAAGGGTGAACCTCGAATCATCCGTTATGACCACAAAGGAGAGAAAAAGTGGCAAAGAAAATTAAAGCAATGGTCAAGTTGAACATCACTGCCGGTAAGGCAAATCCGGCGCCCCCCATTGGCCCGGCGCTGGCTGGTCATGGTTTGAATATCATGGCTTTCTGCAAGGAATACAATGCCCGCACCAACAATCGGACGGGTGACATCATCCCTGCAGAGATTACTATCTACAGTGATGGCTCGTTCACTTTCGTGCTTAAGTCATCCCCCGCTGCTGTTCTGCTTCGCAAAGCAGCAGGGATCGAAAAAGGCTCCGCTGAACCTAACCGGAACAAGGTTGGTAAAGTTACCCGTGCCCAGCTCCGCGAGATCGCTGAGATCAAGGCAAAAGACATGAACTCTTTCGATATCGAAGCCTCCATACGTCAGATCGAAGGAACTGCCCGCAATATGGGTATAACAGTAGAAAACTAACCCTGTGGGAGGGTCCGCGAGGATCCGCCTGAACCACCTAGGAGAAAAAATGGCACAACACGGAAAGAAATATCTGGCTGCAAAAGCCAAAGTAGATGCTGATAAGGCATACACCCCCAAGGAAGCTGTCCAGCTGGTGAAGGATACCTCTATTACCAAGTTTGATGCGACAGTTGAAGTACACATGCGCATGGGTCTGGATCCCCGTCAGGCTGATCAGATGGTGCGTGATGTGGTTGTGTTACCTCACGGCCTGGGCAAGACAGTACGCGTACTCGTTTTTGCACAGGGTGAAGCTGCAACTTTGGCCCAACAGGCCGGCGCTGATGTCATTTGCGACACGGATGAAATGGTCAACAAGATCCTCGGCGGTTGGACCGATTTTGATGTCGCCATGTCCACCCCCGATATGATGGGTAAAGTAGGTAAGCTGGGTCGCGTACTTGGCCCCCGCGGTTTAATGCCGAATCCTAAAGCTGGTACCGTGGCCAATGGCCCGGATCTCCCCCGCGTGATCCAGGAAGCAAAAGCCGGGCGTGTGGAATTCCGCCTCGACAAGACTGCCAACATCCACGCACCCATCGGTAAGGTTTCTTTTACCGCAGAGCAGCTGTTCGATAACCTCGCGACCCTGATGAACGCGATCAAGAAAGCCCGTCCATCTGCCGCAAAAGGTATCTATCTCAAACACATTACCATTACTTCTACCATGGGCCCTGGCATCAAGCTGGATACAACAGCTGCCCAGACCATGACAGATCTGGTTGAGTAAGGTATACTTAACAAATCAATAAACTGATCTTCACCGAAGACAGCCGGTGCCCCCTGTGGGCTTAATAGTACCAGCCGAGGAGAGGATAAAAACACCCCAGTCATCTGGACGTTTTTAAGCCTTCGCCCGCGCACTATTCCGGCGAAGGCTTTTATTTTTTGAACGGAAGGAGGTGAAAGTACATTGGCATTTAGCAAGCAACACAAAGGCGTAATGCAGGAACAATACGTAGACTGGATGAAGAAAAGCCAGGCTATGATCCTGGTCGAATACTCCGGCCTGGATATGAAAGGCATCAACACCATTCGCAGCAAAGCCCGCGAAGCAGGTGGTGAGTTCCATGTCGTAAAGAATACCCTGCTCACGAACGTATTCAAAGCCCAGAACATCCCTGTGGATGAGAATCTACTGACCGGCTCCACTGCGGTTGGCTTCGCATTCACAGATGCACCCGCCATGGCCAAGGCCATGACAGATTTCGTCAAAGGCAATGAGGTGTTCAAGGTGAAAGGCGGCTACCTGGGCACTCAGTTGATGAGCGCCAGCCAGATCAAAGCACTGGCCGACCTGCCGCCGTTGCCCGTGATGCGTGGCAAATTACTCGGTATGCTGCAGGCTCCAGCAAGCCAGCTGGTTCGCACCCTGGTGGAACCCGCCCGCGGCCTGGCCGCAGTCATCAAAGCCAACTCGGAAAAAGCCGGGTAGGTACAGGCCTCGCGGTGAGATGATCCGCAGGAAAGTTCATAAACAACCGGCTATTGCTGGTAATAGATAAGTAAGGAGAAAGTAAAATGGCTGATTTAGCTAAAATCGTAGAACAACTGAGCGCCCTTTCCGTTCTGGAAGCCGCCGAACTGGTAAAACAACTGGAAGAGAAGTGGGGCGTTTCCGCCGCCGCTCCTGTTGCCGTTGCCGCCGCCGCTGGTGGCGCTGCCGCCGCTGAACCCGTCGAAGAAAAGACTGAGTTCGATGTCGTCATCAAAGATGCCGGCGCCAAGAAGATCGAAGTCATCAAGGTCATCCGCCAGCTCACCAACCTGGGCCTGGTTGAAGCCAAAACAATGGCCGAAACCGCTGGTTCCAAGGTTCTCAACGCCGTGACCAAAGACGCCGCTGCCGATGCCAAGAAGAAACTCGAAGAAGTCGGCGCTGTGGTGGAAGTCGCCTAAGACCTGAAGTCTTAAAGCCAAAGACCTCGTGGAATCCTCCACGAGGTCTTTTTCATTCGTGGCAGGCCTGTCTGCAAGTATGGTAGGATATACAAAATGGTAATTGGTATCATGGAGCGCATATGGAAATAAAGCAGGATATCCAGATTGAGTCAGGATTTTGGTCTACCCTGGTTTGCCCGGAAACAAGGCAACCCCTGGTTTTGAAGACTCTGAAAGTTGCTGAAGCCGAGACAAAGCACACATTCATCGCCAGGGAGCACGCCGTGAATTCGCGGGGCGAATTAGTCGCGCCGATTGGTATTACTCCCACGGTGATGCTTCGCCAGGATCATGAAGCAGCCTACCCGATTGTGGACGGTGTTCCGATCCTGCTGGCTCCCGAGATGCTGGTACCCGCGGGTGTTAAGCGGACGGTCGACCTGCTGCTGCCGCGTTACGCCGAAGCCTATGAGGAAATGTCTCACTACAATTTGGCCGCAGCGATGGAAGCTGAGCAGATTAAAAACACAGATGCCTACCAGTCGATTGCGAAGATATACCAGGCTCCCCAGGCGGTGCAAGTAAACTTCCCTTACCCAGCCGAAATATGGTTGGACGCGGTCTATGACAGCGTGACGCAGATGGAAGCTTATGAACATCTGTTGCCGATTACCGGGAATCAGATGGCACAACTGGGCGGGAAAGGTATCCACGCCGTCAAGTTCTTGCTGGCCGGAGCATACGCGGCCTGGGCGATTACACCGATGCTGGGCGAGATCAAATGCGCAATTGCTCTGGCCAGAGAGTTTAAAGTAGATGGTCAATTATTCGGGGTGGTCGGCATCGCTGAAGAGATACCGTTAGCTACTGGTGTGCTGGATGGTATTTTTTCCGGCGGATGTTTACACCACATGCAGACCGATCTGGCTCTTCCGGAGGCAGCCCGGGTCTTGAAGAGTGGCGGCAGGTTTGCGGCTAATGATCCCTGGCGGACGCCCTTCTATGCCATTGGTACGCGGATTTTTGGAAAACGCGAGGAAGGGGTTTACTGTCAACCACTGACGAAAAGCCGCCTGGCTGTTCTTCCCGTGGCTTTTCCGACAGCACGCTATATACAACACGGAAGTATATTCCGTTATCCACTATTGGCACTGAATAAATTCGGGATTAAATCCGGGCTGAACTTTGCATACCGAATGACAAAAATCGATGACGCGCTCACCTCCATCATCCCTGGTTTACGGAGTTGGGGCAGCAGTGTGGTCGTCCTCGGTAAAAAATAACAGGAAAGAAAAACCGCAAGGTTTTTGTAATCAGCATATCTTATACGCCCCCTTTTATCGGGTTGTTATCTCGTTATAATTGCAATCCTAAGGAGATTTTATGATTGCTTTTCTCTCTTCGACATCTCAAGTCACGCAAGCCCTGTTGGCGGGGTTATTTACCTGGAGTATCACAGCCCTCGGCGCGGCTTTCGTTTTTTTCAATAAGAACGTTAACCGGCGGTTACTGGTTGGAATGCTCGGTTTTGCAGCCGGTGTCATGATCGCAGCCAGCTGCTGGAGTTTGCTCATTCCATCCATCGATCTGTCCGGCCAGCTCGGACTAATTCCCTGGGTACCGCCGGTGGTGGGGTTCCTGCTGGGCGGGGGTTTCCTGTATGCAATCGATAAGGTCATTCCCCACCTGCATCTCGGGTTTGAAATGTCTGAGTCGGAAGGAATTAAAACTTCGTGGCAGCGTTCGGTGCTGCTGGTGCTGGCGATTACCCTGCACAATATTCCAGAAGGATTGGCAGTTGGCGTAGCATTCGGAGCTGCCGCGGCCGGCCTCCCTTCTGCATCCCTCTCCGCAGCGATCGCACTGGCTATTGGTATCGGGCTGCAGAACTTCCCCGAAGGAATGGCTGTCTCCGTTCCTCTCAGAGGAGAAGGATTTTCCCGTCTAAAAGCATTTATGTTCGGGCAGGCTTCCGGACTTGTGGAGCCGATAGCTGCTATGCTTGGAGCCCTGGCTGTTATCAGCATCCGGTCGATACTACCATATGCGATGTCTTTCGCAGCCGGAGCAATGATCTATGTTGTAGTGGAAGAATTGATCCCCGAATCGCAACGCGGCGAGAGCACAGATATTGCGACCATCGGGGCAATGGTCGGGTTTGCGGTGATGATGCTATTGGATGTAGCCCTGGGTTAGGCAGCCGCAGGCAGGCGGCGGACCACCATCAGCACTTTTCCCTGTACCTGCACGGTGCGCGGGTCATCAATAATGATGGGCTGCATTGTCCGGTTGGCAGGTTGCAGGCGAACTTTACCACCCTCACGGTAAAAATACTTGAGGGTGGTTTCGTCTTTATCTAAAAGCCAGACGGCGACCATTTCACCATTATGCGCTTCAGTGGCCTTCTTCATGATGACCACATCGCCATCATTGACCATGGCATCCACCATGGATTCCCCCTGAACTTCAAGGGCAAAGAGCTCTTCAGGTTTTTCGCGCTGCGGCAGCATGCTGCGGGCGATGTCGATAGCAGATTCGGGATCGAAATAAGCCAGATCGGAAGGTGGTACCGGAATGGGCAGGCCGGCAACGATCCGGCCCATCAGGGGAATGCGTACAAGGTCATCCAATTTACCAGTAATCGGGGTGACATTCTCTGAGATCAGCCGATCTAGAGCATCTTTGATCAGGGTGATACCGCGCGAGATATTCTTTTCGCGGTGGATGTATCCCCAGGTCTCCAGTTGATCCAGGTAATAATTGACCACGGATGTAGAGGAGATCTCGGTCTCATCACAGATCTCGCGGATGGAGGGTGGGAAGCCGTACTGCTTCTGGTATTTCTCCATAAAGGTGAGTATCTTTGAATGACGTGGACCTATTCCCTGTGAGCGTTTGACCATCACTTCCTCCATTACTGCACATTTGTGCTAAATTATTTATACACGAACATGCGTTCCATGTCAAGCAGAAGGAATCGGGCGAAGTACTGGCTGACCATGCGGGTGCACCTGCATGGAAAGGCTTTATGGGATAAAATAGGCAGGTACACCCTGAGTAAAGGAGCGGCTGTGAAATTCAACAACATTTGCGTGCTGGGGATGGGATATATCGGTTTACCGACTGCCAGCACTTTTGCCTCGCGCGGACTGCATGTCCTCGGTGTGGATGTAAATCCGCATGTGATCGAAACACTGAACAAAGGTGAGCTGCACATCGTGGAGCCCGGTTTACGCCCTCTGGTGCAGGATGCCATTGCCAAAGGGAAACTGAAATTTTCGCTCAACCCGGCTGAATCACAAGCCTTCATTATTGCCGTCCCGACACCTTTCATGGGTGACAAACAAGCAGATATGCGCTATGTCATCTCTGCAACCGAGGCGATCGTGCCGTACCTGCGAAAAGGCAGCCTGGTGGTGCTTGAATCCACCTCTCCGCCGCGCACGACTGTGGACCTGGTTCGACCAATACTGGAACGTTCGGACCTGAAAGCAGGTACAGACTTTTACCTGGCTTATTCTCCTGAGCGGGTGCTCCCCGGGCAGATCCTGCGCGAGTTAGTGGAAAACGCGCGGGTGATCGGAGGCATAAATTCAGAATCTGCTGCCGCCGGGCGCGACCTCTATGCAGAATTTGTGCAGGGAGAGATTTTCACCACGGATGCGACCACTGCCGAGATGGTCAAGCTCATGGAAAACACCTATCGTGACATCAATATTGCCATCGCCAACGAATTTTCGCGCCTGGCAGACCGGTTTGGTATTGATGTCTGGGAAGCCATCCGCCTGGCAAACCGTCACCCGCGTGTCAAGATCTTGAACCCCGGGCCGGGCGTCGGTGGGCATTGCATCAGTGTGGATCCCTGGTTCCTGGTGGAAGCCGCGCCTGACATCACCCCCCTGATACACACTTCGCGCAAAGTAAATGATGGCCAGCCGCATTTCGTTGTGAGTTGGTTGGAACGGCATCTCGGGAGCCTGAATGGAAAGCGCATCTGCGCCCTCGGGCTGACCTATAAACCGGACGTGGATGATTTCCGTGAGAGCCCGGCGGTGGAAGTGGTGCATCTCTTGAAACAAAAAGGCGCGCTAGTGAAGGCCTACGATCCATATACTATGCGTGAAGCTGAAGGAGGCATCACTGCTTCGACAGATATAGCTTCCTCCATCGCAGATTGTGATATTGCTTTGATCCTGGTGGCGCATCAGGAAGTTCGCGCATTAACACCGGCTGATCTGAAGTCTGTATCCACTATCTTTGATACGGTCAATATTACGGATACCCCGGCATGGTCATCTGCTGATTGCCAGGTCCTGCGTCTGGGTAGTAACCGAAATGGCGGATAAGCTCAAAGTTCTGTCGATCTTTGGTACCCGGCCGGAAGCCGTCAAGATGGCTCCGGTGGTACGGGCATTAGAGGCGGAAAAAGGAATCCACAGCCGGGTATGTGTCACCGCCCAGCACCGGGGGATGCTGGACCAGGTATTAGGGTATTTTGATATCCATCCGGATGTAGACCTGGACCTGATGAAGCCTGACCAGAGCCTGGCGGGGCTAACAGCATCCATCTTCACTGCTCTCGATCCAGTCCTGCAGAGAGAAAAACCGGATTGGGTATTGGTGCAGGGTGACACCACCACCGTCATGGCTTCCGCGTTGAATGCTTATTACCGTGAGATCCGCGTCGGGCATGTGGAAGCCGGGTTGCGCACTTTTGATAAGTGGGCCCCTTTCCCGGAGGAGATCAATCGCAAGATCGCCGGTACCGTAGCAGACCTGCATTTTGCGCCAACAGCACTGGCGCGGGAGAATCTACTGCGAGAAGGTGTTCCTGACCGAAACATTCTGGTTACCGGTAATCCGGTGATTGATGCGGTTCACTGGGTAGCGGAGCAACCTGTGCCACCTCAGGTACGATTGCTGTTGGATGAACTGAACATTTCCGACAATGGCAACCGCCTGGTATTGGTCACCGCTCATCGTCGGGAGAATTTTGACGAACCGATCGAGCACATCTGTGCGGCCATTAACAGACTGGCAGATGAATATGCGGGTAGGGTGAAGTTCGTTTATCCGGTGCATCAGAATCCGCATATACAGGGGCCGGTGCATACCATGTTGGGTGGGAATCAAAATATCACATTGCTGCCCCCGGTCGAATACCCGGTATTGATCAATCTACTGCGGCATGCTACCCTGGCTTTGACAGATTCTGGCGGTATTCAAGAAGAAGCTCCCGGCTTTGGCATCCCTGCCCTGGTACTGCGGGATGTTACAGAACGCCCGGAGGGGGTTACCGCCGGTGTCCTGCAGCTGGTAGGGACAAACACTGATACCATTTATCAGGCTACCCGCCGCCTTCTGGATGATCCCGCGGCGTATCAGTCCATGGCTCGTGCCGTAAATCCGTTTGGCGATGGCAAAGCAGCAGGCAGGATCGTACAGGCTTTACTGAAGCAACCTGCCAGGCAGAAGTAAGCATGTCGGCTAAAATGATCGGCATTATCCCGAATGCTCGCGGAGTCGGCGGCCCTGCTTCGTTCAATGAGAAACTAGTGATCGGTTTGAGAAGTCTTGGGGTGGAGACCACGTATGATCTGTCCCATCCGCAAATAGAAGCCGTGCTGGTCATTGCCGGTTCAAGGCACCTCGGCACACTCACGAGAATTAAAAAGCGCGGAATTCCCATCATTCAGCGCCTGGATGGTATGAACTGGACGCACAGGCGCCGATATACCGGTGTGAAGCATTTTCTCCGGTCCGAAATCAACAATTGGATTCTGCAATATATCCGGACCAGACTGGCTGACCGGATCATTTACCAGAGCGAATTTTCCCGTGATTGGTGGCAAAGAGTCTATGGGAAAGCACCAGTGACGGATACGATCATTTACAACGGGGTGGACCTGGATCAGTACAAACCGGCCAAGGTGAAAAGTCGTCAGGAATCTCTGCAGGTGATGGTTGTGGAAGGGCACATTCAGAATGGGCTGGAGCTTGGCTTGCGCAATGCTATTGCCGGACTGGATGCTTACAGCCAGCTGACCAGCCAACCGGTGGAGTTGATGATCGCCGGCGAAGTACCACTTGCGGTTCGACACGAGATGATGCGCGGAAGCCGGATCACATTCAACTGGGTCGGCATTCTGCCGCGGCCAGAGATTGCCCGGCGCGAAAGACAGGCAGATCTATTCTTTTCGGCAGAGCCGAACCCGGCATGCCCCAATGCTGTGATCGAAGCGATGGCCAGTGGTTTACCTGTAGCAGCCTATGAGAGTGGCGCGATCCGCGAATTGCTGGATGACCGCTGCGGGATCCTGACCCCTTACGGGGCAGATATTTGGAAACTGGAACCAGCGGACAGTGACCTCATGGCATTGCACCTTAAAGAATCAATGGCGAGAATCTCAGAGATGGGCCTGCATGCGCGCCGATCGGCCGAAGCCCGCTTTGACCTGGACCAGATGACTCGGCAATACAAGCAGGTTATCGTGGGGAATTAATGGATACTTTCAAAGGGAAATTAGCCGTCCAGCAGCGTGTCTTTCCGGCTTATCGTGTGCCATTCTTTGATGCGCTGGCTGAACGCTGCTCCGGCGGGCTGGTAATTTTTGCCGGCCGACCTCGGACGGATGAGTCAATTGATATAGCCAGTGAGGTAAAACATGCCCGCTGGCATTTTGTAAATAACCTCCACCTGGGAAATGTGAGCCAAACCACCTACTTTCTCTACCAGCCGGGTTTAACGGGCTGGCTGAAGCAGGAAGAACCGGACGGCCTGGTGGTGGAAGCCAACCCGCGGTATCTGTCGACCCCAGCCGCGGTTCGCTGGATGCGCGCTGCCGGAAAACCGGTACTGGGCTGGGGTTTGGCAGCGTCGCCGGGGAATGGGCTGGCTGGTGGGATTATCCAATCCGCGCGGAAGCGGTTATTTGATCAGCTGGACGGGTTGATAGCGTACAGCCAAACCGGTGCGGCCAACTACGCCGCGGGCGGCTTTGACCCCGGTCGGATCTTTGTGGCGCCAAATTCAGCCGATTTTCGCCCGCGGGGGGGTGCTCCAATTCATCCGGTTCTGAAGGACAGACCGCAGCGGGTGTTATTTGTCGGCCGGTTGCAGGAACGCAAGCGGGTCGACCTGCTGCTGCAAGTCTGTGCGGTCCTACCGGAAGCGCTCCAACCCTCGCTTTCCATCGTTGGGGATGGTCCCGCCCGTGCGGGGCTGCAGGAAATGGCGGCGAAGATCTATCCCCGGGCAGTCTTCACTGGCGCGCTGGCTGGTCAACCGCTGGATGAGCAGTTTCTTCAAGCCGACCTCTTCATATTGCCGGGAACTGGCGGGTTAGCTGTCCAGCAGGCATTGACGCACGCGCTGCCCGTCATTGTAGGGCAGGGAGACGGCAGCCAGAGCCAACTGGTGCGGGAAGGTAACGGCTGGCTGATCCAACCCAATGACTTGAACAGCTTGCTGGCTGCTCTCACAGAGGCGCTTTCAAACCCAACCCGCTTGCAGCAAATGGGAAAAGAATCTTTCCGTATAGCGCGGGATGAAGTGAATATTGAGATCATGGTGGATGCCTTCATCCATGCATTGAACAGTGTAGGTAAACGATGAGAATTCTTTTTCTGGCAGATGGGCGCTCACCTACTACACGCTCCTGGCTGGCCGCGGTGTTGGCAGGCGGGCATGAAGTTCACTTGATCTCCACCTATCCTTGCGATGACATCCCTGGCATGGTTAGCCAGACATTCCTGCCACTCGCTTTTAGCGGGGTCGGCCGAAAAAAACCGGATCAACGCTCGCGGGTACAAGGCCAAAAAAAACCGATTGGCCGGGTGATCTCCCGCTTTCGCAAAACATTCCTGGGGCTACGTTATTACCTGGGGCCTTTATCCATACCATTGACGGCGCAGAAATACCGGCAGATCGTCAAACGCATACAACCGGATATCATTCATGCATTACGCATCCCGTATGAAGGGATGCTGGCTGCGTACACACCGCAAGGGTATAGTGTTGCGGTGTCCTCGTGGGGCAATGATTTTACCCTGCATGCCGGGAAGAGCCTGCCCATGCGGTTGGCCACGCGAGCCTGCGTAAGGCGTGCGGATGGTTTTACCGCTGATTGTCAGCAGGATATCCGCCTGGCTCGTACATGGGGGTTGCGTGAGAATATACCGACGATCTTTGTCCCCGGTTCAGGCGGTTTGGACGTGGCATCGCTGGAAGGTTTGCGGCAGAAACAGCCTGTGAACCAGCCGGTGATCATGAATCCACGCGGCATCCGGCCGGTATATGTCATGAATGATCAATTCTTCCAGGCTTTGCCTGCGGTGCTGCGTGAATTTCCGGATGCTGTCTTTTATTGCGCGGCGATGAAGGGGGAACAGGATGCGGAAAAATGGATCCGGTCCTTGAATTTATCTGCGGATAACGTCAAGTTACTCTCACCCATGCCACAAAAGGATTTATGGCGTATCGCCAGCCTGGCCCGGGTGGTCGTATCCCCGGCCACGCATGACGGCACACCGAATTCGGTATTGGAATGCATGGCGCTGGGATGCCTGCCTGTGGTTGGGAATATTGAGCCGTTGCGTGAATGGATCACTGACGGTGAAAATGGCATCCTGGTGGATCCGTTGGACCCCGGGTCTATTGCCGCCGGAATCATTCGCGCTTTACGGGATGATGATCTGGCTTCCCGAGCTGCAGCCATCAACTGGCAGCTGGCCGTTACCAGGGCTGATAAACAGGTAACCTGGCCGGTCGTTCTGAATTTTTACCAGAGTTTAAAAAAGGGGACCTAAATAAGATCTTTGAGAGGGAAAAGAGGGCCATCCTGGCAGACATGGATGGCTTTGTGCCGCACGCGGATATCGCATACTCCGCATTGTGCGATCCCGTTACAGGGCATTTCGGCAACTACCAACACATAGATCCGGTCTGGCTGTACGGATGGCGGAAGGGTGGAAAGCCTTTCCAATTCCACTGCCAGTGTCTGCCGGGGTAGGCAGGCGATCAGCATATCAGCCCAGGTGGCGATCTCTGCCAGGCGTGAATGGTCTTCCCATTCGACATGCGCAGGCAGCCAGGCTGAATACCCCGTGGGTTGGCTGCTGCAATAGACGGTATCCATGCCGGCCTGGATGGCTGAATGAATGAACGGCATCAATGGCCCCGGATGTTCTGCCCGGGAGTAAAGAGCCAGTTTTCTCATGTTTTCTGGTAGGTGGCAGGCTGACCCCAACGGGCCGCGCCAACCCAACTGCTGTCCGGGTGGCCAGGCGGGCAGGTTGTCCGGCGCAAGGGTGAGGAGATTCCCCGTGCAGGATTGGATGAATGGCGTATAGGGCAGCGCATCCGGTTGGCCGTCCGGCCAGATGGCAATGTATTGCCCGGGTACAAATGGAACCGGGTTCATACAGAGCAAACTGATCTGTGACAGGCCGTTGTAATCTGCCACTTGCGCAAGGGTGCCCACCTGAAGTTTCATACAGGTATTTTACTCCCTCCTTGCATTAGCTCCGAAAAGCGTTGTTTCTTTCCGCTTTTCCACTCGCTCCTGAAGATAGCTCTGATGGCATTGCGTGTATAATTTAGCTAAATCTCATCAATTGGAGTGTGCTATGAGCGAAGGGAAGATCCGGGTACTGGTTGCGAAACCAGGTTTGGATGGTCATGACCGCGGTGCGAAAGTGATCGCGCGGGCATTAAGAGATGCCGGCATGGAAGTAATATACACTGGCCTGCGGCAAACGCCTGAAATGATCGCAGAGGCAGCCCTTCAAGAAGATGTGGACGCGGTAGGCCTTTCCATCCTGTCCGGTGCGCATATGGCGCTCGTCCCCAGAGTGTTGGACCTGTTAAAGAAACAGGGGCAGGGAAAAGTATCCCTGTTCGTCGGCGGGATCATTCCTGAAGAAGATGTTTCAGCTCTGAAAGAGATGGGTGTGGCAGCTGTGTACGGACCGGGGACATCCACTCAGGTTGTGGCAGAAGCCATCCGCGCCGCTGTGGAGAAACAAACGGCCTGATTCCAATGCGACCAAAGATCGATCCACTCGATTTAGCCGGAAAGATTCTGCAGGGCGACCGGCTTGCTCTGGCACGCGCCTGCACTGAAGTTGAAAATGATACACCTGCGGGCGAAGCAGTGATTTCATCTCTTTTTCGCCACAGCGGGCAGGCCCATATTGTGGGTATTACCGGTTCACCCGGTACGGGTAAATCATCCCTGGTGAACCGACTGGCAAAAGAATATCGATCCCGGCACGCTAATCATCAGGTGGCTGTCATTGCCGTGGACCCAACCAGCCCTTTCAGCGGTGGAGCGGTGCTGGGAGATCGCGTCCGCATGCGGGATCTTTTCGGTGATGAGCGGGTATTCATCCGCTCGATGGCTACACGGGGAGCGCTGGGCGGGCTGGCCCGCCAAACCAATGCCCTCACACAGTTATTCGATTGTGCCGGGTATCAACTCATCCTGGTGGAAACTGTCGGGGCGGGGCAGAGCGAGGTGGATATCGTCCGGCTGGCACATACCACCCTGGTGGTGGAAGCTCCCGGGCTGGGGGACGATATTCAGGCGATCAAAGCCGGCATATTGGAAATTGCGGACATTCTTGTGATCAATAAGGCGGATCATCCTGGAGCCGATGCAACCGAGCGTTCATTGCGGATGATGCTTGAACTTTCGCACCAGCGCCCAAAATCAATGGTTTATCATCATCATAATACTGGTGAGGATAGCCGGGCAGCAAAAGATGAAGAACCGGAAGGCTGGTTGCCGCCTGTCCTTAGGACGGTAGCCATAGAAAACCGTGGTGTATCTGAATTACTGGATGAGGTGGCGGCTCATCGCACCTGGCTGGAAGCCAATGACCTGTGGCAATCCCGCGAGAGACAGCGCGTCCGCGCGGACCTGCAATCACTTCTTCAGGAAAGGTTATTTTCAGCGTGGAGAACGGCTCAACCTGTTGATCTGCTGGAAGTGATGATCGAGAGGGTGATGTCTCGTGAAGTGTCACCCTTCGAGGCGATAGAACAGGTGCTGTCTGGCCGCGGCTAACCAGTAACGTTCAACAGCAGGTATAATGGATTATTCCGAATCCGGGATCATCCCCGCTTTATGCGGTCATTTATGGAGTGTCATTATGGAAAGAACATTGGTAAAAGATCTACGCAAGAAGGTTGGTGAGGTTGTCACTATCCAGGGATGGCTGCAAAAATTACGCGACCAGAAGAAGATGCAATTCCTGGTCGTGCGCGATCACACCGGCGCAGTGCAGGTTGTTTTCGAAAAAGCAGCCAGTGAAGAACTGGCAGCCCGTATTTCAGGCATAACAGCTGAAAGCGCCATCCGGGTTACCGGCATGCTGATCGACAACCCGATCGTCAAGCTGGGCGGTTTGGAGCTTCAACTGCAATCGGTCGAAGTGGAAAATCTGGCTGAAACCCCGCTGCCGCTGGATCCCTTCGCGGAAGCATTACCGGATATGGATTACCGTTTGGATTGGCGCTACCTGGACCTGCGTCGCCCTGAGGTGGCGCTGATCTTCCGCGTGCAGACAACAGCCGAAATGGCCATGCGCGAATATTGGATCAAAGAAGGCTTTCGCGAGATGCATTCACCGAAGATTATGGGTTCCCCCAGTGAGAGCGGTGCTGAACTCTTCGAAGTGCAGTATTTTGACCGGACAGCCTATCTTTCGCAATCCCCTCAATTCTACAAACAGATGGCCATGTCCGCTGGATATGACAAGGTTTTCGAGATCGGTCCGGTTTTCCGCGCGGACCCCAGCTTTACTTCCCGTCACATGACTGAATTCACCGGCGTGGATGTGGAGATCTCTTGGGTCGATAGCCATGAAGATGTAATGAAATTTCATGAAGAGTGGCTGGCTTATGTTTATAACCGGGTGAAAGAGATACACGGCGAGGAGATACAGGCGCTCCTCGGGGTGGAAGTAGTCGTTCCCGCTACGCCTTTCCCGCGGTTGTCCATGAGCGAGGCTTATGCCATCCTCAAGGCACAGGATTATGCTTTACCGCCCGAACGCAAGGGAGATATTGACCCCGGTGGTGAAAGGTTGCTGGGGAAATACGTGAAAGAGAAATACGGCCACGATTTTGTGTTCATTACCGATTGGCCGATTGCTGTAAGGCCTTTCTATCATATGCGTCACTCGGATAATCCCGGCCTGACCAGGAGCTTTGACCTGTTGGCCAACGGCCTCGAGATCACCACTGGAGCTCAACGCGAACACCGGGTAGACGTTCTGATGAAACAGGCGGCTGAAAAAGGCCTGACAGCCGGGCCAATCCAGTTCTATCTCGACTTCTTCAAGTACGGCTGCCCGCCGCACGGTGGTTTCGGTATGGGATTGAACCGCATGGTCATGGTTCTGCTCGGTTTGACCAATATCCGTGAAGCTACCTACCTGTTCCGTGGCCCCAACCGTCTCAGCCCGTAATGGTTTGACAACCCTGAATACCAGAATCCATATTGATCGTCTACCCAAAACGCAGCCAGATCGGCTGCGTTTTGTATTGATTCAGAAAGAGAACTTAAATTATTATCACCGGGTGCTTGTTTATATTACAATAAAGATGTAAATTATAGGCACGATACGAGGAGAAAAGCATGAGAGATGCCCGAAACGCGGTGGGGATGTATGGAGAGATTAAGTTATATGCCGGTACATCCACGCCCGATCTCGCTCAGTCCATTGCTGACTATTTACATACCCCCCTGTGCGGGCGGGATATCATTAATTTCCCCAACGACAATATCTTTGTGAAGCTCCATTCCTCAGTGCGTGGTCAGGATTGTTACGTCATCCAAACCACCTCTGTGCCTGTGCATCGCAACCTGATGGAAATGCTCATCCTGATCCAAACCTTACGGTTGGATTCAGCTGCGCGGATTACCGCCGTAATCCCTTACCTGTGCTATGCGCGTTCAGATAAGAAAGACCAGCCGCGCGTACCCATCACAGCGCGCCTTGTCGCGGATATGATCGAGGTCGCAGGCGCTGACCGATACATCACACTTGACCTGCATGCCGGCCAGATCCAGGGATTTTTCTCCATTCCCGGAGATGTCCTCTCGGCTTTCCATATCATGTCCGATTACCTGGCTGAGATTCGCTCCACCCTGTTGGAGCCGGTCATACTGACAGCCGACCTCGGTTTTGCGAAAAAAGCGCGCGATTTCGCGGCCAACCTGGATGCACCAATGGCGTTCATCGAAAAACGCCGCAGCGGGAATGATGCCAAATCCAAAGCATTGACCATCATAGGCGATGTCAACGGCAAGGATGTGATCCTGGTGGATGATGAGGTCGATACCGGAGGTTCCATGGTGCAGGCTGTCAATATTGCCAAGGAAAACGGAGCGCGAAATGTCTATATGGTCTTTATCCATGCCGGCCTGACATCCAATGCCGCTGAGAGATTGGCGGCGCTGCCAGTAACGCAATTCATTACGACGGATACCATTCCAATGACACCTGAAAAAGCGGCGGTTTTCGGTGACCGTTTGAAAGTCCTCAGCGTTTCCAATCTGCTGGGTGAGGTTATCCGGCGCGCGCATGAGGGTCGCAGCGTGGGGCAGATGTTCAACGAGTGATATGCCGGAACTTCCAGAAGTAGAAACGATCACACGCAACCTGCGGGAGGGTACCGCAGGTTGTTTTGCCCTACCGGGTAGAAAAATAACCGATGTATCATTGGAATGGGAGCGGACATTGGCGTACCCAGCGCCTGAGCAACTGGGAGCGCAGCTGGTAAACAGGAAGATCGAGAATGTCACCCGCCGGGGAAAATACCTGTTGATGAAATTGGATCTCGGTTGGTTGGTTTTTCATCTGCGCATGTCTGGGGATCTGAGCACACAATTACCGGGTCAAAGCAGCGGCATGCGGCATGTACGCCTGTGGCTCGGGTTGGATAACGATGGACGATTACTGTTTAATGATCCGCGTAAATTCGGTCGGGTCTGGTTATTGGATTCACCGGAAGCGTTATTGGCAGAATTGGGTGCAGAGCCATTTGATAGCCTGTTGACGGCCGAGATCTTTTGGCAGCGGTTGCAAGGCAGTAATCGTGCGATCAAACCGTTGCTCTTAGGACAGCGGGTGATCGCCGGGTTGGGTAATATTTACACGGATGAGGCATTGCATACAGCCGGGATCCACCCCTTACAGCCGGCGGGCAGCATCGGGTTGGATGCATGTACCCGTCTTCTCCAGGCTATCCGCGAGGTGTTGAGCGAAGGTATTCGCCGTAATGGTGCTAGCATTGATTGGGTCTACCGCGGCGGTGGATACCAGCATGCTTTTCGCGTGTACGGGCAAACAGGAAAAGACTGCCCGGTGTGTGGCACGAAGATAGTCCGCTTGGTTGTGGGGCAAAGGGGTACGCATATTTGCCCGCAATGCCAGGTTTTGATGATATCAAGCGCAGAAGGAGAAAACCATGGCTGAGAATACCAGGTGTGAGTTTTGTGGGTCCAGTATCCCTGTTGATGCCAGTACTTGCCCGCGGTGCGGTTCTAAACAGGGTGATGGAGCGGCCATACCCCCGCCATCCCCTTATTATGCGGAAGCCATTCCTCCTGAACCGCCGGTAACAGAAATGCCACCAGAAAAGGTAGCGCCTATCGAAACACACAACCCGGCTAATGATCAGATGCAGCAGGTGGTTGAATTGACACATCAGGCCAGGGATGCCGTATCCGCTACTTTGAGCAAAGAAAAACTGGCATTTATCGCGCTGGCGATCGGGGTGATCGGTATCCCGCTGGCTTTTGTGACTTTTGGTTGTTCACTGGTAGGGAATATTGCCGGCATAATCCTGGCTCGCATGGCGCGCCGTACCAGCCAAAGACGGATGGCGGCAGTGGCAATGGCATTGAACCTCGCCACTGTGATCGGTATCCTTATCTTCTATGGGATGGTTGTTATTTTGGCAGTAAAAGAATTGACGAATCCAGGTTGATCTAATAGCAGTTATGCAGGGATCGGCCGCCAAACGTGGTAAAGGCCCAGTTGGTTATCAGCGATCAGTGTCTGTTCGATCCGAAACCCTGCTTCCCTGGCCTGGTCGCGTAATTCTTCTTCTCCGGCGAGATGCACATAGCGCAGGCCGATCCGTCCATTTTCTCCCCGCCAATCCAGCAGGTAGTCTCCCGGTTCAACATCTTTTACAGAAATTCCGGCGGCTTCCCAGGGTTGCACCCGGGTCAGCAGGCGGGGGCTTTGAGCGAATTGCCAGTTAGACTGAATGAAATAACCTTGTGGCGTGATGAGCTTGTGAATTTCGCGATAGATGCGGGCGCGTAGAGAAATCCCGGGAATGTGATGCATGACGGCGTAGCAGGTGATTCTGTCGAATGGCGCGCCGGGAATGCGGGTATGCCATTCGGCCTGGGTGATATCTGCCTGCATGAAAGTAGGTGCCTGCGGAACCGGCTGATCTGAATGAAATGCATGGGATAATAATTTAATGGCAAAATCAATGCCGGCGTAGGTTCCCTGGAAGCCGGCATCAGCCAGTTCCCTGGCCTGGTTGCCATTACCACAACCAATGTCCAGCAGACGGATGCCTTTAGAATCTGGCCCGGTCGGGATGTATTGCCGGATCATCTCCCGCACCCCGGGTTGTACGGTTCCACGGGTGCTGGAAAAAGAATCGGCAAAGGTTTGGTAAAATTCCTGATTGAGCCTGGTCAATCTGAGAGCGATCTCTTCGCGCACGCTGTATCTCCCGCACCATTATAGGGGATAGCGCCAGAATCAGGCAAAGGAAAATCATGGTAGACCCAAAACAGTGGCTGGCAGCCCGCACATACACCCCGGAAAAATTGGAACAGGCTCGGCTGGTACTGGAAGAAGTGCGTGCCGGTATTCCAGTTGGTGAAGCTGTCCGCCACCATCCGCTGCCGTCCGGCGGTTATGTGGCCAAACACGTGCTGGTATACCTGTACAATCAACTTATCGCAGAAGGGGAATGGGAAGAAGACCCGGCATTGCTGCTTGCCATCCGCATGAAACCGGTGCGCACCCTCTCCGGTGTGACCACGGTGACAGTACTCACCAAGCCATATCCCTGCCCGGGGAATTGCATTTTCTGTCCGACAGAAGAGTGTGAACCGAAAAGCTACTTATCCGACGAACCGGGAGCGCGCCGGGCATTGCAGAACCAGTTCGATCCGTATGCCCAGGTGATGAGCCGGCTGCAGGCTTTACAAGCGGTGGGCCACCCTACAGATAAGATCGAGCTTCTGATACTTGGCGGTACTTTCACCGCGTATAAGCGAGATTACCAGGCCTGGTTCGTTGAACGTTGCTTTACGGCGATGAATCAGACCAAAGTCCCTGCGCTGCCGGGCGCGGATGACCCGGTGCGTGAACTTTCAGCCTGGCAGTCACAGGTCGTACCCCCGTTAGAGGAGACACAGACCAAGCTGGAAAATTCCCACGCTGAGAACATCCATTCACCCCACCGCAATGTCGGCCTGGTGATGGAAACACGGCCGGATGAGATCACCTATCCGGAGCTGGCGTGGTTAAGAGGCCTGGGAGCCACAAAACTGCAGATTGGTGCGCAGAGCCTCGATGACCGCCTTTTGCGGATGAACCGGCGGGGGCATTCGGTCCAACAAACCGTACAGGCTATGCTTCGCATGCGGGCTGCAGGTTTTAAGGTGGTATTGCACTGGATGCCCAATTTGCTGGGAGCAACACCGGCGAGCGATGCATTGGATTTTGCTAAACTCTGGGGAAATGTTGAAAATATCGGTGGTCTCTGCCCGGATGAGATCAAGATCTACCCGACCCAGTTATTACAGAACAGTGAACTGTACCAGTACTACCTGCGGGGAGAGTACCAACCTTATACCGAAGATCAACTGGTGGAGTTGCTGGCAGAGATCAAGGCCACCATTCCGGCGTATTGCAGAGTGAATCGCGTCATTCGCGACATCCCAAGCACCAATGTTGTGGAGGGGAACCGGCGTACATCCCTGCGCCTGGATGTACTGTCAGAGATGCAGCGGCGCGGGCGATCCTGTCAGTGCATCCGCTGCCGGGAGGTAGGTAATGCAAAAGTGGATCCGGAGACGCTTATTTATCAGGACCTGGTATATCAGCCGCAATCTCTGGCAGGTGAAGCCCGATCCGTAGAGCATTTTCTTTCGTACAATACCCCCGGCAATCAGTTAGCCGGGTACCTGCGCCTGTCATTGCCGGCAGATGTACCCCCGCAGCGGGATGCTGTAATCCCTGATCTGGCAGCCGCGGCGATCGTTCGTGAAGTCCATGTTTACGGACAGTCGCTGGCTGTTGGCAGTGAACAGGCAGGTGCCGCGCAGCATATCGGCCTGGGGACAGAGTTGATTAACCGGGCGGCAGATCTGGCCAGGCAATCCGGCTTCCACCGGCTGGCGGTCATTTCAGCCATCGGTACACGTGCTTATTATCATAAACGGGGTTTTACTCAGGGCGGTTTATATCAGATAATGACGTTAAACGAGTAATTACGGCAGTGATGCCGCCAGCGATCAGTAATATAAGATGGGGCAATGTGCTACAACATTTTTTTGCGGGGGGTTATTTGTCACATCAAAGATGTGATATAGAGAGGGTATTCTTCTATTGTATTATCAGAATAATCAGTTTAGTATGATTCATATTGTTATGTTCTTACAGGTTTTTTATTGACTAGCGGGAAAGTAACCCGAAAGAGCCAGAACGAATGACAGACATATCCGGCAATCCATTACCCCAGATCGTGCAGGAAGCAGGTTCAGATGCCATCCGCCTGAAAGCATTGCTGCGTTACCCGGACTACCTTGTGCGCCGGGGAGCTGCGGTGCAGTTGGGTGAGATCGGCGCATACCATTGTCTGGCTCCTTTGACAGACGCATTGCATGACCCGGATGCTGTTGTGCGCGAGGCTGCGGCACTCGCATTAGGCCAGGTAAAAGACCTGCCCAATATTCAACGTAGATTGAGTTTTTTTGAGGCAGCGCCGGATGACGTGGTGGCATTGCATGCCCTGACCCGCGCATTAAAAGATCGGGAACTCAGGGTACGGCAGGCAGCAGTTACCAGCCTGAAAGCATTCGGACGTGAAGCGATTCCCGTGCAACCTACCGAAGAGAATGATCCGGGTGAAATTCAACGGGCCTCTCCCGATAAACCCATTTATCAACCTTACAGTTACCCTGTCGGTGAAAAAGCTTTATTCCCGCGGCGAAAAGAATATCCACCACTGGAGCGCGATGTGGTGATCCCTGAAAGCGTCTTGAGGGCGAGGTATGACCTGACAGTCTTCCGGCACTTGCTGGAAACCGGAAACACGGAGGAACGCGAAGCTGTGGTTTGGGCGATGGGTATTATGCACGAAGCTGATAGCATCCCTCTGCTGGTGGCTGCCTTACGGGATGATGAGCAAACAGTTCGGCTATCCGCAGTGCGTTCGCTTGGTTTGGTTGATTTCCCTCCCTTATTACGCGGCCGATCACGCCGGTTTGAGGATAGGCATGATGACCAATTGGTAAAAGATAGCCTGGTAAAACTGTTGAAAGACAGATCTCTGGATATCCGGCGAGAAACAATAGATACTCTGGTAAAACTAAAAGCTCCGGGTACAACCCGGTACCTGGTGGAGCTATTGAAATTTGAGGATGGTGATATCCGCGCGGCACTGGTTTCCGGTCTCGGACGCCTGGGGGATGCAACCGGCATTCCTGCCATTCTGGCAGCTGCGGATGATTTGGATACCCGCGTCAGGCTTGCCGCTATCGATGCGCTCAGCAATTTCCTGCAGGAGGGAGGTTTACCTCCTGCGCTTGCCAGCAGGATGCTTCAGGTTCTGAGTGAAATGTCCAAAGTAGACGTAGATATCTCGGTATGCATGAAAGCCAATTCAGTCGTAAATAGCCTGTCTCATGAAGAGGAGGATGCTGTATGAATGAACAAACATCTGAAACTACGGTTGATGACCGGATAAGCCGGACTATGCGGACGATCATGACCGCGTCTGTTCTAATCTGGATCGGTTGTATGTTGTTATTCGATAATATAGGCTGGTTGCATGGCCTGAATGGATGGCTCCCGAGTACCGGACGGATTAATGATGTTTTACCCAATGGTTGGAGACTGGCTGTTGGCGGCGCCGGGATCATATTCCTCACCGGTGGAATTGCCCAGGCATTCATCCGCGGAGGCCGCAGGTATATTCTGGGGCCTTTTATCCTGGCGGTAGTATCGCTAAAAGCGGGTAACTGGATCCCTGTATCGAATGGTATCCTGATACCTGTGATATTGATCGTGCTGGGAGTATATGTTTTGATCCGGATCGCCAGACAGAAATCTGCATGATAATGGATGAGATACGATCAAACATCAGGCTTGGAAGACTTCCAAGCCTGATATAATATTCCATGCTATTTGGCGGCAGCTCGGGTGTTTTCTTCGATATCTATTAAGAGAGAAACTAGCTCGCCGGCTGCCAGCAGCGTGATGCCGATCACGCCACCGTAAAGCAGCGAGAAGATACCCATCATTACACCCACGATTGCCATACCGCTTTGGGCATCACTGCCCATTGAGGAACCGAATTGCTGGGTGAACATGTTCAGGGCAGTACCCCCGAAGATACCGCTCAGGCAGAAAGCCAACGCGCCTAGTACAGCAAATACCAACACGATATATCCGACGATCTTGTATACTGACCCAACCAAACGCAGAGCTTTATATTTTTTAATCATATGATACGCTCCTTCCAAAAATCCGATTAATCCTCCAGCCCAAGTTCGCGGGCGTGGTCCACTACCTCGTGTTCCATTACTACGGTCCACAGGTACCAGATGATGGGCATGCTCATGATGGATCCGCCGGGGATATGCCAGTCGTAGGGTGCCGTCTTTTCCATTAATTCGAACGGCAATAAGACAGGTTGGCTGAATATGGATTGCAGGGCACCGGCGGTATGGAGTGCCAGCGGCTGGATCTCACTCCACGGGGTATTTTGGTATTGCTTGGTTTGAAAAGCATTGAAGTCGTCGATCGAATCAAAATCATGCCGGGCGCCGTCCATATCCCGGTATCCTTTTAATGTAAGAATAAACGGGCGGCGGACACCCGAGATCACATCTCCAACCGATTGGATGATGTATCGTTCCCATTCAGCGATATGGGCTACCAGGACAGAAATTGTTCTACCATCCTCACATGAGATGGCAGCCTGCTCCGCTGAAATTTTGCGTATGGCTGCCAGGTACGCTTCAGCACATTCCAGATGTAGCCTGTTCATCCCTTTTACGCGGATGGCCGCTGGCATGTGGGAGAGGGCAAGGATACGAGGGTAAAAGTGGTCAGGTTTCATTAATTCAATTATACTTTTTTTCTAAATGCTTTTTCACAATCGAGCATATCAGGATTATACTTTGGTCATATTCTCTGGGAGAACGATCCGATGAAACGCTGTCCGTATTGTGTTGAAAAGATGCAAGACCCGGCTGTAGTATGCCCCCACTGTGGGCGCGACGTGCCGCGATTGGGCGAATTGGTTGAGGGGGAACTGGTTACCGGAGCCCCAAGCTTTCTGAGTCCCGGAAAAAAGGCGGCGTTTATCTTTGCAGCACTGGCGATCCTGGTGCTGGCTTCTTCCGGGTGGCTTTATGTTCTCTATTATATGAAAGCCGCTGGCACGAACTTTCAAACCATGGAAGCTACACGCAGCGCACAAAGCGTCGACTTGGCAATGAGCCAGAGCGAGCGAACTGCGATAGCCGGCACACAACAGGCTCAACAAACCCAAATGGCGGATTCGGCCAGCCTATTGGCAACCATTGATGCCATGCGGGCAAATGACCAGGCAAAAGATATGACCGCCACTGCGGAAATGCAGCTGGCGCTTTCCCACCAGACCAAGCTATGTAAAGAAGGTATTGGTTTGGATTGGGATTATACGAATAATGAAACCATTTCGGACCAACTACGGACTTTTGTGGAGAACCTGGGTGGTAAAACAACAAAAGCCACTTACATTCTGCCCTGGAATGTGCCTTACCTGGCCATCCATCAGTTTGCGAACAAGTACATCTTCTGGTTTATTGTTTATTTCGAGAAGGATGGCACGGATTTCAACAACAGCATCTACTGGGTAGAGATGAATTGTTTCCTGGATTATCGTTAAGGTACATCCCCATCAGACGTTGAATTATTCCAATCGAATTGCCAACCCAGGTCACCTGACGGCGGGGTGACATCATGCAGCATTTTTTCAATGAATTGCTGCCAAACTTCATTTGGTTGCCAGATCTTTAACACAGCTGGCCAACACGCTTCCGCTGGCGCTTTTTCAACGATCACCCGATAAAGGAAAATAAATACCGATACACGCATATTTAGCACACAATGCGTGAAGATCTTGAACGCGTGGTATTGCTGGAAGAAAGAAATGAACTTGAGCAAGTCCTCTTTTGCGGGGGCTTCCCATTCTACAGGGATGTGCACATACGCCATGCCAGCTTCCTGAACCAGCTGCTGCTCATCCGGCAGCGCATTGGGTGAATTCGCCATTGCCAGGTTGATTACGATCTGAAACCCCGCTTTGCCTAGCGCGGTGATTTCATCTGGCGTTGGTTGTCCCCCGGTGTATATCTCTGGGGTCGGACGCGAAAAATTCGTAATAGTATCTAAATCTTCCATGGCAGAGTTCTCCAGGTCAAATTATATCCATGTTTCAGCTTCTATACCTGTCGCCAGGTGGTGCAGTGCTGCTGTATAATGAACCCGTATTTGAATGCACTGGAGGTAATATGAGCATAGCAGGTTTAGTTCAGGGAATTGCCACACTGGCGTGGATCGGTCTGGGGGCATTTATCGTACTGGCAGTTGTTCGGGCAGCACGAAATACTCCAATGAAGAAAACCGGCTCGTTGATCTTGATCTTTGGTGTCGTGGCAGTAATGCTGACGACAGTATCCTCCGGTCTGGTATTTATCCAACCGGAAGAGCGCGGAGTGGTCATTTCAGCCTTCGCACCAAAGGGCTATCGCGAAGAACCGCTTCAGCCAGGTCTACGCTGGATCCTGCCTTTTGCGGAAACCGTGGTTCGCTACCCGATCTCCAAACAGACATATACCATGTCGATAGCAGCCAACGAAGGCGATATCTACGGGGATGATTCCATTACAGCCAGAACATTGGACGGACAGGAGATCTTCGTGGATGCTTCGGTGATCTACGCGGTGGATCCGGCGCGTGTGGTACAGGTGCACATTCAGTGGCAAGACCGTTACCCTCAGGACCTGGTTCGGGCACAATCTCGTGGAATTATCCGCGATGCGGTGTCTCAGTTCCGTGTGGATGAGTTGGTGAGTACCGAAAGGGTGCAATTCACCGAAATGATGCGCTCAGCGATGGAAAAAAAGCTGGCGGATAACGGCCTGATACTGGAAGATTTTGTTTTAAGGAACATCACTTTCTCGCCTGAATATGCTGCATCTGTTGAACAAAAACAGATTGCTGAACAACAGGCACAGCAGGCGAAGTTTGTTGTTGAGACTAAAAGACAGGAAGCAGAACAGGTGCGTCAGACTGCTGAAGGTGCGGCAGATGCCGTCATCATCAAAGCCAAAGGAGACGCGGAAGCCCGTGTGATCCAGGCGAAAGCTGAAGCCGAGGCACTCGCCTTGATCAGTTCGGTGCTGAAAGAAAATCCAGACCTCCTGATGTATCAGTACATCAATAAACTGGCGCCAACAATCCAGACCATGCTGCTGCCGAACAATTCCCCCTTCCTGTTCCCGCTGCCAACCTTGTCACAACAGTAACAGGTATCCTGGAGACTTATGCCTATCCCGCAATCTGGTAAAGAGATCCGTCTGACAGCGTATTCGAACTGTGCCGGCTGAGCGTCCAAGCTGAATGCAGAGATGCTGGCGCAGGTTCTGCGCCCGATCAAGGAAGTCTATGCCGGCATGCAAACGCCGGATCTGCTGGTTGGCCTGGAACCTCCCGATGATGCTGTCGTCTGGCGGGTGGAAGATGGCCGCGCGCTTGTGGCTACCACCGATTTCTTCACGCCGGTGGTGGATGACCCTTACGATTATGGAGCGATCGCTGCCGCAAATGCTTTGTCTGATATTTATGCCATGGGTGGAGAGCCCTTTCTCGCCCTGGCTATTGCAGCCCTACCCCCCCAATTACCCCCCGAGTTCCTTTCAGAAATCATACGCGGAGGGGCAGAATTGACCAGGCAGGCCGGGGTGATCATTGCGGGTGGCCATACCATTCAGGATAAGGAACCCAAATTTGGCCTGGTAGCGTTGGGATGGGTCGATCCCGCGCAAATGTTTACCAAAGGTGGCCTCAATGCGGGAGATATCTTGGTATTAACCAAACCGCTGGGGTTTGGGGTGACCACCACCGCTTTGAAACAGGGATTGGCGGAGTCGGATGATGTGGTTGAAGTGGTCACATGGATGAAGACTTTGAACCGCCAGGCAGCACAACTGGCTAGAAAGTTCCATGCCCGCGGTTGCACCGATGTCACCGGTTTTAGCCTGATGGGTCATGCCGTGGAGATGTTGGATGCCAGCCATGTCGGACTTAGCATTCACCTGAAGGATATTCCATTTGTGACCGGAGCCAAGAAATATGCACGGATGTGGACTTTCCCGGGAGGGGCATCTGATAATCAACGCATCTATGGGCCGCGCGTACGATTCTATGGAAACCTGGAAGAATTTGAAAAATTACTGCTGTTCGATCCGCAGACCAGCGGTGGGCTGCTGTTGGGAATACAGCCGGAAGTGATCGACGCTTTCATGCAGGAAGCAGCTGCCTGCGGTCAGCCGGCTTGGCGGATCGGTGAGGTAGTGGAAGGCCGCGGCATTGAGATCTTTGCCTGACCTGCATACCGCGCTGGAGTGTGGCGCTGCAACCAGGGTTGACCCTTAGGTATGGCTATGATATATTCCCTTCCGGAGTAAGAATGCCGCAAAAAAATAACCATACGGCGGGTTATGATCCATTAACCGATCGCCCGCCGGGGTATGACCCGAATGAAGCCCCCGCGCTTCCCACAGCCAGCGAACCATTGGTGCCGGCTGGCAGACATCAGCTGGATTTGAGATCCCCATTTATCCGGATCATTACAACGATCGTGACTGTTGCAATGATCCTGGGTGTTGTCCTGCTTTTTAAGAACCTGTTCCTACCGCAGAATCTGGCAAAAGAGCCGCAAACGTACTCAGCCGTGGAATTACCTACTGTACCTCCGAATCTGCAATTCAGCGGTGGGAGTGTCAGCAGCGATATTTTGACATCTGTGGGAATTCCGCGGTTGGCGCAGCTTCACACCATCATCCCGGAAAGGCCGCGCACTGACATTGTACAGTACACAGTGCAGGAAGGGGATACGGTCTTCGGGATCGCAGAAAAATTTGGTTTGAAACCCGAAACGATCCTGTGGGGAAATTACTATACCTTACTGGATAACCCTAGCTTCCTTCAACCCGGTCAGCTCCTTACCATTCTTCCAATCAACGGGATCTACCACCGCTGGAATGCGGGCGATGGATTGAATGGTGTGGCGTACTTCTTCAGTGTCACCCCTGAAGATATCGTCAACTACCCCTTGAATCACCTTTCAATGGAAACAATCGGGGATCTGAGCCATCCAAACATTGCACCCGGCACGATGCTTGTCATCCCGAACGGAAAACGCAGCTTTGTCACCTGGAGCGCGCCACGTATCACCCGTGATGACCCGGGAGTAGCCAAGGTACTGGGCCCGGGGTTCTGCGGCACGGTCACCGATGGCCCTGTAGGCGTGGAAGCATTTATCTGGCCGACCAACAATCATTTCCTTTCTGGTTTTGATTATTCTCCGCAGACAAACCACTTTGGCATTGACCTGGATGGAGAAACCGGGGATCCGATCTATGCTGTGGATAATGGGGTGGTCGTGTACTCGGGATGGAATGACTGGGGCTATGGAAATATGGTCGTTCTGGATCATGGAAATGGCTGGCAAACCCTGTACGCTCACCTCAGCCAGGTCAATGTTGCCTGTGGCGACTGGGTGTACCAGGGTTCGGTCATTGGGTTGATGGGTTCCACCGGGCGTTCTTCAGGGTCACATCTGCATTTTGAAATGATGAATGATTCGTCCGGCAAGGTGAATCCTTTTGCCTACCTGCCTTAGGCAGCCACCGCACATGCTACAATGATCTCACCACTGTGAGGTAACAAAATAGAAACGCTGGTACGGCATTCCCCAATAGCTGGTTCCTGGTACCCGGATGAACCGGATGTGCTGGCTGCCGACCTGGATGAATACCTAGGCGCGGCGAAAGCCTCCAACCTGCCTGGTGAAGTGGTGGCCGTTGTATCCCCCCACGCTGGTTATTTCTATTCAGGTCGTGTGGCGGGGATGGCATTCTCTGCGGTCAGGGATCTACAGCCGGAGGTGATTGCCGTATTATCTCCCATGCATCAACCGTACGGGGCTGATTTCCTCACCAGCGGGCATGCGGCGTATCAGACACCACTAGGCAATATTCCAGTGGATGCCGGGTTGGTTGCTTCGCTGGCAGACCGGATGCTGCATGATCACGGGTTGAACCTGGTTCCGGTAGTGCACGATCAGGAACACTCCCTTGAGATTGAGCTGCCTTTTCTGCAGCGGATCTATCATCACCCGTACACTTTATTACCGCTTATGATCCACGGGCAGTCCCCGGATCGCTGCCGGAAAGCCGGAAGCGCGTTGTTTGAGGTCCTGAGGGGGCATCGTTCACTGGTGGTGATCAGCACCGACCTATCGCATTACCGTCCCCAGTCCGAGGCGCAGATGTTGGATGCCAGCATGCTGGATGCCATCCTGAGGCTGGATATTGACGGTGTTGCTGCCGCAGAAGCCAACGGCAGCGGGTATGCCTGTGGGTCAGGTGCCTTGATGACCGGTATGCATTACTCCTCGTTGTGCGGTTGTACCAGGGGTATCTTGCTGGGGTACGAGACATCCGCAGCTTCCAGCGGGAATTATTCTGCGGTCGTAGGTTACGGGGCAGTTGCCCTGGTAAAGGAAAAATGAATTTAATTTTGTTGTTCGTTTTGATTGGGTTTAACGCTTTTTTTGTTGCGGTCGAATATGCTGCCATTGCTGCGCGCCGCTCCAGGTTGGAGCTCTTGGTTGTTAAAGAGACCGCATCCTCGCGGATGGTGGAAGAGTGGCTATCCAACCCGCAATCCCGAGACAGATTGATAGCTGCCAATCAGATCTACATCACGCTGATCAGTTTAGCCATGGGTGCGCTCGGCGCGGATACCTTCCAAGATCTATTGGTACCGTTGTTTAACCACATTCCAGTCCCTGTGGACTGGGATATCCTGCGCGCAGTCCTGGCGGCTCTGCCATTCGTTCTATCTCTTTTCATAGTCACTGCTTTTCAGGTCGTTCTGGGCGAGCAGGTGCCAAAAGTAACAGTTTTACGCTCTCCGGAGAAGTTTGCCCTTTTCGCAGCCCCGGTAATGCGGGTTCTCAATGCCGTTTTTGCAAAGTTCATTGATGTGATGGATTGGGCGGCGCGGCAGGTACTGGCGCTAGTCGGTATCTCCGTTTCCACCACCCACACATCCCGCATCTCATTGGAGGAATTGGAGTTGATGGTAGCCGGCCCGGAGCTGGAGGGTGTGATAAAGAAACCTGAGAAGGAGATGATCTCAGCCATCTTTGACCTGCGCGACCTCACTGTACGCCAGGTATGCGTTCCCCGGACGGAGATTACCACTCTGGATGAGACCAGCTCGCTGGATGAAGCGCTGGAGATCTTCACACGCGAAAAGGTCACGAAAATGCCGGTCTATCGGGAGGACCTGGACCATGTAGTTGGAATGCTGTACCTGCACGATGTTGTATCAGCCACCCGCACCGCAGGAAAAAAGCCAAAGAAGGTCGGAGAACTGGCACGGGAAGCCCTGTTCGTCCCCGAGACAATCTCAGTCAGCGACTTGCTGGTGCAATTCAAGGCGAATCGTCAGCATATTGCCATTGTGATGGATGAGTTCTCTGGAACAACCGGGCTGGTCACATTGGAAGACTTGCTGGAAGAGATTGTTGGGGAATATAACGACCTGAACGATGCCGGATCACCGGACATCCAGGTGCTGGCCGGCGGGCAGGCACTGGTGGAAGGCCTCACCCTGATTGAAGATTTCAATCAGCATTTCGGATTGAACCTTCGGGATGAGAATTATCACACCCTGGCAGGGTACTTCCTGGGTAAGTTGAACCGGATGCCGCGCATCGGGGATATTGTGGAAGACCCGGATAATGGTATTGCTATGAAAGTGGATACGATGGACCGGATGCGCATTACCCGCATCCTGGTATCCAGAGTACCATCAGGGAAGTGACAGCCGGATGGGAGATTTCGCTCGGGTATCGGTAAATGTCCCCTCCGTGACAGGTTGTTTTGATTACCTGATACCGTCACAGTTGCAGGGCAGGGTATTGCCGGGATGCCTGGTGGAAGTACCGTTCGGTACTCAGGATGTACAGGGGGTGGTTCTCAAGATTGCAGATACTGCCGCGGTGGCAGAAGTACGCCCTATCAGCCTTTTGCTGGATGATCAACCTGTAGTGACAGCTGCGCAGATTCGCCTGGCGGAGGAAATATCGTGTGAATTTCTGTGCAGCCAGGCTGAAGCGCTGGACCTGATGCTGCCGCCTGGCCTGAGTCAGCGGGCGGATTCGCAGGTGAAACCCCTGCCTCTTCCGAATGGTATACAACTCTCATCTACTGAAAGACAGGTGTATGACCTAATCAGCCAGAAGAGCGGGTTGCGCGGCAGGCAGCTGCAGGCAGCTTTTCCTCAATTGGATTGGCGTAAAACCATTGCCAGTATGAGGGGAAAGAATTGCGTCCAGGTTGCTTCCTTCCTCCCCGCCCCAACCGTGCAACCAAAGATGGTGCGGACTGCTGTAATCACAGTTGGCAGGGAAAAGATCGATGCTTACCTTGCAGAGCAGTCGGGTAAACGGGCCACAACAGCCGTGGAGCGCCGTGCGCGCGTGTTGGAATTTTTGCTGCAGTCACCAGCACCGGTACCTGCACAGTGGGTCTATGCTGAAACGGGTTGCACTCCGGCAGATTTGCAGATTCTTGCGGGGGTGGACCTAATCGCCCTCGGAGAAACAGAATGGCTGAGGGATCCGCTGGCTGGCACACAACCGCAACAGGAAACTGGCCGGATACTGACCTCTGCGCAGCAGGCAGCACTGGATGGCATTCTGGCTGAGTGGCAAAAGGCCAAAACCGGGCAAAAAACCTCTCCAATCCTTTTGGAAGGGGTAACTGGCTCGGGGAAAACCGAAGTCTACCTGCGTGCCGCCCGTGAAGTATTGGATGACGGCGGCCAAGTTATCTACCTGGTGCCTGAGATCTCGCTCACTCCCCAGACAGTCCGGCGGTTGGTGGACCGCTTCCCTGGTATGGTGGGGCTGTATCATTCAGGCCTTTCAGCCGGGGAGCGGTATGATACCTGGCGGCGGGCGCGCAGCGGACAATTATCCGTGGTCGCGGGCCCGCGCTCAGCTTTGTTCATGCCTTTCGCGCGTCTTGGCCTGGTCATCATCGATGAATGCCAGGATGATTCTTATTGCCAGGGTGAATACGGGCCTTATTTTGATACGCGAACGGCGGCTGTGACACTGGCTCAGCTGGCTGGCGCAGTGTGTATTCTGGGATCTGCGACACCCAATGCGGTTCAAACCTATCAGGCAGAGAGGCAGGATTGGATACGGCTGTACCTTCCTGAGCGCATCTGGAACACACCTACCGCGCCCACGACAGGGCAGATGCCAACCGTAACTCTGGTAGATATGCGCAGCGAGTTACGCATGGGAAACCGATCCATTCTCTCTATCAGCTTACAACAAGCCCTCAAGCAGGTCTTGGCGGAAAAAAAGCAAGCGATCCTCTACCTCAACCGGCGCGGGAAAGCTACCCATGTTTTTTGCCGGGCTTGCGGATTCATATTGGAATGCCCGCGGTGCCGCCTGCCATTGACCGCGCATGGTGAACGGCGTGACCTGGTATGCCATCAATGTAATTACACCCGGGCATTACCGCATGAATGCCCGTCCTGTAAGTCAGAAGCCATCCGCCAGTTGGGGGCCGGCACCGAAACTGTCGAAGATGAAGTTCGTTCGCTCTTCCCGCAGGCAGAGACCCTGCGCTGGGATGCGGAGACCACCCGCTTCAAGGGGTCTCATGAGGTCATCCTCGAGCATTTCAGCCAGCACCGGGCGGATATCCTGATCGGTACACAAATGGTATCAAAAGGGTTGGATTTGCCGCAAGTATCGCTGGTGGGTGTGATCTTGGCTGAGACGGGCCTGGCGCTGCCAGATTACCGCGCTGCTGAACGGACTTTTCAGCACCTGGTGCAGGTAGCTGGACGTGCAGGACGGTCTGAAAGCGGTGGCAAGGTGATCTTCCAGACCTACCAGCCGGAGAACAGGGTGATCACCGCTGCCGCGGCAAATGACCTTGCCGGGTTTATGCGCGAGGAAATGGAAACGCGGCACCAGTTGGGGTATCCCCCGTATGTGCATATAGTCCGTTTGGAGTTCTCAGACCTGGTCTCACAGAAAGCGGAGAAGGCAGCCATCCGTACAGCCGGGCTGATCACGGAATGGGCTGAAAAAGAGGAAAGGCAGGCAACCCGCGTCCTGGGGCCGGCTCCCTGTTACTATCCCCGGCTAAACAATCGCTTCCGCTGGCAGGTGGTGGTACGCGGGCCGAACCCCGCCAGCCTGTTGTATCCGCATTTACGGGAACTGGCAGGTGCACGAATAGAACTCGACCCGCCAAATCTGCTATAATTTTTTTATCATTCTTAGCAGGAAAGCCGGGCTGCCATGCGAAAAGAAACTTTAACCTGGACAGATGTGGAAAAGCTGCTGGGGCATTTGCTGCCGCAGCTGGTGGGTGATATCGACTCCATGCTGATCGTCACACGCGGTGGTATCATCCCCGGCGGGCTGATCGCGGAGGCGCTGGATATCACCAGTATACTGACAGCCGCGGTCTACTTCCCGGCGGAGATGCACAGCCCGTCCGCCAAGCTGCTCTCCTGGCCGCAATTCCTGCAATTCCCTGATGATGAGCTGATCCACGGCCGACGCATCCTGATCGTGGATGATGTCTGGGGCTCCGGACGCACTATCACCGCGGTGAAGAACCGCGTGACGGTCGGTGGCGGAGTACCGCTGAGCTGTGTCTTGCATTTTAACCCGGCGCGCAACCTCTTCAAGCCGGCTGCACCGGATTTTTACGCTGCCACAACGGACGCATATATCATCTACCCGTGGGAGTTGCACGGCAATCAGGACCTGGCAGCCGGCTGGCCCGGAACGGGGTGATCGGATGATTTCGGTTGTTCAATCCCTATTGCAAGATAAGGAACCCCTGGTACGGCTAAAAGCCCGGCGATTGCTGGCTCCCGGGGATGCAGAGAAAGTTCCTCCATTGCCCGAAGCACAAGCGGATGCCCGGAATTCATCCCTGGTGGATCAGTTGTTATCGGAGCGCGGGGAAGACGGACGTATTCCCCAGGATGCCTACAGAAAGTGGAATGGCCCTCACTGGGTGCTATACACCCTGGCTGAATTGGGATTGCCTGGCGGGGATGCCCGGTTAGTCCCATTATTAGAGCAAGACTTGGAATGGCTGTTTTCAGAACAGCGGATCGGTTGGGTCACCCAACGTACCCGTAAGGCCGGTGGAAGCCCAACCCGTGCCTGCGGGACAATGGAAAGCACGACCATCTTTTCCATGTTGACGCTCGGGTTGGCGGATGACCGCATCACTACCCTGGTAGAGCGTTTACTGGAGTGGCAATGGCCGGATGGCGGATGGAATTGTGATATGAACCCCTCCGCGGGTATTTCCTCCTTCCATGAAACTTTGCTTCCTTTGCGAGCTTTGCATCTCTATGCCGGGAAAAGCGGTGACCCACGGGTTGAGCAGGCAGTGGAGCGTGCTGCGGAAGTCTTTCTACGGCGGCGCCTGTATCACCGGTTGAAAGACAACAGCATCATGGACCCCGCATTTCTTCAGACACACTTCCCGCGTTACTGGCATTATGATGTGCTGGGCGGTTTGTTGGCATTGGCGGAATGCGGGAAAATCCATGATGCACGCTGTAAAGAAGCACTCGATTGGCTGGGTTATCGCCAATTAACTGGCGGTGGTTTTGCAGCAGATGCCAGGTTTTACCACCACAATATGCAAACCAGCGGCGGATCCCTGGTGGATTTTGGCCGCATCGGAAAAAAGGCTGCCAATCCGTTTGTAACCATTGATGCTTTATACATCTTAAATAAAGCCGGCCGCCTTTCCCTGCAGTAGCATGGAAAAAGCGGCCGGGCTCAGAACTACGTCAGATCAGTCGATTAACTGGCTGAAGCAGTACACCTTTTCGGGTCCAACCGGCGCGTATGCCGCGCCATACTCATCAATTTGTACTGTATACGGTTCCAGCTGCGGGGTGAGCTTGACCAGGAATCCACTGGCGTATGCCCGGATGAAGGAATAAGAGGTCCAGGGCAGCAGGTTGGTATCCTCCTCAGTGGGCAGTTCGTAGATCTTGCATGCCAACGCAGCAGCCACCAGGTCTTTCTGTGCGGCAGGCAGATCACCGTACAAATACCTCTGTGCCAGGGCAGGTACGGCATCTTCTGAGAGAGATACCAGGTAACCTGCATCCAGGTCTGTGTTGCCGGCAGTAGCATGTGCGATGTTCAGGCGCACTATATTTGCATCCACACTGAAGGCATTGAGCGTCACCGAAAAGCCTACACCAGCCAGCAGGACTGCCAGGGGGAAGAGGCGGGTACGGCGGGCGATCTCAAGCCCGGTCGTCACCAGCAGCAGGATGGCGATCCAGAACAGGAAAATATGCGTGTAGGTGCGGACACGGGTAAAGCCGTATGCGTTCTCATACAGTGCCAGGCGCATATAGGCAGAAGCCAGGATGACGAGGACCTGTGCAACCACCAGGGCTGACAGGCTGGTGAGCCATCCATTGCGGCTGCCTTCTTTTTGCTTCACCAGTGAATGGATGCTCTGAAGGATCAGCAGTGAAAGGACAGCCACAGCGGTGAGTTCGCCGAAACCTTTGCGGGCGTACTCCGCGTAGGTATAGCCATCCAGGTGGATATTGGCTTGCCCGCCAAATAGGTAGCGAAACTGGATAGCGACGAAGACGATGAACAGCAGGTTGATGGAGATTAAAACCACAGCAGATTCTACGGTGCCGAGAACACGGGGCATGCCGGGTTTTTCTAAACCTCGCAGCGCGGTATCACCGGAATCCTGATAAGCATACAGGTAGGCTCCGGCAAGGAAGAAAGCCAGCACCAGAATGTAAAACAGCCTGAATGCCGTTTCGCCCAGGTTCTCCACCCTGAACATGGAAAGGAATCCGTGCAGGTTGCTTTCAAAGATCAGGTCTGCCGAAGCCAGCAGTGCACTGAGGACCAGCAGTATCGGCAGTGAGAACAGGATGCCGCGCAGAATGGCTTTGCCGGTTCCAGCTTTTTCTACTGCCGGGGGTGTGCCTTCTGCCTGGGGTGCTCGGGTGAACAAAGAGAAAGGTTTGGTGATGAGCGCCAGCGAAAAGTGGAATCCTTTCTCTACATAATCGGTAAATGAATACAGCCACCAGCGTCCTCCGGTGAAAGATACAGCCAGGATGGTGATGGAAAGGATGGTGAACACCACATTGATGAAGGAAGTGAAGGGTTCAGCGCGAAAGACTGTCATGACCGAGAAAAAAAGCGCGGGGATGACCAGCAGTAGACTGCGCCAGTGTGGACGGATGCCCTGCATGGCAGCCAGCCCGAGTCCGCCTGCCAGGGTGAGCACCGTCAGGATGGGGAAAGACACGCCCCACATCTTTTTCCAGAACAACAGATCGAAGCACCAGGCTATCACCAATGGAACGATGATCAGCAATTGTTTTTGAGTTTTGATTTGGATCTTCATAGGTTCTCCTGCAGCTATTAGAAACCGAGCGAACTATCAAAACCTATCCAACCTGTCACCAGGCGGATGGCGGCATCAGGGGTTGGGGGTTGCAGCAGGCGGCTCGCCTGCCGGTTTCTTCTTTTTGCTCTGGAACCACAGCCCCAGGAGCGTGAACCCGGCAAAGACCACAGTTGTGTACCCCGTGCCGGCCGGCAGCAGCCGGGTGATGAGATAAGCGCCTGCCAGCGAGGTGAGTAATTTGAGGGCAAACTCAAATGCAGCCAACAGCAGCACAGAACCGACCACTCCTCCAAGGATATAAGCTGCCCAGTTGAGCGATCCCCAATCCAGCCCCAGCCATTGCAGCAGCAGGTTGACCAGGTAAGCGCCTGCCAGAAAACCGCCCAGTCCGAAGGTTACCGCTTTTAAGAAGTGTGCCAGCAGCAGTGCGATCGCTGCGCCGGTAATGCCCGCCCCGAGAGTGAACATCCACGAGGGATCGGTCATAAAGAAATGCAGGCCGGCCAGTCCACCGGCAAACCCCGCAACGCCGATCAGGAACCAGAATAGTTTTCGGCCGACGATCAGCAGCAAGATGCCACCGGCAAGTTGAAGTGTTAATAGCAGCGAACTATTATCCATGAACTCTCCTTATTTATCTGATCCGGCGGTATTTGCAGTATCGTGGTACCGGTTGTAGTGGATCCTTCCCGGATGATATTTCGGTTTTGGGTCTTTCATGAACTCCGGGTAACCCAGGTAGATGGCGCAGAGCGGTTTTACCCATGCGGGCAAGCCGAGGACGTTACAGACCGACCGGCGGACCAGGGGAATGGGGTGGACCCCCACCCAGCAGGCACCCAGGCCAAGGGCATGCGCTGCCAGCAGGATGTTCTGGGTTGCGGCGGAGCAATCCTGCTGCCAGAATAGCAGCCCGCTGGCGTTGGCTGCCTTCAACGGATTGCCGCAGACAACAATGACCGCCGGCGCGTAGAATTTCCCGAACGGCAGCGCCTGGCGCAGATCTGACAGTACTTGCTCGTCATTGATGACAACAAACTCCCAGGGCTGGCTGTTGCTGGCTGACGGCGCGGACATGCCGGCTTGCAGCAGCTGATCCAGCATCTCTGCGGGCACAGGTTGGGGCAGGTATTTGCGGATACTGCGGCGGGAAAGGATGAGTTGGAGAAGATCGGCCATAAGCTCTCGATGCGTGAGATTTGTTATCTGATAAATATACTACGTCCTTACGATCCTGCGCGTCGCAGCTGTGTTTCTGGCAGGCAGGCATCGGTTTGCCGGGCTGTGCATTTTCTACTATACTCGGGGAAGATTTTGTTGGAGGTTGCCATCCTATGAAACTGTATTTTGCCCGTCATGCTGAAAGCGAAGCCAATGTAGAGCAGATCATATCGAACCGCGGGCAGGAGTACGGGTTGACCCCGGAGGGTTACTCGCAGGCGCGTACCCTGGCGGAGCAGTTCGTCGATGTGGAACTGGCAGGGATATTCTGCAGCCCGCTGCGCCGCGCACTGGAAACAGCCCGCGAGGTGGCAGAGCTGACAGGGGCTCCCGTGGCTATAGCTGACGGGCTGAGGGAAGTGGATTGCGGCATTCTGGAAGGCAAAGGGGATGAGGAAGCCTGGCACGAGCTGGGCAAAGCTTTTCGCCAGTGGCTCGAGTTCGGCCATCCGGAGTATGCCATCCCGGAAGGGGAGAATGCCCTGCAGGTGCAGGCACGTTTTTCTGCCCTCGCGCAAACGATTGCCCGGGCTGGCGGCACGGGGTCGTACCTGTTCATCAGCCACGGTGGAACGCTGCGGTTGGGGCTGCCTGCCCTGCTGGCTTGGCTCCCGGCAGAACGGTTTGCCGGCCAGTTCCTGGATTATGGTGAATATGTGCTGGCAGAAGCAGTGGATGGAGAGTTCACCTGCTTGGAGTGGCGTGGTGAGAAAATCAATAAGGAGGAAATTTGATCGGTGCGCTGGCAGGAGATATTATCGGATCCATCTACGAGTTTAGCAATCACAAGGGGTTGGATATTGAGCTGTTCTCGGACTTAAGTTATTTTACGGACGACTCTGTGCTGACCGTGGCGTTGGCAGATTCCATTTTATACGGGAAGCCATACGTGAAGCTGCTGAAAGCCTATTACAACGAGTACCCGGATGCCGGATACGGCGGGATGTTCCACCAGTGGGCTTCTTCGGATAAGAGCAAACCCTACAATAGTTTTGGCAACGGCGCGGCCATGCGCATCAGCCCGGTGGGATTCGCCTTCCAGACGCTGGAGGAGGTGCTGCAAAAGGCAGAGGAATATACGGCCGTGACGCATGACCATCCGGAAGGGATACGCGGGGCGCAAGCCGTTGCTGCCAGTATTTTCTTGGCGCGCACTGGTTTCACGCGGGACCAGATCCGCACAGGTGTGCAGGAGCGGTTTGGATACAACCTGGCGCGCACCTGTGATGAAATCCGCCCGGGCAACCATTTCGATGAGACCTGCCAGGGCAGCGTGCCTGAAGCAATCACGGCCTTTTTGGAATCCAATTCGTTCGAGCATGCCATCCGCCTGGCTATTTCGCTGGGCGGGGATAGTGATACCATCGCCTGCATCACGGGCGGCATGGCCCAGGCTTTTTACGGCGGCGTGCCGGCGGAGATTGAAGCGTTGGTAGAGGATCGACTGACGCCTGAGCTGGCTACCGTCACCGCCGCCTTTCGTCGGCGCTATCACTGCTGAGAGAGCTGCATTGACAGGGAAACGGATTCAGGTATAATTTTCCGTTGCCCAAGGTCCACTAGCTCAATGGCAGAGCAACTGACTCTTAATCAGCAGGTTCAGGGTTCGACTCCCTGGTGGATCACTTCCAAAATACCATAAGGATTCATGTTCAGGGTCCCCGTTTGCCCCCAAGGGGGTGCTTCGCGAGGGATGATATTCGACTCCCTGGTGGATCATCTTCCTCAATTAAGAACATTCAATCAGTTTCAGGGTCCCCACGCTCCCTGCGGGAGGGCTGCGCACGGGATGATATTCGACCCCCTGGTGGATCACTTCCTCAATTAAGAACATTCAATCAGTTTCAGGGTCCCCACGAGCCCCCAAGGGGGCCGGGTTTTGTTGCAGCGGCAAAAGGGTTCGTAGCTGATTACTAAAGTAATGGTGAAAGAAGGTACGTTGAGAGTGCACCCAGCGGTTACAAAACCAAACGAGCTGGTGGATTATTGGTGCTTAAATAGCCCGATGATATATACTTATATAATCAAAAAAGATTATCGGAAGAATGCAATAAACTCAGTTTAGATATTGAAGTTGGGGTAACCAGGAGGCATATATGGCAGACAACAACGATCTGGAAAAAACATTGTGGACGGCTGCGGATAAAATGCGTTCCAATATGGATGCAGCTGAATACAAACATGTCGTATTGGGTCTGATATTCCTAAAATATATATCCGATGCTTTTAATGATCTATATCAAAAGCTCGTTGAAAATGCGGGTGAGTATGAAGGCTCTGACCCTGAAGACCCGGATGAGTACCTAGCTAATAACGTCTTTTTTGTACCTGAGAAAGCCCGCTGGCAATACCTGCAGGACCGTGCCAAACAGCCCGAAATCGGCAAATATCTTGATGACGCCATGGATGCCATCGAACGGATTAACCCGCCACTCAAGGGTGTACTTCCCAAAATTTATGCAGACCCAGAGTTAAACAAGCCGCGGTTGGGGGAATTAATTGATTTAATCGGTACGATCGGCTTCCGGCAGGACGCGAATAAGTCTCAAGACTTGCTCGGACGTGTCTATGAATACTTCCTGGGACAGTTTGCCGATGCCGAAGGCAAGAAAGGCGGGCAGTTCTACACCCCCGCCAGCATTGTCAAGCTGCTTGTAGAGATGCTTGAGCCTTTCAATGGTCGCGTGTATGACGGTTGCTGTGGCAGCGGTGGCATGTTTGTGCAAAGTGAAAAATTTGTGCGTAATCACCAGGGCAACATTAAAGACCTGTCGATCTTCGGGCAGGAATCCAACCCTACCACCCTGCGCTTGGCGCGCATGAACCTGGCAATTCGCGGGATTGATGCCAGATTGGAATTGGGCGATACCTTTCTGAATGACCGCCATCCCGACCTGAAAGCTGATTTCATTCTGGCCAATCCACCTTTTAATATCAGCGATTGGAACGGTGAGCAGCTGCGGGATGACATCCGCTGGAAACATGGCCTACCCCCGGTGGGAAACGCCAATTATGCCTGGCTGCAGCACTTTGCATACAAACTCAGCCCCACCGGCACGGCCGGAATTGTACTGGCCAATGGCAGTATGAACAGCAATACCAGTGGAGAAGGTGATATCCGCAAGAATATGATTGAAGCTGGCTTAGTGGATTGTATGGTTGCGCTGCCGGCGCAGCTCTTTTACAACACCATGATCCCGGCGTGTTTGTGGTTCCTGGCCAGAAACAGAACGAACCACAAATTTCGTGATCGCTCCAATGAAATCCTCTTTATTGACGCGCGCAAGTTGGGGACGATGATTAACCGGCGCAACAAAGAATTTGCTGACCAGGATATCGCACTAATCGCCGGTACCTACCACGCCTGGCGCGGAAAAGCAGGCGTTTACGAAGACCAGGCCGGCTTCTGCAAAGCTACCACGCTGGACGAGGTGCGCGCCAACAACTATGTGTTGATGCCAGGGCGCTATGTGGGTACTGAAGAAGCCGAAGATGACGGCGTGCCTTTTGTAAAGAAAATGAACGCTCTGACGGCAAAACTGGCTGAACAGTTTGCCAGGGGCGACGAGTTGCAAAAAACCATTCACGAGAACTTGAAAGGGATCGGTTATGATTTCTGATTTATACGCCTTCCCGCCAGAGAGAATCGCCCAATCAGAAGCCCTCACTGGTCAGCTTATCATGGCGCATCGCCGGCTGGCTGAACTCAAAGGCGTCGCTCCTTTGCTGCCTAATCAGGACATCTTATTGAATACCCTGGCGCTGCAAGAGGCAAAAGACAGCTCAGCAATAGAGAACATCATCACCTCGCATGATGAATTGTTTAAGCAAGAATTAGACATCCCCCAATTCAACAACGCTGCCGCAAAAGAAGTTGGCCGCTATTCAGAGGCGCTTAAGCTGGGGTTCGAACGGATCAGCGCCAAAGGCAAGCTCACGCTGGATGATCTGGTCGCGATTCAATCCACGCTTGTGATTGGAGAACCGGGGCCTGGTATTCGCACCAAGCCGGGTACAAAAGTGGTTAACCGCGCCAACGGAGAAGTGATTTACATGCCACCCCAAGACCGCGATCAGATCGTGGAGCTGCTTGAACAACTGCTGATTTATTTCAATCAAGTTGTCGGTGGCGGTCTCGACCCGTTGATACGTATGGGATTAATCCATTACCAGTTCGAGAAAATTCACCCATTTTATGATGGCAACGGACGCACCGGTCGGATTTTAAATTTGCTTTACCTGGTGCAGCACGGCTTACTGGATCTTCCTATCCTTTACCTCAGCCGTTACACCGTGAGGGAAAAAGGTGCCTACCTGGCTCATTTACGAACGGATCCCTTGGATGATCACTGGGAAGCCTGGCAGAAATTTATGCTGCACGGCGTAGAGTTAACCTCCACGGAGACCATTGAGACCATTCATAAATTGAGGGACTTGATGGCTGATTATCAGGAAAGGATTAAAACGCAACTTCCTAAAATTTATTCGCTGGATTTGTTGAACACCCTATTTAAACATCCTTATACCAAAATAGATTTTGTTATAAGGGATGTTGGCGTGCAAAGGGCAGCGGCGGTACGGTATATGGATGCCTTGGCTAGCAAAGGTTTTGTTGACAAAGAAAAACTTTGGCGCAGCAGTTACTATATTAATAATCAT
>CAIKMQ010000008.1 GCA_903828565.1 uncultured Leptolinea sp. | reverse complement strand
GCACAAAAGATGCGGATTTGATCGGCAGCATCAGGAAACTCTCTGTCAGCGTGACACCGATTGGCTGCGTATCCACCAGCTGGAATATCTGCGGTTGGCCTTCGGATACTGGCCAGCCTTCCATCCCTGGACCCAACGGCTGGGATAGATACCAGCCGGCAGGTATTAAGTTTTCGAAATATTTGCATGTTTCCGAGATCAAGAGTTCAACAGCCGCCGATCCCATTGCGTCCAAAGCCATGCCCAGCGCGGGATCTTCATCCATGGCTTCACGGGATGCTATTTCGATCTCAGTGCCGATGCTACACACGCATAAATACAACTGTTCTGCGTTTTTCATTTCCTGTGCCAGCAATACAGAGCGCAAAGGATGCCTGCCGCTGAGCATGATCCTGTTGTGGCTGATCGCATCCACGGACAGGGTGTTGTAGGAGACAGATGGTTGCAACAGGGGAAGGCCTGCCTGAAGTGCGAGTTCTGCAGTTTGTGCGATCATGGGTCGGCGGGAGCGCACGATCTGCGGGTCAACCCCCTGGGCATGCAGGATATCATCGACCGTAGGTTGTATTCGCAGCTGATCCAAGATTGTCATGGATGGTATCCGTTTCGCAGGTAATTATAACGTTATGAACAATGCATTAAGGTATACTCATTCAACAGGTTCCTATGGTAACTCACTCAACGCCCATAGAATTACCCCGCGGGAATAAACCTCCTTGTGTCCTGTCTGCCCTCGTACTGGCAGGCACAGGGGTGGAGCTCTTCCGCTTCTTACACCTGGCTCTGGGCTGGAAATTCTGGATCGGATGGATGCCAGCCTTATCGTTTTGGTTACGATTGAACATCCCGTTCATGCTGGCACTCTTGGGTTTGCTTGTCCTTATCAGCCTGTTCACCCGCCAGAACTGGAGCAGCCGGGCAGGCAGGTCCTATCTTCTTCTGCTGCTGTTGATGGAAGGCATGGTTGCTGTTATCACAGTATCGGAACCATTTTCTCCGGCATCCATCCCCGGTTGGATCCTGCGGGGAACTGCCATCCTGGCGTTGGCAGCCTGGATCTACCGGGATTACAGGAAAGGTAAAAGCGGATGAGTACAGCAGGCAGAGAAAAAGAAGTGAAGTTTTACCTGGCTGATCCTGCCCGCCTGAATGTGCGGCTGGGACTGGCGGGGTTTCAACTGGAAAGTCTCAGGGTGTACGAACACAACATCCGCTATGATACTGCCGATCAGTCATTAACCTCAACGGGTCGGGTGTTGCGCTTGCGGGCGGATGGCCGTACCCGATTGACCTTCAAAGGCGGTCAGCTGGCTGGTGCTATAGTGGCTGACAGGGAGGAATACGAGATCGAAGTTTCAGACCTGGAAGCCACGCGAAAATTACTGCATGGTCTGGGCTATATCGAGATCACCCGCTATGAAAAATACCGCACCACCTGGAAGGCTATGCGCTGTGAAGTGACGCTCGATGAGATGCCGTACGGGACCTTCTGCGAAATCGAAGGGCCGGATGCTGCAGCCATCCAACAGGTGGCTGAAACCCTGGGGTTGGATTGGCAGCAGCGCATCCTGCTTTCGTACCTGGCTATATTTGACGTGTTAAAAGAAAAAGCTGCGGTGGAAGCCGGTAGCCTTTTGTTTGCTGATTTTGCCGGAAAACCGGTTTCAAAAAAACAAATGGAAACAGTAGGGATCTTTCCAGCGGATCAATAGATTTTCAGGTCTCCGGCAGGCCCGGCCCATTGCGCCGGATGCGATTGAATATCCACCCCGAGTAATTGTTGTGCCAGTTTGTCGAACCGCCGGGTATCCCCGGTCGTATAGTATCTGTTGTCAGTTGTCAGTAACGGATCTGCCAGCCAGCCGTATTCAGCTAACAGCCGGGCAGCCTGGCGGGCTATAGCAGGAGCCGGGTCAATGACACGTACCTGCTCACCTGCCACCTTGCGAATCTGGGGAATCACAAATGGGTAATGGGTGCATCCCAGCACAATGGTGTCGATCCCGGCTGCCAGCATCGGGTCAATCGCTTCATGCAAGATGGCATCCGTTTCGGGATGATCCAACAGGCCTTTTTCGATCTGGGTCACCAGGCCGGGACAGGTGGATTGCAGCAGGGTCACCCCGTGAGCGAACCGTTCAACTACCGAAGCATATAACGCGCCCTGGAATGTGGCAGGTGTCGCAAGAATACCCACCATACCGGTGTGTGTAGATTCCGCTGCTGGCTTCACAGCTGGTTCCATACCGACGAAGGGGATTTCGGGTCGTGACTGCCTTAATGCATGCAGAGCTGCTGCCGAAGCAGTGTTGCAGGCGACGACGATCAGCCCCGCGCCTTTACCCAACAGGAATTGAGTGATCACCTCGGAGAAAGCCCGTACCTCATCCAACGGACGCGGTCCGTAAGGCACATGTGCCTGGTCTGCCAGATAGATGGTTTGCTGCCCCGGCAGCAGGGAATGGATGGCACGAAGAACTGAAAGCCCCCCGACCCCGGAATCAAAGATACCGATCGGCCGGCTGGTCATCTTCACCTGTGATCGGCCGCATATTTTGCAGCGGCATGTACAAAGTCTGAGAAGATCGCCTGTGCGGCAGGATCAGCAGCCAATGCTTCCGGATGCCACTGAACCGCCAGCAGGTAGTTGCCGCCCGTGCCTTCCACTGCTTCCATCAATCCGTCTGGTGCGTGGGCGACAGCTTTCAACCCTGGCGCAAGTTCCCGGATAGCCTGATGATGTAGGCTGTTGACTCTCAATTCGCGGGCGTTAGTAATCTCAGCGAGATGTGTGTCGGGGAGGAGATCCACCGTATGGGCATACAGGTCGAACTGTTTGGTGGAGTGGTCGATCTGCCGGCTGTACTGGTCCGTGATATCGGCATACAGGCTGCCGCCCATGGCCACATTGATCACCTGCAGACCGCGGCAGATGCCGAAAAGCGGAATTCTGTGCTTCAGGCATGCATGGACGAGAGAAAGTTCCAGTTCATCGCGCGCCGGGTCTAGCCCTGAGATCTTTGCGTGGGGAGAGCCATGATAGGTGGCCGGTTCCAGGTCTCCGCCGCCGGAAATGAGAATGCCATCCAGTTTTATGGCTGCCAGTTCGGCTTTATTGCCGGGCATGCCGGTTGGTAGAATAACGGGTAGTCCGCCATTGGAAAGGATGGATTGCGTATAGTATTCATTGAGAATGATCTGGGTGTGCTTGTTCTCTTCCCGCTTGGCGGTGATGCCGATCAATGGTGGCTGCATAGATCCTCCTGAGCATTATTGTACTATAACAGTAAAAGGGTGCAACCTGGCAGGTTGCACCCTGAAAGCATTCCGGGATTGACGGATTATGCGTTGAACTTCTGCTTGAGGCGGGCGCCTTTGCCTGTGCGGTTGCGCAGGAAGTACATGCGGGCGCGGCGAACCACATTGCTGCGTTCCACCACAACCTTTTCGATGCGGGGGGAGTGCAGCAGGAATGTGCGTTCCACACCAATACCATTGCTGGCTACACGGCGCACGGTGAACGTGGCATTGTTGCCGCTCTTGGCAGTGTAGAGAACGGTACCCTTGAATTCCTGAATGCGTTCGCGGGTGCCTTCTTTGATCTTGACATGTACGCTGACGGCATCACCCGGGCGAAGAGCCGGGATGTTTTCGTTGGCGGGAGCCTGGACTGCTTTCATTAAGTCGGTCATCGTTTTTTATCCTTACCTTAAAACTGCGCCATCACGGCGCGGACTGAAATTCTAACACAGGTGATTGATCTCTGCAAGCATATAGCCCTTTGTATTGTGTTATTTAGCCGCTTGACTTATAATCATTCCTACCTAACCAAAAACTAACTATTGGGTGGAATACTAAATAAGAGGCCGTTCATTTCTTTTCTATTTTTTCTGCCATTATAAGTATTTTTATCACATATAATTTATGGATAATGATGATCAATTTACCAAGCTTAAACTATCCTGAATCCGGAAAACTTGACAATAGACGATACAGAGAATATTTCCTGCCTGAGGATGTTGAACAACTGCGTCTTCTCCTCGTAGTAGGAAGCATAGTTGTCCTCTCACTTGCGGTGATCGATTATCTGTTTGATAAACTTTCCTGGGAGTTCTTTTTATTACTCGCGATTCGTCTAGTTTTTGTTGGCATAGCCACCCCGGCAATTTTCCGCGTAGAAAAGGTGATTGGAAATAACCACGCCAAGGCTGATCTGATCTATATGATTTTCTGGATATTGCTGGGTGTGGTGTTAATCGCAGTCGATATTACCCGGCCACCTTCATATGTCCAGAATCAATCCTTGTATATTCTGGTCATTTTCAATTGCTACACGATGACTCCGGGAAGATCCTACAATAAAGTGATTCCAGCCACGATCATATCAACAGCAGCATTATTGATCATTATCTTCATTAAAGACCCCGTCCCGGTTCCCACCTTAGGAATGATGATTGCATTGATGTTGATCACGCATCTATTGGGTTTATTGCTGGCTGCCCGTGAAGAGCGCCATCGTCGGCAGCAATATACGATAAAAATGCGTGAAGAGCAGGCCTTACTGGAAATGGAAAGGCTTGCGACAACCGACGGATTGACCGGACTGTTCAACCGAAGGCGTTTTCTGGAAGGCGTAGAAGCTGAGATGGCGAGGTTCAAACGCCTCGGGGATGTTTTTTGTCTGCTGATGCTGGATTTTGACCATTTTAAGGAAATCAATGATCAGTACGGACACCAGGCAGGAGACGAAGTATTACGCCAGTTCGCAGCATTAATCCCGCGGGTCGTCAGAACGACAGATATTGTTGGCCGAGTTGGTGGTGAGGAGTTCGCAATCGCCTGCCCGGCTACGACTGTAGAAAATGCCAGGATCCTGGCTGAAAGGATTCTTGCCATGTGTGCACAGATCCAGATCCCAGGAGCCGAACGCCCATCCTGTGTAACGGTCAGTATCGGTGTTTCTCAAGTGTTGGAACAAGATCCGAACCTCGATCACCTTTGGCAAAGAGCGGATCAGGCGCTTTACCATGCGAAAGAGGGCGGCCGCAACCGGGTGGAAGAAGTTCTCTAAGAGAGAAAGGGATGCTGAAAAGCATCCCTTTTCAATTCGATGTATTCACCTATCTGATGACAAACCCTTCCCTGAAGCGACTCAGGCGCTGACCAGCACTGAATAATCTTGAAAATACTACCTTAATCCACAAGGATATTCAACGTATAGGTAGAGATCGGGGGAGTATCTGCCGGTTCGAAGGACCGGTAATACTTAAGGTCGATCCGTGTCGAACCGTAGTTCTCCGCGCTGAAAGTGAAGTGATAGACACCCCCGGATCCGACCAGTTTGGTCTTGCCTGCGACATACTCCGGCTCGCCCTGCAATGGCATCACACCATCCTGTGATGGTATCAATTCCCACTGGTAGCCGGTGGTAGGGTTGCCTTCCAGGTTGATCACCAGGGTATCCCCCGGATGTAATTCGACTGTGCTGCCGTTATCAGCATCAGTAGCCTGCACGGTTCTGCTGGCAGAACAGGCCGCTACTGTGAGCATCAATGAACAAAGAATGAAGATAAAAGGGGATTGTTTGAGCATGGCAGCCGCCTTTCACAGGTAGAGGATCTGCCATGATTATAGCTTAGTCGTGTGCCTGAAAACCGGATTCCTGCATCCATTTGATGATGCGTGTTTCGATCTGATCCCGTACCTGGCGGAACTTACCAAGTGTCTCTTCTTCACTGCCTGCGAAAGCCGCCGGGTCTTCAAAACCCCAGTGCAGGCGTTCACCAACCCCGGGGAATACCGGGCAGCGTTCATCTGCCTGATCACAGACCGTGATCAGATAGTTGAAGTGATGTTTTCCCAGGAATTCATCCAGGCCTTTGGAGGTATGCGTGGCCATATCATAGCCCAGCTCGCCCATCACGCGGATGGTTCCCGGGTGGATGCCACGTGGCTCCAGCCCGGCACTGTAGATCTCAAAATGATGGCTGCCGTGCATGCGCAGCAATGCTTCCGCCATCTGACTGCGGGCGGAATTTCCAGTACAAAGGAATAAAACTTTCTTTTTCTTAAGTATCATAATGTTTACCTGAGCACATCATACCCTGAGAAGGTTAACGACCGATAGTCCTTGTGTAAACATCTGGTAAGCATTGGAGGGGTTTGCTTCAGCTGTGCACCTGTCCCCATTAAATGAGATAAAATATATCCAAACTATATGAGACTTTGCCATGATTAATCTGGATACCGTCAAACCTGTCACTACAGCTGCCATCGAAACTCGCGGGCTGGATATTTTCTACGGCTCTTTCCGCGCAGTAAAAGGCGTGGATCTGGTTGTGGAGCGTCAGAAGATCACCGCGATCATCGGCCCTTCAGGCTGCGGTAAGAGCACCGTTTTACGAACTTTTAACCGCATGAACGATTTCATCAAATCGGCACGGGTGAGCGGTGAAGTGCTGTTTCGTGGCACCAACCTGTATGATGAAAAGGTCGACCCGGTAGAGGTTCGCCGCCTGATCGGTATGGTCTTCCAGAAGCCTAACCCATTCCCAAAATCAATTTATGAGAATATCGCCTGGGGCGCGCGAATCAATGGATTTCACGGCAACTCTGATGATCTTGTTGAGCGTACATTGCGCCAGGCAGCCCTGTGGGATGAGGTGAAGGATCACCTTCATAAAAGCGCTATGGATCTTTCAGGTGGGCAGCAGCAGCGGCTTTGTCTGGCGCGTGCGTTGGCGGTGGAACCTGAGATCATCCTGATGGATGAGCCCTGTTCTGCGCTTGACCCGATCGCAACGCTAAAGATTGAAGACCTGATGCGCGAACTCTCCCAGGAATATACAATCATTATCGTGACCCACAACATGCAGCAGGCTGCGCGGGCTTCAGACCGCACAGCTTTCTTTACCATGGATACTGACCGGGCTGGTATCATGGTGGAACTGGGTGAAACAAGCCAGATATTTACCAATCCGCGCGATAAACGCACGGAAGATTACATCACCGGCCGCTTCGGTTAATTCCACGGCAGGAGGAAGAACAATGCCACGCGAGACAATGGATAGAGAGATTCGGGACTTGAAAGATGAGATCGTGTTGCTGGGCAGCATGGTGGAGAAGAACATCGCCGACGCCATGGTCTCTTTGAAGAACCGTGATGTGCAGCTGGCGCGCGAAGTGTTGCATCGCGACCAACAGGTGAATCAGAAACGTTTTGATATTGAGACAGCCACCTTGCTGGTGATCGCCACCCAACAACCGATGGCGCATGACCTGCGCCTGCTGGCGGCCATTCTTGAGGTGGCTGGTGAGTTGGAACGGATCGGCGACTATGCCAAGGGCAATGCCAAGATCACCACATTACTCGAAAATGATGTGCTCGAAGCTCCCATCCTGGAATTGGAAGCAATGTCGGATAAGGCTGGTTCAATGATGCATCGTTCCGTACAGGCGTTCGTTAAGGAAGATGAATACACCGCGCGCGCCCTTCCCGAAGAAGATAACCTGGTGGATGATATGTACAAATCCATTTACCGCCAGCTGGTAGAGTGCATGATCCGCAAACCGGCAACAATCGATCATACCAATTATTTGATGTGGGCAGCCCATAATCTGGAACGTACTGCCGACCGGGTCAGCAATATTTGTGAGCGCATCATTTTTGTGGTTACCGGTGAGCTGACCGAAGTGGCAAGCAATGATGATGAGATGAGTTAAGGAGGGGTTCCATGCTTCAGCCCAATCCATTTCCGGGAAAGTTGATCATAGTAGAGGGGATAGACGGCAGCGGAAAATCCACCCAGATCGATCTGTTATATAAATGGATGCGTTCGCAGGGGCGCTCGGTCTATTTTTCGGAATGGAATTCCTCTGAACTGGTCAAGAGTACCACCCGCCTTGCAAAAACCGAAAAATTATTTACGCCCACCACGTTTTCCTTAATGCAGGCAACTGATTTCGCAGAACGGTGGGAAAATCGCATCTACCCGCTTCTAAAAGCTGGCGCGCTTGTCCTGGCCGACCGTTATGCGTTCACAGCCTTTGCCCGTGATGTTGCCCGCGGTGTAGACAGACAGTGGGTGCGCAACCTTTATTCCTTTGCCCTCCAACCGGATATCGCTTTATATTTCTCGGTTCCTCTGGATGTGGCGGTGGAGCGGATTACTTCCAGCCGAGCCAAGATTAAGTATTATGAGGCCGGTATGGATCTCGGCCTTTCCGACAACAAGGTGACCAGCTTCCGTCTATTTCAGCAGATCATCGTGGATGAATACGAAGCAATGGTGCCGGAGTTTCAGCTTACAAAGATAGACGGCACCCTGCCCGTGCAGAAACAACAAAAACTGGTCCGCCAGGTAGTGAAAGGTGTGTTGAAAGACTGGCGCGGCTTGGTAGACCCTGTGCCGGAATTGCACCCAGTGGAACCGGAACTGGTTTTCGATGACCAGGAAGGTGTAGAGAAAGGAACGGCAGAATGAAAAAGAAGAGCTTTTACGGAGCCGGTTTCCCCTATCTACACATTAAAGACCTGCCGGGTAAATTGATCGTCCTGGAAGGTACCGATGGTGTGGGGCGATCCACCCAGATCTCGCTGCTGCGAAAATGGCTCGAAGACGAAGGTTTTGCAGTTTCCGATACCGGCCTGCGCCGCTCTCCTCTGACCCAGCCGGGGTTGGATGCCGCCAAGAGCGGCCATACCATGAGCCGGATGGCACTCAGCCTGTTCTATGCCACCGATTTTGCCGATAGGCTGGAGAATCAGATCATCCCCGCGCTAAAAGCCGGCTTTTATGTATTGTCCGACCGTTACTTCTTCTCGATTATCGCGCGAGATATCGTCCGCGGTGCAGATCCCCGCTGGGCGCGGGAAGTGTACGGCTTTGCCCTCAAACCGGACCTGGTGTTTTACCTGAAATGCGACCTGCCCCGCATCATCACCCGGATGATCAACGGTCGGGGGTTTGATTACTGGGAATCCGGCATGGATATTCACTGCGCGGATAATTTATATGATAGTTTTGTGGAGTATCAGACCCGCCTGATCGGTCAGTTTGATGCCATGGCTGGCGAATACCACTTTAAGACTGTGAACGCTAATCAGCCGGTGGACAAGGTCTTCAGCGAGATCAAAAAACAACTCAAGACATTCATCAAGAAACAGGAATCTTCCTGATATCCGCTTCCAATAAAGAAGAAAGACACCCGCTCGCGGGGTGTCTGGTTTTGTTTGCGTTAGTCTTCGCTGCTGGTCTCGTTGATCAGACGTGAATGACCGGCACCCAGGTCTAGCGACCGCTGGTAGGCAGCCCAGACCGCCCGCGAGATGGCCGTGCGGAAGCCGGCTTTTTCGAGATAATACAGGGCTTCTGCGGAGGTTCCGCCTGGTGAGGTTACCTGATTGCGCATAGTTGCAGGATGTACGCTGACCGATTTATAGTATTCCACACTGCCCAGCAGAGTCTGGACGACCAGCTCTTCCGCGATACGGCGGGGGAAACCCATGTGGACACCCGCGTCGATCAAGGCTTCCATGAAGAGGAAGACATACGCCGGCCCCGTACCGGATAGTGCTGTGGCCATATCCAGGTAGTTTTCTTCTTCCACAAATACTTCTTTACCCAGGCAGCGGATTGCCTGACACGTCAGGTCTTTCTGATCTGCACTGGTCTGGTTGGAACAGGTCCAAACCGTGATACCTTCTCCGATGCGAGAAGGCGTGTTCGGCATGGCGCGTGCAATGGCATCATGTGAGAGTGTTTTCATCAACAGTTCCATGGATACGCCGGCAATGATGGAGATTACCACAGCTTGAGTAGGGATCTTCCCTTTCAGCCCCTTAATAACCGCCTGGATTTTCTGGGGTTTGACAGCCAGGATGACCATATCACACTCTGCAACAGCGCTGATGTTTTCTTTAACCGCAGTAATTCCATAACGCGCGGCAAGTTCGTTCCGCCGCTCTTCGCGTGGACCAGATGTAACGATCTGCCCGGCAGGGATCCCGCCTTTCTGGATCAGGCCGGAAATGATGGCTTCTCCCATAACCCCGTAACCGATCACTGCTATCTTTTTTGTGATTAACATGCTGCGCCCTCCTGGCTGGTAGATACGGGTATTATACCCGCTCCTTTCACTCCATCCCGCTTATCAGGATGGGTGCTGAACTATCTTTTACACCGGCTGCCCCGAGCTGGCCGAGATCGTTATCTCCCCAGCAATACAGGTCCCCGGTGTCGGTCAAGGCACAGGTGTGACTGCCGCCAACTGCCAGAGAAATGATATTGCCAGGGATGCCGTTCACCTGCGCGGGCAGCAGCGTATCTACCCGGGCAGCTGACCCGGCTTGACCGGCATCATTTCTTCCCCAACAGAGCAAAAAGCCGGCTTCTGTGAGGGCACAACTCGTCCTGCCGCCAACCGAGAGGATCCGCAAAGGTTGTTTGCCGCTGAGGCCGGTGATAGGCGCAGGAAGGCTTCGCGGTATGTTGCTGCTATTGCCAAGTTCACCGGCGAAATTCTTTCCCCAGCAGGCCGCATTTCCATCGGAGCTCAAGGCACAGAGGTGAGCCCAACCAGCGCTTAGAGATTTGACATTATTCACACCTGAGACCTGTACGGGCAGTGGATTGCTTTGCATTGTCTTACTGCCGGTTTCGCCAAAACTACCGTCTCCCCAGCACCAGGCAACCCCATGGACATCGGCCGCGCAGGTGAATGTAGCCCCGGCAGCGATTCTGACTAATGCGGGTAGTTCCCCGATGACAGGCACTGGTTGTTTGTATACTCCGCCAACATCACCATTTCCTAATTTACCATCCCTGTTGGAGCCCCAGCACCAGGCTTGCCCGGAAGTGTTCACCGCGCAGGTATGGAAACTGCCGCAGGATACCGCAGCGATGGTTTCACCGGATAATGCAGTTACCTCTACCGGAATGGAGGAATCGTTCAGGTTTTCATTGCCCAACTGACCCTGGTTGTTCCGTCCCCAGCAGAATAACCTGCCTGCGCCATCGATGGCGCAGCTGTGGTATGCCCCGGATGAAATCGAAGTGATGCCAGTCAACGGAAGCTGAACAGGCGGCCATACAGATTGTGATGGTTCACTGCCTGCCTGTCCATAGATGTTCCAACCCCAACACCATACATTACCGCTTCTATCAAGCAGGCAGGTATGAGCTTCGCCAGCTGCAACTTGCGGGGTGGATGGTGCGAAAGGGGTAGGTTGAAGGGTCTCAGTCGCTGAGAGTACCGGGGTTGTACCGGCAGCAGATGTGACGGCAGGGTTGGTTCGGGTGATACTGGCAGGGATCGCTGTGGAAACATCCTCCTGTGAAATTGAGGGAGGAGGTGCACAGGCAGTAAGGAATACCAGGCAAACCAGGGCGATCGACAGCTTCATGTCCCAATCTTACAATGGTGGGACAATTTTGCATAGCGGTCGCAGTCTTAAAATAGGCCAAGTATTCCCCCCTGGCATGGTAAAATCCCGCATTCTTTCAAAACTCACAAAAGTTGATCACCGGAGAACAAATGGCATCATACGACAGCATGACAGGCAGGCAAGTTCTTATCAGCGGCGCAACCAGTGGCATCGGCCGGGAGACTGCGCGTCAATTGGCCAACGCCGGTGCGAAAGTCTGGATCATCGGGCGGAATGAACAAAAAATACAACGCGTCTTACAAGAACAGGCCGAAACCGGGCACCCGTTTGCCGGGGCTTTTACTGCAGACCTCTCCAAGGTGTCAGAGATCCGGCGAGTTTCACAGGTGATCCGCCGCAGCCTGGATCACCTGGATGTATTGGTGAACAATGCCGGGGCTGTCTTCTCATCCTGTCAGATAACCGATGAAGGTTTTGAACGCACTTTCGCATTGAATCACCTGGGATACTTTTCACTTACAGCAGAAATACTTCCTTTAATAAAGCAGGGAAAAACTCCACGGATTGTAAATGTGTCTTCCGTTGCTCATTATATGGGTAAGGTAGATTTTAAGAGCCTGTCTGAATGTAGCCAATACAGCGGTTTTCGGGCGTATTCCACTTCCAAATTAATGAACCTGTATTTCACTTACGAATTGTCACGGCGCCTGAAGGGTACCAACATTTGCGTGAATGCGCTTCACCCAGGTTATGTCGCATCCAACTTTGGGGTGAGCAATGGCGATTGGACCGGCCCGTTCTTTAAATTGGGGGCGAAGTTGGCCATTCCGGTGGAAGAAGGCGCCAAAACGAGTATCTACCTGGCATCCTCCCTGGATGTAGCGGGGAAGACAGGCGGCTACTATGCCCGCTGCCGTCAGGTACCTTCCAGCCGGGCAAGTTATCACAAACCCACGGCAGCGCGGTTATGGGAAGAGACAGAACTGCTGACCGGAGCATTTCCATCCGCAGCCGGTGATTAACTTCCCCCTCCCCAGGCCCGGACAGCACTGCGGATAAACTCCCTGGCTTCCCCGGGTATCTGTTCGAGCCCCTGGTAAGGCGTATTCCCCACCCAGAAACGCACGCCATCTTCCGTTTCTTCCAACTTGATAAAAACGCCTTCCAAACTGCTCGGGTGCGGCATTTCTTTTAATATATCATTCACCTGCTCCACAAGACTGGCGGTAGGGTTGGCATCTGCAGAGGGAGGCGGGCTGCTGGCTTTCATTGCAGCCAGGTTCGGTACAGGTGGAACAGGTACTACAAGAGGAGATGTCGGCGGAAGGCTGCCTTGTGGCTCCGGTCGTTCCAGGCCATCTGCTTTATGATTAGCACGAATCGACTGGGTGATCAAACCCATCAGGTAACCGATCCCCAGACAAAGGATAGAGACGAGCAACAGGCGATAATCCATCCGGGTTTCTCCTAATATCTTCTATCAGTTTCATTATAATTATAGCGATATTTTCTTGATTTCTTCCCGGTTATCAGTACACTAAGATAATGATTGAATCAAAAGGTACTTACTTGGGAGTAGAGGTATCCGCCGGAAAAACGCCGTACCTTATGGCACGCCTTGATAAGGACGGCTTGCTGATCACACTCGAGCAGGGAATGTTGGAAGATGTTCTGCGGGCAGTGTCAGATGGCGTGACAGCCATCGCGATCAACGGGCCTGCAGTTTTACCGCAAAATGCCGATCTTAACCGATCCGCGGAGGTACAGCTGCGCCAAATGGGATATCATCCGCGGATCACCCGCTTTCTGAACCCCGAAAAGCAACCAGCCAGAGTACGCAACAGTCTACTCTTGTTTCAGGCACTCGCCCGGGAGGCGAAGTTAAAGGTTGGCGAGGATCTGCTCGAAACCCAGGCTGAGTTGGCTTTTGCTGCTTATACCGCCGGAGTTTTACTTTCCCCAGCGTCTTATGAGGGACGCATCCAACGTCAGCTGGCGCTCATTCGACAGGGCATCCGCCTGCGTGACCCCATGTCTTTTTATGAAGAGATCACCCGTTGGCGATTGCTCAAGGGTGACCTCTCTGATGAAATGTTATTCTCGATTCCCGCTCTGGCAGCCCTGGCTACCGCTTGCATTGCCCGGGCTTCCAACAGCGACCCGGATAGCCTGCTGCGCGCGGGAAAGAAGCAAGATGGCTGGGTGTGGATACCCGTTCAGGCTAATGCTGGTGCGGGGTGATGTTCGCAGCTCCGGGTAACTGATCGGTCAGCTTCTCCGGGTGGTGGATCAGGATGGGCAGATGCCCCGGGCAAATGTAGTACTGTGTTTCGTTGTATAGAATGGGGATCAGGGGTACTGTCTTTTCATCCTGCTCGCACACCAGGCATTTCTTCGTTAAGTCGTTCATTTTTCTCCTATACCTTTAAGAATATTAAACTAAATGATTCTGATCTTCTATCGGAGCAAGTGCACCGGGGATCAGGACGAGTAATGCGGCGAAAGCCAGCCAGCTCAACCCACATACCAGGCCGGTGGGCAGCGGGCCGATCAAGGTGGAAGGATTGCCAGCCAGTACCAGCATGCCGATTCCGGCAATGCCGTTTACTGCCGCATGGCCGATAACTGCCGGCCAGACGGATCCACCCCGCAGAGTGACCCAGGCCAGGAAAGTCCCGCAGGTAATGGTGAAAACGACCATAGCCAGGATACCGGTCCAAGGATAACCGGGATATTCGAACCCGTAATTATGCCCCATGGCGATAATGGGGGCATGCCAGAAACCCCAGATCACTCCGGAAAGAAGAATGGCTTTCAAACTACCGAGCGGCATCAACTTGGGCAGCAGATACCCGCGCCAGCCGTATTCCTCACCAAAGGTAAAGAGCGAGTTCACCAGAGGTGAGATCACGATCCCTTGCAGCAATTGCGCCAGCAGAATCGCCACCGGGGCGATCGTTACGCCGGGAGCAGCGGAAGAAATCATCTTCTGGATGACATCCAGAGTCGGGTCGAAGTATTTGGGGAAAAGCAGAAAAAAGATGGCTGCGCCAAAGACCACCAATACCGCGGGAAGCACCCAGGCTGCCAGCCAGTATTTCCATCCTTTGCGGAAGTTCAACCGTAGCAAGTTGCCGGATTTGCCTTCATGGGTGATAGCGCGCGTAAGGATATGCGCGACAGCTGGTGACCACATATAAAAGACCGCGATCAACACGGTAGCAAGAGTGATTTTCCCTGCGGGTAGTGGGATGATGGTCGGGCTGTTTACAAGTCCGCCGGTCAGGAAGACGATCAAGGCAACCAGCCAGGCGAGGCCAAAAGCAAAAGCGAGGAAGAGTATGATACGCTTTTTCTCTGAAGTTACGATCATTTTGCACTCCTAGACGGATGTTTTAGTTATCTTTGCATTGCTGATTATAGCAGGATGCACCCGGGCGAGCAGGCAGATTTATGATGCTTGAGTAAGGTTATCCATTAATTTGCGCAAACAAACTGGTTGTATAACAAATGAAATAAATAATATAATTAATGTTACCTTTGGTAGTGCACAGTAGCGGGTTAATTACTATAATAGAATGACCTTCGGGCGCAACTGCCGGGGTGAACGTTTTTTCTTCAATTTACAATCATCCATCTTTAGGATCAGATCTGTAAGTGAGAGGAGGTGACTTCCGGTAGAAATAGCTCGGTCGTAGCAGTATTTTTCACTCACCATAAACCCTTTTGGAGGAGAACGATGTCTAAGAAATTCCTGTCTATTGTCTCAATATTAGTAGTGCTTTCATTCGTCCTGGTTGCCTGCCAGGCAGCTGCCCCTGCTGCTGAAGCACCCGCCGCCCCTGCTGCTGAAGCACCCGCCGCCCCTGCTGCTGAAGCACCCGCGAAACTGAAGGTATTCGGCGCTTTCGCCACCCCCATCGAAGAACCCTGGGACGGCGTGATTCACGCTGCCTTGCAGAAAGCTGCTGATGCCGGCGAGATCGAATACACCTACCAGGAAAATATCGGCTACTCTGGCGATATGGAACGTGTATTGCGTGAAGTCTGCGAACAGCAGAAACCTAACCTCATCATGGGCGATGCCTTCGGAAACGAAGAAGCTGTCCGCCGTGTTGCCAAAGACTTCCCCGAAGTCGCTTTCGCCTTTGGTTCCGGTAACGGCCCCAGCGAACCGAATGTAGCTGTCTTTGATAACTGGATCCACGAACCCGCTTACCTCATGGGTATGCTGGCCGGTGGCCTGACCCAGACCGGTAAGATCGGTATCGTTGGCGCTATGCCCGTTCCCGAAGTCAACCGCCTGGTCAACGCCTTCATCGCTGGTGCCAAGACCCAGCGCCCCGACGTCGTAGTCATGGTCTCCTTCATCAACAGCTGGTTCGACCCGGCTGCTGCCAAAGAAGCTGCCATCGCTATGATCGACAACGGTGCTGATGTTCTCTATGCCGAGCGCTTTGGTGTCATCGAAGCCGCCGCTGAAAAAGGCCTGTTCGCTTTTGGTAACATGAGCGATCAGAACGAGCTCGCCCCCGATTTTGTCGTCACCTCCGCAGTCTGGAACATGGACCCGACCGTTGAATACCTCATCAAACAGGTTGCTGCCGGTACCTTTACCGCCCAGGATCTGAAAGACTTCTCGATGATGGGCAAGGGCGGCGCTTCTCTGGCTTCCTTCCACAACACCGAATCCAAGATCCCGGCTGAACTGCTCGCCGCCGTCAAAGCAAAAGAAGCTGAGATCCTCAGCGGTATGTTCCGCGTGGATGTTGACGAAGCCCAACCAGCTGGCTCTAACTAGTTCTATCTGCCTTCACGTAAGCCTTGATATTTCCATTGCGTGAAGGCAACGAGTTTTGATAGTTGCGGGAAGCGAAGTTCTTTCCAAATCGGAGAGGGCTTCGCTTTCCCGCCCTACCATCTAATGTAAGTATCTTAGCCATTGAGGTGCATCTATGCACGCTGTAGAAATGAAAGGGATCGTCAAACGATTTGCTGATCTCGTAGCGAGTGACCATGTGGATTTTAACCTGGAACAGGGTGAGATCCACGCGCTGTTGGGGGAAAACGGGGCAGGCAAAACCACCCTGATGCGCATCTTGTACGGCCTTTACCATGCAGATGAAGGCCAGGTATTCATCAATGGAAAACCAGCTGTAATTTCATCTCCCCGCGATGCCATTCGCCAGGGGATTGGAATGGTAACCCAGCACTTTACCCTGGTGCCAACGCTTACCGTTGCCGAAAATATGGTTTTGGGAGAAACAGGGAGCGTTATGATCAACCTCCCTGATGTGGAAGAGAAAGTTGCCGCGGCATCTGAACGTTTTGGTATCCCGGTCAAACCCCAGGCTCTCATCCGCCATCTGTCTGTCGGTGAGAGGCAACGGGTAGAGATACTGAAGGCGCTCTACCATGATGCCCGCGTTCTCATTTTGGATGAACCGACTGCTGTCCTGGTCCCGCAGGAAGTGGATGTGCTTTTCAAAGCCCTGCTTCGCCTGCAGCAGGAAGGCCTTTCGGTCATCTTCATCAGCCACCATCTGAATGAGGTCATGGATATCTGCGGGCGGATCACTGTTCTGCGGGATGGCCATTCAGTGGGGACTGTGCAAAAAGCAGATACGAATCAAAAGCAGCTAGCTAAGATGATGGTTGGCCGTGAAAGTTTCGGTGTCAAGCGGCAGGATCAGCGCCAGGCTAGCGTTTCTTCCTGCCTGTTGAGCGTGCAGAATGTTTGCGCCGTGGACAAAAAAGGCCTACCCGCCCTGAAAGATGTATCGCTGGAAGTACACGCCGGCGAGATTCTGGGATTGGCAGGTGTTTCAGGCAATGGCCAGGCGGAATTATCCGCCGTGCTGTGCGGTACGCAGAAGACCACCCGCGGCAAGGTGCAGGCGAATGGAATAAACCTGACGAACGCTGAGCCAGCATCAGTCTGCGCGGCCGGTGTCGGGCGCATTCCGGAAGACCGCCATGCCAATATGGTCGGTGAGCTTTCTGTCGCTGAAAACCTGGTGCTGGATCAACTCGGCAACTTTGTGAAGAACGGCATTCTGGAACAGGACAAGATCCAGAAAAACGCGAAGACACTGATTAAAGAATTTCAGATTAAGGCTGCTCCGGGTGACCGGGTACGCACCCTCTCCGGCGGAAATATGCAAAAGGTGATGCTGGCTCGCACCCTCAGCCAGAACCCGGCAGTCGTCATTGCCAGCCAGCCAACCCGCGGGCTGGATGTCGGTGCTACAGACTATGTCCGCTCGAAATTACTGGAACAGCGGGAAGCTGGCGCGGCTGTGCTGCTGCTTTCGGAGGACCTGGAAGAGATCCTGGCCCTTTCTGATCGTATTGCGGTCATTTATGCTGGCAAGATCATGGGTGTCCTGCCCGCCAGTGAAGCCACCCCGGAAAAGCTTGGCCTGATGATGGCCGGATCGACCGACTAGATAGGAAAGGAGGAAGAGATGCTGAAACTTAAAATTGAACGCGCCCCCGCTCCTGTCTGGATGCGGTCGCTGATCCCCATCATTGCCATTCCTGTCACTTTCTTGATCACATCGATCATAATCCTGCTGGATGGCGCTAACCCGTTGACGGCCTATTACCATTTCCTCATTTCACCGTTGGCCAGTAAGTCCAGCGCCATCGAGGTGCTGGTCAAATCTACACCGCTGCTGCTGACAGGCGCGGCGGTCGCTTTTGCCTTCAACAGTGGATATTGGAATATTGGGGCGGAAGGCCAGTTGTATGCCGGTGCCATCGCAGCTGCCTGGTTGGGCATGATCCTGAAGGACGTCCCGCCTTACCTGGGTATCCCTGCTATGGTACTGGGCGGTTTTGCTGCAGGTATGTTGTGGGCTTTCCCCTCGGCTATTCTAAAGGTGAAGTTAAAAGTGGATGAGGTGGTTACCACCCTCCTGATGAACTCCATCGTGTTGAATGTTACCAGTTTCTTGCTCAATGGACCCTGGCGCGATCCGGTATCCATGTGGCCGCAATCCCCTGAGATCGCTTCTGGTACGGTGTTCTTCAAGTTGATTCCGCGCACCCGCCTGCACTTTGGCATTATCCTAGCGGTCGTCATCCTGATTATCACCTGGTTTGTGATCAAACGGACATCGTTTGGTTTGAAGATGCGCGCTATCGGCTTGAGTAAAGAAGGCGCCCACTTCGCCGGTATCAAAGTGAATAAAACTATGCTGACCGTGGCACTGGTGAGCGGCGGTATTGCTGGTATTGCCGGCGCCGGTGAGGTGGCTGGTATTCATTTCCACCTGATCGATGCCATCTCGGATGGGCTGGGATACAGCGGTATCATTATCGCTACGCTCGGTGGTCTGCATCCCTTCGGTGTCGGGTTGGCTGCCTTGTTTATCGGATTGATCGATACCGGCGCTCAGACAGTCTCTCGCGCGATGGGAGTGCCGGTTTATTTGGGTGATGTGGTTCAATCCACCTTACTCCTTGTCACGCTTTCATTGTTCCTTCTTCAAAACTATCGCATCCGGAGGGTAAAGTAATGGATATTACTCTCTTCCTTATCGGCCTTGTAGCTGCTACTTTACGTGTGGCAACCCCGCTGATCTTTGGCACACTGGGTGAGCTTTTCTCTGAACGTTCCGGTGTCTTGAACCTCGGTATCGAAGGTACCATGTTCCTCGGTGCTTTTGTCGGCTTTGCCGTCGCTGCCACCACCGGTTCCCTGTGGATCGGCCTGCTTGGCGCGATCATCGCCGGCATGCTTAGCGGATTGCTCATGTCTCTGCTCTCAGTGCGCCTGGGTGTAAACCAGCATGTTGCCGGGCTTGGGATTACCCTGCTGGCAACCGGCCTTTCCCTGTATTCCTTCCGGCTGATCTTTGGCGAATCCAAGATCCCGCCTTCAATAGAACCATTCCCCATGCTGAACATCCTGCCAGAGAGCAATCCCCTGGCACCGATCACCAATCAATACCTGCTGACCTACATCGGCATCGCGACGATCGCGGTTGTCTGGTGGGTAATCAGCAAGACTCGTTTCGGGCTGCAGATCCGCGCGGTAGGTGAGAACCCCGAAGCCGCGGATGCGGCTGGCCTGAATGTGTATGCCATCCGCACGCGCGCTTTGGCTATCGGTGGCGCCTTGATGGCGGTGGGCGGCGCGTTCCTAACGCTGGCTCAACTCGGTTCCTTCACCTTTGGTATTGTGGCCGGCCGCGGATGGGTGTGCATTGCGCTCATCATCTTTGCGAACTGGCAGGCCGTCAGTGTGCTCTGGGGTGCGCTCATTTTTGGCGGTGTGCAGGCATTGCAGCTTCGCCTGCAGACCCTGGGTTTCAAATTGCCGTACGAATTGTTCCTTTCTCTGCCTTACGTTGTGACCATCATTGCGTTAACCCTGGCAGGCCGAAACGCTTCAGCGCCATCCGCCTTGCTGAAAGCTTATCGCCGCGAATAGCGCGGCAGGAGGTATCTCTATGGATCTCAAATATGTTGGCAAGACCTACATCCGGCCGGATGCCATCAGTAAGGTGACCGGAAAGGCCATCTATCTGGATGACATCAGACTGCCCGACATGCTGCATGCAGTGGTGCTGCGCCCAAAGTATGCGCACGCTCGTATAAAGAAAGTAGATACAGCAGAAGCTGAAAAATGCCCAGGTGTTTACAAGGTAGTGACCGGAGCTGGCTGTAAATTCCGCTATGGCGATAATATCAAAGACCTGCAGCCAATGGCGGTCGATAAAGTCCGCTATATCGGTGACCCGGTCGCCGCAGTCATCGCGGATACCCCCGCGCATGCGCGTGCCGCCGTGGAAAAGATCGTGGTGGATTATGAGCCGCTGCCGGTCTACACAGATGCCCGCGAAGCCATCAAACCCGGTGCCGCTCTCATCCATGAAGGGCATGAAAAATACTGGCGCCTGCCTACCTTGCACGAGACTGCAGACTCAAACATCGCCAACACCTATCACCTGCATAAAGGCCGCGGTGAAGAAGGTTTCGATGAAGCCGAAGTCATCATCGAAGAAGAATTCAACTACCCGCTCGGTTCTTGCGCTGCCATTGAACCACACGGCACGATCGTCTGGTTCAAAGAAGATCGCACGATCGAAGTTTGGTCTACATCTATCTGCCCGTTCATCATCCGTGAAGACCTGGCAAATTCCTATGGTGTTCCGGTAGGTGATGTGCGCGTCCACACCCCGGACCTGGGTGGTTGTTTTGGCTATAAGTCTGATATCACCACTGAGCAGACCATTGCATGGATCGCATCCTTTGCTCCCGGCCGCCCGGTGAAGTGGGTAGCTAGCCGTGAAGAAGATTTTACCAGCACATTGCTGGCTCACGGCATTCGCACCCGCATGAAGATGGGCGCAAAAAAAGACGGCACACTGGTCGCACTGAAATCCACCATCTATCACACCGGTGGTGCCTACGCGGATACGGCTGTTAATGTGACCATCGCCTCCACGCATAATTCCACCGGACCGTATGAGTTCAAGCACTGCGACCTGACGGGATATACCGTCTACACCAATACCCCGGCGGTTGGTGCGTATCGCGGTTACGGCCATCAGGAATCTCAAATCGCTACCGAACGCATGATGGACCTGATGGCCCGCAAGCTCGGTATGGATGCCCTGGCGCTGCGCAAGAAGAACTTCCTTTCTGAAGGCAAGGTTAATGCTGTTGGCGAGACCATGTGGAAGCATAACGGTAACCTGCTGGAATGCGCGACCCGTGTCGAGAAGATGCTCTTTTCCAAGCCGAAGCCGGCTGAAGACGCAGATTATGTTTACGGCCGCAGTATGGTCACGGTGATGAAGTCCCCCAAAGGCGCACCGTTTTCCACCAAAGGCTGCTACATGAAAATGAATGTGGATGGAAGCGTTACCATCAACATGGGCGGTGCCGAGGTCGGGCAGGGCTTGCGCACGATCATCCGCCAGATTGCCGGTGAGGCTTTGAAGATCGCCCCGGAACGCGTGCGTGTCTATACTGAGATCGATACACAGTACTCACCCTATGAGTGGCAGACGATCGGTTCCATGTTTACCACCCAGGGCGGACGCGCCATAATCCGCGCGGCGGACAAGCTGATTACACTGCTCAAGAATACGGCAGCCCAGGTTTTGAAGACCGATGTGGACTACCTGGAGTATGAAGGCGATTATGTCATCCTGCGCAATGATCCCACCATCCGCGTGGCTACAGCTGAACTGGCTCGCGGGTATATCACGGATGACGGTATAACCATCGGTGACCTGGCTCAAAGTGTATCCGATGCCCGCCTGCCGCGTTATTCCAACCCGGATAAGAACGGTCAGGGATCCATCGGTGTCACTTACACCATGGGCGCCCAGGCAGTAGAACTGCGCATCGAAAAGAAGACCGGCAAGATCCTGGTGGACCACTTCTATTCGGTCTTTGATGTTGGTCAGGTGATCAATCCCCTCCAGATCCGCGGATCTGTGCTGGGCGGCGTTACCATGGCTATTGGCGCTGCGCTGTATGAAGAAGTTGTCTTTGATGCGGAAGGGCACATTACCAACCCGCAGCTATTCAAATATCACCTGCCTACATATAAAGAATCTGTGGAGCAGACAATCGAGTTTGTTGAAACCCCCGATCCCATCGGTCCATTTGGCGCGCGTGGTATTGGTGAGCACTCTGTGATCGGTGCTGCGCCGGCCATCTTGAATGCCATCTATGATGCCATCGGCGTGGACTTGTTCGAGATTCCGGCGACCCCGGAGAAGGTGAAAAAGGCGCTGGAAGCGCGAAAGGAGCCTAAGTAATGGCAGAAAAAATGACTTTCAAAATAAATGGCCTCGATCGTACCGTTGAGATCGAACCGGAGATGATGCTGATCGATCTGCTGCGGGATGAGCTCAACCTGACCGGCACCAAACGCGGTTGTGACAATTCCACCTGTGGAACTTGCGTGGTCGTGTTGAATGGTAAAGCCGTAAAAAGCTGCAATACCCTCGCCAGCAAGGCTGCCGGCGCGGATGTGATCACAGTGGAAGGGTTGGCCAGCGGAATGGAGCTTCATCCCATCCAGAAGGCGATCGCGGAATCTGGCGCCGTGCAGTGCGGTTTCTGCACACCCGGTATTGTGATGGAACTGTACGGCTTGCTGGAGACCAACCCGGAAGCCGGTGAAACAGAAATGACCAATGCCCTCAACAAGCACCTGTGCCGCTGCACCGGCTACGAGCCGATCCGCGATGGCGCTTTGATCGCTCAGAAAATGATGAAAGAACACGCGAAAGCGAAATAAAACGTAATAAAGGAGAATGCAATGGCTTACGATATTCTGATCAAGAACGCAAAGACCCGCGCCACCGGCGCTAAACTGATGCAGATTGCCATCGAAAAAGGGCGCATAGCAAAGATTGCCGAGCAGGTAAGCGGTGATGCCACAAAGGTGATCGATGCTGCCGGCAACTTGGTAACCGAATCCTTTGTCAATGGTCACCTGCATTTGTGCAAGGTGTACACCCTGAATATGATGGATGATGAGGCCATCAGCGCTTATACCGATGGCGGTATGGGTGGGGCTATGACGGCCATCGAAATGGCTGCCCGTGTCAAAGAAAAATACGATGAGAAATGGATCATCCAGAATGTCCGCAAAGCATTGGACCTGGCTGTCAAGTACGGCAACACGCATATCCGTGCATTTGCAGATACAGATACCACCGGCAAGCTGGAAGGCGTGAAAGCCTTGCTGAAGGCGCGAGAAGAGTACAAAGGCCGTGTGGAAGTCCAAGTGGTTGCCTTCCCGCAGGATGGCGTCGTCCGCGACCCTGGCGCTGAAGGGTATGTGGAAGAAGCCCTGAAGATGGGTGCGGATGTGGTCGGCGGTATCCCATGGATCGAATACACCGATGCCGATTCACAGGAACACATTGACCGCATGTTCCGCCTGGCGAAGAAATACAACAAAGACGTCTCGATGCTGATTGATGATGCCGGTGATGCTACTTTACGCTCTCTGGAGATGCTGGCAGTCACTACACTGCGTGAAGGCTGGGAAGGCCGTGTGACCGTGCAGCATGCCCGCGCCATGGCCCTCTACCCGGAACCGTATTACCGCAAGATCGAGGCCCTGTTGAAGAAAGGCCGCTTGGGTCTCGTCTCAGACCCGCAGACCGGGCCGCTGTACGCCCGCGTGAAATCCCTGTACCATGCCGGCGTCAGCGTCGCGCTCGGCCAGGATGACATCGCGGATGCTTACTATCCGTTCGGCCGCAATAATATGCAGGAAGTAGCCTTCCTGGCTGCTCATTTGATGAACATGGTCAGCCGCCCGGATATGGAAATCCTTTACGATCTCATCACGACCAACGCCGCCAAAGCCCTGGGAATCCAGAATTACGGCTTGAAAGAAGGCTGCGATGCCGACCTGGTGGTGCTGGATGCCGGCTCGGTCTGGGAAGCCCTCTGGTCGCATGACTATCCGCTGCACGTCATCAAAGACGGCATGGAGATCACAGTAAAAAGATAGTTTCCATAATAAAAATGCGAAAGTGGAGGCGGCGCCTCCACTTTTTGTATTAATCGGAAAAATATCTGCAAATATTGCCTGCTTTTGTAAAAGGTAAGTGTTACAAAACTATTAACGAAAGATTAGTAAGGGGTTAGGATATTGACAAAAACTGGCAAATCATTAGAATCAAATTAGATACAGGCAGGCAACACACCAGTATCTGCTTAACAATCAAACCTCACACGGATGTGTTGATCCGGTACCTTTGATGGTCGCCCAAGCAGTAAAGGTACCGGGGAGCAAATGGCGAAACCGGCCGTCTTTTGAGACCGGTTTTTTGTTTTTAACAAATGAAATCGGAAGCTGGTCTCAATGGGAGGGAAAGACGGGCGCCTGGCTCAAGGCGCTTCCAAGGAGGACCAGATGGAATCGAAGCATAAAGTACTTAGTATATTGCGGTTCTGTTTTATCCTGGTGTATGTCTTTTCTCTTGTAACCCCGGCCGCTGTGGTCCGGGCACAGGATGAGATCCCACCAGTGGTAACCGAACCCACCCCGGTCGTAGAAGTACCATCAGAACCGGTCGTCCCACCTGAAGAGACTGTTCCGGTGGAAGACTTCACGCCTGTTGAAGAGGTGGTCATCCCCGTGACTGGCGTGGAAGAACCTGCCCCAACTGAAGTTGCCGCGGCCGTAGAAGCGATAGCAGATACCGGCGCGGTGCTGCTTGACTCAGCGGGTGAACCTATCCCGTTAGCCTCCACCGAGGCAGTCGAGATCATCCAGAATATGGATCCGTGGTTAGCAACGACAGTGGGTGGGAATAAGGTCTACCACTTCTTCGTACAGAATTGCGGGACCTTTGTCCTTCCCTTCACGGTTACCCTGCCTGAGACTTGGCAATGCCACGCTTCTGGGACCCCAATCCAGGCATCCATTGACTATGCGGGAAACGATCTGACGACAGGCCTCGACGACAATACCATCCATGTCTTGAATGGTACCTTCCAGGAAAATGTAACGATTAATATCGAAGGTCTGACCCTACTGGGTGATCCCGGTAATCCGACCCTGGCTGGAGCTGCTAGCGCTGTCACCGCACCGGTATTAAGCGGTGGTTTCCTGGGTGATACTGGAACAGGAATTCATATCACAGCCGAAGGTGTGACCGTTTCCGGTTTCATCATCAGAGATTTCGATGTAGGCATCTATGTTGATATCTTGGTCGGCCAAACCACCACCAACCTGACTAATAACACCTTTCAGGATAATGCGGTAGGTGTGGATATTGTCGGCGGCCAGGGGAAACCGGGTACCAACCTGCTTTACAATAACTTCTCTGGCAACACACTCTATGCCATTCGCAACAGTGTGGGCGATCATAATGTTCAGTTTGCTGACGCTTCTGGTAGCACTTTTGGATGCGAAGAAGGGCCGATTGTGGCTCATCAGATCACTGAAGAAGTCTGTGTACCCTCTACTGTTTGTGTAGAGTGGTATACAAAGGGTCCCAACGCTGGCCAATGCAAAACGTACGCGCCAGACGTTTGTCATGATGAGGTGGTCGATGTGGAATACTACCTCTGGCAAAATGGCAGACCAACGAACAGCACCGAACCCATCAACCCGGCGGATTATCCCGGATGCCAGATCCTGTATGGTTGGGATGGTAGAAGCGGATCTCTATATGACAACAACGGTCAGGGTGGTACCTATGATCCATTCAAGATCGTGCTGGATCCGCAGGAATGCGCGGAAGGCCAGACCTTGATTAACGGTGTGTGTGTGATCGATAACTGCCCGCTCGATCCTTTGAAAACTGACCCCGGTATCTGTGGTTGTGGTGTAGCTGATACCGACAGCGACAGCGATGGGGTAGCAGACTGTAACGAAACCTGCGATAACGATCCTGCCAAGACCGATCCCGGTATCTGCGGTTGTGGAGTAGCTGATACCGACAGTGACAGCGATGGGGTAGCAGACTGTAACGAAACCTGCGATAACGATCCTGCCAAGACTGACCCTGGTGTCTGCGGCTGCGGTGTGGCCGACACCGACAGCGACAGCGATGGGGTAGCAGACTGTAACGAAACCTGCGATAACGATCCTGCCAAGACTGACCCAGGTGTCTGCGGTTGTGGTGTAGCCGACACCGACAGCGATGG
>CAIKMQ010000007.1 GCA_903828565.1 uncultured Leptolinea sp. | reverse complement strand
AGCACTCCCGCAGGGAGCCGCGTAGCACTCCCGCAGGGAGCCGCGTAGCACCCCCGCAGGGGGCTGGGGAATTCGAATCCCATTTTTGGAAATCAGATCTGTGTAATTAAAAGAAAAAGTGCCCCCAGGGGAATTCGAATCCCCGTTTTGGCCTTGAGAGGGCCACGTCCTGGGCCACTAGACGATGGGGGCAGGGCGACAGAGATTCTATCACAACCTGTGCGCGTTGACGAGGGCATTCCGGCGCTGATCACAAGCGATGGACTGTGTATATAATAGATGTAAGAGAATAAGAGATGAAAATAATCCGCGGATTCGTTCTAATACTCATCACCCTGATGTTCCTGCTGACAGTGTTGACCGCGCCTGTACAGGCAACAGCCGTGGCAGTCTCAGACCCCTGCGCCCTGGTACTCGAAGCGACGGGAGCGCTAACACCAGCCATGCTGCAATACCTGAACCGCGGAATCCGATCAGCTGAAGATCAACAGTGCGGCCTTCTGATCCTGCAACTGAACACCCCCGGCGGCGAGATCGAACTGCTTAATCGCATGGTAAGCGCCGTACGCGCCAGCCATGTACCGGTGGTGGTCTATATCGCTCCCCGTGGTGCGATCGCCGGCAGTGCTGGCACTGTGCTGACCCTGGCCGGGCATGTGGCTGCCATGGCCCCCGAAACGGCCATTGGCGCGGCATCCCCTGTAGGCTCCCAGGGGGAAGATATTGGTGAGACCATGGAAGCCAAAGCCAAAGAGATATTGAAAGCCACTGCCCGCTCTCTGGCAGAAAGACGCACACCGGAGGCCATTTCGCTCGCGGAAGATACCATCGAGAACGCCCGCGCAGTCACATCCACTGAGGCTTTGGATGCCGGGCTGGTGGATCTAATCGCCGAGGATATTCCAGACTTACTGCAGCAGCTGGACGGCAGGCAGATTCACACCATAGATGGCGAGATCATCCTGCACTGTGCATCTGCGGTGCCTGTACCCCTCCCAACCACATTACTGGAGCAACTGCTGGGTATGCTCACCAACCCGAACATTGTTTTCCTGTTGCTATCCGTGGGCGTGCAGGCTCTGCTGATAGAGCTTTCCAGCCCGGGCGGTTGGGTGGCAGGGTTCATCGGTGTCATTTGCCTGGCGCTGGCTACCTACGGCCTCGGCATCCTGCCGGTGAATTGGTTCGGTCTGGTCTTTCTGCTGATGTCCTTCGTTCTCTTCATCGTAGATATCAAAGCTCCCACGCATGGAGCCTTGACTGCCGCGGGCGTAGGCAGTTTTATCGCCGGCGGTTTGATCTTGTTCAATTCACCATCCATCCCGTCCTTCCAGCGGGTCTCGGTTCCCCTGGTAGTAGCCACCGGATTGGTGACTGCTGCCACCTTCGGCGCCATTGTCGGTTTTGCCATCCGGGCGCAGCGGAAACCCATCCTCACCGGGAGGGAGTCTGTCCCCGGGCGCGAGGGCGTGGTGAAAAAGCGCCTGGACCCGGTCGGAAGTGTGCAGCTCAATGCTGAGATGTGGACAGCCGAGTCGGTGACCGGTGAAACCATCCCTGCCGGCTCAAGCGTGCGGGTGGTGGAGGTGAGGGGCTTGAAACTGATGGTGGAACGAAAATAATAGAATACAGATCAAAAAAGACCTGCTATGGATTTCCTTAGCAGGTTTTTTGATATTGTACATTGCTATGCCGGCAGCGAATGCGATCTTCTGCATGGTACCAGCATCCAGTTTTGCTTCTAGCACGCAGACCCCGGCAGGATTCCCTGCATAGATGAATTAGCAGGTAGGGGCGGTTGAAGAAACTTTACCCGCGGGGAGATCAACTGCGTCTTCAATAGCCGATAGAGCTACATCCTCTTCCCCGCGCGATCCCATTCTTTTGACTTGCCCGCTCAGCTGGTATATACTGATACCAATTGTCCATGCGGCAATATACCTATCTGGAGGCGATGTTCGTATGACACCTGATACCGGTTTCAAGCTCACTTATGCCACCATGTTCAACCCCCCCGAAGAATTGCACACTCAGTTCGACCTGGCAGCTGCTGAACTCAAAGGCAGGCTCGGCCGTGAGTATGGCATGATCATCGATGGCAAAGAGCATTTCTCGACCGAAAAATTTGAAGACCGCTCACCGGCCGATACCAGCGTTCTGCTCGGTGTCTTCCAGAAAGGCACAGCCGAAGATGCGCACCTGGCGATGGATGCCGCGGCGCGCGCATTCCCGGTCTGGAGCCACACCCCCTGGCAGGAGCGTGTCCGCCTGGTGCGCAAGGCAGCCGAGATCATGGACCGGCGCACCTACGAGATGGGAGTGATCGTTTCGCTAGAAGTCGGAAAGAACCGCATGGAAGGCCTGGGAGATATCGCCGAGACCGCCGACCTGTTGCGCTACAGTTGCGACCGCATGGAAGCCAATAACGGCTTCATTGCTGAAATGGGCCGTGATCCGCTGGTAGGCTTCACTTCGCGCAACCTGTCCATCCTCCGGCCGTACGGCGTCTGGCTGGTCATTTCACCCTTCAACTTCCCTGCCGCGCTCACTGGCGGACCTGCCGGTGCGGCGCTTGTGACCGGTAATACTCTGGTGATGAAACCAGCCACCGATACTCCCTGGACTGCCCGCTGCATCGCTGAATGTTTCCGTGAAGCGGGAATCCCAGACGGCGTGTACAACTATGTCACCGGCCCAGGTAGCTCACTCGGCCAGGCGTTGATCGATGACCCGCGGGTAGCCGGCATCACCTTCACCGGTTCATTCGATGTGGGCATGAAGATCGGGCGCGATTTCAGCAGCGGCAGGTGGGTTCGCCCGGCAATATTGGAACTGGGCGGCAAGAACCCCGCCATCATCAGCAAGAATGCCAATCTGGATGACGCTGCCATCGGTTTGATGCGATCCGCGTTTGGCTTACAGGGGCAGAAATGCTCTGCCTGCTCGCGCATCTTTATTGAGCGTCCCGTCTATGAACAAGTGTTGGGTAAATTGGTAGATCTGACATCCAAACTCGTCATTGGTGATCCGCTGGATCGTAAGGTCTATACCGGCCCTGTGGTGAACAAGGCCGGATATCGGGATTACCAGGCATTCTGTGCCGAGTTAGAGAAAGCCGGCCGCATTCTCACCGGCGGTAAAGTATTAACAGAAGGCGCACTGGCTAACGGTTACTTCTGCGCCCCCACCATTGCGGTGGATGTGCCGGCGGATCACCGCCTGTGGCAGGAGGAGATGTTCCTGCCCATCACCATGGCAGCCCCATTTGATATCCTGGAAGAAGCCATGCAGCGAGCCAATGATGTGCAGTACGGGCTCACCGCCGGATTCTACGGCAGCGAAGAAGAAGTCACCTGGTTCTTTGATAAGATCGAAGCCGGGGTGACGTATGCCAATCGTCCACAGGGTGCCACAACTGGTGCCTGGCCGGGTTTCCAGCCATTTGGCGGTTGGAAAGGCTCTGGCTCCAGCGGGAAGAATGCCGGCGGGTATTATTATCTGCCGCTTTATATGCATGAGCAGATCCAGACCCACATGAAGCGGGGGTAGTTGTGACCAAACTGACCACATTGCAAGACGCTGTAGCGCGCTATGTCAAAGACGGCGATACGGTCTACGCGGCCGGTTTTACCCACATGATCCCCTTTGCCGCGGGTCACGAGATCATTCGCCAGGGACGCAAGGACCTCACCTTGGCGCGCGCCACACCGGATCTGATCTACGAGATGATGGTAGCGGCAGGCTGCGCCCGGAAACTGATCTTTTCGTATGTGGGTAACCCAGGTGTGGGTTCCTTACGCATCATCCGCGAACAACTGGAAAACGGTTCCCTGGAGTGGGAGGAATACTCCCACTTCAGTATGATCTGTCGTCTGCAGGCTGGTGCAACCGGGTTGCCATTCATGCCCATGAACCAGACAGCAGCCACAGACCTGGAAAAAGCAAACCCGCAGTATCGCCGGGTGAAGGATCCCTATACCGGTGTCGAGGTGGTGGTTGTGCCACCGCTGAAACCTGATGTGGCTATCGTCCATGTACAGCGCTGCGATGCTGAAGGCAACGCCCAGATCTGGGGCATCATCGGTGAGCAGAAAGAGGCGGCATTTGCTGCCGAGCATGTCATCCTCACCACTGAAGAAATCGTGGATGAGAGCGTCATCCGCTCCGACCCGAACCGCACGGTCATTCCGGCTTTCATTGTGGATGCGGTTTGCCATGTCCCCTATGCCAGCCATCCCTCATATACCCAGGGTTATTACGACCGCGATAATGCCTTTTACCTGGAATGGGACCGTATCACCGAAGATCCTGCACGGGTCAAAGCGTACTTGGATGAATGGGTGTATGGTGTGAAAGATCGCGAAGCCTACTGGCAGAAACTACCTGCCGAAACGCGTGAGCGGTTGCAGGTGAAACAACGCCTGGCCGCCCCGGTGGATTACGGTGAGTATTAGGAGGAATGATGGAATACACTGCTTCTGAACTCCTGATCATCAATGCCGCCCGCCTCTTGAAGGACGGTGATACCGTTTTTGTGGGTGTCGGCAGCCCGAATTTAGCCTGCAACCTGGCCATGCGTACACACGCTCCCAGCCTGCTGATGATCTACGAAGCAGGCGTGGTTGGCTCGCGCCCATCCCGTCTGCCCCTTTCCATTGGCGACCCCACCCTGGTGAGCGGCGCGGCAGCTGTCACCAGTATGTACGAGATCTTTTCTCTCTACCTGCAGCGCGGTAATGTGGATGTAGCCTTTTTAGGCGGGGCGCAGATCGACCGCTACGGCAACATCAACGCGACTGTCATCGGCAGCGATTACCAGCACCCCAAAGTACGCATGCCGGGGTCCGGCGGGTCCATGGAGATCGCCGGGTGGGCAAATCGTTGTTATGTGATGACACCGCACCAGAAAAGGCGCTTCCCTGAGAAGTGTGATTTCATCACCTCTGCCGGTTTTCTGGGCGGCAGGCAGCAGCGCCTGGCTACCGGAGCGCGCGGTGGTGGTACGCAATGCGTGGTGACAGACCTGGGGTTGCTGGAACCGGATGAAAATGGCGAACTGGTGCTCACCGCGCTGCACACAGGCTCCACCCTGGAGCAGGCGCGCGAAAACACCGGCTGGCCGCTGAGATCCGCACCTGACCTCAAGCACACCGATCCACCTACGGAGCGTGAGCTGCGTATTTTACGTGAAGAATTAGATCCGCAGGGTACCTATCGGTAGATTTCTGCGCCATGCGAGTGGATCATCTCATACTCCATCAATATAATGCGATGGTTCAGTAGGTATTGGAGCGAAAATGTTCAGAGAAATGCGCAGAAAAAAACAACAGATCCCGCAGGCTGAAGCTGAAGCCATCCTCCGGTCTGCCACCGCCGGGGTAATGGCGGTACATGGGGATGATGGATATCCCTACGCGGTGCCGGTCAGCCACGTCTTTACGGGTGGCAAATTGTACTTCCATAGTGCGGTGGATGGACACAAACTGGCTGGCATTCGTAATAACAGCAAAGTATCTTTCTGCGTGATCTCGCAGGATGATGTACAGCCGCCAGCGCTCACCACGCATTACCGCAGCGTGATTGCCTTTGGTGTAGCCAGAGTATTGACCGATCCCTCTGAGATCCAGCATGCAATGGAATTGCTGGCTGCCAGGTTCTCGCCGGGTTATATGGACGCAGCCCGGAAGGCTATACAGGATGATCGCGAGAGGTTCGTGGCTGTTGAAGTACAGATTGAGCACCTGACTGGTAAAGTCGCCACTGAATTGATGAAAAGTAATCCGGCTTGAATTGCCGTTGGATAGATCGAAGGAGTAGAAAACGGGCGCGTAAGCGCCCGTTTACGTTATTTCCAACAATGGAGGATATCACTAGGCGGCTTTATGGCCAGCTCCGCGGCGGAGTGCCTGGTAGTTCACATCCAGCAATTTTGCGTGTTTAGCAGGCAGATGCTCTTTGAGGGCTTTTTCCATATCTTCCGTTTTCAGGAAGGGGTGGTTGGCTAGTAAACCGCCAACCATGACCATGTTCGCCAGGCGCTTATTGCCCAGTTCTTCCGCGATCTTATTGGCTTCGATGTATACGACCTTGATATCCGTGCGCTTGACCTTACGGTCCACCATGGACTGATTGACCACGAGAATACCACCCGGTTTGACCAGCGGTTCATATTTATCCATGGAAGGCAGGTTCATGGCAATCACAGCTTCGGGGTTACGCGCGAGGGGAGATCCAATCTCGTCATCCGAGACAACAACGGTGCAGTTGGCTGTACCGCCGCGCATTTCCGGCCCGTAGGATGGAATCCACGTAGTATTCTTTCCGCTTTCCATGGCGGCATACGAGATCAACTGACCGGCAAACAGGGTACCCTGTCCGCCAAAACCTGAAACGATCACTTCAGTTTGCATGGCGGCTCCTATATTTTGGCTTCAGCCACTAAGGGGGAGACTTTGAAATCACCCAGCGGGTAATACGGGATCATTTTCTGTTCGATGAAATCCAGAGAATCATCCGGATTGATACCCCAGTTGGTCGGGCAGCTCGAGAGCAGTTCCACCAGAGAAAAGCCCAACCCGCGGGCTTGTGTCTCGAACGCGGTGCGAATGGCTTTCTTGGCCAGGCGGGTGTTCTTCGGGTCGTGTAAAGAACGGCGCACGACATAGCTGGCTCCATCCAACGAAGCCAGCATTTCGGCTGCGCGAATTGGGAACCCGGTCGTTTCAACATCGCGGCCGTTGGGGGAGCTGGTGGTCTTCATGCCCGGCAGCGTGGTGGGTGCCATCTGTCCGCCCGTCATGCCGTAGTTGGCATTGTTAAGGAAGATCACAGTGATGTTCTCACCACGGGCAGCGGCATGCACAATCTCACCGGAACCGATGGAGATCATATCGCCATCACCCTGGTAGGTGAAGACCAGACGGTCGGGGTACACGCGCTTGACGCCGGTAGCCATAGCGGGGGCGCGGCCGTGCGGTGCCTGCACGAAATCCATATTGAAATAGTTGTAGGCAAAGACCGAGCAGCCGACTGAAGCGACGCCGATGGTGTGCTCACGCATACCCATCTCATCCAACACTTCAGCTACCAGGCGGTGAGCCACACCATGCGTGCAGCCAGGGCAATAGTGGCTCTGCACGTCGGTAAAAGATTTGGGGCGGGAATAAACCAGAGTTTCTGCGGTTGTCATTCTTCTCTCCTCATCAGGCAGCCATGCGAGCCAGCCAGCGGTCGCGCGGGTTACCTTCCAGCTTCAGGTCTGAAGTGGACATACGGCGGATCTCGGCAAGGATCTCATCGGGGAAGGGCATCACCCCACCCAGACGGGCAAAGAATTCCACCGGGGTGCGGCCCATGACGGCCAGGCTGACATCGTCCAGCATCTGGCCAGAGTTCATCTCAGTGACCAGGATACCCTTGACGCGTTTTGATAATTCTTCCACTTCTTTGATCGGGAAGGGGCTGACGGTGATCGGTCGCAGCAGGCCGACTTTGATGCCTTCCGCCCGCGCGGCGCGGACAGCGGTCAATGCAATCCGGCCGGTGGAACCGAACCCAATGACTGCAAAATCGGCATCATCCAGGTAATACTCTTTATAGCGCACTTCGTTAGCCTGAATCTGCTGCCAGCGGCGCAGTAACCGTAAGTTGGTTACTTCTTCATCCGGTGGATTCAGGTAGATGGAGCTAAGGAAGCGGCGATCGCGGCCTTCTGCACCTGAAACAGCCCAATCGGGGAAGGTGGTTTTGAGAGGCTGAAACGGGGGTAGCTCAGCAGGTTCCATCATCTGCCCCAGGGAGCCTTCTGTAAGGACGACTGCAATGGCGCGGTATTTATCGGCCAGGTCATAAGCCAGCACGGTCAGATCGACTGCTTCTTGTACTGTCGATGGGGCCAGACAAATGGTGTGATAATCACCGTGTCCGCCGCCGTGAACGATTTGGTTGTAATCGCTCTGAGAAGGAGAAATATTCCCCAACCCGGGGCCGCCGCGCATGACATCCACCAGTACCATGGGTACTTCAGTGCCGGCAATATAAGAGATACCTTCCATCATCAGGCTGATGCCAGGAGAGGAAGAGGAGGTCATCACGCGTTTGCCTGTGCAGGCAGCGCCATAGACCATATTGATGGCTCCCAGCTCGCTTTCAGCCTGAACAAAAGCGCGTCCAAGTTCTGGCATGCGGGCAGACATCCATTCAAGCAATTCAGTCTGCGGGGTGATTGGATAACCAAAATAGGCATCCAATCCGGCGCGGATGGACGCTTCGGCGATCGCGATGTTTCCTTTAAGTAATTCGCGTGTCATGATTCACCTCGCTGTACCGTTTCGCGGTAGACAGTGATAGCGGCTTCAGGGCAGACGAGAGCGCAGACAGCGCAACCGGTGCAGCCTTCGGTTTTGAGATGCGCGGGGTGGTAGCCTTTGGGTGTCAGACGGCTCAAATCGAGCTCCATGACATTCTGTGGGCATTCCACAATGCACAGTTCGCAACCTTTGCAATAGCGGTCATCAACAACTATTCGTCCCTTGGGGGGCATTCATTCCTCCGTTGCATGATATGAGTGCTACGGAGGTATTATATCACCTGCAGGCTGATGGGAAATCAAGAAGCGCGCCAGGGTTCTGCAGATCCTGGCGCGCTTACAAGAGGTCGTTAATTATCCAGGTTTAAAGATGGATTGGCTTGCCTGTCTGTATCGATGCAACTGCCGCAATGGCAGTCAGGCTGACAGCATGGATCTCTGCATAGGGGATGGGCGCTACCCCGGTCTGGATCCCTGAGAGAAATGCCCGCCAGGCAGAGCGGTGGCCTTTATCCTGGCGCAACGGACTGCGGAATGTCTGCTTTTGGCCGTGGAATGCCAGGCTGAGCGAGCGGAAGTCATCCAGGATGCCGACCCGGCCGGCGCAGAAAACCTCACAGCGCTCTTTGGGATGGGCTTTATCACCGTTGGCCAGGTAATCCACCACCCCGACCGAACCATTCGCATAGGTGATCGTAAGGCTGACATTATCCTGCCTGTATTGTTTCCCATCCGGCAGGGCATGTGCCACCACACAGACAGGCAGACTGCCTGCCAACCAGGTGACGAGATCAATGAAGTGGCAGCCTTCGCCGATGATACGCCCGCCGCCAACCTCAGGGTCCTGCGTCCAGTGTGTCAATGGGATGGCGCCGGCATTGACCGTGTAATGCACCATCCGCGGTTCGCTGCTGCCAGCAATGAACTCGTGCAGCCGGGCGGCCAGTGGTGCAAAGCGGCGGTTGAAACCGACCATCAATAAAGGTTGCGTGGGCTTTTCCAGTTGCTGCATTACCGCTTCCACGCCGGCAGTGTCGATCGCCAGCGGTTTTTCGCAATAGACGTGCTTTCCGGCTGCCAGCGCGGCAATCACCTGCCTACTGTGCTGATCGTGCCGGGTGAGGATGGCCACCATATGGACGGCAGGATCTGCCAATATCTGGCCGGTGTCACTGGTGCTGTAAGCGAAACCATATTTGCGAGAGGCGTACCTGGCATTCAAACCGGTGCCAGAGGCAACACCCACCAGGCTTACCCCGCCCACCCTGTGGACAGCTGGTAAAAAGGTGGAGTTGGCATACATCCCTGCGCCGATCACACCCAATCCGGGTAATCCGCTGGTGGTCAGCCCGACAGGGTTGGGTACGGTACGCGAAGGCGTCATTTCAGCAGCAGCTTCAGGGTAAGTCAGTAAAACTCCCAGGAAAGGCGTACCGGTTTTTCCCGTGATTAAGTCATAGGCAGCCAGAGCATCGTTGATTGGGAAGCGATGCGAGATCAATGGTTTGACATCCAGCAGGCCTTTTCCCTGCAAGTCGAGAACAGATTGCAGGTTCCGTCCTTCCGTCCAGCGAATATAGCCGGCGGGATAATCCTGCCCTTGCTCTTCGTATTGCGGGTCATATCGGCCAGGCCCGTAAGAGCGGGAGACCATGAAAGTTAATTCTTTATCATAGTAAGGTTTACGTGGCATGTTCAGCCCGAAAGCGCCGATCGCGATCACGCGTCCGCGGTCACGAGCCACTTTCCCGGCAAGTTCTACCGGGTCGCTGCTGGGGGTATCCGCACAGATGAGGATGATATCCCACCCCATACCTCCGGAGTGTTCGGAAAGAAAAGCTTCAGCGTCTGCCCGCACAGCGGAAGGGTATCCCAGGCTGGCAGCCAGCTTCACCCGCCCCGCATCCACATCGATACCAGCAACCTCGCAACCGGCAGCGCGGGCTATCCCGCAAGCCAGAAGGCCGAGAAGCCCCAACCCGATAATAGCCACCCGTTCACCGACTTGCGGTTGAGCCAGCCTGAAACCGTGCATGGCGATAGCTCCCAGGGTTGTGAAGGCTGCTTCATCTAAAGTCACATTTTCCGGTACATGTGCCAGCAGGTTGGCAGGGACGACAGCGTATTCCGCGTGGACGGCATATCCGCCCCCGGCACACGCCACCCGGTCACCAGGTTTGAATCCTTTCAAGCCAGTTCCCACCTCGAGGATCACACCGGCGGATGAATACCCCATCGTCATGGGTTGGTCAAGCCGGCTAAAAGCAGCTTCCAATGCGGTGACAACCCCTTCCCGCAGCGCTTTATCCACCACCTGCCGGGCAAGATCCGGCCGGGAGCGGGCTTTCTGCAGCAGGTTCTTCTGGCCGAATTCAACCAGCATCCGCTCGGTGCCAGCGGAAACGAGCGAGGCTGCTGTCTGCACCAATGCGCAGCCTGGCTTAACGGAGGGTATAGGGACTTCCTCCACGATGGATGTACCGGTTTTCATGCTCTGGAGTAATTGTTTCATATCCGCCATTATAGCAAAGAACAGACCGGGCACGGTGTCAGCATTCCGTGAAATTTCCCGCAGTTCAGCATGCTATAATCTCATCTATGGAGACTGAGCGTAAGAAGACACTCTTCAAATGGATTTCTCTGCTGGCTGGTGTGATTCTGGCAGCGGTTTTCCTTACCCTGGCTATCCGCGGGATCTCCTGGACCGAAATGCTGGGTATTTTGAAACAAGCCAACCCCGTCCTGTTGGTGTTGAGCATTCTCTACGGCAGCATCTCGATCTTCCTCAGAGGATTGCGTTGGGGTGTATTGATCAGCGCGCAAAAGAAGGTGCCTGCCTGGGTAATGTTCTTCGCCACAGCTGTAGGTTACCTGGGTAACACATTTTTGCCTGCCCGTGCCGGCGAGGTGCTGCGTTCGCTCCTGCTCGGGCGTAAGGCAGATATTCCTAAATCATTCACCTTTGCCACAGCCATCACCGAGCGCATCTTTGACGCGGTCACACTGGTACTGATCGCAGTCGTAGTCATTCCCGGCATCGGGGATATGCCCGATTGGCTGCCTCAGGCGATGCGGTGGATGGGAATACTGGGCGGTGTCACTATTTTAGGCTTGCTGATCCTTCCACGAATCAGTGGCTGGGTGCTGCGCACCTTCTCCCGCCTGCCGTTACCGCAATCTGTGCATCAGCGAGCGAGCCAGCTGCTGCAGGAGTTCTTTGAAGGCGCAGCTGCATTTATCCATCCCGGCAGGGCATTTGGATTTTTGGCGTTCTCAGCTCTGGTGTGGTTCATGGATGCCACAGCTGCCGTGACCGTCAGCCATGCTCTCGGATGGGACATGACCTATCCGCAGGCTTTACTGACACTGGCTGCAATGGGATTGTCCTCCGCCATACCATCCACGCCGGGGTATATTGGCATTTATCAATTCGTGGCAACCACACTCCTGCCGGTATTTGGCGTGACCCGGACGGCAGCCTTATCTTATATCCTGGTATTACAAGCCACCATAGTTGCCGCAGTGGTTCTCTGGGGTCTGCCGGGTCTCTGGCTTCTGGGAGCCGGAAAGATCAATAAAAAACAACAGGATACTTCGCTGGTCTGATTATTGCACAGAATGAACTGGAGATTTGGATGGGGAGGCCCCGCCAATTCCCCCGGAGAAAACATGCGGAACCAAAAATACCTGATCCTGATACTGCTTGCCAGCCTGCTTACCGGTTGCCTGCGAGGGCGTCCATTACCTGAAGCAGGTGCAAAGGCATCCCTCTTTGAAGCCACCCCGACAGCATTGCTTCAGAAAGGCGAGGGTTCAGATGCGCTGGAGAAAGCCCTGGTCACCCAATCCGGTTTTCCCGCATATCCAACTCCCCTGCCGACATTCCTGGTATCCGCCGTTCAATTAGGGGTGACACCGCAAGCCACTGTCAGTTCGCCCGCTGGGACGCCAACAGTAACCACAACCTTACCTTCTCCGACAGTGGTCTCACCAACAGCCACACCTATCCCGCCAACTTCCACCCCAACGGCTGTTGCGTATACCTATCTGGTACAGCCCGGCTCTCCGGTCTACATGGTCAATTATGCCAACGCTTCCGGTTGCGGCTGGCAGGGAATTGCCGGCCAGGTATTTGATGATAGCGGATCCCCTGTGCTGAACCTGGTCGTGCGTGCCGCTGGCACATGGAATGGCACTACCTCCAATCTGCTCGGCATGGGGCTGACAGGCTCCGCGCTGGCATACGGCACTGGCGGGTATGAGATCCAGCTGGGTGCTACGGCTGTGAATAGTACCGGTACGGTCACGGTGCAATTATTCGACCTGGCGGGAAAAGCCCTGACATCCAAAGTGGCTGTCAATACCTATGCGGATTGCGGAAAGAACTTGGTAATCGTGAATTTCATTCGTCAGGCAGCCGGGTATGAGTATTTCGTACCCATGTCCCTGCAAACCGCGACGCCATAGTATCGGAAGACCCGCGGATAATTGATGAAACGGCACACTCCCACCTGGTTAAAAACCGTGTTGGCGATATTCCTCGTGGCAGGTGGATTTTATATCACCTGGTTCCTGGAAGGTCTGCCAGTGCCATCACAACTACTTCCATCGCCTGTCGTTGAGGAGGCTGCAACAGCGTTACAAGCCACCGTTGTTCCAGCAAACAAACCTGCCGAAGCGATCCTCCTGCCAACCCTACAACCTGAAGTGGCATCTTCCCACCAGTCCATGACACAGGCTGAAGAACAGTTGGCCAGCCTGGCAGCATTGGATGTACCCATCCACAACCCTGTGGACCTGGTGGGACGATTGACGGGTGAGTACGGCCTGCCATTGTCGATCCCGTTCAGGGAAGTACCCCTCGAGGTCGGTGATGAGGAGACCTTCTGGGTAAGCAATTCTGACACCCATGAAGCCTTTCAGGTTCGTGCGATATTGCGAGTGATCACTGACCATAGTTATTTCTGGACGCAGGCCGGTGTGCCTTATGACGGACCGGCTTATGCAGCCATGGCCAATATATTCGAAAGTCAGATCTATCCCCGGACGCGGGCATTTTTCGGAAGCGAATGGACACCTGGGGTTGACAATGATCCGCGCCTGCATGTGTTATTCGCCTCGGGGTTGGGTAATGGATTGGCCGGTTATTCATCCTCTACAGATGAATACACCCCCGCAGTCAACCCGCGCTCAAATGCGCGGGAACTGTTTGTAATGAATGCGGATGGATTGACCCCGGGCAGTGAGTTCACCCTGGCTGTGCTGGCGCATGAATTCCAGCATATGATCCACTGGTATCAGGATATCAATGAAGAAACCTGGTTCAACGAAGGACTGGCAGAACTTTCAGCGCTCATCAATGGATACCCGCAAACAGTGTTTGCCCAACGCTACACCCGCCACTCAGATACCCAGCTAACTGATTGGGAAGAAGAAGGCAGCAACGGCGCGCATTACGGAGCTAGCTACCTGTTTTTTACTTACCTGCTGGACCGCTTTGGAGAGGGTTTTGCGCAAGCCTTACCTGGTTTGCAATCGAATGGACTGGCAGCAGTCGATGACCAGCTGACACTCGAAAGTTTGGTGAACCCGGCGGATGGTACTGCCTATACAGCAGAGGACGTCTTTGCGGAGTGGGCAACTGCCACCTACTTGAATGATCCAACAGTAGCGGATGGGCGGTATTCTTACAGTTCTCTCCCATCTTTGATCGGGACAGAGCCTACAGCTCTCATTACTTCCTGCGGGAGCTACCAGCTGGCATCCGAAGTATCCCAGTTTGGGGTGGATATCTATGAGTTTACCTGCCGGGGTAAGAACACCCTGGAATTTCAGGGAACAACAGATGTGCCGATCCTGCCTGTTCAGCCGGCATCCGGTGAATTTGCCTTCTGGTCTTTCCGGGGCGATGAATCAGATACGACCCTTACGCGTCAGTTTGACCTGAGCCAGGTTGGTGGTGATGTACTTCTTTCATATAAAACCTGGTATGACCTCGAAACGGATTTCGATTATGTCTATGTGGAAGCCTCACGGGATGGGCGCGTTTGGCAGATACTCCAGACGCCCGGCGGGACAGATGCGAATAAGACCGGCAGTAATTATGGGTTTGGTTACAATGGCCAAAGCCGTGGCTGGCAAGTGGAAACGGTTAATCTAAGCGATTTTCGCGGCGGACAGGTCTGGCTGCGTTTTGAGTACGTCACGGATGCGGCGATCAATGGCGAAGGGTTCCTGGTGGATGACATCCAAATTCCTGCGATCGGATATGACGAGGATTTTGAAAGTGGTGATGGCGGGTGGCAGGGAGCCGGTTTTACCCGCATCCGCAATCAAATGCCTCAGAAGTACCTGATCACCCTGATTGAGTTCGGTAAAGAAACCAGAGTAACACCCCTTGAAGTGCCCGCAGGTGCCAGGCTCAGTATCCCATTGGATTTTGGAGTCTCCCCCAAAATTGCTCTGATCATTTCTGGCGCAACTCGCTACATCACCACCCCGGCAGCCTACCAACTTACGGTCCATTAAAAATAAAGACCCCGAAACGGGGCCTTTACGCTCATTTGGTTCGGTTTACATCTGGCGCAAGTTATCTAACTGCGCCTGCAATTCGTTGCGGCGATTCCGGGCAGCCAGTGAGATTTCGTTCTTCAGCTCTTCGGCGTTGAGCTTTAAACGTTCCTGCAGCTGTTTACCGGATGACGGTGCGAAAAGCAAGGCAAAGGTAGCACCAACCAGGCCGCCTACCACCACCCCGGAAAGAAAACTGATAAACTTCTTCATTCTGATCCTCCTGAATGATTAAAATTATATTATTTTCTCCCTTATTAATCAACCACCTTGCTGGTAAATAACTTTAACTGATGGAAGACCAGCGGAGCACCGAGGCCAATCCACAGCCCAACCAGCGCGTAACGGATCAGGCGGAGGAATAACGGCAGCCAGGTTTCTCCATCCGGAAAGACCAGCTTAAGCCCATACCAGAAGAGGAACAAGCCAACCAGCCCGATGATGTATCTCATTAGGCGGTGCAGGTTGCTGGTTGTCGATTTCAGCCCGCCCTTGCGGTAGAGTATTGCAACTCCGAGGGTCATCCCAAGCCAGGTACCGGCAGTGGTGAACAGTCCGCTGATCTCGTATGGCACAGGGGCTTCCACAGAAGTGCGGGTGGCGTTTGCGATCCAGTCGGCGGGCAGCGGTGCTGGCAGAGTCAAACTCGCCGGCAGTATGCCGAGGAGTATCAGGATCATGGTGCTGCCAAAGGCCAGCAGGACGTGACCACGGGTGCTTAAACCCTTCAGCCAGGAGGTAACAGGGGTATTTAGTTTGATGAATAAAACCAGAAGTATTCCGCCAAGCAGCCAACCTGCAATGACATCCGAGATGAAATGGACGCCGAGGACAATCCGCGAGAAACCGACCAGGATGATCACCGCCACAGAGAGGGCTGTGAACCAGGGTTTTGATAACAGCCGAGCCGTCAGCCCCCAGATGCTGAGCGTGTTCATGGCATGACCGGAAGGCATACCAAAAGAAGTCTCTGTGGAACCGGCAAGTACATCCGCGCTGACCCAGTACGGCCGGGGTGAGTGGAATAATAGCTTGAACACACCGTTCAAATGACCGCTGAGCATTAGGATGATCCCGACACGCAAGCCGAGTGCTGCATCCACGCACCAGTACAACACCGGCATGACCAGGATAAAGAAATCTTCACTACCCAGCAAGGTAATGGCATTGAAGATGCCGCTGCTCCCATGCAGCCAACCTTGAAGAATGGCGATCCATTGAACTTCTATTGATTGTAAGGCTTCCATACTTTCTCCTCTGTGTTGAGATTAAATTGGAATTATCTTCTCAAAAAGCACCTTCAGCCGCGCTTCAGCCAAACCCGGTAAACCTGAAAACAGCTCACCGGGACGCAGGCTGTCTCCAGCCATAAGCTCAGATACCACTCCATAAGCCAGGGCGCGAGCCGGATCATAGGTTAACAGGTACCCTGCCAGAAAGCCACCGCCAAAGGCATGCCTGGATGAATGGAGGTTAATCCGTGGAGCAGGATATGCCGGAGCTTGCCAGAATCTACCGGTGGAGCGTTGGTGCAGTAGCTTTTGGCCGTCCTGCTGGTGTATCACCACGTGCTCGCAACCAAAAGCAGCCAATCCGGTGGTAATCTCACGAAGGTCATTTGTTCGCCCGCGAAAGAAAGCCCGGGCGGCACTCTCATCTACGCTGGCGCAGGAAAGGCCAGCCAGTACATTGCGCATAGAATTCCAGTGCTCAGGCAGTAAATACCCCGGGTCCACCTCCAGGGTGATGGTCTTGATCTGCCCGGTACGCAGCATCGTCTGCAGCACACTGTGAGAGATAAAGTCCAGCTGGCAGAGGTGGGCGGCGATCGCATCATGGTAATCCGGCGGTGCATCGCCGATCATCGGTGAGGATTGCCTGCGGCTGTGCAGGTCATCCGCTGCATCAACTGCCGGCGGATTGTAGTTCATTAATGCCACAGGCAGCGGGTAATCCATCTCGGCAAAGAAACGTGCCGGGCTGTTGGTCTGGAATGTATCTTCCTGCGAATAGCCGTAGAAACGGCGGCCCTCCAGGCTGTGCGGGAGTATTTTTACCCCGTGAACATCCATGCGCCATTCGGCCAGGCTGGCAAGCCAATCAGCAGGATAATCCTCTCCCACGCGGGCCAGAATCCCCACAGGGCCATCCCAGAGCGAGCAACCAGCGGCAGCGAAGGGGGCGCTGCCGCCCATAATATCCAGGCAGGGTTGGTGGCTGGCAGTGACGATGAAATCGCGGGTGAAATTACCCGCGATGACATACTTGGGATGAATCGGCTGTTCACGGGGTGGCATAGGCTATTCCAACCGTTTTCTGAAAAGCAGGACACCAGCAGAGAAGACGATCAGGCTGTAAACCGCCAGCGGCCAGATGGATGGCCAAAGTTGAGCTGCATTGGCGCCTTTCAATGCAATCCCGCGAATGATCTCGATGAAATAGGTCAGGGGAAGAAAATAACTGGCGATATTAGCCAGCAGCGGCATGTTATACCGTGGAAAAATAAAACCTGACAGAATTAGTGACGGCAGGTTGATAAACATGGCAATATGCATGGCCTGCACCTGTGAGCGTGCCACCACAGAGATCAGAATACCCAACCCGAGGGATCCGAGAATGAACAAAAGGCTAACGGCTGCCAGCAGGGGCATCGAGCCGTGAAGCGGCACATGAAACCAGGCGCTTCCCAACCAGAGCGTAGCCCATAGGTTGATGAAACCGATCAGGATGAAAGGCAGGATCTTCCCCAGCATCAATTCCCAGGGTTGGATCGGGGTGACGATCAGCTGCTCCAGTGTCCCCTGTTCCCGTTCACGGACGATGGCGAAACCGGTCAGCAACAGCGTCTGCACCTGCAAGATGGCGGCAGCGAGAGCTGGAATGAGAAAATTGATCCGTCGCATATCGGGGTTATAGAGGAATTTCAGGGTTACGCCGGTTGTGTTCAGAGGCATGGACCCCTTGCCTGACAGGAGGAGGGGTGCGGAGATGCCTGCTACCCGTCTGGCATGAATCGTTTCAACAGCCAGTTGTACCACCTGGGCAATGGCAGGGTCTGAGCCATCCACATACACCAGGATTGATGAATTCCCGTGCCGCGGATCATCGAATCCAATGGGGATTTGCAGTCCGGCTTGAGCTTTCCCCGCATCGATCAATGCCAGAACCTCAGATTCGCTGCTGGCAGTGTACTTCCAGTCAAACATGCCGGAATTGGTATAGCGCTGGATGTAAGCCCGGCTGGAATCTGTACTGGCTGCGTCTAGAACTACCAGGGGAATATTTTCGATATCATTGGCTACCGCATAACCAAGCAGCAGCAGCATTAATACCGGTAAGAATGCGATCAGGCTGAGGGTACGGATATCGCGGAAGATGTGGATGAATTCTTTGCGAACGATGGTCCACAATCGACCGGGCATGTAACAAAATCCGTTGTGGGTTAACGGGGGGATACCAGGTCAGTAATCATTTTGAAGACACTGGCCAAACTCATGCCGATCTTCACACCGTCACCGGTCGTTAACCGGGGTGGTTGTTGAGTCTCTTCGGCGCGGCGGGTGATCATATAGGCTGCACCGAGGCCGGCTATCAAGCCGACCACTCCACCAATCACATAGGTTCGTACTTTCCAGTTATTCTGTTCTTCCATGGATGTTATTTGCCTCCCAGTTGTTTTCGGATTGCTGTCGAGAAAGCAGAAAGCGCCTTCCAGCCAGTCTTGAGTTGAATGACCGGCAGGCTGGAAAGATCAGCGATCTGCTTCACCCGTATTTGGATGATCTGTGCGTACAATTGACCGATGTAGGAATAACCGGGGAGTTTATTCAATACCCATCCGGTTCCAAAGATCATGGCGATCAGGACGATCAATACCCCCAGACCTGCGGAAATTGCCAGAACTGCCATAAATATCGTGGAAATGTGTGCCCATAGGGCAGTCTGCGGTGCGCTGCCTGCCACGCTGGTGGTGGAAAGGATGGCCAGTATCACCGCTCCGGCTAGAGCTGTCAGCATCGGCAGCAGGATCTGAGCAAACACCTGCCGCTGATGACTTCGGTGGGTTGCCGGGTTCCGCGGAGCAATTGGGGGAGGTAATTGATCTGCCATGTATGTATTTTAGCACAGCCGGTGACCGAACCGTTAAGGTTGTGTCAAAACCGGCACAGAGAAAACCTGCAGGTAGCCGTGTTCGAACAGCAACTCCGTCTTTGTGGCATCCAGCGTTGTCTGCAGAAGTTGAAAATCCACGACACTCTGCACGGTAGGGAATTTAGAATGGTTTGAGAGGATGATAATGGCATGCTTGATCTCTCCACGCCGCACTTTGTCAAAGAACCTCGAGAAAGGCACACCTTCCTGCGCCAGGTAGTAACCCACCTGGATCGAAATCGGTGAAACCGACACCAGGGTGTCATCCGATTTAAGGATAGAAGCTGTGAACTGTGCCGGAGCGCGGTAGCGGTCCACATCCTGGTCGGAGTGCAACGCATGGGACTGGAGGGACCAGAATCCCCAGAAGACAGCAAAGGTCAATAGACCGAGAGTCAGGGTGGTGAGATAACGTTTGAGAGATAATTTCCCGGCAGCCAGGTGAAAGAGCATCTGCCACCCGTTTGCAGAGAAAAGCAGGTAGAAACAAAGCAGAAAAAGCCAGACCCGGGTCAGGGGGGCAACCCGTTGTGCGATCAACAGGAGGCTGACCGCCAGAACTACCGCCAGCCAGGGTGGCATCCGGTGTGCAGCCTGTTTCCATTCCAGCAGTAGGGAGGCTAGCATGCCGATGGCAATGAAAATGGCAAGCGCCGGCGGAACCTGCGAGTTCCAATCAGACCAGACCGTCGGGATCCTGACAGCCACAGACTGTATAAAATCCCCCCAGGTTTGCGAGCGGACGAATTCATTCCCTGTGATGGATGACAGGCCGGTACCAAAAAGGAAGACCGGCGTGTAGAGCACCAGCGTCATCAGGATCGTGCCTACTGCTGATGACAGCAGGTTGTAGATGAAATGCCGCCGATCACTCTGGAAGGTATCCCGGATCAGCCAGGAAAGCAGCAGCCAGAGATAGACCCCGCAAACAGGATAGACCATCACAGGGATGGTGTAGAAACCCAATGTGGCAAATGTTCCCAGCAGCAACCAGCCGCTGAAGGTCGAAGATCTCCTCAAGATACCCGCCTGCCAGAGCATCAGCAGGGAAAACAGGCAGATCAGGCTGTACCCACGGGCATTTGTAGAGTAGTCCACCAGCAGGGGTGCAAGGGAGAGCAGCGCAGCAGACAAAATCCCCGCACCTCGGTTGTAGAGGGAGCGACCGGCCGCGTAGACCGCAGGAATGCAGAGAACTCCCGCAATCAACGCGGGCAGGCGCAATACCCACAGGTAATTTCCAAAGATGCGGTCTGCTAGCGCAACGAGCAGTGTATGGAAGATATGGTTATTGGGGGCTGAGTAATCTGCCAGGATCGTGCGCAGTGATTTTGAGGCAAAATGGATGTACGTGTACGCTTCATCATAACCCACCGGGTGGGCATAATCGATTAGGCGGATCGCCAGGCCGAGAAGTGTAATCAACCCCAGGGTAAACAGGAACGAGCGATCTTCTGCCGGGAAGGTTGCCCGGAGTATTCCCTGCATTTCCTTCCGGAGGTGCACCTTCGCCCGAATTGCCTTCAGCTGATCTCTGGCTGCTTCAAAGCGCTCCGGCCATGCGATCTGTATGCCGGCGGCTGCCAGCAGGAGGAGAGAAACAGCGCGTACACCCCACTGTAGCCCGAGGTACTCCCCCGCTGAGAGCGATTCGAATATGCCGTCAGAAAGCAAGCGGCTCATCCAACTAACGAGGGAAGAATATGGGATCAGGCTGCCTGCCAGGAAAAGGAGCGCAAGGACTGCATAGGCGATCACACTGGGCAGGGGACTGGTTTTCCTGGTGCGGAAAGGGGTAGGATCAGGCATCGGTATTTGACTCTGCATGCAACAGCGTTTATTATAATGGCAATCAACCCCCGTGGCTGACTACCGGAAGCCGCCGATCGGAGAAGAATGGCCCTACAATTATTTGATACCTATACCCGTTCTGTGCGGACTTTTGAGCCGCTGGATCCCCCGAAGGTAGGGCTTTATACCTGCGGCCCGACGGTCTATGATTATGCCCATATAGGTAACCTGAGAACTTACATCTTTGAAGATTTTCTACGCAGGGTGCTGGATTGGAATCATTTTGATGTCAAACACGTGATGAACATCACCGATGTCGGCCACCTGGTATCAGATGCTGATGAAGGCGAAGATAAAATGGAAAAAGGTTCAGCGCGAACCGGCAAGACAGCCTGGGAGATTGCTGAATTCTATACCCTGGCTTTCAAACAGGATCTGGAGCGCCTGAACATCCTCCCGCCCACGATCTGGTGCCGGGCAACCGACCATATAGCAGATCAGATCGAGACCATCCGCTGTATCGAAGCGAACGGTTACACCTATCAAACATCCGATGGTATCTACTTTGATACTTCGCGGCTGGACGATTACGGCTACCTGGGGCGGCTGGATATTGAAGGGCTGCAAGCCGGGATGCGGATTGACATGGGGGAAAAACGCAATCCGACCGATTTTGCGTTGTGGAAGTTCAGCCCGAAAGACAGGCAGCGCCAGATGGAATGGGATAGCCCGTGGGGTAAAGGATTCCCCGGTTGGCATATAGAATGCTCCGCGATGTCCGCGCGCTACCTCGGCAAGTATTTCGACATCCACTGCGGTGGTGAAGACCATATCACGGTCCACCATACCAATGAGATTGCCCAAACTGAAGCCTGCCATCACACCCGCCTGGCAAATTTCTGGATGCATGGATACTTCCTGCAGCTGGGCGAAGAGAAAATGGCAAAATCAGGCGGCGGTTTCATCCGTCTGGAAACATTGATTGAGCGCGGATATGACCCGCTGGTCTACCGCTTCTTCTGCCTGTCAGCGCTTTACCGCGCGAAGTTGAACTTCACCTGGGATGGAATTGATGCCGCAGCCACATCTTTGGAGAGATTGCGCAAGGCAGTCTATGAATGGGGCGCTCCATCTGGTGAACCGGATGCCGGCTTTGTAGCCCAGTTTGAAACAGCCATCAATGATGACTTGAATTTACCCCGCGCGTTGGCTGTCACCTGGGATATGGCGCGCAGCAGCCTGCCTGCAGGTGTACGAAAAGCGACCATGGCTGTTTTTGATACTGTTCTTGGCCTGGGCTTGATGGAATGGAAACCAAAAACTGAAGGGGCAGTTCCGGCTGATGTACAGGCGCTGGTGGAAGAACGCACCAAAGCCCGCGTTGAAAAACGCTGGGCGGATGCGGATAAACTCCGCGGGCAGATCGCAGCCCTGGGGTACGATGTGGAAGATTCACCTGCCGGTCCGGTGGTGAAAGCGAGAAAATAAGGTAGACAAATGCCAAAACAGGATCTGGCATTCCACACCCCGGTAATGAATGCGGCTGGAATGCTGGGGTATACCCCTGACCTGCGGCGGTTTCCTCAAACAGCACAACTTGGTTGTTTTATTACGAACCCGGTCAGCCGGCTACCACGCTCCCCGGCAGAAAGCCGTACTGCAGCCCACTTTGCGGGTGGATCGCTGGTGCATACCGGCTTCCCCAACCCCGGTTTATCTGCTGTCATCCGTCAAAATGCCCGATCCTGGCGGCAGTCACCGCTGCCAGTGCTGCTGCACCTGATGGTGGAGCATGTAGCCGGGTTGTGCGAATGCCTGCAGATGCTGGACGGTGTCGATGGACTTTCCGGCCTGGAACTCAGTTTCCACCCCGGAGCCGCGATAGAGGATGTTCTCGAATGTGCGCGGCTTTCTGTTCGCGAATGGCCTGTAGTTATTGAGTTGGATATTCATCAGTCAGACCGGATCTTGCCGGGGCTGGTATCCTGTGATGTGGCGGCTGTATGCTGCGCGCCGCTGCGAGGAGTGGTGCCTAATGCTGCTGCCGTAGATGCGCAGAACCTGGCCGGCGGGCGCATCTACGGGCCGGGCATTTTCCCGCAATCCATGTACTGGCTGCGGGCGGCGCGCTGTCACGGGCTGCCGGTCATCGCCGCGGGTGGTGTCTACAGCGTAAGAGAAGCCGACCTGTTTTTACAAGCCGGAGCGTTGGCAGTTAAATTGGATACTGTCTTGTGGAGCGGGGGAATTAGTTTTCCAGCTGGATGGTCACCGGACCATCATTAAGCAATCGAACTTTCATATCCGCGCCAAAAACTCCCTGCGATACTTTCAGCCCTTCCCGGCTGAGGGCCTCTGCAAAATGCTCCACCAATAGGCTGGCGGCCCCAGGCTCCATCGCGTCTGTAAACGACGGGCGGTTTCCCCTGCGGGCATCCGCGAATAGGGTAAATTGAGAAACAACCAGGATCTCGCCAGCGATATCCAGCACGCTGAGGTTCATTTTCCCGGCGGTATCCGCAAAGATCCTCAGTCGGGCGATCTTATGAGCCATGGCCGCGGCAGTTTCGCTGGAATCGCCATGTCCCATACCTGCGAGAATCAACAGGCCGCTGCCAATGCTGGCAACGACCTGATCTTCAACTTCAACGCTGGCATTGCTGACCCGCTGAAGGACGGCGCGCATTAATAATCCAGTTTTGGCAGGCCAATCGCTTCGCGTACTTCCGCCATGGTCTGGCTGGCGATCACGCGGGCGCGTTTGGCCCCGTCTTCGAGAATCTCCCAAACTGCCTGCGGATTCGCGGCGAACCGTGCCCGTTCAGCGCGGAAAGGCTCCAGCCGCTGATTGAGATTCTTTGCATACAGTTTTTTACAATCCACACAGCCGATACCGGCACTGCGGCATTCGGTATGGATGCTTGCAACTTCCTCCGGGCTGGAAAAGATCTTATGCATGCTGAACACGTTGCACACATCCGGGTTTCCGGGATCGGTCCGCTTGATGCGCGCCGGGTCGGTCACCATCATCATCACACGTTTTTGTGTTTCTTCCGGGGTGCCGGCAATCTCAATATGATTATCCAGGCTTTTACCCATTTTTTGTACACCGTCGATACCAAGCACTTTGGGTACCTGGGTAACCTTCATTTGCGGTTCAAGCAAAGCGGTGCAGTGATAGCGGTAATTGAAAGACCGCACAATTTCGCGGGTGAATTCAATATGTGGGGCTTGATCGACACCGACAGGCACCAGGTTGGTCTTGTAGAGGACAATATCCGCTGCCATCAGCACCGGGTATCCCACCAGCCCGTAGTTCACATTATTGGGATTCTCACGCGCCTTCTCTTTGAAGGTTGGCAGATCCGTCAGCTTGCCAAGCGGTGTCACCATGGAAAGAATCGTGTGCAGTTCTGTCACCTGCGGCACCATGGATTGAACGAACATGATTTGTTCCTTCGGGTCAATACCGGCTGCCAGCCAGTCCAATGCCATTTCCAGGATGTTCTGGCGCAGGTTGACCGTATCCTCCACGGTCGTCAGGGCATGGATGTCCACAATGCAATAAACGCAGTCGTTCCCCTGCTGCAGCGCCACATAGTTCTGAATGGCTCCCAGATAATTACCAAGATGCTGCCGTCCAGTGGGACGCGCTCCCGAAAAGACACGATTTTTTATAGCCATGAGTTCCTACCGTAAATAATCCTGAATGATGGTTAATACTTCCCCGGGAGCAGGGTGAACACCTGATTTAAGTTTGGAGTAAACCAGCTGTTTATCCACTTCCACTTCAAACCGCCCGCCATCGGACGGCACGAGTGTGATGGATTGCACCTTACCTTCGATGGATGCCAGTATCTCACCTGCCAGGCTGACCGCCCGGGGTGTGTAGTGTCAAACCGCACAGTATGTGATCGAAATGGTATGTTTCATAGGAGGTTTTCCATTGTGATTTTCAAGATTATAACCGATATGCAGCCTTAAAGAAGAACAGCCCCGCCGGAGGAGGCAGCGGGGCTGTGGTGATCAGCCGGTTTTACTCACCGACCGAATATCCCTTGCGGGCGATAGCGGCTTTAATCTCGCTCTCAGTGATGATCTCTGGGTTGAAATCCACTACCATTTGCTGTTTGTGATAACTGGCATCGACCGCTGTGACACCCTGCAATTCATCTTCGAGGGCTTCCAAGCGCATGGCACAATTGCCGCAGTGCATATCAGGGATGGTATATGTGATCTTCATTATTACATCTCCTTGAGTGGGTTGAAATTATTTATCGAAAATAATCACGCCCGTATACATACCCATGGAGCAAGAGAAGGGTATGCGTGTTCCTGCCTGCTGGGCGGGGATTTCAATGGTGTGGCTGCCTGTCGGCTCGAGCAGTACCTGAACATTCAGGGAGGGGATGACAAAAGCCAGTGAGCAGGAACGGACATTATTAGAAACCAGCACCAGCCGGGTTGGCACCCCAGCAAGGGCATGGGTAACTTCAGGGCTGTAGCCGTTGTTTTCAACCTGGATCACAAGCTCCTGTGCCTGTTCTTCCACTACGGGGATGGCGGTTGGGGCTTGAGTGACGGTCGATGGCGCGGTGATGGCAGAACCAACAGCGCTGCGGTTACCACCCGACATCATCGGGCAACCGCCGGCAGCGGCCGATCCGCATCCGGAACCGTTGTTTCCATTCGCCTGCAGGGTGCAAACCGGAGAGGTGTCACTGAGGGCAGCGGCAGGTGATGTATCTGCCGGAGATTGGGCCTGAACTACACGCGGCCCGGTAACAGCACTGACCAGGTTCCCAAAAGCGAGGGGGGAGCCCATCAGGTTCAAGCCGGTATTGACAGTGATCAATCCAAGAACAAGTACAACGACTGCAACGAACCGCATGAAGTATTTCTCCAGCTTCTCACCCAGGCGCGTGGTGAAATACGCAACAATGAAGAAGATCGGGCTGGTACCGAGGATGAAAGAGAACATCAACAGCGCACCGGTAACGGCGTTCCCTGTCGTGATGGCGGATGCCATCATCACCTGGGTGATACCGCAGGGAATGAGGACGGTCAGTGCTCCCATGAAGAGCGGAGTGACCACGCCGGACCCGTTCTTTGCCTTTCGGCGGATAAAGCGGGTGATGAATTTAGGCGGCTCAATATTAAAATACCGGAATATGGGATGCACATTCAACATGCGCAAAGCTTGCCCGACCATAAATATACCTATGGCTATCTGCAGAACCGCGCGGGTGATCGGGTTCAGCTGCAGGACGGATCCGAGCCAGCCCAGCATGAAACCCAGGATTGTATAGGCGATCAACTTGGCTAAAAGGAACCAAAGGATCGGCTGAGCTACCCGCGCCTTGTGCGGGTTTCCGCTTTCACGAACATCCTGTTCAACCTGGCTGGCCAGGGAACTGGCCAGCAGCCCACCCTGAACCGCCAGGCAGCTTAATCCGCCGGTAGTCAGGCCGGTAACAAAGGCAACGATATACTCTGTCATATTCACTCCATTTCTATGTATAAGCATTCAAATTCTACCGATACGCATGAATCCGGGCAATGAGTATTAATACCTATTGAGGATGTCAACATCGAAGAGTATAGTTGTGTCATTGAAACGGGTCTGACCCGGTAAAAAGGAGCAATATGGCAGAAACCAAATTGATCACACTACCCATCACAGGGATGACATGCGCAAATTGCGTCTCCACTGTAGAGCGTAGTTTAAAGAAAGTGAATGGTGTCACACAGGCGGTGGTCAATCTTTCTAATGAAAGAGCGACAGTGGAATTCGATCCCTCCCTTGCCAGTCTGCCGGCGATGATCACCCGCGTTAAGAATGCGGGATATAACGTGGCCGAAGCGGAAGCGGAACTTCAGATCAGCAGCCTGGGGGATGATAACGATGTCCGCCGGGTGGAAAAAGCCATGCTTACCCTGGAGGGCGTAGAGAGCGCAACGGTCAACCTGGTCACCGGGAAAGCAATCGCCAGATACATCCCGACGATCATCAGCCAGAAAGAGATCCGGGTCGCAATCAAGGCAGCGGGGTTCGAAGCGCTGGAGCTTGGCGCGAATAGTGAGGATGCAGAAGCCCGTGCCAGGCAGCACGAGATCGATCAGCAGCGGCATCTCTTACGCGTGGGGCTTCTCTTTACAGTCCCATTGTTCCTTTTGTCTATGGCCAATGACCTGGGGATCATCCCCATGAGCATTTCACATGCCCCGTGGATGAACTGGGTGATGCTGGCACTGGCCACACCGGTGCAGTTCTATGTCGGCTGGCAATACTACAATGGCGCTTATAAATCGCTGCGTAATGGGTCAGCGAACATGGATGTTCTGGTTGCCCTGGGTTCTTCGGCGGCTTACCTGTATTCTCTGCCGGTAACTTTTGGGCTCTTCCGCGGACATGTCTATTTTGAGACCGCGGCTGTGATCATCACATTGATCAAAGTGGGTAAATTTCTGGAAGCCCGCGCCAAAGGAAAAACCAGCGAAGCGATCAAGAAACTAATGGGATTGCACGCGAAACAGGCACTGGTCATCCGGGATGGCCGCGAGATGACTTTGCCGGTGGAAGATGTGGTAGTCGGTGATGTGGTTATTGTGAAGCCGGGAGAAAAGATCCCTGTGGATGGTGTGGTACTGGACGGCAACACCTCGGTGGATGAATCCATGCTGACCGGCGAGTCGCTCCCGGTTGAAAAGTCTGCCGGCAGCCCCGTAATCGGCGCAACCATGAACCGCTTAGGTAGTATCCGCTTTGAAGCCACGCGTGTAGGCCGAGAGACTGCCTTATCGCAGATCATCCGCCTGGTGGAAGAAGCGCAGGGCTCGAAAGCGCCTATTCAGAAACTGGTAGATAAAATATCGGCGGTCTTTGTACCGGCTGTTATTGGCATTGCGCTGTTGACCTTCGCGGGGTGGATGCTGTTTGGGCCGCCGCTTTCGGTAAACTCGGATGTAAATGAATTCACCCGCGCGTTGATCAAAATGGTGGCCGTCCTGGTGATCGCCTGCCCTTGTGCCATGGGCCTGGCAACACCGACTGCAGTCATGGTGGGTACCGGCAAGGGTGCTGAAACAGGCATTCTGCTGAAATCCAGTGAAGCCCTGGAACGGGCAGGTCATGTACGTGTCGTGGTATTGGATAAGACCGGCACAATCACCCGCGGACAGCCAACAGTGACGGATATCACCACTGTCGATGGCTGGAAAGAGAACGACCTGTTACGCCTGGCTGCATCCGTTGAAAAGGCCAGTGAACACCCCCTGGGAGAGGCAATCGTTGCAGCTGCCGGTGAGCGCGAGATTACCCTGCAACCAACGGCACGCTTTGAGGCGAAAGCCGGGTACGGTGTGACAGCAGAAGTAGATAGCCGGATGATATCGATCGGCAACAGCAAAATGATGCGGGAAGCCGGCGTATCCATCCAGCTATACACAAGCCGGATAGAGAGCCTGCAGGCCGGTGGAAAAACTGCCATGCTTGTGGCCGTGGATGGTGCTCTTGCCGGGATCATTGCTGTGGCGGATACCATTAAAGAAGGTTCCGCAGAGGCGGTCAGATCGCTGCAGGCGATGGGTCTGGAAGTGGTCATGTTGACCGGGGATAACCGCCAGACGGCAGAAGCTATTGGCCGTCAGGCTGGTGTGGACCATGTGGTGGCGGAGGTTCTTCCTGGGGAGAAGAGCGCCAGGGTGAAAGAACTTCAGCAAAGCGGCAAGGTTGTCGCGATGGTGGGTGATGGTATCAATGACGCGCCAGCACTGGCACAGGCGGATGTAGGTATCGCCATCGGCACCGGAACGGATGTTGCCATTGCATCCGCCCCTGTGGTGTTGATCAGTGGAGATCTGCGCGGTGTTCCCCGGGCAATCCAACTATCACGCAAGACTCTGAAAACCATCCGTCAGAACCTTTTCTGGGCTTTCATATACAACATCATCCTGATACCCGCAGCAGCGGTGGGTATCATGTCACCGATACTGGCAGCTGCTGCCATGGCCATGAGCAGTGTGTTTGTGGTCACGAACAGCCTGCGCCTGCGTAATGCCAGGGTTTGAATATTCACCCGCATTGAATTTCATTGCGGGGCCGATCATAGGAGATAAGAATGAATAAAAAATTGATTAGTATTGTAGTCGGGTTGATGCTCGTCACTGGTTTATTGACTGCCTGCTCAGCAACCCAGGCTTCATCCAGCATCCCGTATGCGTCCATCCCCGCCGGCAGGGCTTATTCCGAAGGCCAGGAGATCTATTTTTCACACACCGAAACTTCTGACCCCGGTGTGGCTGAAAAGCTAAGCAATATGATGAAATCCCCGGTGCTGGTAGTTCCATCTCTGGCCGAAGCGCCGGATTCCATGCTGGCTCCGGTATATGTCTTCACCAATGGTATTGCTGGTAAGGGCCCGTTGGGTTTCCAGCCGGACGTATTCCCCTCCCCACCCGGCACTGAGGGGTACACCCCGCTGCGCAAGATCCACTTTGTGACCTGGGTCGATGGAACTGCTCCGCTTGAATTGAAGTCGGAAGCCGATATCCTTACACGGCTCACTTCCGGTGAACTTACTTTGGAAATATCCGGGGTGGTTGTCAATATGCCGTTTATGACCTGGCAGGATGGTAAGCGCTAAGATCAAGTAGGACCTGCACGGGGATGAGCACACTCGAACGAGTGTCGTTCATCCCCGTTGTATCTTGTCACTTGGTTGATTAATGCGATCCATCCGTGAATGAATACACAAACATTATTTTTCATCCCCCGCGCAGTCAAAACCCCGGCTGTCACGGATAGAGTAGTTTCTGCCGCAGATCCTTGCCGGTAAAGGGCTGAACAATTAACTATTTCCACCTGGGATCATAAGCAAAAAACCTTTGTTCCGCATTTTGATATACACCTTGAATGTTTCCGTTTCTCCATAAAGTACGTGCTCGGCTATAATTCCGCCTAATGGAAATGACGCAGATTATCAACCGCTATGATACCGCCCATCCCGGGCGTTTTCACATTAAATTGATGCTGGCAGCTGGCTCTACCTGGATCTGGGTGGCTTACGGTGTCACCATTATTGGTTTCATCATTCCTTCGCTGAAAGATGAGTGGGGCATAACAGCCAGTGCGCTCGGCTTACTGGCAGGTTGGGGTATGCTGGGGATGCTCGTTGGCGCTGTGACTGCCGGCTGGCTGGCGGACAGGTACGGCCGGCGGAAGGTGCTGATCCGCATCATGCTGGTCCAGGCAGTGCTTTTTCTGCTTTCGGCCCTGGCGCAAAGTTACCAGCAGCTCCTCTGGCTGCGTTTCTTCCTGGGGATCGGTTTAGGAGCTGCCTTACCGGTTGCCGGCACGCTGGTTTCCGAGTTCTCTCCCACCCGCATCCGCGGTATGCTGATGGTTTTACTGAATACTTTCTGGGCATTTGGGGCTACCCTGGCTGCTCTGGTGGGATACCTCATTGTCATCAACGCCGGCTGGCGCTTGGCCATGGGGTTTGGGGGGTTGGCGGGGTTGTGTGCCATCCTGGTTCGCGTGTATCTGCCCGAATCCTTCCGCTACCTGTGGCAAAAAGGGTACCAGCAGGAAGTGCTCAAACAGGATGCCAGGATCGATCTTGAAAGTGAAGGGGTAGCCCCTCACCTCGGGAAGATCTCGCAAAATCCGGTAATAGAGGAAAGTGGAAGCCGGGCAGGCATCTGGTCCCGGCAATACGCTCCGGTCACCGTAGCGCTCTGGTATCTGTGGATCTCATTAAATTTCCTGTACCAGGGAGTGTATGTGTGGTTGCCTACTTTACTCTCCGATGGACAGGCAGGTGTTTCACATGCTTATCAGGTTACATTGTTTATCAGCCTGGGGCAGGTGCCTGGTACCTTTCTGGCAGCCTTTCTGGCAGACCGGTTCAGCCGGCGGTATTTACTGATCATTTCTCAGGTACTGGTGGGCCTGTCGACAGCGCTATTTCCGTTGATGGATGCCTCCTGGTATATCCTGACCTTGGGTTTCTTTATTATGATGTTCAACGGTATGTCGATGGGTTTGGGGCATCCGTTTACCGCAGAACTATACCCGACGCGGATCCGCGGAAGGGCCAATGGCTGGGCATCCGGTATCGGACGCTTAGGAGGAGTAGCTGCTCCGCTGGTGGTCGGTGCGGCTGTTCAGGCGGGCGCCAGCCTGCCGGTCATCTTCCTGATCCTGGCTGCTGCCCCATTTTCAACGACAGCTGCCCTGGCATGGGTCAAGCGGGAAACGACGGGGAAGTCACTTGAAGAGATCCACGCCGAGAATTAGTATTTGGTGAATCCATAATTTTGTTGTAATATATTTCAAAAGGAGGATTCCATGGACACTTCCTTGTGGGTCGGGCTATTGATCGGCGTATGTTTTGTTGGGATTTTCTTTATCGTAGGGGTCGTATTAATCATCAAAGCTATAAGAGACCGAAAGAAGGCCGAAGCCAGCACATCCTGGCCATCTACAGTGGGGACGATCACCGAAAGTACAATCGAAGAATCGTATTCACGGGATGAAGACGGCCATCGCGAGACCCATTTCAAACCCGTCGTAAAATACAATTATCAGGTGGTTGGCAGTACTTTCACCGGGGATCAGATCGCCTTCGGGGGTGGTTCAACCGGTCATTATAAGAGCGCGCAGCAGACCATTGCGAACTATCCGGTTGGCACTCAGGTAACTGTGTATTACAACCCTGAAAAACCTGAAGAAGTAGTTTTGGAAAGGCGCGCAGCATCCTCAAAAACCATGCTGATCATTGGCGTTGTCTTCCTGGTAGTATCTGCCTGCTCGGGCGTGATCGGGACGATTGGTTTCATGGCATTGAACTTTTTCTAACAAAAGTGGAGAGATGGAAACCTTGCAGGTGGGAGATTCGCTTACCTATTTCCATTGTGATGCCAGCGTACCTCCGCCAGGCCACATGGAGTATGAGATCCGGCTGAATACCAGCGGCGTTGAGTTGTGTTACTGGCCCGATTACCCGGTGAGCGGTTGCCACGAGTTGTGCCTGCAGTTCGAGATCCCGGCAGAAGAGGTGGCGAGCCGCATTTCTGCTGCTTACCACCTCAGCCATTGTGATTGTGTATTCCGTGAAGATGATACGGGTAATTCCCGCGACTGGGTAACTGGTATTTATGGGGGGGAATATTTCAAGATCCCGGCAGGGATCACCGGAGGCCCGGTTCTGGCATTATTTGCGGTATTGAAAGCACTGGTCCCTGAGGAGGGCTGGAAGAAAGCGGCAGAACACCGAAGAGCCTACCGGATGTCAGACCCTGCTTAAGCTTAAACTCAAACACCGGTATCAGGCGGATGGGCGCGGAATTGGATCAGTTCAGCGGCAATGCTGACAGCGATCTCTTCAGGTGTCTCGGCCTCGATCGGCAGCCCAATCGGCGAATGCACCCGCGCCAGATCAGCCCGGCTGAATCCCTCATCCATCAATGCTTTATAGATCTCATCCCGTTTGCGTTTACTGCCGATCATGCCGATATAGGCAGCCTGTGATCGCAGTGCCTGACGCAGGATGGTATGGTCATGTAGATGGCCGCGGGTCACGATTACGATATATGCGCCGGTATCCACCTGTATAGATTGAAAAGCGCTCTCATTATCCGGCAACAGGATGATCTCATCCGCATCGGGGAAACGCTCGCAGTTTACCCATTCAGTCCGGTCATCCAGAACTACCGTGCGGAAATCCACGAGGCTGGTAACTTTGGCCAACTGTTGCGATACGTGTCCGGCACCGAAGATGTAGACAGTGCCAGGCTGCGGTTGCGGTTCCAAAAAGAATTGGCGTTTTCCAATGCGAATCGTGTAAGGGTGGCTGTGAAGATCCACGTGTTCCAGAGATTTATCCACTTCTATCAGCAGCGCCGGGTTGGTAGTGGATGACATTGATGCCTGCACGAGGTATCCGCAATTGGCAGGACGGCTGGTAACCTTCCCTGCCCCGGAGATGAACCAGCGTGGAAGGTCGCGCTGATTTGCATCGGCCTCGGGCAGCGCTATTAACCACCAGCCCCGTTTCCGCGCCAGAAGTTCATCGCTGGCTGCCTGCCATGTTTTTACCAAACCCTCGTCCTGAGCATCCAGATATTCCAGCAGGACTTCCTGCGAACCGCCGCAGATCATATCGCTGGCAGCTGCGTCGCGCCCGGTAAAATGGAAAATGGATACGCGGGCAGCCTGATTGCTGTAAACCTGTGAAGCCTGCTCGATTACCCGTGCTTCAAGCAGTCCGCCGCCGATTGTGCCGCGGATGCTGGCATCCGGCAGAATGATCATCTGTGCCCCGGAAGCCCGTGGGGCAGACCCATTGCGGCTGACGATCGTGGCAAGCACAACGCTCTGGCTGCTTTTCAGCAGGGTCAATATTTCATGCGTGAGAGATGGCATTTTTCTCCATAAATGGTAATGATCGATGGTTAATTGTAACCCTCCTGTCTATAGTTTAGTGAGAACCAATATCGCTATACCGCCCTGCCCAGGATAATTAATGCCGGATGAGAGTCTTAATTTCAGTATGTATTATTCGATATAATCAGCTAGGCGATTCCCTTATCAGATTCCAATAAAGGAGTGATGATATGATCAGTTTCTTGTGGTTGGTACCCTCTGCATCATTTGTTCTCGCTATCATTACTGCAGCATTCATGTTTTTGAAGTATTTACAAAAACACGGCACCCAACACTTGTTTTGGGCGATTGGAATGTTTCTTTATGCCGCGGGAAGCCTGGCAGAAGCCCTCTATATTCTCCTTGGCTGGCGTGAATGGATCTTTCGTATTTGGTATCTCTGTGGAGCAATACTGGTCGCTGCCTGGCTGGGCCAGGGAACAATACTCCTATTAGTGCGAAGGAAGATTGCGGCCATCCTTTCCATAGTTTTGCTCCTTGCTTCCATATTTGCTGCGTGGCGTATTTTCACCGCTCAGCTAGATCCGAATCTTTTATCTGCAGAAACAGGATTGCTCAGCGGAGCAGTCATCACCTCACCTGGAGTTCGAACGTTGACTCCATTCTTCAATATTTATGGGACACTGGCTCTGATAGGCGGAGCGATCTACTCGGCCGTTGGATTATGGAGAAAAAGATCGCTACCTCACCGTGCGGTTGGAACAGCCCTGATCGCGCTTGGAGCTTTTTTCCCGGCGATGGGGGGCACCCTGAACAGGTTGGGGTATCCCGAAGGGTTGTACTTTTTCGAAATGGCCGGTGCTATCCTCTTACTGGCAGGCACGTTGCGTTCCGTGAAGCCCTTCCGCTCTAAGCGCCTTCAAACGGAACTTTAGGCTGTATAAGCAGGGGAATAACCTTGCGCTGGTATGGTATAATCGCAAGCAATTACATAGCCCATAGCGGCACTCTTATCCAGAGAGGCGGAGGGACCGGCCCTGCGATGCCTCGACAACCGGAGACGGGAAACCGTTTCACCGGTGCCAATTCCGGCAGACAAATATCTGGAAGATGAGAGGGCAGCCGAGAATCAGTTTGCCCTCGCGAGTTTCAACATGGGCAAACTACTTTTTTAAGGAGAAACAAGATGACAACCACATTTATGTCCTCCCCGAAGTACCTGTTCACATCAGAATCGGTCACTGAAGGGCATCCGGATAAACTGTGCGACCAGGTAAGCGATGCCGTACTGGATGCCTGCCTGCGCGAGGACAACTTCAGCCGTGTGGCATGCGAAACTGCCACCAAAACCGGCTTCGTCATGGTCCTGGGAGAGATCACTACCCATGCGGATATCAATTTCGATCAGCTGGTGCGAGATGTTGTCCGCGGTATCGGATACGATCATACCGATAAAGGTTTTGATGGCAATACCTGTGCCGTCCAGGTGGCGATTGCAGAACAGAGCCATGATATTGCCCTGGGTGTGGATAATGCTCTCGAATCTAAAGCTGGCGAAATGAGCGAAGCCGAGATCGAAAAGATTGGCGCCGGCGATCAGGGGATGATGTTCGGTTTTGCGTGCAATGAAACCCCAGAACTCATGCCCGCCCCGATCCATTATGCCCACAAGCTTACCCGTCAGCTTTCCATCGCCCGTAAGAGTGGGGAACTGCCCTGGCTGCGGCCGGATGGCAAGAGCCAGGTAACCGTGCAGTATGAGTATGGAAGACCAAAACGCATTGATACAGTACTGATCTCCACCCAGCACAGCCCCGAGATTTCTCACGCTGAGATAAGCGAATCCGTTCGCGAGTACATCATCAATAAAGTTCTCCCCGAAGATCTGGTGGATGATGGCTTGAAGGTGTTCGTCAATCCCACCGGCCGGTTTGTGATCGGCGGACCAATGGGTGACGCAGGCGTCACCGGCCGCAAGATCATTGTGGATACCTACGGTGGCATGGGCCGTCACGGTGGCGGCGCTTTTTCCGGTAAAGACCCCACAAAAGTGGATCGCTCCGGCGCGTATGCAGCCCGCTGGGTTGCCAAAAATATTGTGGCTGCCGGACTGGCGGATCGCTGTGAGATCCAGGTGGCGTATGCCATCGGTGTCGCCCATCCCCTTTCCATCAATGTGGAAACTTTTGGAACAGGCAAGATCGATGATGGCAAGATAGCAGATCTGGTTGCGCAGATCTTCGATCTGCGCCCGGGAGCAATTTTGCGTGACCTGAACTTGCGCCGTCCGATCTACCAGCAGACTGCTGCCTACGGTCATTTTGGCCGCGAAGAAGCAGATTTCACCTGGGAAAAGACGAACAAGGCTGCTGAACTAAAAGCCGCTGCCGGTCTGTAATTCCATTGAGAAACACGAAAGCAGCCTGACCGGAAGGTCAGGCTGTTATATTAAATATTAATACTAATCCATCAGGCTTCTTCGATCCCGAGTGCTGAACGGGTGGCGCGAAACGCGAGTGGAGGGAGCGCATTGAGGGGAAAGAAGCCAGCCTCATCGGCATCATCATCCGCGCACACGTCACCGGATATATATTCGGCATTGTATACCAGTACAATATCCGCGCCGCGGGGATGTTCGCGGCCTGTGATCACGAGGCGTAAACCGGTGATCCTGGCGGATACCCCGGTCTCTTCCAGGCATTCCCGCGCAGCTGCCTCTGCCGGGTCTTCTCCCGCATTCACATAACCAGCCGGCAGTGTCCATTCTCCCCGGTGCGGGTCAAAGATCCGCCGAACCAGAAGCACTCTGTCATCCCGTATCAGGTGGACTGCTGCCGCCACCTTGGGATCCGGAAAGTACACCCAGCCACAACCCGGGCAAACCGGGTGCGGGTGGCCATCTTCGTAAATGGTAATGTTGAGATGGATGCCGCATAGCAGGCAGTAGGCAGGTTCTATCACTGGTATCGTCTCCGTCTGAGCAGATATGCCGCTGTAGATAACGCCAAACCGAACAGCAGCAGAATGTTGATGCCGATGCCGCGGTAATTTACTGCAGTGGCCCCGCGGGCGGTTTTATTCTCTGCCGTGTTTGATTCAAAGACACCCAGGATTGGGCCGGAGCCGGTGATGGGTGGATAATCACTGACTGCCAGTGTGTCTGCCTGCGGTGCAGCCTGCTCGATTGGGGCTCCTGCAGCAGGGCTTTTCAGGCTGTAGGTTTCGGCAGCAACTGCCGGCTCCACAGCCCCTCCTCCGCCTCCTCTTCCCCCGGCAGCTGGGACACCCCAGGTAATGATGATCGGTTCACCATTAACTGTATACGCAGCAGGGGCCGGGGCTGCCGGAGCCATCTCTACGGCAAAGCTGGAGACAGCTACCGGCTCCGGTTGGATGGCTTGTGGAAAATAGGCGAACAGGAATAATGCCAGGGCAAGACTGGTTGAAAGAAGCCCGGACGTTCCGAGCAGTGGGATTGCCCGGCGATCCCTGCGGATCGTTCTGGCGATGGCTGGTTGCAGCGTAAAATTCCGCGGGGCTGGCCGATGGGGAGCCAACCGCAGCAGCTGGCGGGCGGAGCGTATTGCGGCCATCTCGGTATTTGCTCCGGTATCCGATGCCAGCAAAGCGTCCACACCAGCCTGGTCTTTCGCGTGCAAGCGGCCGTCCAGGTATTCTGAGAACAGTATCAAACGATCAAGGTTCACCTGGCTGCGCATTATTTACCCTCCCCTTCAAGACGCTCAATGGTAGGGAGAAGTTCCATGAACCCTTGCAGGCAGTCCTGCATTTTTAGCCTGGCTCTGGCCAGGCGGCTTTTCACGGTACCCAACGGGGTATGCAGCGCAGCAGCGACTTCTTCATATCCGAGTTCTTCGACATCTGCCAGAACAATCACAGAGCGGGCATCGGGTGTTAGAGTTTGCAGGCAGTGTGTGATCGCCTGATCCAGCTCGTGTGTGGCAGCAGTTTCTTCCGGCGTTGGCCCAGTGTCTGCCAGCCAGGCCGGAGATTCTACTTCTTCATCATCATGGAGTGGTTCCAATGGGATCAGCGGACGGCGCTTCCGGCGGCGTAGTTCATCGATACAGGCGTTATTGACCATCCGCAGCACCCAGGACTTAAAAGAGCCGCCGCGAAAGGAATTCAAGTTGCGGTAAGCCGCAAAGAAGGCATCCTGCGTGCATTCCTCGGCGCGGCTTTCTTCTCCTAGCATTCGATATGCCAGGTTGTAAGCCATATCCTGGTACGCCAGCACCAACCGGTTAAAGGCATCCGGGTCACCCTGACGGGCAGCGGCAATCAGTGCGATCTCATCCATAGATCCTCATCATAATGCAATTATATTCAATATTCCATTGATGATAAAAGTAATAAAAGAAGGGTGACAGGTATCAAGGGAATTGTGGCGAAAGCTATCTTACCGGGATAGAGGGGCTGCCTATAATTATGAAAGCCCAACGGGTGTGCAAGGCCAAACCTACGAATAACGAGGTAACATGGATCCGACTATTCCCCTGATCATTCTTCAACTGATATTCATGGAAGGCATCCTATCCATAGACAATGCCGCTGTGCTGGGTGCTATGGTATCCCATTTGCCGGATGACCGGGCAATCGTCTGGCCGACAGGGTTGCGCCGTTTTGGCGAAAAGATCCACGGATTCATCGGGCCTCAGCGGACCGCCGCGCTGCGAGTTGGTTTGTTGGGCGCCTATCTTGGCCGCGGTCTGATGCTCGTTGTTGCCAACTTTGTCATCAGCAATCCCTGGCTGAAGATCATCGGTGCCATCTACCTGATCAAACTGGCGTGTAACAATCTGGGCAAACCGGAGATGGGCGAGACAGAAGAACAGGCTCATGTCCACCACCTGGAAAAGACGAATTTTTGGAGCATCGTTGTCACAATCGAGTTGACTGACCTGATATTCAGCCTCGACAATGTGGTTGTAGCAGTCACCCTTTCGGATAAGCTCTGGGTGGTATTAGTCGGGGTTGCCATTGGTATTTTGATGATGCGTTTTGCGGCTGGTTTATTCAGTTATGCGGTGGAGAAAGAACCAATCCTGAAGAATGCGGCGTACATCCTGGTTTTTGTGATCGGCCTGGAATTGATCGCAGCAGAGATCTATCATTTTGAGATGAATGGCTTTACCCGTTTTGGAATATCGATGGGTATTATTCTCCTATCCATCCTGTATGCCCATTCGTCCCTCTTGCAGAAATTGTCTCCTGCCTTGTTGTGGGTGGGTGAAGGGATGGCGCATTTTGACGCGGTAATGGATTGGTTATTCCAACCCATAGTCTGGTTGATCAAAGCCCCATTCAGATTGATCCGCCTTGCAACGCGTAAGATCCAGCCTTCCGTTGTAGATTAGGTTACCATCAGGTACACTCAGGCAGCCGGGATTCTCCCGGCTGCCTTTTTTTGTATTAAAAATACGAAAGATGGTCAGTGTAGAACGATTAAGTGAATAGATTCCTACTTTACACCACGCGGAACTACTATTCTACTAACTCCCCTCT
>CAIKMQ010000006.1 GCA_903828565.1 uncultured Leptolinea sp. | reverse complement strand
CGTAGTGCCAATTAAGAAAATAAGTATTAAAAACAAAATAGATAAAATCTTTTAGGAGGAGACAATGATGGATACAGCTGATCAACATTATGAGGAGAAGTTTGAGTTCCCCCTGTGGAAAATGATCAAGACGCATGCTGCGAAAAAGGACATTAGCTATGTCAAAGCAGCCCTCGAGGTCCTTCCCGAGTTTGAAAAGGGAATCAGGTATCGCGATACCAAGTTCGAAGAAGCCGAAGTTGGTAAGAGAGCCGCCGAACTGAGAGCTTTACAGGAAGCCGATAGAAAGAATAGACCGGGTGGCCCAGGTGGTCCCGGTGGACCTGGCGGACCTGGTGGACCTCAAGGCGCTCCCAAGAAATAACCGAGTAATAATTAGGAGATAAAAATGGCGTTAAGTAAAATTGCAGATAGAGTATATGAAACTGATGTCCTGGTAGTCGGCGGCGGTATTGCCGGTTGTCCGGCTGCCTGGAAAGCAGCGCAGAAAGGTGCAAGCGTTATACTGGCAGATAAAGCCAATCCCGCTAGAAGCGGAAGCTCAGCTTGCGGTATCGATCATTATCCTGGTTTCTTCGATCGTGGCATAACTGTAGCACAGTTCAATCAACAAGTTCAGGAAATGGGTTTCCAGAACGCGTTTCATGGTGGCGTTCCTTTCTCTGATCCCACTCGTATGTACAGAACCTATGCCAATTCACAGTGGTCCACTGAGCAACTGGAAGCCATGGGCGTGCCCATGAAATGGACCGATGGCAAATATCGTTTCATGAATGCCGATTCCCATTGGAAAGGTCCTACCATGCGTATTCACTGGACCAATGTTAAACCGATCATGGCTGATGCCTGCAAAAAAGCTGGTGTCAAGATCCTTGATCACGTTTCGATCGCTGATTTACTGACCAGCAATGGCAAAGTAGTTGGTGCAGTGGCTGTTGATAACAGGTCTGGAGAGTACATTGTTATCAAAGCTAAGGCAACTGCCCTGGCTACCGCCGCTTGCTCCCGTATTTACAGCCCTGAAACTGCACAGCCCTGGAATTACAAGATGAAATATCACTGGTGCCCGTCCTCCGTATCAGGAGACGGCTGGGCCATGGCTTATCGGGCCGGCGCCGAGCTGGGCAACATGGAAATCGCTCCTCCCGGCTATCGTCTCCGCGATGACGGCACCCTTTCATGGGGTAACACCGGCAACGAGGGTTTCGAAGCCGCAGAAGTCAACTTCTTAGGAAAAGAGTTCAAGGGTAGAGCCTCTCACATGGGGGCATCGATCCCGCCGGCTTACATGAGCTTTAATAATCTGCCGGAAGACTTCCTGAAGCGTATTGAAGTAGCTTACGTAGATGAGAGAATGGTCTCCTTCAAACTAGCCGAAGACAGAGGCTTCAATCTCAGGACCCACGGGTATGAGAGAATGGATGAAAGGATTAACCAGCTGCATGTAGAGCCCGGCATCAATGTTGATGAGAACATGGCAGCATCTATGAAAGGTCTGTTCGCACTGGGTGATTGCATCCAGGGTTCTCACAACGTTTGCGCCTGCGGTTCCACCGGTATGCTTTTTGGTGATTCTGTAGGTGAATTCCTGGAAAAGACTGACAAACCTGAAGTCGACGAGAAGCAGGTTTCAGCCCTCAAAGAAACCATCATGAAACCCAGCACTGTCAGCGTCAATGACGGTACTGAGCCGATGGAATTGGAATGCGCTCTCCGCTATGCGACTGAAAGATACAACAACCTGAACAAATCTGAAGGCAAACTTCGCGAAGGCATCCGCCGCATCGCATCATTGAGAAGAGAATTCCTGCCTAAAGTGGTAGCCAAGAATCCTCATTATATGGCCAGAGCTCTTGAAGTTAGAAACCTGTTCGATGTGGCCGAACTTCACTTTGAAGGCTGCCTTAACCGGAAAGAAACCCGCCGCAACTATATCCGGTTATATTATCCCCATCAAGATCCAGCCCTGGATGATTTATTGACCTTCCAGAAGTTGGTAAATGGCAAAAAGGTTATGGAAATGAGAAAAGTTAATCCGATGAAATATCCTGATAATCACAAGGAGGAAAGATAAATGCCCGCAAAGATAGATTACAAGAAATGTATCGGTTGCAAAAGATGCTATGATTTATGCCCTATGGATGTCTTCGCAATCGATAAAGAAACCGAGATGCCTAAGGCAGTTTACAATGAAGAATGCTGGCATTGCGGTATTTGCTGGATGGAATGCCCGAAGCGCGCTATCGACATTACCTATCCCGCCTCCATGTGGTAGAATAAGTGCCTCCATTTGAAAATCAGGCTTAGCAAAATTAGCAAATAGTACTGGATTGTTAAATTGGTTAGGCCAGGCGCAAGTTTAGATCCCCGTCATCCACTCGGATGACGGGGATCTTTGCTTTTTAAATTT
>CAIKMQ010000005.1 GCA_903828565.1 uncultured Leptolinea sp. | reverse complement strand
GTATTAGCAATCCTTTCGGACTGTTATCCCTCTCTTCGGGGCAGGTCACCAACGCGTTACTCACCCGTTCGCCACTAAGATACCGTATTGCTACAATATCTCCGTTCGACTTGCATGTATTAGGCACGCCGCCAGCGTTCATCCTGAGCCAGGATCAAACTCTCCGCAAAAAGTATCTCTTTCGAGATAAAAGTCTTGGATTTACTTAGAATTGAATTGGGCTTGTACTTTCTATCACTATTCAGTTGTTAAGGTGCCTTCTCAATCGCGGGTGAGGATTCTAATCTGCTTGTTTCCTTTTGTCAAGGGTTTTTACAGACTAAAAACCGATGTTTTTTTCAACATCGGTTCCCACCGACAAGACTGGCATTTGGCTTTCACCGGGTGCTTCGTCTTTTTAGATTGTCACCGATCTGCTTTCGCAAGACCTGTTATGCTCAATTGCGTTGTCTATTATACGCAACTGGCTTTACCTGTCAAGGGTATTGAGGGGGCAATTTCGGTTTTTCTCGATTTTGCTTTCTTCCCTCTTCACACGTGCACTTGTTCTCTCGGGTAAAGCTCAGCGATTCTACCACGCTTCTCCATCTCCGCAAGGTTTTTTGCAAAATTCTCTCAAAGACTCTATACATCTCCCGCCAGGGAACTTTCTCTATGTGTTGTCGTCTCTTCAATAACCAACTCTCCCCCTGAGGTCATAAACTCGCTGGATGTTATAATTTTTGCATGACTACTGCATATACTCGAAGATCCGCCCGTTCCTCCAGCAAGATTGCGCTGGTCATTCTGTTTGCCTTCTTTATCACTCTGTTCCTTCTCATCCTGATCCTCGGGGTTACGGCGGCATTCTCATCCTCCGGCAAGATCAGCCCGGGCACCTATGTGAATGGCGTGGATCTTTCCGGCCAAACGATCGAACAGGCAGCCACATCGCTCGCTATAGCCTTGCCTTTCCCGTCCACCGGGCAGATTCTGCTTCAGTATGGAGACCGGCACTGGCTGGCACGACCGGCAGAGCTTGGTCTTATCCTAGATGTCAATACCACCGCACTGAATGCATACACCGACTCGCATCGCGGTGGCTTGCCGGGCAGCCTCTGGCGTATGCTCCGTGGCAAACAGTACCGCCTGGATGTACCAGCAGTGGTCGTCCTGGATGAATCCGCAGCGCAGAGATACCTGGTCGCCCTGGCAGCACAGATCAACCGCCCCACGATCGAAGCGGGTATTCATCTCTCCGGGCTGGATGTTATCACCACGCCCGGGCAGGTTGGCCTGGAGTTGGATATCAACGCCACCCTTCCAATGCTATCGGCCCAGCTGCAAACCCTGACTGATGGCGTTGTCTCCATCACCGTTGTGGAGCATCCCCCCTTGCTGAAAGATGCCGCACCGCTGGCCAATGCCGCGCGCTCGATCCTCTCCGCTCCATTGACGCTGACCCTGCCCGACCCTGCGGAAGGGGACCCGGGGCCATGGGAAGTGGACGCGAACTGGCTGGCATCCGCCCTGACGATTACACCCGACCCGGCCCACCCGGATTATCCATATCAGTTGACCTTACAGCGCTCCGCCCTTCGCGGGTATCTCGAGCAGGTGGCTCCTGAGCTGGAACGCTATCCGGAGAATGCGCGGTTTATTTTCAACGATGACACATTGCGGTTGGATCTGTTGCAGCCTTCCACCAGCGGTCGGTCCCTGGATATGGAAAACAGCCTGGATGACATCCTGTTGGCACTGCAAAGCGGGAATCATACCGTTCCATTGCGTGTCGTGATCACCCAACCGGCAGTGGATGACACAGCTACCGGCGCTGATCTAGGCATCACTCAACTGGTGCATAAAGAAACGACATACTTTTACGGCTCCACGGCTGCGCGGATCCATAACATCCGCACCGCAGCAGAGAACTTTCACGGACTGCTGATCGCACCCGGGGAAGAGTTTTCAATGGCGAATGCCATGAAAGATGTCAGCCTGGATAACGGGTATACCGAAGCGTTGATCATCTTCGGCAACCAGACCATCAAAGGCGTTGGCGGCGGCGTCTGCCAGGTTAGCACCACGCTCTTTCGTGCTGCCTTTTTCAGCGGTTTCCCTGTGACAGAACGGTATGCCCATGCCTACCGCGTTGGTTATTATGAACAGACCAGCTCAGGGGCACGGAATACCGACCTCGCGGGATTAGATGCCACGGTGTTCATCCCGGTGGTGGATTTCAAGTTTGTGAACGATACACCCTACTGGTTGTTGATGGAAACCTATGTCAGCGATTCCTGGATCACCTGGAAGTTCTATTCCACAGCGGATGGCCGTGTAGTGGAATGGCAGAATCACGGCCTTGAAAATGTGGTCGAAGCGCCTAAACCTTTATATAAAGAAAACGGTTCTCTGGCACAGGGAAAGATCAAGCAGATAGATTATGAGGCGGATGGTGCCGACGTCCGCGTCAGCCGCACTGTCTACCGGAACGGCCAGATCTACTTTCAGGATGTGTTCGATACCCATTATGAACCGTGGCAGGCCATCTACGAATACGGACCGGGGACAGATTTGCCTCCCGGGGCTCTAACCGAGTGACAAAAGCACGGTGTGGTATGATTAAGCCTGAATACTCTAAGACAGGCTGGAGGTCTAATGCTCAATAATGATCTACTGGAAATACTTCGGTGCCCGGCATGCAGCGCCTCGGAAGCTGGCATACTGAAACTCGAACGCAAAGAATGGTTGGTATGCCAGGATTGCGGACGAAAGTATCCCATTAGCGAAGATATCCCGGTACTTTTGATTGATGAAGGCGATAAATGGAAAGAAACTGCGGTGAAAGATCTGCCGCCAGCCCCGCCACTGTTATAGCGAACTGTCTATTCAGCCCACTCCCATTCAGGCTGGAACATCTCTTGCAACAAGAGCGGAGTGTTCCAGTTTTTAAATCCTGCACCCGGAAATAGGTTATGAGCACTCAATTTACCCGACCAAAATCTCGCGTACGCGCCCGCATTACCGCAAAGAAGATCCTGCTTGTAGCATTCGGGCTCGTGGCACTCACCACAGCCATTCTGGCTTTCCTGCTGGTTAAGAACCTTGTTGCCGGTTGGACGCTGGGCACTCTACCCGGCGCACCCGTCTTCAACGAGGGTGAAACCGGTGTGGATGCTGCCGGTACGCCATTTGCCAGCGGTGGGGACACCCTGCAGCAGGACACGGGCCCGACACCTCAGGCATGGGACGGCTCCAGCCGCATTACCATCCTCGTCATGGGTTTGGATTATGATGATACGGCAGCTCGCAAGACGCCGCGCACAGACTCCATGATGCTCTTCTCGCTGGATCCCAAGACGAATACTGCCGGTATTATGTCCATACCGCGTGACCTCTGGGTTAATATCCCGGGGTTCGATTATAGCAAGATCAACACAGCGTACTTCCTGGGTGAAGCGTACCAGATGCCGGGGGGCGGCCCGGGAATGGCTGTTCAGACTGTTGAAGATTTTTTGGGTGTACCCATCAATTACTACGCCCGCATCGATTTTGAAGCCTTCACTAAGTTCATCGACGAGATCGGTGGGGTAGACATTCATGTGAAGGAAAAGATCAAAGTATCCATCATTGGCGGTTACACGGTTCATGATGAAAAAGGCCGCACGTACACCCGAGAAGAACTCTGGTTGAAACCCGGCGTACAAACGCTGGACGGCCGGACTGCCCTGGCATATGCCCGTGCCAGACATACAGCCGGTGGCGATTACGATCGTGCTGCCCGTCAACAGCAGGTGGTAGACGCAGTCCGTTCCCGTATTCTGGACTTTAATATGCTTCCTACGCTGATCGCCAAAGCCCCAAAACTTTATTCCGACCTGTCACAAGGTGTCGCCACAAACTTAACATTGAATCAGATCGTCCAACTGGCTCTGTTTGCTGCCAAAATACCTGGTGAGAACATACATCATGGCTTGATCTCAGAAGACTCCGCCTACATGACCATGTCCGCGGATGGTCAATCCATTCTGGTGCCCATCATGGATAAAGTACGCGCGGTCCGTGATGCGACCTTTGCCACCAGTGGGCCGCTTGGCGCTTCACTGGTTTCATCCAACCCCGTGGAGTTAATGAAGGCTGAAGGCGCGCGCGTCTCCATTCGCAACGGCTCATCCACCCCCGGATTGAATGATACCTCGGCCGCATATTTTGCCAACCAGGGTGTGACGGTGGTGGAGAACGGCATGGGTGATGCCAGCAGCTTCTCCTACGTCATTGATATCACCGGGAACCCGTATACGCTCTCTTATTTTGCCAGTGTCCTCAACCTGGGGCCTGCGCAGATCCGCAGTGCCAGTTATGATCCGAACTCAACGGTAGATGTGATCGTTGTGCTCGGTGATGACTGGGCCAAGAACAACACAATGGGACAATGATACCTGACCTGGAAGTGATTCTGCGTGTATCTATTGCTGCCCTGCTCGGCGCCGCCGTAGGTTTTGAGCGGGAACGCCAGGGGCAACCGGCCGGTTTGCGAACCCACATGATCCTGGTCATTGGAGCCGCTTTGATGATGACCCTTTCGATCAATCTGGCCATGCAATTCCAACCAATGGTCCCCAATGGTGACCCGGCACGCCTGGCTGCCCAGGTGGTTTCGGGCATCGGTTTCTTGGGCGCCGGGGCTATTCTACGTTACGGTGCAACCATCAAGGGTTTGACGACGGCCACATCTCTATGGACGATGGCCGGTGTAGGATTAGCTGTTGGCGCCGGGCACATCCTGGTGGCGGTTGCAGTCACTCTTTTGATCCTGGCAGTCCTAATCCTGCTGAATATTCTGGAAAAGAAATTCATCGATGTAGCCATCACTGTCATTCTCAGGGTTGAATCAGATAGCCAACCTGAGACTTTAGCTGCCATCCACAAAGTGATACAGAAAGTCTGCAAGAGCTATTCGCTTAATTTCAGCTCGCGCCAGGTGGAACATGGATCAACGACCAGCGAGTTCACGATCAAGCTCAAACCACGAAAACAAGCCATCGAACTACTGGATGCGGTTACCGCTGTGTCTGGCGTGAAAGCTGCCAGAGTGGCATAGAACCTACTACAGAATTAATAGCCCGCGATTGCTCGCGGGCTATTTGTATTCTATCAATTCTTCCTCTGGCAGTTACTGTACAGCGCCTGCATTGATCCATTCGATCAAGAGGTTCAGCTCATCAGCTGTCAACTGGACGGGGTGTCCTGCTTGTTGTACTTTTACGATAACGCTGTTGGCAGCATCCCCCGGGATGACAACCGGCTCTTTGCTGGAGCCTTTCATTAACCCCTCATAACTGATCAGCGTCAATCCGGCAGTACCGGCTTCGCCGTGGCACATACCACATTTGGATTTCAACAGATCACCTACCACGCTCCAAGAAACCTGACCTCCGGGTTCCAATGTAGCCACCTGGGTCGGGGCAATGGGTGCAGTCGGCAGTTGATCTTTCAGGACGTCGCGCAGTGCCGGGGCATCAAAACCGGCATAAGACCAGCTGGAGCCGTGGCAGGCACTATTGGAGCAGAACGAGGTGTTATCTGCCCCGCCGGGATTTGTTACCGTATGGCATCCCTGGCAGCTGCTGTCAAAGGCCTGATTGTGCAAGGTGATCCAGTTGGTGTTGAGGTGCGTTTGCGGCTCGATACCGCTGCGGCTCATCTCCAATTTGGTCACCAGGTCGGTATCCTTGGATACAACCGGAATGGAGTGGCACAGGTTGCATTCCAGGCGGACCGCCTCTTTCTCGGCAGTCAAATGCTTGCCATCATGGCACCTGAAACAACCAGGGGCAGTCTCATGCCCAATATTGTCCAGATGCGTATTCCAGAACATCTCTTGTTCGATAAAACCGGAAACTTCCCACTTAGCCTGGATAGCCGCGACGGCATCTTTCACCAGCTGGGTGTTTTGAGCATAGAAATCACTATGATTTTCCTGATAGTAGGTCTCTAGCCCGGCAATTGCTGCGGCGGCGGCTTCGTCGGTCTCATAATTCACCGTCAATACCTCTTCGCCTTTTTTCTTGATCTCAGGAATGCTGGCAGAGATCAAGCCGCGGCTGAGCATCTGGTCCATCGCGTTGGAGGGCGAGAGGATCTGATGGGATGTGCGGTTGTGGCAGGTGTTGCAGTCCATGTATTCCAGGTCACTGCTCTGAATGCTGGAGACATCGAAACCAGATTCAACATCCACGTACTCGGTGATCGTGCCGTCCGTGTTGGTCACCCGGATGTAAGGGATGACCTGCTTTTCGGGATCATCGGTGTAGAAGTAGACCGGGTTTTCAATGTGCCAGTGGATGCCACTGCCCAGGCCTTCACGCTGGGAGCCGCCGCCGGTCTTTAGCAACAGGCTGACCGTCGTTTTGGTATTCTGCTCATCAGCCGCGAATTTATCCAGGGTCAGTAATTTATCTCCGCTGAACGTTTCAGGGTAATGGCAGGTTTCGCAGGCATCGACCGCAGGGCGCATGGTCGTCGCCCGGATGGGATATTCGTAGGTATTGAACACCAAGGCAGAACCGGTTTGCCAGGAATACTGGATCTTGCGCGGAATCTGGGTTGCCAGATTAGCTCTTCCGAGGTGGCACTCTTCACAGGTGACCCGATTATGGGTTGCGTTCTCATGGGTGATGTATTGCGGCGGCATGGTATGGCAAGCCAAACCACAGAACTCGGTGGAATTGGTTACTTCCCAGCCGACTGTTACAGCGACCAGGAACACGATGAATGCAATGATCACAACCGCGTACGGCAGGATCTTCATACCGATCGAGCGCTCAGCGGGTGGGAAGAAAAAGTTTTTCATCCATTTGGATTTTGCCATGCGTCCTCCAATAAAAACCAGTAATGAGTGATTTAATCTGGCTTTAATATTAGCACATTTTCGGTAAAATTAATAGGAAAAACTCCGACGGCTGGCCGGAGTTTTTTATTCACATAGATCAGGTGAGATCGTTATATACCGGGCGAAGCTGCTCTACACCTGGCCGCATGCGGCTGCTGCTTTCGCCGGCCAATCTGCCAATTCGGCGCATGACCGTGTCTGCCACCCTGTGGATGTACTCGTGGTCCTCCACGTCTCCGTGGAATTTCATCTGCGCGCCGACGGTCATGTGGTACGGTCCGGTCAGATACCAACGCCCGTATTCCACCCTGCCCTGCACGGTGGAACGAATGGTCCGGATTCGATCCCATGAAAGCGAGATGCCCACCGGGATGACTGGCGCTCCACTTTCCACTGCCAGGCGGGCTACACCGGTACGTGCACGGTGGAAGCTTCCCGCAAAGGGTGACAGAGCGCCCTCTGGGAAGATCATCACATTATGGCCGGCTGCCAGGTGTTCAAGCGCAGTATCGATTGCCTGCTGGCCCTTGCCTGCAGCCACCGGAATATGCCCGGAACGGCGCAGATACTCACCCAGAATAGGAACCTGGAAGAGCAGTTCATTGATCAAAATAAACGTTTGCTGATGGACCATGGCGGCCACAAAGAACGGATCTGTGGTGGTAGGGTGATTAGCCGCGATGATCTTGGGGCCATCCGGCATCTCCACGTGCTTTTTTACATTCATTTTTAACATTGTGCCGGTATAGGTCTTTACCACCGGGCGGGATATCCAGTACATGGCTCTGTCTGCCAGCATAACTCACCTCTCTTTGCCGCGTTTGATCTGGGTACATATTACCCGACCAAAAGGGTTCGTACATCCCACCGCGGATACATCTTTCAGAGTGTGACTGGTCACATATCTGCGGTGTGCAAGTAATAACACCTCCAACGCTGTGGAGGTGCTATCTGCTATGAAGAGGTGAAACTGTTGAACCTGCGAGTATTATTCTACCGGACTAAAATCCTTCGAGACGGGAGATATCTGCGAGGCCGGCAGGCAGCACCGCGATCTGCTGCAACAAGCCGAGACGGTTGGCTCGCTGATCTGGATCTTCGGCCATTACCATGACGGCATCAAAGAAGGCTTGGATGACAGGTATCATGGGTTTGAATGCATCAAAAAAGGCTTGCAGGCTGGTATAAGGTTGTGCCTGCTGACAGCCCATCAACGCGTTGTAAAGGGATTTTTCATTCTCATCTACGAATTTCGCCGGGTTGACTGCGAAGGTCTGTTTCTGATCACGGGTGATGCGCACACAGCGGGCGTATGCCTGCAGTGTAGCCGGCCAATCCGGCTGCGCGATCATGGCTGTAAGCGTGTTCACAGCGCGGAAAGCCAGCGCGGGGTTGTACCCGCATTCCGGCAGAACAGCATCCAGAATGTCATATCTGAATCCCTGGTCAAGAAGCATGGAGCGCAATCTGCCTGAGATGAAATCAAGACAGGCAGCCTGAGACTCGGCGGTGGATGGGAGAGGCAGGTTGGCTGCGGCCAGTTGAATTCCCTTGCGCAGGTCAAAATCGATATCCCAGGCGATCAGGTTCTGCACCAGGCCAAGCGCTGCCCGGCGCTGAGCAAACGGGTCTTTGGTACCGGTTGGCGCCAACCCGGCCGCGAACAAACCAGCCAGGGTATCCAGCCGGTCAGCGATACCGATAGCAAGCCCCGGTTTGCCGGCAGGTGCTGCTTCTCCGCCTCCGCGAGGCAGGTAATGCTGGTAGATGGCCTCTGCCACTTCGGCAGGTTCGCCAGAGTGCAAAGCGTAGAAACGCCCCATGATCCCCTGCAGCGAGGTCATCTCGATCACCATCTTGGTCACCAGATCCGCTTTACATAGGCTGGCAGCGCGGCGGGTAACTGGCAGGTCGGCTGCTTGAATGCCCAGCATTGGGATTAGATCTTCAACGATCTTCTCGACCCGATGGGTCTTCTCCAGCATGGACCCGAGCTTGATCTGGAAAACCAGCGTCCCCAGGCGGGGGAGAAAATCTGCCAGACGGTACTGCAGGTCCTCCTTGACAAAGAAAGCTGCATCCGCGAAGCGCGCGCGGATCACCTGCGCATTGCCATCCGCTACGGTATCCAGATGTCGGCCATCTCCATTGCGGACGGCAACGAAATACGGCAACAACTCTCCGGCCTTCTTGACGGGGAAGTAGCGCTGATGTTTCTTCATCACAGAGATGAGCACGTCCGCGGGTAGTTTGAGATGTTCACTTTCAAATTCGCCGCGGAAAGCGGTGGGGGCTTCGACCAGGTTCACCACTTCTTCCAGTAAACCTTCATCCACTTGCTCATCCGCACCGCAATCACGCATCACTTTTGCCACCTGTGCGCGGATGTTCTTCTTGCGTTCTGATCCATCCAGCACGATGCCCTGTGAACTCAGGAAGTCGAAATACTCCTGCGGGGATGCAACTAATTTTTCGGATGGTTGCAGGTGCCGCAATCCGCGTGTGATCGCTGCGGACGTAAGGCCGGCATATTCAAATGGGATGGTCTTGCCATCCATCATCGCCAGGAACCAGCGGAGCGGCCGTGAGAAAGCCACTTTGCTGCTGTTCCAGCGCATTGTCTTATCAAACTTAATCCGTGAGACCAGTTTTGGCAGTTCAACCGCGAGGATGTCGACGGCGCTACGGCCGGTTTCCTGCACTACGGCAACAGCATACGAACCGCCGTCGATTTCTTGAATTTTCAATACTGATGGGTCCACCCCTTTACCGCGGGCAAAACCTTCCCCCGCAGGCGTCAGTTTGCCCTGCGCATCAAACGCGCGGTTCGCGGGCGGGCCTTTGACCACTACTTCCCGGTCTGCCTGGCGGGTATCCACGCCGCGGGCATGGATGACCAGCCGGCGCGGGGTGCCGTATACCCGAAGTTCTTCCACTCCCAGGCGGGAATCTTTGAATAGCCCGGCAGCCAGGTCTTTCACCTGCGCCAACGCTGAATCCAGGTCTGCGACCGGTAATTCTTCCGTGCCGATCTCAAATAACATGTCTGCTTTTACAGCAGAGATCACTGGCATGCCGTAAGGTGCAGTTTTTGCTGGAGGAATGACTTGCCCGGAATTCCAGGGGTGGCCCAGCTGTTCCCGTTGAGAGGCATACAATTCCGCAGTTCTGCGGGCAAGGTCGCGCATCTGTCCGAAGAATGCCTGGCGCTGGGTGACCCCGATCGCGCCGCGGGTATCCAGGATATTAAAGGTGTGCGAACATTTTAAGATGTAATCATGCGCCGGCAGCACCAGGCCCTGTGATAGTGCCACTTCCGCTTCCTGCGCAAAGAGATCATACATGGCGCGGACGCGCTCAACATCCGCTACCTCGAAGTAATACTTACTGTGTTCTTGTTCTGCCAACAGGTTGACATCACCGGCTGTGCGTGCGGGGTTCCACTGGATATCCCGGAAGGAGCGGACTTTCTGCAGGGCCATGGCGATGCGGTCCAGGCCGTAGGTGATCTCCACCGATACCGGCTCCAGCACCATACCACCGGATTGTTGGAAATAGGTGAACTGGGTGATCTCCTGGCCGTCCAGCCAGACCTCCCAGCCAAGACCCCAGGCACCCAGCGCAGGGGATTCCCAGTTGTCTTCCACAAAGCGGATGTCATGGTCCCGCGGGTCAATACCGATTGCTTCAAGCGACTTCAGGTAGACCTCCTGCGGATTGCCCGGATCGGGTTTGAGGATGACCTGGAACTGGTAATGCTGCTGCAGGCGGTTGGGGTTCTCGCCATAACGCCCGTCATCGGGGCGCACGGAAGGCTCGACATACGCCACGTTCCACGGCTCGGGGCCAAGAACGCGTAAAAAGGTTGCCGGATTCATGGTACCAGCACCTACCTGGGAATAATACGGTTGCCAGACCAGGCAGCCCTGGTCCGCCCAGAATTGTTGCAACTTCATGATAATCGATTGAAAATTAAGCGGCTGCGCCATAATGACTCCAGAGAGATAAGATGGATAGATTATACCAAAGCAAAACTGCACAGACGAAAGGGGGAGACACAGCCATTTCTTGATACCTGGGTAACAGGCACAGGTGAAAAGACCGACCTCGCGGTAAAATGGAGTAATTATGGGCGCATTAATCGTAATTTCCGGGATTTCAGGGGTGGGAAAGACTACCTTCGCGCGGCTGCTGGCTGACCGGCTGGGTATGCCGGCCTGCCTAGAACAACTGCAGGAGCGGCCTTTCCACCAGCAGGCTGCGGATGGCAGCGGATCGATGCTGGCGAACCAGATGGATTTTCTCCTCTACCGCGCAGAGCAGGAGAAAGGCATCCGCTCAGTGAAAGACGGCGGGGTGGTGGATGGGGGATTGGAGATGGATTTTCACCTCTTTACTTGTTTTTTTCACCAGCGTGGTTTGTTGCATCCGGCCGAGTTCACCCTGTGCCAGCGGTTTTACCAATTCACGCGCATCCTGCTGCCACCACCGGAGGTCATCATCCACCTGGAAGCCCCCCTGCAAGTTGTGGCAAGCCGCTTCATCCACCGTTCGCGCGCGGCTGAGGTCACGCGGCTGGATGATCTTTCAGCACAGCGCGAACTATTGCAGGCCTGGCTAATTTCCCAACCGGACGGGAGGGTGCTGACCCTATCCACCGGGGATGAAGACCCGAATTACTCACAGGCATTAGTACAGGCTGTATCCTTCATCCGGGAGCGGATGCCATTCTAAATCCGCAGGGATGAATTACAATTACCGGCAACACTTCGGCAGCTGACCGGGGTTATTGTTATTATCATTTCATCACAGGAGATATTTATGGCATCCTACTTCGCCAAAGATTGGACTGGCAGCGCTTTTGAACTTTTCGGCAGCGGCCACCTGATTTTCATAGGTTTCTTCCTTTTATTCAATCTCTCGTTCATCTGGCTGCGCCGCATCCAGAACCCGGCTTTTCGCAAGAGCATGCGCTACGGATTGGCCATCACTTCCATCATCGTGGAACTTGCCTGGCATTCCTGGAAGATCTGGCTGGGTGAGTGGACCGTGGCCGAAATGCTGCCGCTGCACCTCTGCTCGATATCCGTCATTATCAACAGCATCATGCTGTTCACCGGTAATTACACGCTGTATGAATTCAGCTACTTTTTAGGGATCGGCGGCGCACTGCAGGCCTTTCTCACACCGGATGCCGGGCAGTACGGGTTGTGGCACTTCCGCCCGATTCAGACCCTGACAGCTCACGGGCTAATCATCACTGAAGCAGTGTACATGACCGTGGTGGAAGGTTACCGTCCGACCCTGCGTTCCTTCCGCAATGTCTTCCTTTATGGGAACATCGCCATGGTAATCGTGTACGGCATCAACCTGGTGGTAGGCGGTAATTACATGTTCCTGATGCACAAACCACCCACCGCAAGCCTGTTGGATGTGCTCGGGCCGTGGCCGTGGTACATCCTCTCGCTGGAAGCAGTCGGCTTCCTTATGTTCGGCATCCTTTACCTGCCCTGGGCGGTGATCGATCTGCGCGCAAAGAGGAAAGCGGTCAAGGCAATGTAGGTTTTTTGCCCACTTGGTAAACTGCTATACTGGGGTCAGGGACGTTCATTGGAATGAACCCTGACCCTTTTTGGTTCTACGGAGGCGGCTGATGAAAAGATCTCTACCGGTTTTGCTCATTGTTGCTTTGCTCACCCTGAGCTGCAGTACGATCACCATTCCAATCAATCAGAACGTCGCTTCAACCACAGTTCCTGTCAGCCAGGCACCCGGCACAGCTGATGATATCTTGCTCTTCTCTATCGGCATGCATATCGAGCCGTTCGGCGAAACCGCTCAGGGGTACTTGGGAAGTACGAAAGCGGACTACAACGATGAGGCCTTCTTTTTAAGGCATGTGAAAGACATTCGTCTGGTGGCGGACATCGTTTCCAGCCACGGCGGTAAAATGACCATCCAGGCGCAATCGCCCTTCACTACTTCTGCGATCCGCCTGAAAGATTCCATTCTGGCCGACCTGTACGGTGGTGGGCATGAAATTGCCTTGCATTTTCACGAAAACGCGCATCTCGGTAAGAACGAAGAGCGTAAACCGGTGAAAGATTGGTGTACCGCGATGTCTGATGAGGTCACGCTCATTCAGCAGGCTGTGAATTTGGATGCAGCAAGCAAGAATGTAGACATTCGTTACTGGAGTGGAGGGAATCTGTATCCGCAGATCTTTGAGGCAGCGGCATGTGCCGGGTTGGATGTAAACAGCGACTGGAAGAACCCCGAGACACAGACGACCGACATCAGCCTGGTGGGAATCCACCCCTGGAGGCCGGCTGGCGGTACTTCAGGCGATGATTTTTCGCTGCTCTCCAGCCACGACCCGGCAGGGAAGGTGGTCTTCCTCCCAGAAGGCTTATATGATGAGACCGATTTCGCATCGCGGCGACGTTCAGAAGATTCAGGCGGTGACGAAGCCTACTTTGAGTACTTGAAGGAAATATTCGAGAACTCGCTGGCCGCGGCAGAGCCTGGAAAGGTGAATGTCTTTCATTTCACCGTGCATGCCGGTGAATTCCACGGAGACCCGGCACATCCCTTTGAGGTGATCGAGCGTTTTCTCACCGAAGTGGTGGATCCAGCCGTGGCTGCGGGTAAAGTTCGTTGGGCAACCTTTAGCGAGATGGCGGATGCTTATACTGCGTGGGAGGTTGCGCATCCCGGCGAGGACCCGCGCTAGAATTATATCCATCCCCCGGATATCACGGACAACTCGACCAGGATTGTGCTGCCAAATGATGGCCGGGTAATTGCGCAGGCGAAAATAATCGGTAATTACTTGGCGGGGGAGCCATGCGCCGGCTTGTCTTGCGGCGCGTCTACCTGGCGAATGAACATCAGCCCGCCGTGCCGGCCGTCATACAGGATGGGCTGCCCGCTGATTTCCACCCAGACTACTGTGCCGTCCACTCTTTTCAGGGGCTGCACCAAACCATCCACCGGCTTGAGCTCTACATTGAGGGTATGTGTTCGTTGGCGGGTGGCTTCATGGTACTCCGGACTTAGCACCTCTTGAACCGGTATGCCCAGTAATTCTGCAACCGAGGAAGCGCCAAGTATCTTACAAGCGTAGGGGTTGAGATACTCAAACTTTTGTTTGATCTGGATAAATATGCCAATCGGGGCGCCTTCGACGATATCGCGAAAGCGGATCTCGCTCAAACGCAGGGCTTCCAACGCACGTTTTTGAATCGTCACATCATGGATGATGGAATGCAGTAATGTCCTATCACCTACTGGCAGCGGGCTGCTGAACACATACACATCGCGTATATCGCCATCTGCCAGCCGGTGCCGAAACTCAAAATAATTCTTGCGGTATTGCCTGGCATTTTGCATCTCCTGCGCGATCTCTTCCTGAGTTAGGGTGTTGATCTCCCCGATGTTCATTGAAACCAATTGCTCTATTGGCCAACCGTAATATTTAGCCGCCGCATGGTTGGCAGCTACGATCTGACCGTTCGCAGGATCTATTAGAAATTGCACCGCTGTATGATCATTAAAGAACCCAAAGTATTTATTGCTCTCTTTTTCAGCGGCGAGGCGAGCTTCCACCTCTTTTGTGATCACCTCGGAATACAGCACGCTGCCGCCAATCTCACCAGAATCGGTCTCCCAGGGTGCCATCTGCCAGCGGAGCCATTCTCGCGAGCCATCCGACCGCTCGAGCAGGTACTCGTCACACTTCTCCGTATGCCCCTGTAAACATCGTTGGTGCGTCTCCTTCCAGGAGGGAGGGGTATTCGGGTAGACATCATACAGGTTTTTCCCGATCATGTCAGCCTGGGATACCAGGTAATCAGCGCAATAGCGCTGGCTGACAGCCAAATAGCACAGGTCCCTGTCAAAGAGAGCAATGGCAATAGGAGCGTACTCTATAAACCGGTTAAGTGAGAGGTGCATATAACTCCGTGGAATTAAAAAACCAAGAAGGTCGGTATTTTGTATTCATTGCCCCGGTTATGGGTTTTGCGATCGTTATGAATAACAACGAAATTCAGCTTCGATGGGTAGTTAATGATTTACCAACTATTCTAATTATAGTCCCAATACGCGCCGAATAACAAGGTTGCTTTCAGAAATGATTCCACGGCAGGTTTACATTGCCTGCGCCGACTCTTATCTCAGGATGCCTGCTTTTTTTGCCAACAGCAGCACCACCTCAGCAATTTCAGCCTGTGTCAGGCGGCTGGGATCTTTGCCTTTTAGCTGTTGGCGCAAGGCTTCCGCCTGTTGTGCCTGAACCAGTTTTGCATCATCATTGATCAATACCTTCTTAGCCATCGATCACCTCCACCTGCAATTCCACCCGCACAGGCAATTCCCGCGCGGTGATGACGATACGCCCCGGGGTCTGGCTGGTGATCTCGATCGCGCCTTCTCCCCATGCATCCAACACCAGGGATTCAGTTACCAGATTATCCCCGTGTCGGATTGCGAGATCGAAAAGGGTTCCCCTCATGGATGGACACACCACTTCCAGGCGGGCAGTATCCTGCTTATCCGCCAGGATACACAGTTTATCCAGTTTGAACCAGCAAGGCCGGTGAGCCGCTATCAGCACTGCCAGGTCAACAGGGCGGCCATCCACCCAAACTGCCAGGGGATGCTCGGTGGCACATATCTGCCCGGCAGCCGGGTATGCTTCGCGCACTTCTTCACAGAATTGCTCAAAATTCATCAGACCCTCCATTTCTTATCGCCTTAGTACTCGAACACCAGGGCTGCCCAGTCACAATCCATGCGAGTGCCGCTCGTCTTCCATTCCAGCCGCGTTTCGGCGCTGGCGGATGGCAACGCAGCCAGCAGATCGCCGCTCTTGACCAGGTTATATGCGGATGTGGCGGTAGTGGAGAGCTCGACAATGGTAGCCGAATCGGTTGTGTTGTAAAAGCGCACATACCCGGTAGCGCTGGTGGCCCACATGTTGGCCACCAGGTAAGCCGCCTTCGCGCCGGAACGCAGCAAGCCATAATTCAACAGGTGTTTACAGACGTACTGGCTGGCGTAAGTGGTCTGTGAGGTGTTCTGCACAAAACCATGCAGCACCACCACCGAGACTTTGCAGCCCGGGGAATCTGGGGTATAGGCCTGGATGCTGGTAGTATCCAGTGCGGTGCCGTCCCAACGGCAAGTACCGATCAGGCGTTGATCTGCCCCGGCCGACATGCTGGTGTTCAATGATAGCGTGAAAGATGAGCTGCCAGCCACGCGGTTGGCAAACACGTACCAATCCGCGGCCGGGCCGGAAAAAGAACCGGCAGGCAGGTCCACGCTGGCCTGCGCCTGGCACATGGTACCGCGGATCATCAGGGTCGGCGGGTAAGCCGCATTGTAAGCCACACGCAAGCGATTGGTTGCCAGGTAAGCCAGGCTGACACCGGAGATGTACCCCGCCAAAAAGGTTCCCAATGGCACTGCGTCCGCCGCGGCAGCCCCCAGCGTCAACGCATCTGCCCGCAGGCGGTTGTACTGCACCACACTGGTCGGCTGACCGGCTGACACATCCTGTGAGGATGGATAGATCGGATCTGACATATTTCCTCCTGCCCTGTTCTTTTACCCTCGCCAGTATGAGTTATCCCAGCTCATACTGCCGTCATACGTCTCCGCATCCACCCACAGGGACGATTCATACCTGCCGCGGTCTGCCGGGGCAAAGATATCACCATCCGAACTCAGCTGCAGCGTGATGCGGCTGATACCGGCTGTGTGATCTTCCAGCGCATAATGCCCACTGGCGAACAGGCCTCCGAAAACCCCGCCGGCTGTTGCCACCTGAATACCGCTGCGCTGATCGAGGATGCTAAACAACCGCGCATAATCATCCACACGAGTGGCTGAATTCTGGCTGCCGTCCGGTTTCACCAGCCCATCCCCCAGCAGCACGGTGATGGTGATCACCTGTGAGTCACGGAAACTGCCATCCGCCTGTTTATAGGCTGAGCGAAAGACGCTGACCCCGCCGCGAGACAGCCTACCTTTATCCAGAAGGCATGGCATGGGCTCCCCGCCATCCACCTGCGGATGGGAGAGGATGACATCACAATCTTTACCGATGATGGCTGTCACGCCAGCCTTTTACCTTCCCGGCTGCGCGTGCCGTTACTTCCCCTGCGCCGAATGCCGAGGAAAGTATCCATATCCTTCCGGTCACCGTTGAAGAAGTTGAGATCCACTGCACTGCTCATTCCCGGCAGGCGCAGTCGGTCACCGCTCCACTGCCAGAAAGTCCACGCCGGGCAACCTTGAGGCAGCAGCGGTGCCGCCACCCGCGGGTACACCTGGCTGAGGTTCTCCCAGGTGAGTTTCCCCTGCGGTGCAGGCAGCAGCGGGTACTGTGCCAGCCAGATGGGATACGAAGGCAGCCAATCCAACATGGGCCGGGCGTATTCCACAATAAAGCTCACCCGTGTATAAATGACCAGCGGCAAGCCCGGGTTTTCAGCCAGCAAGGCTGCCAGGTCACGGGCAGATTCACTGATCACCCGTGGCGAGTAACTTGCAGGCTTCGCCCGGCCGGATGCCTCCCCGCGCCTTTTTAATGGCCAGGGGGCATGTTGTTCCACATCCAGGCAGATAAAATGGAATTTAAGGCCGGCTGCGCACTGACAAAAGAAGGCAGCCTGCTTTTTTGGGTTGCACTCCGGATCGACCCAGTGATATACACCCGTTCTCAACCCGGCTGCCAACGCGCCTGCCAGGTGACTGGCGCAGCGATTGTCCCGGTAGTAATCACCCTGGCTGAGTTTTGCAATGGCAAAGCCAGCCCCTGCGGCAGCTGCCCGCGCCCAGTCCACCTGTTCATCGTAATGTGAGACATCCAATCCCAGCAGCACGGCAGCCTCCTATACATCCAGCAGCCAGCCGGCACCCCACGGCTGCACAGTGGATGCGCGCATACGATCCCGCTGCACGGTCAGTAGCAGTGTCTCAAAACGAGCCAAGAGCCTCTCGCCAAGTTCCACCACCCGCGTAGATGTACTCGCTTCCAGATTGAATGCTTCTTTACGATCCACGCCTTTCAGGGTGGCTGCGTAACCGGCAGCACCGAGGACCAACAGGCCGCCATCCAATTCAGGCACGCTGGTTTCCAATGCACCATCCAGGCCGGCCAGGCTTTCTGCCCTTCCGCTGCTGCGGCTGTATGCCAGCATTGCCTGACGCAGACATTCATGCACTAATGCAACTGGAAATACCAGTTGCGTCATATCCTGCAAGAGGGTGGATACTCTCTGTTCCAGCTCATCCACATTCATTACGACACCTCATTTTCCTTTTCGCCCATCGCAGCCCGGGGAAGCACTGCTTTGCGGCCATCCGCTGAGATCAGCACCACACGATCGGGGTAGATCTTCCAATCCAACAGGGTAGACGCATCCCAACCGATGCTGCTAGCCGCCTGGCGGATGACAGATGCCATCCCCGCGGAAGCACCGCGGGGATGGTTAACGTGTCGGGAAGCTTTACAATCAGCCCGTGGCGGCTGCACTGCCATTTCCATTCAACCGCGCCGTAAGGATGGCCAGGCCGTCCTGCGTGCCGGTTCCGAAGATGTAGGCCGCAATGGTCAGAATGACGGCTGTCAGTTGGCCGTCATCCAGCGGAAAGCCGGGGACGACAGCCCGCAGCACCAGCGTCACCACACCAACCAGCGCCGCCCAGAACTTGCGCGAGCGCAGCAGACCGATAACAACACCGGTAGAAGGCAGCCGGTTTCCTTCGGCCGCGGTGCCGAGGATGTAAGCGCTGACCAGCAAAGCCGCATCGGTCAACAGGTTTTCCAAGCCGGGGAAACCCGGCAGCCAGGCGGTGACCACAATCAGCACCAGGCCAATCACTGCTGCCCAAAACTTGCGTGAAACCAACAGATCTTTCATATTCCTCCTGCCCCTGTCTTCCGCTTTCGCAGTCCGCAGCCGGGGCTTTGCCGCGGTTATTTCTATTCGCTACGGCTATGCCACGTTGCTTTTATGCAGCGGACGGTAATCATTCACCCATACCGCCAGGAAATGGCGCACCTTCAGCCGGTGCTCGTCATTGGTGAATACGGCGGGGCTCAATTCATCCCCGGCTATGAAAACCTCCGGCATCAAGCCAAAGCGTTCACCGATGAAGATAGCCGGCGCAATACGGGGATCGCAAACCGCTGCCCAGTCATTGCCATCTGTCCATTCAGGGACGGTGACCACATCCCCCGGTTGGCCGCGCTGCATGTTCTCACTGTAGATACTGGCGGCGTTCTCCAGGCTAGGGTAGAGGATCTTCATTGCTGTCAGCTGCAAGGCACGCGGTACAAGGCAGTACCGCGGATTTACCGCCTGGCGCGGCCCCGTGCCATAGATGCCGGCGGCATTCTTGACTAGCATGGGCTGGTTGTAGACAGCGGTGCTCACCACGTCCCATTCTGCGGCAGTCAACCCGCCGGTCAGCAGGTTGCGGTGTCCGCCGGCAGAAATGACAGCCGTGTTATTGAAGAGGTAGCCGCCATCCGCCAGCTGCGGGCCGGTGCCGCTGTTCTCGCTGAACAAACCGGCCACCAGTGAACTGATCTTGCGCAACCCTGCAGCTGCCAGCTCCCGCGGGTATGCGCGCAACTTGCGTGTCTCATCACGGTCGATCAATTCCAGCGTCAACGGGATGTAACCGCCATACTTCTTCCAGTCTGCTGTTTCAGGGCTGTCCCCCACTTCCAATTCAGGGTAAGCTGCCCCTTCAGCCACTTCCGGTAAAGAGCCAACGGTACCTACCAGCGTGCCGGTGACCTGCTGCAGGGTATTGAAGTGCTCTACAGTCACCACCCGCTGCCACCAGTCGTATCCGGCGCGCCCCAGTTCCTGCCAGCGGCTGGCTACCACCTTGTTCAGGGAATTCTTCACCAGTCCGGTAAAATCACCGGTGGTGGAAAGACGAGCCCGTTCCGGATGGTACCCGCCGTGCATGTCATCATCACCGGTCAGCATCAGGTACAGCTCCCGGATGCCGCTCAGGCGGGCCGGGCGCAGGTTGTGCATGCCCTCGTCACGCGGAGCGCCCAGCAGGTCATCGCAGGCAGCCTGCAGCTGATCGCGGGTGTCGAAAACGCGTTCCACCCTTCCACCCTGCACCACACTGCCGCCAGCCAACTGCGCGGTCAGTTCACGGCCATCTTCCACCGCCAGGCTCAACTCAGCCGGCTCGAAGATCCGCCCGGCAAACGACCGGCGGATACGCGCGCTGACCGCTTCGGGAAGATGGGCGGTGGATAATGTGTTTTCCAACAGCATGGCACACATTTGCGTCTGGAAAGATTCAGGTACTACATTCAGTACCTTCTGATCTCCGGCCATGGTCGCGCGCATCTCGCGGATACGCTGGCTGGAACGCTCGGCGGCCTGCTGCTTTTGCAGCAGTTGTGCCTGCGCTGCCTGTTCCTCTACATCCTGTTCCACTGTTTCTCCTTTCATCTCCGTTCCGGCGTGCCGGTGCAAGAATCTTCCACCCCGTGCCGGTTTCATCACCAGGTCCAGCGAATGTACCTGCAGAATGCGGGTCACCTGGCTGCCGCTGGCGGTAAATTGAATATCAGCTGAAAAACCCAGGTCTCCGCGCTCCTGCGGAGCACGCTCCAGCCATTCGCGCCCCACCTGTAACAACAGGCTGGTTCCCGGCCCGGCCGGGTACAGGTGCAGGCAGATACCCTGCAGCTGATCGTCCCAGCGCGGCGAACGGCACACCCCTGCCAGATCACGCACGGAGCGCCCCGCCTGCCCGGCAGGTGCATGGTCGATGTAGCTTTCCACTCCCTCCCAAAGAGCTGCTGAAGCCTGTAACACTTCCCGGCTGAAATGCCAGCCATTACCGATGCCGGCAGTGATGGCTATTACCTCAAAGCCTGTCCCGCCGCTGTCATCTTCTGCCAGGCCTACCGCCAATCTCGTACGAATTTCTCCCTGCATATTCCTCCTTTCCGATTTACAATCTCAGGCTGCTTCGCCGGCAAAGCGGTAAGCCAGGCGGCGTAATTCCGCCCCATCCACCAACCCGCGCTCCACCAGGGGTAAGAATGCTGCCACGATCTCGCGGGCGGATGTTGCCAGGGCAGTATTGTCGCGGGTGGAAATATCCGCACCGCGGACCACGATATCGGCATCCGCGCGCACCCTGCGGCTGATGCGCGCCTTGCGCATTACCGCCACGCGTGCCAGGTCTTTCAACATCCAAAGAAAGTAGCGCTGGCGCTGTTCATACCGGCGAAATGTCGGCCCGCCAGCAAATTCAGCAGTGGTGCGTGTAGCGCCTTCCGGCTCGGCCAGAAAATGCAGCGGAATGCCCGCCCCGGCTGCCACCATGCGTTTGATCGCCAGGCCGTCTTCACCGGCTTCATGGGCCGCCAGCTGCGGCTGGATGACGCTCCAGTTCTCGCTGTCATCGGTCACCAAAATGGAACCGGGGCTGGGCGGCAGGGCATTGAGCGCCTGCTGGCGATTCAGGCGCTCCTGCTCGCTGCTGAAGGCGGCCTTCACCTGGTAGAGAAAGGCCTGGCGGTAACGGTTCAACCGCACCCGGTCTTCCAACCAGGCAGAGTAACGGGACAACCAGCGTAATAATGGCGCCAGATCTGATTCCCCGCGCAAGGCACCGACCGGCCGGTTGACGGCGTAATGCCGCATGACCGGTGTGAAAGGCTGCCCGTCTTCGCGGCTGATATCCCATGCCGGCCAGGTTCGCTCTTCACCGCCTGAGAATTCCACATACTCCAGTTCCTGCTCCATGTCATTTTCCGCGCAGCGGATCTCGCGTACCTGCCCGGCTGGAACCGCCCGCATGTAACTCATACCATCAGGGGCGGTGGAGATCAGGACGAACAACTCACCAGCGCGAGAGAGTTCATCACACCACTCCACACTGCGCACATCCATCTGGTTGAGCGGATGGTCCCACCACTGACCCAGAAATGCCATCGTTGCCGGATGGTCGCATTCCAGGCGCAACCCGCCACCCACCACATACTGGCTGGTGAGTTCCACCACACGCCGTGCCAGGGGGTTGGTCTGCCAGGCTTGCAGGGATTGGCGTAATACATCCTCACGGTCACCGGTGTGCCGGTCGCGTAAATTACTTCCGCCCGCCGGCCATTCATTGAAGCCGTCTTCCACATTCACTGCCATCCGCCCGCGGCGGATTGGCACCTTTTTACCGATCCATTTGCTGATCCAACTCATCTTCCACCTCCCCAGCCGGGTTAGAATCCGCGGCCCATTTCTTCCAGCGGATCACGCGCGCGCACCAGCCCGCTGCCGCCTGCCCTCCGGGTATCTTCCAGCAAGGCGCACATTGCGGCTGAGACCAACAGATCATCATGCACCGGTTCGCCACTCGAGATGTCGCGGATACCATCTGGCACTCCCCAGCGCAAGCCATGAGCAGCGCCATCCGCCACCTGCATCTGACACAGATTTACCTGCTGCCAAAAAACTTGCTGCGCTGCTGAGCCATCCGTGGTATGGTCTTTGAACCTGCCGGTATCGCAAATAGAGAGGAAGCCCCACCCCAGCGCGCTTTTACTGACAGCAGTGAAAATGAACGGCAGCACACGGGAGCCCAGCGCCTTCTGTAAAAAAGATGCCAGCCCGGCGCCGATGCCTGTGGCATCCACCACCAGCCGGCGTGGCTGCCATAGTTCTGCCAGAGCCAGTACCGCTGCATATACGGCAGTGTGTGTGTCTCCGGTCCACAGGCGGCGGTGTACCACCCGGTAGACCGGCGCAGAGATGAGCGGGTCCGCCAGCGCGGAGAGATCCAGCTCTACCACCGTCAACGCGGTGGAATCATGCCCCACGCTGGCGGGTACTGCGCTGCCAGCCGCTTCTGAAACGCCTTGCTCACCGCCGACATCCAGCAACATGGCGTACTGCCTGCCGGGCAACGGGGCTGGCATGGCAGGATGATCGCCGTGCATGAGAGCCTGCCGCGCCGCCGGGAACATGCCGGCCTCTGCTTCCACCTCTTCGGAGAAGAATTGCGAGCGTATCACCGGGTGGGTGCGTCCATGACGCTGCACCTGCTCGCGGACAAATTCGGCATAGACCGGCAGTTCCTGCGCTACGCGGTCGGCATCGATCAGAAAAGCCCGGCGGATGCCATCCTGCTCTTCGAGGGCGCGAGCGGCGCGCAATTCACGCGCCAGCAACGTCTGGCTGGTCCATGCCGTTCCCCAGAAGACACGGGTAGCATTCGTACTGGCAGCCATGGGGGATATATCGCGGTCATATTTTCCGGCCGCGACATCCTGGGCTTCGTCTACTTCCAACAGCGTGGATGCCGTGGCGCCGACAATATTTGCCTGCGGTTCACCGGAGAAGAAACAGATGCTGGCACGTCCCACGCGGTAGATGTAACCGCTCTCCTTTTCCCACAGGCCGCGGGTGAGCAGGCCTTTCTTCAAGATGCGCTCCAGCCGGCGCATGGCATTCTGGCTTTGCGGCTTCCAGGTGGGGCTGATTTTGACCATCTCGCAATCCTGGCCGGAAAGCAATACCAGCAGGTAGGATTCGAGGTGCGCCTGCAGTTCGTTCTTGCCGGACTGGCGCGGGAACATGACTACAAAACTCAGCCCGCGCCGGTTCAGCACAGAATCCACCACTGCCTGCGCCACGTCCTGCTGATAACTGCGCAGGGTGATGCCAGCGTTCAGACGGGCAAAGGCACACGGGTCTGCCAATGCCTGGCGCAGGTAAGCCTCCAACCGGTTCACATCCAGCGGCATCAGCGCGCTCCCACCCATGCGGCTAACGCTGCCAGGATGAGCGAAAGCATACTCTGCCCGATGGCTGCCAGCGATCCCTGGGTATTCAAGCGGATGACACCTTCCGCCACCGCGCGCAGGCGGGCTTCCTGATCCGCCTGGCTGCGTTCCAGCGACTCCAGGCGCTGTTCCAACAGGCTGGCGCGGTGCAGCTGGTCGTTATCCAGCCTGGCAAAGCGCGCGTCCAGCAGGTCTACTGCCCGGCGCAGGCGCTCAGCGATCAATCCGGGGTTTTGTGCTTCATCCATCAGGCCTCCCTGGCTTCCAGGCGTATGCCAGCCCAGCCTGTCTTGCCAAGCGTCTCATTGATCACCTTTTCAAGCGCCGCCAGCAGGGCATCGCCTTCACGGTGGCCTTCCAGCAGCAGTTTCTGCGTACGCAAAAGGGTGGAGAGGCGCAGGCTGGTAAGCGCGATGAAATTGTAAAAACCCAGGATCTCATCCGCGCTCTTGCCTTCTTCAGCCAGGTCCACCACACGGCGGTTGATGATGCGCAGCATATCGATCTCATCCTGCAGCATGCCGTCCGGTTGGCGGGCCAGGTCTTCCAGTTCGCCGCTGCGGAAGCGGCGTGAGTAGAAACCATGCTTGAGGGCGTTGAGGTTGCCCTCCGGCGCTCCGCGGCGCCGTGGTTGCGGTGTGGTGTTCCCATCCATGATCTGTCACCTCGTTTGGAAAGTCCCCCGCGGCAACCCGCCTTGCTCAGGGGCGGGCAGCCGTGTAAGAGGAGGATAAATAGAACATATTTTCTATATTCAGTATACGGAGAACGGATGTGCCGTCAACCTGACAGCGGTGACAGGTGGGAAGAAAGAGATAATTATTACAATATTATTAATTCACACATAATGCCTATTGACAATACTGTGTGTTACACAGTATTATAGATGCATGGAACCCAAACAGATCACCGAAATCGTTGAAAAGCTCAAACAGGAGATGCGACGCGGCATTACAATCGCTGCGGTCATGCAACTGCTGAGCGAAGCGCAGTACGGCTATGCCCTGCAAAAAGCCCTCAGCGACAGCGGCATAGAAATGGGCCAGGACACGCTCTACCCACTGCTGCGGCGGCTGGAAGAGCAGGAACTGTTGGCCAGCGAGTGGCGGGTGGAAGATCCCCGTCCGCGGCGGTACTATTTGCTGACCCCCACCGGGCAAACCGTACTGGCAGAGCTGAAACTGGAACTGAAAAGAATAGAAAGCTGGATAAGGAGTGTGACAGATGAAACTAAGTAAAAATGCCCGAATATTGCTGGACCGCTACCTGCTGGGAGTCCGCCGGGCACTACCCGCTAAGAAAAGCAGTGATATTGCGGCTGAATTTGAATCGACACTGCTGGACAGGCTGGACGAGCGATACCCTGCAATGGCCGAGGTCAATGAGGAACAGCTGAAAGAGATGCTGCAGGAAATGGGTTCCCCGAACAAGGTTGCCGCATCATACGGCCCGCAGCGTAGTCTGATCGGCACGCGCTTTTTCCCTGCTTACCTGCTGGTGCTGCGGATCGTGGTCCCGGTCGTTCTCGGCGCGCTTACCCTGGCGCTGGCGGTTGGCTTCATCGCAGGCAGCATCACCCCGGATTGGAAGGCAATACTGGAATACATCGCATCCCTCTTCAACGGAGCCTTCATGGCTGCTGCCTGGGTCACGCTAATCTTTGCGATTATCGAACGTGCCAGTGAAGACAAGCGGATCGACGAACTGGAGGAGTTTGAGAAATTCAATCCGAAGGACCTGCCCGAACTGACCGACACAGAGAAGAAGCCGGATGTATTCGGTACCCTCTTCGAGATCGTTATGTCCATGGTGGGGCTGGCATTCTTCACCTACCTGCTTAGCACAGATGGCAGCTTCCCGGTGTACATCAATCCTGCTGAAAAACTGGGCCAGGTGCGCATCTTCACAGATTCCTTCCTGCGCTTTGTCCCCGCGATGATGGCCGTCGCAGGTATAGAGATTGCCCGCAATGTCATCTTCCTCAGCCAGGGACGCAAGGGCCGGTTGACGAACAGCCTGCAGTACCTCATCCACGTTGCACACATTGTCATTTCCGTCCTCCTGCTGGGCTCCTTCCCGCTGATCAGCGTGGATTGGCTGCAGGGATTCGCGGAAACTGCCAGCTGGGATTTTCCGCAGATCGTGAAAGGTATTCACACCTTCATCCGCTGGGGCTTATACCTTTCCATCCTGGGATCTGTCGTTGAGATGATCAAACAAGCCGGCAAACAACTGCGCGCCACCATCTGAGCTATTGACAGAGAAATAACAGCACCGTCCTCATGGAACCATGAGGGCGGTGTATGTTTTAATAGGGTGTAAGATCAGTCAAAAAAACTAATAAACCCCTGATATCTGGCAGTAGGGCACCCTGGCGGCATATCCCGCGTATAGCAGCCACTTTTCCTCATGGATGAGGCAGCCGCCAGGTTCAACGCTCGCCAGCGGACCCAGGCTTTCGAGTTCCACAAAATCATCGCACAGGTACACTTCCGCGTTGCAGTTGCCATCCGGGTAATTGCCCGGCTGCCCCGAAAAGCGCTTGATGAAGAGGACATCATCCAAACGGTAACCCATCCAGCCCGCAGAGAGATGCTGCCCTATCTTGAATGCCCCGCCGCCCGGGATGGCACGCAGCTTGATGCAGGTATCACTCAGTGTCAGGCGCGGATCATCCGCTCGGGTGTACGGCCAGAAAGCCAGGTTACGATTGGGCAGCAGCCCGCCTTCCTCGCCAGGGTTCTGGGGCAGGATCACCAGCCCGCCGGTACGCAGCATGGTGATAGCCCAGGGCGCGATCTGCAAGGTATGCGCGGATACATTGCGCAGGGTATGCGTCAATCTGACACCATCCCCTGCGCCATTGAACTGCACTGTGATGGATTTCTGCAACCCGCTGCCACCTTCGACAGCGCCTAGCAGCTCCACCCCTTCAGCAAGACGGTTTACCTGCAACCTGGTATCATCCGGGCTATACGTTTCAGGGAAGCTCTCAGGGCTGCGCCACAGGCGGTGCCCGCCGTAGAAATGGAAATCCCCCCAGGGTGTTTTCTCCACCTTGCCAGTTTGCGCCAGCAGGTTTTCACCACCCACCAGCTTGAACCCGGTAATCCGCGGGCCGCTTTGTGTCAGATACTCCAGCCGCAGGCGGCCGTTGGTAAGGTAGCCTTCCTCGTGTTTGACCTCATAATCCATTCGTTTTCTCCACCTGACCGAAACCTGTTTGGATTATACATCGTGTCATCGAGCATTAATAGGCATAAACAAAAAAACCGTCAGTATAGTGCTGACGGTTTGTGAATAAAGCGGGCGACGGGGTTCGAATGCATCCCTCGATGGGGCTGGTGAGTATTAAAACAAAAGAGCGGGCGACCAGACACGCCCCCTTAGGGGGTTCGAATGCAGAGGATTTGTCTACTAAATTTTATGGAAGAGCGGGCGACCAGATTCGAACTGGCGAATATCAGCTTGGAAGGCTGATGCCTTACCACTTGGCGACGCCCGCGTACTCAACGAACCAGATTATAAACGCTGGTCTGGTAAAAGTCAAAAGCAATTACCTGTCAGCTCCCCCGCGGGTAATTAGTGAACAGCTCATACAGCGCACGCGATGCCAATTCATCCCGCTGCACAAGTGCCTCTACCCGGCTATTGCGCCGCACTCTTTCCACGATCATACGCGGCAGCGCGCCGCCCACCTTTCCCAACAAACCCATGAAACCGACCGGGGATTCGGGGTCGTAGTGGTCATCATACGGACTGTCACGCAGATAAAAATCTGGCGTCAGGCTTGTGAGCACTTCGCGTGCCGTCAGGTGCGAGAAATGCCCGCCCAGGTGGATGCGATCCAATCGCGGCAAATGGAAGTACTGCCACACTTCGCGCACATCCCCGTCTTCCACCCGATACGGGTAGCAGATGCGCGGAACCCCGTGCATCTGCGCATCCAGCGTATCCACCGTCAACGCACGATCAAAAACCTCAGACCGGATCTTGATCGGGGAGCTATACAGCTGCCGCAAATGATCTTCCATTGCCTGCCGCACAGCCAGTGCCAGCTCAGAACCGCGGCGGTAGATCATCAGCTGCGTGACGACCGCCCGTTGCGCATCATCCAGAACCAGTAAAGCCCGCAGCGAACAATCACTCCCAATCAGCGCATCCATCACCTCACGCCGCAGGTCTGGTTCGAGCCCCTGCATGCGCATCAGCTGCGTGTGACCGATCTCCGCCATTATTTTCAGCACTTCCTGCGCCGATGTGCAGACTCCCGCCAGGTTTGGTACCAACCCGGATACATCCATCTCTCGCGTCATGTAAGTCAGCAGGGTATGGATGTCATACATACTGGCTTCTTCCACCAGCGAGCGAAAATCACGCGCGTTCAACGCATCCGGTTTCAGTTCAGCCAGTATCTCGTTGATATACGGGGGTTTATTGAAGACAGTGTATACAGCACCTTTTTCGGTAGCCATGACATCCTCGCTTTCTGGCCGATCGTCCCCACAGGTACTTCCACTTTCAATATAGCACTACGCGCCGGGGGATTCAACAGGCTGCCATCCACACAGCCCTGTCATCAGCGCGTGTAGTAGAATTATTCCATCCTACCACGGAGGAACGCATGAGCCCCAGAGTCAAACTGATATTCAACCCGATCGCCAACCTGGGACGCGCCAGGAACGTGGCTTCATCCCTGCGCCTGATTGCCGCGGAATACGGCAGTGCCGACTGGGTCGGCACAGTCTACCCCACACACGCCACCGAATTGGCTTACGCTGCTGCCCGCGAAGGCTATGATACCGTCGTAGCCATGGGTGGTGACGGCACAGTCCACGAGGTTTTGAACGGGCTGATGCAAGTGCCGGCTGAAAAGCGTCCGCGCCTCGGCATTGTACCTATTGGCTCGGGGAACGACCTGGCATTTTCAACCGGCATTTCACTGAACCCGGAAGAAGCCATGCGCCAGGCGCTGAACGGCACCCCCCACGCAGTGGACCTCGGCCTGGCAACCGACAACCTCGGCCGTGAAAAATACTGGGATAATGCTATCGGGTTGGGTTTTGATACCATCGTTACTATCCATTCCCGCAAGGTACCCATCTTCCAGGGGTTTACCGTCTACCTGCTGGCGGTACTGCGCACCATCCTGTTCGATTATCAGCCATTCAAACTACAGCTGCGTGTAGATGGCAAAGAATGGTCACGCGAATACATGCTCTTCGTCATGATGAATGGCAAGCGTGAAGGCGGCGGCTTCCATGTCACCCCGGCATCCCTGGCGGATGACGGACAGTTGGATTACCTCGGCGTGGATCGCGTCTCACGGCTGAAGATGCTCCAGATCCTCCCCGCGGTGCTGGCGGGGACGCATGGATCCATGAAAGAATGCGCCATCGGCACTTTCAAAGAAATGGAAATGACATCCGAAAAACCGTTGTATGTTCACCTGGATGGTGAGATCTTCGCCACCCCGCAAACCGGCGTTACCCGGCTGTCGATTCGTCTGCTGCCCGGCGCGTTACAGTTGATACGCTAATCTACCCCTATGCCGGACCTGCTGCAGAGTTTCCTCGATCGGGATGTCGGCTTTCTTCAGATCGTTGCCGCTTTCTGGGGAGTGTCCTCACCGGTAGATGATGATTTGACCGGCCGCTCCATGTTCGCGCGCTCGTTGCTGGATGCAGGGCTTGCTGCCGATCTGCTGGCAGAACTCCCTTTACCCGCAGCAGCCGCACTGGCGGATCTGCAGCAGAATGATGGGCGGGTCCTCTGGTCCACTTTTACCCGCCGCCATGGCAATATCCGCGAACTTGGCCCCGGCCGTCGCGATCGCGAGCAACCGCATCTGCACCCCGTCTCAGCATCAGAGATGCTCTGGTACCGCGGCCTTCTGGCACGGGCTTTCTTTAAGAAAGCCGGCCAACTGCACGAGTATGCCTATATCCCATTGGATCTTCTGGATATCCTCCCCCCGCCTGTCCGGTCTGCACCGGGGCGTTCTCCGACCAAACTTGTTTCTACCAGCAACGATTTTCTCTCGGTCGACCGCAGGGATGCCATCCTCGAAGATATCTGCTCTGCTCTCGCTGCTGCCAGGCTGGGGCAATCATTCGCAAATGCTCACCTGCCGGCAGACCCAGCCGCAGTGAATTTCATCACCCAATTGCTGCAAACCAGCGGCATGTTGAGTGAGGACGGCCAACCTGTTTCAGAGAATCTGAAACAGCATCTCGAAGCCCCGCCGACAGAAGCCTGGGGGGAATGTTTCAACAGTTGGGAACGCTCCACATCACCCGCGGACCTGCGATCTATTCCCGGCATCGAATTGAACCTCGAAGGGATCCGGCCGCCGCAAGTGGTTCGCCAGTCCATCCTCCGGTTGCTGCGCCAACAACCGGCTGATTCCTGGTTGGAGCTGGAGCCCTTCATTGCCGGAATTCAAACAGCAGACCCGGAGTTTTTACGCTCCGGAGGAGTATTCTCACCCGATCAGGCCCGTTCCACCGTCTCGCATGCTTCCATTGGGGAGTTTACCTGCTGGATGGATGTGGAAGGTGCCTACATCCGCTACCTGCTTCTCGGGCCGCTGCACTGGCTCGGTATCACGGCCATCGGCACCTCCCCGCACGGCGGATCGCCGGCGGCCGTCCGCATCACGCCAGCCGGATCAGCTCTCCTCGCCGGTCATCAGCCAGAAGCTGCGGCGGAGAACGCCCAAATATTGCAGAAAGCCGGCGCAGTACTGGTCTGCCCTCCGCACACCCCCCGCCGCGCGCGCTACCTGCTGGCGCGAACAGCAGAATGGTTGCCAGACAGGGCCTTGGGGTATGCCTACCGGATCACCCCGGCTTCCCTCGCTATCGCCCGCACGCAATCTCTGCATGTCCATCACCTGGTGACCCTGCTGCGTACCTACAGTACCAACCCGCCGTCCCCGGCATTCACCCGGGCTCTCACCCGCTGGGAAGAGCAGGGGCCGCAGGCTGGTATCGAGCCGGCCTTATTGCTGCAAACTTCCTCCCCTGAAATACTGCAACAGATCATGCGCTCTCCGGCTGCCAGGCACCTTGTGGGTCAGGTCGGGCCAACCGCTGCCATCATCCAAGCTGGAGCCGGGGATAAACTTACCGCAGCCTTGCTGGATCTTGGGTACCTGGCAGACGTGAAAATAGGGTTATAATCGCAAGCATCATTCCTCATACCCTTTTTAAAAGGAAATTATGGACACAAAAATACAATGGATCAAAGATGAACTCGACCAGTTGCAGCAAAGCGGGGCGCTGAATCGCATCCGCACCATCGGCTCAGCTGTCGGACCAAAAATGGTAGTGGATGGAAAATGCGTCTTGAACTTCTGCTCCAATAACTACCTGGGGCTTGCCAACCACCCCGCGCTCGTCAAAGCAGCGCATGAAGCGATCGATGAATACGGTGTCGGCCCCGCAGCAGTGCGTTCCATCGCCGGCACTACCGAGTTACATGTTCGTCTGGAAAAGAAACTGGCAGCCTTTAAGGGTGTCGAATCCGCCATTACCTTCCAGAGCGGCTATGCTGCCAATCTGGCCGTCTTTCCTGCGCTGGTAAGCAAAGAAGACGCGATCTTCTCGGATGAATTGAACCACGCCAGCATCATTGACGGGTGCCGTCTGTCCGGCGCGCGTATCATTCGTTATCCGCACTCCAATATCGAAGGGCTGCGCGCAGTCATCCGTGAAGCAGCCGGCACATACCGTCGCGGGTTGATCATCACAGATGGCGTCTTCTCGATGGATGGCGATATCGCCCCGTTGGATAAACTGTATGAGGTCGCCCAGGAATTCGATCTGTTGCTGATGGTGGATGATGCCCACGGTGAAGGTGTTCTGGGTACCGGCGGCCGCGGCATTGTGGATCACTTCCACCTGCATGGCAAAGTAGATGTCGAGATCGGCACCCTCTCCAAGGCTTTTGGCGTGGTCGGCGGCATTGTGGCTGGCAACCCGGTGATCATCGACTGGCTACGCCAGCGCGGCCGGCCTTTCTTATTCTCCTCGGCCATGACCATCCCCGATACCGCAGCCTGCCTGGCGGCTGTTGATCTGCTTGAAAATTCTACCGAACTGGTTGACCGGCTCTGGGAAAACGGCCGCTTCTTCAAAGAAGGCATGCGGACTCTCGGCTTCAATACCGGTGAGAGCGTCACACCAATCACACCCATCATGCTGGGCGAAGTCACATTGGCCAAGCAATTCAGCAGCGAGTTATTTAATGAAGGTGTGTTTGCCGTGGCATTGGGTTACCCCACCGTTCCCCAGGGCAAGGCGCGCATCCGCGTCATGATCTCTGCAGCGCATACCCGCGAAGATCTCGACCAGGGGCTGGATACTTTCGCCCGCGTTGGCAAGAAACTAGGCGTTATCTAATCCTTCCCTTTGCAACCTGCTCGGCGGGCCTGAAATTCAGGCCCGCTTTTTTGTCTTCTTCTTCCCTTCTGTCAGCAGCGGTGTCCCTTTCACAGGCTTCTTGGTCCCTGTGACAACTGTTCCATCTACAACATCCCCTACCGGTCCAGCGGGTCTACCCCGGGCTTCGTGCGTGTGCCAGATGCGACCGAGATGCTCTTCCACCACAGCGTCAGGGCACAGTTCGACGAACAGGTAGGCCGCCAGCCCCAGCACAGCCGCGTCATCCAGAGGCCCCAGCGTGAAATCAAAAGGAACAATCAGGTAGACCACCGCAGCAATCGGCAGCAATTTTAACAACGGGCTGACCCGCCGGTCGCCCATCAGGCGGAAGATCAGTTTTACTCGCATTACCAGGTCCGGCGTTGAGCCTGCCTTTCCTGCTGTGATCTTTGAAAGAATGTCTTTTAGCAAAGTGCCCTTTCCGCGTGAAGCATCGTTCACGCCCGGATCTGCATCCGTCTCTTCAACCGCAATAGCGGGCCGGCTAACAGCCGGATGTAATACTTGAGGACAATCACAGAGAAGAAACTGCCCCCATCGCGGTAATGCACCCGCAGCATCTCCGGCCAGCAGCGGTCATCTGCAGCTATGGTTTTTGCCCCGCCATGCAGACGGAAGTTCGCCCAGTGTCCGGGGATATAAGCCACCTGGCTGACACGTGCCAGCCGCACCCACAGGTCGTAATCCATGGCAAAGTAGAAGGTCGGGTCCAATGGGCCAACCTGCCGCCAGAGATCCGCGCGGAAGAAAGCAGCCTGCTGTGAAACATGCACATATCCACGCCGCAGCCGGCGGTAATCCGTCTGGCGCGAGGGAAATTGGCCGATGACCGCATCATCCGCATTGATGAACATAGAATCCGCGTAAACCAGGCCAACATCCGGGTGTTCCTCCAGGTAAGCCACTGCCCTCGCGACAGCTTCCGGTTCATAAGTGTCATCAGAATTCAACCAGGTTATGATCTCTCCATTGGCGCGGGCGAAACCTGTGTTGATCGCATCTGTTTGCCCGTGGTCTTTCTCAGAGACCCACCCTGCCAGCTTTTTTTCATATTTACGGATGATATCCACCGATTCATCTGTGGATCCGCCATCCATCACAAAGTACTCGATGTTCGGGTAGGTTTGGCCCAGCACAGAGCGAATGGTGCGCTCCAAGAACCGCGCTTGGTTATAAGAAGGAGTAACTATGGTAACCAGTTTCATGGTTTCCAAACCTCGACTTGCGCAATGCCATAGTAAGCAGCGGCGCATTGGTTCTCGGCAGCCAGCGGATTCGTGTCAAGGTCTTCCACTCCGCCGGTTAATTCCACCGGAACGAATACGACACTGCTCTTCCCGGCTGCAGCTGCCGCTCTGGCAATTTCCGCCCGGTCGTCCAACGCTTCAGCGGCAGATCGGATGGAAATGGAACTTTCCAGCAGCCCGATCGAGCCGTTCATTGTAAAGAAACTCAAAAGGACAATGCAGATGGCATAGAAGGCCTGGTTCTTTTTCATCACATACCGCGGATTTCGCCGGCGCCACAACTGAAAAACACTCCCCAGCGTATGGAACCAGGCAGCCAGCGCCAGGTAGAACATCGCTCTGCGGATCCAGGACGAAGCATCCGGGTAAACCGCTGCACCGATCCGGGCTGCAGCCAGGACCAATCCGCCCAGGACAGGAACAATAACCAGCAGGCGCAACCCTTCCCGCAGTTGGCCATCTCGCCTGGTAAGCATAGCAAGGGAGAATGACATCAGAGCGACCGCGATCACTGCGACCGGAGTGCCGGTGATGATGCCAACGAACGCGGGGATACCTTCAGGCAATGAAACTTGCAGCAGATCAGCTGCAGGCAGCGGGTGTGTAAGCATCAGCCCGATGATGGCAGTCAGGCTGGCAGTCAGGCCGCTCAAAGCAGCTATCCGTAGCTTACTGTTACTGTAGAAGTAGGAGATGGCAATTGTTAACAAATAAACAACGGATTGCACGGCAGCTTGCGGTAGAGTGAAACTGCCGGTCAGAAGCGAAGCTATGAAAGCTACGAGTACCAGCCAGGCAACAGGTTGTTTCCGGTCATTCTTCACCCATTTCAGCAACCCGGCCAGTAAGAACAGCCACAATACCAGCGGCAGGGTGGATATGACTGCCGTATGCACCCAGTAAAAGAGTCGGCCCGCATCCGGTGCGGTGAAAACGGCCAGAAAACCGGCGACTACCGCAAGATCAAAGACTTCCAAACCGGCCACTCGCCAATTATGCGAATTACCCAGCGACCCGGCAAGGGATGCCACCCCCGCGAAGGTAAGAACCAGAAGAAGTATCGCGCTAATGCGCGGAGCAAATGACCCGGTTACGCCAATTACTAGCGAAAAGAACGCAGCGGGGTATGAGTAACCAGCCTGCTGCGCCAAATGCCGAATGGAAGGCCAGAACCCCTCCAGTGTCCGTCCGGCAACAGCGCAGTAATCCCATCCAACCCAGCGGGTTAACCACGCCTGGTAAAAGAGGGGTAAACTGGCCAGTAACAGTACCGCAGCCACCAGGCCAAGCACCGGACGGCGCCAGTTTGGCTCGTCCGGATCTGTTTTCGGAAACCGCTTCAGTAAAGGGGCAAACATCAACATGCCCATACTACCATCCCATTCCTTGCTTTCCATATACCTTTAATCATGTCAACTCTTTCAGAGGAAATATCCTGTTTTTTTCTGCCAGTGTCAGTCCCAACAGGATTCCTACCCCCATCCACTGGTTGGGATCAATGAATGAATCTTGAGTGAAATTGAACAGGATCAAAACGATCCACACAAATAAACCTGCAATGCCGGTAAAGCGTCCCACACCATCGGTCTTCCCCAACCAGCGGATCACCACGCCCAGTATAGATAACCAGAAGAGGAGATAAAGAGTGAAACCGATCAACCCGGTTTCTGCCAACAGGCGGATATATAGATTTTTCGGGTTCGGGTAAATCCATGAATTGGTAGTGAGCTGTTCACTGACCTCCGACACCAGGGTGACCGTCCAATCGGGGATATGATCATAGATCTGCATTCCGCTGGCTCCCAAACCGATACCAGTCAGCGGATGTTCCGCATAAATCTCCCAGCCCGCGATGGCATAACCCAACCGGGGGCCCGCATAGATATCCACCAGGTACTCCACCACCGACCCGCGCTTATTGGATTGCCACAGCTTCGCGAAATAATCATTCGTGGAAAGTACCCAGAACGCTCCGGTCAATACAGCCAGTACAGCTCCGGCAACCCCTGCCCTCAATGCAAAGCTGGTTAGCCGTTCCCTCAATAACCCTTTCTTCAAAGGATGAATGAACCAGGTTGCCCAGTTTTTCATTCTATGTCTCTGGGTGAACAAGAAGGTCAGCACAATGGCCGCCAGTGACATGACGATGCCGCCCCGCGAGAAGGTCATCAACAGGACAGTGAGTGCCGCTCCCAGTAACACTGGTTCCAACCAGCGTTTCTTGAAGACACGGTAGCCGCTTAACAATGCGGCCGTCAACCACGGCAGATATACTGTTGCCATCTGGTTGGCCAGCCAAGATGGCTCAAAAGCGAAACCTACCACGCGAGCCTTATCCAACAGCCGCCGGGTGGAAAAAGCCAGCTGCGCCTTGCTGAGCTGTTCGATTGCCGGGATGCCGGTCAGGTACGAGATCATCTGCAGCCCGCTCCAGAGAATACTGATCGTTAGCCCTGCATACATCCACCGCAAGGTAAAGCGCAGGTCGTCTTCATCCTGGTTCATCAGGATGACTGCCAGAAAGAAGGCAATCCCTCCCGCCAGGGTAATGACGGCGCGGATGGCGCGCCCGTTGAAGGTCTGACCATGCATGGGGATCATCCCGAAAGTCCAACCCCAGGCCGTGGCAGTCAACGCAGCAGCCAGAAATAACCCCAGCAAGATCAGGCTCGGGTTCAGGCGAAATCGCAAGTCACCGCGGATCATCCGCCAGCAGAGTACCAAAGCCAGCATCGCCAACGGATAGAAGGCCAATGGGCGGACCATGGTCTCCTTACCCAGGAAGGGGAAGTAGCGGAAACTGGTAACAGGCAGTGTGATCACTACCAGAGCCCACAGGAACCGGCCAGCAGCCTGCAGCTTACTCGTCAACATTACTCTCCCTTACTTCGCCACTGATCATAAGGATCACCAGAACAATGAAAAGCGCGCTCATGGCACCGGCGAAAAGGTAAGGCCCCATTCCAATGATCCGCGCGGTAGGAAGGTCTTTCTTTTGCGAGATGGATACCTGCGCGAATGGGTGAATGCCGTGGGAAGCGTTTTCCAGGTCTGCTGCCTGTTGTTCCAGGAATGTCCGCCTATCGAGGGTAGCAGGGTCAGTTCCGGCGGGGAAAGCTGCCAGTTCTGCCCGTATACTCTCCAATTCGATACTTGCGGCAACCGAACTGCGCACCTCACTGGTGAAAGCCTCCACCCAGGCTGCTGCAAGTTCTTTGGAGTTGCCAGGCATCTTGTTAATGCCGTAGAAACGCCAGCCGCCGTCATGCGGTTGCGATAATTGCAGCATCCCCCCGCGCAGCTCACTAATCGAGGCAAAACCTACTTTTTCAGAAACCTTTGCCAGAACGGTATCTGACCATGCCAGTTCTTCCAGTTTTTGCGTTTCACGCTCTAAAAAGTAAAAAACATCCCGATCGTTCCCCACCGGCACAGCCGCTTCCAGATTCTGATCCAGAACCACACGCGCCTCGGTGCGGTAGGGCGGTGGATTCAGCTGGTACATTGCCGCCCCGAGCAGCGCGCCGATCAACGCAGCTGCCAGCAGGATAGGCCAGGCTGTCAACGCTCTTGAAACTTGATCACGATTGGGGATACTCAGTCCTTTTTTTGCCATCCTCGTCCTCTATCTTAATACGCAATGGAACGGTGCCCGGTTGCCCCGGGTCGATGAATAATCAGAGATACTACGGCACTAGCGGATGCTGCAAGTCGAATAACAGGTAACCTTCACCACTTTCCACCGGATAATGCCCTTGCAGGAATGAGCGCAAGGATGGCTGCCGATCATAATCATCGAACCAGGTCACCAGGAAGTAGGATTTACCATCCGCATATTTCTGGAACATCTCCTCAAATTCCGGTGTTACCCGGCCAGCCAACTGGCGTACCGCTAGATCCCCGCTGCCCGGCCAGTTGGTGATGCTATCCCAGCCGTAAAAAGCCATGCGGTAACCATAATCCTGTGTCAGGCCTACCACCGGTTCGTCACGCAGGCGATCTCCGAGCGTCCGCCAGAAAGCGGGTTCAGCCCGGTAATCCACGCTGCGCAGGGCATCTCTGGCTGGCCAGACAGCCAGCCCGACCACTACAATCAGGAAGACAAATCGGCTAAGCCGGCTTTTCCACCCACCCGGAATGTCAGTGAGAGCCTTGCCGATCCGATCACCGAGCGGTGCCAGGCTGATGGCCAGGATTAGCAGCAGTGGCAGCTGGTAGTAATCATGCGTACCTATATGGTAAGCAAAGGTCATACCGTAGATCAGGTATCCCACCCAGAGTCCCAGTACCAGTTTTCGCGGCTTGCCTGCGGGAAGAAGCAACACTCCGACAATGCCAAGAATGACGGCCGGGATGCCAACGGTACTATTCACCTTGTCGATCCAGCGGGAATAATTGGCTGCTTCCAACCACAGATTTGGGAAGAAGCGGAAACTGAATTGCTGTCCGAGGAATTTTGCGACGAATGTGCCGTAAAGTGTATAGATTACGAAAGGCAGCAGCGAAAGCGTGCCGATCAGCCAGACCTGCCCGTTGCGCAGCAGGGATTTGACATCCTTGCGCAAGAGAAGAAGTAAAAAAGGAATGGCAAGAAAGAAAACGGACACATTTTTTATGTATACAGCCGCGCCGGAGAACAACCCGGCGATGATCGCCCGCCGCCAACCTGGCGACTCCATCCAGGCATAAAAAGCCCACAACGCTGCCGCGATCAGGGATACCATCAGCGGATCGGGCTGGAAGGTACGGGACGCAAGCACCCCGTAAGTCTGCAGCAGGTAGAAACCCAGGGCGGTGATGCCGCCATCCACACTGGTGATACGCGCCGCCAGACCAAAAACCGCCAAACCGGCAACCACCCAGAAAAATGAGGAGAACAATCTTGCCAGCCAGACTTTCTCCCCGCCGGCCAGCCGGTAAAGCCACGCTGTCAATGTTTCCATCACCGGCGGCTCGATCACGGCTTCCCGTTTTCCCTGCTCAATTGCCAGGTCCACCTGCCACGCCGGCGCCTCCGGGGATGTTGCATAATACAATCCGCGAGCCATTAAGGCTGAATGCAGCTGGCGTGTGGGGTGGATATCCAGTGGAGGGTCGGTCAGGTCCATCCAGCGAATGGCGAGGCCAATCAACAACAATGCCAGCACAGCCAGCCGTTGCCAAAATCTGCTTTGAGAAAAGAAACCGGTCATTCTCTGCCTTCCTGCTTTATTCCAGTCGCGCCGGTCGCAAGGCACCGCGCAACCGTAAATACAGCTTTTTGATCCCTGCCAGGCCTGCCAGGCTCAGGATCGCATACAGCATGCGGTGCCACTCCGGTAATACCAGCGGGGCGTATGCGTGAATCCCTTTGAAATATGCTGCCAATGCCTGTCGCGGTTGGCCGCCATCCAGCAGATAGCGCGCGTTTAGGCGGTGCGCTCCGGCTTCCACCCGATGCCATCGTCCCTGCCCCAGCGTTGTATAGGGAGGGGTCACGCGCATCCAGGCGGCAATCCGGTAGGCTTCTTCGCCAAAACGGGATGCCGCAGCCACATTCTTGGCGCCGGCATGAAAGCGGCCGGTTGCCCAATTTTCCGCAATATGCATCATCTGCCCGCTGACTGCCAGGCGCAGCCAGAGCTGGTGATCCAGTAGGTAATGGAAATTCCTGTCCAACCCACCCACACGGCGCAGTACTGCACCATTCATGAAAACTGCCGGCTGGTTCAGTATATGGAACTCCATCAGATCCACCAGTTGCCAGTTACCTGTATGCATCTGATGGATGGGGTTACCCTGGACATCCACGGCCATGACATCGCCATAGATCAACACGGCTGAAGGAAATTGTTGAAAACTAGCCGCGGCTTTGCTAACCGCCCCCGGCAGGTAGGTATCATCTGAATTCAACCATGCCACCAGGCTGCCCTGAGCGCGCTCCAGGCCCTTATTGATTCCTTCCGCCTGTCCGCTATCTTTTTCAGATACCCACCAGGCAAATCGTTCCGCATAACGTTGAATGATCTCCAGGCTGCCGTCAGTGGAGCCGCCATCCACCAGGATCACTTCAAGGTGCGGGTAATCTTGGGTCAAGACCGACAGGATGGTCTGTTCCAGAAAAGCTGCCTGGTTAAATGAATTAATCACCACCGAGACCAGCAATTGTTCTTTATGCATGATGCTCAAACAGGCTGATAAAGTTTATTTTCGGAAAGATGGTCAGTTTCCCGTCCACGGTGGCATCCAACACCTGTCGGCCTTCTGCCTGGAAGGCATCCCGCGCCAGGCGGTAACCGATTTCAGAAGTCTCCAGGTCCGGCAGCTGCCAACGGAAACCCTTGCCAAAATAACCGGGGTTGAAATGGTTGGGGTCATCCCCCTGGGAGACTACTGTGGTGTTCGGTTTACCCTGGGTGACAAAGTTGTGGTCCACACCAATCAGATAGACGGTCGAAAAACCCATATAAAAAGCCAGCTGCAAAGCCACGTAGGTCACCGTAGCGCTCTCCCAGACCCTGCCGGTAAGATCGTGTGTAAAACCCGGCCCTGTATAGGTGGAGTAGAGAAAATTCAGGCCGGGTTCACGCGCCACCCAGCGCCTTCCCCGCCAGGAGATAAAACGCGGCATCCGCAGAGATCGAATATCGGCGGCGCATTGTTCAACCACCAGGTCATTCATGCAGACATAATAACTGGTCTCAAACCCCATATCGGGAAAGGCCATATAAATGCGGTTCATGCCAAAGGTGTATTCACCTTTCAGCTTCCCCAGGTCCATCTTCTTCAGGGATGGTCCGTTTCCGACAATAAAGCAGCGTTCTCCGCGGTGGATATTATGGAAGCTTCGTAACTCCCGCCGACTCTGCAACCGCCAGGGATGCAGCCAAGCACCGGGAAGTTCCGGTACCCGCCGCAGGGCATCATACACGTTCTTCGCTGCCGGCTTCAACGCTTCGGGGATGAACCCTTTTAGTAATTCCCGTGAATCGCTCATTCAGTGCTCAACCTGGCAGTCGCTCCGCCATCCACCACAATCGCCTGGCCGGTCATGAAAGAAGACTGGCTGTTATCCGCTAAAAAGTAGATGGCATGCGCGATCTCTTCCGGTTTGCCGATCCTGCCATTCACAGTGCGGCTGGCAAGGTTCTCCAGCCGGTCGTGGATGTTCCCGCTTCCGGCATGACCGCGGCTCAACCCGGCGCGCAGCATGGGGGTGTCTACCGCGCCAGGCAGTATGGCATTCACGCGGATATTATCTGACGCGAATTCGATGGCCATCGCCCGGGTCAGAGCAAGCAAGCCGCCCTTACTGGCTGCATAAGCCGCAATATCCTTCGAGGTGGCAATGGCATGAACGGAGGAGACATTCACAATGGCACCCCCGCCAGCTTTCATCAGCAGCGGATGCGCCAACCGTGTCCCCAGGAATACGGAACGAAGGTTGGAAGCCATGACAGCATCCCATTCCTCCACAGTAGTTTGCAATATAGGCTTGGCGATCTGCATGGCGGCATTGTTCACCACTGCGTTCAGCCTACCACCAAATTCTGCGCTGCCGGCATATACCCGGGCAATATCCCCGGGATCTGAGATATCTGCCTGGATGAACAACCCGCTGGACGGAAAATCTTCAGCCGCGGTGGAGCGATCCACGCCCACCACCTGCCAGCCTTTCTCAGCAAATAAAGTAACCGTCGCGCGCCCGACACCACCGGATGCACCTGTGATCAAAACGGTAGGTTTCATCTGTTCCATCTTACCTCATGCTCTCCAGGGCTTCCTGAATTTGCGCGGGGGTGAATTTCAGGCCTTCCAGCAGATTGCGCAGGGTGTTGCGATGTACATGCTCCCAGGCAAACGGGCTGGAATTAGAATTGTGCGGTGCCAGCAGCACCTGATCCATGTCTCGCAGCAGAGAATCCGCCGGAAGAGGTTCACATTCAAAAACATCCAGGCCGGCGCCACCCAGTTGACCGTACTGCAATGCCCGCACCATCGCCGCTTCATCCACCACCGGCCCGCGGGAGGTATTAATCAGGATAGCACCAGATTTCACCATGGAAAATGTTTCTTCATTCATCAAATGAAAACTGGTGGGATTAAGGTCGCAATTCAGGCTGATAAAGTCAGACTGCGCCAGTAATTCCGGCAGTGCCAACATCTCAATACCCGTCTCACGAATGAATGCCGGATCTATCTCAATAATGTCATTGCCCAGCAAGCGCATATCAAAGGCACGACCTTTACGTAAGACCATTTTACCGATATTTCCCACCCCGATGACACCCAGGGTGCATTCATGCAAAGCCCTGCCCGGGATCTTCTCCCAGTTGCCGGCTTTCATCTGGTCATCCATCCAGGGTAAACGACGCGCAAAAGTCAGGATATATCCCAGCACGGTATCAGACACCGGCAGGGTGAACGCGTTGGGTGTCCGGGAGATGATGATCCCCATGCGGGAGGCGGCTTCACTATCGAGCGAATCAATGCCGGTACCCCACTTGGAGATGACTTTCAGCCTTGGCAGGCTGGCCTGCATTACCCGCGCTGTAAAGCGGTCATCACCGCAGATCACGCCGTCGAACTGGCCGGCATATTGCAGCAGTTCCTCTTCCTCCAGGCGCTCATTTACCTCCGGCTCGATCGTTTTGATCCCTAATCTATCGAACACCGGTCTGAATCGGTGAATATATGGCAACATATACGGTGCACTCACCAAAACTGTCGTCATCCTGCTCCAATCCCCGGTGGCAACCGGTACCTTCTGTTTAGTATTTGGAACCTTCTGCCTGGCGAGCCAGCAGCATCATCTCTGCGATTGAAAAATCTACTTCGGTATCCACATCCCATGCCTCGCGCGGATCCACTTCGAACATCATAGGCCGTTCACCCAGGCGGTTTCGCCTGGCTGCCAGGGTCTGCCGGGTGAACAGGTACATAGTGGAGTTCTCCTCATAGACTGGCGGCAGGTCCTGGGTCTGCAGCAGGATGGCGGGGTTGTGATTGATCGGCCGTCCCAGCTCATCATAGAAACGCACCTGTCGGCGGGTAACCCCAAAGAGCGAATCGTACGCCGGGTATTTCTGCAGCAGCGCATCGATCGCATTTGAGATGGTCGCTGCCTTCAACAGGGGATTTGTACTGTGGGTCTGCAGGTACAGGTCTGCGGGTGCCTGTTCAGTATCGTGCATCAGAATCTCGTTCATGGGGATATCATCCGCGCGCAGAGATTCCGGCCGGCGGTGACAAATCACGGTCGGGTAATCCCTGGCCAATCCCTCCAGCACCGCATCGCTATCGGTATCCACAAAGATGCCGGCAAGCTGCGGGACTTGCAGCAGGGTTTCAATAATATGCGCATACAACGGTTTGCCGGCCATTGGTCGGTAATTCTTACCCGGCACCCGCTGCGAGTGATGCCGCATCGGCACCAGTGCAATGATCTTCTTAACGGGCATTCTTCACCTCGATTTACTTATTATACGCAATCGGCTCTACTTTGCGGGATATGTTCCCATCTACAGCCGGCAGGTGCGCAGTCGGGTAATAAAATCGCTGCTTTAGCTGCCATGTGAGCGGACCACTGCTGCGGTATCCCTGATATGTTCCCCAGAACTGCATCAACCTGAACCAGACGATGTCTTTCCAGTGACGGCTCAGCTTCTTTTCTCTTGCAGCCGCCTTCCAGTCTGCGCGGACGTTACTGAAAGAGAGGCGAACCATATCCCGCAGATGGAAGTGCTCGGCGGGGAATATACGTTTGAATGCCATTCCTTCGCGCAGATAACGGCGATATATACCGGCGGGGGTCTCGCGGTGCACATGGATAATCTCGGCATCCGGCACGTACCGTACCGAATAGCCCTGCAACATCAACCGGTGCGCCCATTCCAGGTCTTCCAGGCCTGGCAGGCTCTCATCATAGGGATTCTTCTCCCAAAGTTCGCGCCGGATGGCAGCGTTGGCATTGTTGCAAAAGGGGTGTTCCTGTGCCGCCGGCTGGCCATCCGGGAACCATTGATGGAACAGGCGGATTTCAGAATACTGGCTGCTTTCCATTCCACGCTGCTTGCCGTACGTGCAGGCGACTTGCGGATCGGAAAATGGTTGCAGCAGTGTTTCCAGCCAGTCCGGGTATATCGGGTAAACATGCGCGCTTGCGATCACCACCAGCCGGCCCCGACAGGCAGCCAGTCCGCGATTAAGGGAATATCCAAACGAAAAATCCTGCGGTCGGATATGCACGACCCTGGCACCATACTCTTCAGCGATAGCAACGGTATTGTCTGTGGAACCAGAATCCACCAGGATGATCTCGCTGTCTTTCAGGTGCTGGGCGGCAATACCCTGCAGCAACTGCCCCAGATGCTGCCCTTCATTATAAGCACGGATGACGATGGAGATGGATGGGGCTTTTTTTGTCATGGAAGGTACTGGAATAATGCGTAATCACCATACCGGTAGTTGGTTTGAACGAGATGCGCCGGCAGCAGGTATTTATACGGATATCCGCGCGTCACGATATAAGGTACGGCATAGATATATTGTACGCCGTAATCCTGCATGATAGCTGAGGTATCCCCTGCCCGCAAGCCATCAAAATACGCTTTACTGTTCATTAATCCATCCAGGTTGACGATCGTACGGCCCTGAATAAAATAACTGACGGTTCCTCCGCCGACCATGCCGATGACTGATTCCACAGGTGTTGCTTCTTCCAATGCGCGGACTTCAGCCAGGTGTGCATGTCCGGTTGAGCGGGAGTATGAATACTCTTCTATCAGGCGGGATCCAAACCCGATCATGGATGGCACACACAATAAGATAGCCATCACCCAGCCGGTAATGCGTCCCCGCGGACTCTGGTATTGATGGTGGTAACGAATGAGAATGCCGGCAATAACGATGAAAGAGAGGAAGGTTTCGGTCACCCAGTACCAGCTGCGGATATGGATATAACCGGAAATATAGAAGTACAAAACCCGGTATACCACAGCCGTAAGCAGCGGAAATATCAGCAATCGTATGCCGAATTCTTTTGTGATTTTTTGTTTCTTCAACGCCAGTGCCAGATAGGCGGCAGCTGTAAAGGCCAGAACGATGGATGTTATGAATACCGGCTTCCAGCTTTCAAACATGGATGCAAAGAAGATGCCTGCGAGAAACGAGAAGGGTGAGGTGGGTCCGAAAAGGTAATCCAGCATACTGTGTGCCGAATCCACCGCTGCACCGGTAATATTCAGGTGCAGGCTGCCCCACCAATGCTTGACCTGCCCGCTGATCGGCATGGGCGTGCCAAAGACCAGTTGGCTCCAAAGCATATAACCACCGACCAGGACGGCAAATGGAACGAAGTAAGACAAGGCAGCAGGCAGCCAGCGGAGCAAAGTCTTCAGCAAACCGCCTAGTGAAGCCACATGACTCTGCGATTCTATTGTCAGGTATGGGCGCGCTACAGCAACGACCGTCCAGCCGGCGATCACAAGTAGAAACAGGCTAATGGATAGCTCCGGGAGCAGGTGTGCGAAATAAGCCAACCCGGTGAGTCCAGTAATCAAACCGGCCGTGATCAGCCCACCCAGTATTCGCCGGGTATGTATCTTAAGTAGGATCGGCTGCAGGCTGAATCTTCCGGTAATAAAACCGGATGCAGTACTGGACAGGAACGCGGCAGCCGCAAAGAAAATGATCTGCTTCTCCAACGGGGTGATCCCGAAGCCCACCCGCAGGATCGCCGCCGTAATGGGTATGACCAGGGCAAGCAAGGCATCTGCCAGCATTTCGAGGGCATCACATTCTGAATCCAACACCAGCCAAACGCCCAGGAATACAGCCAGGAAGATGGTATCCAACCGGCTGAGCACGGTCAACCCGGCCAGCAGGCCGATCCATACCAGTTTACCGGGTTTCTTAGGCATGGCTGTGCTGAAGGCAAGACCGGCTGACCAGAGGCACACGACCAGGAAAAAAGCCAGGGCAGACTCGAGCCCGCCTGTGAACAGGTTATTGTAAGTGACCCAGTTCAGGCCTAAAAAAGCCGCAAGCAGGAACGCCAGGTTGCGCGAGGTTTGTTTTGCCAGGGTACGGTAGATCACCAGCATGGTAAGGAACTGGAGCAGTCCGAACACACCAACAACCACCCTCAACGGAACGATTAGATCCCCCCGGCCTAATGAAAATATCGGCAAACACAACAGCAGCCAGAGCGGATGGAAGCCATTGGTCAGCGAGATACCGTCAAAAGAGATGCCAACCCCCGAAAGGATGTGCCGGGCGACCTGAAAATAAAAGAAACCATCATCACTGCTGAACCATTTCAGCAAGGTATCTTCCGGAGCAAGCGCGACATACAGTGTCACGACCAGAGCAGCCAGAAAAAGCAGGCTTTCCCGAATATGCCTGAGAAAGAAAGCCTGCTTACCAGTTCTCATCTTGTTCATATCCCAGGGTGATCAACAGGCTGCCAGCCACCTGCTTGAAAAGGGATTTGTGCTCATCCGTGAACTTTGCCCGCCAGCCGCCCGACTTTCCCTGACGGAAGGTGGGTGAACGCTGCGGGTCCATTTGAGCCATCAATAGCTCGACCGCTTGTTCTTGCGATGTGGTCAACTGAAAGCCGCGCTTGACTGCATGCTGTAAAACTGTACCAACCGCAGCTGCGCGATCTGTATTGAAATCCTCGTACTTCAATGCCAGTACGGATGGTTGCGACATCCAACCCAAAAACGGCGCGAAACGGCCGGCAATATCCGGGAACGGGTTGGCTGCATCCGGTCTGCCTAAGATGCTGGTGCGTAAGCGTTCATCGAATGTTTTTAAAGTTTGCGTATAGTATTGGTGATGAACATGGTTCGGTTCAATATCCGTCACGTAGTGGACATGCGAAACAACCACATCCCGCGGATCTCTTAAGATGAAATACGCACAGAAATCTTCAGCGGTAAAAAGATCCACAATCTCAGGCCGAGCATGCAGATGGCCATAACCAATATCCCCGTGAGAAAGGTTCCGTAAATCCCGTAAGATCTCGCGGGTTGTGCGTTCTCTGCCGCTGGCACCTTCGAACATGACCACGGCAGGCAGCCCGCTATCCACAGCCGGTCCAACCAGCGGAAAGCCTTCCAACACCTGGGTAAGCAGATGGGTTCCGCTTTTCGGGAAAGAATTGGTGAAGAACACCGGGGAGCTCTCCAGCCCGGGCGAACCAGCTCTGTGTAAGGCATTCTGTTTCTTGTAACGCCGCCAGACCCGCCTAACCAGTTTTGTCTGGAATTTTAAAATCACTTTTAACTCGCCAGGTATGCTCATTTCCAGTCCCTGTTCTTCTCGTAACCCATCTGGATCAACAGATCCCCGGTCTTTTCTTTAAAGTGCCGGATATTCGCTGCTGTAAAATGCTCGCGCCAGTTCCCCGGCTGTCCTTTGCGGAAGGTGCCGGAGCGTTTCGGTTGGATCGACCCTGCCAGTTTTTGAATGGCTTCATCGCGGGAGACACGCGGGGTAAACCCGTGGGCAGCCAACAGATCCAGGATGCGGGCAATGGATGCGTTGCGGTCCAACACCAGATCCTCAAATCGCAGGCACAGTACCTCGGGGTGTTCAAACCAGGGGAGATACGCGCGGTACTTTACTGCAACATTTCCCAAACGATATTCGCCATCGTTGATGCCGTGGATCGTGGCATCGATCCGCTCTTCCATAGTTTTCAGCACATCTCGGTAATACGGCCTCAGCTGGTGCTTCGGGTTCAACTCGGTGGCATAGAAAACATGCGAGATGATCGTATCACGAGGATCACGTGATACAAAGATCGGCGCAATCCGTGGGTTCAACAATTCCGAAACGAACGGCTCTTTTGCCGGAAGGTAGCAATAAGTGAAATCGCCCGGTTTCAACCGGTGTAACTTCTGGATGATTACATCATCCGGTTGTTTGTCGTTCCTCTCGTTCCGGTTGAGAGGCGGCACACCGGGATTCACGAACGGACCGATCTGCGGCAGGCCTTCGAGGATCTGGATGATGAGGTGGGAACCGGATTTCGGCATGGAATTCGCGATCACCACCGGCATGCGCTGCAATTCGGCATTACCCCAACGAAGGCCAGCCTGTGTCCTGCGTAATTGCCAGCGAACCTGCTTTAATGGCACTTTTACTTGCAACGGCAATTGAATCATTCATTCTCCAGATAGAAACTACCGTTTTCGATTAATCCGCGCCAAATCACACCCAATGAAACTGACCTATCCGGCAGTAATTGATCCACTTTAAAATTCTTAATTTTTACCAGTCCAGGGCGACTACTTTCTTGCAGGTATTCGCTGAATGGCAGCCCAGTCTTGAACAACTGGTAATACAGGAAAAGGCGCGACATGCGGACAAATTCAATTGGTACGCGAATCTCTTCCGCGAATAGCATCTCTTCCACCTTTTGTTGATAGGCAGCCCGATCCGGCGGGAAGAAAACAGTCGGGTAGGCCGTGTAGCGGGAGCGCCCGGCAGATAGCACCGCGGCTCCCATGATGGCTGCCTCTAGGCCGATGCTGGAGTTGTACACCATCGTGAATTTGGATCGCTGGATCAATTCATAGGAACTGACATACTCCAGCGGGTCGATATAATGGATGTTGGGCAAATCCAGCGCGCCGGAGCTCTTCACCCAGTCTCTCACCGTCTCTCGGCTTTGCTTGGCTGATCCGGGACGTAACTCATCGGGGTGCGCCCTGATAATGAAGAGAACCTGCGGATGCCGTTTTGCCAATGTCAATACTTCATCCAGCCAGGTGAACATATCCGGGAAGATCACATTGGAATGCGGCTGGCTGGTATCAAAGATCACATTGGTAAATACCGGAACCGTCCAGCGGAACTTCGCCATCTTTTGCAGCAATTCGGGGTCCAGCGGACGCATGCCATGCCAGAATTGGATGCCAGCCATCTTGAAGTTGCCCTGGAAGCGTTTCTGCAAGTATGCATCCAGTTTTTCATCCTGCGCCTGTGTCAGCTTGCAGCCATCCGGGATATCGATAGGATAGGCTGTGGCTTCCCCTTCTGTGAAGAAGGCCGTGAACGGCATCAACCCCACCTCATGGGCCACCGTGCGAATACCGCGCTGGCGGGCAAGATAGCGGGCTGTGGCTTCAGGGAAGAACTGGCCGTTGAAAACCAGCACAACCTGCGGTTTGACTTCATCCAATACCTTTGAGAAATTCACAGCAACATTCCAGGCTGAAAGGATGAACTCCCGGTACAAAAAGCGGGTAGCGTCATCCTCCACCAGATGGTGCCTGCGGAGTTCCCAGCGTAACGCCGGCATCACCAGCTTACCCAGGGGCAGATCATTGAAGACCAGCTGCTCCAATTCGGTCAAGCTCATCCCCTGGATAATGCGTGCCAGCTTCTCATCGCGGGTATACCCAAACCAGCGCACATCAGCACCAAAATACTCCATTCTCGAATGTGCAATGCACTGTTCGCAAGGCGGTGTCTGACTGACATCATCCCGGTTGGTACCCAACACGCAACGGCTCATACCCTGCTGGCAGACAAAATGGATCACGGGTATACCCCTCAGGCGCAACCCCCAGGCTGTCAACAGGGAAAACGCTGCATTCAGGCTTAAGCCACTCAAGCGCGTAGATGCATTGAACAAGACAACGGGTGTCTGGCTCTTTTGCGGTCGGGCACGCGATGCCACCAGTTGAGCCATAGCTTTCAGGGCTGCATCGTTCTGCCGCCGGCTCCATGCTCCGCGCAAACGGCTGCTTATCCGGGTGATCCGCTGCTGCAATGCGCTCAAGGCTGGCAAACCCTTTCATTCTCAATGATTGTGAAATCGAATGGCGCTTTGTCTGTGGATGCAAAATTTGTATCCGGCAGATACGGGTAGGTTCCCTGAAAATAGGTGTTTAATACCATACGGAAAGTATTGACCGGGGAGATACTCTGCCAGGCGGGTGACTTTGCCTGTTCCGGCAGATAATAGGCATTCAGTATGAAGGAGCGTTTCGGATCCACGCCGTGATCTCCCTGAACGATGATGATCGGTGGAGTCTCTGAATCGGCAATGATCTGCTGTAATATCGGGATCAGTCGGGCATCGATGTAGTCCAACTGATTGCGGTAACCGATGCCGTAGTCCTTTTCAGAAGGCCCTTTGCCATCCGGGCCATAACTGGATGGGAGTTCCAGATTGACACCCTGCGATGAGAAAACAAATGGCGGGTGCGGAATGAGAATATGCGCATAGACGAATTTGGGGGATGGCTCTCCAGCAGCCAATGTTGGCAGTTTATCCAGCAGGTAGAGTTCGCGTACCACATGGATGCGCCGCATATCCAAAGCATCCACCACAGGTGAAAGCCAGCGGGTTTGTGCGTCTTCCACGATCACGAAGCCTGTTGTCTTCACCAGCAGGGATTCAAAGGCGTTCATTTGAAGACTCCGGCCTTTGTTTTCCAGTTCCACATACGAGGGGATGAGGAATTCATCGGCATCCCGAATCTCGGTAAACGTAAACCCGCTTTCAAAATTAATAAACCGGTACCCCATTTGCTGGAATATGGAACGTACCGCGCTGCGATGGATCAGGGACGGTAGGCCGCTGCGATCCGTGCTCCCCGCTGTATACTGGTCGCCCAGTGTATCCAGGTAGTTCATATTGAAGCTGGAAGCCAGGGAAAGCTCGGTCATGTTGTAATTGGTGACACTGCAGCGCGTGATAATGAAGCCCATGTCTTCGAGCTGGGTCAGGAAGGCACTGTTATCGTAATGATATCTTTCACTTAAAACATCATCCCGGCCATACATATCCAGAATTATGTAATACACATCCGGTTTGACCGTGACGGTGTTTGTTCCGTCTGCAGCAATGGTATCCACAGATGCCTTGTTAAGCTTTTCATTCCGGGCAGTCATGACTGCGGTGGATGCCAGCTGGAATACTGGGAACACGATCAGGGCGAGGGCAGCAAGATTAGCCGCGCCATTCATTCCGCGTAGATTCCCCTTTAATCTTGAGATACCCCAGAAACCCAGCCCGCCGATCAACAGAAAAGCAGGGATCAGGTATCGGTGCCTGCCAATGATCTCTCCACCCCAGCTGATGCTTTTCAGCGGGCTAAGCACCTGCCCATAGCTGATGAACAGCAGCAGAAAGAGGGATGCTGCCAGCGCGCCGCGCTGCCAGCTTTTTGTCATCAGCCGCGCCAGGCCGAATACGATCAATCCCAGGATCAAAAAAACGATCAACGACCGGAGGGCATCCCCCGGCCGTATCTGCAGAATATTGCTGGCCATCAACGCCAGCGGCCCGTACAGGGCAAAAAGCAAGGGGTGGAAGGGAACCTTCTCCCGCTGTTCCAGCGTCTTCATTCTTGATCTATTTTCTTTCCATCAAATACAAGGTTCGTTTTGTGCCGGCAATCGGTTGCGCTTCAAGAATTTTGAATTGCTCTTTGAAAGCCTGCTCGAATCCCTGGATGTTGTAATCGGGGAAGATATCCTCGCGGGTGGATAATAACCGGTCCACCTGGCTGTCACCTTTCGGAACGAATTCAATGATGAGCGTTTTACCTGCATCTGCGAAGAAAGATGCCAGCGCGCCCAGCGGGACATTGTTTGAGATCGCCAGGTGATGGATGAGCGCGAGAGCCATGACACAATCTGCCGGACCGCGCTGCAGGAAAGAATCACGCTCCGCGTGATGCCACCCAATCGCCGGGCTGGGATTCGCCAGATCCAGCACCAAAGGCAGCAGGTTCTGCTCTTTCTTTTCCTTCATCTGCAGGTATGCTGCTTCCACTGCCAGCGGATCTATATCGAATGCTGCCGTGAAGATTCCCCGGCTGGCAGCTATCCGGCTGAAATATGCATTGTTCGCGCCCAAATCCCAAACACTGGCCGGTTTCACGCGGACAAGCATGCTTTCCACCAGTTTCCCTTTTTCAGCCAACGAAGTATCGGTGTAATTGGTTGCGTTGTAATACTCGGCCCACTCGGTCTTCACGGTTTTCAAAGTCAAGCCGCGCACGGTGGATTCCAGCGAATCCAGTAAACCGAGGAAGGCATTTCTGCCCATCTTTCCGCGAATATCCTTTTTCGCCACCGGGTCATCCGCATAGCGTACCTGGGCAGCAGCATGCGCATGGATATGAGCCGCCAACCCCAGATTCATTTTTGAAGAACCGGGCAGCAGTTTTGCGGCCAGGTCCAGGGGGATACCATCAATATATACCCGCATCAACTGCGATAGGCGGATATCCACTAAAGACATTAAAGCCAAAGGCGCGAGAAAATGCTGGCAGAACTGGCGATACGCCACCCAGGGTTCGCCTTCCCTGTAGGTTTCAAAGGAAAGGGTGTCGATAAATACCGGCCGGTCGTGATGAAACTGCATGTTATACGTGCTGGCATCTTTCAAGGCAAAGCCGGCTTCATAAGCGCGCTTTTGGATCTGCAAGGTAGCCAGGGCAGCATCTTTGTATTGCGTGAATGACCACTCATAGGGGTAAGAGATGAGGGGTAGTTCTTCCGGTTGCAGCACCTTGTATGCCGTGCTGGCATCAGCAGGTTTTACCTCCACCACCGGCGCAAAAACCAACAAGCCCGCCTGAACCAGCTTCTCCAGCAGTCCGCTTTGCACCAGGCGATCATACTCGGCTTGGTAATGAACGTTCACCTGACGGTATAACCGCCCATCCCTGCGAAACATGAAGCCCGAAGGATCGCGGAAAGAGGAGGATAGTTTATTTGGGTTGGTCATCCAGGTTATCATCTTTCTTTTTGCCAAACAAGCTGGCGAAAAATCCAGATATTTGTTTCCAGAAAGCTTTGATCGCAAAAGCGCCACCAAGTAGTGCCGCGATCAGAATCTGAATGAGGTAACTCCCGGAACCGGGATCCAGGTAAACCAGGCGGGCACCGAAGCCCCCTGTTAATAACTGTGTAAATAATCCGCTCATTTTTTCTTCCTCCAGTTGCTATTATTCCTGCACCCGGCGCAATTTGCGCAGGGAAGGCATTTCGCTTTCATAGACCCGCTTGACGCCGTCGCCCAGTGATTTTTCAGTCACGCGGATGTATTTCACCAGTTTTTCCACACCCTCAGGCTCCACAGAAGCAGCCTGATCTGTACCCCAAAGCGCGCGATCAATGGTGATGTGCCTTTCCACCAGGCAGGCGCCCAATCCCACTGCCACCGCCGAAGGTACCAGGCCAACCTCGTGCCCGGAATATCCAACGGGTACATCGAACAGCTGCTGCAGTGTCCGGATCGTCATCAGATTCAGATCTTCCGGTTCGCAGGGGTAAGCACTGGTGGTATGGGTGATCACCAGATTGTCACGCCCGGCAGCCTCTACCGCGGCAGTGATCTGCTCCACAGTGGACATACCGGTGGAAAGGATGATCGGCCTTCCGGTCTTGCGCGCTGCTCTCAGTAATCCATGATCGGTCAACGCTGCTGACGGAATTTTATAGCACACCGGGTTGAACTGCTCCATGAATTCCACGGACGGCTCATCCCAGACTGAGGCGAACCAGGTGATGCCAAGCTCGCGGCAGGTATCATCGATCTCGCGATATTCTTTTTCGCTAAACTCCACCTTGTACCGGTAATCCAGGTAACTGATATAGCCCCAGGGGGTTTCGCGCATTTGTCCGCGCTGCTCGGGAGGTACGCATAATTCGGGTGTGCGTTTCTGGAATTTGACTGCATCCAGGCCACAGCGCGCACCCATAGCGATCATATCCTTTGCCAGTTGTACATCGCCATTATGGTTGATGCCTATTTCCCCGACGATATAGGTGGGGTGGCCTTCACCAACGTACTTTTCACCAATTTTCACAGATTTCGTCATTCTCACTCACTATAGTTTAACTTTGTCAATCAACACCGGTGACTTACCGATGATTGTACTATGACTCTCTTATATCGTAAGTCTATCAACAAATCACTCTCATGGCGTGCACTTACTCGGAACAAGGAATCCATCATTCAGCTGAGAAGTTCCCCATGCGAAGTATGACTTATCATCAAGAAGTGGCAAGTTAGTTCCGAAGTAAGTATTAAAGATCACTCTAAATGAATTCACGGGGGAGATCGAAGGGTAAAGGTTTGCTTTGGTAGTCTCATTCACATAATATGCGTTGAGAATAGAATGTCTTATCTCTGGTGTTACCCCGGGAAGAGCAGAACCATGATCTCCTTGGATAATTATGATCGGTGGTATTTTGGATTCACTTATCAGGATTTGGACGATCGATAGCATCTCCTGATTGATATATTTGATGCCTGATAAATATCCTTCTTTGTCTTTGTTTGAGGTGTACTTGTACTCGCCATTTTCAGTGATGATATATGGTTCGTGAGGGACGAGTATATGTACAAAAACAAACTTGGGAGAAGCAACATTTGCCAGGTTAGGTAACTCAGACACAGTGTATTTCACCTGCTGGTAGTGTTCATAATATTCAGCCCTGTCTAAATCGAAAAATGGTAGTAGCTGAGGCATATCGATAAACACTTTTATGAAGGTGGTTTCTAATAATTCTGATTCGAATTCATTTAATCCGCTCGCACCAAAACCATTATTATCCAGGGGATGTTGGCGGGAGAGCAATCGATCCTCGCCGAGGTCAAAATGACCTTTTGATCTGTTTTCAAACGAAAAAACCGAATAGCCCAATGATCGCAAATTGCTGATAACAAAACTAATACTAAAAGGATTTTGATTCCCATCAGGAAATATATCTTGTATGTAGTTAGATTCCATCAAGGATCCGATGGAAAACCTTGTGCTAGGATAATTACTCGTGCTGCATGTTCCGATATAGAACCCCTGGTTGCTTAGTTCTTGAAGAAACTCGGAATTATCAAATTGGTATTCTTTTTGTAAGACATCAGCGCGAGTATAAGAATCTAATATGATCAAATAGATATCTGGCTTGACTAGTTGACTAGTTAGCTTTTGTGCATTGAATAATTCTGCAGTCCGTTTATCGTTCGAGATTATTGCCTGTATTGTCCTGGCTGCAGTAGGATACATGGAAACGATTACCAGAAAAAGTGAAGACCAAAAAAGATACCGGATGAATGAGTCATGCCTTCGTTTACTTCGAAGAATTAGTAGCGATCCCGTAATGAAAATAACAAGAAAAACAAAGATCATATACCTGTGACGAAATATCCCAGGCGCTCTCGTCTCAAAGAAAAAGTATAAATGACCATACGAGAAAAAGATCGTTTGAACCAGAAAAGTGAAAAGGGCACTCTTATATATATTCTTCGTGGTTATAAATATCAATAGATAAACTATTAGCGTAAATAACAATGAAATTAATAATGACCTGATGATGGACGCCAGATCCACATAGGTTAGGTTATTTGAGCTTAAAGAGAAGACTGGAAACAGAGAATATAAAAAAGGGAAAGCATAAACCAGTTTACGCTTATTCATATCAGGTACTTTCAAATGTTAATTTATCTAGTCTTTGGCAGGTGATGCCTGTCTCAGCCATACTTCTGCATGAGCAGGTCGCACAGCTCACGAACAGCGCCATGTCCACCGCGGCGTGTCAGGGTAATATCCGCCTGCTGCAGTACGTCAGGCTCCGCATCCACCGGCACTACCGCGCAGCCAACGATCGGGAAGCACACCAGGTCGTTCACATCATTGCCGATGTAAACCACCTCGCCCGGCTCTATCAATCTCTCGCGCAGCAGCTGTTCCAGGGCTTCCTCTTTATGAAGGATTCCCTGCATGACCGGCACGTTCATCTTTTTACATCGAGCGCTAACTACCGGGTTCTTTTCAGTGGAAAGTACGATCGAATCGATCCCTGTCTTCTGGCGCAATAAAGCCAGTCCCAGAGAGTCGCTGCGGTAGGCAGCAACCGTCTCTTTTCCTGTCTCGTCCACCCACACACGGTTATCCGTCAGCACTCCATCAAAATCCATTACGACCAGGCGCAACTTCTCAGGCAGCGGCCGGGGGGCCTTGCCAGGGTAGACCATCTTGAATCCGCCATTCCAGACCAGCCATTCAGCCCGCTGCCAGTCGCGGGGGCCATCAATATCCACGGCATACACCGGATCCATCAGGTACGGCAGAATGACCTTTCCGCTCAGGGAATGCTGCCCGGTGATCGTTGCCGTTCGGATGACATCAATGTGCCCGGTCTGCCAGTAGGTTTGCGGCAGCTGTTGGCGGGGTGAATTAAAAGGCTCGTCCACTCCCTGCACCTGCAAGAGCGGCTTCATCTGGTTGTGCTCGTCAATGCGCCACATTTTGTACGGATTCTGCCCCGAAGGTATGACACCGCGAACCGAATCGGCTTCCGGGTGATCCAGCATCAATTGGATGGAATGCTCCAGCATATCCACAGGGCGGATGGGCGATGTCGGACGCAGCTGCACCACAAGATCTGGAATATACCCTTCGTTCTCTTTCAACCAGGCAAGAGCATGCTCGAATACCGGATAATCCGTAGTCAGATCCTGTGCCAGATCGGCGGGGCGGATGAATGGTGTCTCCGCTCCAAAACGGCGGGCAACATCGGCAATTTCCTCATCATCCGTCGAAACGATTACCCGCGTCACCAGTTTGCATTGCCTGGCAGCTGCGATGCTCCAGGCGATAAGCGGATGTCCGGCAAAGCTGCGGATGTTCTTGCGGGGAATGCCTTTTGAACCTCCACGGGCGGGAATGACTGCCAGTACCTCTGTTTTTGCTACCATGCTGTCCAGCCTCCATCCACCACCACATTGGAACCAGTCATATACGAGGAAGCATCGGATGCCAGGAAGAGCAGCGCGCCGTTCATTTCGTCTTTTCGCGCCATGCGCCCAAGCACCGTGCGTGCGGAATAGTTTTGTGTAAAGAGGTCATCATGCCCGTTATACACGCCGCCGGGTGTCAGCGCATTGGTGCGCACCTGCGTGCCGGCATAGTAGGTGGCCAGGTAGCGGGTAAGGCCAAGCACGCCGGCTTTGGTGACAGTGTAGTACACCGGCTTGAAACGCGGCGCTTCCCCGGGACGGTGATAGATGCGTTGATCCGGCCCCACCAGACCGTAAGTTGAGCAGATGTTGATCATTGAGCCGCTCCCCTGGGCGGACATCTGCCGCGCAGCTGCCTGGCAGCAAAGAAACATGCCTGTCAGGTTGACATCCAGAGCTGCGCGCCACATATCCAGCGGGAAGTCCTCGAAACCACCATTTTGCTGATTGGCTTGAGAAGCATCGAACTTCGGATCCATAGCGGCACTGTTCACCAGGATATCCAACCTGCCGGTGCCGGCGACAGCCTGATCCACCATAGCGCGGGTTGACTCCTGATCAGCCACATTGACGGCCGACCAGCCGGTACGGAATCCCTGCGCGATAAGGTCCTGCGCATAAGATTGCGCGGCAGCGGCATTCAAGTCAGCCACATACACTACCGCGCCAGCTTCAGCCAGCGTGCGGCAGAACTCGCGGCCAAGCAGGCCGGTTCCACCAGTCACGATGGCTGTCTTACCTGTCAGGTCGAACTTCTCCTGTATCCTGGGCATAGCGATCCTTTATATCTGAAGATCAGGCGACGCCTGCAGTCACATCCGAAAGCAGGTAACCTTTTTCTTCCAGGTGCTTGATAATGATGCGGGCATTCTCTTCGGGGGTCACACCGACCGTACCCAGGGTGATCTCAGGGTTCACAGGCTTCTCGTATGGATCATCCACGCCGGTAAAGCCCTTGATCTCACCGCGGAAGGCTTTGGCATACAAGCCCTTAATATCGCGTGAAGCGCAGACATCGATGGGTGTGTCTACGAAGACTTCGATGAACTGATCAGTGCCGACCATCTTGCGGGCTTCGTTGCGGATCGCAATGTACGGTGAAATGGCAGCGCAGATCACAACACCGGCATGGCGGACGATCTCACTGGCTACGAAGCCGATGCGCAGAATATTGGTGTCACGGTCTTCTTTGGTGAAGCCTAATCCCTTGGAAAGATGAGTACGAACGACATCGCCATCCAGCTGGGTGACCTGTTTGCCGCGTTCCAGCAGCAGGGTGGTGAGCACTTCAGCAGTGGCTGTCTTGCCTGCGCCGCTTAAGCCGGTGAACCAGATACAGAATCCCATATTATGGCGAGGAGGATACATTTGCCGTAGAATCTTGGCTGTTTCAGGACGGGTGAACCACTCCGGCAGCAATTTACCTTTCGCCAGGTAATCATCACGCACCTGGGTGCCGCTGATATCCATGCTTTTCACACCGGCAGGTACTTTATCCACTTCCACATATTCGTTCGTATCCGGCAGGTAGACCAGTGCCTGGAAAGGCACCGATTTCATCTGTAATTCGCCCGCGAAAGAATCGAATAACTCTTGCGCGTCATAGGGGCCGTAGAACGGCTTGCCAGTGGAATCCTTGCCCGGTCCGGCATGATCCCGGCCTATGATGAAATGATTGACACCGTGATTGCGACGGATGATGCCATGCAGCAGGGCTTCACGCGGACCAGCCATGCGCATGGCCAGAGGCAGCAGGCTGAGGACTGTGCTGTCTTGTTCATAATACTTCTCTACCAGTGCTTTGTAGATACGAACGCGGGTAAAGTGATCCACATCGCCGGGTTTGGTCAGGCCGACCACCGGGTGGATCAGCAGGCTGCCGCCCACTTCCGCTGCGGCACGTTTGGTCAACTCTTCGTGGATGCGGTGGAGCGGGTTGCGTGTTTGGAAGGCAACCACATTGTCATTGCCCATCTCTTCCAGCATAGCACGAACTTCCGCCGGTGTACGGCGCAGCTCTTTAAAATCGTAATAGGTGGGCATGTTCACCACCTTCAATTCACCCGAAATGCAAAGATTGCCCCAGCGTACCATCTCTGAGACCATCGGGTGGAGGGCGTCATTCGAGCCATAGGCCAGGCGGGCTTCGCGGTCCTTATCATAAGGGAAGGCTTCTTCCACCTTCATCACTGCCACCAGATTGTTGTGAGCATCACGCAGAGCAACTTCAGCGCCTAGAGATTCATAAGCGTCTTTATCAATGGTCAATGTGATGGGCAGGGGGAACATGGTCCCGTCCACCAGGCGCATCTCCTCCAGGACTCGCTCATAATCCTTATGACCCATGAAGCGATCCAATGGAGAGAAAGAGCCGTTGGCCAGCAGTTCCAGATCACACAGGTTGCGGGCAGAGATCTTGATGGACGGCAGGTGGGTGGCTTTTTCGACCAGTTCATCCCGTTCCTTACCAGTTACAACCAGGTTCACCAATTTCCCGCCATAGGGAGGGATCAGGTTCGCTTTTTTCGTCATTTCAGCCATTTGAGTGTCTCCTAAAAGTTTTTTTATTATCTCGCATACTGCGGTGTGGGTAAAAGTAAATGATTGTGCAACATGGGCATAACCGATTGATTATACCCTACCCATCACAGTCTGCGTTTATCGCCTTTTTTTATAGGGCTATCCTTTGCCCAGATTTTGCCGAATCCAACACAGCCCGGGTAATCTGCAATGCATGAATCCCATCCTCCAGGGTACATGGAGAAAGCGACGCATTACTTATCATAGAAATAAAAGCTTTAGTTTCCGCGGTGAAAAGATGATTGCGTTCAAATCCTTCCGGCGGCTGGGCATTTTCCCATGCCCCGCTGGCTGCGCGGTATAAACCGGCTTCACCGGTATTATTCGACCAGCGGATCATCCCTTCTGATCCTATGATCTCCAGCGTATGCGTCCCCGGCCGCTGCACATAATCCAGGTGGACTGTTCCGGTCAGGCCGCTTTCAAAAGTCAACCCGGCATCGACAACACCCTCAGAGCCGATCTCCAACCCCGGGGCGCTCACCGCGCTGCCCCAGACAGAGTGGACTTCGCCAAACATCCAGCGCAGATAATCAAAGGGGTGACACAGGGTAAGAGTCACACCGCCGCCCAAATCCGGTCTGGCAGCGTAACTGGCACGGTAATCCTCCCAGGGGTGCCAGCCTGGCAGGTATTCACCCCACACCACCCGGAAGGAGGCAGGGTTCCCAATTTCCCCGGCAGCCAGCCAGTCTTTCACCTTGTTCAGTGTGGGATGGAAACGGTATTGGAAGCCTACCAGTACACGAACCTTATTTTCAACTACCGCGCGCTGCAGATCTGCTACCTGGTCCAGAGAATGGCTGACGGGTTTTTCCAATAACAAATGGATACCGCGTTCTGCTGCCGGAATGGCTACATCCAGGTGCAAGGCAGTCGGGTTGGAGATGACCACAGCATCCGGCTTCTGGTCCAATGCGCGGGTAAGGTCAGTATAAACAGGATAGCCCGCCAGATCTGCTTCCGGCATGGTGGCGTGATGCGTGCGGTAGAGCAAGAGCTCGTGGCTTCCCTCGGCTGCCAAATTGCGCAAGTGCCTTCGTCCGATCGAACCCAAGCCAGCGATGAGAATTTTCATAGGTTTATCAACTTTCCTGTGCTCAAGCGTTGATCAGGCGGTACAGCCAGCGATACAGCCGGTGCGCCAGGCCATTCACCAGCGGCAGGCGCGCTATGCGTCTTGCCAGTGAGCTGCTGTTGGTGATCTTTACAGCTTTAGCCCGTAACCCCAGCGCGTTGGCTTCCGTGGCGTTCTCATCACTGAGCACATTCCCCAGTAACCGTGTTACCGGCTCCGGCGTGTTCAAACGCAGGTAACCCAGCTGATCCACCTGATCATCCAACTCGCGCATGCGGCCCATCAGGCGGCCAGTCCATCCCACTGGCATGGCTTGCAGCATCACATCGCGCTTAGCCACAAACTGATGATGTCCCGCGGATGCCAGGGCGGAGACTCCGCCGAAGGTCAGGCGCACATCTTCCAAACCGGTTGTCTCTTCACGATACCTCTCCCAGGTGCGCCCCATATTATCCAGATAGTGCTGTTCCCAGCGTTTGTCGATCAACAGGCCGCGTTCCACCTGAACATCCGCGCGTTGTGAAAATGCCAGGGTGGCTGCCACACTGAATGCCATCTGTGAGCGGATGTAAAAACCGGTGACCATGCCCGCCCGAGGGTAAGTATCCAGGATCTGCAGGTGCTTCTCCAACCAGCCTGGCAGGAAGAGGACATCATCATCCGTATATGCCAGCACTTCGCCCGGTGCGGCCTGTGTCATCATTTGCAAAGCATCCATCTTGCCGATATTGCGGCTGGAAAGCAGCAGGTACTGGATGCGGCCTTCCTCCTTTAAACCGGTCAGGTAAGCGACAACTTCCGGACTGCTGGCATTATCAAACACCATCAAGTCCACCTGCTCCCCTGCCGTGGCGATCAGAGATTCGATACACAGGCGAAGCACATCCATTCTGTGTTCAAAGTAACCTTCGCCATGCGGGACATGCGTCAAGACAGCAGCGGTCACCCGTTTGGGGACGAGGCCGCTATCGCGATTACGTGAGGGGTTCATACCAATTCGCGGCATTTATTTTCCTTTCAGGTCAGCCAGAAAGGTCAGCGCGTCTGATGTATTATCTTCCTGCAACCGGATACCCAACCGGCGGGCAAGGTCTGGAAAGCGCTGAAGGATGAATTTACGTGGGTTCATCACGTAGAACGCCCACAAGTTCAGGCGCGGATGGTCCCATTTCAAAACAGGGTAGATCTCCATTTCACGGCGGATCTTCCGCCAGATGAACGGCATGGGTTTGATGTTCGCATGTTCATCCAAACGGCAATTGGCATCGATCAGGGTAAAGATATGCCGCTTCCCGCCCGCCAACCGTAAATTCTCTGCTGATTCTGGCAGATTATAGTGGATCTCGCCGTTCGGCAGGTGGTGGTAGTCATGCTGCTGGTGGCCGATTGTTACTGCCAGTGTCGATTCGATCACTTTCCAGCCCTGCTGACGGCCGTGGTAGATGGTCCAGTTATCCCAGCCGGCACGCCCGATAGCAAATGGAGGGAAGGCTGGAAAAGCATCACGCGGGAACATGAAGTAATCACTACCCATGGATTTATGCAGCTGCCCGTGTTCAGCAATCAGCCTACGCAGGTTTACCTGCCAATCTCCTTCAAAAGAGAGCGGCTCGGTGATGTCAATATCCCAGCGGTGGCCCATCATCAAAAATATTTCAGCCTGCCGGCTTACCGACCGGGCTGCCTGCACAAAATCCGACATCAGCAGGATGTCTGTGTTGATTATAGCCAGCAGGTCTCCATGCCCCTGTTCTCTCGCCTGCGCAAACATCGAACTGATCAATGGCGTGCCGCTGGTATTACGCTCCAGATCCGGTATCCAGCGAACACCCAACTCGCGCGCAGCCTCTTCCAACCCATCTTCCCTACCCAGCAATAAAACTTCCACTTCGTCACCCAGTGCCACCCAAGAACGGATGGCGTTGCGCTGGATCATCGCAATATGTGGATGAACGAATGGCTTGGGAGCTGTGAAGAGAGTGATGAATGGTTTGGTCATTTCCGTGTATCCACATCCAGATAAGATTTATGTTGAACATCCGCATTGATGGCACTCAACTCCGGGTGCTCGCGGACTACTTTTAATACATCCAGCCAGTCGAAGTTCTCGGTTCCCAACTTTGCGTATACCCCACGGATCATTTCAAGGTCTGATGACGTATCCACCGTCCAGCGTTGGCTTCCCAGGTCTTCGGAATAGCTGCCGATAAAACAACGGAATTGACCGGGTACCTGGTAGAGGTAAGGCATGACATGCTCGCGTTCATGCTGCGCGCTGGCTTCTCGCCAGGCGATCCCCAAAGCCGGGAAGGTGCAGGCTTCCACATCCAGCCCGATAGGGAAGGTGCGGTGCCAGGGAGGCGGCAGCCTGGTGGCTGCGAAATCCCAGGGGATCTCCGGGTGGGTGGGGCTTCGGTAGGTCAAGGGATCCCCTTGCGGCATCCAGAGATCGTTCTTCCCGGGGTTACCCGTCAGGGCCTGGATGGTCTCATCGATCAGACCGGGATCGATCACCGGGCAATCCGACGTGATGCGTACCACCACATCCGGCTGATAAGGCTGTGCACAGCGATAATAGCGGTCCAACACATCCTGCAGGCTACCGCGGTAACAAGCAACACCCAGCTTATGGCATAAAGCAGCGATCGGGTCTTCATCCGCATCGCGGGTGGTGGCCACAACCACATCGCTCACCCGGTGTGCGCGGGCTGTGCGTTCGATCACCCGTTGCAGCATGGGTTTACCGGCAATATCCAGCATCACCTTTTGGGGTAAGCGGCTGGAGCGCATGCGTGCCTGTATGATGGCTAGTACCCGCAGAGTCATTTTATTCCGCCTCCGCCTGGGGACAATAGTAGATCACCGTGTCCTTCAATTTATTCCCGGTCCATTCGTATTCCCAGTCTTCGACGAAGGAAAGCAACTCCTGCGCGGTTCCTTTAGCAGATCCCCCTGAGAGGGCTTCCAAATTCATATTATCTATCACCAGCAAGCCGCCGGGTTTAAGAAATGGCAGGTAACTCTCGGCATAGGGAGCCTGTTCAATACCATCCATCAGGAGGATATCCAAACTGGCGGTGGAAAAATGAGCCATAATCGATTTGTGATCGGGTATTGTTAGCAGTTGGATTTTTCCACGGATGGATGCATCCCTGTTGAGCCGCTCTTCGATCCGCGCATGCCGGATGGGGTTCTGTTCCACGCAGGTCAGGCTGCCTATTCTGGCAGCCAGCCAGGCAGCGCTTTCACTGCCAAATGCCAGCCCGCGCATATCGCCATGCAGCCTCTTATCCAAGACGGCCCGCGCGGCATGTGTCATACCGGCAGGTTGCGGCAGGAATAAACGCCGCAGTAACTGGATCAAATGGCTCGATAAGGGGACGCTGCGACCTGGTTTCACCAATTCACCGCCTTGCGATAACCTTCCAGCATCAACTGGCGATTCTTCTCCCAGTTAGCCATTTCTTCTGCCTTGCGGCGCGCCTTTATACGCATCACAGCCAGATCCACTTTGCTGGTCTGCATCCTCAGTAAACAGGCAGCCAATTCATCCACACTGCCATCTTTGAAAAGCCAACCCTGCTCACCCTCTGCTACCCATTCGAGATTGGATGGGATATCAGAAACCACGACTGGCAACCCGCACGCCAGGGCTTCCATCAGGGAAACCGACGAGCCATCGGTATGCGACGCGCTGATATAAACATCCGCTGCGCGATACCATTCCGGCAATTCTGTGTTGGGTATCTGCCCGGCAAAATGGACGCGCTCCAGCACGCCGCCCTCACGCAGGATCTGTTCGATCGTTGTGCGCTGCGATCCGCTACCAGCCAGAATGAGCCTCAGGTTCGGCAGGCTTTGCGCTGCCTGTACAAATGCGCGAACCACCACATCCACACCGTATTTCGGCTCCCAGGAACGGTTGCAGAAACAGACGGAGGCATCCTGCCAACCAAGATCCTCTCGCAACACCGTTGAATTGCCGGACGAAAAATGCGTCAGGTCAACCCCCCAGGGGAAGCGGGTACTGCGGCGCAGGTCATATCCCATAGCGGCGGCATTATCTAATACTGCCTGGCAATCCCCAAACAACCAGTCCAGTCGGGAGAGGACAGTACGGGTAATTCGGCGCATGACAGCACTCCGCCGCGCGTCTTGCATCAGGTCAAACCCCCAGGACATCCCCAGAAGGGGATGAAAACCACTGAGGGCGGCGATCCAGCCGGCGCTTTGCAACGGCCCGGCATGCACCAGGTCAGGCTGAACCTGCTTTAATACTCTCTGCATATCCCGCGTCAGTAATGGAAGATCCAGCCAATTGAAACGCCTTTTACCTCCGCGCCAGTCGATTGCGCGGGTACCTTCCGGCAGAGGGCGGCTTTCCAGCCGGCGGCCGGCATCCTCCAGTCGCAGGTACCAGGCTTCGTGCCCTCCGGCAAGGATGGCGCTCAACATGCGGTGGTCATGCGGGCAGTAATCCCGCGAAAAATAAAGGATCCTCATGCCCCGCCCAGGTCTTCCCAGCGCAATTCACGGCCAGTGGGCAGGTCCACCAGGGCTTTCATCCCGATCACCCGGTTTATATCGTTCGGGAGGATACCACCCGGTGTTGCGGGACGGAGCACATCGATCATTGCCCGGTCGAATAATTCACCGGCGCGGATATCCCGAGCGGCTCGCAAGCAGCGGCGCTGCACAATCACCGTCTGCTGTTCATTGATGCAGACGACCTTCTCGCCCGAACCCAATGCCCGTTCCAGTTCGCGGGTGCGGTCCACCATCTCACGCCAGGTGGCAGGTGTCATCGAGAAGGGATGGTCAGGACCGACCCGGTTGTTATCATCCGTAAAGTGCTTTTCCACTACCCGCGCACCCAGGGTCACCGCTCCGAGTACAGTGGTGTGGCCAGATGTATGATCCGACAGCCCGAGGACCAGGCCCGGATACATGGCGCGGAAGGTCTTGAGCACATTCAAATGGATATGATCAAAGTTCTCCAGGCTGGCGGTGTAGTTGGTATTGCACTGCATCAGCACCAGTTGAGGGTTGATGGCGCGGATCACTTCCACGGCATGCTGCACTTCACCAATCTGTGATGCGCCGCATGCCAGCAGAACCGGTTTTCCGGTGCCAGCCATGCGGACGAGCGCTTCATCCCACGTGATGTCACCTGAACCGATCTTGTAAGCCGGAACATAGGGATCCAGCATATCGATCGCATCAAAATCATACGGGGAGGAGAAATAATCGATCCCCACCCGGTCACATTCCTCTTTTAATACCGGTGTCCAATCGAAGGGGATGGACGCCCCCTGGTACACCTCAAAAACCGATTTCTTCCACTTTGCCTGGTGGGATATCTGGCTGTTCATGTGGGTGAAGCCGTAATCTGAAACAATCTTCGCGGCGCGGAAATTCTGGAACTTGGCGGCATCTGCCCCGGCCTCTTTCGCCAGGCGGATGAGCAGCTTCGCCCGCTCAAGGTCTCCATCATGGTTCGCGGATATATCCGCGATGAAGTAGGTGGGGTGGTTCTCTCCAACGAGATGGTTGCCGATCTTAATTTCCACTGCTTCCTCCTTGCGCGTAAGGGTTCAGGTTTTCCATGGAGTTATCCACCATCTTGCGGAGAACTTGGGGATAACCGCGTGCATATTGTTCAAAGAACCGGTCTAAACCGGTGGATAACTGCGGGAGTGGTTTGTGGATAACCCGGGAAAGTTTTGTGGCATCCAGGCACAGATTATGGCTGCGGGCAGCTTTCAAACCGTATGCATCCACGCTTACCGGCGAAACCAGGGATCCATCCATCCCCATGCGGCGTGCAATCTGCAAGGCAAAGTCATATTTACTGGCACAATCCGCCCCGACCACATGGTACAACCCCGAAAGGTTGCCCGCGAGCATAGCCAGCAGCATGCCGGCCAGGTCGGTGGTCAATTGCGTGGTGATGAATACATCCGTGAAGCCTTTTACCGGCAGCCCTGCTTGCAGATTGTAAAAGAACCACTCTGCCAGGCTGCGTTTTCCGAAGATGCTCCAGCCAAAGATGTTGATGCGTGCCACGATCGCCGCGGGGTCTGTTTTTAGAACAGCCTCTTCGCCGTCTAGCTTTGTGCGGGCATAGATACTTAATGGGTTGGGGATATCTTCTTCGGTGTAACCGCCGCGAATGCCGTCAAAAACCGCATCGGTGGATATATACACCAGCTTTGCCCTGCCGGCGCAGGCTTTAGCGATGCGGCCTGGCAAAAGTGTGTTTACCTGTTTCGCCAGATCCGGCTCCTTTTCACAGGCATCCACATCCGCCAGTGCGGCACAGTGAATCACCCAGTCCGGGCGGGCTTGATCCAGCATCTGCTCAACGGCTCCATCCTCCATCAGGTCACCGGTGATCTGTTCGAAACCGGCTCCCTGAAGCGGCAGGGCATTCACCTGGCCCGTGACTTCATGCTCACGGGAGGCTTCGCTGGCCAAGTTCACACCCAGCAGTCCGCTGGCACCGGTCACCAGGATGCGCATGGTTTACTCGATTTCCACCGATTCCACGATCTTCTGGATCTGGGAAATATCCAGCCACTCGCTGTTGGTATTGCTGGCGTAACGAAAACCGTCAGCGACTTTACTGCCTTTGCCTTGCCAACCTTTACCGAACCACATTTCTTCTGCCGGCAGAACAATATACTTGTCCTGCAGCTCGATCGTTGTGCGGGCTTCATCTTCAGAGATCAACACCTCGTGGAGTTTCTCGCCATGGCGAATACCGATCACCTCGATACGGGCTTCAGGCGCGATGGCCTTTGCCAGGTCCGGCATATTCATACTGGGGATCTTGGGCACGAATACTTCACCGCCTTCCATGATCTCGATGCAGTCTGTGACAAAATGGACACCCTGCTCCAGTGAAAGCCAGAAGCGTGTCATACGCTCATCGGTCAAGGTCAATCGGCCGGAGCCACGCTGTTTCAGAAATACAGGAACCACACTGCCGCGGCTGCCGACCACATTCCCGTAGCGGGTGCAAGCCAGCCGGGTGCGTTTATTGCCCGCATAGGCATTGGACTGGATGACCAGTTTCTCTGCTGCCAGCTTGGTGGCACCGTACAGATTGGCTGGGCTGACCGCTTTATCGGTGGAAAGTGCCATCACTTTTTCCACGCCGGTATCCAATGCTGCGTCAATGACATTGCTGGTGCCGAGGATGTTGGTTTTAACTGCTTCCATCGGGTTGTATTCGCATGCCGGCACCTGTTTTAAGGCGGCCGCATGGACGACAATATCCACCCCCTCCATGGCACGTTTCATGCGCTCCAGGTCACGGATATCCCCGATAAAGTAACGCAGGCTGGGGTGCTCGTAGCCTTTCACCCGCATTTCATGCTGCTTCAATTCATCCCGGCTGTACACAATGATCTTCGCTGGATGAAACTCGCGCAGCATGATATCAATAAACTTCTTACCAAAGCTGCCGGTACCACCTGTGATCAATATTGTCTTTTTATTCCAGTCCATAGTTCATCCTTCCAGCTAAAAAATAGCCAGTATCAAAGTCCTGACACTTAATCCAATGATCAATAAGCCGACTGCCAGCATCATCCAACGCAGCGGCAGTTTTTTGGTTAGCATGGCACCCAGGGGGGCAGCCAGTACCCCGCCCAGCATCAGGCCGGCCACGTTCACCCAATTCTTCAGAAACCCCAGGGTGAGCAGGAACGTAAAAGAGACCACAACCGTCACAAAGAATTCCGCCAGGTTGACCGAGCCAATGGATTTACGCGGATGATGCCCGGTGGAGATGAGCGATGTGGTAACGATCGGCCCCCAACCACCACCGCCGATCGAATCCAGGAAACCACCCACAAAACCCAGCGGTAAAACGAAGCGCTTGCGAAACTTGTGGTGGGTTTCTGCCATACGAAACGACTTGATGACAATGATGACACCCATGATCACCAGGTAAGCAGATACATACGGCACCATGACCTCACCGGTCAGCACCTTGGCCAGCAAGAAGGCTCCCAAAGCGCCTCCGATGATGCCGGGAATGGCCAACTTAAGTACCAGGCGCTTATCCACATTGCCAAATTTCAAGTGGGATAGGCCAGATACCAGCGAGGTGAACATCCCTGCCAGGTGTACGCTGGCACTGGCTAAATTCGGCGGAATGCCCATGCTGAGCAAGAACGTGTTTGAGCTTACCTTGTAAGCCATTCCCAGCGCGCCATCGATCAGCTGTGCCACGAACCCGACAAGCATGAAGAGCATGAAACTGCCAAAGTCATTATGCAAGGATTATCCTTTGTTGGCAGGTTTTGAGAAGACGATCAACGGATACTGCCCCTGTTCACCGAAGAAACGCGGGAAGCGTTCTTCCATCTGATATAGCCAACGCAAGAATGTCCGACCGCCTCGGCGGTCATGGATAAATGTCCGCAGTGATAATACACTGATGCTACGCCAAACCAGAATGCGGAAGGGAAACTCGCTTGCCAGTTCCCTTTTTAGCCAGGCGGCGTTGTATTTTGCTACATGCGTGCCTGTGGCAGCACTCTCAGGTACCACAGCTCGCTTGCGGCGTTTTAGGGTATCTCCCAGCCAGCGCCTGACGCGCGCCACAAGCTTAATGACATTATCCACACGGCCAACCAATCCGGGGGATGACCATCCATTGACTACCACTGCGGTAGAATCCGGTGCGAGTACGCGGTAGAGTTCGCGGTAAGCTTTTTTATGATCCTCCCGCGGCAGGTGGTGGATGGTGTGCATGGACATGACGCCTTCAAAGGTGTTCGCCTTGAAGGGTAGGTTGGCGACATCACACACCACGTATAACCCGCGGTCGCCCAGCTTCTTGCGGGCTTCTTTCAGGGCAACAATAGAAATATCAGCGCAGACACGGTACTGAAAACCACGCAGATATTCCATATACTCTTCATATTGCACCGGGCCGGACCCGGCATCCAACAGGTACTTTCCAGTTGTTTTCAGATGACGGCCAACCCGTCCGTGGCATTTGTGAATGTACTCTGCCGAGACGGGACGCAGGTCTTCATAGCGGGCATTTTGATACAGGCCGTCAGCTTCCAACTGCCAGCCGACCTGGTCGTAGAATTCCCGCACCTGCTGCTTAACATTGTTATCTGTCATGGTTCACCACTCGATCTTCTCTCCAGCCAGTGAGCGGAAGGTGGCTTCATACTTAGGCAACCCTTCGCCCAACACATAAGATACCGGACGTTCCTTCACATCTTCCCACAGTTGCACCAACCGCCAGGGGAAAGGCAGGCTGTACTCAAAAAAGAAGCGGTATGCATACCGCCAGGCTGCATCCACCTGGCCGGTATTCAGGCGGAATTTGCCGGGGTCTGCTAGTATTTTATCCAATAACTGGAAATATTCCGGATACGTTTGCGGATCTTGCGTAAAACCCTTGCCTTTGTAATGGGTATCACCGGCTGCCACCACCGGCACACCTGCAAGTGCCATCTCCAATCCTGTGGTGGTGGTGTATACCAAGCCCAAATCAGCCAGTTCTACCAGGTCGTAGGTATTGACTTTGTCACGCGGGCCAACCAGGTGGATGTTCTCAGGTAATCCCGGCAACGCGACATTGACCACGTCCACCATGGATGGGCCGTGAGTCAATACTTCACCAGGGTGTACCCGAATGATCAGCTGGGCATCCTTCCGCTGCGCAAGATACTGCACCGTGCGCTCGATCCATTCAGCCATTGTCTGGCTAAACACCTGGCGTCCCAGAGTCAGGCTGTCCCCTAAGACGTTGGTAGCCAGCAGGACGATCGGGCGATCATCCAAACCCAACTGTTGACGTGCCTGCTCAGAACCGGCCCGGCGGGATGACTGCCACTGACGCACAAAATTACCAAAAAGGTCTCCCTGCATTTTTGCACGGTAGTACCCTTCTATACGCTCGCGTTGGTCCGCAGTCAGGGGTGTTTCTCCCCGGGCAGACCACATCGACCGGGTATCCTGGCGCATGATCTCATCGTCCTGCGCCAGCCAGATACTATCGCGCTGATCGCTGAACTCGTATGTGGAGACCGGTATTCCCAGGTATCGTGCTACCCGGTAAGCTACACCCAATTCCTGGATGGTGCCGTTCGGCACGATCACGGCATCCGGGCGCATCTCTTCAACCAATGCCAGTAGTTTTTCAGCCGCGAAACGGTTGCGCTCCAAGCGAAGGCGAAAAATATCACTGCCTGTGTCCACAGTTTCTACCTGCAGGGTGTACTGGGCATCATAATGGCTGACCAGTTCCATGTCGCGCTCCAGGGAGGGCGGTAATTTCTTGCTGTTCGGATAATCCAGCAGCGAGGTGGATGCCAGCAACGAGCGAGCTGCAGCGAGAACATCCCTGGCATATAGGTTGTTGCGGCGCAGATCGAATTTATCCACCGGTTTCTGCCAGTCAAAATATGGCAGGTAAGCCAGGTGCGGCGCATATCCCATCCCTGCCAGAGATATACCCAGCAGGGCTGCCTGCTCCACCCAGTAATGCAGGGTGGCAAAAATTAATATTTTCTTGCCATTCCCGATCTGCAGCGCAGCAGATTGCGCCTGAAGGGTGACTTCGGGCAGATGCCGGCGTAAATGCTCCAACGAAAATCGCGTCCGCAGGGCCTTACCTTTTGGCCGCAAGCTCATATAGACTTCCGCGGAGAGCGGCAGCTCGCCGAGCAGCGCCTTGATCGCCTGCTTCCCTTTCACGAATGCACCTCGATCTTCCATTCGAGCGCTGGACGGATGGGTCCCTGACGCGGTTCAGCCCATTGTGAACCCGGCGCGCCGGTGCCGTCTACACTGAAGACCAGCGCCTGCTCATCCTGAAAATAGCGCTTGATCTTGAAGGAGCTGGCATTCACACCCAGCACCAGCCGGCCTTCATTGAACAGGTTGGCAGGAACGCTGCAGCGGCTGAAGTAATGCCCGGCTTTGCGGGCAGAATGCCGTTCGTACTGCGCCGGCTCATCGGTATCGAAGCTGGTGAAGATCGGCTCGCCGCGCGGGCTTACAAAATACAAGCCTACGCGCAGTCCGGTTAATGGTTGTGCCAGTTGATACTCAAATTCCACCTGGAATGGTTCGGTGGATCGGATAGTTTCGACCACCCGGCCGCGGGGGTCTTTCACACGGATGGCGATCGGCCGGAAAGGGGCGGCAGAGGGTGGGATCTCATCCGCTTCCCACATCCGCTCTCCCTGGCGAGAATATCCACTGGAAAGGTAATAATCCACCGCTTCCTGGGTTGGCGCGCGCATCAGCAGCTGGCCCTTATCCAGAACCATCGTCTCCTGCGTCAAGCGCAGAATAGCGCTCATATTGTGGCTGACAAACAGTACAGTGCGGCCCTGCTGAGCAACATCGCTCATTTTTCCCATGCACTTGCGTTGGAATTCAGCATCACCGACCGCCAACACCTCATCCACCACGAGGATCTCGGGTTCCAGGTGTGCCGCCACAGCAAATGCCAAACGCAGGTACATGCCGCTGGAATAGCGCTTGACCGGGGTATCGATGAATTTCTCTACCTCAGAAAAGGCAACGATCTCATCGAATTTTGCGGCGATTTCGGTACGTTTCATGCCGAGGATGGCACCATTAAGGAAGATATTCTCACGACCAGTCAATTCAGGGTGGAAACCAGTACCTACTTCCAGTAGTGAGCCGACACGTCCGTGGATCTCTGCCTGACCTTCGGTAGGTTCGGTGACACGCGAAAGGATCTTAAGTAAGGTGCTTTTACCTGCGCCGTTACGGCCGACCACACCCAGTACCTGTCCTTTTTTCACATCAAACGAGAGGCCGCGCAATGCCCAGAAACGATTCTCCTCAGCGCGCGTTACGGTTCGCTCACCGGTATGTAACAGTGCCTGCGTGGTGGATGTAAAAGTATCCACAATCGTGTCACGCAGGGTGCGGTAATTCGTCCCCAGCGCACCCAATTGATATCTCTTACCCAGGTTAGTAGCTTGAATGGCAATATCGCTCATAGTTACACCGTATCCGCGAATGTCTTTTCCATCCGCCTGAAATAATATAGCCCGCCGATGAAGAGAACCAGCATCACAGCGGAGGAAAGGAGCATCAGTTCACCCGGCGGCGTACCGCCCAGAAGCGACCAGCGGAAACCTTGAATGATGCCGGCCATCGGGTTCAATCCGTAGATGATCTGCCACTTGCGGTCTGTGATCAACTGTGCGGAATAAGCTACAGGCGAAGCAAACATCCACACCTGAACGAGGAAGGGTATCATTTGCTGCACATCGCGGTAGCGTACATTCAAAGCAGAAAACCACAAGCCGACTGCCAGGGCTGTCACCAGTGTCAACATGGTAAATGGAATGATCCAGAGCATATTCCACGTGAAGGAAACCTTGAAGTAGATCATGGTACCGATCAGGATGATAAAGGAAATGCCAAAATCCACCAGACCGGCCATGACCGATGAGATGGGAATAATCAGGCGCGGGAAGTAGATCTTGGTGATCAGGTTGGCTGAACCCACCAGGCTGGTGCCTGAACGCTGCAGGGCATTCGCAAAGAGCGTCCACGGCAGCAAGGCCGCCAGTGTGAACAGCGGATACGGCACGCTGTTATCAGTAGGCAACTTACCGAATTTCCCAAAGACAGTGCTGAATACCAGCATCGTCAGAATAGGTTGGATAATTGCCCAGGCAACCCCCAGGGCAGCTTGTTTATAGCGTACTTTAATATCACGCCAGATGAGGAAGTACACCAACTCGCGGTACTTCCACAGATCTTTCAGGTTCAGCGCCACCCATCCACTGGATGCCCTGATCAACGTGGTTTCTTCACTCATGATCCATGCTCCATTTCAGTATTTCCTATAAACAGCTGCAGATGCAACTGCTCACCTGTTCTTCTGGTACCACTCAATTGTACGGCGCAGCCCTTCTTCAAACGGCATGCTGGCTCTAAAACCAAAGTACTGCTCGGCGCGGCTAACATCCAATCCTCTTCGCGGCTGGCCGTTGGGTTTGGTGGTATCCCACATCAGCTGACCGGTAAAACCCGTCAGCTTTGCGATCAGCTCAGCCAATGCGCGAATGCTAATCTCGTTCCCGGAGCCGATATTGACCGGGTCTGAGCCGTTGTATTTTTCGGTGGCCAGGGCAATCCCCTCGGCCGCGTCATCCACGTAAATGAATTCACGTGTCGGCGAGCCGTCTCCCCAGATCGGCACTTCCTTTTCGCCGCGATCCACGGCTTCCACGCATTTCTTGATCAGCGCGGGTATGACATGCGAGGATTCTGGGCGGAAGTTGTCGCGCGGGCCATACAGGTTCACTGGGATTAGGAAAATGGAATTGTACCCGTACTGCTGCCGGTATGCCTGAGACTGGGTCAACAGCATCTTCTTGGCCAGGCCGTAAGGTGCGTTGGTCTCTTCGGGATAACCGTTCCAGATGTCATCCTCACGGAATGGCACCGGGGTGAACTTGGGGTAGGCACAGACCGTACCGATCGCCACAAATTTCTCGACTCCGGCCTTCCATGATTCATGGATGAGCTGCACGCCCATCATCAGGTTGTCGTAGAAGAATTCAGCCGGGTGTTCGCGGTTGGCACCGATACCGCCAACGTGTGCTGCCAGGTGGATGATGACATCGGGTTTCGCGTCACTCAGCATACGCTTGACATCCGCCTGCTCCACCAGATTGTAATTCTCGATCTTGGGGATGAAGATATTCGTTGCTCCGCGGGCTTTCAACTTCTCGATCAGGTGATAACCTAAAAACCCTGCCCCGCCGGTCACACAGACTCGTTTGTTGCTCCAATAAGTGGTATCAGTCATCTCATCCTCTCTTTAATCATCTATCAAGTTGCGGTCGCAGATCTGCTTCGCCATGAAAGCGAAACCATCGTTTGCCAGTTCACCAAACAGCTGCCTGTCCCGCTGCCGTTCCACCTCTAATGAAGAACGGTAGGATTCCAGGGTACCCGGTGTCAGAAAATCATCTAAATTATCATCCACTACGGCAGCCAGACCAAGTTGCTGCAAAGCCTGCTGGGTATGGCCAATCTCAGGGTCTTCCACGAAGGTAGTACGCACCATCGCGGATGGCACCTGGTTGGCCAGGCATTCCCACTGGGTTCCCCAGCCGCCGCGCGAAACGACAGCCTGCAATTGCGGGTCGCCGTAAACATCCGCCGTGACACAGGTGAAGCGATCAGCAGGGTAATCGGGATGGCTGCCGCTGCTGCCCAGCACCAGTGGAAGAAAACCCGCAGGCAACGCGTCCGCGGCACGGTGCAGCTTGGCCATATCGGTGCGTGTACCGGAGGGAACGAAGAGCACCCCCGGCTGCTTGAGTTTGCTGACAACCGGTCGTTGGAATGCCAGTGGCGGCGTCAGGATCGTCTGATCGTTTTTATCTTCCATGCTGCCACTCAGGGCATTGATGCGCGGTGTGAATGAGACTGTGAAGGTATCTTCCACCTTGCGCCACAAGCTGGCAAAGGGGTACAGCTCTGCCACCGCGGATGTTGTCAGCTGGTCATTCTCGTTGACGGGGGTGTTGCCGTATAACCTGGACATGCGCGCCGTGAAAAAGAAGAAGACCCGCGGTACAGCCACCCGTAAAGGCAATGTGGTGTTGATCACCGCTGCCAGATCCTGCCCATGAAAGATACGCGCAGGCCCGCCATCCAGCGGCTCGGCGGAAATGCCAGCCCGTAGTAAGCCTGCCAGCTGATCTTCAATTGCTCGCGCCCCCTGCGGATCATCTTCCCGCGCCAGCCCGGCAGCAAATTGGGCGTAGGGCTTCCCAGAGCCGGTTTCAAGCAGCAGCGGGGCAAACAACCCACCCAGAGCCGCGGAAAGATAGACACGCTCCCGCATTTCAGGAACTTCCTCAAGCAGAATATCCGCCTGCGTCTTTCCGTAATACCAGGGGATGATCACCGGGTAATCACCCAGCGCATGGGTAAAGCGCGCAGCCATCAGGTAAGGCGCGTTACCATGGCTGGTAAGAGCCAGCAGAGCCCGCGGGGTCATGGACGCGCTCCGTTGGCAGGGTAATCCACCACCACCTTCATGCCATCCATGTGGATGAGCGGCAGCTGCGGATCCTCCGATATCGACAGGCCGTGTTCCAGGCAAGTCAGGCGCACCACATCCCCCATATCTCCTTCGACTTGCAGGCGCACAGCGGTATAACCGGCGCTGCTGATGACCGGGATGGCTTCCACTGCCCGCGAGCGAATCAGCCGGTACAGCGCGAAGCTCTGCTGGACGAAATCCAGCGTCAGACGGGCGCGCAGGGCGATACCTTCGGGAGTGATGATGTATTTCAGTTTACGACGTGAGGCGCGCTTTACCTTGATGGCCCCTTTTTCAATCAGGCGCTTTAAATGCCAGTTGACCGTGCCCACAGCCACGCCCAGCTTTTCAGCCAGAACGGCCTGGTTCACGTCCGGGTCCTGCTCTATACCCTGCAGCAGGTTCAATTCGCGGTGGTTGAGAACGGGGTCATCCATACCAGTATTCAGTAACTGAATTATAAACCGAATACCGGGTGAGTCAACCGGGGGATAAGCCTCGATTTACACCTAACTTGATTATTTCACCCCACAAGAAGAAATATCCAACAAATCCCTTCGTAGAAAACCATCCTCAGAGAAATGGCGAGATATAACGATGACACATGGATCCCTGAAAACGCCCCTGTTGCCTTCCGGAAGATCCATTAACCATTTTTCGTTCATATAGATAAAATCGTATCCTTGTCTGCCGAGTTCCTCGAGGGTGGGATTGTCGCGTATGGATTGCCATTCCGGTCTAGTTTTATAGCTGTTCAGGTAATTATGGTTTGTCTTACAACCTGTTATGATCAGGGCACGTTCTCCATTCGGGTCAAAAATCTGGCAATCATCTGGTAGAAATTCCCATACATCCCGTGCAACTTCAACATCCGGATCTTTTACGTAGTATGAATTGACCGGGTACTCTATAGCTGGTAACTCACGCCACAGGTTATAGATACCCCCAACACTCATCACACCTAAAGCGCCTCCCGCCAGTATCCTATAGAATTTCCACTTTTGTTCCTTTAAGAACAGAATGATCAAAACCATTGCCCAAGTATCAACTGCAAAGCCTGTCAATCGGCTGATATCTCTTGTGCTTGGGATACTATTTTCGCCTTTAAACCCTATGAAAAATGGGGCAATGAACGCAAAAAGCGTACTTCCCAGAAGAATACCACTCAGCCATTCACCATCTTTCATGCGTTTCCATAGAACTGGTAGTATCCATGGAAGGAAGAATATCCCTAAGCCCATTTCTACGACCAAAACCAAGATCGTATAGATATTATTAATCGGGAGGTTGCCCAGATGCGCCGTTTCAACAGAAGCCAATAGTTTCAACCCGAAGGATAAAGTGCCTTCGTTCGAAGCAACAGAATTGTTGGAAAGGAAGGTTATACTCTGGCCGCTAAAAACCCCTCCCTGCGTAAAAGCGAGTGGTAAAGAAAGCAATCCGGGAAGCCAGGTATACTCAAAAAACTTATAAAATTTCCTGCGATCCTTTATCAGCATATACAACCCTGCCAACCCCAACCCTATACCAAAAAGGCCAAAATTTGCCTCGTTGACCAGGGCCCAGTACGCCAGCAGCGTCGTATACAATACAATAACCCATCTGCTCCGTTCGCGCTGCAGAAAAAGGATGAAAAGCAGCAGGATCATAATACTAAATTCCCCCGTTCCGTCATGCGCCATGGCACGGTTGGAGAATAGACCATTCATAAATCCAAAGGTATATGACCCTTGTACAGGGCCGCCATCCAAAGTCCATTGCTGGCGTAGAGCCTGGGAAAGTGGCAAACCTATCTCTGTGCTGGTTCCCTGGAGAGTTACCAGTTTATCTACCTCTGCCAGCCAAGATTTGGGAAAAAAGAACAGGAGGTAGCGCGTACCACCCACGAATGTATAGAACAGGCAAGCAATAGCGCTCTTGTACCAGCTTTTCAGGTATCTCTTCGCTACTAGTATGAACAACACACCGGTCAACCCCCAAAGAATGCCCTTCTCAAAGTCAAAGGCGGACCATGGGAACATGCCACCAATAGCCACGAAACTGCTGCCAAGTAATTGCGATCCGTAATGATAAGAGTAAGGTTGGAGACTGTTGAACGTTGGGGGGATCGTTCCTCGAGCCATTTGCGCAATAATGGGTAAATTGCGATACTCATCATATAACGATACCCCCAGGCTTATCAGCAGGAAGAATATACCCATCATAATTCCAGTAATTATCAAGAACCACTGGGCTCTGCTTTCACGGTGAAAAGGATGTGGTATTTGATGGTAGCAACTAATAAGTCCTAATCCTAGCACGAGAAGAGCTGGTAATGTAAACCCTAATAACGGAGGAAGGAATCGCGCCAATATATTCACGAAGAAGAGATATGCAACCATGCCGGTGGCAAATCCAACAATTAATTCTTCCCATGGATCGAGGTTGAATAATTTCTTAACTATCCAATATCCACCGATCGTCCACGCAAAACAAACAGCAAGCCATAATAATGGAGCAAAGGTGAGATCTCTAAGAAAATCCATTTGATTCCCCTCTCAGGGTGATCTATTAAATCTTTTTTACCGCCCCAATTACCCTGCCCTGTTCCTCAGCAGACATGCCCGTATAAAAAGGCAGGCGCACCAGGCGGTCGCTGATATCTTCTGTCACCGGGCAGTCACCCTCCTTGCCGCCGAAGCCCAACCCCATCGGCGAGAGGTGCAGCGGTAAATAATGGAAGACGCACATAATGCCGCGCTCTTTCATGTATTGAATGAAAGCGGTCCGCTCTGCCAGCCCCGGGAAGAGCAGGTAATACATGTGATACGCCTGCTCTACGCCCGCAGGGATGACCGGCCGGCGCACGCCGTTGTTCTCAGCCCATTGCGCCAGTTCTGTATCGTAGCGCTCCCAAATTACCCGCCTGCGCCGCTGGATCTCATTGCGCGCTTCCAGCTGTGCCAGCAGGAAAGCTGCCAGCATCTCGGATGGCAGGTAAGAGGAGCCCATATCTACCCAGGTGTATTTATCCACCTGGCCACGGAAGAAGCGGCTGCGGTTGGTGCCTTTCTCTCGGATGATCTCAGCCCGCTCCACCAGCGCCGGATCGTTGATCAACAGCGCGCCGCCTTCCCCGCAGGTAAAGTTTTTGGTTTCATGGAACGACTGCGCGGCCAATGCGCCGAAGGTGCCCAGCATCTGGCCGTGGTAAGAAGCGAACAGGCCGTGCGCGTTATCCTCCACCACCTGCAGATGGTGGCGTTTTGCTGCGGACAAAATGGCTTCCATGCTGCAGCCAACGCCGGCGTAATGCACCGGGTAAATGGCTTTCGTGCGCTCGGTCACCAAGCTCTCGAGGTGCTCTGCGTCCAGATTTAGGGTGTCCGGGCGGATATCCGCAAAGACCGGGCGCGCACCGCGCAGCACAAAAGCATTCACCGTGGAAACAAAGGTGAACGCAGGCACGATGACCTCGTCACCCGGCTGCAAGTCAAGGAGCATGGCGCTCATATCTAAAGCGTGCGTGCAGCTGGTGGTCAGCAGCACTTTCTTCACCCCCAGGGCGCTTTCCAGCAGGGCACTGGCTCGCTGAGTAAAGGAGCCATCCCCGGACAGCCGGCCGGAATCAACCGCCTGGCGCAGGTATTCCTGCTCGTTACCTGCCAGAAACGGACGATTGAAGGGGATAAGATCCATCGGCATAGCCCGGCTAACCCCGTTTGCGGAAGATGAACAGTTTCTGTGTGCCGTAATCACCCGCGGCAGGCAGCTGAGAGAACCAGCGGTTCCATTCCATCTCCGGGCGTGAAGCATCCACCGCGCCGCCTAACGCCTGAGAAAGCAGCGGTTTGAGCACACGCGTCCCCACATAATAAGAAGAGGCGAAATTATCCAACTTCACCAGGTCCATGGACGGCCGCAGGGTCTCGATCACAAGGTCTTCGTCCAGGTATTGGTTGAACGGAGGCATGGGAATCTCTGCCAAACCCCACTCCTGGCGGAACTGGTTCATTTTCTTCCAACCCTGCAGTGTGGCCTCAGAAAGCAGCAGCAGGCCACCGGGGCGTACCACGCGTGCCGCTTCTCTCAACCCGCGCTGCTGCGTTTCCCAGTCATGCAGGTTGATCACCACGCGAATGACCACCACCCGGTCATAGGTATTCTCAGGTTCTGTCAGGGAAGTAATATCCCCGACATCGAACTCGGCACTGCCTTTCAGGCTCCCGCCCACATCCGCCAGGCTCTTACGCGCTTCGGTCACCATCTCTGGGATGTAATCCACCCCTTTGATGGCAATGCGCTTCTGTGCGGCAAATGAAAGGGTGGAATAGCCATTGGCGCAGCCTACATCCAGCGCTTTGTTGCCGTCCTCAAACCAATCAGTTAGTGTGCGGATCTCCAGGTCGATCGCGTACTGGTCTGACCAGGAGGCAGCGAATGAGCGGCCATGCAATTTGGCTTGCTCGGTCCAGAACGCGCGAATTTCATCTAACGAAAAACCTGCCATAGGGGATCAATTTCCTTCCTCAAAAAAGATGCGGTTGGCTTCGAACCAGGATTCCGGCGTGCCGGCATCCATCCACTTGCCGTCAAAGATCTCGTACTCCATCTGGCGCAGCTGGATGTACTGGTTGTTCAGGGAGGTCACTTCCAGTTCACCCCGGTCGGAATATGCCAGCTTTCGAATGAGATCAAATACTTTCTCATCATAGCAGTACAGGCCAACCACCGCAAAATCTGATTTTGGTGATTGGGGTTTCTCTTCAATATTGACCACCTGGCGTTCATCAAGCGCGGCAACACCGTAACGGGTGGGGTCGCTCACCTTCTTTAAGACCACACGTGCCCCTTCCACCTGGCGGGTGAAATTCTCCACCACCGGGCGGATGCTCGCTCCGAAGATATTGTCAGCCAGCATGACCACCACCCGTTCACCGCGGGCAAAATCTTCTGCCAGCGAGAGGCCATGAGCAATACCCAGCGGTTTTTCCTGCACCCGGTAGCTGAAGGAACAGCCGAATTCCTCGCCGCTGCCCAGGCAGCGCACCATGTCGCCCATATGTCCGGTACCGGTCACCACCATGATGTCGTGGATACCAGCGCCAGTCAATTGCTGAACCGCATGAAAGATCATTGGTACGCGGCCAACTGGCAGCAGGTGTTTGTTGGTCGCTTTCGTCAGTGGGTAAAGACGGGTGCCTTCCCCGCCTGCCAGAATAATCCCTTTCATTTCTTTTCCTCCAACCGCCAGCCATAATTCTGTTTCATCCAATCCTGGTACGTACCGCTGCGCACATGCTCCACCCAATCAGGATGGTCCAGGTACCAGCGTACAGTCTGCCGCAACCCATCCGCGAAACCCATCACCGGCTGCCAGCCTGTCTGCGCCTTCACCCGGGACGGGTCGATGGCATAGCGCCTGTCATGCCCGGGACGGTCCGGCACATAAGTGATCAGATCGGTATAGTTGCGGATGCCCTTTTGCGCCAGGCGCGGATTCTTCGCGACAGGCATTTCCCGTTCTACAGCCGCGCAGATCTGATGCACAATATCCAGATTCGTGCGCTCATCCGCGGCGCCGATGTTGTACACCTGTCCGACCCGCCCGTACCGCCAAACGGCCATCAGCGCGGCGCAATGATCCTCCACATGGATCCAGTCGCGCACATTCCCCCCGTCGCCATAGACTGGCAGCGGTTTGCCATCCAGCGCGTTGAGCAGCATGAGCGGGATCAGTTTTTCGGGGAACTGGTACGGGCCGTAATTATTAGAACAGTTGGTGGTAACCACTGGCAGCCCATAGGTGTGATGAAACGCCCGCACAAAATGATCACTGGCTGCCTTGGACGCAGAATAGGGTGAATTTGGCCGGGCCGGGGATTCTTCCGTGAAGAACCCGTCTTGTCCGAGAGACCCGTACACCTCGTCCGTAGAAACATGAATGAAGCGGAAAGTGGCTGCCTGTTGTGCGGGTAACTGCTTCCAGTAAGCCAGTGCTTCCTGCAGCAGGTGATACGTGCCGACCACATTCGTTTGCAGAAAATCCCCTGCGTCTTCGATCGACCGATCGACATGCGATTCGGCTGCCAGGTGAAAGATGCCTGCAGGCTGGTGATCTGTCAACAGCTTGCGTACCAGCTCCCGGTCGGCAATATCACCGTGAATGAAGTTGTGCCGCGGGTCGCCCGCCAGATCCGCCAGTGATTCCAGATTGCCGGCATAGGTTAGTTTATCCAGGTTGAGAATGAGCGCGTCCGTCTCACGCAGCAGACGGCGCACCAAGTTCACCCCGATAAAACCGGCACCACCGGTCACCAGCAGGCAGGGTGATCCTGTCATCCGCCCGCCTGATGCTTGCCGACCTCACGTGCAACCACATATGGCGGCCGGTCCGAAGAGCGGTTGAAGATGCTGGCAATATACTCGCCAATGATGCCCAGGGTAAACAACTGGGCTCCACTGAAAATGGTGATGATCGAAGCCAGGAAGGGGAAACCCGGCAGGCTGCCTTCCAACAGATAGCGGATGATGACATACGCGAAAACACCCACACCAAAGAGGGTGACCGCGAAACCGGTCAGGCTGGCAAAGCGCAGCGGGATGGTGCTGTAACCGGTCAACACCTGGAAGGCCATGCCAGCCAGTTTCCAGAAATTGTAATTGGAACGTCCAAACTCGCGAGGTTGCTCATCCACTTCGACCACTCCAAAGCGGGTGGTCGCCCACGAAAGCAAGACATCCACGATGACATGCGGATTGTGATACTCGGCAAAAGCCCGGCGCAGGTCAGTGTGGAAGACACGGAACGGGCCGATATGGATGACATTCGGTACACCCATCACCAGCGCCAGCACCCGTTTTGTCGTCCGTGAACTGAAATTCCGCCAGAAGGTATGCGGCATTCTGGATGGCGCGCCGTAGACCACATCATATCCCTGCCCGAAGGCTGCCAGCAATTTATGGATCTCTTCCGGCGGTTGCTGCAGGTCGTCATCCAGCGTGATCGAAACCTCGTAACGTGCCGCGCGGATGCCGCACAGCAGGGCATTGTGCTGCCCCGAATTGCGCATCAGGCGGATCCCGCGTACCCAAGGATGGCTGCTGCACAGGCCTTCCACCACCTGCCAGCTGGCATCACGGCTGCCGTCTTCCACCAGGATCAGCTCATACTCCGCTGCGATATCAGGCAATACCTTTCCAAGGCGTTCCACCAGAAGTGGCAGGGATTCCTGTGAATTGTACACAGGCACAATGACCGAACAGTTGGGTTTGGGGTTCTTTTTCATGGTTTAAGGGGCGCAGCGCATATCTTCAAGCACAGGTGCAATGCCCGGCAGTTTGTTGACGCTCTCAGGCTGTGCTGATTTAATTCTACCCCATATCTGGCATAGACCTGCGTCTGCCGATGGATGCAGGGAAAAAAGCTGGCTTGTCAGCTTCAAAGCCTCATCCAAGCGGCCTTGCATACCCAGCCCTTCAATAAAAGGCTGCAGTTCAAACGGATTGCGTGGAGAATACCCGGCTTTAACTGCCGCATCCCACAGTGCTGCCACACCTGCGGTATCACCCATCTGCCGGGCCAGGTCTGCCTTCTCGAAGAAATAGCACCAATCATCCTGCCCATCCCCGGGGAAATACTGCGGAATAGGTACGCCGGGTTGCTCTGGATCCAGCACGATGCGCGCGAGATTGGCAAGTGTCACAGCCGCAGACAGGCGCTCATCCGCACGCGGCAGGCTGGCCAGGTCAGCATAATGGGCATCCATCAACCGCAGGCAGCCTTCCTCTGGCTGATAGAGAACCAGCATGGCAGATGTATTCCCTGTAAATTGCAGAGAACGGAAAGGTGCAATGACGGGGGTGTTGGCTGTCAGATCTTTGAGGGTGCTTTCCTTGCGGACCGATTGATATACCACCAGGTAAGGCAGGTCACCACCGCTGTACTCCGGCGCGTAGGTCCAGTTGACCACCGCGGTGAGGGAATTATCACTGTAATACTGGAATGGCAGTTCGTAAGCTACCAGCAACGTGCCGGGTTGTATCGCCGGCGCGCGCCAGGTAAGCTGACGCAGCATAGCCCGCAAATTAAACCACTCCACACGGTAGGCATCGGCGGAAGAAAAATGCCAGCCGGCTGCAGTGGTAATCAACAGGCTAAAGAGGAACACCTTGATCCAACGCTGCCGCAGCCAGCCGATAATCGCAGCCAGCAACAATACCGACCCAGGCATGAACGCCAGCAGAAAGCGGTTATATGGAAATTCCAGCTTAACCGGCAAGCCGGCAGCCCACATCGGCGCGCCTGCCAGCAGCAGTATAGCGATGCCTGCCACCAACGGCTGCCAGAGGTGACCGCGGCTGCCCTTCTCACCGCCAGATATTGTTTTTCGACCAACCAGGATTGCCCATGCCAACGCGCAGATTGCGATGCCAACCGCCATCAAGCTGGTCCTTTGTTTCCAATCGAGCAGGAAAGGTAGCTTGAAAACCTGCCCCCAGGCCAGCAGGCCGCCTTCGAACGAATCGCGCACAAGCGTTCCCACCAGATGCACGACCGCTTGCAGGATCCCGCCCGTGAATTCAGCGCTCACATCGTACAATGAGGTCTGCACCATCAATCCGCGCCAGATGCCAAAGCCTGCTGTCAGTACCAGATATGGCAGCCAGCGAAGCAGGGCCTGCCATGCCCGCCGGGGACGGCCATCCGCGCACAGTACGAACCACAACAGCAGCGGACGGATGAATTCCAGCCCAAAGAAGTATTCCGATCCCAGCAGTGAGACACCGCCGGCAATGATTGCCATCAGCGAATAGAGCCATCCGCGCCGGCCAACTCGGGCGGCCTGTATCATCCATCCCAGCGAAAGGAGGAAAAGGATCTCCAGGATAAAGATGCGGGAATAGATGCTGGAAACCCACTGCTGGCCAAAACCGGGGTAGACCAGAAAGAGGACGGTCGAGGTGAAATACAGCTCTTCTTTTTTCGGCCAGGTCAGGTGCACCAACCAGCCAAAACACAACGCCAGTGCCCAACGCGCCAGTACGGCGACGATCTGCCAGGTGATCGGGCTTTCACCAAAAACCGGCGCGGTCAGGTTATATAGCACCGGTAAAAAAGGCCGTTCATCGAAGAAAACCCGGTGGTACTGGCTGGTACCCAGCACGTGCCCGAAGTAGATATATGGAAAATCATCCCAATACAGCCCCAGCCAGGGGATCAAGACGCCGTAAACCAACCCCGCCAGCGCCAGAAGCAGCCATGGGAAGAGGTGCTTAACTGCAGGCAGGCGGAAAGCTGGCAACCTCACCTCCCGGACTCCTTGCCGGCTTTCCTGGCATCAAAAATCCAGCCGGCGGCGGCTACTAACAAAGAAAAACCGATGATCAGGATCAGCATGACGTAGAAATTCAGTTTTTCACCCCAGTGATAGTACCGTGAAGCATACCACTGTAAAAAGAAGGCCAGTGCAATACCTTCGATCAGAAATATCCGCTTCAACCACCGGCTGGCGTGGATTCGTGCATGATCCCATGCCCAGGCCGCGAACATGCAGAAAAGCACCAGTACCAGTGTGCGGTAGCGGGGATTATCCCAGACATCACCGCCGGCGCGGATGGAGCTGAGCGCCATCCAGAACCAGAGCAGGGCGGCCAGCCAGCGCATCCGCCGGGTATCCGCATCCGCGTCCTTTTTGAAGAGGGAAAATGTGCCATAGATCACAACTGGCAGCAGCAGGTACCAGCCCAGCGAGAGCCAGCTGGTTAGGCCGCGCCACAGGGGTAACGCGTCATCCATAATCGCTGCCGGCAGCACCGGTTGCAGCAATCCATACACCAGAATAAAGGCTGTGCGGAACCAGGCAGGCAATCCATCCAGCTGATGTGCCAGCATGCCTGAATTGCGCAGCGCCAGCGTCATATCCCAGCCGGAGGCTTCTTTGAACCATGCCAGAATGACCTGCAGGGGTGAAGAGGGAGTGGCACCGGGTGTTGCGAGCGCATAGGCGAGGGCGGTCGTTCCCAGTATTGCCGCCAACACTGCCAGCAGCGCCACCCGCCAAGATATGCCGCGGTTCTTCCTGCCAGCCAGAAGCAAGATCGCCAACCCGGCTGCACCGGGCAGGATCATCCCCGGAGAGAACAACAGCAGGCCGGCAATTGCCGCGGACATCCACGGCCAGGCTTTCTTCAAACCGGTTTCGTGCCATTCCATGCCAGCCCAGAGGAATAATGCCAGGAATGAGATCAGGTAAGGGTCCCGCATGTGAGATGCTCCCAGCAGCACCGCCTGCGGGTAGAGCGCGAACACCCAACCCGCGGTCTTTTGCCAGTTTTCATGCCCGATGCGGCTCAGCAGCATCCATAGAAATGCCACCCCGGCGGACCCGGCAAACCCAGCCAGGATCAGCATGAGCAGGGGCAGATGCTCCCCGCCTGCCAGTACACGGTATACCAGGGCGCTCAAGCCAAGATACCCACCGTACTGGTCTGAAAAGTACTGCCGGTTGAATACCGTGGTGAGAGGCGCATCCGAACGGGCAATGTCCAGCGCCTGGGCATCACGGCGGTAGGCATCAAAGAACACGTAGCCCGCATTCTGCTGCTCGGTATCATAACCGGCTAGCGGAAGCACTTTCATCAAGGCAACGCCCAACCCCAGCCGCAGAACGAAGGTTGCCAGCAGCATCCACGCCAGCAGGCGCGCGCGGCCCGCCTTGCGGTAAAGAGCGAACAGGCCAGCCAGGCTGACCGCCAGTAAAACACCGGCTGCCAGCCAGGCGCGCACGGTGAACTCTCCCATCAGGGAGGTCAGTCCCGCGCTCAACCCCAGGCAGAGCGTCACCAACCCGGTCAGAAAAGCCCATGTGTGTTTCATACCTGGCACTCCAGGAACTTAAGGACAAGCTGTTGACGCGCGTCCACACCCAGAGATCGGCTGACCTGCAGTGCCCTTTCAGATAATCTCAGCCGCAATTGCTTGTCAGTCAAAAGCCGGTGGGCTGCGGCTTCCCATCCCTGCGGATCTTCTGGCTCGCAGAAGATCGCGCAACTATCATCCAACACTTCATGAATGACCGGCAGATCGCTGCTGACGATGGCGCGCCCTGCCGCCAGGTATTCGAACATCTTCATCGGGCTGCAAATATCCACGCTGTTTCCCCCACTACTGCCGGCTATCGCCCGTTCATACGGCATCAAGAGAATATCGCTGGCTGCCTGGTAATGCGCCAGCCGTTCATTTGGAATAAAACCCGTCAGTGTGACCTGCGGCAGCTTCTCTGCTTCCAAGCGCGCGCGCAGCGGAACCAGTTCTTCATCCCGCCCGCCGATCCACAGATGCAGGCATTCGGGGAAAGCCCGTGCCAGTGAGAAAAGCAGGTCTACACCACGGCCGGCATAAAAATGGCCGGTATATCCCAGGGTGAGTTTATCCGGCAGCTGCAATTGTTTGCGGGCATCGGCTGCGGACGGCAATCCCTGATACCGCGCCAGGTCCACGCCGTTCGGGGCGATCACCACCTCGCTGTCAGGGATCTGCATGCCGGTCTGCTCTTCAAGCGCACGCTTCAGCGCGGCTGAGACTACCACCAGTTGTTTCTTGCCGCCTGCCTGCAGAAAACGCTTCATCCAGAACAGTCCAAATCGGCCAGTGGCACGGTCGTGCACCTCAAGCACTGCCGGAATACCGATTGCCAGCGCCCCCACAGCCACCTGCGGCAGCCAGGTGTACACCAGCTGCGCGCCCCAGCGGCGGGCGGCGCGTAGTGTTGACAGCGTGAAATCGTAGCGCTTCAGGCGGCGGACGGAAGGCAACCAGCGCACCTCAAAATCGGAAACCAGTCCGTATTGCGGTTTCAAGCCGGCGAATTCCACCTGACGTTTGCCGGGTGCCCAAACGCACAACGTATCTCCGGCCTGCTGCATGGCATCACAAACCTTCATTACCTGAATGCTGTTTGCTGTGCTGGATGGGATCAGTGAATTGGTAATGGCCGCAATCTTCATGGCGTATTCCTCTCTTCACTTCTTATCAGGCTCAATCCCCGCCAGGCTAATATGCCCACGGTCACAGCCAGGTAGACGGAAAGCAGCACGGCTTCCCACTGGTACCCCAGGCGCGGAACCAGCACAATGGTCAATGTTACTTTGATGACCATGCCCCAGAAAGCCACCCGCAGCGGAAGCCCCGGCTGGTTGAAAGCCAGCAGCAGCGAGCGATTCCAATACAGGCTGTTGGCCAGGCCGTATCCGGCCATCAATATGATCAATAGAGGCAGTGCCGGCAGATACTCTTCCTTATAGATGGCATGCAGGCTGCCATTCCAGGGTATCCAGGCTGTAAAGAACATTTGCCGGCCAAATGCTGCCAGCCCAAGCGCGATCAAAACAGTCCAGCTGCCCGCGATGAGGGATACCCGCCGCAGCAGTTGTCTCAACGTTGCCCAGGCCTTGCGGGTAATGGCTCGCGTGATCTCAGGGTAGGTCGTACTGATGAAGGGGTTGATGGGCATGATCATCAGGTTCAGTACCGCCAGGGCGGTCTTGAAATACCCCGCCGGGCTGGTGCCAAACAGCCATCCCACCCACAGTAATTCGCTGTCCCGCACGACTTTGTTGATGGTACCGCTGAGGTTGGTGGATACAGCGAACCGCCCCAATTCCCGCCATGAAGGCAGTACGGAAAGGGGAGCTTTCCACCAGTGTGGACCCAGCATACGCTTCAAGGCACGCCAGGCGAGGATCATCGGGCCGATGCCGGACACAAGTTTACCCGACAGGTATGCAACCATCACTGCCATCATCCCCGCGCCGGTAATATAGGCATAAACGATAACAGCAGCCGTCACCAGGCTCTGCAGCAGGTTGATGAGCGACTGGCTGCGGAAATGATCGCCCACCTGCAAAACGCCGGTGGCTGTTTCGGTCGCCAGCATGCCGAGGATGGATATACCGAAGAGGAAGAAGAGCGGGGTAGTGGACGGGTCGTGCGCGATGTAGCGCGCTCCCAGCGGGGCGGCCAGTGCCAGCACACCGTAAGCAGTAATGGAAGTGCAGCCCTCCACCAGGATGGCTGCTTTGACCAGCGCGCCAGCCTTATCGAGCTCGCCGAGGGTCGTATACTCCCCCAGGTAACGCACCACCACGTCCGCCATGCGAAAGGACAACAGGCCATTGATACTCGAAACGAAACTGATGATGATACCCAGCGCGCCGAACTGTTCCACCCCCAGCAGGTTGGCAGTGATGATGCTGAGCACCGCGCTGATGCCGTTGCTGGCAAACAGGTAGCCGGAATTGCGCACCACGCGCCCCAGCAACCGATCAGATGACCAGGAACGAAAAAATCGTCCGAACAGGCTCATTCGGTCTTTACCTGGCTGGCCCAGGCGCGTTCCGCCCGGTACCATTCCACCAGGCGCGTCACGCCTTCTTCCAGCGAAACCTGAGGCTCCCAACCCAGCAGGCGGATGGCTTTGCTGGAATCTGAGAGATTGGCAAGCGCGTCCGCCTTGTGGATCGGCCCATACTCCAGCACTGCCGGACGGCCGGCCTTACTTTCGAACAGGTGAATGAGGTCCAGCATCGAGATCTGCTCATGCCCGCCCAGGTTGATGATCTCGTATCCCAACGGTTTGAGACCCTGGATGGTGCCGCGGGCAATATCATCTACATAGGTGAAGCCGCGCGTTTGCCGGCCGTCACCATTGACACGCACCGTCTTGCCTTCGCTGATCCACTGCGTGAAGCGGAACATGGCCATATCCGGGCGCGCTGCCGGGCCAAAAACGGTAAAGTAGCGGAAGATGGTCACATCCAGCCCATGCAGGTAATGGTATGAATATGCCAGCACTTCGGATGCCTTCTTAGAAGCCGCGTAAGGCTGCAGCGGCAGGTCGGTGTTGGCATCTTCGCGGTACGGCATGGGGTTGTTATCCCCATACACGCTGGAGGAGGACGCCTGCACGAATTTGGGTATGTCGTGCTGGCGGCAGAGTTCCATCATATTGAGCGCGCCGTCTACATTGGTGCTGAAATAGACCCACGGATCTGCCACGCTGCTGCGGACGCCAGCCCGCGCGGCCAGGTTGATCACCGCCGCGCAGCCTTTGGCTTTTTCACCCAGCATCTGGATGATGCCGCGCTCCGAAATATCCGCCTGCAGGAAGGTGAAACCCGGCAGCTGTTTCAACCGGTCCAGCCGCCAGTGCTTCAGGCGGATATCGTATGCGTCGTTCAGGCTGTCCACGCCCAGCACTTCATGGCCATCGGCAGCCAGCATCTCTACCACCCTGGCGGCGATGAAACCAGCCGCGCCGGTCACAATATAGCGCGCCATTAGAGCCGCACCACCTTATCGCTCTCCCGGCCGGCATTGCCCAGCGCATTGCGGGTGTCCACGATCAGTTTGGCATTTTCCAGCAGCATGGCATAGTCGTACTGCGAATGGTTGGTGACGATTACCACGCAATCCACCGCGCGGATGGCGTTTTTCAGGTCGGGCACGCTGACCTTCTCCCACGAATCATGTTTCAGGGTGGGGATGTACGGGTCATGGTAATCCACTTGCGCGCCTTTGGCCATCAGCAGGCCAATCACATCCAACGCAGGGGATTCGCGCAGGTCGTCAATATCCGGTTTATAGGATGCGCCCAGCACCAGTATCCGGCTGCCTTTGAGCGCCAGGCTGCGGTCGTTCAACGCATCCTGCACCCGGCTGACGACGAAGCGCGGCATGTTGGTGTTGATCTCGGATGCCAACTCGATGAAACGCGCGTTGTAATTCAACGATTTCATCTTCCAGGAAAGGTAGAGCGGGTCGATCGGGATGCAGTGCCCGCCCAGGCCCGGCCCCGGCGTGAACTTCATGAAACCGAAGGGCTTGGTGCCGGCAGCATCGATCACTTCCCAAACATCCACGCCCAGGCGGTTGCAGATGAGGGCCAGTTCATTCACCAGGCCTATGTTGATCATGCGGAAGGTATTCTCGAGCAGCTTGGTCATCTCTGCCACTTCAGCCGAGCTGACGCGGATGACAGTCTTGAGAGCCTGGCTGTACCAGGCGGCTGCCACTTCGCTGCAATCCGGGGTGATGCCGCCCACCACTTTGGGGGTGTTCAGGGTGGTCCAGTCCTTGCGGCCGGGGTCCACCCGCTCGGGCGAGAAAGCCAAAAAGAAATCCTGGCCGGCGGTCAGGCCACAGCACTCGCTGAGGCGGGGCAGAATGAGCTCGCGCGTGGTGCCGGGGTAGGTGGTGGATTCCAGTGTGATTACCATGCCCGCGTGTACATATTTCGCCAGTTCATCCGTGGCGTTGATGATGTAAGAAAGGTCGGGGTCGCCAGTCTTCTTGAGAGGTGTCGGCACGCAGATGCTGACAGCCTGCACGTCACGCAGCACTGAAAAATCTGTGGTGGCGGTCAGCAGCCCGGCATCCACCAGGCGCTTGACATCCGCAGTGGGCACATCCTGAATATAGGAAACGCCGCGGTTGAGTGAATCCACCTTGGCGGTATCCAGGTCGATGCCCACCACTTTGAAACCCGCGTTCCCGAAAACCACCACCAGGGGCAGGCCAACATACCCCAACCCGACCACCGCCACGACGGCGGTGCGGTCTTTCAGCTGCTGCAGTAAAGTCGTTTTTGTCTGGTCTGTCATATGCTTCCGATCTTAGAAAAGGTTCAACTGTTGGGGATCCGCGTCTTCGGCTGGGGGTTCATCATGTACCAGCTCGTGGTAGGTATGGATCGGCCCGACAGGGGTGTTCTGTGTTTGCGGCACGGTGGTAGAAACCAGCATCAGGTGCCGCGGCAGGTTGGCAAAATCCTGCTCCAGCGCGGGCTTGAGCGCCGGTTGATGCAGCGCGGCGGCCGGGTGGAACATGGCCACCACCAGGCGGCCATCCACGACTTTCGCCTGGCCGTGTATGGCAGAGATGCGCGCTCCCGGCAGGAACTTGCCCATGGAAAAACGTCCGAGCGTCACAATCACTTCCGGGTCGATCGCCTCGATCTGCCGGTCCAGGTATTTTCCGCAGGCGGCCATCTCTTCCGGCAGCGGATCGCGGTTGCCGGGCGGGCGGCATTTGACCACATTGCAGATGAAAACCTCATCCCGCCGCAGGCCGGCTTTGGCCAGCAGGTTTTCCAGCAGCTTGCCAGCCGCCCCCACAAAGGGGCGCCCCTGCTCGTTCTCGTTCACGCCTGGGCCTTCACCAATGAAGAGGATGCGCGCGTTCGCCGGCCCCTCCCCCGGGACGGAACACTTGCGGGAGTGGTGCAGGTTGCAGCGTGTACAGCCGCGAACTTCACTGGCGATCTGGTCTAGGGCTTCCCGGGGATCCATACGTCACCTCTGCTAAATTCTACCTTAAATTTGCGGGGATACGCTACAAGGTTCACCGGGCAGCGGGTTTTCGGGACAAGAGTGGACGAGTGGAGAAAGAAACGGAATTCCAGCTTGCACGAGTTGGCAAAACTGTCAGAGGGGGATGAGCGCACCTGGGAGGAACGAACAATCGATTTGCCGCTGATAGCAGTCGAGGGATTAATACTGCTGAGACTTTTGGATAAACACACAAAGAGATTGGCAAGGGTAGTATAATTAACTGAGAGATAAAAGGTGCTTTTGTTTGTGTCCAAAACAAAAATGTGTTGAGGGGGTGATCATATATAGTAATCCAATAATCAGCAGGTAAACAGTAAACATAATCTCAATCAAAAAACTAGGAGGACAAATGAACAAGACTTATAAAACCATGGTCGCATTGTCAGTTATCTCATTTATTATTGCTGTGGTTATGATGGCAACTGGATACGACAAAATCAACAACTACGACTCTGGCGATTCTTACCCATATGAAACACACAATGCATATGTGGGTGGGGACGCATATAACTTCATCATTAATGCTGGTTACGCAAATGGATATTTCACTCAAGCACTGATATTTGTTGTATGCGGGTTTGGGTTCCTCGGTATTGGTTACCTCTCGCAGATAATCTCAACCATAAAGGAGTTTGAGAAACCCACAATTGGTGAATTACCAAGCTTATCGGAAACGAATAGCACCTCATTTTCTGATTTGCCTTCACTGTAGGAGCTATATGACAACATCAAGATATCACCGCCTTCAGGAAATAACTCCGGATCAGTATGAACTTGAAGCCCCAGCAGAAATCGAGAAAGGCGCGTTATTACTCGATACTCAAACAAAAACTGTCATTCTCCAATTACGGGTAAATAAATTAAAACCAAACATCTCCTCTATAATGATCCGGGCAGATCTCTTCGATGATGTCGGTAGAGTGCTCAAGGGTGCAGATCCATTAATCCTCACATATTCAGATGTAAACTTGATTGAAACAGAGGTTATTGGCGAGCAGACTCCAATTATCCTTGATCCTTCCGTCCGGCAGGTTGAGGTTAGTCTGATTGAAGTTCACCTAACTAGTGGAAGAATCTGGAAAACGCAAAGTAAAAACCTGATTCAGAAACCTGAGCAAATCGCGATTTTATCTCTTGAACCAGGGCTCAAGGCTCAGGTCGACCGCGAATACGAAATCGCACCTCCAAAAAACTCTAAGAAACTTAAATTCTTGCCTATCCAATCGAAGGATTATTGGGTTTGCGCATGCGGGAGGCCTAATCCCAACTCAAGTGTCGAATGTGAAAGATGCGGAATAGATAAGAATTGGGGGTTTGCTATTCTTAATATTGAGTATTTGCGAAATAAGTTTGATGCATTTTTAGAGCAAAGTCGGCTTTCTGAGCTTGAACAAAAGAAAACTCGGAAGAAAACTACCAGGAGATTAATCGCCATAATCAGTTTCGCTACCCTGCTAACCATGCTTATTTATTATACTATTTCAAGTATTAAATATGTGCAGGGTTTAGATCTGCTAGCTTTAAAGCAATATAATGAAGCTTCAACAGTTTTTGAATCCCTGGGTGATTTCCGAAACTCCAATGAGCTAATGAATGAAGCTGATTATCAACGCGCTGCCGAATTGGTAGAAAACTTAGCTTATCAAATGGCATTAGACATATATAGAGATCTGAATAGTTATAAAGACTCTGAGTTTTATCATGGGAAATTGGAATATCTTGCTGGAGACCTCCTTACTGCCAGAACAATATTACAGCAATTAAAAGATAATCCTGATGCGAAGAAGTATTTAGAGAAAACTAATGCTTTACTTAAATTTCAAGGTACTTGGGTCGATGAATTAACGGGTGATTACATAATTGTTGTATCTGGGCGGGAAGTCACTTATGCTCTTTATGAGAGGTTCCTCGACGACCCTAAGCATTTTTACTACAAAGTCTATCTTAAAGACGATAATATAACCTCAGACAGGATAACTTTTAACAACGAACCCTTTTTTTATACTTATGATGTCGCAAAAAATAAGTTAACAGAATATTTGGAAGACATTCGTATCACTTTTCATAGAACCAATTAAGATTTCCAATAAACATTTTCTTCATCTTTGAAATGGGGCGGACATGCGGAAGGTTCCTTCCCATCGCAACGGTATTAGGCAATTCTACAGGTGCGTCACGCCATTCGCTCTACTCTTATCGCCTTGGGCAACGCGACACTTGCGCTGCGCGCAAGTGCAGTGAGGGTCTCTACCGCAGACTAAGGATGTTTCGCTGCGCTCGGCACGACGGCACGCGGAGAAGGTGCGTTGGGAATGCTCCTTCTCCACTGCTGAGCGCCTCTTTCCCCAAAAACCCTGCGCTCTATGATATAACGGTCTCATCACCCGCCAATGAAAAACAAACGCCTGCCCCTGCTGAACGACAACCTGCGCTGGTTCATGCTTGCCATGATCCTGGCCAACATTGCCGGGCAGATGGCCTACAGCATGATGTCACTTTACCTCATCAGCCTCGGCGCGAGCGTCGGCCAGGTGGGGATGGTTTACACGCTGGCATCACTCATCCCCATCGTGCTGCAGATCTTCGGCGGCTGGCTCTCAGATACCATCGGCCGGCTGCGTGCCATTGCCATTGGCAGCGCCATATCGGTCTTCGGCTACCTCTTCTTCATCATTTCGCCATCCTGGCAGTGGGTATTGCTCGGCCTGTCCGTGGAATACATCTCCAGCTCGTTCGTCGGTCCCAGCTTCTCGGCATACATTGCTGAGCAGTCTGATGAAGCCAACCGCGGCAAGGTGTACGGCCTTTCGAGCGGCATTTACATGGTTGTGACGGTCATCGGCCCGGCACTGGCAGGGTTCCTGGCCTATCGCTACGGCTTCCACTCCATGCTCTCGGCCGCGTTCGGCTTCTACCTGACCGCCACCATCGTGCGCGTCTGGATGGCGCGCGCTGAACGCTTCAGCGCGTCTCATAAGAGCGGCATACCCACGCTGAAAGGTCTGACCACACAGTTGAGATCCATCCTCGTGCTGCTGACAGCCGGGGGAGTGCTCACCTGGATCTGGATCACGGACGCCATCGGGGATACCTCGTTCAGCCTGACTGGCGACCTCTTTCCGATCTACCTGTCCCAGATTGGGCATCTGACTGTGGAGCAGATCGGCCTGCTGGGTTCCGCCTGGGGGATTGCCAGCATTGGCGGCTCCTTCCTGGGCGGCTGGCTGACCGACAAACGTTCCGAGCGGACGATGCTGGCCGGCGGCTTTCTGCTCATCGCTCTCAGCCTGGGGGTGATGATGCTCGCCCGCAGCCAGGCACTCTTCCTGATATCGCGGCTGTTGAATGGCTTTGGTGAAGGCATTCTGATGCCCTCGTACAATTCGTTGATCTCCAAGGTGGTGCCGGAAGAAAAGCGCGGGCTGGCATTCGGCTTCCTTGGCACCTCGTTGGGGATCCTTTCGCTGCCCATGCCCTGGATTGGCGCGCAGCTGTGGGAGGGTTTTACCCCGCAAATGCCGTTCTGGATCACCGCCGCATTCTGCCTGGCCACCGTCCCCATTGCCTGGTACAAGTTCGTGCTTCCAAAGTCCGCGGTGAAGGCGGAAGGCGGAGAGGTGTAGGCTAGTTTCCCTTTTGTCGCCCTGAACAGAGCAAAGGGTCTCTCAGCAAGACGGTATTAAAACAGGGTGCGTCGCGGACGCACCCCGCCGAAATTACTCCTCCGCGTTCATATCCGGCAGCGGATCGAGCAGCATGATGATCGCGTCTTCGTGGTTATCCGCGTAATAGCGTTTGCGCAGGTCAAAATCCACAAACCCGAGGGTGAGGTACAGCTTCCGCGCGGGCTGGTTGCCGGCGCGGACCTCCAAAAAGGCTTTGCGCGCGCCGCGGGAATACGCCTGCCCCAGCCCCGCGTAGATCAAAGAGCGCGCCACACCGCTGCGGCGGGCATTTTCCGCGACCGCGATCGTGCCAATATGGGCTTCATCTTCCACCTGCCAGACCACAATGAAACCAGCCAGGTCAGTACCGGCATAAGCCACCAGCGGGATGCTGGTCTCGTTCTTATGGATCTCAAAAAGGTAAGAAAGCTCCGTCCACGGCAGCGAAAAACTCGCCCGGTCCAGCTGGAATACAGCCGGCACATCTTCGTCCTGCATGCGGCGGATGGCAAGTTCCATTACCCGGGGATGGGGTCTTTGATGTGCAGGTAGGTCGGCGCCAGGCTGACGATATCTTCCACCTGCCCGGCCTGCCAGCGGATCTCTGCCAGCTGCGCCAGGAAGGCCGGCCGACGCACGCACAGGGCCGGCTCCGCCAGCCGCGCGTTCTTCCAACGCCGCTCCAGCGTCTTGCGCTGCGCCGCGTCCAATTCACCGGCGATCAACACCGGGTGGGTGATGGATTGCTCCAGCTCTTCCGGTGTCATCACTACCGGCTCGCCCGCAGGCTGCCAGCGCCCCTCAATGACTTCATACCAGCCGACAGCCAGGCGTCCGCGGCCAGCCTGCAGAACCGCTGCCAGTGGCATCTCAGCCGGTGGAATGGCTGCCGCCGTAATATCCAGCGTGGGCACACCGGCCACCGGCAGGCGTAATGTCAGCGCCAGCCCTTTCACGAAGGCCATCCCCACGCGCAGGCTGGTAAAAGATCCGGGGCCGGTCGCAACACCCAGCGCTTCCAGTTCCGGCGATGCCACCCCGGCGCGCTTCAGCAGTTGATCAACCGCGGGGGCCAACTCCACGCTGTGGTGGTTGCGTGTCTTCCATACCATCTCTGCCAGCACCTGGCTGTCATGCAGCAATGCCAAACCGATCCACTGCGTGGAAGTATCCACAGCCAGCAACACTAGGCACCTCCGTAGGTTTGCTTCTTCAGTTTTTGCACCATAACCTCGTAGCGGTGCCCGTACCCTTTAAACAGCATACCGCGCTGCTCATCCGCCAGCCAGCGTAATGAGACCCACAACCGCTCCCCAGGCAATACCTCCAGAATGCGCTCTGGCCATTCCACCACCACCGGGCCGTTCTCGATCAGCGGTTCCAAGTCCAGGTCTTCAGCTTCTACGGCGGATGCCATACGGTACGCGTCCAGATGGGACAGGGTGGAGCCATCCGGCCGGCGGTACACGTTCACCAGAATGAATGTCGGGCTGGAAACTGCGTCCAAAGACCCCCAGCCGGCTGCGATCCCCTGTACCAGGGTCGTTTTTCCGGCTCCCAGGTCACCGGAAAGGCAAATGATGTCACCGGGCTGCAGCAGCTGCCCCAGGCGGATGCCCATGCGGCGTGTCTGTTCCGTGCTGCGGCTGAAAAAATCCAGGCTGTGCTCGTCGAGAATCGGTGTCATAGGGGAATCAGGAAAGGCCGACTTTGCCGGCTATCAGGCGCGCTATTTCACGCGCGGCTTGAGGGCGGGCAACACGCTGGCAGGCAGCCACGGCCTCTTGGCGTTTTTCCGGCTGCTCTACCCATTCCCGGATGGCGGCTACTACCCGCTGTGAATGGGGAGCCCACACCCCGGTTTGATGGTCCACGGTGTAAAAGACGTTGCCATCCTCCTGCCCCGGCATGCGGGAGTAGATGATGATTGGCAGCCCGGCGATGAATGCCTCGCTGATAGTGCCGGGGCCGGCTTTGGTCACCAGGATATCCGCGGCTGCCATGAAATCGGGCATGTCGCGCGTAAAACCGTAGATCTTCACCGGCACGTTCCAATCATAGGTTTCCAGTGTCGTCTTGAGACGGGCATTGCGCCCGCAGACGATTGCCAGCGAGACTTCCAGCCCGGATTCATCAATAGCGCGAGAGATCTTCTCCAGCGGACCCATGCCTTCTCCACCGCCAACCAGCAGCACCACCGGCCTGTCCGTTGGCCAGCCCAGGCGCTGGCGCACCTGTTCTTTATCCGCGGGTGGATGGCAGAAACGCTCCGCAACCGGCAGCCCGACCACATGGATCTTTTCGGGGTCCACACCGTAGGCAATGCCGCGCTCCCTGGCCTCATCTGTTGCCACAACGACCAGATCCGAGCGGTTGTCATACCAGAAGGCGTGCGTCGAGACCATGTCCGTCACCACCGTCATGAAGGGGTGGTGGTCATGGCGCATAGCTTTCAGGAAAGGGGTGTTTGAAAGCGGGTGGACCGAAACGAGCAGGTCGCACGGCTTCTCACGGATCAGGCGCCGCGTGGAATTGCGGATGTACGGCCAGAGGACATTCATCAGGTTGCGCGAGCGGTACTTGCCATCGCTGATGCGGTATCCCAATTCCCACATTTCCGGCATACGCGATAGCGGCGGGTAGACCGTGGTAGCCTGGTTGAGGGGCGGCGGTGCGTACTCTTTGAAGATATCCACCATTTCCGCGGTCATTTTTCCCGGAAATTCCAAGCTCATGGCTTCCAAGATGGCTTCCACCGCGCTGCGATGGCCGCCACCGGTATCAGAAAATAGAAAAACGATATGGGGGACTTTATTCCTGGGTTGCTGCATTTGCCT
>CAIKMQ010000004.1 GCA_903828565.1 uncultured Leptolinea sp. | reverse complement strand
GGATGCCTTCTCTGGCTGCAGCAGCCTGCAGTCGGTGGAGATCCCGGATAGTGTGACGCAGATCGGGAGTGAGGCCTTCTCTGAATGTAAAAGCCTGCAGTCTGTAGTGATCCCGCAAGGGGTGTCAGAGATCGGGTACGCGGCCTTCAGAGGTTGCATTAGCCTGCAGTCGGTGGTGATCCCGCAGGGGGTGACAGAGATCGGGGATTGTGCCTTCTATGAATGCAGCAGCCTGCAGTCGGTAGTGATCCCGGAGGGAGTGACAGAGATCAGGAGTGAAGCCTTCAGAGGTTGCATTAGCCTGCAGTCGGTGGTGGTCCCGCAGGGGGTGACGGAGATTGGGAGGTGCGCCTTCTATGAATGCAGCAGTCTGCAGTCGGCGGAGATCCCGCAGGGGGTGACAGAGATAGGGGATTGGGCCTTCTCTGATTGCAGCAGCCTGCAGTCGGTGGTGATTCCAGAGGGAGTGAGTATAAATTATGGAATGTTTGAAGGCACTCCCTTTTTAAAGAAAATCCCGGGAGATCTCCAAATATTGAATCAGCAGGTTTTACGTTATCGCGGTAATGCATCAGAAGTGGTGATCCCGCAGGGGGTGACGCAGATCGGGGATAGAGCCTTCTATGAATGCAGCAGCCTGCAGTCGATGGTGATCCCGCAGGAGGTGACGCAGATCGGGAATTTTGCCTTCTGTGGCTGCAGCCGCCTGCAGTCGGTGGTGATCCCGCAGGGGGTGACGCAGATCGGGAATCTTGCCTTCTGTGGCTGCAGCAGTCTGCAGTCGGTGGTGATCCCCGAGGGGGTGACGCAGATCGGGGAGGATGCCTTCTCTGGCTGCAGCAGCCTGCAGTCGGTGGAGATCCCGGATAGTGTGACGCAGATCGGGAGTGAGGCCTTCTCTGAATGTAAAAGCCTGCAGTCGGTGGAGATCCCGGATAGTGTGACGCAAATCGGGGAGGATGCCTTCTCTGGCTGCAGCAGCCTGCAGTCGGTGGAGATCCCGGATAGTGTGACGCAGATCGGGGATTATGCCTTCTATGAATGCGGCAGCCTGCAGTCGGTGGTGATCCCGCAGGGGGTGACATGGATCGGGAAGAGCGCCTTCTCTGATTGCTGCAGCTTACGGTCTGTGGTGATCACGCAGGGGGTGACGCAGATAGGTGAAAATGCCTTCTATGGCTGTAGCAGCCTGCAATCAGTGATGATCCCAGAGGGGATGAGCATAAACTGTGAAATGTTTGAAGACACACCTTTTTTAGAGAATATTCCTGGGGATCTCCGAATATGGAATCAGCAGGTTTTGCGTAACAGTGGGACCGCTTCAGAAATAGTGATCCCGGTAGGGGTGACGCGGATAGGGGACCACGCCTTCTATTTTTACCACAGCCTGCAGTCGGTGGTGATCCCGCAGGGGGTGACAGAGATCGGGATACGCGCCTTCTATGGCTGCAGCAGCCTGCAGTCGGTGGTGATCCCGCAGGGGATGACGCAGATCGGGAATTTTGCCTTTTCTAAGTGCGAAAGCCTACAGTCAGTGGTAATCCCGGATGGGGTGAGCATAAACCGTGGAATGTTTGAAGGCACACCTTTTTTGGAGAATATTCCTGGGGATCTCCAAATATGGAATCAGCAGGTTTTGCGTTATCGCGGTAATGCATCAGAAGTAGTGATCCCGCAGGGGGTGAAGGAAATAGGGGATGGCGCCTTCAGTAATTGCAGCAGCCTTCAGTCAGTATTGATCCCTGAGGGGGTGACGGAGATAGGGGAGTGGGCTTTCGATCTAGGCCAAAAAATCTCTTACCCGTTTAGCCAGAAAGTGGTGTTCCAATTACCTCGAGGGATCCAAACAGTTGGCCACAATTTCGCCCGGGGGTGCGTTGCGGAGGTAACTCTATGGCAAGGGGAAGGAACAACAGTAGAGTCTAAGTATGGCTTTTCCGATGTTTACCTTCAGATCGTAGACACAGCCGGAATGTTTCTCTGCCGGGTCTACATCCCCGCGGAGATAACGAGGGGTGATGAGTATGATGAGGAGAATTACCAACTCTACCCCTCAGCATACGGGTACTGGGCAACAAGGCTGCTCCTAGGCGGCGTGCAGAGCATCAGCGAATATGACACCTTCTTTGAAAGGTATCCTGATCATTTAGAAAACCCAAATCAGGTCCTGTATGATAAAGCCCTGATCGCGCTCTGCCGGTTGCGCTTTCCGTATGAACTGAGCGAACGATACAAGCTGGCTTACGAGCAGTACCTCATCCAACATGCCAGGCTCACCATCCAGAAGTTGGCAAAAGACAACAATCTCGAGATGCTGACGTTTTTGCTGGAGATGGTGACCATCCCGCTGAAAAAGTACATCGACATGGTGGATTGGTCCGCTAAAGCACAGAAGGTCGAGATCACAGGCATGTTATTGGAATACCGGCACCGGACCTGGGGGGAAACCATCCAAAGCTACAGCCTGGATGATGTGGAATTGGACGCGGACGAAGACGAGCTGGAATCGGATGACGACAACGATCCGTACTAGGGTGGGGATATTCCTCTCTGGTTGGGTTGAGCGACCCCCGGCCTGCTTAGAACGGTTCATAACCTCGAAATCCGATAGGGTGAAAGTTTATGCTAAAACACCTGCCGGCACTCAGCGATCCGGGCTGCTTTGGTAATATAATGGGTTGTGCCATGCATCCCCGCTTTAGAAAGGCCTTTCCATGCAGCCAATCATCAAAGAAGTTACCACTCTCAAAGACTTGCGGACATTCGTCCGCTTTCCCAGGCAGCTATATAAAGATAACCCGTACTATGTGCCGGCGCTCTTCGCGGACGATTATTCCACGCTGCGCCGGGACCGCAACCCGGCCTTTGAACACTGCGAAGCGCGCTACTGGTTGGCTTACCAGGATGGCCAGGTGGTGGGCCGCGTAGCTGGCATTGTGAACAAGCTGTACAAGCAAAGCTGGGGCGTGAATTACGGGCGTTTCAACTGGATCGATTTTATTGATGACCCGGATGTATCCCGGGCACTGCTGGAAACGGTGGAAGCCTGGGTGAAAGGTTTCCATGTGGAGGCTATCCACGGTCCGCTGGGGTTCACCGACATGGACCGCGAAGGCATGCTGATCGAAGGTTTTGACCAGCTGAGCACCATGGTGACTTTCTACAACCATCCCTACTACCGCGAGCATCTCGAGCGCTTGGGTTATGCCAAGGCCATCGACTGGGTGGAATACGAGATCACGGTCCCCGCGGAACCGGTAGAAGCCATTTCGCGGGTGGCAGAGGCGGCCAAACAGCGCAGCAACCTGCACATCCTCAAAGTGAAACACAAGAAAGACATGCTGAAATATGCCGGGCAGATGTTCGCGGTGTTCAATGAAGCCTACCGCAACCTGTACGGAGTCGTCCCGCTGACCGATAAACAGGTGGCGATGGCGGTCAAGCAGTATTTCGGCCTCGTCCTGCCGGAATTCGTGCCGTTCGTGATCAACGATCAGGATGAGCTGGTGGGCTTTGGCATCACTATGCCCTCACTGTCACTCGCGCTGCAAAAATCGGGCGGGGAGCTTTTCCCCTTCGGCTTCATCCACCTGCTGAAGGCTTTGAAGCAGAATGACCGTGCAGACCTGTATCTGATCGGCGTCCGCGATGGTTACCGCGGTAAAGGGGTGAATGCCATCCTGATGGACCATATCCTGAAGACCTATCAACGGCGCGGCATCACGAAGGTGGAATCCAACCCCGAGTTGGAGACGAATGACCTGGTGCAGAGTCAGTGGAAGTATTTTGAAAAACGGCAGCACAAGCGCCGCCGGGTGTTCATAAAGAACCTGGGTTAGCAGCAACCCCGGACAGAATGTTTATACCCTGCCCTCCCTGCAGTGTTGCAGGCGGCGCGCGGTTGTATAATCGAACTATGCATACAGAGCGCATTACCATCCTGCTGGCGGATGACCATGCCATCGTCAGGGCGGGCATCCGCCAGTTCCTGGATGCCGACCCGGGTCTGCATGTTGTAGCCGAAGCGGTTGATGGCACAGAAGCCTGCCGGCTGATCCGCGAATTAGCGCCTGCGCTGGCGGTGCTGGATATTCAGATGCCGGGAATGAACGGCATTGAGGTCACGCGCTGGCTGCGGCGTGAAGGGTTGGCGACACGCGTGCTCATTCTCTCCGCTTTTGACGACATCCCCTACGTGCAGGCAGCGTTGAAAGCCGGCGCGGATGGATATGAGGTCAAGACCGCCGCACCGCAGGAGATCATTCAGGCGGTGTACCGCGTGGTGGCTGGTGAAGCCGCGATCTCATCCACCATTCAGCAGACACTGGAAAACCGGCAGCAGCTGCCGGGCGACCTGAAGCGCGCGCTGCTTTCCACCCGCGAGCTGGAGGTGTTGGCCCTGGCGGGTGAAGGGTTGACCAACCGCCAGATCGCCGCAAAGTTATCCCTCAGCGAACGGACGGTGCAGAATCATATTGCCAGCATTTTACAGCAGCTGCATGCCTCCTCCCGTACCGAGGCGGTCACGCGCGCCATCTCCCTGGGTTTGATTCTGCACCCCGGCGTGAAAGGTGGACTGTGAAAATCCTGCGTTGGCGCAGCCTGTCCCTGCAGATCATTCTGGCCATCCTGCTGCCGCTGACACTGGCTGCCATCATCCTTTCTTTCTATTCACAAGACCTGCACCATATTGCCATGCAGCAGATGGTGGCGGAGCGCAACCTGCGCACTGTGCAGGTGCTGGCGCAAGCCGTAGACGGGCGTATTCAGGCTGGCGATCCGGCTGAACAAGCTTTTACCGAACTGGCAGGCCGGCTGGCACAGCCCGGCCTGGTCTCCCTGCAAATCTACAATGCGGACCACGCGTTGGTGTATGAAGCCGGGCGCTCGCCGCTGGTGGACCACCTGGCGTACCATGACAGCGTGCTTGCCGGCCTGGATGGCGGCAGCGGGGTGGCTTTTCCGGATGGCGGGCATACCCACGGTGGTGGTTCCCACGTCATCGCCTATGCGCCTCTGCCATCCACCGGCTGGGTGCTGGTGATGGATGAAGCCTGGCAGGATGTCTCATCCACGGAGCTGGATACCACCCAGACCGCCCCGCTTATTCTGATCCCCTTTACCGTGCTGGCATTCGCTGTACTGTTCCTCATCCTGCGCCAGGTGGTAATGCCGCTGCAGCGCCTGGAAAAACAGACGCAGGCACTGGGGGCTGGTGATTATTCCGCGCTCGCTGCTCCCGTCGGCGGTATTGATGAGATCCGCTCGCTGCAACAGCGCATGGCTGCCATGGCGGAAAATTTGCGCCAGGCACGGCAAAACCTCAAAGGATATATTGGTTCCATCACACGCGGGGTGGAAGAGGAAAGAATGCGCATCGCACGTGAACTCCACGACCAGCCGCTGCAATCGCTCATCGCGCTGAAGCATCAGTCCCAGGCTGGCAGCCGGGGCAGCGTTCAACCACAGGTGCTGCAGAGTGTGATCGATGACCTGCGGGCACTGGTGCGGGGGTTACGCCCGGTGATGCTGGAAGACCTGGGGCTGACGGCAGCGCTGGAGAGCCTGGCTGTGATCGCGCAGAAGGACGGCGGCCTGCCTGTGACATTTACGGTGCAGGGTGAAGAGTACCGCCTGCCAGCAGATGTGGAACTGGCTTTCTTTCGTGTGGCGCAGGAAGGCCTGATGAATGTTCAAAAACATGCCGGGGCGACCCGGGTGGACTTGCAGCTGGTGTACAGCGCAGAGATGCTTGAAATGACGCTCAGCGATGACGGCAGCGGGTTTATCGTACCTGAGAGAGTGGATACCCTCGCGGCGGATGGGCATTTCGGTTTGGTGGGGATTCTGGAACGGGCGGCGCTTATCGGGGCAGATGCCGGCATCCACTCTGCACCGGGTGAAGGTACCACGCTGACCATGCGCTATAAATTGCGCAACCCTGCAGGGGATGCCGGGGTTTAAATATCCGGAGAGGTAAATTTATGCCTCTGAAGCGGAGCGCGAATGACGATCAAGATCATCACAGACAGTGTCAGCGACCTGCCAGCCAGCCTGGCGCAAAAGTATGATATCACCCTGGTCCCCTGTTACATCAATGTGGATGGCCGCAGCTACCTGGATGGCGTGGACATGAGCCGTACTGAGTTTTACGATCAGCTGCCGCATTGGAAGGTTCCACCCACCACCGCCGCCCCCGGGGTGCCGATGTTCGAAGCGGCTTACCAGCAGGCAGTGGATTCCGGGGCGACGGGCATCATTTCCATCCATGTGGCGGAGCGCCTGAGCAATATCATTAACGCTGCCCGCATTGCCGCGCGGAAGTTCGAAGGGAAATTACCCATCTGCATCGTCGATTCCGGCCAGGTGAGCATGGGCATCGGTATGCAGGCTGCCGCCGCGGCAGAATTTGCCCGGGCAGGCATGAAGTTGGATGAGATCACAGAGAAGGTCGTGCAGAAGGCTAAACAGATCTATACCTTTGCGGCGCTCGACACGCTGGAGTACCTGAACCGGGGCGGACGGGTGGCACACCTGGGGATGAACCTGGCCGGGCTGCTGCAGATCAAGCCGATTGCCAAAGTGCATGATGGCAAGATCTCCCTCGAATTACACCGCACGCGTGTGAACGCGATGAAACGGCTGGTGGAGGTGGCGGGTAAATACGGGCCGCTGCGCCAGGTCGCAATGGTCCACGCGAACGCGCTTGAACGGGTGCATGCGCTCTACGAAGAGATCCGTCCATATTTAAACCTGGAACTTGTACCAGAATTCACCGATGTGACACCGGTGATCGGCACGCACACCGGCCCGGGAGCGGTGGGCCTGGTTTTTGAAGTTGCGCCTGAGTAAAGGTCAGTCTTCGAGCACAGTGAGCGCTCCCCAGTTCGCTCCGGCACGCGCTTCGGTCGTGAGCGGTATATCCAATTTATAGGCAGTCTCCATCTCGTGCTGGACCACCCCGGCTGTCGCCCCAAGCTCTTCCCGCGGGCATTCCAGTACCAGTTCGTCATGCACCTGCAAGATTAACCTGGCACGCAAGCCGGCGGATTTTAAAGCACCCGGGATCTTCAACATGGCCAGCTTCATGATATCTGCCGCGGTGCCCTGGATGGGGGCATTGATGGCTTCGCGTTCTTCACGCTGGCGGATGGCCTGATTGGATTGCCCGGCCAGACCGGGGAAGTAGCGACGTCTGCCGAGCATGGTCTCTACATATCCCTCGCGCGCGGCGGAAAGGCGCAATGCATCTAAAAATTCCTTAACCCGCGGAAACTGCTGGTAATAGGCTTTGATAAAGTTTTCCCCTTCAGCCAGGGTGATTCCCAGAGATTGCGAGAGCGAAAAAGCGCCCATACCGTACAGAATGCCGAAGTTGATCGCTTTGGCGGCTCGGCGCTGGTCTTTGGTCACCTGGTTCAGGGGGATGCCGTTCACTGCGGCGGCAGTCGCGGCGTGGATATCTTCTCCCGCGCGGAAGGCATCCATCATCGCCTGGTCGCCGGACATGTGGGCGGCAATGCGCAGTTCGATCTGGCTGTAGTCCACCGAAAGCAGCAGGCAGCCGGGAGCCGCCACAAAACCTTCCCGTACCCGGCGGCCCTGTTCGGTGCGGGTGGGGATGTTCTGCAGGTTTGGCTCTGATGAAGCAATCCGCCCGGTTACGGCACCCACCTGGTTGTACGATGTGTGCACCCGTCCCGTGGATGGATTGACTTCCTGCGGCAAAGTATCCACATAGGTTGATTTTAATTTCGAGAGTTCGCGGTACTCCAATATCCATTCTATGATGGGATGCTGTCCCCGCAGGGTGTCCAGTACATCCGCTGAGGTGGAGTAAAGGCCGGAGCTGGTCTTTTTACCGCGGTCGGGGGGTGACAGGTGGAGTGTTTCGAAGAGGATGCGTGAAAGTTGCTGCGTGGAATTGAGGTTGAATGGCATCCCTGCGGATTGGTATACCTGGTCTTCCAGTTCCACCAGGCGGGTCTGCAGTTCTTTGCCGAATCGCTCAAAGAAGGCGATATCCAGCGCGATGCCGGCTTCTTCCATTTCCAGCAGAACTGAAACAAGTGGCATTTCCATGGTCTTGAGCAATTCTGCTGCATTCCCGCTGGTCATATCCTTTTCCAGGATCGGAATCAGGCGAAGGGTGGCCTCTGCATCCGCAGCGGCGTAAGGCGCGGCAAGGGCCACATCCACCTCAGCCATGGATACCTGGTTCTTGCCGCTGCCGATCAGTTCTTCAATACGGGTCATCTGCAATCCCAGGCGGATCCATGCCAGGCTTTTCAAGCCCAGGTTGCGGCTGTTGGGGTTGATCAGGAACTCGGCGATCATGGTATCGAAGGTCAGTGGTGAAACAGGCATACCGTGACGTTTGAGCATCAGCGCATCAAATTTAATATTATGGCCGGCTTTGCCGATGCCCGGGTCTGAGAGGATGGGTGCGAGCGTGGCTTGAACTTCAGCCAGACGCGGTTGTTTCACCCCCGGGAAGGTGTGCCCGACAGGTATGTAATAGGCCTTGCCTGGCTGAACGCTGAAAGAGATGCCAACCAGGTCGGCGCGCATCGGGTCGGTGGATGTTGTTTCGGTATCCAGCGCGATCAGGGTATGTGCCCGAAGGTCGAGCACCAGAGACGCCAGGGCCTCTGGGGTGTCCACGATCGTTACTTCCAGCGTGGATACCTGAGGGACTGCCAGAGAGGGCCGAAAAGCTGCCGGTTGGGCGGGCTCGTTGCGTGGCGTGGAAAGCCGGGCTGCTGCGGAGGAGGCATCATCAAAGAGTGAAGGTTGCTGTAAAGCTGTGTTTGGCCGGGCGATCCTTCCCAGTTTTTGCACCCGCTCACGCAGCGCGCGGAATTCCAGTTCGCGGAAGATGGCATCCACGCGGGCTATATCAAAATCGGTGCTGACAGCCTGCTGCTGGTCCAACTGGATCGGCGCGTGGGTGTCGATGCGGGCCAGTTCCCGGCTGAGGTTGGCCATCTCACGGCCAGTTTCCAGCCTGGTACGGACTCCTGCAGCCAGCTTATCCAGGTTCTCATAGATGGCTTCCAGCGTGCCGTAGGTCTGCAGCAGGTTGGATGCTGTTTTTTCTCCGATGCCGGCAACCCCTGGAATGTTATCTGATTTATCTCCCAGCAGGGCTTTGTAATCCACCACCTGATCGGGGCGTACACCCAGGAATTCCATCACATCTGCCGGCGAGTAATCCTTCGCGTCGGACATGCGGCCGGAAGGCAGGTTGACGATCACGCGGCTGGTGACCAATTGCAGCAGGTCTTTATCCCCGGTGATGATCTTGACCCCCAGACCAGCGTCTTCCGCCTGCCTGGCAATGGTACCAAGCACATCATCAGCTTCGTAATTATCCAACTCCAGCCGGGGGATGTTGAAGGCATCTACCAGCTGGCGAATACGTTCGATCTGGGCGCGCAGGTCATCCGGCATTTTCGCGCGGGTGCCTTTATAATCCGGGTAGATCGCATCGCGAAAGGTTTTCCCGGTATCAAAAGCAACTGCCAGGTACTCAGGTTTTTCCTGCTCCAGAACGCGCAGCAGTACACTGGCAAAACCGAATACACCGGCGGTGGATTCACCTTTGCTGGTCACCCAGCGATTATCCAGTGAGTTGGCGGGGTTCAGGGCAAAATACGAGCGGTAAGCCAGGGCATGGCCATCAATAAGGATCAATGTGGGTGGCATGTGTCTTTTTCCATCCTTCCTACATCTGTATGGATAGTCTATCACGCGCAGGAATCAGTGGCAAGCAGTTATCCTTTATAATCAATACCTGCAGAAAGAACGCAATGAGACGAAAGGAAGCAAACATGAATGAATTCGATGTAGTGGTGATTGGTGCCGGTCCCGGCGGATATGTAGCAGCCATCAAGGCAGCCCAACTCGGGCTGAATACGGCGATCGTTGAAAAGAAATGGCTGGGCGGGGTCTGCCTGAATGTAGGCTGCATCCCATCGAAATCACTGCTCAAGAATGCTGAAGTAGCGCACATCCTGCGCGAGCGCGGCAAGGATTTTGGCTTCTCTTTCGATAACCTGAGGTTGGATTACTCCGCTGCCTTGAAACGCAGCCGTCAGGTATCTGACCGCCTGGTGAAGGGCGTTGGTTTTTTAATGAAGAAAAATAATATTCCCGTTTTCAGCGGCTCTGCGAAACTGACGGCCAAAAATACGGTAGTGGTGACAGGCGAAGATGGCAGTGAGCAAACTCTAAAGGCGAATAATATCATCCTGGCAACCGGTTCAAGCGCCAGCGGTGTGCCGGGAATCACCATTGACGGGAAAAAGATACTGACCTATCAGGAAGCCATCCTGCAGGAATCTGTTCCGTCGTCCGCGGTGATCATCGGCGGTGGGGCGCTGGGTTTAGAGTTCGCGACCGTCTGGAGCAGTTATGGCGCGAAGATCACACTGGTCGAAATGCTCCCGCGAATCGCTCCACTAGAGGATGAAGAAGTCAGCCAGGAGTTGGCGCGTGCCTTCACGAAGCGCGGTATGGATCTGTTGGCGGGGCATCGGGTGCTGTCGATCTCAGCGGAAGGAGAAGGCGTAAAGGTGGTCGTATCCGGTCCCGATGGCGAAAAAGCTATCCTGGCTGAACAGGCGCTGGTAGCAATAGGTTTCAAGCCGAACACTGCCGGCATCGGGCTTGAAGAGGTGGGGGTAAAGGTCAGCCCGCGCGGGTATGTTGAAGTGGATGAACGCATGGCAACGACTGTGCCCGGCATCTGGGCGATTGGCGATATTACTGGTAAATTGCTGCTGGCGCATGTGGCTTCCACGCAGGGGATCCTGGCTGCCGAGGCAATCGCCGGGAAGGTGACGCATCCGATCGATTACACCATGGTACCGCGGGCAACTTACAGCCATCCGCAGATTGCATCATTTGGATTGACGGAAGCGCAAGCACGGGAAAAAGGTTTCAATGTAAAAGTTGGCAAGTTCCCTCTGCAGGCTAACGGCAAAGCACTGGGTATGGCTGAAAGTGCCGGTTTCTGCAAACTGGTGACCGAAGAAAATACTGGCAAGCTCCTGGGAGCACACATGATCGGGGTGGAGGTTTCAGAGTTGCTACCGGAACTGACTCTCGCGCAGCGGATGGACTTGACGGCTGAGGATGTTGCTGCCAATATTCACGCGCACCCGACACTGAGCGAGGTCGTCATGGAAGCTTCGCATATTGCGACCGGGCAATCCACACAGATCTGATCAAAGGCTGCCCTTCATAACCATCGAAGGACACATCATCGCAGATATTCCTAGATAAGGGACCCAATGAGCACGACTGTGATGGAACGAACAGGCACACTGGAAAAGTCTTTTTCAGGGACGGGGATGCGGTTAACGCCACAGCGGGCAGCCATTTGCCGGATGCTCTAGAATTCCTGCTCACACCCGACCGCGGAAGAGATCTACCGTGAGATTAAGCAGCATTACAAGACTCTGTCTTTGATGACAGTGTATAACACGCTCAACCGGCTGGCTGATATGGGGCTGATCACCACTGTTGGGCAGGCGGGTGATGGCAGTGAGCATTTCGATGGCAATGTTCAACCGCACGCGCATTTTACATGCAGTTTCTGCCATCGAATTGAAGACTTGCCGGAGGACCATACCCTTGTAGTGCAGCAACAGCGATTGTCCGGCTCGGGGTATTCAATTATTGGCATGCGAATGGTCTATTATGGAGTTTGCCCTCAATGCATGAAAAGGGCAAACTAAGGTAGACGGATCGCCAGAAGGTATTACTGTTCAGTGGAAAAAACCGGGAGGTCTCTGACCTCCCGGTTTTTGATTAGCTGCGCAATTTGGCGTTGAATTCCATCTCCAGCCGGCGGATAATCTTCTGACGGATGGCGGTTGCATCTTTATCCGTCAATGTGCGGTCAGGGGCTTGATAGGTCAGGCTGTATGCCATCGACTTTTTTCCTTCGCCCACCTGCGTGCCGCGGAAGATATCAAACAGACGGACCTCCGCCAGCAGCTTGCCACCGGTCTGGCGGATAAGAGTTTCGATTTGCCCGGCGGGGATGTTTTCATCAACAATGATGGCTATATCCTCCAGAATAGGCGGGAATGCCGGAACAGGCACCAGTTGGCCGGACTTGCTGGCACACTCGTTGAAAAGGCGCAGGTCAATATCTGCTGCGAGTATTTCTGCATAGGTGGTTTCATACCGGGCTTTGACAACAGGATGCAGGGATCCGAACTGCCCGAGGATGATTTCACCGCTGATCAGGCTGGCTTGCTTTCCAGGGTGGAAGGCGGGGTTGGCCGAACCCTCCACGCGAACATCAGGCAGCTGGAAGGCAGCAGCCAGATCCAGCAATATACCTTTCAGGTCATAGAAATCAAAGCAAGGAGGTTCCTTCACGTCCCAGGCGCGTGGGTGGCGCAACCCGGCAAGAGCAATTGCCAGACGAGGCTGCTCATCGGGGAGGATCTGCCCATCTTGTGGCGTGTACACATTGCCGATCTCGAAGAGGGCCAGGGTATCTGTGACGCGGGCATTTTTTTCCAGGGCATCCATCACGCTCGAGAGCAGGCTGCGCCGCATCACCCGCCGTTCCGGTGTGATCGGATTCTGTAGTGCGATATATTCGCCATCATGCACGGGGGAGCCGGCAAGGGTCAGTCTGGCTTCCCGCTCAGGTGTTGTCAAGCGGTAAGAAACGACTTCCTGCAATCCCAGGTTTGCCAGCACATCGCGCAGGCGTTCCTCGCGTTCCAGCACCGGGTTGCCGAACTGGGGAGGCATTTTGTCTTCCAACCGGGTTTCAGGGATGTGCTCATAGCCATAGAGTCGGGCAATCTCCTCCAAAACATCCGCGCGGCCGGCAGCACCGGTACCGATATCCAGGCGGAAATCAGGCGCGGTGACTGTCACTTCTTCTCCGGAGACACGGCAGGTGAACCCGAGCCGTTCGAGCAGGCTTGCAGTCTCATTGGCTTTCAGTGTGATACCCAGGAGACGGACAACGTCTTTCTCGGTGACCGTAACAACCACCGGAGAAGGGGGCAACGGGTAGGCATCCACCAGCCCGGCATCCACCACACCACCGGACCACTGGCGCATGAATTCCAGGCAGCGTGTGACGGATCCTTCCGCGAGGGCAGGATGCACTCCGCGGCTGAAGCGATAACCGGCTTCTGATGCCAGTTTTTGCGATGCGACCGTCTTACGGATGTTGATGAAATTCCAACTTGCGCCTTCAAGCAGTACGTTGCGGGTGGATGAGCTGACCTCGGTTTCAGCGCCGCCCATAACACCGGCAATGGAAAGCGGACCGGCTGTATCGCATACAAGCACGGTAAATGGATCCAGTTTGCGTTCCACACCGTCCAGGGTGGTCAGTTTCTCGCCAGCAGTTGCCTGGCGGGTGACGATGGTGGGTGTCTTGCCGGCAGCGCGTGCCTTCAGGGCATCATAATCAAACGCGTGCAGCGGTTGGCCAAGTTCCAGCATGAGGTAGTTGGTGGCATCCACAATATTATTGATGGGACGCATGCCAGCCAGCTTTAGGCGGTGCTGCACGATGAATGGTGACGGTTGGACGGTAATATTTTCCACCAGTCCGGCAACAAAGCGTGGATTGAGTTCCGGCGTTCGGATATCCAAATGAACCTTGCCGGCGATTGCCGGCCCTTCTGCCTGAACAGCAAGGGATGGCTTTCGCAAAGGTTGATCGGTGATCGCGGCTAATTCTCTGGCCACTCCAACCACGCAGGCATTCCGGATCATGTTAGGCAGGATGCTGAGCTCGAAGACTGCATCGCCGAAATAATCTGCCAACGGCATACCGGTAGGGGCATCTGCATCAAAAAGGATGATGCCATCATGCTCTTCTGAAATGCCCAGTTCTTTTTCAGAACAGACCATGGAGAATGATTCCACGCCGCGGATCTTCGCGCGCTTCAATGTGGTCAATTCAAGGCCGGGTTGATGTCCATCGTAAATGCGCGCGCCTTCTTTGGCGTATGCCACTTTGATCGGCGGGTGCAATGGGCCAAGGCCTTTAAACTGGAACAGGTTCGGTGCGCCTGTCAGGATCTCTTCATACACCTGCTGTCCATCGTTCAGGCGGCAAAGGACCAGCCGGTCCGCATTGGGATGCGGTTTTACTTCAAGGATCTCAGCGACTACGAGCTTATCGCGATCCCACGTCAGGCCGTTGTACTTGAATTCATGTTTGTTACCGGGCGGCATGGGTAAACCAACGAGGGTAACTCCGTCCACTTCAAGGCCGGCCATCGTCAGCGTTTTTGCCAGCTGCTCCAGGTCTAGCTTGATATCTACATAATCTTTCAACCAGGAAAGGGGTAGTTTCATGATCTCACCTTTAGAATTGTTCGAGGAAGCGGGTATCGTTACCCCAGAAATAGCGGATATCATCGATCTTGCGGCGCAGCATGGTGATGCGTTCAGGTCCCATCCCAAATGCGAAACCGCTGAAGATCTCAGGATCGTAGCCGCCATTGCTGAGTACCACCGGGTGCACCATACCGCAGCCGAGGATCTCAAGCCAACCGGCATTCTTACAGACAGTGCAGCCTGCGCCGCCGCACAAGAAGCATTCCACATCCATCTCGGCGGATGGTTCTGTGAAAGGGAAGTAGCTGGGGCGGAAACGCGTGCGTACCGAGTCGCCGAACATGCGGCGGGCAAAGTCTGTCAGCGTGCCTTTCAGGTCAGCGAAGGTGACATTCCGGCCGACCATCAAGCCTTCTACCTGGTGAAACTGGATCTCAGAACGGGTGGTGATCTGTTCGTAGCGGTAACACATACCGGGCAGGATGACGCGGATTGATTCTGGCGCGCGTTCGCGCATAGCCCAGATTTGTCCGGGGGATGTGTGCGTCCGCAGCAGAACACCGGGACGGGTGGTATAGAATGTCTGCCACATATCTCTCGCCGGGTGATGCGCAGGAATGTTAAGTAACTCAAAGTTATATTCATCTGTTTCCACATCCGGCGAGCGGAAAACCTGAAAACCCATCTCAGCGAAGACATGATAAATATCCCGCAGGTTTTGCATGGCAGGGTGAAGCCTGCCTCGCCGTGCGGGGCGACCCGGCAGTGTTATATCCACACGATCGTCCTCCAGCGTTCGTAACAGGTTTTCCTGGCGGATGGCTGCAGACTTCTCTTCGTAAGCTGCTTCCAGAGCCTGCCGGGCCTGGTTGGCAAGTTGGCCGGCACGCGGTCGGATATCTGCGGGTAGTTTACCCAGGCCGGAAAGTGCCAGCATGACGGGCGAGCTTTTTCCCAGGTGTGCTGTCTTCCACAGCGCCAGGTTTTCGGATGTATGGACCTCAATTAATGCGCTGAGGCCATCCACCCGGGCGCTTTCAAGATCTGGTAATACTGGTTCAGTCATTCTTGCTCCTCACATTAAAATAAAAACCGTCCCGGATTGGGACGGAATATTCCGCGGTACCACCCAATTTGGCTGCTGTCAGCCCACTCACGCAGGCAGTAAATCTGACCTGCTGCCCAGGTAACGCAGGGCATGCGACCCGGACTACATAACCAAGTTCACCCGGGCAGCTCGAGAGGGAACTTCGTTCGGTCGCACCTGGGCGCGGGTTTCAGTCTATGCCCGCTGCTTCCCTGGCAGGGAGTGCCGGATTACTTTCCTCTGTCGTTGCTGTTCTATGTAATTATCCATTAAAAGGAGGTCGCGTCAAGGGATGAAATCTCTGCATCCGATGACCCCCCTGGCATGAGTTTCTACTATAATCAATCATAGTTCTTACATATAAATAAACAATATTAGGAGCGTGCTATGAAGAAGGGTTTCGTTCTACTCATCGGTTTAATCCTCGTTCTTTTAATGGTAGGTTGTCAGGGTCAACCCGCCCCCCTTTCCGGGGGAGGTGCAACCCCGGAAGCAGCGGCTGACCTGACGCAAGATTCAGATACCGGCCCTGTTGAAATCACCGGAAGTTTCACCTATTCCAATGATTTTGTTGTCGAAACATACATGGTAGAACAGGCAGTCGCGCTGGCGGATATGACCGGATTTGTGCGCAGAGACCGCGAATATCTAACTACCACCGAATCTCAAACACTCGGTTTTATGCAGCCCGATTATGAGAACAACAAAGCAACATTCTGGGTTCAGTTACCCCTCCAACCCCGGGGTGAACTCAATATTGTGGATCCTACCGGGGATTCTGATAAAGGTGTACAGATCTTCTCGGTAGCTTACTGGCCGAATATGGCGGGTGGGCCTTACTCTGAAGGCGATGATCCTTCATTTGGATGGCCGACTTACCTGGCATCGGTTCATACCGATACAGAGAACAAAGATGAAGTAACTGGCGGTAAATTGATCATCTGGTCACCGGATGAAAACCAGCAATTCCCCAGCGGTTTTGGCGAGGACGCTATGCTGTTCACAGCGGATGACCCGGTCGCCCCTGTTTCCGCAGGTTACACCGTGGTGGATCTGGATGCATCCCCGTTCCATTTCAGCCGGGAAGCAAAACCGGAATTTACCCTGTATGAACCGGCTGATGTAGCCATTAAAGATTTTTCAGGGGATTCTTACACCGTGGCTTTCCAGAAGATGTTCGATATCCTGAAGAAAGAATATGCTTTCAACGGCATCGAGGGAAAAGCGCCGGATTGGGATGGGTTGTATGCGGATCTGATGCCAAAGATTCAGGCAGCTGAAGATTCCAAAGATGCGACAGCCTTCTATCTGGCCATTCGTAATTTTACCTGGGCATTCCATGACGGGCATGTCGGCTTGAGTGGCGGTGATCTGGAAAGCCAGATTTACCAGGACGCGGTAAACAGCGGATATGGTTTTGCCATCCGCGTATTGGATGATGGTAGTGTGATCACAACGTTCGTGACACAGGGAGGCCCGGCTGACCAGGCGGGTGTCAAACAGGGAGATGTACTGATCTCGATGGATGGGGTACCGGTCAAAGAATCTCTGGCGGCAATCAAACCCCTATCGGCACCTTTCTCCACAGATTTTTCGCTGGAGTATCAGCAAGCGCGCTACCTGCTGCGTGCATTACAGGGCACCAAGACGGAGTTTACTTTTCTTACAGCAACTGGCAAAGAAAGAAAAGTCTCTATTACCGCGGTACCCGAATGGGATAGTTACAGCATCACTTCTATATATAACGGGTCTGATCCCAACGCGCTTCCGGTGGAATTCAAAATATTGGATAGCGGCGTAGGCTATGTGAAGATCAACAGTAACTATGATGATCTGAACCTGATCATCCGGCTATTCACGCGGGCATTAAAGACCTTTGAAGCCAATGAAGTTGCGGGCATCATCATCGACCTGAGACAAAATGGCGGCGGCAGCCCGCTGGGGTTGGCGGGTTATCTCTATAACAAAGAAATCCCGCTGGGTCAGTTGGAGTATTACTCAGACACCACCGGAAAATTTGAACCGGAAGGATTGGCGGAGAAAGTACTGCCCAGCCAGGAACAATTCCAGTTCGATAAGATGGCAGTACTGGTAGGGCAGGCCTGTGCCAGCGCCTGTGAGATCGAAGCGTACGGTTTCAGCCAGGTGCCGGGGATGATGGTTTTTGGTGAGACACCCAGTGCCGGAGTCGAGGCTGAGGTAGGGCGCGGCCAATTCAGCCTGCCCGATGGCATCAGCCTGCAGGCACCCACCGGCCGTTTCACTCTTCCGGATGGCAGTATCTTTCTGGAAGGGAAGGGTGTTCAGCTTACGAACCCGGTCCCTGTCACTGTAGAAAATGTCTTATCTGGTGGTGATTACATCCTCGAAGCAGCGGAGAATGCCATCCTCAAACCGGAGGGAGCCGGAATTGTTCCATCTGGCAGCCCGATTGTCACATCAGTTGAGGTCGCCCGGGCTTTCTTGTACAGCGGCGAAGCGTTGATTCTGGAAGACCTGGCTCAGGAAAGTTATGATGACCTGAGCCTCCCGGGAGAGACCTATACTTATACAGTTCCATTGAAAGATAGCCAGCAGATCCTGTGGGGATACTTCTGGTGCGCCGCCGATCAGGCGACACTCGAGCAAAACTTCCAGAATATCAAGCTGGATTTCACTCTGAATGGCGTCAAACAAACGTCCGAGGATCTTTTTAGCGAAGATTTCCCCAACCAGGGTCAGGCTTGCCGGGTGGTTGCGTATAACCTGGATCAATGGCCAGCGGGTGAGCATCATTTACAGATGTTGGTCACTTTCAAAACCAAGATCAATGATGGCATGGGGGAATACCCAAAAGGTGTGTTCACCTATGATTACGCTGTCTATGTAAAGCCGTAGGCAAGAGATACACAACCAATAGATCCCGGGAGATTCCTCTTCCGGGATCTGTATTTTTATTGGTGAGTTTATTAAAATGGTTCTGTAAAAACCTCCACCCTGTCGAGCGCGGGTCCGGCACTATAGATCCAGATGGTGAAAGGCGCCTCAGTTATTCCGCTGGTTGGTGTCAGTTCGATCCGGCGGATACCGGCGGGATCATCCGCGGAATAAGCGGCTGCGACAAGAGCGATGCGGGATGGCAGGCTGGTGGTCGATGTGATCTTTCCTGTCACGCGGGCACCGATTCCATCTGAAGAGATATCGACCTGGTCGATGATGGCTGTCAATCCAGGGTCAGTGTGATCGGTGTTCCCGAAGGCTGAATGGATAACGACCGATACACTAAACGGATAAGGGAAGGGAGCCGGGAAATATGCGTAGATAGGGAGGGATGCGCCGGCAGGCAATGTGTCCAAAAGGGCTGAAAAAGATCGAACGATTTGTTCGTCGTCCGTCTGGACGATGAACTCGCCAGTGATATAGCTTACCGGGAAGGAATTGGCATTAGTTGCCAGCGCCAGGCAGAGCGCGGCGCCATCCGCAACTGAATAGCAGGTCGGGTTGATGATGGCCAGGGGAGCAGGTGTTGGCTGAGCGAGGGCACCAGGCGTGGATTGCGGTGCAGGGATGATCAGGGGGGTGTTCTCACCGGGGAAATTCAGATCCAACCCCGGGTTGGCAGCCTGGATCTGTGCCAGTGTGACGCCGTATCTCAGCGCGATGGATGAAACGAGTTCATCTGGTTGGATGATATGTATGATTGGTGTGGCTGTCGGGTTAAGAATAACTGCTGGAGTGGAGGTGTTCACCGCTATGGGTGCGGTGGATGAGGGAGATGGCAGATAAGGTGTCAATCGGGAGGAGGAAACCAGTGCGGTCTCGGATGGTTGTGTGCAGCCGGATGTAAACCACAGGATGGTTAGCAGAAGCGGCACCAGAAGACGATCGCTGCGCATAGAAAGATTATACCAGAGGGGGCAAGCCAGACTCAGCTTCTGCCTGTTGCGAGAACATCAACATCCTGCGTATTTACCTGGTAAAGAGAAAGTTGTACGATACAAGTATAATAGGCAAAAAATACCGGAGAATTAACCATCGAACTCTCTATCAGCAATACTCCATTTGAGATCAACTGGTTGGACTTGGCCGTTCAGGCTATCTTGGAGATTCTCGGTCCGCGCGACTTCACTGGTGTTTCAGTAAAATCGGGAGTACCGTTGGATCTTGCCGGATCACACCTTGCGCTTGAAAAAGTTGCTGGCAGCCTCGCATGCCGTGGTCTCGAAGATCGGATCGGCCAGGCTTTATTCCGCGGATTCTTGCGTAATGCCGCAGAACCGTTGGGTTTCTTTATACCGGAAGTGCTCTATCAACCTTTCCGGAAGAAAGCGATCATCGGATTACGGCTTATCTGTGCTGAATACACGCGGTTGACCGGAGTGGATGTCCAGATCAAAGAGCAGGCAGCGCGGATTCAGTTGATTCTGCCAGGCTCCTATGATCCACAGCAGCCGTACCCGCTGCCCTGTCCTATCCTGGTTGGTTTCATGAAAGAATTCATGTCCTGGTGCGGGGGAGGGCGAAATTACCTGGTGGAAGAAACCAGTTGCCGGGCTGCCGGGAATACAACCTGCACTTTTACTATTCATACGAACCCCTTGGATTAGGAACACCAGTTGTCATTTGACTTGACACTCAGAATACACTATACTGTGAAATAGGTTACGGTACACACTATGCGAGGATTGGTTGAACATACGGTGTCAGGCATTTAGCAGCATGCGAACAGATTCGCATGCTGCTTTTTTTCAATATTAACCAAGGAGCGCCTAATGGACTATGGAATGATCGGTAAGATCGATAAGGCAAAAAGATATGCCGAGGAACGGAAACGGATTCATGTGAATAGCTTGACCGTTACCTTCGAGGGCGAGAATAATGATCATGTGGTCGATTTCAAGGATGGCTCCTGGAAATGCGACTGCGATTTCTTTCAGACCCGCTCGCGCTGCAGCCATACCATGGCGCTGGAGATTATTCTGGAAGGCCTGGTGCCTGAACAGGCATTGGAGTAAAAAGACACTGCCCCAAAAGCAGGCAAATGCCTGCTTTTTTTATTTTCCTGTTACAAACACCCCTAACAGCAGCAAACTGACCTGGTATAAGGTAAAATTAGCTTCAATCTGCTTTAGAAAGGCTTTCCATTGTTCGAGATCGTTTTCCTGGGGACATCCGCCTCCGCGCCATCAGTTCACCGCGGCCTTTCCGCGCAGGTGATCAAGCACAATGAATACCGCTTCCTCGTAGATTGCGGCGAAGGTACCCAGCGCCAGATATTACAATCCGGAATTGGCTTCAAGAACCTGAATCGCATTCTGATCACCCACAGTCACCTGGACCACATCCTGGGGTTGGCCGGTCTTCTTTCCACGTTTATGCGGTGGGAGGCGATAGAGTACCTGGACATATATGCCGGCAAGGCATCCATCGAGCGTATACACGACCTGCTTTACGGGGTGGTTCTGCGCAACACACCTGCTCCTATGCCCATCCACCTGGTTCAGATCCAGCCGGGGATTATAGTAGATGAAGATGACTTTTCAGTGACGGCATTCCCTGTCTTCCACCGCGGGCAGGATTGCTTCGGCTACCGTTTTGAAGAAAAAGGTAAGCGTCCCTTTTTGGTGGAGAAAGCTGAGCAATTGGGCGTGGAACCCGGCCCATTGCGCAAGGATCTTGCCGGCGGGCAGGCAGTCACTTTACCCGGCGGCCGTATCATCCAGCCCGATGAAGTGCTGGGGCCGATGAAAGCCGGCACCCGGTTCGTTCATGTAGGGGATGTGGGTTCCACGGATAACCTGGTGGCAGAGTGTATGGGAGCCGATACCCTGGTGATCGAAGCGACTTACCTGGAAGAAGAAGCCGATATGGCGCGCCAATTTGCGCATCTGACTGCGCGGCGGGCGGCTGAGCTGGCATCCACCTGCAAAGTCGGTCAGCTATTATTGACGCATATTTCCCGCAGATACCGCGAAAAAGATGTTTTGGCCGAAGCCCAGGCAATCTTCCCCAATACCATTGTTGCCAGGGATTTTGATACTTTTAGTTCAAAACGGAAATAAACTTCAATAAACTGTTGAATATCAGCAAAATAGCAGCCTTTCGGCTGCTATTGTTCATTAAAAATATGTTAAAATGACTTTTAGCGTGACGGATTATGACGAATGATTTGCGATACTAATTGACATTGTCGCAGGAAACTTCATAATCAGAGCATACGGACGCGCGACCGTTTGTATACCCATTCACCTACCGCGCAGATTATATTTATTTCCCCAGGAGGCGTTGATATGCCGCAAAACTTGAAGGAAGCTTTGGCTTATTCCGAGAAATGGTTGGAGATCATTCAAAAGCCATCTGTATCTATGGAAGAAGGCAAAGCCATTATAGATGAATGCAAAGAGAATTTTGCAGAATACTTCAATAAAGGTTGGCTGGAATATCGGAAATCCGTGACTGAAGCGGGTGGATGGGCAGCGACCGAATGGACTGGCCGCGGAGCCATCTTCCAGGACGTTCTAGGCAGAGAGTACATCGACTGCCTGGGCGGATACGGTATGATGGATCACGGTTGGAGCCACCCAGATGTGGTCAAGGCAGTGTCTGCGCAATTACAGCGCACACCCATGCCGAGCCAGGAACTGATCGATCCCCTGCGCGGTGTGTTAGCCCATTTGATGGCTTCCATCACCCCTGGCGATATTAAATACTCGTTCTTCTGCGCCAGTGGAACCGAAGCGATCGAAGGTGCCATAAAGCTTGCCAAGATGTACACAAAGAAGGCAGGCTTTATTGTTGCCACCAAGGCCTTCCACGGCAAGACCATGGGTTCCCTCTCCATGATGGGTAAGGCTGATTACCGCGTTCCCCCGGGCATCATGTATGGCGGGCCGGTATACCATGTTCCATACGGTGATGCTGCGGCTGTTGAAAAGCAACTGGAAATTTGTGACACAGTAGGTATTGGGATTGCGGCTGTGCTGATGGAGCCCATCCAGGGCGAAGCCGGCGCAGTGGTACCGCCCGATGATTTCTGGCCTCGCATTCGTGCAGCCACGAAGAAACACGGTGTCTTGCTGATTGCCGACGAAGTACAGACCGGCCTTGGCCGCACGGGCAAGATGTGGGGCGTCGAGCACTGGGGTGTTGTCCCTGATATCCTGGCAGTTGCCAAGTCCCTCGGCGGCGGCGTCATGCCAATCTCTGCTTTCTGCTCTACTGAAGAGATCTGGCAGTGCATGATGGACCCGAACCCGTTCATCCATACCACTACCACTGGCGGCGGCGCATTAGCCTGCTCGGCAGCCATTGCTGCTATCAATGTGGCCATCCGCGATGACTTCCCGAAGATGGCGAAAGAAAAGGGCGATTACCTCATGCCCAAGCTGCAAAAACTCGCCGAACGGTTCCCCAATATCTATGACTATGTCAGCGGTAAAGGCTTGCTTATCGGTCAGCATTTCAAGAGCCCTGAAATCGGGTTCCAGATCGCCAGCGGACTCTTCAAGCGGGGTGTCTTGGTCGCCGGTACGCTTACCAGCGCTCACACCATCCGCATCGAACCGCCATTGGTCATCACCTACGAACAACTGGATACCGTGCTGGCCAAATTAGAGGAAGTACTTACAGAAGTCAACAAGACTCTGTAGTTGACAATTATCTTTACTCATAAACAAATAGAAGGAGGATGTATAAGATGGAAGGGTTGCTTACTACTTATGAGCACTGGTGGTTGGTACTAGTTTTCATTGTCATCTTCTTTGCTGTCCGGCTGGGGGTTGGCATCTGGGCAGGTACTACCGTAAAGAGCAATGAAGATTATGTGGTCGCCGGTCACCGGCTGCCGATCTACATGGCAGCCGCATCGATCATGGCAACCTGGTTTGCCGCGGAAACATTGATGGGCGCTTCTCAAACAGCCTATGACTATGGTTTCCAGGGTGTGGTTTTTGACCCGTTCGGCGCAGCTTTCTGCCTTTTCCTCTCAGGTATTTTCTTTGTGAGGTTGATGCGCCGCGCGAAATACATGACCGTCGTAGATTTCTTTGAACGACGCTACAACAAGCCCATGATCGTCCTTTCGGTCGTCGCGCAAATGCTGACCTACTTCTCATGGACAGCCGCGCAGATCGTAGCCGGTGGCGCTATTGCCCAGGGCTTGTTCGGGATCGACTCTACGATCGGTAGTGTGGTCATCATCACGATCGTTGCCGCGTACACTTCCATGGGTGGTATGCTGGCCGATACCCTGCTGGACTTCATGCAGATGTTCTTCACAGCCGGCGGTATCACGCTGGTCTTCATCAGCATGCTTGGCGCTGTGGGTGGATGGCAGGGTTTGGTGACAGGTGCCGGCTCTACCTACGTTTCAAACCCCTTCACTCTTCTGCCGATGGCAGGCGAGGGTTACCTGGGTTATACCGGGGCGACCGGATGGATGTACTGGCTGGCAGCCTGGATGGCGATCGGCTTAGGCTCTGTTGCCACGCAAGACCTGATGCAGCGCTCTATGGCTGCCCGTAACCAGGCAACCTCGGTCTACGGCTCTTACGGCGCGGGTGTACTCTATCTGGTGTTTGGTGTCATGTCACCGTTGATCGGTATCATGATGTACAAACTCAGCCCGGGTATGGAAGATACCAGCTACCTGCTGGTAAAAGCCGCAATGGATCATCTCTCTCCTATCCTGACGGCCATTTTCATCGCAGCCCTGACCTCCGCCTTGATGAGTACATCAGACAGCTCACTGCTGGCAGGCGCGTCTGCCGTCACCGAGAACCTCATCCCGGTAATCACTGGCAAGAAGCTCGAAGGCAAGACAGCCCTCTGGTGGACCCGCGGTATGGTAATCTTCAATGGTGTGGTGGGTATTTCCATCGCACTCTGGGCGCAAACGATCTACGAACTTTCCGTCATGGCATGGTCACTGTTGCTGGTAGGCCTGTTCGTGCCATTCGCTTTTGGCATGTACTGGAAGAAAGCCAACAGTTGGGGCGCCGTCTCGGCCTTCGTGGGTGGTTTCGTGACATGGGGTGTGGCGATCTGGTTCTTCTTCAACATCGGTTTGGGCGGTCAATCCACCGCAGCCGTTTGTGAATTCTCGGCTGATTTGGGTGTATACAGTGATGCCTGGTGGTGCGCCTTCTGGGATGCCGTTTACATCGGCTCCTTCGTAGCCTTCTTTGCATCCATGCTGCTGATGATCGTGGTATCCCTTTGCAGCCAGAAGATCTCCCCGCCACGGGAACTGACTGACTACTACGGTGAGCCGTTGGATCCCAACTTCAAGCTGAACCTGGGCTTCCTCCCGATCAAAGATGCCTTCAGAAAGATCAAACCAGAGGAACAGGAAAACACATAATCCGGACGGGTTGATGTAGACCCGAATGGCTGGTATAACAACAGGCATCCGAGGAGGTTTCTCGGATGCCTGAATGTTGAATAAGCGATTCGGTCTGGTAGAAAGAGATGAAATATGGATATTAAGAAAATAGCATTGGCTGTCGGTATCCTGGTTCTGGTTGTGATCTTCACAATTAAAGCCATCAACAAACAGAAAAAGGAATTGGCTGAACTGGTTCCTCCTGTAAAAGTCACCCATCACAAGCAGCAAGATGAAAAAGCTAGCCAGCGTGTCGCCAGGCAGTGGAAAGCCACCAGCATTCTGCTGGATCTAGCCGCGATTGGGAGTATGTATTCAGCATTTGTGTCAACTTCGACTGCATTGAAAAATGGCTCCTGGATCTTATGGATCGACGCAGTTTTGAGCGTGGCGGCAGCGGTTATTGTCATGGTGCTGAAACTTAAAAGGGATTTGAACCTCGTCTATCTCTATGTGGGGATCGTTCTACTTCCTTCTCTGTTTTTCTTGGCAACAGGTCAGTATATACCTGCGATTATCCATCTTTTCCCTCTCGTTCTGGTATACCTGGTGATCAACCCCGTCCGAAAAGATATGAAGTGATCGACCTTCCGGGTCAGACGGACTGATCTGCGAGATGGTAAGGCACAAAGCCGGGTGCTTGACGCATCCCGTGGATAAAGGTAATATCCTACCATGTACTTAAAAGGTAGTAAATGGAGCATGCTGAAGAAGCGTAAACCCTTGAAATTGGGGCGCATCTTCTTTTTACTGGTATTGATTGGCGGAGCGGTATATTTTGACCGGGTGATCGTACCGGTAACCCCGCCATTGTTTATCCCAACCCAAACACCTACACGGCCACCTGAAGCTTACATCGCGGATGCTGAAGCTTTGACCAAGGATGGCAAATACCTGCAGGCAATCGACGCCTACCAGCAGGCTATTACGGTGGACCCGCAAAACGCTGCGAATTATGTCAATCTGGCAAAGGTCCAGATCTATTCACAACAGTATAAAGAGGCGCAAACATCCGCCGAGAATGCCCTGCTGCTCAATCCAAGCAATCCGCAGGCGTATGCCATGCGGGCCTGGGCGCTGACCGCTCAGGATGAATACCTGCCGGCTGAAGCGGCTGTCAAGCGTGCATTGGAGCTGGATGCGAATAATGCCCTGGCTCATGCTGTCTATGCAGAGTTGATGGTGCGTATGCTGGAAGCGGATCAGGCTCCCATCAACGCGGTGGAGAAAGCGACTGATGAATCACGGTTGGCGCTGGCACTGGAACCGGCGATGATGGAGACGCACCGCGCCCGCGGCATTGTTTTGCATCATACGGCCAATTACGAGTTGGCGATACAGGAATACCTGACAGCCATTAATTTGAACCCCAACCTGCCGGACCTGCACCTTTCTCTCGGGTTGGCATACCGGTCGCTCGATCCTCCCCAATATGACCAGGCGGTGGAGGAGTTCACCAGAGCCAACGCGCTCAATCCGGCGGATCCACTGCCTGATACATACATCGCCAGAACTTACGTCACAATTGGCGAATATGCCAAGGCTATTCAATATGCCGAGCAGGCGAAGAACGATGCGCCAACTGATCCGTACATGTGGGGCAACCTGGGGACCATGTACTATCGCAATCTGCAATATGAAGATGCCGTCTTGCCGTTCCAATTGGCAGTGCGCGGGGGAAATGTGCCGGAGAGCGATCAGGTGGTCATCGGCCTGCCGCTGGATTATGGGCGTATTGCCGAGTATTATTACCTCTATGGGTTGACGCTGGCTAAATTAAATCAGTGCAATGAGGCCGTTCAGGTATCCGCGCTGCTGAAGCAGGGCGTACCGAATGACGAAACAGCCTTTTATAATGCGGATGAAATCGTGAACATCTGCCAGGCCAACCTCAAGATCACGCCAACAGTGGAAGAGCTTCCCACGGCAATCCCTACCGAGACACCCCAGCCATAATATGAACCTCACCGGCAAGCAGATGTCTTTCCACACCCGGAAAAGGCTGTTCAATCCGTACAGGCTGCTTTTCCTGCTCGTGATCATCCTGGGTGGGGTATACCTGCTGCGGGCAATAGACCGTGGAGAAGTGAAACCGTTATTCTCGGCCACTCTCACACCGACCCGCACGAACCGGTCTTACGTTCTGGAAGCTGAAACGCAATTCGAGGCAGGCAACCTGAACGCGGCTATCGCGGCATACCAGAAAGCGATCGAGTTGGCACCGGATGACGGCCTGCTGTATGCTGAACTCGCACGTATTCAGGTGTATTCATCTGCTGGGATGACGACCGACGCGGCCCGCCGGGATCGCCTGGTGCAGGCGTTGGAATCCATCAACAAAGCCCGCGACCTGTCCCCGGACAGTTCGCAAGTGCACGCCATCCGCGCTTTTGTGCTGGATTGGAGCGCCAACCCGATTGTGGCGGGGGAGAAGACGCAGGAATATCTGACAGAAGCCGAACAGGAAGCTGTGCGCGCTTTGCAGTTGGATAACCGCAACAGCCTGGCACTGGCTTTCTATGCTGAGATCCTGATCGACTCATTAAAATGGCCGCAAGCGCAGCAGTATATCGAACAGGCTATTGCGCAGGATCCTTCCTTAATGGATGTCCACCGCATCTACGGCCAGCTGTGGGAATCCATGGGGGATTATCCCTCCGCGATCGAGGAGTATAAAAAGGCTGTGGAGGTCATGCCAAATATGACCTTCTTATACATCTATATCGGAGCCAACTACCGCCGCATGGCCGCCAACGACCCGGCTTCTCCCTATTATGTCAGTTCACTGGAATATTTTGCCAGGGCGGCGGATATCAATGAACAGATCGGTATATTGGATCCCATACCGTACCTGTCGATTTCCAAGACCTATTCGCAGATGGGTGAGTTCTTCATCGCATCCCGCAATGTGCAAAAAGCGCTGACATTCGACCCTTCCAACGCGGATGTTTACGGCCAGCTGGGCATCGTTTATTTCAAAGCCAAGAACTATGAAGGCTCCATCCCGGCGTTGAAGTGCGCGGTGTACGGCTGTAATGCGGTGGAGAGTTGTACCGCACGTCAGTGCAACCCGGAGACCGATCCGGAGATCGTAATCACCGGCCTGCCGCTTTCGAATACCACGGTGGTGTATTACTACACCTACGGTTCGGTATTGGCCGGCTTGGCGCGTGAGACAAACGATTACTGCACTGAATCGACCAGGGTGTTTTCTGAAGTGCGGGCACAATACCATCGGGATAAGGATATTATGAGCATCGTGGAAGCAGGCGAGCAGATCTGCGAATCGTTGTACGCCACGCCGACGCCGCGTTCTCCCTAGACTTTGTACCATTTCACCGGGGTATATAAGAATTGTGTAAGAATCCTGTGGGCAGGCTTGACTCTGATTACCATTACAGGTATCATAGAGCGTGTTAGCACTCTCGTATCGTGAGTGCTAAACTTACGAAAAAAGTTATTCAATATCGGAGGAAAGTATGGCAGTGAATATGAAACCCCTGGGCAGCCGTGTGGTTGTCGAACCCATCGAGCAGGAAGAAGTACTCCCAAGCGGTCTGGTACTCCCTGAAACCGCCAAAGAGAAACCGCAAAAAGGCACCGTCCTTTCTGTCGGCCCTGGTGATCGTGACGATGAGGGCAAACGTATCGCCATGGATGTAACAGTGGGCGATGTGGTTCTGTATGCCAAGTACAGCGGAACCGAGATCAAACTAGATGGCAAGAAACTGCTCATCCTGCGCGAATCGGACCTGCTTGCGATCGTTGAAGGCTAGCTAATACCAGAAAGAACGAAGGAGAAATATTATGGGAGCAAAACAACTTGTATTTGGTGAAGATGCCCGCCGCCGTTTGAAGAGCGGTGTGGATATGGTGGCAAACGCTGTTGCGACCACCCTCGGCCCAAAAGGCCGCAATGTAGCGCTGGATCGCAAATTCGGTTCCCCCACCATCACCCATGACGGTGTGACCGTTGCCAAAGAGATCGAACTGGAAGACCCGTTTGAGAATATGGGAGCTCAGCTCTTAAAAGAAGCTGCCACCAAGACCAATGACATTGCCGGTGATGGTACCACTACCTCCACTGTGTTGGCACACGCCATCGTCACCGAAGGCCTGAAGAACCTGGCCGCCGGTGCGAACCCGATGCTGCTCAAGGGCGGTATCGAAGCTGCTGCCAAGGCAGTTGCTGCCAAGATTAAAGAACAGGCCATCGAGATCACCACCAAGGATGAGATTGCCAATGTCGCCACCATCTCTGCCCAGGATCGCAATATCGGTTCCCTGATTGCAGATGTGATGGACAAGGTCGGTAAAGACGGCGTCATCACCGTTGAAGAATCCAAAGGCCTGGAATTTGAGACCGAATATGTGGAAGGCATGCAGTTTGACCGCGGTTACATCTCTGCTTACTTCGTGACCGACCCCGAGCACATGGAAGCCGTGATAGCTGACCCGTATGTATTGATCTACGACAAGAAGATCTCTGCTGCCACCGACATCGTCCCACTGCTCGAGAAACTGGTGCAGATCGGCAAGCGCGAGCTGCTCATCATCGCCGAGGATATTGACGGCGAAGCACTGGCCACTCTGGTATTGAACAAGCTGCGCGGCATGCTCAATGTCGTCGCCGTCAAAGCCCCCGGTTTTGGCGATCGCCGCAAGGCCATGCTGCAGGATATTGCCATCCTGACCGGCGCTACTGTCATCTCTGAAGAGACCGGCCGCAAGATCGAAACCGCTGCCCTGAATGACCTGGGTCACGCTGAGAAAGTGGAAGTTGACAAGGATAACACCACCCTCATCGGCGGCAAAGGCGATGGCAAAGCCATCAAGGGCCGCATCGACCAGATCCGCGTGGAAATTGACAACACCACCAGCGATTATGACCGCGAAAAACTGCAGGAAAGGCTTGCCAAGCTTTCCGGTGGTGTGGCCATCATCCGTGTTGGCGCTGCCACTGAGACCGAATTGAAGGAAAAGAAGCACCGCGTGGAAGACGCTCTTTCTGCCACCCGTGCTGCAGTTGAAGAAGGTATCGTTCCCGGCGGCGGCGTAGCGCTTATCAATGCCATTGCCGGCCTGGATGCCCTCAAGGTTGAGAACGAAGACGCCCGCATCGGTGTCGCCATCGTCCGCAAGTCGCTTGAAGTTCCCATGCGCAAGATCGCTGAGAACGCCGGCAAAGATGGCTCCGTCGTGGTGGAAAACGTCCGCCAGGCGCAGAAGAGCAGCAAGAACCTGCACACCGGTTACGATGTCCTCAAAGAAGAATACCTGGACCTGGTGAAGGCTGGAGTCATTGACCCTGCCAAGGTAACCCGCGGCGCGCTGGAAAACGCGGCATCGATTGCCGCCATGATCCTGACCACCGAAGCGTTGATCACCGACGTACCGGAAAAGGACAAACCGGCCCCGATGCCCCCGCCGGAATACTAAACCAGGCTTAGCAAAGCATTTCAAACAGGATGGACCTCAGGTCCATCCTGTTTTCTTTTTCTACCGGGGCTGTAAGTATTACTGGTGAACGATGATCATCGTATCTAAACAAAATGTTTAGAAATAAATAAACAAAATAGTGATGTGTCCCGCAGGCCCATAGTTTATAAATATAGATGGTATTAAACCTTATCAGGAGGATTTATGTCTAAAAATAAACGGGTGTTACGGATTACAGCTTTGATCGTCGTTTTTACCTTTATCTTCTCTTTTGCGCGCCCGTTGAGCGTGTACGCGCAAGATGAACAGCCGGTGGAACCCACGCCGACAGAAGAGGTCACACTTCCGGCGGAAGAGCCAACGACCATCCCGGAGCTCAGCGAGATACTGGCACAGGTACCAGAGAATACAGATGTCATCGTACTTTCCTCTGAAGGTGAACCTCTACCTTTAGCCTCTGAAGAAGCTTTAAAAACAGGCTGGGTTGGTTCCACTACCTGGTGCCCTGTAGATAAATTACCGGGGGATGCCAGCTGCACCTTGAAATATGACAGCCTGACGGACTTGTTGGCGGTTTTAAGCACCAAGAGCGGCAACGGGACGGTCTATGTAACTTCCGCGTATGCTTCCACCCTGGGGGATGACTATGGTCAAAATATTACTTTTGATCAGACATCTCTAAGCAATCTGGATAACCTGACGCTGCAAGGCGGCTGGAATTTCACCTCAAACTCGATGGACGCTACCACGCCATATTCCACCTTTGATTTTGGGACAGGCACAATGATGGTGACCCACTGGGCGGATACGGTCACTATCAATGATATCCATTTCGCGAACACCACCGGCTACAATTCATACGGGGTGTTCGGGGTTTATGGCACAGGCGATGTGGTGGTGGAAGATGTGCAGGTAACCGCCTCAGGCGGGGACGCGGTCGTGGGTGTTGTAAATTATCGGCCTGGCTTTCTCATCTCGACCGAAGGCGATGTGACAATCACCGACAGCCAGTTCAATAGTAATGTAACTACCGGTTTGGACATTGACACGACCGGGAATGTGGTGCTGGATGGCGTAACAGCGAACGGGAATGGCGGAAACGGGGCAGACATAGACAACTGCATGTACGATGACCTTCTTGGCACGTGCAGTGGTTCCGGCTCGCTCACGATGGAAGGCGCCAACACGTTTAATAGCAACAATTATACCGGGCTTCTGGTGAATGCTGGCGGGTTGATCTCCCAGGCGGAGGATTCCAACCTCACAGCTTCTTCTAATGATGGGAACGGCGTTGAGATCTGGCGTGAAGACACCACCACCACCCAACCGATCTCATTACTGGGCAGCAATACAGTTAACAATAATATGAGTAATGGATTGTTGATCTGGGCCAATCAGGATATTACCATCAATAACCTGACAGCCAATGAAAATGGGACAACCGGCGCATCCATCCATAATCTATTTGAGTATGATTTCGACCTGGAAGATTACTGGGGCATTTATGATGCCCCGGCGCAAGGCCTGGGTGGTTCTCTGACTCTGACCGGTACCAATACCTTCAATGACAATTCTGGTAACGGTTTGGAAGCTTTCATAGATGGCACCATCTCAGCCAGCAATCTGAATGCTTCAAATAACTATGTGGGTGTATTATTCGCATCTTGTCCGGGTTTCTATGATTATGGAGATATGTTCTGCTACATGCTGCCGGACATAGAAGATCCTGACTATGATCTGAACGATTATGATGTGACCATCAGTGGAGAAAATAACTTTATCGGGAACTTTGAAGCCGGTTTGGCTGTCAACACCCTGGGCAATATCACGCTGGGTACTTCTGATAGCGATACGGTTACCGCCCAATCCACCTATGATGGTCCCGGGGCCTTCCTTCAGAGTGGATTGTATGAAGCTTACTTTGATGAAGAATACGCGGAGTGGGACATTAATTGGGATGATGCCAGCTGGTGGGATGGCGGCAATATCACCTTAAATGGGACCCAACTCTACGGCGGTTATGATTTTGAGACGGCCAATTCCCTCGGAAATGCTGGTTCGGGGTTGGCTGTCCAAGCCTGGAATGATGAGGATTCCGATTATGGCAATGTCACCATGACTAATCCGATCGAATCCAGCAATAACAATCAAGGTATATCGATCTGTGCTTCAGGGACGGTGGATATATCCGGTGATGCCAAAGTGTTTACAAACAATCAGGAAGGCATATATATCGATTGCGCCAATGATGTCACCGTTGAGAACATTACCGCCAACTATAACGACTACGGCTTGTATCTGGAATACATTAATGGTGATGCTACCATTTCTGAAAATAATCTTGATGAGAATATTTACTGGGGCTTGACAGCTTTCAATTTTGAACAAGGATCCAATTTACTTATTTCTAATGTCACGATGAACCAGAATGGGCAATACGGGTTCGATCTATACGAAATAGATCAGTTGGATATTGAGAACAGCGAGTTCAATGCCAATGGTTATGGTGGTATGTATGGCAGCTACATTAATGATCTGACGATCACCGATTCATTCTTTGATGAGAATGGTGCCTTTGGTGACGAAGATGCCGGTATCTTCCTGGCAGATGTTCAAGGGGATGTGAGCATGACAGGGGTGGAAGCCATGTATAACAATGGGCAGGGGCTAGCGATGAGCGAATTCCACGGAGACGTAGAACTAAGCGATTCAAATTTTGGGCAAAATGCCAAATCGGGTATCTCCCTGATCTCAACCAGTTCTGCAAACCCGCAGATTACCATTACGAATGTACTCTCCGACTCGAATGATGATAGTGGTATTTACCTGGATGTCACCGGGGATGACGGCTCACTGACCACGCTTAATTGCTCTTCCTTCAGTGGCAATGGTGGATACGGCGTGGAAATGTACAATGGCGTCAATGCCACCCTGGCAGGTATCACCACAACGGATAATGGCACCGACCTCTACCTGGAGTACAGCGGCACCCTGCTTACCTTTACAGATTGTGTCGTTGTTGACCAGAAGCCTTCTACTCCGGATTCAGGTCCGTCCAGCCATGTGGTACCGGTGATCTCCGGCCAGAGCGTGCCAGTGGAATGCGGCTATGTCTATACCTCCCTGGTATTGGGGTCGGGCGACACCGTGGCCTTTGACGGATTCTGCGGCAGCGACGCGGCTTTCACAGCGGTGGAGAGCGGCAGCCTGCCCGGTACCCTGACCGATGGCTGGATCTTCATCAGTGCGTACACCGAGACAGTAGCCGGTGCCGTAGATGGTGTCATCCCTGAAGATGGCAGCGCCCAGTTGAATTTGGCGGCTGGCGGCAACCCGGCGAACCTGAGCGTGTTGTACTGGGATGCCGGCGCGAGCGCCTGGGTAGAGATCCCGGTGGTCGGCAGCGAAGGCTCCTTCTCCGCATCCAACCCGGCGTACAAAGTACTGACCGGTGTGACCTACACCGCTGACGGCACCGCGCGCTTCTCGGTGAACTTCACCGGCACCTTCGTAGTGGTACAGAAGTAAACACCGGAATTGGATCCGCAAGCAATAAATGTGCCTGCGACAATAAGAAGTAGATCGAACAGGGAGAGCCGAAAGGATCTCCCTGTTCTTTTTTTCCCTACTTCCGGGGGGGTGAAGAACAGTTTAGAGAAAGATAAACAAACTGTTTAGGATAAATAAACGAAGATGCGATACATCCACAAGAAAAACCATTTACTATTAATGGTGGAATATACCATAATTCGGAGGAAACATGTCGAAAAACAACCAGATCTTGCGGATAACATCTTTGATCGTCGTATTTACTTTCATCTTCTCCTTTGCTCGCCCGCTGAGCGTGTACGCACAGGATGAACAACCGGTGGAACCCGCGCCGACCGAAGAGGTTGCAGTTCCCGAGGAATCAGCACCAGCTGAGGTACTTGAATTGCTGCCGGAAGAAGTAGATCTGGTGGTTCTCAATGTAGAGGGGGAACAGCTGCCTTTGGCCTCTACAGAAGCCAGTGACGCTCTCAAGGGAACGCCGAATAACATTGCATCGTTTTACTGCGATGGCCAACAAGTATCCTATACAACGATAGCCAATGCGTTGATCGGCCTTGATTCTTGCAAGAATGGCAATCTGACAGTTGGCGGCCCGTTAACAATTGTTGCCGGAACTTTCAACGAGGCGATCTATATTGATACCGCCTATGCCGGGTTTACAGGCATTCAGGGTGCTAGCAGCGGACAAACATTCTTAATGGGTATCTCCTTGATCAACCAAACAGCAGACATCACTGTTTCCGGTCTGTCCATCTATAACCCGGGAGTATCGAACCCAGGCACCCATGCTATATCAAGCAATGGCCTGGATATCATCACTACCGGTGATATCACTGTGGATGATGTTGTAGTTGGGGCTCCTGCGGGCGACCTGGCTGATGTTTCCGGGATGTCTCTGGACGCTGGTGGGAATATACAAGTGACAAGTTCCTCTGTTTATGACAGCTCGGATGTGGGCTTTGCAGTGGAAGCGGATGGGAATATCACTATGAGCGAAATCCTCGTGGATGATGCCGGTAGAGGTATTTTCATCGGTGATGCGGATGCGGTTGGTCTCAGTCAAATAGTTGTTGGAACCACTTCTCTTAACGGCATCCAGTGGGATAACTCTACTGCTGCAGATGGCGCAACGGATTCTCTGGTGTTGACCGATGTGAAGGTTAATTACACTGCCTGGGATGGGTTGGCTGTTTGGAATGTCGGTAATGTGAATATCAACAGTTCTGATGCCGCAAAACCGAGCGAGTTTTCCAATACCACAGAAGATGGATATGGAATCTACCTGGCGGATGTCGGGAACGTCAGCATCAGCAATACTGTGGCAAATAACAACACCTACACCGGCATTATGATTGATGGCGCTGACAGTGTCCTTATCCAGGATACGGATGCCAAAAATAATGCCTCTGGAATCGAAGATTGTACTGATTCTTATAGCAATGATAACGATTGCAACGGCCTGCAGATCTATAACTCACCAGACATCACGATCGAAGGTGGTAATTACACTGGTAACTGGTATGCCCAGGTCGGTATTGATAACACCGGGCTGGTGGATGAGAACAGTGATCCTATCTCTGCAGTGGTGAACATCGACAGCATCACCCTGGATGGGGCTGTACCGGTGGATTTCCAGAGTAGTGGAATCTGGGACACGCAAAGCTGGGATAACCTGCGCATCGGCGGCAATTACGACCAGGATGTCACCATCACAGATATCAGCACCAGCAACAGCGCCTGCGATGGTATCTACCTGTGGGAAAATGACCAGGTTGACCTGTCTGGCATTGCATCCTCCCACAATGGCTGGCTGAACAGCTGTACCGGTACATACATATCGATCGCCGGTAATGTGACGGTGTCTGACAGCACCTATACCAACAACTATGATAGCCTTGCACTGGAGTCTTTGGATAGTGTTACTATTTCCAATACAACTGTAAGCTCGACCGGTATCGAACAAGAGGGTGATGAGATCACTGAATATACTACAGGCATCGCTATCAATGATACTTTATCCGCCAGCATCCAGAATACGACTATTACAGATGGCGCGTATGGGATCGAATCTTACGAGGTCGATGACCTGGAGATCGCCGGTGTTCAGATCGACAACTTCCTGAGTACAGGTATCGATATAGAGTATGCCAACGGTGTTACGATCAGTGACACCACGATCAACGGCGGCAGTTTTGGCATTGATGCCTACTACTTAGATGATCTTTCAATAACAGATACGACCATTGATGAGGCTAAAAGTAACGGGTTGTATCTGGATGAGATCATGAATACCCTTACATTGACAAATGTCAAAGTCTCCAATTCGGGTGAATCTGGCGCTTATATCGTAGTGGATGGTGTGCAGAACATGGTTTTCAACTGCACCACATTCGAATACAATGGCGTCCAAACAGACTATCCCGGGTTTGAAGCTTACGGATTGAACGATGTCACATTGGCCGGAGTCACTTTTACTGGCAATGGAGCAGATGGTCTTTCGGAGTTCTCGATGGATTGGAGTGGCAATCTGATCGAATTCACTGATTGCATCGGACAAAGTAACGACCCAATCAAACAACCCGGCGTATCCGGCCATATCGTACCGGTAACCTCAGGGCAGAGCGTAGCAGTGGAATGCGGATACGGCTTCACCTCCCTGGTATTGGGGACGGGCGACACCGTGGCCTTTGACGGTTTCTGCGGCAGCGATGCGGCCTTCACTACGGTGCAGAGCGGCAGCCTGCCCGGGACCCTGAACGATGGCTGGACCTTTATCAGTGCGTACACCGAGACAGTAGCCGGTGCCGTAGATGGTGTCATCCCTGAAGACGGCAGCGCCGAACTGAACCTGGTGGCTGGCGGCAACCCGGCTAATCTGAGTGTGTTGTACTGGGATGCCGGCGCGAGTGCCTGGGTGAAGATCCCGGTGGTCGGCAGCGAAGGCTCCTTCTCCGCATCCAACCCGGCGTACAAAGTGCTGACGGGTGTAACCTACACCGCTGAAGGCACCGCGCGCTTCTCGGTGAACTTCACCGGCACCTTCGTAGTGGTACAGAAGTAACAAGGCAATAAAGTAATTGATTACCCGGTGGAGTATTCTGCCGGGTAATTTTACTTTCATATCCAGAATGTTTTCCGTTACTCCGTGAGCGTGTTGGTTGCGCTGCTGGTTCAATCAGAGTACCATTAGAGAGTGCAACTTCTAGGGCTGTTTGGCGACGGCTGAAAGGATAAAAGGATACTTCGGCAGGAATTATCACAGGAAAGAAAACGATGGCAGAGCCAGCTTACGTACTGACAGAATTTGTGCTATATAATGCCGTTTCAGCTACCTTTGCACTGGTGATCGGCATCTACGCGCTTTTCCGCGGTACTCAAAAAGATAAAAGTCTGAGCGTGATGCTTGGGGTGATGTTCTTCTGGTGCATCTTTTTGGCGATGGAATATGCTGCCGTCGATGTGGAGACGAAGGTGCTCTGGGCCAAATTAGAGTACCTGGGCTTACTGACCATCCCCGTGTTGTTCCTAAATCATGCCCTTCTGATTAGTCATCATGACTGGCAATTCTTGCGACGCCATATTCTCTGGCTCTTCGTTATTCCAGTCATCACCATTCTATTTACGGCAACGAATGAATACCATCACCTTATCTGGACAACGTTCACTCCCAGCCCGGCCGGAAAGAATCTGCTGGTATATGGGCACGGCATCCTCTTCTGGGTACTCACGGTTGGTTATTCCTATCTGATCATGTTGATCGCCGGCAGCATCCTTTTCCGCTGGGCGGTCAAGCAGCGCAAGGAAAACCGGGGTACGGTCATTCGCATCGGGTTGGCAGGTATCCTTCCCTGGCTGGCAAACGGGGTGTATGTGTTCGGTTTCAGCCCTCTGGAAGGCCTGGAACTGGCGACTTTTGCATTTGTGATATCAGGTTTCCTCCTGGAACTGGATCTGCAGATCGAAGAGCGAGAACGGAATCTAATGCGGCAGCAGGATATGAGCCAGTCGATCCGCGATTTAAATGAGCAGATACACCTGCGCCAGCAATTGGAATCTGACTTGCTCTCTTCTCGGGAAGAGATCTCTGCCCGGTTGTCGGCTTTGAATTCCAACCTTATTAGTCTTTTTGATATGGTGCTCATCAGCAATGAAACCCAGGTTGGCGGGGATCTTATTTCCGGTTCCCTGGTCAAAATCCGAGAGATCTTAAGCTGCCAGGCGTTGGTGTTTTTCAAGCAGGAGGAGAATACCATGCGGCTGACGGGCAGTATCGGTCTGACCGAAGATGCCTCGAATTATTTGCTAGCAATCCGACCCGATTGGCATCAGGCTGCGCCTGAAGTACAGATGGCTCCACATCCCGGTGGAGAGTCTAGCTTTCCCATAATCTTTCTCGGGGATATGTACAAAGCAGCCGCAGGTAAATCCATCCAGATCCGCGGGAAAGTGATCGGCTATATCTGCGCTTTGTGGGAAGAGCCGCATGAGTTTGGGGTAGATGAGATTATCTTTATCAATGGAACCACCGATACATTCGGTTTGCTCTTCGAGTATTCGCGTTTGAACCATATCATTGCGGACACAGCGAAGATGCAGGAACGCCGGCGCTTGGCTCAGGATCTGCATGATTCAGTCACCCAATCACTACAGGGGTTGATATTCTCAGCAGAGACTGCCCAGGTGCAACAGACCACCAGCCCGGAAAAGCTGCACAAGACGTTGGAAATGATCTCCACAGGATCCCGCCAGGCATTAAAGGAAATGCGCATGCTGTTGTATGAGCTGCGTTTGAGCAATCCCAGTGAAACCAACTTGGTGAGCCTGATTCGCAATCGCGTGGCGGCTGTGGAAAAAAGAGCGGGCGTCCACGTGAGTTTCAAGGAAGATAATGGTTTCTTCCTGCCGAAGAATGTGGAAGTGGAGATGTATCCCTTTATGATGGAAGCGCTGAATAACAGCCTGAAACATGCGCATGCCAGTCAAGTCTCTGTGAATTTTGAGGTAGAAGCAAGTGGAATGTGGATCAGAATTCAAGATGATGGGATTGGCTTTAACCCTTTGGATGAACATACCGGGGGTATGGGGTTGAAGAACATGCGTGAGCGGTGCAACCGTGTTGGAGCGTTGTACAAATTACTTTCAACGCCTGGTAAGGGTACAAGTGTGGAAGTTTTCCTATCCAGTAACTTGGTTAACAGCTTATGATGGGAGAATATGGATATGAATAACGATCATCGAATCCGTGTATTGATCGTGGATGACCATCCGCTAATGCGTGAGGCACTGATCGGGCTGGTTGAGACGGAAGCCGATATGGAAGTAGTGGGACAGGCTGAGAACGGCCAGATTGCGCTGCTGAAAGTGGAAGAGGTTAGGCCGGACGTGGTATTGATGGACGTCTACATGCCGGTCATGGATGGGATTACAGCCACGCGGAGGATTCGGGCTGAGTTTCCAGATTCGAGGGTACTGATCCTCACCAGTTCCAATGAAGATGAAAAAGTGGCTGTGGCACTGAGGGCCGGAGCAGAAGGATTTCTGATCAAAGATTCAAACAGGAATGAGGTTATTGAAGGCATCCGCGATGTCGCCCGGGGGAATAAACACCTTTCGCCTGAGGTAGCCAGAAAACTTGCCAATGCCATGCAGATGGAAAACCTGAACGACCAATCCTCGCTGACGATTCGCGAGATCGAAGTGACCGAGCGCGTCGGCAGGGGTATGAATAACCGGCAGATCGCCGAAGCGCTGTTCATTACTGAATCTACCGTGAGGGTGCATATTTACAACATCATGGAGAAGCTGAAGCTTCATGAGCGTAGTGACCTGGTGGATTACGCCCTGAAGCATCCTGCGCCGTAGGACTGTTTAGATAGTATTTAGTCAGAAATAAACAAATCCGTGATGCGGAAGTTGTTTAATCTAGGTAAACTCAAGACATGGAAGAAAAGATCCCGGTCCATGTTCTGATCGCTGCTCCACGGGGGATCATGCGGAGCTCATTAAATTCGTATATATTGACGCTTGAGAATATTTATCTCCATCCATTACTCGAAACACTGGATGATGCCATCCTGTTCATGAAGCTGGTACATACAGATATTCTGGTCATTGACTGTGACCTGTTGAAAGCGGATCCATCCGGAACTTGGCAGGATGCCGTCTGGTTAAAGGATGCTGTGAAGGTCAACCCGCATTTGAAGATTGTCATGCTGGTGGATGATTCGCAGGGGGTCCACCGGGCTGTGGAGCAGGGAGTTTATGCGGCTTTTGTGAAAGGCTCCATCCACAACCACCTGAAAGACGCAATCTTACCCCCTGTAGCTCCATAAGGAAGCAGCGGGTACCCTGGATCACAGCCGGCTGGAAAGGCCGGTTTTATTATTGTCTGCTATTGACCCGGAGTGCGGGGATAATCTATAATGAATCAGCCTCTTTAATCTATTTATAATGTGATAAAATAGACAATAATAGTCATAATAAAGGAGGTGCCGGGTGAAAATATTACTGAAATCACCACCGATCTTACTGGCTGTAGCTGCGCTGCTGACAGTCCTGGTGGTATTTGTATCTGTCACCGATATGCCGAAATATATCACCAGTTCTCCGCGAACCTGCACGAATTGCCATGTGATGGATGCAGCCTATGAGAACTGGTACCATGCTCCCCATGAAAAAGTTACAAAGTGTGTAGATTGCCACCTGCCACACGGCAATATCTTTTCATACTATTATGTCAAATTTGAATCGGGTGCGCATGATGTTTTATATTTCTCCACCGGGAAGACCCCGGATGCTATCCGCATCCACACTGAGACAGCGGAGATCATCCAATCCAACTGCATCCGTTGTCATACAGAAACCGTGGTTGAGTTGAGCGCCCACGATATGGGGCGCAACTGCTGGAACTGCCACCGGGATGTTGCCCACGGTGTACGAGGCATCACCCTGCTGCCGGTACAAGATTCCCTGATTTACCCTGTTGAAGAAAAGCGAGGACTCGAATGAAAAAACACTTGACCACCATCATTTTAGTTGCTGTCATCATCATTCTGGCTGCGATCCTAGTTGGCATCCTGGTCTTTCTTAAGAATCAACCGATACAGAACCGGGCTACTGAACCACTTCAGACGATCCCTGCGCTGGAGCCGGATTCTTCGAAATGGGGCCTCAACTTTCCAAACCAGTATGATTCTCTTTTGAAAACAAAGACCAACAAAACAGATACCGAGTTCGGCGGGTCTTCAGGCTTTTCCTGGCTGGAGCGAGATCCACGACAGCTGGTCTTATTCGCGGGTTATGGCTTCAGCAAGGAGTACAATGACGACCGCGGGCATGAATGGAGTCTGGAAGATGTGCGCAACACGAAACGGGTTAACGAGAAAACACCCGGTACCTGTTATGCCTGTAAATCATCCAATAACCCAGCCATTTGGGACACCATTGGTCTGGAAGCATTCAGCAAGATGCCATTTGCCGAACTGGGTGAGCAGATCTCTGAACCGATAGGCTGTGCAAACTGCCATGAAGCCAACACCATGAAACTGGTACTGACCAACCCGGCAGTCATTGCGGGCTTTGAAGCCCAGGGGATCGACTGGACACAATTCAGCCGGCAGGAGATGCGCACGGTGGTTTGTGCCAACTGCCATGTGGAATACTATATGAGCGGTGAAAATAAAGTCCTGAACGTCCCCTGGAAAGATGGCACAGACATTGATTCCATCGTGGGTTATTATAATGATCTGGGCTTTAAGGATTGGGAGTATCCGGATGCCGGTGTGCCAATGCTCAAGGCGCAGCACCCGGAATTTGAATTCTTCAGCGCTGGCAGCACGCATTATGAGGCCGGGGTATCCTGCGCGGATTGCCACATGCCGTACGTCCGCGATGGAGCTGCCAAGTACTCCATGCACGATATCCACAGCCCGTTGTTGAACCCCGAGAAATCCTGTGGTACCTGCCACACAGATGTGGAATATGTCACAGGGCGCGTGCAGGAGATCCAAGGCCAGGTAAGCATTACCAAGATCTCTGCCGAAGATGCCCTGATCGATGCGATCACAGCCATCAAAGCGGCAAATGCCATCTCACCCAATGATAGCGCTTTGCTGGACCAGGCGAAACAACTGTATCGTAGAGCTCAATTCCTCTGGGATTTTGTTTCGGCTGAAAACAGTACCGGTTTTCATAACCCGGAGTATGCTTTGAAAATACTAGCAGAATCCACCAACTATTCCCGGCAGGCTCAGATGCTGGCGGCACAGTCCGTTGGTAACCCGGCACTATTGATCACCGGTGTGTATTACGCAGCACCCCAGTAATGCGACCAGTAGTCTCAAAAGCACCCCTGATTATGAAGGGGTGCTTTTATTTTGCCATCAGCCGGCGCATTACCAGGCCGTCTTCGTCATCCTTATAATAACGAAACCAGCGGTCAATGACCGTATAGCCCCCGTGGTTGTAGAGTTGGATAGCCCCGGTATTTCCGGCGCGTAGTGTCAGACGGATATCGGATACTAGCAGGGCTGCCTCACACGCATGCAGGAGAGCCCTGGCTACACCTTGCCGGCGGTATGCTGGGAACACACCCAGTGTGGTGATCCAGCCGATCTTCTTCGCATCTACTTCAGCAGCGATAAAACCGGCCCAGGTACCATTGACCAGGGCGCGCAACCGGATAATACCGGGTAAGGAAAGTACCCCGGCCAGATCCAGCAGCGGCCAGGCATCCAAGTCGAAACAGGCCTGCTCCAGGCGGCGCAGATCCATCAGGTCGCGGATGGATGCTTCAGTGATCTCGATCATAAGTTTATTGTAAAGTAACAGCGAAGGGAGAGTTTTCCCTTCGCTGTTACTGGTTCAGCTGTACTGAGGTTAATCTTTGTTGGCTTTGATGAAATTGCCCAGCAAGCTGGTGAATTCCATTGGGAAGATGAACTTGGTGGAAGCACCGGATGCCATGGTCTTCAGCGTTTCAAAGTACTGAACGGTAAGAGCCTTCTGATCCACGGTCTTGGCGACAGAGTTGATCTTGGAGAGGGCATTGGAGTAACCTTCTGCACGCAACACCTGAGCCATCTGATCGCCTTCCGCACGCAGGATGTTGGATTGTTTTTCACCTTCAGCCTGCAGGATGGCGGATTGTTTTTGGCCATCAGCCACATTAATGGCGGCTTCGCGTTGGCCGGTGGATTCAGTCACCACGGCACGGCGGTTACGTTCAGCGGAGAGCTGGCGGTTCATTGCATCCTGTACTTCCCGGGGCGGAACAATCTCGCGGATCTCTACGTTGGTTACTTTGACACCCCAGCGTTCGGTGACTTCATCCAACCGCGTGCGCAGCAGGTTGTTGATGTGCTCGCGTTCTGAGAGGACTGCATCCAGCATGATGCCGCCGATCACAGACCGCAGGGTGGTAGAAGCCATACCCTGCGCAGCCATTTCAAAGTTGCCTACCTGCACGACAGAATCGGTCGGGGTTAGAACTTTGTAGAACCAGAGGAAGTCGATCGAGATGGGGGCGTTATCTTTGGTGATGCTTACCTGGTGTGGTATCTCGCGTACTTGTTCGCGCAAGTCTACGCGAACCGGGCGGTCTATGAACGGGATCAACAGTACCAGTCCAGGGCCTTTATCGCCAATGCAGCGGCCGAGGCGGAAAACTACGAGGCGATAGTATTCGGGAACTACTTTGATGGCATTCACCAGGAAGATGAGTACCAGCATAAAAACAACACCGATGGCGCATAAGATTAGAATTTGCGGGCTATCCATTTGATTCTCCTTCTATGATTTTTTATTTTCGGAGGTAATGATTTCCTCCACAGTCAGCGTGTATCCTTTGCGTGATACGACCTTCACTTTTTTATTAGGTTCGATCGGTCGAACACTGTTGGCGCTCCATAGCTCACCCATCAGGTATACAGAACCTTCTGTGTGGACTTTAGAGCGCGTCTCCCCTTCTGCGCCAATCGTTTCAGCCAGCGTATTGCGCGGTTTTGATAGCAAGGCATCCCAACCCTTTCGTAAGATTAGCCAGAAGAACCCGATAACCAGCAGGTTGATAATGGCAGCTAAAAATGGATTGACTTCTGGTTTCCAACCCTGTTTTACAAACAGGAACGTGCTTCCCAGTGTGAGCGCTAATAATGCAATCGCGAAATGGTACCATTTTCCGGTTTTGCGCAAAGCCAGCAGGAATGGGAAAACACCGACCAGCATCAGGATGAGCGCGAACCAATTGAAATCCAATTGGGTGATCTGCCAACCAGCCACCACGAGTAAAACCAGGGCGACAATTTCTAATGCGCCTGTGCCGGGTGTGAACAGGGCAAGGATGGCGATGAGAAAACCAATGACAATCACCAGATAAGCGATATTGGGATTAAGTAAAATATCCATAAAATCCTTTGCTCCCTCCTACTTTATTATACATTCATTTCATCCGGCTGATGATTACAACTTGCTGACGGGTAGTTGGGATGCGGTACAATAGTGAAATGACAGAGATACATATCGCACTGGCGCAGATCAATACCGTCCTGGGTGACGTCTCAGCAAATCTGAGGAAGCATATTGACTATATCGATCAGGCTGTTTCTCAAGCGGCAGACTTGATCATCTTTCCAGAATTATCCTTGACTGGCTATGTTTTGCAGGACCTGGCCCCGATCGTTGCCTGTAAACCCCGGGCGGATGACCCGATCTTTGGGCCTTTACTTGAAGCCAGCCGTAAGATCGATATTGTGGCAGGTTTTGTCGACGAAGATGACCGGCACAGGTTCTATATATCGCAGGCATATTTATCCCGCGGACAGGTAGCACATGTACATCACAAAGTCTACCTGCCGACCTATGGCTTGTTCGATGAAGGCCGGTTTTTTGCCTGGGGTGATGAGATTCGTGCGTTCGATACCCGGTTTGGCCGGGTGGGCATGTTGATCTGCGAAGATTTCTGGCATGCTTCTCCCCCTTACCTGTTGTGGTTGGATGGGGCTGACCTGCTTTTGTTTTCATCGGCATCTCCCGGCCGCGGGTTGACCCGCGAACCAAAGCTGGAATCCGCCCGCTGGGTGGAACATATCAACCGCGCGTATGCCAGCCTATTCACCAGCTTTGTCGTACACACCAACCGGGTGGGGTATGAGGATGGGCTCCATTTTTGGGGTGGCTCCACCATCTTCAACCCGGATGGTGGATTGGTCGCTCAGGCTCCTTACCATGAAGAAGCATTGACGCTGGCGACTGTGGATCTGGGATGGCTGCACCGAACACGGGCAAGGCTCCCTCTTTTGAGGGATGAACGCACCTCACTGGTGAATGCAGAATTGAATCGGATTGTTAATAAAGGGTGATCAGATGACCGACAAACCAAACCCGGCACTTGTGGACCTGAACATCAACCCGAATCTCGCCCGTCAGATATTGGCAGGCTTTATCCGGAGCGAGCTGGCAAGGGTGGGTATCAGTAAGGCCGTCCTCGGGCTTTCAGGCGGGGTCGATTCTGCCCTGGCTTGCGTTTTGGCTGTGGAGGCATTGGGCCCCACGAACATGGTGGCTGTCCGCATGCCGTACCGCACATCTTCACAGGAATCCCTCGACCATGCGATGATGGTTGCGGACAATCTTGGGATTGACTTGCTGACCATTCCCATTACCGATATGGCAGACGCTCTCATCTCCCATAACCCGAAAATGGATAATACCCGCCGGGGCAATATTATGGCTCGCTGTCGTATGATCGTACTGTATGATCTGTCAGCAGAACATCACGGGTTGGTTATTGGTACTGGTAATAAAACAGAAATCCTGTTGGGGTATTCCACATTATTTGGAGATTCCGCCTGTGCATTGAATCCTTTGGGTGATCTGTACAAGACCCAGGTACGACAGTTATCGCGAGACCTGGGTGTTCCTGAAGTGATTGTTGCCAAACCACCGACCGCAGACCTGTTTGCCGGTCAGACGGATGAAGGAGACCTGGGCTATACCTATGCTTTCATCGATCCGCTGCTCTACCTGCTTGTGGATGAACGGTATACGATCCTGGATTGTGTTGCCGCAGGTTATGAACAAGGCTTAGTCGAGCGGGTGGTGGAACGGATCCGCCGGAACCAGTTCAAACGGATGCTGCCACCGATTGCCAAACTGACCAATCGCACAGTCGGATACGACTTTCTATACCTGCGAGACTGGGGCACCTGAGTTTTCATGGTCATTCCACCTTCGTTAAAACGCCGCCCATATCTGTACCTGTGGGTGGGGTTACTCATTTCCATCACCGGAAGCCAGATGCAAATCTGGGCGCTTTACTGGCATATCCGCGAGATCACGGACCAGCCGATTGCGGTGAGCGTCCTGGGGTTGGTTCGTTTTGTCCCGGTTTTATTGCTTTCACTCTTTGCCGGCTTGTTGGCAGATCGTTTCAACCGGCGCAAGGTTGCCATTGTTACCCAGGTGACTCTGGGATTGGTTGCGCTGGCATTCGGTGTACTAACAAATAGTGGTGTGATCTCTCTCGGCTGGATATATGGGCTGTCTGTTCTGCAATCTATCGCCATTACCTTTGATCTGCCTGCCCGCCAGGCTCTCATCCCAAACCTGGTGCCGCAGGATGAATTACCCAATGCTTTCAGTATGAACTCCATCGCGGTCAATGTTGGTGCCATCCTGGGTCCGGCACTTTCAGGGCTGGTGATCGCTTATGCCGGTTTGCGCTGGGTCTACTGGCTGAATGCAATCTCATACCTGGCTGTGATCCTGGCGCTTGTTCTTATGGGGAAGATCACAACCAATGTACAGAGTAAGCCAGCAGTTACCGGCGGAATTCGAGCGGATATTCGCGAAGGGATCCAGTTTATCCTGAAACAGCCGATCATCCTGTCCAGTATGATCCTGGACTTTTTTGCCACCTTTTTCTCCAGCGCGAACACCTTGCTGCCTTTTGTTGCCAGGGATATCCTGCGGGTCGGAGCTGTGCAATACGGCTGGCTTTCGGCGGCCCAATCCATTGGGGATGTTTCGGTTGCGCTAGTGATCTCTCAAAAAGGACGGATACGCCGGCAAGGGATCATTCTGTCGACTGCAGTAATCATTTTCGGGTTGGCAACGATCACACTTGGCCTGGCGCGCAGCTTCTGGTTGGTGATGGCCGCTTTGATCATTATGGGTGCTGCGGATGGATTGAGTACGATCATCCGCAACACTGTGCGACAGTTACAAACACCGGATGCCCTGCGCGGCAGAATGGTGAGCATCAATCAGATATTCTTCAAGGGCGGCCCGCAATTGGGTGAGATGGAATCTGGCATTGCTGCGCAACTGCTGGGCATCCCCGCAGCGATTGTGGTCGGTGGAGCTGGATGTGTGGCTGCGGCAGTACTGGTTTTACGTAAATATCCCCAATTGCGGGCATTTGATGGCCATGAGTCCGCGGGAGCCGCAGATGGTTACCCGGCAGCTACAAAATAAAAGTGTGGGTGGGGGGGTAAAAGAAGACAGATATCAGCGGGTTATGTTGGACTTTCGCCCATTCACAAAAGGCGTTTCATCCTGGATCGATCCATCGCGGTTGTATCGAACAAAAATGCCGTGTTTTTGATCGCAATGAAATGAACCAACCTGCCAGAGATCACCCGTTTCCCGATAGAACACCCATTCGCCGCTCATCTGGTGGTTTGTATACGCTCCCCGGGCCCGGATGTTTCCCTTCCGGTAATAGATTTGCCATTCACCTTGTTTCAAGCCGGCTTCATACATGCCGCGGCTCATCAGTGTACCATCGGTGTAGTACTCTTCCCATAAGCCGGTTTTTCTGCCTGAGTGATCGAGCAGATTGATCAAATGGTTAGTTGAGTTCATCCTATGTTCTTTTCTGGAAGCCACAAGTACGTGCGCATCATCTGGTGGGACATGTACTGAGAATATTCTGAATGTCTAATTTGGTTTCTGGCTTAATCAACTTACTCCTCCATGAGGAGGCTCCACTCATCCATCAGTTCCGCGTGATCTTTCTCCAGCCGCACATACTCGCTCCCCAAGTGTTGTACCGCGGCAGGATCGGACGGCGGGTTGGCGAGCTTCCCTGACACCAATGCCATCTGACTCTCAATGCCGGCTATTCGCTCCTCCACTTTTTGGATGAGTTGCTGGCGTTTCCAGGGGGATAATCCCTTTCGCGTTTCTGCCGCTGTATGAGCGGCTTCTTTTTTCTGCGGAGCGGTGACTACTGTTTCTGCGGTCAACTCAGCGCGATATTCGCTGAAGGTTCCAAAGAATTGACGCAAGGTTTTTTCTTCGGGAAGAACCTCCCATATCTGTGTAGCCAGGGCGTCGATCAGGTAGCGGTCGTGCGATACCAGCAGGATCGTACCGCGGTATTCAGAAAGCACATTTTGCAAAACCTCCTGTGAAGGCAGATCTAGGTGGTTGGTGGGTTCATCCAGCAACAGCAGGTTGTAATTCTCCAGGGCAAGTTTGGCCAGTGCCAGCCGGCCACGTTCTCCACCTGAAAGCAAGCTGACAGGTTTCTGGTAGTCTTCCCCGGTAAACAGGAACTTGGCCAGGTAGTCACGGATCTCTCCAGGAAGCATGGAAGGAGCGACCGAGTCGATCTCTTCCAACAGGGTATGGTTTGGGTTCAAACCTTCGTGAGCCTGGGCAAAGTACCCAATGGTCAACGCGGCACCCAGATCCACCTCACCTTTGAAGGGTGGGATCTTTTGCAAGATCGTTTTCAGGAAGGTTGTTTTGCCGGCACCGTTGGGACCGATGACAGCGGCGCATTCCAACCGCTTGAAGACCAGATCTGGCGCAGTGAACAATGGTTCTTTCTCATCTGCATAACCTACCTGCAGCCCATAGGTTCGTAATACCAGATTGCCGGAGCGGTCTCCGGATTGGATCCCGAATTTCAACGCGCGTTTTTTTCGCGGACGAGACAGCGTGCTTTCAGCAACCAACCTCTCCAGCCGTTTCAATCGTCCCTGTGCCTGCCGGGTGTTCTGCCCCGCCATGTTACGGCGAATGTATTCCTCTTCTTTCGCAACGAATTCCTGCTGGGCTTCATACTCCAGCTTTAATCTGCGATACCTCTCCTCCCTTTGAACCAGGTATGCACTGTAATTGCCGCGGAAGATCTCCAGGTCAGGAGACATCTCATAGATGGTGTTGGCGACTTGGTCAATAAAATAGCGGTCATGCGAAACAAAGAGGACTGCGCCATCCCAATCACGCATGAAACCTTCCAACCATTCAACTGCTGCAATGTCCAGATGGTTGGTCGGTTCATCCAGCAATAATAGGTCGGGGTTAGAGAGCAGCAGACGGGCTAAAAGCGCGCGGGTTCGCTGTCCGCCGGAAAGGTGTTTGAGCGGACGGTGATAATCCTGATGGGAAAAACCGAGCCCTGTAAGGGTTTGTTTGATCTGATTCTCATAGTTGTAACCACCCAGGTGATCAAAAAGCTGCTGCAACCGCCCGTATCTCTCCAGGTCATCCGGGTCGGCTTTACCGGAGGAAATTGCGTGTTCCAGATCTGTCAGCTCAGCCTGCCGGCTGTGGAGGTCAGCGAATACCAGCATACATTCGCCCCACAGGTCGTTGTCGGTTTCAAAGGTGGCTTCCTGCGGCAGGTACCCGATGCGGATATTACGGGCATAATGAACACTTCCGCCCGAGGCTTCTTCCTGTTTCAGTAGGATGCGCAGCAGGGTGGTCTTACCGATTCCATTCGGGCCAACCAATGCGATGCGTGCCCGGTGTGGCAGGCTGAAGCTGATATCTGTGAAGAGATCTTCAGCGCCAAACGATTTTTTCAGAGAAGTTGCTGTCAGAAGGGGCATAACGCCTGGAACCTGGGAGCCTTTATTCGGTAGAAAATATGTTAGCGCAAGGCAGGTTGGTGATCATACCTTGAGCGTAATTAAGTATAATTGATTAATGCCTTGAAGCGATTGGAAATGATGAGAAGAAAAATCATTGCCAGGAATTATTTATTTTACGTACCAGCCATGCTATCACTTCTGGTCTACTTAGTGTTCAGCATTTACTGTATTCTATACACGCCAATTAACTTTGACGAAGGTTCTTACGCTTACAAGGGATATTACTTTATCTCAGGGGACTACAGGCCCTTTCAGGATTACGGATTTTGGACGAACAAGATGCCACTGGCATTTTTAGTGCCCGGCATTTTTCAGCATCTCGCGCCGGGTATATTG
>CAIKMQ010000003.1 GCA_903828565.1 uncultured Leptolinea sp. | reverse complement strand
CTTGTTCTTGGAGGTATGGTAGTTCCGCTCCTTGCAGTCGGAGCAGGCCATCCCGATGATGATCCGATCGTCTTTAGCCATCGTTCTTACCGCTTGTCTTGTCTACGAAGAGCCTCGAATGGGATTCGAACCCATGACCCCGTTCTTACCAAGAACGTGCTCTACCAACTGAGCTATGAGGGCTTGCTGCTCAAAAGAGCCGGCAGCGACGCCAGAACTCTTTTGCTTTACCCAGTGGGCGGTGAAGGATTTGAACCTCCGAAGTCGTCCGACAACTGATTTACAGTCAGTCCCCTTTGGCCACTTGGGTAACCGCCCGAGTAAATTGATTGCGATCTTTTCTCTTTCGCTGAACCGGTCGCTCGCTTCAGCAGAGCCGACGATGGGAATCGAACCCATAACCTACCACTTACAAGGCGGTTGCTCGGCCGATTGAGCTACGTCGGCATTCAGTTGTTAAGTTACATTCAATCGCGGGTTGCATTATACCAAAAGCATCGCGCTTCATCAAGGTGATTCGTGATATTTGGTACGCGAGGGAGGAGTCTATCAGGATTCGAGACAGGAGTCAATGCTGACCAAATTTTCGCTTTTTCCTAATTAGAATCATTCTAAGTTCGACCCCCGCTACCAACATAATCAATGTAGGAAAGCATATATGACTGGTTGTGTACTGCGTTCATGTGGACTTACAAATAATGGACCTCACTTTCTATCAAAAAGATTAGTAGGAGTAGAAGTTTCCACATAGAAAAAGCCATCATATTCGTCACTCAGTTTATCAACCTCCCATCCGCTATAGGGAGTGTTGTCATCATACATGCTGCCAACACTCCTTAAGCAATGGTCATTAGAAAACCATGCTGGTGTGGATGGTTGGTCGAGATGAATATAAAAGGTGGGTGTACCTGCTGACTTAAAGAAAGTTTCGTAACTATCCTCTGGTGGTACCATTGCCTGGTGGTTGATATCTAAAGGCAGAGCATTAAAATCACCTTTATAGAATGTTGAACCAATATTGAAATAACTTCTTCCGTATCGTTGGCTAAGTAAATACCCCATAGTTCCAGATTTTGTGCGAATATACATATTTCTACCTATGTGTGAATTATGCCCCCAAAGAATAATTCGTTTCTCACCTTTCCCCAAGATATCATGGATCCAAATCACATTTTCCGCCATATACTGGTCACGAAGAGGATAAGCCATGGCAGGCGAAGAGGCATATAAGTGTTCCAGCTGTACTAAGGAGGTGATGCTATTTATTGCTAATTCGAACTGAGATGATGAGCTTTGGTTTATATAGTTGGCACGTTTATTTTGGATATAACTTAATACATTTAATATATTATCTCTGCAGTCCTTTTGTGCTGTCGGGGTTTTTAGACTATATGAATACTGATCTATATTAAAACAAGTCAATTGGGATACTATTTTTTCTTTATTTTCGGGATCGACCATGCTAACATATTTATCTATAATACTTATTTCGGAAGTGGGATCATTCAGTGGCAGATCATATCCAGTGAGTGTAATCATTTGGTCCCCTTTTGCTTGGTTATTAAACTCCTTAAGCCAAACTAGGAAATTGTAGATTTCCTCTGTATCCATTACCCAGGCACCCATTTGGTCTAATAAATACCTCAAATCTCCACCTTTGCCATGGATGTAATCGTCCAACACATAAATATAGGGCATGGGTAATTCAAAGGCTATTATTCGATAACCTTTGAATTTTATTAAGTATTTTGTGAGATCTATTTTGAAATCATAAAATTCGTGGGTGCCATGAGTGGCTTCACCTAGCCCAACGATATCCGCGTTAGTGAATATCTTCAGAGGGAACTTAATTTCAGATAGCGTTGGTGTATTAATTGCTATCAAATTGGTTTTTAGCCACTGGACATCATTTTTCTGGAAATTTTTTTCCGAAAATATACATGGCGCATATATTATATTTGCTCGATCATTAGGTATTTTCCCTGATGCGGTACAGGCAATGAGCATCAGAACGATTACCAGATAAAGAGTTCCGCGAAAGAAATACTTTATGGCAATTTGAGGATTACTGATATTGATCTTCATGACGTCCCACTTGGCTGTTCACTACCAGATTTCTCCCCTGCCCAGCAGGCTAAGTGCTTTCCTTTTCTTTAAGTATCGGTAAACTCACAACAAATGTCGTCCCCTGGCCTTCAATGGATTTCACCTCGATATCCCCGCCCTGGTTCTTGATGATCCAGAAGACGATGCTCAACCCCAGGCCGTAGCTGCTGCCGTCGAGAGAGCGGGTTCGCGCCTTATCTCCGCGGTAGAAACGTTCGAAAATGTGCGGAATATCATTCGCTGGAATACCGGGGCCGGTGTCCGATATGATCAACTGAGCTGTATTACCAGCTCGCACCAGCCGCAAGCCCACCCGTCCGCCGATCGGCGTGTATTTGATGGCATTCGCGATCAGGTTGATCAGCACCTGCTTCAAGCGGTCCCGGTCCCCCCGCACCATTACCTGATCGATCTCGTCAATATGGATCTGCACCTTATCCAAGGAAAGGATCCGTGCCTGCTTCAACACCTCGGTCAGTAAAACATCCAGTTCCACCGGCTGCATGTGCAGCTCCAGCCTGCCTGCCTCGGCCTGTGCCAGCAACAGCAGATCTCCCACCAGGCGGGTCAGACGGTCCACCTCCACTTCGATCTCACGCAGTGATTCTTCGTCCGGCTCCTTCATTTTCCGCAGCAAGCCGGCATTCCCCTTGATCACGGTCAAGGGGGTGCGCAGTTCGTGGCTGACATCAGCCAGGAAACGTTTTTGCTTATTGAAAATATCTTCCAATCTATCTAGCGTCTGGTTGAAGGCTTCGATCAACACACCGATCTCATTCTTTCGGGCGACATTGGGGATCCTTCGCGAAAGGTCGTCTTTATTGGCAATGCTTCGTGCCGCCTCTGTCACTTTCTCCAATGGTGAAAGCACCAGGCTGGTGCCCAACCAGCCGTACAGCCCGGCCACAAGAATGGCAAGCGCAAGCGCAATCCCCAGCACTGTCCGCAATATGCCCTGCAGTTCATCCACAAGCGCACGGTTCGTCCCCACCTGGAGCACGGCCATTTTTCGTCCCGACACCTGTAGGGGGACGCTCAAAACGCGTAATTGCACTTCGTTTAACTCGACATCGCGATATGCCGGCATCGGAAGGCGCAAGCCGTCCGGATCCAGCGAGAGGCGCAGACTGGATATATTCTGTGATTCGCTGATCAATTCATCTGAGGTATTCCATACCTGGATATAGCGGGGAGAGGTCACATCCATCACAGGCAGCTGATCTACAACCACCTGCCCCTGAGCGTCAATGCGTGTGCTAGACATCACCACATTAGCTGTCGAGGTCAGGGTGTAGTCAATCTGATCGATCAGCATCACGCTGACGAGGGCATAAACAATGAAGGCGGCAGCTGCGAATACCACGCCTGCCAGCAGGGAATATAAAAGGGAAAGTTGCGCCCGCAGGGACATTAAGCCTGTTCGCGCATCACATACCCCACTCCACGTGCGGTATGGATGAGTTGCTGCTCATCACCGAGTACAAGTTTCTGTCGCAGGTAGCGGATGTACACATCCAGCACATTAGATTCTCCCCCGAAATCGTACCCCCAGACCCGGTCGAAGATCACTTCGCGCGTTAATACCTGGCGCGGGTGCCGCATGAACAGGTCTAGCAGGTCATATTCTTTGGCAGTCAACGAGATCACCCGACCGTTCCGGGTTGCCTGGCGGGTGGAAGTATCCAGCTGCAGGTCCGCAAAGGTCAGCACGGGCATCCGTTCAGGCTGGGAACGCCGCAATAAGGCGCGGACGCGTGCCGTCAGTTCATCCAGTTCAAAAGGTTTCACCAGGTAGTCATCCGCGCCGGCATCCAACCCCTGAACCCGATCTTGGATGGCATCTTTGGCGGTGAGCATCAGCACGGGTACAGTCCCCGCAGTGCGTAAACGGCGGCAGACTTCCAACCCGTCCAGCCCTGGCAGCATCCAATCCAAAACGATCAGATCCGGGTGCCACTCCCGCGCCTTGGTCAACCCGGACGGACCATCCACAGCTGTTTCCACCTGGTAAGCTTCCAGGGATAAACCCCGCTTTAAAATGCGCAGGATCGCTTCATCGTCTTCAATCACCAGGATCTTTTCTTTCATAGGTTCATCCTCATTTATCTGATTATACCAAATTGAACCCGCGGGGCGATTTATCCCCCATCTGCAACCTTCAATGGCTTTCGGGAAGCACGGTACTGCACGATCCACGCGCCGATGGCAGTGACCACCAGCCCCAGTACCTGCTGAGTTGTCAGGGTTTCACCTAAAACCAATACCGCAAGCAGGGGGATCCAGATCATCATTGTGCCGTTGATGATACTGGATTCGATTGCCGTCAAAGTACGCAGGGTGTGATTCCATAAGGTAAAGGCAAAAGCGGTATTCACCACAGCCAGCCAGAGAATGATCGCCCATCCCTTCAGGTCGATATGCGGCATGCCTTCAATAGATACACCTGCTGCCAGCATGATCCCTGAACCGATGCCCATTGGGATGAGCGTGACGAGCAGCGGGGACAGTTGATTGGAGCGGTTGAGATCCCTACCCAACACAGTGGAGATGGAGTTCGAGAGCAGAGCCATGAGGGCTGCAACCAACCCGATAAGTTGGGCGTGCGGTATGGAGACCGGGAAGAAATAGACCCAGGAACCGGCGAGTGTCAGAGCCAGCCCTGTCCATTGTAGCCAGGTCAACTTCTCCCCCAGCCAGGCAGCGCCGATCATCGCCACAATGACAGAAGAGAAGCTGAACAGCAGATTCACAGTAATGGATGGCATGTATGCCAGCGCGACGAACTGGCCTCCCTGTGCGCCGGCATATAGAAGGACTGCCAACACTAACAACAGCAGCCACGTCCTCCTGGCGATGACGATCTTCCCCAGTTGTTTACGCTGCAAGATCAGCACAATCAGCAGGACCATAAAGGCAACCGAGTAGCGCAACCCGGCAAATGTCAACGGTGAGATCTGCTTCAGGCCGAATTTAATGAAGACCCACGAAGTGGACCAGAGGAAGACAACCAGGAGTGCCTGTAGTATGGATCTGTTGCGTGCCTTCACTAAGCTAGACTCCTGCTGCGTTGAATGCTGCCTTAATTGCCTATCAGATGGCATCTTATTTCTGATTATACAGTCTGGCAGGAATTCTAATTTAATAAAGGAAAGGGATGCTCAGAGAGCATCCCTTTTGGGGAGGGTTGTACGCTTTAGCTGATCTTGATCGTCCGCGGCAGGATGGCCGCAGGTTTGGGGATCTCAAGTGTCAGAATGCCGTCTGTCAGGCGAGCTTCGATCTTTTCCACTTCGACCATTGAGGGCACGCGGAAGGTACGCTTGAAATCGCCGGCACTGCGTTCTGTTACCAGGTAGTTGGCGTTTTCATTGCGCTGATAGCTGTATCTGCCTTCCAGTGTCAAAATATCCTTCTCCACAGAGATCTGAACATCCTCTTTCCTGACGCCAGGAACCTGAGCCGTGAGGATATACTTATCTTCCTGCTCCTCAACATCCACCGGTACATCCTGGAGGGCCACAGCCTCTTCCAGCCAGTGCATCCTGCGGACAGCGGGCAGGGAATAACGATTGGGGATCACGCGAGAGATCATGTAGTTCATTTTTTCTCCTTTACACCTTTCGGTTCATCTGATCGTTTGATGACTGTATAATAAGCACCAGGTATAAGAGCTGTATATGTGTTGTATATGAAAAACATAAATATTTCACACCCGCGGAAATCCGCACCCCTCTGGTTGATCCTGCTTCTCGGCCTGCTGGCTGGTGGTCTCGCTTATTACCTGTTACAGGGACGCCCGGCGGTTGACAGAACTGCCGCTGTTGTTCGCTGGATCCGCGGAACGCAAAAAGACCGGGGGTTGGCTATCGCAGCGCTCGAGCGCTGCCCAGACGCGCCATTTCTACTGCCCACCAGCGGATTGGCGGGCTATCTCTGGGATGACTCTTTCAGGCCCGGGCATCGGCACCAGGGAATTGACATCTTCGCGGGCACCGAACCGGGAATTACCCCGGTGTATGCCGCCGCGGACGGTTTCCTCACCCGTCAGGCAGACTGGAAATCCAGCATCATTCTCCGGATTCCATCTGACCCAGTGATGCCTGGCCGCCAGATCTGGCTTTATTACACCCACATGGCTGATAAAGAGGGTGTTTCCTTCATCGATCCAGGGTTTCCTCCAGGTTCTTTTGAAATCCCGGTAAAGGCTGGCCAGCTGCTTGGCTACCAGGGGAACTACTCCGGGAATCCGGCCAACCCGGTTGGCGTTCATTTACATTTTTCAGTGGTACGCGATGATGGTAGCGGGCATTACCTGAACGAACTTGAGATCCAAAACACGTTGGATCCCTCTCCCTACCTGGGTATGGATCTGAATTCAAAAACAGCCGGCCCATCAATACCAGTCTGCCCGATTGCGCCATAGTTAACTCTGCAGAAAATATCGCTATAATTAAATGTATCTACTCGCCGCTGGAGGTGGCATGCTTACCTATCGCGACATTGCGACAGCGTTATATGATCTGCAGCTGCCTGCGGATGTACCCATGCTCATCCACTCCAAACAGGCTGATATGGGAGAAGTACGTGGTGGTTCTGCGACCATCTTTTCCGCACTGAACAGTGTGGCAAAACGCCTGGTTTTTCCGGCTTTCACCCCGGCGACTCAGGTCATTCCATTGGATGGCCCGTTGAATAATGGCGTCCGCTACGGCGATGGGGACAATGGGAACGGTGATGCTGTCGTTTTTCACTCCTCACTCTCCGCTGAAGCCGGGGCGGGGCAGTTAGCCGATGATTTTCGCCTTCTACCAGGTGTGCACCGTTCCAACCACCCGATCTATTCATTTTGCGGCCTGGATGTGGATGCAGCCATCCTGTCTCAGACACTAGCTGATCCACTGGCACCCCTGGCCGCACTGTATCAGGCCAAGGGATGGGTCATCCACTTCGGCACGGATTTCACCGAAAGCACCTTTATCCATTATATTGAACGGCTTGCCGGCCGCCGGCAATTTACCCGCTGGGCCCGTGTCGGCGATTGCATTGTTGCCTGCCCGAATATGCCCGGATGCTCGAGGGGATTTATCCCAGCTGAAAACTGGCTGGAAACCACCATACGATCCGTATCGTTAAATGGTAGCCGGATCCGCGCCTATCCGATGAACCTGGTGACACATATGCTGAAAACACGGCTGGAACAGGATCCGCTTGCCCTGCTGTGTGAAGAACCGGGATGCGCTCCCTGCTCTGCAATTCGACTGGACTACGGTGTTGAATCCAACTGAACCAATGGATGCCAATAACCCACCGGCAGATCTCGACCTGATTACCCGCCTGGTGCAGGAGATTGGTGAGATCGACCCTCTGGAGGGTATTCTGGATGTGTCTCTGCAGCGGGCAGTCGCAGTAACCTCTGCCAGCCGGGGGTTGGCGCTGCTGATGGATGATGCCGGCTTACCCCTACACACGCTTCACTATCCAAGAAAAACCCTGGCAGAAAATCGTTTGCTTGGGGTGCTGCAGCAGATCGCCATTGAAGCCACAGATGACCTGTGGATAGCGGACACGCAGGCGCCCAATGCGCTGCAACCAGCCTGGCAGCTTGCGATATCTGCATCTACGGATTTCCCGCGCAGTTTGCTGGGTGTACCATTCCGCGGTGGTAACTGTCGCGGTTATATCTTCCTCTGCCACCCCAGCTCCGGGGCATTCACCAACCGGCATCGAACCTTACTCAAAGCTTTTGCAGCCAGTGTCTCTCTGGCTATCTCCCGAGCCCACACCTTAAAAAACGCTGATGCGCCGGTTGAGGAAACGGATCTGTGGGTGACCAGCATCATCCACGACCTGCGCTCACCCATTGCCAACCTGACTGGCACCCTCGAAGTCCTTGCTGGCATCCCGGCTCTCAATGCAAATGCCTCGGCAGCCAGCCTGCTGGCTATCGCGCAACGCTCCGCTCAACGGCTGGAAAAGCTTGCGCTCGCCCTGATGGATACGCTGCGTTTGCGCTCAGGTCAGCCGGTGGCGCATTTCAAAATGATTTCCCCGCATGCGTTATTGAATGAAGCAATGGCTGTGATGGAAGGTCAGATCAGCCCCCTCGGTCAAACCCTAAAGCGTGTTGAAATCAGCCTGCCGGCTTCCCTCTACGCGGATAGTGGGTTGCTGGAGCGGGTACTGGTCAACTTGCTTGAAAATGCCTCACGGTACTCACCTGAAGGCAGCCGCATCACCCTCAGCGCCACCGGTACTACAGATGCCGTGACTTTTTCAGTGCGCGATGAAGGGCCTGGCATACCGGCAGAGCGTATTCCGCTGTTGTTCACCCCTTACCAACCTCAGGCTTCCGGTACCGGGCTTGGGCTGGCGTATTGCAAGTTGGCAGTTAACGCCCACGGTGGTAAGATTTGGGTGGAAAACCTGCCAGAGCACGGCAGTATTTTTTACTTTTCCATCCCCGCGCCTGCCGCAGACCGGCTGGACGCCTAACCTTTCATCCCTGGAGAACCCATGCTGGAAATTGCCCATAATGTGTACACTGAAACTGCCTATACCGGCCCGGTACTGGGAGCGGTTAATACAGCCCACGGGTTGCTGCTGATCGATGCGCCTATCCGCCCCGAAGACGCCCGCTCCTGGAAAGGCACCTTGCTCTCGCTTGGCGGGGCAGTGGACCGGCTGATGATCAACCTGGATGCGCACATGGACCGCACCATCGGCGCGCGCGCCATGGAGTGTACGGTTGTCGGCCACGAAAGTATGGCTGGTGTTTTCAAGAACCGCCCCACCACCTTCAAACCGCAGAACAACGAGACCGGCGCCGAATGGGAACAGGTGCCTAACCTGGGGACGATCCGTTGGGCAGTGCCAGAAATCTCTTTTAACGATACCCTCAACATTCACTGGGGAAAGTGTCCCATGCGGTTGGAATCCCGCCCGGGGCCGTGTGCCGGCAGTATTTGGGCCTGCCTGCCAGATGAAAAAGTGGTCTTTGTCGGTGACTGCCTAACACCCAATCAACCCCCCTTCCTGGGCGGAGCGATTCTCGACCAGTGGATCGCCCAGCTGGAATGCCTGCTGAAGCCCGAGTTTCAGGGATACCTGATCGTCAGTGGACGGGATGGGGTGGTACCACCCGCTGCTGCCCGCAACCAGATCCAGTACCTGGCAGGTATTCGCACCTGGCTAGAAAAGAACCGCAAAAGCTCTGACCCCACTGCGCAGGTGGATAAGAAACTGCCGGACCTGATGCAGCCGTACCAGCATACCGGGAATCGGCTCATTCGCTATCAGCAGCGGCTGCGGAATGGCCTGATCTCACAAATGACCCACAGCCATCAAGATGCCGTCAGCCTTGCCGAGGAGAAAACCGCTTGAGCACACCTGCCTATCAGCCTGTCTTTGAAGCCACACGCGGCCCGATCGTGGAATCCATCCATTACGGCGCGTTCGCGGTGGTTGACTCGCGCGGCCAACTACTGGCCAGCCATGGCGATGCCGAAATGGTTACTTACCTGCGCTCCTCCAGCAAACCTTTTCAGGCGCTGCCCTTCATTGAAAAAGGCGGCGCGGACCACTTCGGCCTGGATGAACGCGAGGTCGCCATCCTGTGCGCCTCACACTCCGGCACCGATGAGCATGTCGCGGTGGTGCGCGGGATGCAGGCAAAAATGTCCATCCCCGAAACCGCGCTGCAGTGCGGCAGCCACACCCCCGGTGATAGTGAAACCGCCTACCAGTTGCGCTCGCGCGGCGAACAGCCGCTGCCGGTGCGCCATATGTGCTCCGGGAAACACAGCGGCATGCTGGGGATGGCGCGCATGTCCAACCTGCCATTGGAGACCTACCTGTCCATGGATCACCCGGTCCAGCAGGCGATTTTACAGGCACTGGCAGAGATGTCCGGTGTCTCCTCTACCGAGATCGTCATCGGCACGGATGGCTGTTCTGCCCCGAACTTTGCCCTGCCGCTGCAGGCTGCTGCCCTGGCGATGGCCAGATTGTGCCAGCCGGACGGAATGCCCCCCGCGCGTGCTGCTGCCTGCCGCAGGTTGGTGGATGCCATGCGTCACGAACCCGGGATGATTGCCGGGCCTGGGAAGTTCGACACACTGTTGATGCGGGCTGCTCCAAGCGTTGTGGCCAAAGGTGGCGCTGAGGGATACCAGATCCTGGGCGTGATGCCCGATGCCATCGAACCCGGCTCACCCGCGCTGGGGATCGCCATGAAGATCTCGGACGGTGACGCGGGTGATTCGCGCGCCCGCCAGCTAGTCTCGGTGGAGATATTGCGCCAACTTGGCGCGCTCAACGCTGCGGAAGCCGCCGCACTGTCAAAATTCAGCCCGCGGCGCATATACAACTTCGCCCGCCTGGATGTCGGGGAGTACCGCGCGGCTTTCTCGATCGGCAAATAAAGCCATCATGTCCGCGCTGGCTCCGCTCACCGCGCTTGAAGCCCACCAGCTGCTTCTGTCTTTCTACGGACATCCCACCTGGCGCAATCCCCTGCCAGCACTGGATGAGCTGGTCTCAACCATCCTATCTCAAAACACCAATGATATCAACCGGGACCGGGCTTTTGCTTCGCTGCGTGTCCGCTTCCCCACCTGGGAGCAGGTCGCCTGCGCGGAAACAGCAGAGGTGATCGCAGCCATCCGTATAGCTGGGCTGGCGAACCAGAAAGGCCCGCGCATTCAGCAGGTACTGCGGGATATCCAGGCAGAGCGCGGCTCCCTGTCGCTGGATTTTCTGGCTGACTTGCCGTTGGAAGAAGCACGTGCCTGGCTGATGAAGCACAACGGCGTCGGTCCGAAGACCGCCGCAATCGTATTGTTATTTTCACTGAACAAGCCGGCATTCCCGGTGGATACGCACATCTACCGAGTCAGCGGCCGGCTGGGCTTGCGTCCGCCCGAGATGAGTGTGGAAGAGGCCCATCGCCACCTGGAAGCCGCCCTGCCGCCGGAGACCTACTATGCGGCACACCTGAACTTCATCCGCCTGGGGCGGGAGATCTGCCACCCGGCAAAACCGCAGTGCGCGCGCTGCCTGCTGCAGGAAAGGTGCGAGGGTAGGCAAACGTATGCGCAGCGGTGCGATCGATAACCTAGCCCTTGGTTGCCATGCTGAACGAAATGACACCTGCGCTGCGCGCACGCGCAGCGACCATCTCTTACATGATGGGGAAGAGATAATAGCGTTAATAATTGTGACAGAAAAACGTCGGGGATCGCTGCACTCTACCCGACCCACAAAACTCCCTTCCTCGTTATATCATCGGTTAACATCTTCTAAATAATTAAAGCGAGCTCCATGTATCCTTGTCAATTCTATGATCGAATTATCATATATCGTGCATAGAAGATGAAACTCTTTCTCTGAAATTTGTTTATCTTCATAATCAATCGCATTCCGCATATCTAGAAATTTCCTCATATCTTGTAGGAATGTCAGTGAAACAATGTTGTTTGATCCTAATAAATCAATGTTTCCCCCAAGTCCATGCGTCTTTTTATATATTTTCTTGTCAAGTAGAACGGAATGGACCGCTCGATTTAAATTGGCCTTCATCCTTCGAACACGATCGATATTACATAAAAGTCCCTTCTTTGATTCACTTTCTTCTCGGAAATTCGGATTTTTTGATGTAATTAGAACTTCATCAAAGTACACAGGGTGATATTCCGTATCTACAACCTTACCTGGGCGTAATCGCTGATAATCCGCATCGGAATAATTCCAGATCATATCCTTTAATAAACAACCAAGAGGGAATAGAATATCAGGCGATGAATATTCTAAACTAAAAGTATGGAGCAAATTCCCTCTTACATATCGACGCAGCTCATTCCAATTGAGTAGATGTTTGTAATTATCATCACCCATTACATCAATTATTTTTTGAATCTTGTTATGTGTAATGTAGTTGATTATAAGTTGTGTGAGAGAATCATCCTCTCTCCAGTTGTGTGCAACTTCTGAGCTATCAAGAATATGTAACGAATAGTCCTGTATCATTTCACAAGGAGTAAGTACACCATACAGGCCCGAGATAATCAGAAGATGTATATTTGAATTTTCTATCAGCCATGCCCTATCATTTTCTCCTCCGAGTTGGGTATAAAACCTGCCTGCGTACCTTTTTATTGCTGGAAGGTATTTACCCTGACTTGCACCGCCATACATTAAATCTTTGCCTAGAGTTAACTCACTATTCGAAGGTTTCTTAATTATTGGCTCACCATCCCTCAATATTTTTCCATCCAATAACAACCGCAGATTACTCTCTCTAATACTGTGGAGTTTCCGCTGAAGTTTTTTATCAAGATAGTTGAAAATTGATTCTTGGTCAGAATAATCAACAAGCGTGTCATTCTTTGTCTTGAGATGTGAACAAACAGAAATGAAGAGAACGGGTAATTTTTCCATTATCACGAACTCCAGTTATAAATCAGACGTATAATAATTATAGGCCTTACATCCGATCTCACGATAGCACCTTGGATATTTCCATATTCAGATTTTCGAAAATATAGAGGGTAAACGCATGGGTAAATATGATCCACTTCAAAAGTTTTTCGAAGCTCTTCCCGTATCTATTTCAACCCGTACATTCAGTTTTATTGAGATTGAGCAGATTTTAGGTGCCAAGTTACCTGGCAGTGCATATGATCACCGTCCATGGTGGGGGAACCAGATTGCGCATCTGAACCGGCCACAGGCAACCTCCTGGCTTGATGCAGGTTGGAAAGTAGAATCGGTTAATCAAAAAACGGGGGAAGTAACCTTTATAAGAAAGTAGTAGATGAATTGTTTTTTTGCTGGACAAGCAAGAGGATGCGTTCCAACCGCATCACTCCGCACCATTTATGTCCCACCAATGAGACACAAACCCTTTTGAGTCTCACTTTCTTCCATAAGTGGGACTCAACCCCCTCTACCCAATCAACCCCACCAATTCCTCGGGGACAAGCATGCCCGGGTGGTCCCGGAACCACTCCTTCTCCATCCAACGCACGCGAATGACGGTTCCGTCATCTTCGCCGGCGGTCAGCTCCTCCCGCAAGTACACCTCATCAGAGCAGAAAGCCGCCCGGTATACCAGCACGATTTCATGCCCGGGATCTCCATAACAGGTAAATATACTTTCGATCATCCCCAGAAAAGCCACATCCTTGATCTCTTCCCCCGTTTCTTCGCGCATCTCGCGTGCCAGCGCCTGCGCCCCAGTCTCACCAAATTCAATCCCGCCGCCCAGTGGGCGGTAAAAGTATTCGCCTTCCACCGCGTCGTAGCCCTCAAAAACCAAGATGCGCCCCTCATTCTCGAAAATCCCGATGGCGATTGGGCGGATACGCTGTTTCTTCATTGATCCCCGGCACGGGCGAGCTCGCCCAGCATGGACCACGGCCCGGTCCAGGTGATGTGCACAGGCAGCAGTTGCCCGCGCAGGTCGGCATTGGTTTCCACAAAAACCAGCTTGTTGGTCTCAGTGCGGCCGCGCCAGCGATCCTTATGTTTCTCTTCGAACAGCACCGGCACCACCCGCCCCAGGTAGCCGGCGTGGATCTCGCCCACGATGCGCTCCTGCTGCTGTTCCAACAGCCTGAAGCGGTGCATTTTCTCGGCGGCGCTGACGTCATCCATCATCTGGCGGGTAGCCACGGTGTTCGGCCGCGGAGAATAGCGGGCCAGGTGGGCTACATCCAGCCGCAACTCTTCCAGCAGATCGTAGGTCTGTTGAAATTGTTCATCTGTTTCGCCGGGGAAGCCGACGATGATGTCGGTGGCAATCGAGACTCCGGGGATTCGCCGGCGGATGCGGGCCACCAACTGGCGGTAATCGTCGCGGGTGTAGCCGCGGCGCATATTCTGCAGCACAGTATCATCCCCCGCCTGAACAGGCACCTCGATGTGCGGGCAGACCTGTTCAATCTCAGCCACAGTATCCAGTAGCTCGTCCGTCATCCAGTTGGGGTGGGAGGTGAGGAAGCGTATGCGCGACAGCCCGGAGATTCGTGAGATGCGCCGCAGCAAGGCAGGCAGATCCTGCCCAGGGGGAAGGTCTTTCCCAAAACGGTCAACGATCTGCCCGAGCAGGGTGATCTCACGCACACCAGCTGCAACCATGCTCTCGGCCTCTGCGACCACCTGGTCAAAGGGGCGGCTTTCTTCCACCCCGCGCCGGTAAGGGATGACGCAGTAGGTGCAGGCATGGGAGCATCCCAGAACCACCGGCAAAAAAGCCGTCACGCCTTGTGCGTGGGCATAGCCCGGCAGGGACATTTCTTCATCCATCAACGCGTGACGCTCAGCGGTTTCACCCGCCTGCATTAGCTGATGGTGTTTCTGCTGCAGGTGAGAGATCAGCGGTGCCGGGTCGGAAGGGGGAGAGAAGACATCCACATAGGGAAAGCGCTGCCGTAGAATTGGGTTGTTCTTGACGCCTACCAGGCAGCCCATCAGGTTGATGACCAATCCGGGGTTGGCGTCTTTCAGCGGGCGGATGGAACTAAGCCGGCCATAAGCCTTATCTTCAGCCGACTGGCGCACCACGCAGGTGTTCAAAACAATGACATCTGCCGTTTCCGGTGCGCCTACCGGTTCATACCCCATCTGCTCCAGCGCGGTGGAGACCCGCAGGGAATCTGCCACGTTCATCTGGCAGCCTTCTGTCCAAATATGGTATTTCATGGCGTCCATTATATCAGAACGAAATCACACCTAATTTATCCGATATGGCTGCGTGGTAAAATGGACGGCATGTTTCGCAATCGAATCGTTCAATTTGCAGCCGGTGCCTTGTGCGCAGTGCTGCTGATCACGCTGTTTTATTTCCTGCCGCCGGTACACGAGCGGCTTTCGTGGCGGGTGGATTTTGCCGCGTCATACCTGCGCGGGGCACTGCGGCCGGTCTCAGCCATCCCCACCGCCGGGCCTGAACCGCAGCAGGCTGTAGCCACCCCCATGATCACACCGCAACCGCAGTCATCTCCCACCCCGCTGCCACCCACGCCCATGCCAACCGCCCTGCCTGCCTCCGCTTCACTGCCGGCGCCTACCTTTGAACAGCAGACGATGAATAATTGCGGCCCGGCGGCGCTTTCCACTTACCTGCGCTTCTACGGCTGGGAAGGCAACCAGGAATCCGTGGCAAGCATTCTCAAACCACGCCCAGAGGATCGCAATGTCAACGTGGAAGAGCTGGTCTATTTTGTGCGCAATAATGCCGGCTGGTTGAACATTGAATACCGTGTGGGCGGGGATGTGCAGCTTTTGAAATCCCTGCTGGCCAATGGCATCCCGGTGATGGTGGAAGAGTCCTTCCACATGGACCAGAAGTACTGGCCAAACGACGACCTGTGGGCCGGACACTATCAGTTCATCTCAGGGTACAACGACGCCACCCGTACTTTCGTAGCACAAGACACCTATTACGGACCCAACCTGGCCATCTCCTATACAGAACTGGAGAACGCCTGGCAATCCTTTAATCATGTGTACATCCTGATCTACCCACCGGAAAAGGAAGAGACCGTGAAAGCCCTGCTTGGGGATGAATGGGATGTAGATGTGAACCGTCAACACGCGCTGGAAGAAGCACGCCAGGCAACCCTCCATGAACCCGAAAACACCTTTGCCTGGTTCAACCTGGGGAGCAACCTGGTCTATTTTGAACAATATAACGAAGCAGCATCAGCCTATGATCAGGCTCGCGCGCTCGGCTTCCCTCAGCGTATGCTGCGTTACCAGTTCGGCCCGTTCATCGCCTATTTCAACGCCCGCCGCACGGAAGACCTGATGACCATTGCCAAATATGCGGTCAATATCACCCCCAACTCCGAGGAAGCCCGCCTGTGGCTGGGCTGGGCGCATTACCGCTCCGGTGATCGCAGCGCCGCGCTTTCAGAATTCAAGAAAGCCCTGTACTACAACGAAGCCTATCCCGACGCGATCTACGCCCTGGATTTTCTGGCCAACAATTAAGCCGGCTTTCGCCGGCTTTTTTTATGCATTCATTACCGCAGCATCTTTTCCAGGTCCAGCACTTCCATAATCGTCGGGCCGGAGCTCAGCGCGAAGGTCGGCACGCTGGTACGGATGGCCAGCGGCAGTTTGCCGGCTCGCCGCGCGACATACGCCAGAACCTTCAAAGCCCGGTTGGTCTGCGGCGGCAGGTGGACGACCAGCTGACCGGATTTCAATTCTTCTTCGGTCAGCTTTGCTTTCTTAAAAAGAGAATCCAGCAGCTCTTCCACGGCGTCATCGCTGCCGATATCAGTTGGCAGCATCACCTGCTCAGTGATCTCCAGCGAAGTCAGTGCTTTAAACTGGTCGAACTGGATGGTATGGAATTTAGATGAAAAGTTCAATAGGATCATAATGGCCTCTTTCAGCCGCGTACGGCCAGTAGTTTAGTGATCTGTTGTATGTGGTCGCGTTCATGCCAGCACAGGCGGCGAGCCACCTTGCGCGGGCTCCAAAACTCTCCATCTCTGCCTACCACCTGGTGCAGATCCACCAGGTCAGGCAATACCTCCAGCAAATGGCCACGCTCTTCCAGTAACCGGGTAAACGCATCCGGTGAGAGCATCTCTTCGGAGTGCGTGCGGCCGAGGCGATCCACCAGCCACCACTCCGAACGGGCTACATGCGCCAGTATCTGGCGGATGGTCCACTCCCCTTCCACCAGGGTGGCATCCAGCACGGCGTCTTCCAACCCCGAAACCAGAGCCAGAAGGTCCTCCCGGGTCCAGGTTAGTATTTGCAGGATATGTTCCACATCGCTGCGTGTGAGGGGCTTCCAATCGGTTTTGAACCAGGCTTTCACGATGCGCCCGCCTGCGGGAACTGTATCGAACTGGTCATTGATAAAGTAATCATCACACACCTCTGTCAGGCGGATGTCGATCTCCTGTGGTGAGAACCAGGGTGCCTTCGTGTGAGTCTCCAACCAGGCAATATACTCCGGGATGGCACGCGCCATTCCCACCACGGCTGACTGGCCGTCTGGTGCGATGCAGTAACAGCCGAAGTGCTCGAGAGCCCAAGCCACCGAGCGGCTTTCATTATTATTTTCTACTCCGATGAGCACACGCAAGATCCATCTCCTTTACTGCCAACCCGCACCCTGAAACCAGGTTCTGCCAATATCTGCAACACTTCCTGCAGAGCGGCCTCAACCATCCGTTTTTCGGTGGGGTCCAACCTCTGTGCCAGGTACTCGTCTTCATCCAGCACCTGCACCTCTCCATCTTTTACCAACAACACATCCAGAGCCAGATCCTGAAAGGTGATGGATTCGCCTGTGATGCGCGGCGGGCGCGAAAGGTTGCAATACCAGCCTTTCAATTGCCCGTCATCCCGGTCATAGATCTCGAGTATGTTATACCATTTATCGTGGTAAAAGGCTTCCACGAACAGGTCACCGCGCTTGAATAAAATACCGTAGAAAGGCAGATCCTCCCTTCCGAAATGGGCATGGACGATCGAAACTTTTTCACCCTGGTGCATCAGCTCGCCGCTGTAACGCCAGACCTCCTGCCCGGCGGCATCCTGCTTGATAATGATCATCCCTCCCCCGCAATTACAGTAATATCATCGGGCTGCACCAGCAGGCAGGTTTCTGTACCGGCAGAGATTGGCTCGGGAAGGATAAAAGTAAAAATCTTCCCGCTGCATTCCAGGGATACCTGATACCCCGCCGGAAAGAAGCGGCAATCCGCTACTTTACCTTGCAGAATCCCGCCCTGCCCAACCTCTATCTTTATTGAACATGCAGTGGCATGCCGCAGCAGCAGGATCACATGCGCGCCATCCACCCGCTGGTTTGCTGGTAGGTTAGAAAAATCCAAACCGGTAAACTGCCCGAGAGGTGTATGCACCACGTCGTTTGATAGCGTGCCTGGCAACTGGTTCTTCAATCCAAAGAAGCTGGCGGTCTTTCCGTCGACAGGCTGCAGATACAGCTGACGCGGCTCACCTCCCTGGTGGATGATCCCCTGATCCAGCAGGTATAACCTGTCCGCGAGGAAAAAGGCTTCTTCCTGATCATGCGTGACATATAATGCCGGCGCTCCCGCCGCGTGCAACACGGCCCGCAGTTCCTCTTGCAACTGCGACCTCAACCCGCGGTCCAGGGCGGCCAGTGGCTCATCCAATAGCAGCAGCCGCGGGCGGGTGATCAGTGTACGGGCAAGCGCCACACGCTGTTGCTCTCCGCCGGATAGCTCCTGCACGGCGCGATTCTCAAACCCCGGCAGATTCACTGCCTTCAGGGCATCCGCAACACGGGTATGGATCTCATCCGCTGACAACCTAGCCCGGCTTACCCCAAAAGCTACATTCCTGCCGACGCTCAGGTGGGGGAAGAGCGCATAATCTTGAAAAACAAAACCAAACTGCCGCCGGTGTACCGGGGTGCGGGCAAGATCCTGCCCATCCCATAATACCTGGCCGGAATCCGGCTGCTCCAACCCCGCGATGATGCGCAGCATAGTGCTTTTTCCACTGCCCGAAGGACCGAGCAGGCAGGCGATCTCACCGGGCGGTAAATCCAGCGTGATGCCGCGCAGCAGCAGTTTCCCCTCATACTCCTTTGTGATGCCCCGAATGGATAGACCGCTCATTCGCCTCCCTCCCCAGCCAGAAAACCGGAGGACCTTTCAATGATGAGAATGCCTGCGGCGCACGCCAGCATCAGCACAACGCTCATCGCCATCGCCTGCCCGTAATTAGCCGCGCCAGGCAGAGAAAGATAGCGGAAAATGGCAACCGGCAGGGTCGGGTACTGCGGACGGTACAACAAGCTGGTTGCACCGAACTCCCCCAGCGAGATCGTAAAGGCAAAGATGAAGGCCGAGACCATCACCCGCCGGATCAGCGGCAGATCCACGCTCCAGAAGATGCGCCAACTGCCTGCTCCAAGCACCGCCGCGCTCTGCCGGTAATCCGCTGGGATGGAAGACACCGCAGGCATCAGGGTACGCACCACGAACGGCAGTGCCACCAGGGTATGCGCCATCGGCAAGATCCACGGGGAACTCCCCCAGGCGAAGGGTGCTTTATTGAAGGCCAGTATGTATCCCAACCCGAGGGTCACCGCGGACGTTCCAAGTGGCAGCATCACAAGGATCTCAGCGCCCGATCGCCACCTGCCCTGCCGGGGAAGCCCGTACACCAGCAACAACCCCAACCCGAGGCTGACAATGGCAGTCAGCGACGCAAATTTGAGCGAATTCATCAGCGCGGTCAGTGGAGGCACATAGAACAGGTCACTGTTGCGATTTTGCGCCAGACCCGCAAAATGATCCAGGGTCCAGCCGGCAGCTACCAATCCCCTTTCACCGCGGTCCGCACCGATCGACCAGAAAGCACTGGCGGTCAATGAAAGCAACGGACCGGCAAAGAAGACCCACAGAAATACGATCACCAGACCGATGCCCAGAATCTGGCGCCAACCGTCCGGTTTGCGCGCAGCTTTCCGCTCGGATGCCGGCACCAGTGGCACCGGACGGTTGGAGAAGTACTGGTACAGGCCGGCAAACGCCAGCGTGCAAGCCATTTGGATCAACGCCAAGAGGCTGGCTAATGGCAGGTTGTAGAAACTGAGCGTCTGGCGGTAGATCTCTACCTCCAGCGTACTGAAGCGCAATCCGCCTACCAGTAAGATCACACCAAAGCTGGTGAAATCAAAGAGGAAGACAAGCAGCGATGCCGATACAATCACCGGCCGCAGAAGGGGTAGTGTCACATGGAGGAAAACCTGCCAGGGATTCGCCCCCAAGGTCTGTGCCGCAGCTTCCAGGCGCGGGTTGAGGTTGCTCCATGCCGGGCCGGCCATGCGAATGATAATCGTCAGGTTATAGAAAACATGCGCCATCAAAATCCCTACCAGGCTGCCTGTCAGGATAATGAGCGGTTCTTCGCTGCCAGAAACCGCCCGCCAGGCCTGGTTCAGCCAGCCATTGGGGCCGGCATAGGCATTGAATGCCGCCGCCACAACAACGGTTGGCAAAATAAAGGGGATGGCGGTCAACAAGCGCAGTGCACGCCTTCCGGGAAAACGAAAGCAGTAGAGCACATACCCTGCGGGCAACCCGATTGACAATGTCAAGACCGTAGAGAGAGCTGCCTGCCAGAGCGAGAAACTTAACACACAGGTTACCGTGTCCCCGGCTGCTGTCATCGGACCCATCTTAAATCCGCTGGAGCGTACCACCTGTAACAAGGGCATGGCGAAGAAAATCAGCCCGTACAGGGTGGGCAGCAGCAAAAGTAACCAGCGCCAATTCCTGCCGGTACCCGGTCTCACTTCAGCATGACCTCGGTCCAATCCTGCAGCCATTGCTCTCGGTTCTGCTCCACCAGCCCGGGGTCAATGCCGGCTGGCAGTTCAGGGATCTGTACGTTCTGAGTGAAGACATCCGGGATGCTGGCGGTTGAAAGCACAGGGAACATGAACATCTGCAGCGGGATATCTTCCTGAACTGGTTTGCTCAGCATAAAATCCACGAACTGCTCTGCCAGTTCTCTTTCCCGGGTTCCCCTCAAAATGCCAATGAACTCCACCTGTCGAAAGCACATATTCTCTCCTACCAGGGATGCCGTCGGAGATTCGGCCACAGGCTCGGATGCATAGATCACTTCAGCAGCCGGGCTGGTGCCATAAGAGACCACCATCGGCTGCGGCCCTCGGCCGCTAGAGGCGGAGAAGTTCGTATAATAAGCGGTCTCCCAGTCATTCACCACTACAACCCCATTTTCGTGCAATGCCTGCCAGTAACCCAGGTAACCTTCCGGGCCGTACGCAGCGATCGTAGAAAGCAGAAAAGCCATCCCCGGGGATGAGGTCGCCGGGTTTTCCACTGCCAGCAACCCGGCATATTCCGGTTTTGTCAGATCCGAAAGGCTGGCTGGTATGGGTATCCCCGCCTGCTGGAAGTAGGACTTATCATAATTGATGCAAACATCGCCATAATCCACTGGTAGTGCTGAATTTCCAGGATCCAAAATGAAATGCGGGGGGATATTTGCCAGAGCCGGCGAGGCGTAAGGCTCAAATAACTGGTGATCGAGAGCCCGCGAAAGGAAAGTATTATCCACCCCGAAGAGCACATCCGCCAGCGGATTCTCAGCCGTGAACAGGGCCTTGTTCAAAGCTGCCCCGGCATCACCGGCTTTAATGAATTCGATAGTTACCTGGTGTTCGGTTTCAAATTGCGTCACCAGATCCGCACTGATGGAAAATGCATCATGGGTCATTACCCGCAGCACGGCTGTCTCAGATACCTCTGATGGCAGGGTTGGCTGGCAGGAGCTGAATATCAGCGCGGCTGCTATCAATAAGAAGATGGATGAACGATGCATAAAAGATTCCCTTTCCGGCAACGGATCTCTGCAGTGCCTGTTAATAACTCATTACTAACCCCGCGTGAATGCTCCGGGAAGAGGGTTTCCTCATCCAGGGGATAGCGCAATCCGCTTGTCGAAATTCCGGTGCACGGTTCCCCCCAGGGGAGTAAGGAGAGGAGTGTGCCAGAAGGTGAAGTAATCTGTATGTGCTGCCCCACGAAGAAGACCCTTTCCTCCCCGCGACGCAGTTCCACCTGCCGCCCTACCTGCGCCGGGCCAGCCAGAACGCTGATATTGGCAATAGTATGATCCAACCTGCCGCCTAAGCCGCCGTAAACATGCACCATTCCGTTGCTGCGGCCTAAAGCAAACCGCAAAGCCAGTTCAAAGTCGGTATCATCCTTTTCAGCCGGATACTGCCGTATCTCGACATCACCAGCTTCGCACCACGCCCGATCCTCTTCGGTAATTGAATCCAGATCACCGATTAGCATGTCAGGCAATATATCTATCGCGCGCAAATGCCGCGCACCACCATCCACAGCGATCAACAGCCTGCGGCTGCCGCTCATCGGCCGGTCCGCAGGACTGATCTCCCCATTGAGATAAATACTCACCTGGCGCCTTAACATAAAAACACCTCCCCGGTGGAGAGGTGTTTTGGAATTACTGCTACCCTCCCTCCGCCGGCATTATCCGGATCAGGTTCATAGGGTCGAAAGATTTGCTCCTTCCTCTCAGCCTGGCATTTCAGGCTCCCCGGTAAATTCATCATACGACGGTTTACACCGGCTGTCAAATACCAGATGAATCAATAGGTAAAGTTCATAATGATCAGTATTAATATACCCTTATGCATGTATAATCAAGTAAGAAATTACTTTAATTTGGGGTATATATGTCTGGGGTTTCTTTCTCACATTCCATTTCAAAGCCCTCACAACGCCTGTTGCTAATTATCGCGCTGGTTGCGTTTTTCCTTCACACCATGCTTCTCATTATAAAAACTGATGAGTTTACCCTGATAGCCATCAGCGACTGGTTGCAGGCTGTTGTGGTTGCATGCGCTGTGGGGCTGCTCTGGGCTGCCAGCTTGCGCTACCAGAAACCTGAAGAGCTGACACGGCGCCGCTTCTGGCAATTGTTATCCATAGCCATGGGCATGTGGTTCATTGGTGATATCGCCTGGGCTGTTTACGAGACCATCCTGCGCATCTCGCCGTTCCCATCCAAAGCAGATGTTTTCTACCTAGTCTTCTATATCGTCTTCGGAATTGCCATTCTGAACGCACCATCCAAAAAGTCCACCACCGGGCAGAAGGTCCGCCTGATGCTGGACCTTACCATCGTAGCCTTCTCAGGCGCATTACTGTTTTCAAATATAGCGATTGGCCCTCTCCTGGCCAACCCAAGCACTGCCAGCCTGGAACAGACCCTCTCCCTGGCTTACCCATCATTGGATCTGGTTCTATTCTGGCTGCTGATGCTGATGATCTTCCGCAGCCGGCCGGCTGCACGGCTGGATGAACCGCTATTACTCATCACCGGCGGGGTGCTCGCCCTCATCATATCCGATTCATTCTTCAGTCTCGCTTACATCCTGCAGGAAACCATCGCGGGTATGCTTAACAACCAGGTGTGGATGCTCTCTCACCTGCTGATAGTGCTGGCAGCCTGGGTACAACTATCCAGGGATGAAAAACCTTTTTCGTCACAGAAGAACGATCTTGTGTTGTATGACACTGAAGAACGCTGGGTGGCATACCTGCCGGATCTTTGGTTGTTAATCGACTTCCTGATCTTCTTCAGGGCTATTGGAACTCCGCTATGGATGAATTTGAAAGACATCGCGATCTCGGTTATAGGGATCAGCGCATTAGCCTTATTGCGTCAGATCTGGCTGATGATCGAAAACAGTAAGCTGATCGCCCAGTTACAGATTGCGAAATCCGGGTTGGAACAACGGGTGGAACAACGAACGAGTGAATTCCAACATGCCAATGATCACCTGCAGCAGGAAATACACGAAAGGAAAGCTGTTGAAAAAGAGATCCGCTTACAAGCAGATCAGTTGGAGATGCTGCGTCAGATGACCCTGGCATTAAGTTCTGAATTGGACCTAGAAACCCTGATCAAGAATACGACAGAGAATATTCAGCACATGCTGCGGGCTACATCTGTTTATTATTACCACTTCGAGCCGGCAGAAAACATCCTGATTCTGCAGCATGGTTCTGGTGACCTTACTTATGAACCGGTCAAGATCATCCCAATCGGCAACGGCGCTGCCGGGCTGGCGATCCAGAATGGATCCAGTGTGGCTGTGGGTAATTACGAAGAATGGGAAGGCAGGCTGTCGGAGTTCAGTACCCGTAAACCCAGAGCCCTGCTGAGTTTGCCCGTCATGTCCGGAAGTGAACGCCTGGGTGTGTTGTGCGTTTCGCGCCTTGTCCAGAATCCGTTCAGTGAAAACGAGATCCACATGGCAGAGCTGCTTGTTTCTCATGTCGCCATAGCCATCCAGAACTCACGACTATTCGAACAGACCCGTACACTGGCCATCACTGATCCATTAACCGGGATTATCAACCGAAGGCATTTCTATTCACTGGCTGAGATCGAACTGGAACGCACACACCGGCTTGGAAAGCAGTTGGCTCTGCTGATCCTGGATATTGACCGTTTCAAACACGTCAATGATGCGTATGGCCACTTGGCAGGTGATGCATTACTCAAAGCTCTGGTCCAAAGATGTCTGGCCAACCTGCGCGAATACGACCTGATCGGACGGTACGGTGGTGAGGAATTCGTGATCCTGTTGCCGGAAACGAATGATACCCAGGCCCAACAGGCAGCGGAGCGGCTATGTACAGCCATTGGATCGGATCCTTATCCATACAATGGCTCTCAGATCAGGATCACTGCCAGTGTGGGTGTCGCCACTGTGACCAAATTATCTTCTGCCGAGGGGCTTTCCGTACACCTGCAACGGGCAGATGAGGCACTTTATTCTGCAAAACAGAATGGCCGAAACCAGGTGCGCCTCTGGCAGCCAGCCGCAGGTCAGATCAACGTTTGATCTCCCAATTAATGCAAAACCTCCCGCCAGACGCTGGCGGGAGGTTCGAAAAAGTCAACTAATCTTCATCCGGATGGTTATCCAGTACTTTCTCGATCCGTTCCAATACCTCGTCTGTCAAGAGTTTCACCGCTTCACTAGCCTGAAGATTCTCATCCAGCTGTTCGATGCGTGAAGCACCGGTAATGACACTGCTGACTTCTTTGCGGCGTAAGATCCACGCAATAGCCAGTTGCGCAGGTGTCAAACCGATCTCAGCAGATACCTCTCCAAGCGCGCGCACTCGGGCAATTTCCGTATCGCTCAACCGGTCCTTCACCCATGCCATTTCGGGGAAGGAAGCCCGGCTGCCTGCAGGGATGCCGTTGTTATACTTCCCTGAAAGCAAACCGTAAGCCAGCGGACTGAAAGTGGTCAACCCCAGACTAAACTCTTTGACCGCGAACGCCAGGTCCACTTCAACCGACCTTCGATCCAGCATATTGTAGCGACATTGTTCCATGGCGGGTGTAACTGCGTTGATCTGGCGGGCAACAGCAATGGCGGCTGTCACCTGGCTGGCGCTCCAGCGGGATGTTCCCCAATACATCACCTTACCCTGGCTCACCAGGTCGCTCATCGCCCGAACTACTTCTTCCAGCGGTGTGTCTGGATCGTAACGGTGGCAAAAATAAAGATCCACGTAATCGGTGTTCAACCGCCGCAGGGTAGCATGGATGGAATCGAAGATATGCTTGCGTGAAAGGCCTTTGCCATTCGGCCCGGGGAATGTGGGAAAGAACAGCTTTGAAGAGATCACCAGCGCCTGGCGCGGCAGCCCGGTAATGGCTTTCCCCATCACCTGCTCAGCCATACCATCCGCGTACATGTCGGCATTATCAAAGAAGTTGATCCCCTGATCATACGCGGCCCGCAGCAGCGTGATAGAAGCCTGCTCATCCAGTTGAGAGCCAAAGGTGATCCATGCTCCCAGGGAAATCTCAGAAACTTTCAGGCCGGTACGGCCCAGGCGCCGGTAATGCATCATTCACCATCCCCAATGCCAAGAGGCTTCCATTTCTGTTCATCTGATCGCAGGCGATGCTGGCCACCTCCGCGGTTATGCAGCAGGTCAAAATCTTCTGGTTTAATGAACATTTCATCCCCATCCAGCATGCCGAAGATGCCGCGCTGCCCGGGCTCCTCTTTTTTATTCTGGCAGAAGGGGCAGGTGGAAGGGTTATGCGGCTGGTATGTGATCGGTTCTTCATACGCGGTTACATACCCTTCATAATTGCGCAGTACCACTTTGTGATCCGACTGTGAAATGAGGTAGTTGGGCATAACCGGGATCTTTCCGCCTCCTCCCGGGGCATCTACCACATAGGTGGGAACAGAATAACCGCTGGTATGCCCGCGCAGGGCTTCGATGATCTCTACGCCTTTGCCAACCGGTGTGCGGAAGTGGCCCGCGCCTTCCACCAGATCACACTGGTAGAGGTAATAAGGCCGGACGCGGATGCGCACCAGGTCTTGTACCAACTGCCGTTGGATGTGCGCGCAGTCATTGACTCCCGCCAGGAGCACGCTCTGGTTACCCAGGGGAATGCCGGCTCTTGTCAACCTGTCACAAGCCTCTGCCAGCTCGCGTGAGATCTCATTGGGGTGGTTCACATGGATGTTCATCCAGAGTGGATGATATTTTTGCAGCATGTCGGTCAGCTCTTCGGTTACCCGTTGCGGCATGAAAACCGGTACCCGGCTGCCAATACGGATGATCTCGATATGCGGGATCGCACGTAACCGTGAGAGGATCTCTTCCAGCTGGCGGGGGGCAATGGTCAGCGGATCGCCGCCTGAAAGCAGTACATCCCTCACCTGCGGGGTTTTTTCCAGGTATGCCACCTGCGCTTCGAACTCGGAGCGCGAAAAGTTGGCTGCCGGGTCACCCACGATGCGTGAGCGGGTGCAATAGCGGCAGTACGAAGCGCACTGCGTGGTGACCAGCATCAGGACCCGGTCTGGGTAGCGATGTACCAGGCCCGGCACAGGAGAGTGGCGATCTTCGGCCAGGGAATCTTCCATCATGCCGGTGAATGGCAGTATCTCGTCAGCGGTTGGGATGATCTGTCGACGGATCGGGTCATTTGGGTCATCCGGGTCTATCAGGGAAATGAAATACGGGGTGACATCCACCCGGAATAGCCCGGGAGTGGATAAAGCCTTCTTTTCGCTGCCTGTCAGCGGAAGAACCTTCTCGATCTCTTCTACAGAATTTAGCCGCCGGCTTAATTGCCAGCGCCAATCATTCCATTTTTCATCCGGTACATCAGCGAAAATCGCGGCACGGCGGGAGGGGAATTCTCTATTTGTCATGGCATACTCTTCCTTTCAATGATCACGTCCGGTTGCACACCTCGGCAGGCTCAGCAAGAGGCCTGCCCGGGAAAAGTGCATTCTCCGGATGGCGGGTCATGATCTGTGCGGAAGAAACCCGCGAAGAAAGAGTACGACTGTAAGGTGCTCACAGTACTATTCTAAGGGAAAGACCCGCAGGGGTCAATTGAATGGTTCTCCATACAACCCTCTATTAACGTTTCATTTGAATCATCTCAGCCTGCTTGACGACCCTCCCCCAGCATGTTATCATCAATAGCGAGGGTTTAGCACTCTCGCTATGAGAGTGCTAAAACATCAAAACCATGAACGAATTGACCGACAGACAAAACTTCATCCTTTCGCTGGTGATCCACGACTTCACCCAGAACGCGCTGCCCATCGGCTCGCAATACCTGGTGGAGCGCTACAACCTGGACATGAGCCCGGCGACCGTGCGCAATGAACTTTCCGCGTTGGATGATGCCGGCTATCTCGCGCAACCTCACACCTCCGCCGGGCGCATGCCTACGGACGCAGGTTATCGCTATTTTGTCGGCAGACTGCTGCATGATACCGACCTGCCGCAAAATACCCAGCGGACCATCAGCCACCAGTTCTACCAGAGCCGTCAGGATACTGAGCAGTGGATGCGTCTGGCCGCTTCGGTGCTGGCGCATCAGAGCAGTGCCGCGTCGGTGGTCACCGCCCCGCATGCGCGCACTGCCCGTCTGAAGCACCTTGAGCTGATCGCGACCCACGGCAAGCAGGTTCTAATGGTTCTGGTACTCTTCGGCGGAGAGATCCATCAACAGATGCTGACGTTGGCCGAGCCAATCTCGCAGACCAACCTCTCTCTGCTTGCCAACCGATTGAACAATGCCTGTATGGGTAAAGATGCCAGTGGTATTCAAAAGCTGTGCCTGCAGATGGATCCGCTGGAACAGGATATTCTGAACCTGTTGGTACAGGAGTTGGAAAGCTCCTCTTTAGCTCTCACAGGCGAGATCTTCATGGACGGCCTGTCCAATGTGTTGGCTGAACCAGAATTCGCCAATAGTGAAGATGCGAGAAAGTCACTGCGGTTGCTTGAAGAACGCTCCCGGCTGGAAGATCTGCTAAATCGCACCGTCATGAATTCGAACTTCGGAGGCGTGCAGGTGTTGATCGCCGGCGAGGGCCAGGATGATGACCTGCGCCAATGCTCCATTGTGTTAGCCCGCTATGGTGTACCGGGACAGGCTACGGGTACGCTGGGAGTCCTCGGGCCGACCCGCATGTTTTACGGTAAGACCATCTCGACTGTGCGCTTCATGGCGAACCTGTTGAGCGACCTGGTAAATACCAGCATGGTGGACTGAAACCACCGATTCACAACCTGCTGAATAAGGAATTGGACAAAGCATGACTGAAAAAAAACACAAGAATGTAACAGAAGAAACCCCGCAAGACCAGGGGCAGAACGTCCCGGCAGGGTCAGCACCCGCGCAAGATGACCTGCTAAAGGAGATCGAGAATCTAAAAGCCAAAAGCGCAGAATACCTGGATGGCTTAATGCGCGAACGGGCTGACTTTGCGAATTACCGAAAACGTGTGGAACGGGATTCTGCCCAATCTGCTCAGGATACTACCGGCCGTGTGGCAAAAAAGTATCTGCCGGTGCTGGATGACCTGGAGCGTGCATTGAAAACCCGGCCGCAAGAAGGCGAAGGTCAGCAGTGGTCACTTGGCGTGGAACTGATCTATAAAAAGCTGCAAGATATTCTCAAGTCGGAAGGTGTCAGCGAAGCCCCTGCTGAGGGGATGATGTTCGACCCGAACCGCCATGAGGCTCTCTCACAGGAAGTCAGTAATACTCACCAGAGCGGTGAGATCATCGAAGTCATTCAAAAAGGGTACATGATCGGTGAACGGGTCATCCGGCCAGCGCTGGTTCGTGTCGCTCAATAGGAGAAAAAATGGGAAAAGTCATAGGTATTGATCTGGGTACAACCAACTCTGTCGTAGCCGTTATGCAAGGCGGCGAGCCGGTCGTCATTCCTTCATCCGAAGGGGAGCGCCTGGTTCCTTCGGTAGTAGCTGTCAATAAGAATCATGAACGCCTGGTCGGTCGGGTTGCCCGCAACCAATCCATCGTCAATTCCGAGAACACCGTATTCTCGATCAAACGTTTCATGGGACGCAAGTTTGATGATGCCGAAGTACAGCGCACCCTCAGCCGCATCCCCTACAAAGCTGCCAAAGCTCCCAATGGGGACGTGCGCGTGGCGATGGATGGCAAGGATTACTCCCCGCCTGAGGTTTCAGCCATGATTCTGGCTAAATTGAAAGCGGATGCGGAAGCCTATCTGGGTGAATCTGTCACCCAGGCAGTCATCACCGTACCGGCGTATTTCAATGATGCTCAACGCAATGCCACCAAAGATGCCGGCAAGATCGCCGGGTTGGAAGTGCTGCGCATCATCAATGAACCCACCGCCTCATCCCTCGCCTACGGGCTGGATAAGAAAAAGAACGAGACCATTGCTGTGTACGACCTGGGCGGCGGCACATTCGATGTTTCCGTACTGGATGTCGGTGACGGCGTGTTCCAGGTACGTTCCACCGCCGGTGACACCTTCCTGGGTGGTGATGATTTCGATCAGCGTATTCTGGATTTTCTGGCTGATGAATTCAAGCGTTCCAACGGGATCGACCTGAAAGGCGATCGCCAGGCCCTGCAGCGTTTGAAAGAAGCCGCTGAGAAGGCCAAGATCGAGCTTTCGACCACCATGCAGGCAGAGATCAACCTGCCCTACATCACCGCGGATGCCAGCGGCCCCAAACACCTGGTGACGACCCTCACCCGCGCCCGCCTGGAACAATTGACCGGCGACCTGGTGCAGAAAACACTCGAACCCGTGCGCCGCGCCCTTGCGGATGCCGGCCTGAAAGCCACCGATATCCACGAAGTAGTGCTGGTTGGCGGCATGACCCGTATGCCGTTGGTCCAGGAAGTAGTCAAACGCGAATTTGGCAAAGAACCACACAAGGGTGTCAACCCCGATGAAGTCGTGGCGATCGGCGCAGCCATTCAAGCGGGTGTGCTTGGTGGTGAAGTGAAAGATGTTCTGCTGCTGGATGTAACCCCGCTGACCCTCTCCATTGAAACCCTGGGCAATGTGGCCACCCCACTGATCGAACGCAATACCACTATCCCGACCCGTAAAAGCCAGGTGTTTTCCACCGCGGCAGACAGCCAGACCCAGGTGGAGATCCATGTGGTTCAAGGTGAACGCCCGATGGCAGCAGACAATAAAAGCCTGGGCCGCTTCAACCTGGATGGCATCCCAGCCGCGCCCCGCGGTGTGCCGCAGATTGAGGTCACCTTTGATATCGATGCCAATGGCATCATCAAGGTAACCGCTTCAGATAAGGCTACCAATCGCAGCCAGCACATCACAATCACCGCTTCATCCGGGCTCTCTGAAGCCGAGGTGGAACGCATGCGCAAAGACGCAGAAGCCCACGCAGATGAAGATATGAAGCGTAAAGAACTGATCGAAGCCCGCAATCAGGCGGACAACATGATCTATACGACCGAAAAGACCCTGAAAGACCTGGGAGACAAGGTTCCGGCCGATATGAAAACCAAGGCTGATGAGGCGATGTCCAAGGTGCGTGCGCTGATGGCTGGCGAAGACACCCAGGGCATCAAAACCGCCACCGAGGAACTTACCACGGTGCTGCAATCCATCGGCAGCGCGGCATACCAGCAGGGGACTCCCCCCGCGGGTGAAGCCGGTACCCCCGGTGACGGTGGAAACCCTGGCGGTGGTGACACCCCCGGCGGGGAAGATGTGGTGGATGGCGAATTCAAAAGCCTGTAAACCGTGATCCCAACCGCGAATACTGTATCAGCGCTGATACAGTATTCGCGGTAAACCTTTTAAGCAGGTCACATGACACAACGAGATTATTACGAAATCCTGGGCATCAACCGTGCTGCCACTTCGGATGAGATCAAGACAGCCTTCCGCGGGATGGCACGCAAGTACCACCCGGACGTCAATAAAGACCATACAGCCGAAGAGCAATTCAAAGAAGTCGGCGAAGCCTACGCCGTACTGTCTGACCCGGAGAAACGGGCAGCTTACGACCGCTATGGCCATGCCGGCGTCAATGGCATGGGCGGTGCGCCAGACTTCACCAATGTGGATCTGAGCGATCTGTTCAGTGAATTCTTTGGTTTTGGTATGGGCGGCAGCCGTGGAAGAAAGACACGCAATGCTCCCCGTCGCGGGCAGGATCTCGGCCAAAAAATGACTCTCTCCTTCGAGGAATCCGTCTTCGGCGCTGAGAAGGTTCTGGAATTCGATCGTGATGAAACCTGCTCCACCTGCCGCGGGAATGGCGCTGAACCTGGTACCACACCGGGAAAATGCTCTTCCTGCGATGGTAAAGGCGAGATCCGCCAGGTCAGGCAGACCTTTCTGGGATCCATGGTGCAGGTGGCTACCTGCCCGGCCTGCAGCGGCAGCGGTGAGGTGATCACCCATCCATGTAAACAATGCCGCGGACGCGGTGTGGAACGCAAACACGTGAAGAAGACCGTAGCCATCCCGGCTGGTGTGGATACGGGCACACAGATACGCCTGGCAGGCGAAGGCCAACCCGGTGCCAATGGCGGCCCGAATGGCAACTTCTACGTGGAGATGGAAGTAAAACCGCACGCCTTCTTCACCCGGCGCCAAAATGACATACTGCTCAACCTCAACATCAATATCACCCAGGCCGTTTTAGGCGCTGAGATCGAGGTGCCTACCGTGGATGGGAAAGTAAAGCTAAAAGTTCCATCTGGCACGCAGCCAGGCAAGGTATTTACCCTGCGAGGAAAGGGTGTCCCTTATCTCAAGCAAAACGGTCGTGGAGATGAAATGGTATTTATCAATGTGGAGATACCGCAAAAACTGGATGAGAAACAACGCCTCCTCTTTGAACAACTGGCCACAACCCTCGGCACTGAAGTCAAACCGCAAGAACGGAATTTTATGGACTGGTTGAAAGAGGCTATCGGTGGCTGAAGCACGCTGGTTGGAAGTATCCCTGGTGGTGGATGGCGAGCTGGCTGAAGCGCTGGCAGACCTGATGGCACGCTATGTGGAAGGCGGCGTGGTTGTTGAGAGCGGCGTCCGCTTTGATAGCATAGACGATGAAGGTACACCCGGTGGACCGGTGCGGGTCTTTGGATATATCCCGGTGGATAATGAACTGGAAACTACCCGCCAAAAGCTAGAGAGCGGTTTGTGGCACCTGGCGCAGATCACCCCGCTGCCGCAGCCGGTTTACCGCCCGATCGAAGACCAGGACTGGATGTCAGCCTGGAAGGTCAATTACCACCCCATTCCCGTTGGTACGCGCATCCTGATCCTGCCTGCATGGATCGAACAGGATGCAGGCGAACGCATTGTTGTGCGCATAGACCCCAGCATGGCATTTGGCACCGGCACACATCCAACCACCCGGCTGTGCCTGGAGTTCACGGAAGATCTTTGCCAGCCAGGCATGGATGTGATCGATATCGGCTGCGGTTCCGGCATCCTTTCTATCGCTGCCCTGAAATTAGGCGCGCGGACCGCGGTTGCTGTGGATATTGACCCACTCTCCGTGAAAGCCACCCGCGAGAACGCAGATGCGAACGGCATTAAAACCGGGTTGGAGATCGGTGAAGGCTCTGTGGACGAGGTATTGGCTGGAGGTTACGCATTTTCTACTGCCCCACTGGTGCTTGCGAACATTCTGGCACCTGTACTGATACGCCTGATCGCGGCAGGGATGGCACAATTGGTCACCCCCGGCGGTTTTCTGGTACTTTCCGGCATTCTGGAGGAACAGGAACCAGGGGTATTACAGGCTGCCCGGGCAGCGGGACTGGAATATCACGCCCGCAAACAGATGGGCGACTGGGTCTCCCTGGCACTGAACAAACCCAAATGATGGAAAGCACCCGCCGGAACTCCCGGCGGGTGCTTTCCATCAGAACACTACTTCCACAGTATCACCGGGTGAAATGATCCCCGGCAGTTCCACGCTCGCTACCAGGCCGCGCCTATCCATGGCTGCCTTCGGGAAGGCGGATGCCAGGTCAGGTTGCTGATAGGCGGCTGCTATCAATTTACCCGGTCCGGTGCATGGCGGATTCGACCGCAAGTGTGACAGCACGACCCCGCCTGAAAAGGCCAAACGGGCATTCCAGGGCAGTCGGGTGAGATCCGCAATACCGCTCAACAGGAGGTTTGCTCCCACCCAAGGCGCTTCAAGGGCAGGTACGCCGAGTGCTGTTGCCACCAGTGCCAGTTCCTCCTGCGACACCAGCGACACCTGGCGGTCATTGCGGATGGGAGTTCCCCGCGGATACCAGGGGGTACGCGAATCCGCAGCCCGCGAGAATCCGTAATGCACATCCCCGGTCACGCCCGCAAAATCCAGCAGGATGGAACGAACGGATTCTGATTGCAGAGTTTGTTTCGAACCGGCTACCAAGACATCCAATACCAGGCCTTTCATCACACCTCCAATACTCCAAATCACTAATTATGTGTATTTTACTGCTGATCCGCCTTCAGTTTGACATGCCCTCCCCGGGCGAGTAGAATCAGCCCGATGTCTCATTATTCCTCCCTTAACCCACAACAGATCGCCGCCGTGACTGCCGGTAACGGGCCTGTACTGGTGCTGGCCGGCCCTGGTTCTGGCAAGACCCGCGTCTTAACCCACCGTGTGGCTTATCTCATCGGCGAGATGCATGTGAGCCCCTACCATATCCTCACGGTCACCTTTACAAACAAGGCTGCGCGCGAGATCGAAAAGCGTGTCCGCCCCCTGGTTGATTCAGATCTCACCGGGCTTACAATGGGAACCTTTCATTCCGCTTGCGCGCGTATCCTGCGGCGCGAGGCGGATTTCCTCCCGGTGAACTCCAACTATGTCATCTTTGATACGGATGATCAGGAACGCGTAGTCAAGCGCTGCCTGGAAGATCTGAACCTGGATAGCAAGCTCTACCGTCCCGGGAGCATCCTAAATTCCATCTCACAATTAAAGAATGACATGCTGCTTCCGGATGAAATGCAGGCACGGTCACCCCGGGAGAAAGCCGTTCAACGGGTCTTCGGAAGATACCAGCAGATGCTGGTGGAGAACAACGCGGTAGATTTCGATGACCTGCTGCTGTACGTAGCACGCCTGCTGGAAGAAAACACCCTGGTGCGGGAGAAATACGCCCAACGCTTCCAGCACATTCTGGTGGATGAGTTTCAAGATACCAACGTGCCGCAGTACCGCCTGCTGCGTCAGCTTGCCAGCCACCACGGTAACATCTTTGTGGTGGGAGATGAAGACCAATCAATCTATCGTTGGCGTGGTGCCGATTACCGCAATGTGGAACGCTTTGAGCAGGAGTATACCGGCACCACCAAAATCCTCCTCGAGCAGAACTACCGCTCCACCCAGACGGTGCTGGATGCAGCCCGCGCCGTCATCGATCGCAATCACCACCGCACCCGCAAAGCGCTATTCACCGAACGCGGGGATGGTGAACCTGTTCATCTTTTCACCGGGAAAGATGACAAAGTAGAGGCGGAATTCGTCTGCCGCAAGGCCCGTGAATTGCGGCTCTCAGGTCGCTTTCCAACAGGTGAAATTGCCATCATGTACCGCACAAATGCGCAATCACGCCAGTTGGAAGAGTTTTTCATTAAACTACATGAAAAGTACCGGCTGGTCGGAGCGTTACGATTTTATGGCAGACGGGAAGTAAAAGATGTGATCGCCTACCTCCGGCTGGCACACAACCCGGCGGATTCGATTAGCCTGGAGCGGATCATCAATGTACCTCAGCGCAAGATCGGCGAAAAGACCGTGTCTGAATTATTGGGTTATGCTGCTGCAAACAACTTATCCACCGGCGAAATCCTGCTCAGCATGGCGGATGGCGAGACCTCCCCTCACTGGCAATTCTTGCCACGGGCTGCCGCCACACGCCTGGCTGACTTCGGCACCCAACTGCGAGAATGGATATCTTTAAAAGACAGCAGAAAGGTTGCAGACCTGCTACACAAGATCCTGGATGATATCAGGTATCAGGACTACTGCCAGGATGAGAGCGAAGAAGGCCAGGACCGTTGGGAGAATGTGGAAGAAGTTCTGCGACTGGCTGCCGAATACAGTGAACCCGGATTGGACGCATTTCTTGAGAATCTGGCACTGGTGGGAGACCAGGATACCTTGCCTGATTCACCCGATGCGGTGACATTGCTGACACTACACGCTGCCAAGGGGCTGGAATTTGGAGCAGTCTTCATCTATGGACTGGATGAAAAGGTGTTGCCCCACAGCCGGTCACTGGATGATCCGGAAGAATTGGAAGAAGAGCGGCGGTTGTTCTATGTAGGCATCACCCGCGCCAAGGATCTGCTTTACCTGACACGGGCGGAGTCTCGTTTGGGTTATACCGGGGTGGAATACACCGAACCATCCCGTTTCCTGGCTGATATTCCCTCCCGCCTGCTAAAGCGCGAGGTGGCCGCCTTCACCCCTGCGTTCACTTCTTCCGGGAAGTACTCACGGAATCAATCCACCTGGCGTGAACAGCAGAGTGAAATGACCTGGACCAGTATTCCCGCCAAACCTGCGCCACCTCCTCCGCTGCCTTATGAAGCCAATATGCGTGTCAGGCACATTTCGTATGGAGATGGCTGGGTGGAGCAATGCAAACTGGATGGCCCGGATGCCACCGTGGTTGTGGTCTTTGATGATGGTACGAAGAAAAACTTCCTCGCTTCTATCGCCCCGCTGACGATCATCCCCCGTAAGACAGGCAAATAACTCAGGGCTGTACGGTCACAACCACCATGTGCTCATGCAACCGGCCTCCCTCACCCACAACCTGCAAGCGCAGGGTGTAAAGGCCCTGCAAACCGCGCGTATCCCATTCGACCAACAGGCCGTCAGCGACCGCGTTCACGGCTGTTTCCCCGATCTGCACCCAGGTCGGGGGATTTAATCCTTGTCCGTAATCCAGGCGATAGCTGGTGAATCCTTCCCCGCTTGCATCACCGGACACCTTCACTATCCCACTCACAGTTTCATACATCTGCGGTATGCGGATGACCGCACCAGCTGTTGCTGCCGGCGGCGGCGCTGTATCATATTCCATCGGGTAATCCGGTATCCCCTGCGCCAGCGCCCAGGCTTGATAGGCTTCCGGTATGATCAGATAAATCTGCTTTTCAACCAATGCCTGCGGAGTGAAAATCGTTGCCAGGGTGCCATTCTCCCGATTAATCTCAGCTGACTTATATAGATCATCCAGAATATACGGCTCATTGCCTGACAGGAAGATCTCTTGGCGGTTTTTCGGGCAATCTGCGTCCGGCAGCAAGCCTGAAGGTGAACACACCACAACACGGGATACACCCACCGGATCCTGCCAATGCTCCGCCGGTTGCCCTGCGCTGGCTGCTTTCTCCATCGCCCCGGCAAGCGCGGCTGCCCAGGCACTGTCCACTGTAATACCGGCAGCCGGGTCTACAGCGCGGATGCGCGCAAGGACTACACGCTGCGGTGAATAGACTACCGCCCAGGCAGCCTCCCCTTTACCCACCTGCCCGATCTTTACAGCCAACGCCTCATTCCCGCCCGCGCGGATGGCCAATTTTGCTGTCCCACCCCGCCCTGCCGGATCCGACAGGATATCATTCACCAGATAAGCCAGTGGGGGGGATACCACGGCGATCTGTTGCCGCTCAACGATTGAGTCAGTCGTAGTACCCAGAAGGTAGGTAGGGCTTTCAGGTAATACCCCGCCATTGGCCAACATACTGTATGCGTACGCCGTCTGGACCACCCCGCCAGAGTAGCTCAAAGGATCACCAGCGGGATCTGCGGATAATCCCAAAAGGTCCGCCAGTCTGCCAAACGAGATCTCTCCACCCTGCACCAGCATTTCCGCGGCAGGAGCCAGATCATCGCGATTTAAGGCTGAACGAGCGCTTTCAGGGCCAACCTCATCAGCATCCTGCCAGGTAAAATCATCCTTCTCATACGCCACATCCCAAACCAGGCTGGCAGGTCCCCGTCCGCCGGCAAAATTGTTCAGGTAAATAAATGGTGCCACCAGGCTACCCAGTTTGGCTGTGTTTTCGGACGCCCCCGAGGGTGTTTGTGCCAGAGCCAGCACCTCGCCAGTGACTGGATCCATCACTACCATTTCAAAGGACAGGCTGCCGGCGGGTACCGGATCAAATGGCGGAAGTAAGGGTAAATAAGCGGCTGCGGCGCAGCCTGTCTCACCTGTACCAGTTTCTAAAATTCCCCGCAAGCTAAAGAGCAGACAATCCGCCTGCTGCTGCAGGTTTACATCCTGCGTGGTGCGAATTTCAAGCCCACCGCGTGCCACCCTGTCCACCCCGTATTGTTTACCGGCCTCATCCCACGCGTTTTGCGTAAACAGGAGAAAAGATCCTGACCCGGCAGCATCCGGCAGAACATCCACCACCGTGAGCATCGCGTTGTGTAGTTGATCCTCCGAAATCATCCCCAGAGATGCCATACGCCCCAAAACTTGCTGCTGAACTGAGACCGCCCCGGCTGGTGAATCCCACGGGTTCAGGGCAGGAGCAAGGCTGACACCGGCCAGCATGGCAGCTTGCGGCAGATTCAGCTGATACGCCGGAGTACCAAAATACGCCCGGGAAGCCTGCTCGATGCCGTACAATCCATTGCCAAAGGGCAAGAGTCTCAAAAACCAATTCAGCACCTGCGGACGGCCGTATGAATCGATTGCCTGCTGTGCCAGTACCCTTTCGGATACTGCCCGGCCGGGGGACGCCGGATCCGCGCTCAACAGGGCTTCATATACCGTTCGCTGGGCAATAGTGCCGTGTTTCTCGGGTGAAAGATCATCCAAGCGGAAAGCTGTTCCCGTCCAGTAATCCGGTTGATAAGCTGCCAGCATCGCCTGCACCAGCGGGGAAACCGGATCGATCTCTTCTGATAACTGGTATTTTTTTGCTGCACCCCCATTTTCAGGTACCTCAGCCAGAACCACTTCACCGGTGCGGTCATAGAACCGGGTAGGCACAGAAAAGATGCCCTGCTGCGGATCCATCACCTGGGCAAGATCATGGATATCCGGTATATCCCGAATAATCACCGCAGCCTGCCAGGCGAATACACCGGTTATCAGCAGAAAAACAAATGAGATCAATATGGAAAAAGACAGGCTGTACCCGCCCGCCAACCTACGGGCAGTAATGCCGGATGCCTGACGCCGCAGCCGCCGAATCCGCACCAATCGAGAGAGCAGTAGCCGTTTCATGACAGGCAGTTACACACTTCCCAGAATGGCATCCACCATCCGTGTTAGGCGAAAAGCCTGCCTGACATCATGCACACGGACGATATTTGCCCCGCGGGTAATCCCCACTGCCAGTGCCGCCAGTGTCCCTTCCAGGCGTTCCTCAGGCGGCAGGTCCAGTGTGTAACCAATGAACGATTTGCGCGACGGCCCGAGCAGGACCGGAAAGCCCAACCCTTTTACCTCATCCAGGCGGGCGATCAACTGCAGATTCTGGGTTACAGTCTTTCCGAAACCGATGCCGGGGTCCAAAATAATGGCATGGCGTGATGCGCCGGCATTTTCTGCTATGCGCACCGAATCCAGCAGCTCAGCGCAAACTTCGCTCATCAGATCATGGTACTCAGCACCCTGGTACATCCCCCCCAACCGCTGTTGCAGGATTACCTCGCCGGATTTGCTGCGGTTATGCATTAAAACCAGCGGTGCTCCAGTTCTGGCTGCCAACGGTGCCATTTGCGGGTCTGCACGCAGTGCCCAGACATCATTGATCCAGTTGGCGCCGGCACCCAGGGCTGCTTCAGCGACCTCTGCCTTATAGGTGTCCACCGAGATGGTGATGTCAGTTTCCTGTCTGATTGCCTGGATGACAGGTACCACCCGTTCGATCTCCTGCTGTGTAGAAACGATCTGCGAGCCCGGTCGGGTGGATTCTCCACCGATATCCAGAATATCCGCGCCATTTTCAATGAACAGGCGCGCTTTCTCAAGAGCAACACGGGTGACATCCCCACCCACAACCAGTCCATCCCCCGAAAAACTGTCGGGGGTAATATTCAAGATACCCATGATCAGTGTACGGTCACGGGGCAGATCAGCAGGGTGGATCACAGTGCACCTTCTTTCGTTATGCCGGCAGAACCGATGACCTGCATCAGCCTAGAAACTGTCACATTTAGGCCGGGAATGATCAACCCTTCATCCAACTCAGCCAGCGGTACCAGCACAAAGGCGCGACCAGCCATCTGCGGATGCGGTATGGTCAGATCAGGGCTGTTCAGCAGGATATCATCAAAACACAGAATATCCATGTCGATCACTCGCGGACCGTAACGAACACCCGGTTCCCGCCCGATCTGTCTTTCCAGGGCTTTGAGAGCCTTTAACAACGGCAACGGGTCCAGCTCTGTGCGTAGGCGCGTTACCATATTTAAAAACTTATCCTGGTCCAGGTACCCCCACGGCTCGGTTTCGTAGACCGAAGAGCATACTTCCACCCGACCCACCTTATGTAAACTTTCGATCGCCTGCCGCAGATATTTTCTACGGTCACCGATATTCGTACCCAGCGAGAGATAAACCCGGTGATCGGTCATCCCTGCCGTAAGGTGTTCAGAAAATCAGCTAACAACCCGTAAGCTGTGGTTTCAGGCCCGGGGTCGGATTCAACAATGCCCAATCCGGGGAGAGTATCTGTCTCGAATTGCGCATAAGAGGATGTTCCATTGATGCTGTATAGCGGGCTATCTGTTCCCACCATTTCAGGCGCGACACGAGCCACCACACCGGCACCTTCACGCCGGGCGCTGCAAACCAGTTTCCAACGTTTTCCCTGTGCTTTCGCCCGGTCAATATCTGCCGGTGTCAAAGCGCGGATCCCCTGACGGTCCACCTGATCCGGCAATAGGGGCACACCCATCAAGACGGTGCTCAACGCCGCCACCTTAATCGCCGCATCCCAGCCGTCGACATCCGCGCTCGGGTCGGTCTCTGTGATGCCGATCCTGCGGCCGTATTCGAGCGCCTCTTCAAAGGTGTCGCCCTTTTCCATCTGCGTCAGCAGCATATTGGTACACGAATTCAAAATGCCGCGAAAACCGCGTACTTCAATGCCTGGCAGAGCAGCGCGGAAGAGAGAGAAGATCGGCGCGCCATCCATGACCGCGGATTCAAAGAAAAAGTGCTTGCCCTGGTTTTTCGCCAGTTGGCTGAGAACGCTGTAGCCATGCACCACCGGGCCTTTATTGGCAGTGATGGCATCCATACCTTTTTCCAGGGCTGCTTTAAGGTGATCTAACGCTGGCTGACCGGTATGATGGTTGACGGGTGAATTCTCGAACATCACATCGCCGGGGCAGGCTTGGATGAAATCCAATCCGCTGTTGTAACGGCAGGGTACCTGGCTGAGCTCATCCAGCATGCCGCCTGCCTGGGCGATCTCTATGGCTCTGAGTGCATCCAGCCCATCCGGGTGGATGGCAGCACCGTGGTGAGCAGTATAGATACCTGTGAAGACCACGTCCACCCCATATTCGCTCCTTAGCAGGCCGCGTTTCTGTTCCAACAGGCGCACCAGAGCCTTTCCCACATTCCCGAAACCTACCAGTACCAGTCGTTTAGTTATCATGCATACTCCTAAAAGATTGCCTGTGATCAGATCTGGCTGGGTTTTACTCCGCCAGGATGGAATCGATCGATTGCAGCTCACTGGTTGAAAAATCCAACCGGTCAAGTGATCGGACAGTATCCTCTATCTGCCGCGGGCTGGAAGCCCCCACCAGAGCCGAGGTGACTGCCGTTTGGCGCAGCACCCATGCGATTGCCATCTGTGCCATGCTTTGACCGCGGTCTTTGGCTAGTTCATTTAACCTGCGCACCTTGTCCACCACTTCCGGCTTGACATCCCCGGCTCCGAGGTATGCCTGCGGACGCGCCGCGCGTGAATCGCCGGGGATACCCGACAGATACCGGTTCGTCAGAAGTCCCTGGGCAAGCGGGGAGAAGACAATGCAGCCGATACCGCGCTTTTCCAGTATGGCCAGCAATCCTTTTTCCACATCCCGATTGAGCATGCTATAGACTGGTTGATGGATCATTAAAGGTACCTTGTAGCCAGCCAGCAGGTCTGCTGCCTGAGCAGTACGCTCCGGGTCATAGGATGAAATCCCGGCATATAATGCCTTGCCAGAGCGGACGATGTCTGCCAGTGCACCCATCGTTTCTTCCAACGGCGTATTCGGGTCTGGTCGGTGGTGATAAAAAATATCAACATAATCCAGCCCCATGCGGCGCAGGCTCTGATCCAGGCTGGCTACCAGGTATTTTCGCGAACCAAGGTCGCCATAAGGCCCGGGCCACATATCCCAGCCCGCTTTGGTGGAGATTACCATCTCATCCCGGAAAGGCAGCAGGTCTTTTTGCATTGCCTTCCCAAAGGTTTCTTCGGCTGTGCCGTAGGGTGGGCCGTAATTATTTGCCAGGTCGAAATGGGTCACACCCAGATCAAAGGCCCTGCGCAGGATCGCCCGCCCGTTCTCAAAAGGATCCACGCCGCCAAAATTATGCCACAAGCCAAGAGAGATCCGCGGAAGCAGCAAACCACTGCGGCCGCAGCGTTGGTATTGCATCTGCTCATAACGAGCTTCTTCCGGCTGATAGGCCGGGGTGATAAACATAGGCATGGTTCCTCCTCGGCTAAAAAGCCCAGATCAACGTCATCACCGCGCACACCGCAGTAATGAGGATGGATATGACAAAGGTCAATGGGATGACTCGGGCTTCTTCACCAATCCGGTCAATGCTCGCCGCAGCATTCTGTAGTTTCGCAGGCGAGATCACGCTAGCCAATCCACCGCCAATACCGCTGGCAGCTGCCACCACCAGCCCTACCGCCCCAATCTGCTCAGCTGTACTGAGATGCAGCTTGGTGAGCATGGCAATGGCTGAAGCCTCCGATCCGCTGATAAAACCTGCGAACAGTCCCAGGTAAGGTGCAGCCAACGGGTATAGATTCCCGAACCCCTGTGAGGCGGCTGCCGCCAGCACATTCACCATGTTCTTCATCGGGTCTGCCAGGCTCCAATCTGCTGCCTTCCCTGAGTGATTGATCACCAGTGCAATGGCAAAGAAGACCCCGGAGGCCAGCATCGGCCGCGGAAAACGTTTGAGCCAGCGGCTGATGGATTCTTTGAGCAACCCCCGGTTGCTTTTCAGGAAAGGCAGTGCCAGCAGGGTACTTACCAACACCCAGGTGTAAGCCTGCCACAATACCCGCATTTTTTCTGGGGCGCCGGGTATGATCTCTAACGGCATAGCCCACTGCGAGAATGTCAGCTTGAAGAAAGGCAGAAATGGCGCGTTAACCAGCAGCGAGAAAAGAACCAGCAGGATCCATGGGGAGAGTGCCCGCCAGAGCGGCATGGACTTTTCGACTGCCAGGTCTTTTTCGTTCAATGCCCCCCGGTCAAATATCGGTTGACCGGATATCCGTAGGTAAACCAGCATCACCAATACCACACCCAGCCCGGCAACGATACCTGTAATAGTCACCAGCCCGAAATGGTTCATGGCGATGGCCAGGAACCCGGCTGTCAGGCCTGAGAGCAGTGCAGCCAGCCAGCCTTTTTTTAACATTTCGCCTTTACCGGCAATCCACAACATCCCCAGAGCGATGCAGGTGGAAATGACCGGCATATACCTGGCAAAGTACCCGCCCACCTCTGCCACCGACAATCCGGTGAATCCCGAAAAGACCACCACCGGGATGCCCAGCAGGGCATAGGTACATAAAGCGTCATATCCCAGAGCGGGTAAGGCAATGGCAATGAAGGATGAATACCCCAACGCCAACATGATGGGCGGCAGAATGGAAACAGGGGTTGCGCCGAGAGCAGCCAGGATGGTGCCAAAACCCATATTGACCAGCATGATCTGAGCTACTTGGTTGGCGGGCGAAATGGTCTTGATAAATGCCACTACACGCGCCATCGCCCCCGTCTGCTGCATGATGGTGATCTGGAGAATCGAGGCAGCCACCATCAGCGCGATTGGCAGTGAAGCCACCAGGCCGGACAGGCTGGATAGAAGGATGACCCTGGGAGCGGTACCGAAATATAACCAGGCGACCAACGCTGTTGCCAGCCAGCCAGCCAACCCGGCCACATCGGCCGCCGTCCGCCGCCAGACAAGCAAGATGAAGATCAAAAGCACCGGCAGCAATACAAGCAGTAATGATAATGTCATCTCATCTCCTAATTCTGATACCCGTCGGGGTAACGCTGGTGCCAATCCCAGGCGGATGTTATGATCTCTTCCAGTGCCGGGTGTTTTGGCTGCCAACCCAGCTCTTTACGGATCTTCTCTGAACTCGCCACCAGGCGCGGTGCGTCGCCCAGCCGGCGTGGATTTTCGACAGCGGGTATGCGATGTCCGGTCACCCGTCGGGCGGTGTCGATCACTTCACGGACGGAATACCCCGCGCCATTCCCCAAGTTATACAGCAGATCATCCCGATTCTCCAGCGCTTCCAGCGCCAGCAGATGGGCGCTCACCAGGTCGCTGATATGGATGTAGTCGCGGATGTTCGTTCCGTCTGGTGTGGGATAATCTGTGCCAAATATTTTTATATCCGGCCTTTGCCCGAGGGCAACTTTAAGTACCAGTGGAATCAGGTGGCTTTCCGGCTCATGGGCTTCACCCCGGTCGCCTTCTGCTCCGGCTGCATTGAAATACCGCAGCACTGCCGTCTTCAAGCCATAGACCCGCCGGTACCATCCCAGCGCTTGTTCCACCATCAACTTCGTCTGGCCGTAGACACTGGCCGGGCCGAGCAAGCTGCCTTCACGGATGGGGTCATCGCATGAAGCATATACGCCAGCGGTAGAAGAGAAGACAAAACGCGGGATGCCCGCTTTTGCCACTGCGTCAATTAAATGAATGGAGTTTGAAAAGTTATTACGGAAGAAGCGGCCGGGGTCTACCATGGATTCACCCGCTTCAATGAACGCGGCAAAGTGCATGACCGCATCGTAACTGTCACTCAGCAGCGAAGCGCTCAATGTCTCAATGTCAGCCAGATCTGCCAGGATGAATCTGGCTTGCGGCGGGATGGACTGGTGGTGTCCTTTGATCAGGGAATCATACACTGTGACACTGTGACCGGCGCGTAAAAGAGCGGCAGCAGCTGTGGAACCGATATAGCCTGCCCCGCCTGAAATAAAAATGTTCATGGAACCCTCCAAGATAAAGCAGACAGACTCGTACCAAGAATCTGGTCTTATTTTACCCGATTCCGACCCGTGATCTGCCCCAAGCCGGGAGGTTCCTCCAAAATTCCGAGTTCTGTTGTACAATCAGCCATTATGTTAGGTACATGGATCAATGTCCTTGCCATTATTGCCGGCGGTAGCCTGGGGCTGCTGCTGGGTAGCCGGTTGCCTGAGCGGGTAAAAAACACGGTCATCTCAGGGATGGGGTTGTTCGTCATCGCTATCGGCCTGAAAATGTTTCTTGAGACGACCAATTCCATCATCCCCCTGGGCGGATTACTGATCGGCGCATTTCTGGGGGAATGGTGGAAGATCGAAGAAGGATTTTCTGCCCTGGGGATGTGGCTTGAACGCCGTTTCATCCGCGGTACAGATTCCGGCGGCCAAGAAAAATTTTTACGCGGTTTTCTGGCAGCCTCCATCCTTTTCTGTTCCGGCCCGATGGCGATCCTGGGCTCCATTCAGGGCGGTTTGAACAACGATCACCAGATGCTGATCATCAAATCCATTTTGGATGGTTTTATCTGCCTGTCCTTCGCTTCGACCATGGGTGTCGGTGTCATCTTTAGCGCCATTCCGGTGCTGGGATACCAGGGCGCCATCGTACTGCTGGCTGGCCAATTGAAACCACTCACCAGCGGTATGATGATGAGCGAGATGACTGCTGTCGGTGGATTGGTGCTGATGGCCGTCGGTGTCAGCAGTGTAATGAATATGTATAAGATCCGTGTAGGGAGTTTTATCCCTGCGCTTTTTACCACCCCGCTGCTTGTTTATCTGCTGAAACTGTTGGGTGTGATCTAATCTGTATCTGTCTGGTCAAACGATGATAACAACTCCCCCTTCACTGCAGGTAAACCTGCCCGGCCCCTCTACCCTGTTGTGGATTACTGGTTTCTTTGCGGCGGCCTGGATCGTATCTTATCTGCTCGGCCGCCTGACACGCCGTATCGTCAGGCTGAGCAGCTTTGCATCGCACGGCCGGGTGACCTCACCAGAGCGCGCCAGGAAACTGCAGGTGCTGATAGGCAGCCTGATCACGTTTCTCGCTTTCGTAATAGCCATGATGGCATCCCTGGCGCTCTTCATCCCGACCAGCACCCTCATCTGGATCCTGGGCCTCTTCAGCGCCGCCTTTGGGTTGAGCGCCAAACCATTGGTCAGTGACCTGTTGGCGGGAATGAGCTTTCTGTTCAGCAACACATTTGATATCGGCGAGAAGGTGGAGTTTTCCATCAATGGCCTGAACATCCAGGGTGTGATCGAGGAAGTGAACCTGACCACCACCAAGCTGCGTGCTCCAACCGGTGAGGAGTACACCATCCCAAATGGCGAGATCCGGATCGTTCGCAATTTCAGCCGCGGAAAGTTCTCCACCGTCAATATCAGCCTGTTGGTCGCAGCCAGTGACCTGGATCGCTGCCTGGAAACCCTCAAAATCCTGGGCGAGGAGATTTACAACGAGCAAACCAACCTGGTGGACCGCTGGCAGGTTTTAAGCACTGCTGATCTGGCTGCCACCAAGGTGGAATTGAACCTGATTGCCCGCACTGCCCTGGGGCAGGGAGCAGATGTTAAACTAAAGCTTATTCAGCAAATCCAGGAAAGGCTGCGGCAGGAAAACATCCAGTTGATCGATTAACCCTCCTGGCGATGTCCCTGTAACAACAGCAAGCCGGCCAGGCTCTTTCCATCACGAATCTCCCCGTTGAGTGCCATCCGTATGGCATGTTCATATGGAATGTTTTCCACAGAAATAAATTCATCATCATCCCCATCCGCATGGGAGGGATATAACCCCTCAGCCAGAAAATAGTGCAGGTATTCGCTGGAATACCCGGGAGCCAGCCATAATCCACCCAGGGGTGTCATCTGGGTAGCGGCATACCCGGTCTCTTCACGAATCTCACGCTGCGCGCAATGCAGCGGTTCTTCACCCTTCTCTAGAGTGCCTGCCGGTAATTCCAGCAAGACTTCCCCGGTGGCCGGGCGGTACTGCCGGATGAACAGGACATCGCCCTGCTCATTCAACGGAATGATGGTCACCGCCCCCGGATGATCGATGATGTCATAGACCACTGTCCGGCCGTCCGGAAGTTCCAAGCGGTCACGGCGCATTGTAAACGCCCGCCCCTGGTAACCAATCTCACTGGCAACTTTTTTGAATGGAACGACTTTTTCATTTCTCATGCTGCACCTAAGGAATGATCAGTATCTGGCCGGCGGCCAAACTAGTATTTACAGTCAGTTGATTGGCTTCGATGATCTGCTCCGGGGTAAGATCGCCGTATGCGCAGGCAATTCCTCCCAGGGTATCACCCACAGAAACAGTATAACTTCCCGGCCGCGGTAACAACATCCGCTCGCCTGAAGACCACGGATGGCCTGTTTGAGGTAGTTGGATGATCGTCCCAGGTTGCGGCTGGCTTTCGGTAAGTAGGTGATTCAGGCTGAGCAGCTCACCGATATCCAGGTCAAACCGCCTGGCGATACAATACAGGCTTTCTCCCGCTGAAAGCTGATATACCTTCGGCAACCCGATCGTAACCAACGGTGGCGTATCCGTGATGGTGGGGGTGGTTGTTGGGATTTTTGTCTTCGATACAGGGATAGCAGTCGTTGGGGTTATTTTCTGCAGAAGCGTGCTGGCAGTCTGTGTCGCACCGATCTGATGTTGTGCCGGATTTCCGGTTACCGTGGGTACAGAGGCAGAGCCAGAAGGCACCGGTAAAGTTCCAGCTGCCGGGCGGGTGCATGCTGAAAGGACACACAGCACCAATACGATCGTTGCGGATGCTCGTAAAGCCGCGTGGGATAAAGTGGCTCGATGGATCAACATGCAGCCAGAATAGCATAGGAACCTGTCATGGTCAAGCTGCCTGCCTGTTACTTAAAATAGTCTCTTATTGGCTTGATGTATAATTTCCGTACCATTACTGCGCAACTGTGCGCGATCGGATCCATAATGCCCATAAAAAAACATCTCATTCTCCTGACCCTCTCTATCCTTATCGCCGGGTGTACATTCAGCCCGGTTGCGCCTACTCCGCTGCCATCCGCCACGCCAACCGAGACACCGCTACCGCCAACGTCCACCCCGGTACCCAGTGAATTGACCATCTGCCTCGGTTCTGAACCGGAGAGTCTATTTCTATATAATGGAATTTTCAATGCTTCCATGCTGACCGTGCTGGAAGCCATTTATGACGGACCAATCGATTATGTTGATTATGCCTACCAGCCTGTGATCTTGACATCCATTCCGTCCCTTGAAACCGGCGACGCGACTCTAACCCCGGTTGAATTAAAAGAAGGCATGGACCTGGTGGATGTGGACGGCAACCTGGCCACATTGCACAAAGGTGTACGCTATTTACCTTCCGGTTGCTCTTCACCGGATTGCGTTCAAACCTATGACGGAAAAACCCCGGTCACAGTGGATCAGCTGCATGCGCGTTTCTCCCTGCTCCCCGGGTTGTTATGGTCTGATGGAAAGCCCCTTACCGCTGCAGATTCCGTCTTTTCATACTCACTGGCTGCTTCACCTTTACTGCCCACCAGCAAAGGCATCATCCAGCGGACCGCTTCTTACACCGCAGTGGATGACCTGACCGTTGAGTGGGTGGGTCTGCCGGGCTACCGGGATGCGGCGTTTGCCAACCGCTTCTGGCTGCCCTTACCGCAGCACCTTCTAGGCGCGAAAGACCCTGCTACCCTTCTTACAGATCCACAGGCATATCAGCGCCCTGTCGGCTGGGGTCCATATGTGATCTCCGAGTGGATTCCCGGCGACCATATCACGGCCGTGCGAAACCCGGCATACTTCCGCGCCGCTGAAGATCTGCCAGCAACGGATATCCTCACCTTCCGTTTCACCGGAACAGATGCCCAATCCAATATTCAGGCTTTGCTTTCCGGTGAATGCGACCTACTGGATGTCAGTACCGGGCTGGAAAGCCAGGTCGCCAGCATGGATGCAGCTGCAAAAGAAGGGCAAATACAATTGATGGCACTACCTTCGCCATTTATTGAAATGCTTTCGCTCAATACTAAACCAGCCTCCCATGACAACGGCTACCAGTATAACCAGGGTGATCAACCTGCCATCTTTGCGGATGGTCGGGTGCGGCAGGCCGTTCAGCTATGCATGGATACATCCGGGATGAACGACGGATTGCTTGGCGGATTTTCACAGACTCCCGCCAGTTTTCTTCCTGCGGATGCCCCCAATGCAAACTCGGCAGTAGACAAGGCGCTTTATGACCCGGCGGCAGGCATTGCCCTGCTGGAATCTGCCGGCTGGAAAGATCACGATCAAGACCCTGCCACCCCGCGAATCGCCTATTCCGCTGTTGGCGTTCCCCCGGGGACACTTTTGCAGGTGGATCTGGCGACCACAAACACTGGCCTGCGGATGGCAGCGGGTGAAAAGATCGCTCTGGACCTGCAAGCCTGTGGATTTGATGTCCAGCAGGTGTACATGCCAGCCAGCCAGTTGTTTTCCCCCGGGCCGGATGGCGTGATCTTTGGACGAACTTTCGATATGGCTCTGTTCTACTGGGGCGGTGTAACTTCAGCCTGCCAGCTCTATGAAACCGGGCAGATCCCCACAACCTCAACAGACTGGATTGGAGTCAATGTCACCGGCTACTCTTCATCCGCTTTCGATACCGCCTGCGATGCCTCCCGCTTATCACTACCGGGGCTACCCGGTTACAGCGATGGGCTGAATACCGCCCAAGCTATCTTCAGCGCCGATCTCCCGGCGATTCCGGTATATCAGCCTTTGCGCGTGGCTGCATTCAGGTCGGATGTCTGCGGTATCACCGTGGATGCCACTTCCCGTTCCATCTTCTGGCAGATCGAAAAGATACACATGGGAAACGACTGCCCTTAACCCAGCTGCCGCAAGGAAGAAAATGACAGTTACGGATGAGATCAAGGCACGTTTGAACTTAGAAGATATCGTGGCAGAGACGGTTAAACTGCGCCGTTCAGGCCGCAGCATGACAGGTTTTTGCCCATTCCATCCGAATACCCATACCCCTGCGTTCGTAGTCTTCCCGGATACGGGCACCTGGCGATGTTTCGGCCAATGCAACGAAGGCGGGGACATCTTTAAATACATCATGAAACGTGAAGGCATGGATTTCAGCCAGGCGCTCAAATACCTGGCTGAAAGAGCCGGTGTGCAACTGGCACCCCCGACGCCGGAGATGGAACGAACACGGCACATCAGCGACAGGCTGGAAAATGCTCTGGAACTGGCGGTTCAGTTTTTCCACAGTCAATTGTTGGAGTCTCCTGCCGGCCGTTCTGCCCTGGATTACCTGCATAAACGCGACCTGAAGGATGCCACCCTGGAACAATTCGGTTTCGGCTACGCCCCCGACTCCTGGGATTCACTGCAAAAACACCTGATCGCGCGCGGAATCGATCCTCAGGCCCAGATTGAATGCGGCCTGCTCACAGAAAGAGAGGGGGGCGGGTATTACGACCGCTTCCGTAACCGCATCATGATCCCGATCCGCACAATGGAAGGGAAGATGGCCGGCTTTGGCGCGCGCATCCTCAATCCACAGGACCAGCCAAAATTCCTCAATTCCCCGCAGACGATTCTGTTCGATAAAGGCCGTCTGCTGTTCGGGTTGGACCGCGCGCGCAAGGCTATCCGCCTGCAAGATCAGGCTGTTATCGTTGAGGGCTACCTGGATGTGGTGGCATTGCACCAGGCTGGTTTCGCCAATGCCGTCTCACCGATGGGAACAGCCCTGACCGAAGACCAGATGCGGCTCTTAAAGAAATTTACCCGCCGTATCGTTCTGGCATTGGATGCGGACGCCGCCGGCGAGAAAGCCACCCTGCGCGGCCTTGAAGTCGCCCGTGAAGCTATGGACCACGGCGAGGAGATTGGATTTGACGTGCGCGGACTGCTGCGCCATGAAAAACGCTTGCAGGCAGACCTGCGGGTGACCACCCTTCCTGAAGGGATGGACCCGGATGAGGTGGTGAACCGTGACCCGGCTGAATGGCAGGGTATCGTGGATCGCGCGACTCCGCTGGTAATCCATGTAATGGAATCCCTCGCCAGATCCAAGGATGTGACAGACCCACGGGTAAAGAATGAGATCGCCGCAGCTGTTTTGCCACTGATCGAAGACGTACCGGGTACGGTGGAACGGGATGCCTACCGCCAGCGGTTGGCTCGGTTACTGCGAGTAGGAGAAGAGGCATTGCTGAGCATGCACCCCGCCCGACAGGCGAGTCTCCCCTCCGGAAGACGGGTAACGAACCAACCCAATCCGCAGTCCCCCCGGCAGGTTCTGCGTGCAGGCACAACAGACCCGACGCCTGAAATGGAAAGACATGTTCTGGCTTGGCTGATCAGCAATCCACCTTTACTTTACAGGGTGGATCGAAATCTGCGTCAGACCGATCTGCCCCGCCTTTCCGGGCAGGATTTTGGCCAATCGGACCTTCAGCAGGCTTTTTTTGTACTGAACACAGCTTTGGAACAGGACGAACTCGACCCGCAGGAGTATATCGCTGCAAACCTGGACGCATCCCTGTTGACTGATTTGACAAAATTCTTCGATTTTAATAATCAGGATAAAATTAACGAGGATGATCTGGTGGTGGATGTTTTTCGTACGGTCATCCGTTTACGCAACAAGAGATGTAAAGATGCCCTCCTGCAGTTGCGGTATTTACAAGAAGATGAGCATCCGGAAGGAAGCACTGTTCCCTTCCAAAATCAGGTGCTGGAAAACTTGCAAATGATCAAGAAACTGGAAAGTGCCTTGCGGTTGGATAGCCAGAAACGGAAACTATAGGAATAAACATGCCTCAATCCTCACAAGCAAAAAAACAACCGCGGAAAAAAGCCCCAGTGAATCGCCATATATCCGGCTCATCCAGCGAGGATGATTACTCAGCACCCGGGACAAATGATGATGGCGATGCCCTGGATACAATCATGGAATTGACCTATGATGACGACCGGGGTGGCATAGCGGATGAACCGGATGAGGTCAGCCTGACAACCGCAGCCGCGGAAACAGGTGAACTTCTGGGCGGAGATGCACTCGAAGAGATCAGCGCGGCAAATGCCGTCATGGAACTCTCGGAAGACCCGGTGCGTCTTTACCTGAAAGAGATTGGTCAGATCCATCTGCTGGATTCAGACAGTGAGCTCCGGCTGGCTGCCCGCATTGAAGCCCTGCGATTCCTGGAAAACCTGCGCGTTCAGAAGCATAACTGCCCGCCCGATCAGATGGACGCGCGCGTGTTCAATTGTGTGTACGAAGAACTCATCAGCCACTGGCTGGTATGGGAAGAAATGGGCGAAAAAAGCGGTTTCGGTGTACCGGATCCGGCGATGTTACTGGCCGAAGCACAGAATCTACGCGAAGCCTGGCAGATAGACCAGGGCTCTTACCTGCGTGCTTACCTGGATAACGGACAGTGGGGGAAGGATAACACCTGGACTTTGTTGGTGAAGCAGGCGTTCACGGTGTTTCTGTGCATGTATCTGCTGCCGCAAAGCACTGCGCAGGCCATGTTAGCACACCTGAAAAAACATCGCGATTTCCCCCACCGCGATACTTTACGTAAGCACCTGCCTGATGCAGCCACGCTTCAAAAAGAATCCAAGGCTATAGAAGCCATTGCCGAAGAATCCAACCAAATGCTTATTCGAGCCAACTTGCGCCTGGTGGTGAGTATTGCCAAGCGCTACCTCGGCCGCGGCATCTCTTTCCTCGACCTGATCCAGGAAGGAAATCTGGGATTGCTGCGCGCGGTCAATAAATTCGACCCGACTCGTGGCTTCAAATTCTCAACGTATGCCACCTGGTGGATCCGTCAATCCATCAGCCGCTACATTGCCGAACAGGCTCGCACCATCCGCATCCCCGTGCATCTCTTTGAATCCATTACCCGCCTGTTGCGTGTGCAGCGTAAGCTGGTGCAGGAATTGGGAAGGGACCCGACCAATGAAGAGCTGGCGCTTGAAGGCGGCTTCCTGGATGAAGCGGATACTCTCGCCATCCACCAGGCACGAACCAATAGAGAGCCACTTTCACTGGACCTGCAACATCGCTGGACCCTGGCAGCCATCAAAGTGCAGAAGACACTTCAAAGCGCCGAGGAACCGGTATCCCTGGAACGGCCGGTCGGGGACGAAGAAAGCAGCCAACTGGGCGATTTCATCGAAGACGATGACGCCCTTGAGCCTATGGATGCCGCCGCCCGCGAAATGCTGCGAGATCAGGTGCAGAATGCGCTTTCAATTCTCTCGGAACGCGAAAGGCAGGTGTTGGAGCTGCGTTTTGGTTTGACAGATGGTAAAGATCATACCCTGGAAGAAGTCAGCCGGTACTTCAACGTCACCCGTGAACGCATCCGGCAGATAGAGGCGAAAGCCCTGCGCAAATTGCGCCACCCCACCCGTAGTAAGAACCTCAAGGATTATATGAGTTAAATGGCAGCTGGCACCACTGCCAGCCGGTTGTTTTTTGGTATCATTGGTGTACACCACTTTTATCGTTATAGAAAGGGAGCAATAATGACAAAGATAAAGATCATCACCGATTCCACCGCTTATCTTCCTCAGGAATACGTGGACAGGTACAAAATTGAGGTCATCCCCCTGACAGTCAACTGGGAAGGCGGAAGTTTCCGCGACGGGGTAGATCTGAAAGCCGAAGAGTTCTACACCCGGTTAAAGGATGCTGATACTCTCCCTACCACCAATGCCACTTCCATCCATGCACACACAGAGGCGATCCAGGCTGCTCTGGATACCGGGTATGAAGTCCTCTGCCTCCCCCTCTCATCCGGGATATCTGCCTCTTACGCCAACGGTGCGATCGCTGTGGAAAGTTTTGCCGGCCGGCCGGTGGATATCATTGACACCAAACTGGTTTCCATGCCCCTGGGCTGGATGGTCCTAGCCACCGCCCGCGCCATTGAAAAAGGCGCTACTTTGCAGCAGGCCAAACAGGTCGCGCTGGATTCTTACAAGCATATCGGCGTGTACTTTACAGTGGAAGACCTGAAATACCTGCATAAAGGCGGCCGCATCGGTGGTGCCAAACGCCTGCTGGGATCCGCCCTCAGTATCAAACCGATATTGCAATTATCCGATGGCAAGATCGAAGCAGCCGGCTCTGCGGTGACCCGGAAAAAGGCTCTCGAGCGACTGGTGCAGCTGGTCGGTGAAGGAATCAAGGAAGGGAAACCCGTGCGGATCTCTGTCTTTCATGCCCTGGATCGGGCGACCGCGGATGACCTGATGCAGCGTTGTAAAGAAGCTTTCAACCCGGTGGAAATGATCCTCTCAGAGATCAGCCCGGTAGTTGGCAGCCATGTCGGCCCGGGAACCGTGGCCATCACCTGGATGACCGGAGAATAAGCATCACGGAATGAACTTTAGACCCCGCTTTCGCGGGGTCTGCATTTTTAAGGTTGAATTGTAGCGAGGTAGGCTACCAGTCCGGTTTCCTCATCCGCGGTGAGTATCGCCCCGTGCTGCACCATCCGTTGGATGGTCACTGTCCACTCAGCAAACGATTTTGAAGCGTTGTTCACGCGATCCAGGCTGTGGCAGATGCCGCAGCGTTCCTGTAGCAGGGATGCGGCCGCTGCCGGATCCATTGGCTGATGTGTTGGTTCGGCTGTTGGTACCGCGATCTCTGGATTCTGTGTCGCTGTGACAATCGCTGCGGCCGGCGTCGGATCTGCTTGTGTTACCTCCACCTGTGTACTCCCGGCAGGAACACACGCTGCCAGGACCCCCAGCATCATCATCAAAGCCCACAGTTTCTTCATTTCTCTCCTATGGATAGGTCTGCGCCAGGTAGGCGACGATTGTAGTTTGTTCCACGTCCGTTACCTTCAAGCCGTGGCCGATCATGCGTAATACAACATTGGACCATTCTGCCTGCGTCATTCCTTCATTCATTACCGCGTCAGCACTGTGGCAGGTGCTGCATTTCTCATCTACCAGAGTCTTGCCATCCAGGGATGAGGTCGAGCTATTCGCAGCTGGCGCGCAAGCGGTGAGTATCAGGCTGATGAATAATGCCACAAAAATGAAGTTGCTGATCTTTTTCATAAATCCTCCACGATGTGTAATATGCGGGCAATCTTACCAGTAGATTGTCCAAATAAAATAACGCTGTGTAAACTAGTTATATTTCCAATTTCAAATCTCTGTTGATTCAGTATCCATAATGGACATGAGCTCAAAACTCTCGCGGAAATAATTCGTGTCTGCTCTTTTATTGGTTGTTTACCAATCCGGCGCTTCAAGCTTTCGGCTGCCTAGATATTGGATTAAATTGTTAGGGAGAATAAACAAGGTGAAAAAAAAAGATATAACACCCCACCACCCAAGGAAAAGAGTTGTAGTGGTGAAAGACCAAAAAATCTTACTGGAACAATCTTTGCATAGATTGCCTTTTACTTGCTTTGAAAACCTCACGAAAAGTACGCCAATGTTTTGATAATACTGTACATACTTTGTTTGGGCATACTTTCCACAAACCTGACAATAATCCACGGCTCTCCTCCTAGAATACTCTGGTCATTCAGGTTTTTTACTTCTAATTACCATTATATCCATTACTCGAAATCACCATACGCCTTCAATTGGGGGTAAATCAAGCACATTCTTTTTGTGCAATATTCTCGTATGTACAAAACATCCGGAAACAAGCAAGCCGAAGAACTATGTCTTGCAACAAATGAACTTCAGTAAGGATCAGATGTTATTAACCCTCCTAATGGTCGATGGATATTGATCACTTATACGTGATGATAAGATCGGTAAATATAGGCAATTCCAGATCCGTTCCTACCAGCGGGTAGAACGCACCGCCATAGCGACAATTGGCGTCCACGATACGGCTGGCACAGCCAACCCCCACCACCGCGGCCAGCCATTTTCCCTGGTATTCCACCGGCGCGTAGGCATAGAAAATACCATCTTCGCCAGTAGTACCCTGAATGCGAACCCGGTCTGCACCACCCATACGTGTCAACGCCACCTGAATCCCGGCGATACCTGCACCATTTACATCCACAACACGCCCCCTGGCAACCAGGCTCTCATTGATTGTCAACACTGGCAAGTTAGTCGCCTCCTGAGGTAAAGCCAGGTGAGTCACCGCCAGCCATCCGATGCGATTATCCGCACCGACAGCTTTCACCCACTCGTTACCCGGCGCGCGACCCAACAGCCGAACAACCTCCCCCTTATGGTACTGGCTGATGATATTGTGCAGCAGGCTTGGCCCGCCGCGTAGGTTCAACGTATCAGCGGATACCGAGGCATCAAATGACACATCAACCGGTATTGGAGTTTCTGTGATGGTTGCCAATGAGGTTTGAGCATAAGGGGTTGCATCACTCCCCACTGCAGGCCAGGTGGGCAGGGCAGCCATTACAGCCGTTTGAATGGCGGAAAGGGATGGGTTCTCACCTGCTGCAGTATCCGGTCCTGTCAATCCGCCACAGCCAGATAGAAACAACACACAGACAGCTAAAATCATGCTATTTGTTTTCATCCTTCCCTCCTTTCGATAAAGAAAAGTCCGGATGATCTATTTGATTATACAACTCCCTTATTCAGATTTTTCCACTACCAGCGTGCAGCGCGCGACCAGGGCAGCGATCGCCCCGATGGCAGCCAGCTGCGGTGCGATCAGGATCCCTACCACGCTGACAGTCAGGGGGATATCGACAATGGTCTTGCCTTCTTCGTTCTTGATCGTGATGCGGCGGATATTGCCCTCATGCAATAATTCTTTCAATTTGGACATGATCTCATCGCCGTTGATCTGAAACTCCTCGGTTCTGCTGCTATTCTGGTTCATTGCTCCTCCGTCATCCCTGCCGGAAATCGCCCGGCAACACAACTTTATTATCGCACATCCCTCTATAAAAATGCATTTGGGTGGAGAATAATTCCCCGCGGAAAAATTGCCTCTACGCCGATAGGCCGGATTTCAGACTATAATCAGGACAATGGAAGCTGACCGATCGAACACTGGAGCCCCCCGATGAAGGTTTTATTGGTGAATCAGGCCTTCGTTTCTCCCAATGAACCTGGCCACACCCGCCATTTTGAGCTTGCCAGGCACCTTCAACATGCCGGCCATCACCTCATTATTATTGGCAGCGACCTAAACTACCAGACCGGCCAGAAGATACTGAAACACCGTGGGCTTTCTGCCTGGCAGGAAGTAGAAGGGGTGCAAATCCTGCGGGCTTCCATCCTCCCTGCTTTACATCACAGTTATTTCTTGCGGGTCTTATCCTTCATTTCGTTCATGTTCAGTTCCATTGCTGCGTCCTTCAAAGTCAGGGATGTCGACCTGGTCATGGCAACGACACCGCCGCTTTTCCAGGCTTTCGCCACCTGGCTCATCGCTGCCATTCGACGCAAACCCTTCTTACTGGAAGTACGTGATCTCTGGCCGGAATTTGCAATCGGCATGGGTGTGATCAAGTCCCGCCTGGTCATCACCCTTTCCCGCTGGCTTGAGTCCTTCCTGTATGCCCGTGCCAGTATCATCCTGGTCAACTCCCCTGCCTATGTTGATTACTTAAAAACACGCGGGGTTCCCCCTGCCAAAGTCCGTTACATCCCCTATGGAACGGATACGCGCATGTTCCACCCATCTATCCTACCGGGAGACCTGCGGGAGCGCCTGCATCTTGCCGGAAAGTTTGTAGCCCTGTATGCAGGTGCACTGGGTGCAGCCAATGATATCCCCACCCTGCTTCAAGCCGCAGCACTGCTGCAAGACAAGCCGGATTTTCGACTGGCGCTTCTGGGAGATGGGAAGGAACGCCCCAACCTGGAAGCTGAAGCAAGGCGGTTGGGTTTAAGTAATATCGTTTTCGCCGGAGCCATCCCAAAAAGCGCGATGCCTGGCGCGATTGCCTGTGCGGATGTCTGTCTGGCGATCCTGCAGGATATCCCCATGTTCCGCACAACCTACCCGAATAAAGTTTTTGACTATATGGCATCCGGCAAACCGACTGTTTTGGCAATTGATGGCGTCATCCGCCAACTGGTTGAGGAAGCGCATGGGGGTGTCGCTGTTCCTCCCGGAAATCCCGCCGCCCTGGCTCAATGCCTGTCACAACTAATGGAAGACCCCAAAGGCTTGCAGCAGATGGGCCTTAACGCCCGTGAGTACATCTGCCGGCATATGGACCGGAACGATAAAATGGAAGAAACCCTGGCAATCATGCTGGGAATGGTCCACAAATGATCCCCTGGTATCTGATCCTTGTAGCTTTTCTTGCGATTGCATCCCTGGTATATGGGCTTGTTGCACTGTTGCTTAAACAAGCGGTGAGCCGGGCATTGCTGGATATACCCAATGAACGCAGCTCCCACAGCGTCCCTACGCCGCGCGGAGGGGGATTGCCTGTCGTTCTGATCGCCCTTACCTCCGCTCTGGTATACGGGCTTGTTTATGGAGATTGGCGGATAGTTGGCGGATACCTGATCGGTGGCACCCTCATTGCCATCCTCGGCTGGCGGGATGACATCCGCTCGCTGCCGGCTCGTGTGCGGCTGGTCATTCATACCCTGGTAGCTATTTTATCCATTGCAGCCTGCGGCTATTTTTCAGCCCTGCCTTTTCCTTTTACTCCCGGCATCCAAATTGGCGCGTGGGGTATTCCCCTGACCATCCTGTGGATTGTGGGGCTGACGAATGCCTACAACTTTATGGATGGCATTGACGGCATTGCCGGCGGTGTCGCGCTGGCCGCCGGCCTAGGCTGGGCATTTCTGTTGGCAGTATATCTGGGCGGTGCTGGCAGCCTGGCTTTCTGGTTGGCACTCGCGGTCGCGGCTGGCAGCCTGGGTTTTTTGGGGCACAACTGGCAGCCCGCACGCATTTTTATGGGGGATGTTTGCAGCGGTTTCCTGGGATACACACTGGCCATGCTCCCTCTGCTGGTCGCTCAGCACCCGTCTCAACCCTGGATGGCAGGAGTCATGCTCCTCTGGGTCTTCATCCTGGACGCAGGTATCACCTTTATCCGCCGGTTCCTCCGGCACGAGCGCGTCTTCGCAGCTCACCGCAGCCATCTCTACCAGCGGATGGTCACTGCCGGCTTCAGCCACTCGGCAGTGAGCAATATCTATATCCTGCTGACATTTCTAGGCATCCTTCTCGCCTGGGGATGGGTCACCCATGCCCCCTGGTCTGGCTGGGTAATCTTGCCCGGCATTCCCCTCTTCTGGGTACTTTTTTCGATCACCGCCACCCGCTATAAGGACTTTTCATCTCTCATGGCTTACCTGTCCCTTGGCCTGCACCTGGGACCCGATTGGCTGGCTTACCGGGGGTGGTTCACTCTCCTGAACCGACTGGGGGTGGCAAAACACCAATTGCCCTCCGCATCTTGGGCAAAATATCCGCTAAGCCACTGGATCAAGCCATCCATTCCTGCTGAAACTGTAATGTACCATGCCTGGCGCATGAAGAATGCTCCTCCCTGGTTCTTTATGGATGTCCCGGCAACGCCTTCGGATGCGCCATGGGATACCAGGCAGGCAGTTCACATGGCAGAGCAGGTCCTGGCAGGCGAATGGCAGTATTTTGGCTGGCAGTGGCTGAAAACCGGTTTCCCGCCGAATTGGCATGTGGACCCTATGAGCGGGAAGCATTTTAATCCATCTACGCACTTTTCACAGATCCCTGAGTACGGGGACTATGACATCAAATATGCCTGGGAAGCCAGCCGGTTGAACATGATCTATCCTCTGCTGCGAGCCTACGCTTCCTCTGCTGATGAAAAGTATGCCGCGGCCTTCTGGCGCCTGGTGGAAGATTGGATGGAAAAGAATCCGCCCTACAACGGTGTGAACTGGATGGGCGGCCAGGAAGCTGCGCTACGGTTGCTGGCGCTTTGCTTCGGTTGGTATACATTCAAAAGATCACCGCACACCACGGCGGAGCAGACAGCAGCCCTGACTTGCCTGGCTGGCGCACTTGCCCGCAAGCTGGAACTCAGCCTTCCCTTTGCCATCCATACAGGGAATAATCACGCCATATCAGAATCTTTCGGCCTGTGGCTTTGCGGTACGGTCTTCCCTGAACTGCGTGGAGCGGAACATTATCGCACCCTTGGGCAAAAACATTTCGTGCGACAGGCTATGCGCCAGCTCTTCCTGGATGGCAGCTACAGCATGTACTCGATCAATTACCAGCGCTTTGTGCTTCAACTGGCTGCACTGGCAATTCGGCTGGCAGAGTTACAGGGTCAGCCATTGCCCGCTGCCTTAAATGAACGACTTTCTCATTCCACTGATTTCCTGCTGGCGCTGATGGACAAAGAAACCGGCAAGGTGCCAGTCTTTGGGTCGAATGACGGCGCACTGATCCTGCCGCTGGATGGGTGTGATTTCAGCGATTACCGCCCCACCCTGCAGCTGCTTTCGTTTGTATCCCGAAACGTGCGCGCGCTCCATCCCGGCCCCTGGGATGAGGCCTCGTGGTGGATCCTGGGTGAGGCCGCTTTACAGCTGCCGCTGGTCACTCCCCCAGCCCCCTCGACTTGTTTCCCGGATGCCGGGATCACTCTGCTGCAAGATCCTTCCAGCCGGGTCTACTTGCGTGCGGTGAAGCACATAAATCGGCCGTCCCATGCGGACCAGTTGCACATGGACCTGTGGGTGGGGAAATTCAACCTGGCTCTGGATGCCGGAACTTACCTGTATCACGGCGCCGATCCCTGGCAAAATGGATTAGCCCACACCGCAGCGCACAACACGGTGAGCGTGGATGCAACGGACCAGATGCACTGGCTCAGCCGCTTCACCTGGGCACATTGGTCCACCGGTAAAGTACTTCATCAGGACGATAACAGCTGGTTGGCAACTCATAACGGCTACGCGCGCTTGGGAGACCCCGTCCGGCACACACGGCAGGTAAGGGGTCTGGGTGAGGGTATGTGGCTGGTGATCGATCAATTGGATGGACACCAGGCACATGACTACCACCTGCATTGGCTACTGGCTGATGGAAAATACCATATGGAACTCCGGGACGGGTATCAGGTATGCCATCTGGATTACCCCGGCAATCAATACCATATCTTTATCGCCCAAATGGCCGGTGCTGTCGTGCAGGTAGAGCGTGCGGTAGAAAACTCAACTGCCGGCTGGCATTCCACCTATTTTGGCGAGAAAAGCCCGGCTATTTCACTTTCCATTCAGGTACGCAGCCCGGCAGCGTACTTTGCCACCCTTTTCACTGCTACCGGGAAGGAACTTGCAGAGGAGCAGATCAAACAATTATTACACACCAGAATCGGTGTTCAAAAAGGTTGACTTTTCAGGCTTGCATGAAAAAAACTGGCATGCTATAATCGCTTCACAAGATCAAGGTTAGCTTTTCCATTCCCCCAATTACCCAAACTATTGATCCTTACTATCCAGGTAAACACTATTGTTAATTAATAATCTGTCCCATCACGGATCGGCGACAGATATCCAACCCTGTTTGATGAAAAGTTGAGCAAATCATGAGAATTATTGAATTAGAAAATTCGCCCCTGCACTCGCTGCGTGAAATGGCCGTATCCATGAATATTCCAAAGGCCGAGCGGATGAAGAAAGAAAACCTTATCATCCGCATTCGCCAGGCTGAAGCAGAAAAAGAAGGCCTGGAAGTACGCGGTGGTATCCTGGAGATTATGAGCGAAGGCGTGGGTTTCTTGCGCAGTAACTACCAGGTCGGCCAGGATGATGTTTATGTCTCGCAGGCACAATTGCGCCGTTACGACCTTCGCGCGGGTGATCTGATCATCGGGCATGTCCGCCCCCCCCGGGAATCTGAGCGTCACTGGGGATTGCTCAAGGTCGAAAGCATCAATGGCATCCCTGCCGAAGAAATGCGCAAACGCATTGATTTTGACCGGTTGACACCGATCTTCCCAGACAAGCGTTTCGACCTCGAGACAGATCGCTCCGTCCTTTCCACCCGCCTGATTAACCTGATCTCACCCATCGGCCGCGGACAGCGCGGTATCATCGTTTCTCCCCCCAAAGCCGGTAAAACCACCATCCTGAAACAGATCGCCAATGCCATCGCGACACAGTACCCGGATGTTCACCTCATTATGGCCATGATTGGTGAACGCCCGGAAGAGGTAACGGATGTGGATCGAACTGTGGAAGCCGAAGTGGTTGCGTCCACCTTCGATGAACCCGTCAGCTCGCATGTGCGCTCCGCAGAGATCGCCCTGGATCGCGCGAAAAGGCTGGTGGAGATCGGCCGTGACGTCGTCATCCTGATGGATTCGCTCACCCGCCTGGCTCGTGCCTACAACCTGGTGGTCAATCCCTCCGGCCGCACCCTCTCTGGTGGTATGGATCCGAGCGCGTTGTATCCGCCCAAACGATTCTTCGGCGCTGCCCGTAACCTGGAAGAAGGCGGCTCGCTTACCATCATCGCGACCGCTCTGATCGATACCGGCTCCCGCCTAGATGATGTGGTCTACGAAGAGTTCAAGGGTACCGGCAATATGGAATTGCACCTCTCGCGCAAGCTGCAGGAACGCCGCACCTTCCCGGCGATCGACATGGAGCGCTCATCTACCCGCCGCGAGGACCTGCTGCTTGGCCCAGACCTGTTGCAGCGCGTCTGGTTGATGCGCCGCATGTACCTGCAAATGATCGGCCAGCAACCCCAGGGAGCCGGTATGGATACCGCTGTTGCCACCGAAGCCATTTTACAGCGAATGGCCAAAACAAAATCCAACCAGGAATTTCTGGAAACACTTACCGAGGCAATGTAGACGTGTCTACCGATCATCCATCCAGCAGCCGCGACAGGGCGTTCTCTGTTGTACTTTGGGTTCTGGCTGGCCTGATGTTGCTCATTCTGGCTATAATGGCCATCATTCAGCCACCTGCCTTCCTGCTTTTTTCGAAAGCAGCGCCAACGCCTGAATCTACCAACGCCGAACCTGCCCGTCCCGCGGTGGCTCAGGCTTATTCCGCCGAAGTATCTTACTTCCCGAAAAAATCGGTGGTGCGCGCCCTGCAGGGACATACCGAGATACCCGATAACGGCCGGACAGTTGCCGAACATTATGTGATCGCAGAAGGTGATTCACTTTTTGCCATATCGAAGCAGTTCGATCTCGAACCTGAGACCATATTCTGGGCAAATTACGACACCCTGAACGGCAGCCCGGACATGCTCTCTCCCGGCCTGGATCTGGTCATTCCGCCTTCTGACGGCATCTATTACAAGTGGAAAAAAGGGGATACGGTTCAATCGGTCGCTGAAGCCTTCTTTGCTGATGCAGAAGACATCCTGCAGGCGCCTATCAACCGGTTGGACCTGGCTAACCCGGTAATTGAGCCGGGAACCTATATCATGGTCCCTGGCGGCCGGCGTGAGGTGGTCCAGTGGTTCCAGGGAGCAATCCCCCGCGGTTCAGCCGGCACCCTTGCCAAGCTGTTTGGCGATGGCGGTTGTGACACATCCGGCGGCGGCGCTTTCGGAGATGGCTCCTTCGGCAACCCGATGGATGGCGGTGTTCTGATCGGAAACGATTATATTGAAGGGGTTCATCAGGGAATTGACCTGGGTTCCATGACCAGCGGAGCTATCCTGGCTGCAGACAGCGGCCTGGTGGTGTATTCCGGCTGGGCAAATGGCGGTTACGGAAATACCGTAATGATCGACCACGGCAATGGATACCAGACCCTGTACGCCCACATGAGCGTCTTATACGCGATTTGCGGCCAATCGGTCTACCAGGGAACACCGGTCGGTGTGATCGGCAGCACGGGTAATTCTACCGGCCCTCATCTCCACTTTGAGATCCGCTACATGGGGTTGAACGATAACCCATGGAATTACATCTACTAAATAAGCTATGTTGAATTAAGTAAAGAGCGGCTGGCAGATATCTGCCAGCCGCTCTGTTTAATGATACTTATCCTACCCTTTGAGCGATCCCGCCATCATACCCCGGAGGAAGTAATTCCCCAGGAAGATGTAAACCACGAGAGTCGGCAGGGCGGCCAGGAAGGAACCGGCCATCTGCACATTCCAGGCGATTATCTGGCTGCCGGCCATATTGTTCAGAGCCACAGTGACAGGCCAAGCTTCCGGCTTCGTGAGCGCAACTGCAAATAGAAAATCGTTCCAGGCAGAGGTAAACTGCCAGATGAGCACAACCACGAATGAAGGAAGGGAGATGGGTAAAAGCACCTTGGTGAAGATGCGGATGATCCCCGCGCCATCTATTCGGGCAGCTTCCAACAGTTCCTTTGGGATCGTGGCGTAATAATTCCTGAACGTCAGGGTGGTGATCGGGATACCATAGATCACATGCGTCAGGACAAGGCCTGGGATACTCCCGTACAAACCGATCTGCCGCATAAAAGATACCAGCGGGATGAGGATAGACTGGTAAGGGATGAACATTCCGAAAAGAATCAGCGGGAAGATCACATCTGCGCCTTTGAACTTCCACTTGGCCAGGATGTACCCATTGATGGATCCAAGGATGGAACTGATGACAGCAGCAGGAATGACCATCAAGAAGGAATTGCCAAGGGATGGTGCCAGGTTTCTATAGGCTTCTTTAAAGTTATCCAGCTTGATCCCTGCTTGCGGTAGATCCCACATGGTTTGCAGGTTAACTTCGGCGAAACTCTTGAAACCGGTGACAAGCATAACGTACATGGGCAGCAGGAAGAACAAGGCTGCCAGCACCAACGGGATGTAAAGTAAATAGCGGCTGCGTGAGCGGATCATAGACTCTCCTCCGTTTTGAGGCTGTAGCGCATGTACGGAATGATCAGCACCGCCACACTGATAAGCAGCAAAATGCCAATAGCCGCGCCGCGTCCGTAGAAGAGGCCATCAAAGGTTACCTGCCACATATAAATAGCCGGTACGTCCAGCGCCACCTGCTTTCCCGCAATGGAGTAGATCAGGTCAAAGACTTTCAGGGACATATGTCCCAGGATGATCAGCGCGGATAGCGTGATGGGTCGGATCATCGGCAGGATGATATGCCGGTAGATCTCCACCTCGGTTGCTCCATCCACTCTGGCAGCTTCGCGGATCTCCTGCGGTATGGAACGCAACCCACCCAGGTATAGTGCCATCACATAGCCAGACATTTGCCAGATCGCCGGGATGGCGATGAAAGCAATGCCCCAGACCCTGGTGGTGTACCAGGAATTGATCAGGAAATCCAGGCCGAGTTTATCGAACAGTAGATTCAAGCCGCTGATACGTCCACCCGCAGCAGGGTTCATCAACCACCGCCAGGCAACACCGGTGACAATGTATGAGATCGCCATCGGGAAGATGAAAAGGGATCGGAAGAAGGATTCACCTTTCAAGTCCTGATCCAACAGGATGGCTAAGATGAGGCCGACGATCAGAGAGCCTGAAACGAATAGCAGCGTAAAGAGCAGGGTATTTCGGATGTCGATACTGAAACGCGGATCATGAAATAGGCCGATGAAGTTTTGCAGTTTGACATACGTATAATCCGGCATTAAACCAGTCCACTTGGAGACAGACACCCTGGCAGACCAAAGAATAAAGTAATAAATGAAAATTGCAACAGCCAAGATGGAGGGGCTGATCATCACCACTCCAAGCAGTCTTTCCTTGTCTACCCGTTTACGCATAAAAGCTCCCCGAATTAATAAATGAGTTCTGGGGTGAATTTGCATTCACCCCAGAACATTGTACTCGATAAGAGATTTACTTGCAGGGACCCTGAGCTGCGCACGCAGTCGTCAGAGCAGCCTGGAGGGTGGCTCCATCGAGGGTGCCGAGGTACAGACCGAGAGCAGTATTGATCTCGTTCTTCCAGGAGTCATTGGCTACTACACCGTGGGTCAAAGAACCGACGACGGTGTTGCTGGCCCAGTCAGCCATGGCTGACTGCAGATAGACATCATACAGGCTCTTGTCGCCATCGCTGCGAGCAGGGATGGAACCCTTGACGGGGTTGAAGGCATCTTGACCTTCCTTGGAACCGCAGACTGTCAACCAGGCTTTCACGCCATCGGGGTTCGGGGCGTCTGTTGCAAGGGTGAAGCTGTCGGAGAGGAATTGGAAGGAACCAACGGAACCAGGAACAGGAGCCCAACCGAAATCAGTTTCGGGGGTCTTGCCGAGTTCTTTGAAGTATCCTTCGGCCCAGTCGCCCATTACGTTGAAAGCTGCATCGCCATTTATCACCAGCTGAGAAGCATCCTGCCAGGTGAGGGAGGTGGCATCGCTGTTGGTGTAGGTGAGCAGTTTGGCATAGTTGGCGATGGATTCTGTCACTTCCGGGCCATCCCAGGCTGTGGTGCCGTCCCAAAGGCCATTGTATTTTTCTGGGCCCATGGTACCGAGCAGCACGGTTTCGAAGAGGTGCATTGCGGTCCACTGTTCACCGAGGGCTAACGGGGTTTCAACACCAGCAGCCTTGAGGGTCTCAAGGGCAGTGAACCATTCTTCCATGGTGGTGGGGACGGCAACATTGTTGGCTGCCAGGACGGCCGGGTTGTACCACATCACGTTCGCGCGATGAATATTCACTGGCACGGAATAGATGTTTCCATCCTTGGAGATCAAGGGGATCAAGGTTTCTGGCATGACAGCTAACCAGCCATTGGCTTCGTAGAGGTCATTCAGGGGTTGGATCTGGCCGGCGGCTACATAGGTGCCAATCAGTTCCTGCCCGGCATGGCCCTGCCAGCTATCGGGGGGATCGCCAGCCTGAAGGCGGGTCGCCAGAACTGCGCGCGCATTGGTACCAGCGCCACCGGCAACTGCTTCGTTGACGAATTCAATGTTCGGGTATTTCGCATTAAAGACCTTGATCATGGCTTCGAGGCCGGCGGCTTCGCCACCACCCGTCCACCAGGAGAAGACCTGAACCTTACCGGCTTCCGTGGCGGGGGCTTCAGCAGCGGGGGCAGCGGGGGCGCAGGCAGAGATGGCGAATGAGATCACCATCAGGATGCTGACTACTGTTAAAATGCGTTTAGACATGTTTCCTCCAGAAAAGTTTAGTTATATGAACTCCATTGTATTGCATTTAACCCTCCTTCTGTATAGCCTCACCTCCTTTCAAATATAAATCATCCAAACGATGCAATGTTCGATACAAATTGGATGGTGAAAATGCTTCGATGATAGCTAGCGTTGCGGCACCGATTGCCACAGTGTCCTGCCCCAACTCACTCACCACGATCTTTTCCATATGTTTCTCAAAGGGTATGGACCGCTTGAGCATGGAAGCGACCATGGGCTCGATCAATAGATCTCCCGCCTCAGCCAGATCTCCACCCAGCACCAGCATACCGGGATTCATAATGTTGATCAGGTTCGCCAGGCCGATGCCCAGATACCTGCCAGCAGTTTGAATGAGTTGCAGGCAGAATTTATTCCCGGATCTGGCAGCATCGATCACCTGTTGCACGGTCAAGTTATCCAAAGATCCCACCCAGCTGGCATCTTCCGCCAGCCCCAGACGGGCATCCATTAGGATTCCGGGAAGCCCGACATAACTTTCCATACAACCGTGGTTACCACAGCGACAGCGCCGACCCATGGTTTCAATGGTGGTGTGCCCGATCTCACCCGCAGTACCACTAAATCCGCGGTAGATCTCATTGCCGATGATTAATCCACTGCCGACACCTGTGCCGAGCTTTACAAAAACGATGGTATCACACTGCTTCGCGCTGCCCCACCACTTTTCTGCCAGCGCTCCAGCGTTTGCATCATTCTCCAGGTAGATCGGCATGGTAATCTCTTTGGCAAGCTCAACAGCCGGGGAAATGCCTTTCCAGGACGGCATGTAATGGGTGAGAAAAGTACCGGAGGTGATGGTATTCAGCGGCGCGGGAACTGTCAGCCCCAGCCCAAGTATCTCTTCGACCGGAACGCGGGTCTCTGCGATTACCTCTTTTACAATCTGCACGATGTTTTCCAGGGTTTGATGGGGCAGGTTCACAATATCCATGCGGTGAGATTGTCGGGCTTTGACTTCACCCGCCAGGTTCATGCTCACAACAGTGACATGCGCTGCACCCATATCCACACCGATGGCATGGCGGGCATCATAATTGAACTGCAGGATGGTGGGGCGTCTGCCGCCGGAGGAAGCTCCGCTGCCGCCTTCAATAACGAAACCGGCGGATATCAGGGAATTCACCAGGGCAGAGATGGTCGGCGCGCTTAATTGCGTTAACTCCATCAATTCTGTGCGGGTAATCGAACCCCGCTCATGGATCAAGTTGAGCGTGATAGAAAGGTTATTGGCTCGAACAGCTGCTGGTGTGGTGATGTTCACAGTGCCTGTAGCTTCCCTTATCCCTGAATTAGTTCCTTAATAATCTTTATTAAGTATGTTGATTATACCGTAGCCGGTCGATCTTTACAAGAATACAGGCCTGCCTGTCTATACCGCGCTACTCAATTTCGTCGAAGTTTGAGATATTTATCCTCATGGATGGGTATGATATAATACGCAACTGTCGGATGGCTCAAATAGCTTCCCGCGGGCCTGTAGCTCAATGGCGGAGCAGGCGGCTCATAACCGCTTGGTTGAAGGTTCGAATCCTTCCGGGCCCACTACCCACCCATTACCACTCTTTGTGAAACTCCTATCAGGCTCAGTTCAAGTTATATCTTCAATGCATATACATCGTGAAGATAACTTTTACCGTCAAATTCAGTATTCTCATCACCTACTTTAACGAACTGTAACTTTTCCAGGAGTTGTATGCATTTGGTGTTGCCCTGATAAACCACCGCGCGGATCGTTTTTACCTGCATTTGTTGACGCGCGAAAGCAAGGATCGTTTCAACCGCTTCCAGCATGTAGCCCTTGCCGTTGAACGCTTCCATCAATTCAAAACCGATCTCCACCTCTTGCAGGTCAGGCTTCCAAAAATGATAGCCGCAGGTCCCCAGCTTCTCTCCTGTGATTTTGTCTACCAATACCCATCTGTTTTGCATGCGCGGTTCGCTCATGGTATAGAATTCGATCAATTGATCGGCTTGTGAGATATCCGTCATGGGTTCTTCATCAAACAAGTATCGGTTGATGAACTCGCTTTGGAATTCTTTAAAAATGAAATCGCGGTCGCTGTGATCTATGCATCTCAGGGTCAATCGCTGGGTCTCAAGGTTGGTGAACATGGCTTCTCCCGTATCCTGGTTCATGTCGTAGATGGCATCCATCTGGCAGGCAGATCAATAAACCCGCCGCTGCAAGTATAACTTCATTCATTATAGATTTTTAGATGGGTAATCACTCAACTGCTTATGGTTTGATCCATGAAGATAATATAAATAAAGCCGGTCATTTATTGACCGGCTTTTGGGCAGTCTTATCTCGTATTAACTCACACCGTTTGCCAGTGCTTGCAGCGCCAGCTGGAAAAGGCCGCTGGGGAACAGCCCCAGCACCAGTACTGCCAGCGCCAGCAAGATTGCGGCAATCTGAATGGATGGGGCCCGACTCGCGCCAGCCTCACTTTCACGGAAGTACATCATCACGATCACCCGCAGGTAGTACCAGGCGGAGACCAGCGAAGACAACAAACCGATGATCGCCAATGTCGTGTATCCGCCTTCGATGGCGGTGCGAAACAGGTAGAACTTGCCCCAGAAACCAGCCAACGGGGGAATACCGGTGAACGAGAGCATGAAGAAGGTCATGGCAGCTGCCAGCCAGGGATGCTGTCGCGCGAGACCGCTCAGATCGCGTACCGACGTATCGCCGCCATCTGCGTTTTCCACCGCAGAGATCACTGCCCAGGCACCGAGCGTGGTAATTCCATACACAACCAGGTACGTCAAGGCAGAAGCTGTGCTATTGGCAGCCACGGACGGATCGGCCAAAGGTACCAGCGCCATCAAAATATAACCGGCATGCGCGATACTGGAATAAGCCAGCATCCGTTTGATGCTCACCTGGCTCACAGCGGCGACATTTCCGACCACCATGGTCAGGCCTGCCAGCACCGCAAAGATTGGGGCGAATTGCCCCGCCAGTGACGGGAAAGCCAGCGAGAAAACCCGGATGAGAGCCGCGAAACCTGCCGCCTTGGCACCAATGGACATGAAACCGGTTACGGGGCTCGGTGCGCCCTGGTACACATCCGGAGTCCACATGTGGAAGGGAACTGCAGCGACTTTGAAGGAGAAACCGACCAGTAACAGGGCAGCGCCAATGACCAGCAATGGAAGCTCAGCTGTGCCGGACTGGATGGAAGCCATGATGCCAGCCAGGGAAGTACCCTGCGTGGCACCAAAGATCAGCGCGGTTCCATACAGTACAAACCCTGAGGCAAAAGCACCAAGCAAAAAGTACTTGATAGCGCCTTCAGCAGATCCAGCCCGCGGCACTGCCAATCCGGCCAGAATGTAGAGAGGGATCGAGAGCAGTTCCAGTGCCAGGAAAACGATGATCAGATCCGCAGCTGCAGACATCAGCATCATGCCAGCCACGGAAAAAAGCAGCAAAGAGTAGAACTCGGTCTTATGGATGCCGGTACGCCGCATATTGTCATAAGCGATAACGATCGCTACCAAACCAGCCAGGGTGAATAATCCACTGAGGAATACCGAGAAGTTATCTACCACCACCATCTGGTTGAAACCTGTCGCACGGCTGCCCCACTGCCCGCTTGTCAGCCCCAATGTGATGGCCAGGCCGGCTGCACCAAGAATGGCTGTGATCACCTTGCGTTCTTTAGAGATGAACAGGTCCACCAGCAGGAGCAGGGAGGCCCATACCAGCAGGAAAGCCTGCGGGAGAAGGATTAAGAGATCTGAAAGGCTCATGTTGGCTCCCTTATTTCACAACCGCAATGAACGGTTGCACGATCGCGATCAACTTATCTACAGCCGGTGCCATGATCGCAAAGAATGGTTTTGGGTACAACCCAATCCAGGCGCTGACAGCCAGTAACGGTACCAGGGTAAGGATCTCGCGAGCATTGAGGTCTTTCAAAAAGCGGTTCTCTTCATGGGTGACCGGGCCGAGAAACACATGCTGATACATATGCAGCAGGTAAACCGCTGCTAAAATGACACCCGTAGCCGCCAAAATAGCAGCCAGCGTGTAATTGATCGCAGTGCTGGTGTAGGCACCCATCAGAATGGTGAATTCACCGACAAAACCGTTCAAGCCCGGCAGCCCGACAGAAGAGAGCACGACCAGCAGAGTCAGTGTGCCGAATACAGGCATCACTTTCCATAGGCCGCCAAACTGATCCATCTGACGGGTATGCCGGCGTTCATAGATCATGCCTACCAACAGGAAGAGGGCACCGGTGCTCAAGCCGTGATTGACCATCTGCAGAATACCACCTTGCAACCCGAGCGGGTTGAGGGCAAAGATGCCCAGCACGACGAAACCGAGGTGGCTGACGGATGAATAAGCCACCAGCTTCTTCACATCCTTCTGGACAAAAGCTGTAGCTGCACCATAAATAATGCCAATCACCGCCAGCAGGGCTAACCAGGGGGCAGCTTTGACTGCCACCTGCGGGAATAGCGGGATATTGAACCGTAAAAAGCCATACGCACCCATCTTCAGCAGGACACCAGCCAAAATGACAGAGCCGGCTGTCGGTGCTTCCACGTGCGCGTCCGGCAGCCAGGTGTGCAGCGGGAACATCGGCACTTTGATGGCAAAGGCCAGGGCGAAAGCACCAAATAGCAGCCCTGCGGCTGCAGGCACCATTCCACCCACTCCTTCCAATTGTGGAAGGGAGAATGTCCCCTGCGTCAGGCCAAGCCAGAGCATGGCTGCCAGCATCAGCAGGGAGCCGGACATGGTGAACAAGAAGAACTTGACGGCTGCATACACCTTACGTTCGCCGCCCCAGATGCCGATCAGGAAGTACATCGGAACCAGGGTAAATTCCCAGAACACGTAAAAGAGGATCATATCCTGCGCCAGGAAAACTCCCAGCATGCCGGCTTCCAGCAGCAGGAAGAAGGCCATAAACCCTTTCACCTTCTCTTTGACCGCGGTCCACGTAGATAGGATGGCGATCGGCGTGAGGAAGGTGGTCAACATCACCATCAGGATGCTCAGGCCGTCTACAGCTACTTCGAAATGAACCGTGGTCGAACCAAATTGCAGCCACGGGATTTTGACACCCAGCTGCAGGCCAGGGTCAGTGGATTGGAATTGCGACAACATCCAGAGCGAGTACCCGAAGGCGATCAGGCTGGTCAGCAGAGCCACCCAGCGTACCAGCGATTTCCGTCCGCCGGGGATCAGCCAGAGCAGGAAAGTTCCAGCCAGCGGGATGAGCAGAAGTAATACCAGTGGATTGAGTAGGTTGGTCATAGCCCTTCCTCTACCGTAAGATCAGATATCCAAGAATGGCGGCTACACCGGCAAGGATCACCAGCGCGTAGGAACGCACCAACCCATTCTGCAAAACGCCGATACCCCGAGAGAACCAGCCCGTCATTCTGCCCAGGCCATTCGCGCACCCATCGATGAGCTTCTGATCCACAGGTTCAGCCAGAATTGCTGAAAGGTCTTTATACGGCTGCAGCAGCAGGGCGTTATAGATCTCGTCCACCCACCATTTTCGCTCGAAGGCCGTAAAGAGCGGGCCCAGCAGCTTTTTCATCGGATCGGACTGGCCAGGCTGCCAGGACCTTCTTCCGTAAAAGAACCAGCCGGCTGCGATCCCTGTGAAGGCGACTGCCAAAGAGATACCCGCGACCAGCCAGTTAAACTCAGCCGGGTGTAGCCCTTCCATGGTGTGCTCCAACCACTTACCGAGTGTTTCTACATGGGGAAGGTTGAGGGCTCCACCCACCAGCGAAAGAACTGCCAGCACCATCAGGGGGATGGTCATAACGAGGGGATTTTCACGTGCGCCTTGCGCGGCAGTGGTGCGAGCCTTGCCAAAGAAGACCATCCACACCTGGCGTGCCATGTAAAACGCCGTAAAGAAGGCTGCCAGCAGCAGCATGGTAAACATCACCGGGTTTTTACCGAAGGCAAAGGCAACAATCTCGTCTTTTGAGAAAAAACCCGCCAGGGGGGCTACGCCAGCCAGTGCCAGCGCGCCAATGATATACACCGCTGTCGTGACCTTCATCTTTCCAGCCAGCCCCCCCATATTGCGCATATCCTGCGGGTCAAACTCCGCATAATGATCTGCGTGGGGATCGTGGTGGTGTCCGTGTTCGACGCCCTGGATGACAGAACCTGCGGAAAGGAAGAGGAGCGCTTTGAAGAAAGCGTGCGTCACCAGGTGGAACATACCGGCAACATAAGCGCCCATCCCAACTGCCGCCACCATAAAGCCCAGTTGGCTGATGGTGGAGTAAGCCAGCACTTTCTTGATATCATACTGGCCGACAGCAATGGTCGCAGCAAAAAGAGCGGTCAGGGTGCCAACCCAGGCAACAGCCTGCGGACCCACCGGACTGAGCTCAAACAGCGGAGCTGAGCGGGCAACCAGGTACACACCGGCGGTCACCATCGTCGCCGCATGAATCAGCGCAGAGACAGGTGTCGGGCCAGCCATGGCATCCGGCAGCCAGACGAACAACGGCAGCTGAGCACTTTTTCCTGTTACGGCCAGCAGCAGGAATAGTCCAATGCCTGCCACAACCACCGTCCCCAGCGCGCCCACCGGCGCAGAAACGTGTGCCAGTTCGCTGAAAGATAATGTCCCAAACTGTAAAAATATCATGAACATCGCAACCAGAAAGCCGAAATCGCCCACGCGGTTGGTGATGAAAGCCTTCTTTGCAGCTATGGCATTACCTGTGCCTTCTTTTCCCTTTTCGAACCAGAAACCGATCAGCAGGTAAGAGCAGAGACCCACACCTTCCCAGCCAACGAATGTCATCAAGTAACTTTCCGCGCTGACCAGGATCATCATCATTGCGATGAACAGGTTAAGATAAATAAAGAAGCGGGTAAACCGGCCGGGGTCTTCGTTCAGACGGACATCTTCGTGCATGTACCCAATCGCGTAGATATGGATCAGTGTACCGACGCCGGAAACCACCAGCATCATGGTGACCGAGAGCGTGTCGACCCGGAAGGCCCAATCCACGGCCAGTCCGCCAACGCGGATCCACTCTGCGAAGGGAACGACCACAGCTTCCGGGTTGGAACGCAGGGAGAGCATCAGCAGACAGGCTACCACAAATGCCGCGCCGGATGCCAGGCTGGCGATCGTTCCGCTGACCACCTCGCCGAGCTTTTTTCCGATCAACAGGTTGATCACCAGGCCAGCCAGGGGCAGGAAGACCACCAGCGGAACCAGGTGAAAGTAAAGGGTTGTTGTTGCGTTTTCCATAATCTTTCCCTTCTGCCTAGTTCTTCAGGGTATTCATCAGGTCGATATCAATGCTGTGGCGGGTGCGGAAAATGGCAACAATCAAAGCCAGGCCTACCGCAACTTCAGCTGCCGCAACAACCATCACAAAAAACACAAAGATCTGACCGTTGGCATTGCCAAAGGCATTCGAAAAGGCCACAAAAGTGAGATTGGCCGCATTGAACATCAGTTCCAGCGACATGAACATCACCAGCGGGTTGCGCCGGATGATCACACCGATGGCTCCCAGGGTGAACATCACCGCTGAAAGTACCAGGTAATAGCTCATCGGGATGGTATTCATTTCTTCACCTCACCTTCAACAGCCTTACCAGCGGGCTTCTCCTGCTTGGTCAGGATGATCGCGCCGACTACTGCCACCAGCAGGATAAACGACGTGATCTCGAACGGCAGAAGATACTGGCTGTAAAGCAGGCCGCCGATCTCATTGACGCTCACAACATCCCCGCCACTTGTGACCACCAGAGAAGTTGGGTTGCGCAGCAAGAAAACGACCACTGCTTCTGTGATGATCACCAGTCCAAGCAGTACCGCCGCAACGCTTTGTGCGCTGAGCTGTTCGATCCGCGCGATCTGTTCTGTACCGAGCAGCATGATTACGAAGAGGAAAAGAACCATGATCGCGCCGGCATAGACAGTGATCTGCGCCAGTCCGATGAAAGGGGCTCCCATCATAAAATATAAAAAAGCCACCGTGGTAAAGTTGAATACCAGCAGCAACGCGGAATAGACCGTATTGCGGCTGAAAAGCATTCCCAGGGCAGAGGCGATCGCCAGGGCAGCCACGGTGATGAAAATGACCAATTGGAGAGTGATCACAGGCATTGGTTCTCCTTAATCCACGGGGTCTTTCATTTCAGGCACCGAGCGATTGAAACTGCCCGGTTTGACCTTGCGCGGGGTTGGCTGATTTGGCGCAGAGACAGCGTCCAGCAGCATATCTTTGGTGTAGATCGCGGATTCGCGCGTCTCGAAGGAAAGCTCGTAATTATCTTCCAGTACGATCGCTTCAGTCGGGCAGGCATCTTCGCACAATCCGCAGAATATGCAGCGCAGGTAGTTGATCTCATATGTACTGGCGTACCGTTCCCCGGGGGAGTAGCGGTTCTCGTCCGTCTGTTCAGAGGCTTCCACAAAAATGGCATCCGCCGGGCAGGCAGCTGCACACAGGGAACAGCCGATACATTTTTCCAGCCCGTTTGCATACCGCTTGAGGGCATGCCGTCCGCGATACCGCTTGCTGACCTGCCGCTTGACCTCAGGGTACTGGATGGTGACTGGTTTCGTCCACGCGGAGCGGAAGGTCTGCCACAGGCCGCGCATCATTTCATATACGCCATTCGCCATCTTATTTACCTCCAAAAAGGGTGATACCGGCAGCCGTCAGCACGACGTTCAGCAGCGCCAGCGGGAAGAGCACCTTCCAGCCGAATGCCATCAGCCTGTCGTAACGGATGCGCGGCAGGGTCGCCCGCAGCCAGATCAACCCGTAAAGCAGGATGGCCACTTTACCGATCAGGTAAACCGGCCCTAACCAGGGAGCCACATTCAGGAAAGGCCCCAGATACCCGCCCAGGAACAAAGTTGCGCCAATAGTGGATACCGCGATCATCTTGATGTATTCAGCCATGAAAAACAACGCGAACTTCATTCCGGAGTATTCTGTGTGATAGCCGGCGGTCAATTCCTGTTCCGCCTCAGGCATATCGAACGGCGCACGGTTCACTTCAGCGATGACAGCGATCATGTAAATGACCGCTCCCAATGGCTGCAGCAGGATGAAGGGCACGCTCTTAGCCTGTGCTGCCACAATGTCCTGCAGGCTCATCGAGCCTGCCAGCAAGATCGGGCCGACAAATGCCAACCCCAGCGCCAGTTCATAACTGATCATCTGCGCGGTGGAGCGCAGCCCGCCGAGGGTGGCATACTTATTGTTGGAAGACCAACCGGCAAGGGTAATGCCGTACACCGAAATAGACGTGATGGACATAATGTACAGCACTGCCACATTGATGTTGGCCAGGTACAGGTGGATCGTCCGCCCGCCAATGGTAATGTCGGGACCCCACGGAACCACACCTGTGATGATCAACGCGGGGATTACGGTAATCACCGGCGCGATTACGAAGATGAGCTTATCGGCTTTCGCGGGAATTAGCTCTTCTTTGAAGATAAGTTTGATGCCATCCGCCACCGGCTGCAGAATACCGCGCGGTCCGGCACGGTTTGGCCCCCAGCGTACCTGCATACGTGCCAGTACCTTGCGCTCATACAGGGTGGTGTAAGCAAACCCGGCCGTGCAGAATATCAAGATGGCTACGGACTTGATCACCCATTCCCAGATCATTGCAGAATCTATCACCATATCCACCTCTATTGAATTACTTTGACCAGCACTGGTTTATCCAGCGGGATGCCCAGAGAACGCGGCAATAATACATGCAGTGTCGGAACGCTTTCATCAACCCTGACGACCGCCTGGTAAGTCACACCAGCGAGTGAGATCTTCGCTTTATCACCAGCCGCAAGGCCTTTCTGCTGTGCTGTCTTCGGATGCATCAGCGCGAAGGGCGTACTGGTACGTTTTCCGAGCAATACCGATTTCTGTGTGATGGTGCCAGTATCCAGCAGCTCCGCTACCGGCACAGCCATCAGTTCTTCCGCATGTTCCAGGTCTGGCAGTTGATTCTGCGTGGATGGTGCAGCAGGCAGGGAATATTTATCACGCCGGTTCGCGGCCGTACCCAGTTGAACACCCAGCCCCTGTCGGTTCTCGAATGAGGTGCCGCCGTAATACACATCACTTCGCCCGAGAATGGGATGCTGAGGAACGGTTTCCATCAAAGTGGCATAAGTCAGATTCTGGTAGTCCGGCAGGTGCGCTGCCAGCACCATAAACACCTGTGCCGCAGAGATGAACTCCAGATTGGAATGGACCACTTTCTGGCGCACCTGGGCAGTCACCAGATAATCCGGTCGGGTGCCTGGCAATTTTTCAACAACAGGCATAAAGCGCTGAACCCGACGTGTACCATTGGTATAGCTTCCATCCCGTTCAAGCATCGATTGGACCGGGAAGACAATATCCGCCAGTTGCGCGGTCTTTGTCAGGAACTGTTCCTGGACGATGATAAATTTAGCCTTCTTCAATGCTGCAGCGTAAGCCGGGTGGTCACCCGCAGGGTCTGCACCAGCGATGAGAACTCCATCAGCTTCGGACACCACTTTGGCCAGATCATCAACCGGGGTAAACCCTGTATCCCAGGCACCCTGGTCATTGGCGCGCTGCCAGACGGGCAGCAGCCCGCTGCCAGGTTTACCAAGCAGGTTTGAAGCACGCAGGAGCTCTGCACTGGCAGCTGCAACCTGGCGTGAACCTTCCAATCCGATGCCATCTGAGCCGTACAGGACAACCAGATTCTCCGCTGCTGCGATTATCTTGCCGCTTTCACCGGAAGTTTCAGCTGCCGGTACCAGCGAAAGAACTGCTTCAGCTTCACGGCCAAAGCGGTAGCGGACGACAGCAGAGGCAAATTTATCCAACCGGGTGGAGCGGGCATTCACTACGATCAATTTCGCCCCGCGCTTCACAGCGGCGCGCACCTGCATCCACCAGATAGGAGCTTCCTGATGCAGATTGGATGCTGCCACTACGATCACGGTGCCTTTTCCTACCCGTGAGAGTCCTTGCGGATCGGCATAACCGATTAGCGGGGTCAAATCTCCGCCAGCCATCGGGCTGTACAAGCATGCCTGGCCGTGGAGATTCTCGGTCAGCTGCTTGATCTCATACAGGTCTTCATTGGATAACCTGCCGCTTGCCAGTGAAACGAAGCGGAAGCCATAAGCACGCAACTCTTTCGCGGCCATGTCCAAGGCTTCGTCCCAGGTGCTCTCGACCAGCTCACCGTCTTTACGGATGAGCGGTTTTTCCAATCGCTGGTGGCTTTCTGCAAAGTGATAGCCAAAGCGGCCTTTATCACACAGCCAGATCTCGTTCACAGCTTCATTCTGGCGCGGCATGGCGCGTTTGATGACCACATTGCCGTCGCTCTTTGCTTCACGCCGGGTGTTATACGTCAGGTTGCACCCGACGGCGCAGTGATTGCATAGTGAAGCAGCAGATTTTAATTCCCAGGGGCGGGCACCAAAGCGAAAATCAGCTGTCGTTAGTGCGCCGACAGGGCATATATCGGTCGTGTTGCCGGAAAAGATCGAATCAAAACCGGGTTCGGAGCTGGTATCGATCACCAGGTTGCGCCCGCGCTGGTAGAAACCGATCACGGGGTCATCTGCCAGGTCTTTCTGGAAACGCACACAGCGTCCGCACTGAATACAGCGCTCGCGGTCCAGGTAGATCAATTCGCCTAGCGGTACATGCTTTTGATTATGCTGTTTATCTTCAAATTCGAAACGGCTGCTGCCTTTGCCGAAGCCCATGGTCAGGTTCTGCAGCGGGCATTCACCACCTTTGTCGCAGATCGGGCAATCGAGCGGGTGCGAGGTTAGCAGGAACTCGAGTACATCATTGCGGGCAGCCTTTACCTTATCGCTCATGCCGATCACCACCATACCGGCGGAAACTGGAGTGGTGCAGGCTGTTTCCATTTTGGGACCGAATTGCAGCTTCGGGGTTCCGTCTGCTTCCATAACCGGTTGGTTGGTCGCGCGATCCACCATCGGGCGGCCGACTTCCACCAGGCACATGCGGCACATACCCACCGGTTCCATCTTGGGGTGGTAGCAGAAGACGGGGATATCTATCCCAAGTTCACGAGCCGCGTCCACGATCAGCGTCCCTGCAGGGACGGTGACCTGTTTGCCATCTATGGTCAGGGTAATTTCATTAGCCATATTTATCTACCTTTGGATGCGGTGAAATCTTCAGGAAATTTCTCTATGGCAGTCATCACCGCCATGATAGAGAATTCTCCCAGCGCGCACAGACATTTATTCTGCATCTGCCGCGCCACTGTGTTCAGTAACTGCACATCTTCCTTGCGGTGGGCATGCACGATCTTCTCGGTCAGGTGCGACATCCAGTAAGTGCCTTCGCGGCAGGGTGTGCATTTGCCGCAGGATTCATGCCGGAAGAAATGTACGGTCTTGTTGACCAGCCAATCCATCCGGATTGAGTCATCCACAACAATCACCGAGGCGGATCCCAGCTGAGCACCCAGGGCAGGCACCGATTCATAATCCATCGGTGTATCCAATGCCTTCTCATCCGCAAAAATGATGGAGGAGGAAGCGCCTGCCGGCAGGATGGCTTTGATCTTGCGGCCTGCGGGAATGCCTCCGCCGAGACCAAAGATCAGCTCGCGGAATGTGGCTCCAAGGGGGAGTTCATAATTGCCCGGTTTGTTGACACAGCCAGACAGCGAGAATATCTTGACACCCGGGCTTTTCGCGGTACCGTACTGCATGAATTTAACAGCGCCATTCTCAATAATGTAAGGCAGGTTGGCCAGCGTCTCAACGTTGTTGATCACTGTCGGCTTTCCGTACAGCCCTTCTATCGCCGGGAAAGGCGGGCGCAAGCGGGGTTGGCCCATCTTGCCTTCGATGCTTTCCAGCAGGGCGGTCTCTTCACCGCAAACATAAGCGCCCGCGCCGAGGTGGGTATAGATACGCAGGGAATAATCACTACCGAACAACTTATCGCCGAGGTATCCGGCTTTCTGCATATCCGCTATGCAGGCATCCAAAAAGGCAGCCTGCTGCCAGAATTCACCCCGCAGATAAACATAAGCGGTATGTGCCTGAACAGCAAAAGATGCAATCGCCAACCCTTCCAGAAACTGGAATGGGTTCTGTTCTAACAGTTCGCGGTCTTTGAAGGTGCCGGGCTCGCTTTCATCGGCATTTGCCACAACATAATGCGGCCAGAGATTGTTGGGTAGAAAAGACCACTTCATGCCGGTAGGGAAACCAGCACCGCCGCGGCCACGCAAGCCGGAGGTTTTGACCTCATCAATCACCTGCTGGGATTGCATACCCGTAACAGCTTTTTGGAATGCCTTGAAACCACCGTTCTTTACATATATATCCAACCGGTTCAGGTTGGGGATCTCACGGTGGCGCAATAACAGGAGATTGCTCATGCCTTCACCTCCTTGCCCGCCAGTTCTTTTGTCAGCTGCAAGGCACCCTCTACGGTTTGGTTCTCATGGTATGTGATCCCCTGCGGACCTTGCACCTGGAACATCGGTGCTTTGTCACAGGCTGCCAGGCACATCACCGCTTCTACCGTGATCATGCCGTCTGGGGTCGTTTCACCAGGTTGGATGCCCAGGGATTTGCATAGTTCAGCCAGGAATTGATCGGCGCCGCGCAGCGCGCACGGCAGATCATTGCAGATCTGAAAACGGTATTTCCCCTGCGGGGTGTCGTGGTACAGTGTGTAAAAACCGACCACCGAGGCTACTTCGGTCGGTGTGATCCCGACGATCTCGGCAACATCCCGAACAGCCTGTTTATTGATGAAGCCAAAATCCCTCTGGATGAGGTGCAGAAGAGGCATAACAGCAGATTGCTTGCGGTCCGCGGGATATTTGGCAAACAAGTCCTCGATCTCGCGGGCATATTTCGTCGCGGTCTGATTCATCGGTCACAATCTCCCAGAACAATATCAATACTACCAATGATCCCTACCAGGTCGGCGACAAAATGCCCGCGCGACAGCAGGGACATGATCTGCAAATTAGCAAAGGAAGGCGTGCGGAAGTGGATTCGGTAAGGTTTCGGGCTGCCGTCCGATTCAAGGAAGACACCCATCTCACCGTGCGGGCCTTCAATCGCGGTGAATACAGAGCCAGCGGGCGGGGTAAAGCCCTCAGTCCACAGTTTGAAGTGGTGGATGAGCGCTTCCATGCTCGTACCGATCTCGGAACGCGGCGGGGGGATGTACTTGCGATCATTCGAGCGTACCGGGCCAAACGGCAGGCTATCCAGCGCCTGGCGGATGATGCGCACAGACTGGCGCATCTCTGCCACGCGGACGGTGTAGCGCGCATTGATATCGCCGCCGGTGGCGGTGGGAATATCAAAATCGTATTGTTCATAACCGGAATACGGGCGGGCTTTGCGCAGATCGTAGGCTTTTCCCGAACCGCGCAATACCGGGCCGGTGATACCCCAACGGATGCATTCTTCCGCGCTGATGATGCCAATGCCCACCGTGCGTTCTTTGAAGAGGGGATTGTTTGTCAACAGCGATTCATATTCATCTACCCGGCGCGGCAAGATCTCAATAAACTCACGCACCGCGGCTTCAAATTCCACGGGTACATCGCGCCACAACCCGCCGGGACGGATGTATGTGGTCATCATACGCTGGCCGGAGACCAGCTCGAAGATGTTCATGATCATTTCGCGTTCGCGCATGGCGTAAAGGAAGACCGACATCGCGGCCAGGTCCAGCGCGGAAGTGCCCATCCAGATCAGGTGGCTGGCAATGCGCTGCAGCTCAGTCAGGATCACACGGATGGCCTGAGCGCGTGCCGGAACTTCCAGCTCACACAGCTTTTCGACCGCCAGGCAGTAAGCGAGATTGTTACCGATGGTATTCATATAATCCATGCGGTCGGTCATCACCTCAGCCTTCTGGTAAGTCTTGGCTTCCATATTCTTTTCAATGCCGGTGTGTAGAAAACCGATGTCCGGCACCACATTCTGCACGATCTCACCATCCAGCTCGAGCACCAGGCGCAAGACGCCGTGGGTGGAGGGATGCTGTGGACCCATATTCAAGACCATGGTCTCGCCGGTCAGCGCCCGCTCTGAGAAGAGGTGATTCATGCCGCCTAATTCGATCGTTTGTTTTTCTGTCATGGCTCGCTCCACCTCTATTCCTGAGGTGCCGGTTTCTTGACGCTGATCTTGTCGTAGTTGAAGGTGAACTGCACCTCTTCGTATCCCAGCGGGTAATCCTTGCGCAGCGGATGGCCTTTCCAGTCTGCCGGCATCAAAATGCGGCGCATATCGCTGTGGCCTTCGAACCAAATGCCGAACATATCCCAGACTTCACGCTCTTGCCAGTTGGCGTTCGGGTAGACGGTTTCCAGCGTGGGGATGACGGGCGCGTTTCCATTCAGGGGTACGCGCAGGCACAGGATAGCTTCGCGTTTCAGAGAGAGCAGGTGATACACCATGTGAAAACGTGGCTCCTGCTGCGGCCAGTAGTCCACTGCCGTCTCATTTTCCAGCATGTCAAAGGAGAATTCATCGCGCAGCGCGCGGCAAAGATCGACCAGGCATTCCGGCTGCAACAGAATGGTCACCTCATCGCGAAATTCTTGTAGCGTAACATTGCAGCGCGATTGTATGGCTTTTACAACAGGTTTCAGGGATTCTTTCATGGCCATTCCTTACTTCCAGGTAGTCAGTTTTTCTTTTTTGACTTTTTCGTGCAGGGTGATGACACCGTGCAGCAAGGCTTCAGGGCGCGGCGGGCAGCCAGAGATGTAAACATCCACAGGCACGAGCTCATCCACACCTTGCATGACCGCATAATTATTGAAGACACCGCCACAGGCTGCGCAATCACCCAGAGCGATGACCCACTTGGGATCAGGCATCTGGTCATACAGGTTGCGCAAGACCGGCGCCATCTTGCGGCTGACACGCCCGGCGACGATCATCAGATCCGACTGGCGCGGTGAAGCACGCATCAGCTCCATGCCAAAGCGGCTCATGTCATAGGTGGCCCCTTCAGCAGCCATCATCTCAATGGCACAGCAAGCCAGACCGAAGAGCATCGGCCACATGGCGTTGGTGCGCGACCAGTTCACCACCTGCTCTAGCGTGGTGGTCACCACGCCCAGGTTGGCGGCTTTTTGCTCTATTCCCATTCCAGTGCTCCCTTCTTCCACGCATACACATAACCCACCAGCAGGATACCGATAAAGATCAGCATTTCAACCAAACCGAAAACGCCCAGCTTTCTGAACATTACCGCCCAGGGCAAAAAGAACACAACTTCAATGTCAAAGAGGATGAAGAGCACTGCCACCAGGTAATAACGCACAGACATGCGGCGTGTCCCTGGTCCGTAAGGCGTCATACCGGACTCATACGGCAGCCCTTTTTTGGCAGTTGGGCGGTGCGGCCCAAAAGAGTGACCGAGGATAACCACCAGCACAGCCAATCCGGCAGCCAGGGATATGAGGATCACAAGCGGTAAGTATTCAAGCATAAATACACCTTCCGGGAATTCAGATGGATTTTGGGTATTATATCAGCAAAGATAATAACCGGATGAATACAATGAGATTTGCCAGATTTAGGCACTGTATACTTAGCGGAATTGAACCCGGAAGAAAGCGGATGGATACAGGCGCGTGATCAGGTCTGCATCCATGCCCGTCACGTCTGTACATAAACGTTTATAATTAATCAGTAGTTCACATCCGAGGAGGCTCCATGTCCAACCCACGAACCGTCCGCGCTCCGCGCGGCACCCAGCTGACCTGTAAATCCTGGCAGACCGAAGCCGTTTACCGCATGATCCAGAACAATCTGGACCCCGAAGTCGCTGAGAAGCCATTGGAGCTCGTTGTCTATGGTGGACGCGGCAAGGCCGCCCGCAGCTGGGATGCCTTTGATGCCATCCTCGATACATTAAAGACCCTCACCGATGAAGAAACTCTGTTGGTCCAATCCGGTAAACCGGTCGCGGTCTTCCCCTCACACCGCGATGCGCCCCGGGTGATTATCGCCAACAGCAATCTGGTTCCTCACTGGGCTACCCAGCAGCATTTCGATGACCTTTCTGCCCGCGGGTTGATGATGTACGGTCAGATGACCGCCGGTTCCTGGATCTATATCGGCACCCAGGGGATCCTGCAGGGTACCTATGAAACTTTCTTCGCACTGGCCAAGAAACGTGGCTGGCCTTCCCTGAAGGGAAAGCTAGTGGTGACAGCCGGACTGGGCGGTATGGGAGGGGCGCAACCGCTGGCCGTGACCATGAACGATGGTGTCGTCATCGCGGTGGAAGTAGACCCGGAGCGCGCCCGCCGCCGGCTGGATATCGGCTATGTGGACCGCATGGTGGATACGCTGGAAGAAGCCATGACCCTGGCTGAAGAAGCCCGGGATGCCGGCAAGCCGCTTTCGATTGCTTTGATCGGCAATGCCGCTGAACTGCTGCCCGAAATGGCTGCCCGCGGCGTGACACCGGATGTGGTCACCGACCAGACCAGCGCCCACGATGTCCTGATGTATGTCCCTGCCGGGCTATCCGTGAGCCAGGCCGAAGAATTGCGCCAGAATGATCCGCGCGAATACGAAAAACGCTCGCTCGATAGTATGTCTGCCCACGTCCGCGCCATGCTGGCCTTCAAACATCGCGGCTCCGAGGTGTTTGACTACGGCAACAACATCCGCCAGCGTGCCTTCGATAACGGCGTCACAGACGCATTCGAATTCCCGGGTTTCGTACCGGCATACATCCGACCGCTCTTCTGTGAAGGCAACGGCCCCTTCCGCTGGGTGGCTCTATCCGGAGATCCGGAGGATATTTACCGCACCGACGAAGCCATTCTCGAACTCTTCCCGCACGATGACCACCTGCGCCGCTGGCTGCAAATGGCGCGTGAAAAGGTACCTTTCCAGGGCTTACCTGCTCGCATCTGCTGGCTGGGATATGGCGACCGCGCGAAAGCCGGCTTGAAGTTCAATGAACTCGTCGCCAGAGGGATCGTCAAAGCTCCAATCGTGATCGGCCGCGACCACCTGGATTCAGGCTCCGTTGCCTCTCCCAACCGCGAGACCGAGGGGATGCGTGACGGCAGCGACGCTGTAAGCGACTGGCCGATACTGAATGCCATGATCAACGCGGTCAACGGCGCCACCTGGGTCAGCTTCCACCATGGCGGCGGGGTCGGCATAGGCTACAGCCAACACGCCGGCCAGGTGATCGTTGCGGATGGCACTCCCGAAGCCGCCCGGCGTATCCAACGGGTGCTGACATCCGACCCCGGCATGGGTGTGGCTCGCCACGTGGATGCCGGTTACCCTGAAGCCATCAAAGCCGCTAAAGAACGCGGTGTGCGCATTCCAATGCTAAAGGATTAATGTGCGGCGGTTGATCTTCGTCATCGTACTGCTCTTCAGCCTGTCTGCGGGATTCGCCTCCGGCTGGGTGGCTCTACCAGCATTACGGTCTGCCAGTTCATTGGCAGACTTGCGTGAAGATTACCGCGCCGATTATGTGTTGATGACCGCCGAGATCTTCGCTGCGGATGGGGACATCCAGGCAGGAACTGACCGGCTGAGGGAACTAGACGCAGACTCCCCGACGACTGCCGCCCTGCTGGCTGCGGCTTACGCCCGCCAGGCAGGATACCCCGAAACCGACCAGGCGCTGTTGATGGACCTGGCGCGTGCCATGCAGGCTTATCTCCCGGTTGAATTGGATGGCACCCCATGAGCGCCAGGGGCGGGAATCTATACATCCTGACAGCTGCCATTCTGGGGCTGACAGCCGGGCTGCTGGCATCGGTGGCTATCTGGCCGGTGCGGCCTGCCGCCAGCTCCCCACGGGAACTATCCACCGTCGGGCAGAATGCCTACCGTATCCTAATCGCACGCGCATACAACGCCAGTGGGGACAGCGGACGGGCCTCTTCCCGCCTGACCCTGTTGGATGATGGCGGCAGCGCTGCTGCTCTGTCTGCCCAGGCGCAGCAAGCCCTGGCAGCAGGCCATCCGCTGGATGAGGCGGAAGCCCTCGCCCGCTTGGCGAGCGCCTTAGGCGCATCACAGCCAGGCAGCACGCCTGCCACTTTAGCTGTATCGGTGGAACTGCCAACAGCCAGCAGCACCCAGGCACCGGAAGCAGCAGCATCTATCCCGACAGCGGCACAGCCGGCTGAAACCCATACCCCGGTACCCGCCTCCCCGACAGCATCCAGAACACCCACCACGGTTCACGCTTCCGCGACTCCCACAGCGGATCAGCCGACACCGTCCCTCACACCACCCCCGGCCAGCGGATCCTCCTTCACGCTGCTGGAGCGCTCCACTGAATGTGAGCGCACGCTGGAACGCCTGCTGCGGGTAGAGATCCAGGACAGGCAGGGAAATGCCTTCCCCGGCCAGGGAATTGAGATATCAGGGTCGGAAGGTTTGCAGGTGTTCTACACCGGCTTGAAGCCGCGCGCCGGCTCGGGATATGCTGATTTCCGCATGCAGCCCGGTGGTGTGTACAACCTGCGCCTGGCTGCCGGCAGTGAGACCGTGGCCAGCCTGACCGCGCCTGTCTGCCGTGCCGCCGATGGCTCCACCTATGAGGGCAGTGTGCTGGTGATCTTCAAGGAAAAATAAAAAAAACAAAGCTGACTTTGACCTTAAAGACATATGGCAATCTTAAAGTTAGCCGCCTTTATACCCTAACTCAATCTCATTTGCCATAACTATCCAGGTAGGTGCAGTGACTCATCCTGTCTTTGATCTTCTTCCAAATCAACCACCTATCTGATAGGTATATCCACGCGGTAGACTATCATTCGCTTTGTGATGTGTACGAATATACTGACCACAATTGCTGCCGATCAGATTCTCTTCTGTCTCGCCAATACTGAGAATGACATCAAAACCGGCTTCACGCAATTCATCAACTACAGGGTAATCGCTCTGTTTGTCATAAGGGTCAATATATGAAGAGAGACCATTTTGTTTTCGATCGGAAGCTGTGGCTGGAGGGATTCAACACATTCCACCAGCCTGTCTACGGCCAGTTCCATGATGTACACCTTAGCGATCTCTTCGTTTCCTGTTGTAGCGATGATCTTCATGGGTTCATATCCTTGTCATCTACTAGTATTCGCATAGCTGCCTTGACTCCATCACCAACAGCGATAGCGGTTTGTCTGAAAATACCTGGTGAATATCACCCACCAGAAATAATCTTCCATCCCGAACTAATTCCTCTTGCCGGGCACATAAATCAGGGGAAAATAAATCCATATCTGGCTCTCTGCCAATTGCAGTCAGCAGGTAGTCAGCCTCCAGATCGATCAATTCGCCTTTTTGTCTGCAACGCAGGATTAACCGTGAAACAGGAAACCTCGGTACACCTTCGATCACGATATTCTCTTTATAAAGGATCGCTGGAATGGAGGATGTTGTCTGCCATAATCTTGGGTGGCAATTTCGCCTGGATCCATGATAAAGGATAGTCACCTTATTCTTTCCAGAGAGGCTCATTGCATAATCGAAAGCCGCATCGCCTGCACCCACAATAGCGATGTGTTTATCTTTCACCTGCAGAATTGGGAATACTTCTGAGAAAACATTATTAATCACTTCTGGTGCATCGCATTGAATATCAAGTCTTTTTGCTTTCGTACCGCACGCCAGAATCAAACGCCGGCAGGAATATTCTTCCCCGCTTTCACTGTGTAATATAAAAACCCTGAAAGGAGATTGTCTTGACTCGAGACTGATTGATCCGAATATGTGCAAACTGAGCATGCTTTATAAAGTATCGGTAAGGGAAATACCAGATACTCCATTCGGGAACCCGGGATAATTGCTCACACAATGTGCATTCAACAGTAACCCGCCTAATTGACGTCCTTCGAATAGGAGTGGATCATAGCCGGTATGCCGTAATTGGATAGCCGCTGATAACCCCGCCGGGCCACCACCAACAATAATTTTTTTCTCCTGGTTCCTAGTGGGTTTACTGCCCCTTCTGATGATATGGGGGCTCTCAATACCTGTAAGGTTTTAGTCTATATAAAGTTAGTCTTGTATTACTGCGATAATCATAATGCCTGCGTTATCCATATTGGCATATCTGTCAATACCTACTGCCGGTGCCAGGGGCCATCCCCGGCCGGTGGAAGTTCCAATCCGACGTCAGCGAGTGAGAAGTAGAGCGTGTCGCCATCCACAACCACGCGCGCCTGTTTGGATGGTGAATCAAACCCGCCGTAGCGCCCGTTTACCCGCACCCACTGCAACCGCAGCTGCAAGACACCGTTCACCCAATCCACCCCGGTGATGGCATAGTAAGATTCCCGTACCATGCCGTCACCGGAGGCATCATACTCGACGCGGTAGAAGGCACTCTCGGTAATGGTGAGCAGATCCCGCTGACTATCCGGCAGGTCTTTGACCCACAGGCCGTAGAGGGCCGGGGAAGCGATTGGCGTGGTAAGGGATGGGCAGGCAGCACTTTCCGCGGTGACCGGCAGGGGTTCCAGGGTCACCGGCGCGGGCTCCACAACCGTTGGCGCGGGGGAGCAGGCAGCCAGGAGGAATGGTATCAACAGAAGCAGTGCGATTCGTTTGATCATGTGCCTATTATAAATCTATCTTTACGGATCTATTCCCGTGGTTTTTTCGTCGAAGTAGGGGGGATTTAACCAGGGACGAGGTGGTACCTCGTCCCTGGTTAATAATTCAAAACCGTCTTGCGACGGTGGTGTCTTGCAACCCTGCCATATTATAGCAACGATGCGCTCAAAAACCGAGTAGTTTCAATACCGTCTTGCGACGGTGGTGTCTTGCAACCATACTATGGGAAATTTATTTCAAGTATTGCATTGGATGTTTCAATACCGTCTTGCGACGGTGGTGTCTTGCAACTGCCATATTTGCCGGTTTCTGGCTCTATTTTACCTCGTTCTGTGCAACCTTTGGGGGATTCTTGCCGTTTAATGGCAACCTGTGGGGGTAGAACTTCAATGGCGGAAGCGATCCAACTATCAAATTTCCTCTGTCGCTCCCGACAAAACCCCTAAAAACCACCTCAAATATGCACTTTTAGGTGGGGTTAACCCTCATATATGGGGGGTTCAAAACGGTCTTTGTCGGGAACCTCCAGATCAGGCACATCCCCCCTTCGCTCCCGACATCGGGCTTTTCAGTCTCCCTCGGTCACATTAAATGGATAAATATTTTGAGGGAGGAATAACCTCGAGGCGCGGACCCCGGCAACGGCTCCCGGGGCTGGGGGGCTCGGACCCCGGGAAAGAGCACCCGGGGCAGGTTTCATCCCCCCGTGGGGACCCTCGAACCTACTATGAGTTAAAGAGAAAGTGGGCGCGGAGGGGCTCGGATATCATCCCCCCGTGGGGACCCTCGAACCTACTATGAGTTAAAGAGAAAGTGGGCGCGGAGGGGCTCGAACCCCCGAACCTCACGGATGTGAACCGTGCGCTCTGACCAGCTGAGCTACGCGCCCTGGGTAACGGGATTATAGCAGAAAGCCACCGCCTTGACAATGACGGCCACGGCTCAACGGGTGAAGTAATCCACCTTCAGCTGATCTGCCGATGTTCTTGCAAAATTCCTCCTGAACATCGCTGTCTCTTTCAGCAAGCGCCTCAAGTTCACCTCCAGCTGAGCTTTTCTTTCCAGCGCCACCATCGAAGAGGCTGGCAGGCTGAGCGTGACCAACCCCTCACCAGCAATGGTTCGCGCTATCAAGCCGCAAGCTTCGAGGAAAAGCAGGCCCGTATTCACGGTAGCGGCGGTATGCCCAAGCCGGGCGGCCAACCCATCCACAGACACCGGTGGTTTCCCCGGCGCAAGGTACGGTTTCACCGCGGCCTTCAACTGGAGAATAAAGGTTTGCGGAGAATCATCCACAGGGGCGACAGGCATTAACACCACCCGGCGTGGATTGGCAGCCCGCAAAGCCACAGCTATCTCTGCCGGCCCGGGAGGGTTAAAGGCAATGAACAGCGTGCCGGCCTGTAACAGGCTTCCCCGGTCTGCATACCCGGATGCATCCGGCGGTTCGCACCAGATCTGCGCCGCCGGCTCACCGGCAGCCACCACACGAGCCGACAGCACATCGCGGTCACGCCAATCCTCCACATCCAACGCCGGACGACGGCTCACAACGCCTTGCTGCGGTACCGGGCGGATATCCACCCACTCCAACTGCAGCTTCACCTCCCCACGGTAGGATGACATCCGCGGCGTATATGCCAGGTCGAACTGAAAATCTGGTGAATCCTGCCCCATCGAGTGCCAGCGGACTACTTCATACACCTTGCCGTCCCTGTCTTCCAGAATGTAGAGCGTATGCTCTTTCTCCCTGCCCAGGGGTTTGATCGAACGTACCCTCAGATCACGGCTGAGGAAAACCGGTGCCGGGTTGCCAACGCCAAATGGTGAAAGCACCTCCAGGCTGCGCGCGGTTTCTATGGATATCTCAGCTATCGGCATTTCCGCGTCTAGTTGCAGGGTATTTTGCGGGATTCCACCCGGCAGCGACCGTAAGGTATATGCCAGCGCCTGGCGGAACTCAGGAATCCGATCCGCCGGCATGCTTATGCCCGCCGCCATGGGGTGCCCGCCAAAACGAAATAGCATATCCGAATGTGCGCTGATCGCCTGGGTAATATGGATACCCCTCACAGACCTGGCAGATCCGGCTGCCATGCCGTCACTCTCACGGAAGAGGATGGCCGGCCGATGGTAGCGCTCGACCAAGCGGGCAGCCACTATCCCCAACACCCCACTTTCCCATGCCGGGTTTGCCAGTACAAGTACCGGTAGATCCAACAATCCGGGTGAGCGTTGTATCATTTCCTCTGCGGACAGCAAGATCTGCCGCACCGCCTGCACCCGGCGTATATTCAAACCCTCCAGCCTTTCAGCGAAGAAAGCCGCCTGAGAAGCCGAGGTAGCTGTGAAGAAATCCACCACGCCGGCGGCATCTTCAAGGCGCCCCAGGGCATTCAAACGTGGTGCCAGGGTGAAACTGATCGTCTCCTCATTGATGGCAGACTGATTGATCCCGCCCCGCAGGAACAACTGTACCAGCCCAGCCCGCTGTGTCGAACGCAGCGCTGCCAACCCGCGCTGCAGCAGGTAGCGCGCTTCACCACGCAGTTCAGCCGCATCAGCCACCAGACCGAGCGCTACCAGGTCCAGCAGATCTTCAGCGGCGTGCGCGGGCAGCAGTGCCTGTGCCAGCAAGTAAGCCACCCCACAGCCCGGCAGTGAATCCAGTGGATGGCCAGGTGGCAGAAAGCGGGGATTGACCACGGCCTCAGCCACCGGCAATACTGCTGGCAGCTCATGATGATCGGTGATGACCACCTTCATCCCCTGCGAGCGCGCCCATTCCACTTCCGCGGCAGCCGAAATACCGGTATCACACGTCAGCAATACCTTCACACCCGCGGCTGCCAGGTCACGTAATGGCTCCATGTGGACACCATGCGAATGCCTGGCGCGCACCGGGATGAAATGAGATACCCGCGCTCCCAGGCGACGCAATGCGGAAACAAGGATGGTGGTGGATGTCTGGCCGTCCACATCAAAATCACCCCAAACGCAGATCGGCTCTCCATTCCTGCCGGCGCGGGTCAGGCAATCCACCGCTTCGGCCATGCCTGGCAGTTCGAACGGGGATGCGGGGATGTATCTTTCAGGAAAAAGGAATTTTTCTGCATCTGCCGTCTGGCTGTAACCCCTACGGCAGAGCAACTCGGCTGCCAGCCGGCTGCCAGTCAGCCGGATCAGCTCATCAGATGGCGCGACAGGCTCCGGGTCTTTCCAGATTCGGGATATGAGCTGCTGCATCAGATCTCCAGCGTATCGATCTCATCCCATGAGGGGAGCTCGAGGGCGGTCGCAGTTTCATCCACCGCATCCGCTGCGCCGGGCCGATAACCGCGTTCACAATACGAGCGGTAGAGGCAGAAACGGCAGGCGCGGGTATCCTCGGTCTTGCGAAACCCGTCTTCCGGCAAGCTGGCAATGTAATCAAGCAGGGCGGAAAGTTGTTCGGCATCCGCCTGAAACTGCGCAGCTGAATAATCAAAACGGATCCAGGTACCCGGTTGGCCGGCATACCAGTAGGTCATGCTCACCAGCCCGGGGTCCAACCCACCCTGTTCCAACCCCAGGGCGTGCCCGCCGGCTTCGGTCACCAACCAGCTGTACAGCCTGGTCTGTGGATGTCCTTCCAGCACGTCCCTGGCTGGCGCTCGTGCACCGGATTTCCAGTCATATACCTGGTAGGCATCACCGGGGAGTGCTGCCAGCAGGTCGAATTTTCCCGTCACACGATGCCGGCCCAGCCTGGCATTCAACTGCAGCTCAGGCATCAAACGCCAGCCTGATCCGCCTTCCACCCGGTACGGCAGTTTCTGCTCGATGGATAGGAAATCTTGCCACCAGGCTTCCAGCTCAACATCCGCTGAACTGCCGGTCAATTGGTCCACCGGCAAGCCGGAAAAATACTGCATAGCCCGCAGGTGGAATGCCACACCCTGCTCCTGCCGCCGGTCCGCTGTCACCTGGTCTTGCATCTCAGCAGCCGGCCAGGCGACATGCTCTACATGCCGCAGCAGGAAACGCCACTGGCAGGTATTGAAGTCCGCCAGGCTGTGCTGGCTGAAGGTGAAATCTTCCGGTATCATCTTGTGCTTCCACCCGGAATCATATCACGCTGCACCAGGTGATCTTTCAGCTCGGTCAGCGCCACCGCTTCATTGGATGTTCCCCGCTTACCGCTATTCCATGAGAGCAATAATTCCTCCCGCGCGCGGGTAATGCCCACATACAGCACCCTCAGCCGCTCGCGGATGTACTGCTTCCTGTCCTCCATGCCTGCCAGCCCTTCAAAATACTCATCCTCCCGGCCGTCCAGAGCAAGCTGCAATTGATGCAAAACCTCCGCCTGAAGGTTCAGCTGATTACGCAAGAAATACTTCTCGCCTTTATACATGTCCCCTTCCGCACCGGACGGGTAATCATAGTTGTTCAGCGAGCTCAGATAGACGCGATCCCACTCCAGCCCTTTGGCTTTATGGATGGTAGCCAGCACCACCTTGCCCCTGTGCTGCCCGGGATCAAACCCGGTATCATCCTCACTGAACCCTGAGAACTTCCGCCCCTCGGCGAAACTGGCAGCTTCGAGCGACATGTCCGGCAGGCGCCACGCCGGGTAGAGCTGCGCGGAAGTCCGCAGAATGCCGGCCAGCTTGAAACCGACCGCCAGGTCAGCCGGTTCCGTAAACAAAGTACTGGCCAGAGAGATTGTCAGCTCGTCCACGGGCAGGTCGCTCACCTTCAGCATCTTGACTGCGTAGGTGCGAAAATCGAGCAATAAAAGCTCCATCTCAGGTTGCGAAGCCAGAGGTTGCTGCTCCAGCCAGTTGACGATCTGTGGAAAGAGGTACTCTTCCGTTTTTAAGCATTTACGCAGCAAAGTGGCGCACGCGCGCACCACAGCCTGGCTGCTATCTTCCTCTACGTTGCGCCATGCCAGAAAAGCCGCAACCATCTTCTGGCTGTTGCGCGGGTCTGCCAGGAAGGAAAGCCAGGCAGAGATCCGGCGGGCAGCCAGCCGGGAGGAACTGGTCGAACGCAGCAGCTCTACGACGGGGATCTTGCGTGCCCTCAACTTTTCTGCCAGGTTTTCCAGATGTTCATTCAGGGAGCTGAGCACAGCCACCGTACGCTGCTGATTTTGGGGCAGCCAGGTTGTGAGCGAATCTACGATCCTTTCCAACTCTTCATCCGGAGAGAGTTTTTTATCCAACAGACGAATGATCGTCCTTGAATCGTCCGGGTTGGAGCTGGCATCCTCTGCCGGCACCGGGTGGATCAGCGGTATCTCCAGGGCTTCCCGGGCTTCCAGGTTCGGGTGCATTTCTCGCGTCCAGGTGACCAGGTGGTTAGCCAGTTCGATAATAGATGCGGTAGAACGTCCGCTTTCAGGCAGGTCCCGGGCGATCACCCCTTCCATCTGCATAAAACCACGCAGGTATGCCGGGTTCGCGGTGGTAAAAGTAGCATAGATGGCCTGGTTGGGGTCACCCACCCGTACCCAGTTGCCGGGTTCCCCTGCCAGCAAGCGCAGGATCTCCTGCTGCAGCAGGCTGCTGTCTTGCGCTTCATCTTCCAGAATGTACGGCCAGCGATGCCGCAGCCTTTCCAGCAGGCTCTGGTCGGAATGCAGGGCTGCCAGCGCATTGCGGATCAGGTCGTCAAAATCAAGGGCATTGCGATAATTCAGAGCGCGTTCGTAATCCGCGTAAATACCGGTGCACACCACCAGTGCGTCCATGCCAACCAAGCGAGCCTGCTGGCCAATTTCGGCCACCTGTTCATCCGTCAAACGCCGGTCTTTCACCGTGCGAATGAAAGCGGTGGCCATTTCTTGCACAAGCTTCGGCAGATCCTGCTGCCGAGCTTTGGAAAGGGAGCCAGCCGACAGGGTGGGTGACAGGTATTTTTCCATTTCGGTGGCATGCGTTTGTAGCCAGGCAGCTGCGGACTGGCGGATCACCCGCCCTGTTTCCTGCTCATCCAGGATCGTGAACTCACTGGAGAGGCCGCATAGAGCGGGCCGTTCTCTGACGATGTCATTGGCCAGGCCGTGTAACGTCCGTACCCGGTACTGAAAACCCGGCAGCGTACCGGTATCTTTGAGAAAGAGTTCCACCCGCCGCGAAAAATTAGTGACCGCCGAGTTGACCAGCGTAACTACCAGAACTTCCTGATCTTCCAGCAATACGCCCGAGCCGATGATGCCGGCAGTCAGGGCGGAAAGGGTATGCGTCTTCCCGCTGCCCGGCACGGCGGATATCCCCATATAACCACCGGTGTAAGCCAGTATCTCCTTTTGAGAAGGGCGCGGCTCAAACATCGCTGGCCTCTGTTGGTTGATTGGCTGCCCGGCGGACCCGTGTGTAGGCAAAGGCGGAATTGCGTATGAGCGCCCCGGATTGATCGTAACCTTGCTCACCCACCTCACAGTGCATCAACAATATCTGGCTGGTGCAACGGCGAGCCAAACCCTGAACCAGCCGGAGGAGCGCCTGGCGGTTTTCCTGTGCCTCCCGAGCATCATCCCAGACATCACCTTGCTGCCACTGGCGGCTAAGCACAAACGGGTGCGTCAGCGGCTGTTCCAGGCGTTCATACCAGGCATTGCTTCCGACATCCAGCCAGACCTGAACTGCTGCAGGACGGTTTTGCAGCAGGAAGGAATACGCTGGCGCCAGCGTTACTGCGGCTTCCTGCGGCGCTTCCCAACTGCGTAAATACTGCGCCGAGATCAGGCCTTGATCCACAGCGCTGATAAACTCCTGCGGGATCTCATCTGAAGCCAGCACACCCTGAACCGCCTGCCTGAACTTCCTGGCAGATTCGATCAGGTTAGCTGTCACCTTCCCTGCTTCTTGGTCGCCAAAGAAACCAAAACCCGGGCGGGTCAACAGTTCCCCGAAAATCCGGCTAAAGAAGTATTCCAGCTGCAGGGGAGGCTCCGTGGCGTAATTGATCAGCCAGTCGCGCAGCTCGGAATACAGCTCACCGAAGGTGAAGGTGATCCTTTCTTTGGCTGAGAGGTGGATGCTGGCAAAATCCCCCGGGAGCGCAGCATCATCCCTGCGCGGCTGAACGATCTCTGCGAGTATGCCGGCTCGGATGGGGTCGAGGTCCTTGATGGCTGTTGACAGCATGGCGGTAAAATCTGCCCGCAGGGGAGGCATCTGCCAGCCCGGATGGGCGACCCGCGCCAGCACCAGCAGGCAGCGTATGGCGCTCTCTTGCTGCATTGTGCGGGAAGGCCGCAGCACACGGGTGTTGACCTTTTTTGCCGCCAGCAGTTCGGTCAATGAAAACCGCAGACGGTCCGTCAGGTATGGTGCCAGTATCGCGATCTCCGCAGCCGGCGTGCCATTCTCGATCACTCTGGCCACTTCTTTTGCTGCGGTTTCCAGCATCTGCGGGTAAAAGCGCGTAGAGATCGGCCGGATGGCTGCCAGCACTTCGCTTTCCGGCAAGGGAGGGGCCGGTATTTCACCTATTGGCTCATCTATCGGCAAACCCAGGGCCGCGGAAAAGGCTGAGGTAAACACGCGCAAGCCGGCGGGTTGAGATGGCAGCGGATCGCAGTTCAATACCTGGCAGTGATCTTTGAGCTTCCGCGCATCTTCCGGATCTGCCCCCAGAAAACGCCGGTATCCGGCGGCGGTATCATACAAGAGCAAAGCGCCATCCACTGCCGGCAGCCAGTTCAGCAGCATATCATGAGCTGCCGGGGTATCCTCTTCCAAATTATCAGCAATGATGTAGCGATAACGCGTCTGAACGTACTGTTGAAACAACAAAGCTGGCTGAAGCTGCTTATTGAAGATCTCGATCTGCAAAGAAAAATCCAGCAGATTGCGTGCCAGGCATTCCTGCCTGAATGCGGAGATCACTTCCTGTGCCTGTTCATATACCCTCATTTGGGATGATGGCCCGGTCCAGGCTGATGCCAGCCGGCTGCCGATCTCGGAATGCGGGAAGCCTACCAGTGCCGACTTGTTCAGATTGTCCAACAGCTGGCTATAGAGGCGGTTGGGGGCCAGTTTAATCGCTGCGAAATAGCCCTTCCGCAGCAGGGGTTCCGCAACCCGCGCCATGTAGTACTGGGCGGTTTCCATCGTCAGAAAAACGGGGGGGCTGTTCGGGCTGGCAAACCCGGCCGCTTTTGCCACCAGCGGCCAGAAAAGCATCAACGAGCGCTGAGCCAGGCCGTTGAGCGTTAAAATATCCGGCCGGCCGCCGGTGGGGAACTCAGGGCTATCCATCACCTGCTGGTATGGCCCTGCAAGAGTCCGCTGCGGCAACAGGATCAGGATCTGCTGCGCGGGGATGCCCTGCTGAACTAGCATCGCTACCCGTGCCGCCGCTGCCGTCGTTTTTCCACTGCCAGCCGAGCCTTCCACCCAGACGCGCGCATCCGCAGGCAGATCAAGGATCGCCTGTTGGTCAGCGGTGAGTGGATCCCGGGGAAGCATACAGGTATTATAGGGGAAAACCGCAGAAGGGTGAAAACTTCTGCGGCGGGGATATTGCTCTGTTCAGTTTCTATGCAGAGCGGGAGGTGTAACCCACTCCATCAAATCATCATGCTGGCGCGATCTCCACAAGCCAATCAGGTCCATATCCAAGATGGTATTTTTCCATAAAACTTCCTTGGTTGATAGCCACTGAAACCCGGTTCAGTTCATTGTTATACAACAAAGGTTCCCCCGGTTTGATCTCCCCGAAAGTTTGATGGAATGGCAATACTTCTTTATAGACAATTGTGCCGGCATGCGTGACGGAAAACTTCACCTTATCACCATACCTGAAACCAGCAGATTGAAAATCTGCCAGAGGGATGTTCGTCCAGAGATTACCAAAATTAGGGTCTCCGATCTCAAAGATGCCAAGAACAAGCCCTTTTCTGAACTCAGGCTTGTGAATCGGCAGCTGGACGATCTCTTTCACAGGGTATTTAGGCCCAACGCCGGGATGATCAATTATTCCGCTTGCCAGTCTTGCGGCTGTGTAACTGAACAAGTCCCTCCCGTGGAAGACACTTGTCTCCTCAGTGCCTTTACCGTGTAACCGGTTTACCTGCTCATCGATCTCACGAATTTCAGAGACTCCTGACTGCTCCATCACATGGGTCAAGGTTCCATTATCCGGTGTGACCACAAAATATCCGCTGTTCGTCAGGGCTACGCAGGCGCGGCGGTTGGTGCCAACACCGGGATCAACTACTGAGATAAAGATCGTACCTTCCGGCCAGAACTGCATATACTGGCTTAGCCGGTAAGATGCACTCCAGATGTCATACTGAGGTATTTCATGGGTGGCATCGATGATCTCCAACTCACGATCGACAGATTTGACCACGCCATACATAGCCGCGACAGCGCCCTCTTTATAGGTGAAATCTGTTTGAAAAACCAGGATGGGTTTCATAGTTTTATCCTAAATAAATGGGTTGTAAAAACGGCTGTGGTTAATATAAGTGGATACTGCCAGGGTGCCAAAGAAAAGGAATGCACAAAACAACAATGCGGTCCAATCCTCATGGTTCATAGTTTTCCTGATGTACCAGGTACGTTTGTTTCTTTTGCCAAAACCCCGCAGATCCATGGCATTCGTGATCAAATCAATGCGTTCAAGAGTGGAGAATATCAATGGAATAATAATGAGCAGCGCGCTTTTAAACCGTTTCCAGGGGTTCGCTTTGGCACTCATTTCCATACCGCGTGCCTGTTGTGCCTGGCTGATATCGGTGTAAGCCCGCTGAATATCAGGGAAATATCGCAGGGTTAGGGATACTGCAAAAGAGATCTTGTAATTCACGCCTACTCCGCTCAAGGATGATGCAAACTCGCTCGGATTGGTCGTCAGGATGAAGATCATACCCAGCGGGATCACACTCGCATATTTCATCACCTGCGTCAACTGATAAAACAGTTGTTCGCTTGTAAGCGAGTACTTACCAAACAGATCCACCAATTCATGGCGGGTTTTGTAGATACTGACACCATACTCCGGTGCAAAGAAATACGTGAGGATCGCGTTGATTAGGAGAAAGCCGGCAACATACCAGACCATGGTGCGGATCTGCGAAAACCTGATGCGCGAAATCACCATCAAGCAGGTGGAAATGACCAGAATGACCATGATGACCCGTAGATCGTATGAAAACATCACAGCAAATGTTAAAAAAAGGAAACACGCCAGCTTGGTCAACCCGGACAGTCTATGTATGTAGGTATTGACAAAGTTATAAGAAAATAACCTGGCTTTCATGCGCGCACCTTGCCTTCATGATCGATGAAGTGCTGGACAAAGCTAGTGGCATCCTGTAGACCGGCTTTTTGGGCGAGATGGTAAAGCGATGTTTCTTTCAGATTTGCCTGAGAGATCACTTTCATATTTGTCAGTACATCCGCTGCCCGGGCATCTGCCACCATTTTGCCATCGCTTAATACGACGGCTCTGGGAGTGTATTCCAGCATCAGGTGCATATCATGTGTCACCAGCAGGATCGTTACCCCTGAACGATTGATCTCGCGCAGGAATTGCATGATATCTGTATAGTGTCGAAAATCCTGCCCCGCTGTAGGTTCATCCAGGATGATCACCCGGGGATCCAATACCAGGATCGATGCAATGGTCACCCGTTTCTTTTGACCGTAACTAAGAGCTGATATCGGCCAGGTCATGAATGGAAGCAATCCGCAGACCTTAAGCACCTTCTCTACCCGGGGTCTAATCTCCTCTTCAGGCACTCCGCGAAGCCGGCAGCCTAGAGCCACCTCATCAAAGATCATCGCCTTCGAGATCATCTGGTTGGGGTTCTGCATCACATAGCCGATCACTTCGGCGCGCTCTTTGATCGATTGCTTAGACAGGCTGGTTCCCTCAAAGGTAATGGTACCTGTATCCTCATGAATAAACCCGCACAGGAGTTTCGCCAGTGTGGATTTCCCCGCGCCATTCCTTCCGACTACAGCCAGCATCTCACCCTTATGGATATTGACTTGGATGTTCTCCAGCACATTTGTGATCCCATCGTAAGAGAAAGTTACCCCATGCAAATCAAGCGAGGTGTCTTCATATTGTTTTGGAGGGATCGGTTTGACTTCCTTGAACCAGGTTTCTAATCGAGGCGCAACTTTCTGAATGTCCAGGGTATCCAAATGGCCCGGTAATAGATCCGGTGTTACAGGTATCCCGGCATATTTCATTGCAGTGACATAAAGTGGTTCACGAATCCCGTTCTGGCGTAATAGATCGGACGAGACCATAGCGTGAGGGTCCATGTCCGCCAGTATCCGCCCTTCATTGATGAGGATGATCCGGTCCACAGGACGATGCAGCACATCTTCCAGCCGGTGCTCAATAATGATAACCGTTTTGCCGGATGAACGGTGAATATCATCAATGATCTCTATGGCAGTCTTCCCTGTAGCCGGATCAAGGTTGGCAAGCGGCTCATCGAATAATAGAATATCCACTTCATCAATCATTACACCAGCCAGAGCTGTCCTCTGCTTTTGGCCTCCGGATAACTCGTAAGGTGATGAGGCCAGAAAATGGTCCATATCCACCATCCGGGATACCCGTTCCACTCTTTCGTGCATTACAGTCCCTGGAACACAATCATTTTCCATGGCGAAGGCGATATCTTCTCCAACAGATAAACCAACGAATTGGCCGTCAGAATCTTGAAGGACCGTGCCAACGATCTTGGAGAGGGAGAATATATCCTGACTTGCTGTTTCCTGATCTTTGATCTTCAGGCTTCCCCGGGTTTCGCCTTTGTAATAGAAGGGAATCAATCCATTCAGGCAGTGACCTATTGTGCTCTTTCCGCTTCCGCTGGGTCCAATGATTAAGATCTTCTCGCCAGGGAATATTTTTAAATTAATATCATGCAGAGTTGGCTCCGCCTGGCAAAAGTATTGGAATGTAAAATCAGTAAACTCGATGATCGGCGTTTCGGTCATTGCTCACCCTGTGATTAATGATAGCAACAAGTTTACACGAAAAAGAAGAACCGGACGAAATAATCATCCGGTTCAAATAATCGTCAAGGTCTGGAACCCTTATGAGCCTTTGCTCAGGCTGCCCTTCTTGGTGCGGGTGGCTGCATAGGCAACCAGGAGGAGCGTTCCGATGACACCGGCGCTGATGATATTCATGCCGCAGGCAACTGCACCCTGGGTGAACACCTTGTTGGCAGGTTCAGCATAGATAACGATATCCAGCACGGGGGCTACGACCAACCATGCCACCAGATTACCAAGAACCTGGAATAAGTTGAAGGTAAGGATATCTTTGAAACCGAAGGATCCCTCTTCCACTTTGGTACGTTTGAAGGCAAGGCCAAATACAAAACTGGCAACACCGCTGGCAATTACCCAGCTCCACCAGGGAGAACCGTATTGGAGGAAATCGCTGAGTGCATGGCCAATGAATGCGATCAGGAATGCGGCGATGGGCCCAAAGAGAACACCAAAGAAAGCGCTCAGGCCATAAGCGGTCTGGAACTGGGTCTCAGGCACCCAGGATGGCACCTTGACATACATAAAAAGCAACATAAAGATGGCGGCCCCGAGACCAGCTGCAACGATAGTACGAGTAGTTACTTTAAATAGGTCTTTCATATCTTTCTCCTTGCGATAATAGGTTAATTACACATAAACTATATAAGGGATGCCCTTGTTTGTCAATTAATAAAACACCAGAATAAAAAAACGTTACTTAATGACCAGTGGAGAATCAGTGAGGTTTTATGCACGGTGTGTGTAATCCTAAGTACGTGTTACTATGGTATATACAATACTTGTACTGGAGGAACTAATGGAATCAACAACACAAACCATTCTGAGAAATACCCTGGCAACCGTCAGCTTTGCCCTCGGGCTGATCGGCTTTTTACTCATACCGTTCATCGGCCTGGTAGGGGTTGCTTGTGCCATTGCCGCGATCGCCTGCGGTATTATCGCCTTGAACCAGATCAAAAGAACCGGCCAATCCGGTCGTGGATTAGCGATCGCCGGTATCGTTCTAGGCGGGCTTACCCCAGTCTGGATCACAGTGCTTTTTAGCCTACTTGGGCCAATTATCCAACAGACTTTCCTGAACGTCCAACAATCACTCGGGCAGTAATACTACAAAGACAAAGGTCCCCCGGTTGTATCACCGGGGGACCTTGCAGATCATCAGTTATTTTCATATTCCGCCGGGCTGTTTACTGCCCATAACGGTAAAACCCTGGCACGCTTTAGTATCTCAGAAGCGCGGCGATCTTGCCGGCGGATTCCAGTTGGGTATTCTCGTGGACGATAGCCACATCCCCGCCGGATTGCAAGACATCTGTAATTGCCAGGTCTACCACATCCAGCTCCCGCCGAAACGCGGCACCGCAGGTGGGGCAATTCATCTCCGCGCTGGCTGTCAATCTTCCACAGGCAGTACACTGCGCACCGGTGGAGTAATACCCGCCGCTCACCAGCAGCACATGCACCCGGTGGTCTGCAGTTGCGGCGAGTACCGCTTCCAACCCAACCGCGCCCCCGCTGCCTTTCGCTGCAGCCGTGATTGCCTGTTCCACCAGGCTGGCTTCCTGCGCTTTTTCAGCCTCACTACCCAACCGGATGGCTTTGGCAAGCACTTCTGCCTGGCTGGCTGTGATCGGGCTGTGGAAGGTGCCTGCCACCAGGCTCTGCCAGGTTTTTGGCAGCAACTGTCTGAAAACAGAAACATTCTCGTCCGTGCCCCCCAGGATGATCCGGCGCGCGCGCGTTTTCTCAAAGAAACTGGCTGAAAAAGCTGCGGCCGCCTTGAAATTCCGGTTCGTCTGCTCATCCACCGAGCTTGTCTTGCCGGCCGCTCCACCCCGCACACCAGCTAAGGAGGATGCCTCGCCGGACTTTATATGTCGCACCTCTTCGCCCAGGTATCCTTCCTGTTCTTCCAGCATCCCCATGTGGAAGGAAAACAGGCGAGCTCCCTGCCTGTCTACCAGCGCTACGGCATAACCGCCGTATGCATCCCATAGATCTGCCAATGGCTTGATGTACGGCCGGCTGCTCAGGCGAACCAGGCTCTGGATAGGCACCGCCAGTGGAAAAGCTTTAAAATAGCCGGCCGGCGCGCAACTGAAAACCGCAACGCTCCGGCCTGACCAGTCATATTCATGATCAAAGTAGTTTTCTATCTGCTCAGCATCCGCAGGCGCATCCACCTTTCGTAAGAGGCTGCGCAACTCTAAACGGTAAGCATCTGCATTTCCGTTTTCTGGGGCGGTATTCAGGAACAGGCTGAGTACCGGATCCCTGAAATCTTGTGTATATAGCTCTTTTAGATCAGATTCGTGCAACATAGGAACCTCCCGGATCCAAAGCTTTCGTTATGGTCGTGAACCTATAATGAGCGCGATCTCTTTCTCTTCCTGCCCGCGCAGCACCGTCAAGGTGACTGTGTCTCCGGGCGATGTGTGGTTGATCAGGTATTTCAGTAAATCGCCGAAGGTCTGTACCGGCTGACCTTGTATCGCAATGATCAGGTCACCTCCTTTATATAATCCCTGGATGCTGGTCGATTCTGTGCCTGCGCGTAAACCGGCTGCATCAGCCGGACTGCCGGCAGCTACATCCACCAGATAAGCACCAACTGCCCGATCCAAACCCAGCGCGGCCTGTTCTGCCAGCGTAAGCTCCGGCAGGCTGGAAACGCCCAGATACGGATAGTCATAGGCATCCCCCGCGATCAGGACAGGTACGACGCGCTTTACTATGTTGATAGAGATGGCAAAACCGATGCCGATATTTCCACTATCCGCGCCTTCAGCTGTACTGGATGTACGGATGGCGCGGTTGATGCCGATCACTTCGCCCTGCAAGTTGAGCAGCGGGCCGCCGGAATTGCCTGGGTTGATGGCTGCATCGGTCTGGATGATATCCCCCGCCGTGTAAAGCTGCCCATCCGGTGCGGCATGCGCGGAATCCAGCGTACGCCCCAACGCGGAGACGATCCCCAGTGTCATCGTGCCATTCAAGCCGAACGGGTTGCCGATGGCGACCACCGATTGCCCCACCCGGAGGCTGTCTGAATCTCCCAGGTAGAGGGGATGAAGCTGCTCTGGCGGCGCATCCGCCCGGATGACAGCGATATCTGAATCGGTATCGATACCGATCACCTCACCGGTCGTTTTGAAGCCTGATGGAAAATCTACCTCGAGGGATGTCGCCCCTTCCACCACATGGTAATTGGTGATGATGTGCCCGTCGGTATCATAGACAAAACCGGATCCGAGCCCATCGCCGGTATCAGTTGTTACCTGGATGGCCACCACCCCGGGGCTGACGCGCTCATAGAGAGCCACCAGCGGTTCGCTTGTATCGGTCAGAATGGACAGGCCGGAAGCGGCAACAGGAGCAGAATCTACAATAGCTGGCTGACCCTCGTCAGGCGCGGGAGAAGTATCAGTTAGGCCAGTCATCGTCTGGGAACTGCACGCCAGGCCAGCTGCCGCCAGTATCAGGACCGGTACCAGGTATTTATAAGTCCTCATTACCACCTCGTTGCAGCGCTACTTTCTTTGCGCAAGTTTCTTAAATAGATCGCGTTCACTTTCTGTCAACGTTTTTGGGATCTGCACCTTCACGCGGGCATACAGATCCCCGTTTTGGGATCTTTCCCGTAGTTTGGGCATCCCCCGGCCGGATAACCTGAATGCCTGCCCGGGCTGTGTGCCAGGAGGGATCGTCAGGGTGACATTCCCGGCCGGTGTGGCGACGATGGCTTGCCCACCCAGAATGGCAGTGTACAGATCCACCGTCACATCAGTATACAGGTCGTTCTCTTTCCGTTCAAAACGGGCATCGGGAGCCACTTCGATCACCAGGTGGATATCTGCCTGCAGTTCCGCGGCAGCCACACCCCCGGGCACACGCACGCGGGTACCCGTTTTTGCCCCGGGCGGGATCTTGACTTCCAGGCGGCGCTGACCAACCTGCAGTGTGCGGGTTGTGCCGCTGAAGGCTTCTTGCAGTGAAATGGTGACCGGCTGCTGCATGGTTTGCATCTGTGCCCGGCGCGGGTTCGGCCTGCCGGTTTGGGTATATCCGCCCGCATCCCCGAAGATCGCGCGGAAGAAATCGGAGAAACCGCCGAACATACCTCCCAGGTCTTCCATGTTCACCTGGCCGGCTCCCTGCCTGCCATTGGCTGTCCACTGCCCCCAGTTGAAACCTCCCGGCGCACCGCCGGTCTGTTGATAATTGAAGTAAGAATCGCCCAACTGGTCATAGCGGGCGCGTTTCTCCTTGTCCCCCAGAACCTGGTTGGCTTCGTTAATATCCTTGAACCGCTCCTCCGCACTGCGATCCCCGGGGTTCTTATCAGGGTGGTATTTCATCGCCAGCCGGCGGTAAGCCTTCTTGATATCCGCATCGCTGGCTGTCTTCTCGACCCCCAGCGTTTTGTAGTAGTCTTTATATTCCATGATTTAATTATGAACCCGCTCCCTGTAATGTCAAGGGCACGGGCAAAGGTCTAATGGATTTCTAACAGTTGATGAACCACGTCCCCCTCCCGGTTGTGAAACGACTTTCTGAAAACTGTTAAGAGATTTTACCCCACCACCTCACCATAAACGTAGCGCGCCAGCGGGTAGCCCAGCGTCACGGGCTGGCCGGCAACATCCAGTGTAACAGTCCCATTTACCGGCTGATTTTCCAGCAGGCTGGCTGCCACACCCGGCGCAATACCGCGCTCTTCTAAAAAAGCCAACACGCCGCGGGTATCTTCCGCCAGCTCATGTACTCTGCGGATGATCACGTGCGCGCCTGCCGCCAGCGTGGTCAATGCCACCCAATCTTTCACGGCTTCTTCGTGCCCGGGGATGGGATTGCCATGCGGGCAGGTCTGTTTTCCCTGCAATTCCAACAGCAGGCTGGCCTCCACTTCCTGCGAAATGGCATGCTCCATTGAGTGTGCTTCACCGTGTAATTTGGACCAGGAGAGCATGCGAACCAACATCCACTCGGCCAGCATGTGTCGGCGCATGACCGTGCGTGCCTGGTCCAACCCGGTGAGTGTCAATCGCGGGCCGCCCGTACCCATCTCCAGCAGCCCGTCACGCGTCATTCGCTTGAGCGTATTGGTTACAGTAGGCGCAGAAACACCCAGCAATTCCGCCAGGCGCACCCCCTGCACCGCTTCACCATCCCGCTCCAAAATGTAGATGATACCCAGGTAATCTTCAATGGTTGAACTGATCTTTGATTCCATATTCCATCTTTTATGTTATACTGTATTAGCACATGCTAATATACTATTTAGTGCTACATAATATTATTATACCAGCCTGATCAGGCTTTGATAAGGACCTTATGGACTCAACAAGAAACACCACTCTGGCTGACTTGCACTCCGGTGAGCAAGCCACCATCACATCCCTGGGACGGGGCTCGGGTATTCAGGGACGCCTGACCGCGTTAGGTTTCACGCCTGGCGCAAAACTAACCGTGATGCAAAACTACGGCCGCGGCCCGCTGGTGGTTGCGCTCCGTGGTGCGCGAGTTGCCCTGGGCAGACGCGAAGCAGGTGCCATTCAGGTTCTACCGCTGCCAATATGAGCGACTGCCACACACCATCCTCCAACCAGGCATCCGTTGTTCAAGCCGTAGCTGGTGTTCCTACCATCGCACTGGCCGGTCAGCCGAACATGGGAAAATCCACCCTGTTCAACCTGCTCACAGGGCTCAACCAGCATGTTGGTAACTGGCCAGGTAAAACGATCGAGAAAAAGGAAGGGTTCTTCAAGCATAACGGGCGGGAATATCACCTGGTGGACCTGCCCGGCACCTACAGTCTGACAGCCAACTCCCCCGAAGAGGTCATCGCCCGCGAATATATCCTGCGACAGAAACCAGACCTGGTGCTGGCAGTCGTCAGCGCTGCCAATTTGGAACGCAGCCTGTACCTCGTTTCAGAACTTGCTGCCCTGCCCTGCCGGTTGGTAATCGCCTTGAATATGGTGGATGTCGCCGGCCAGGAGGGAATTGAAGTGGATGCCGGGAAATTGAGCACCGCTGTCGGAGTACCTGTTATCCCTCTGGTAGCGACGCATGCCCGCGGTGTGGATGACCTGCTGCAAGCCATCCACATGGAACTGCAATCACCAACTCAAAAAGAGCGCAGTATGCCTGATATCCGCGCCGATCACCGCCAGGTGCGGTCAGACCTGGAAGTATTGATCCTGCCCTACCTGCCGCCCGGGTATCCGCCTGCCTGGTGCGCGTTGAAACTTCTGGAAGGGGATGCGGAAATGCAAGGCCTGGTACGTGCGGCAGTACCCGCAGGCACCTCCAAACAGGTGGATGATATTCTCCTCAAACATGATGATGCTTTTCTCGCGATCGCTTCAGGCCGGTACGCCTGGATCGAATCAATGCTGCGCACAGCGGTTCACGGCCAGCGAGCCGGGCAGATCAGCATCACCGACCGGCTCGACCGGTATGCCACCCACCCGGTTAGCGGGTTGGCTATTCTGGCTGGTATCCTTGGGCTGGTTTTCTGGCTCACATTTACCATCGGTTCACCCATCCAGAATGCACTCGCCAAAGGTGTGGTTGTCCCATTGGCTTCAATGACAGGTACACTACTGGCGGGCGCGCCTTTCTGGCTGCGCGGCCTGGTTGTGGATGGTTTGATTGGCGGTGTCGGCTCAGTGCTTACCTTCCTGCCCATTTTGATGATCTTCTTCGGGGCTTTCAGCCTTTTGGAAGATGTTGGGTACATGGCACGTGCAGCCTATGTGATGGATAATTTCATGCACTGGATGGGATTGCACGGTAAATCTTTCCTTCCACTTTTCTTGGGCTTTGGCTGCAATGTCCCCGCCGTATTGGGGACCCGCACAATCGAATCACGCCAGGCACGCCTGCTCACCATCATCCTGGCACCGCTGGTTCCCTGTACTGCCCGAATGGCAGTACTTGCCTTCCTGACCCCCGCTTTCTTTGGCCCAAATGCTGTGATCGTTTCCTGGGGGCTTATCCTGTTCTCATTGGTGCTGCTCGTTGTGGCGGGTGTGATCTTGAATCGTGTCCTCTTCAAGGGGGAGCGCTCGGCCTTCGTCATGGAACTGCCCCTCTACCATACCCCCAACTTGCGCACGACCGGCATGCTGGTGTGGCAAAGATCGCTGTCCTTCATTAAGAAAGCCGGAACCACCATTTTGGGGATTTCCATGATCGTATGGGCATTATCTGTCCTCCCGAACGGGAATGTGGAAACGAGTTACCTGGCCAGTGTGGGACGCGCGCTCGAGCCAATCGGCCGCTGGATGGGATTGGACTGGCGTTTGACCGTTGCTTTGCTGACCAGTTTTATGGCCAAGGAGAATTCCATTGCCACCCTGGGTGTTCTTTTCGGCGGTTTGACCAAAGCCGGGTTGGCGCAGACGATCTCCGCTGCGTATTCCGCATCCACCGGGCTGGCTTTCCTCACGGTTTCGCTGCTCTTCATTCCCTGCGCAGCCACCGTGGCAGTCATTCGGCAAGAGACGGGGTCCTGGCGCTGGACTTTCCTGAATATCGGTTTGATGCTGGCGCTATCCGTGGGAATCGCATCCGGCGTGTATGCCATAGCCAACGCGATGGGAGTATAAATGCTTGAAAAACTGCTCAACCTGATCCGCGACCACGGTGTCATTTCCCCCTCCGCCCTCTCCAGCCAGATGGGAATCTCCCCGCGTTTGTTAGAAGTGATGCTGGAAGATCTGCAACGAAGAGGTTACCTGGACTCGATCGAAGAACCTGAAGCTTGTGCCAGCGGCGCCTGTCAGGGATGCGCCGTATCCGGTTCGTGCGGTACTCGTCCGCGCGTCTGGCAGCTGCGGCAAGAACAAGAAGCCGTAAAACTTCTCTAATGCTCGCTTTCTACCCAAAATTGGCTGCCATCGGTCTGGATGTGGATCCAGCCGTGCGCTGCCTGGTCTATCCAACCGTCCTCCGGCTGCCCACCTTCATCCAACAGTATGGATAGCGCAGGGGGGCCTGCAGGACAGGACCACACCTCCTCGCTCACCACCACAGCCGATCCGGTTTCACAATCCACCTTCTGAGGGAAGAACATCATTGAAAAATCCTGCCATTCCATGTGGATGGGCTCCACCCCTGCCCGGGTGTCTTTATATACCAAGACAGCGCCATCCCCCAGGTTTAATACAGCCCCGCCAGTCAAAGAAAGCGGTTCCAATCCATATTCACCTGCCGCACTGCGAAGGCCAGCAAGCGCCGCAGCGCTTCCTCCATCGCCCGTCAGATATATAGATGCCGGCCGCAGTTGCGGTAAAGCTGCCGTCAAAGACCGGATGCCGGCGGCATCGCTGCCATCCAGGATCACTGCATCCAGCGCGTGTGTCATGCGCGGTAAGCGTTGACCGGTAAATTCCAGCAAGGATAGACTATCCTCCCCAGTACCAACAAGCACATACCTGCCTGAAGGTGAGCGCACCAGTACTGCTCCGCTGGCATCGCCATCTGCCAGATAGATGTGCAGGCGGCCGTCAGGCCGCTCCGCCAGAGCCAGGCAGGCACCATAAGCCGCCAGTGCAGCCAACCCCAACCCGGCGATCGGGAGCATTTGGCTTTTCACCCGCTCACGCAGCGGTTTCCAGTAGACCAGCGCAATCAGCAGTCCGTAATAGGCTGCCATCGAGACGGTTGAGATCTGCGGCAGCCAAACTCCGGGAAGATGCAGACCAGCCAGCCAACCGTTGACCCGCAGCGTGTAACTTGCGAAAGGCAGTGCCGCCAGGCTCAAGACCTTTCCCAACGGCAGCCAGACATGCCCCAGAAGGACAGCCGATCCGCCCAATACCATTAGTGGTGGTTGCGCCGGCAGCACCAGCGGATTGGCCAGTAAGGCAACCACCGGCAGGTTGTGGAAGTAAAAAAGAAGGAGCGGGAAGGTCGTCAGTTGCGCTGCCAGGGTAAAGAGAAAATACTCCCCCACAACGGCAGCTGTCTTTTCCAACCAGATTGGCGGCAACCAGCGGCCGGCAATTGCCTTGAAGCCGGACTGGAACGGATCGGCGAACCAGATCAACCCCAGGGTAGCGGCGAAGGAAAGCTGGAAACCAACATCCCACAGAATGAATGGATTGAAACCCAGCATCACAAATGCCGCAAGGAAGAGCGTATTCACGCCGGCTTGCTTTCTACCCAACAGAGCGGCCAGAATGCCTAGCGAAGCCATGATAGCTGCGCGGATGACCGAAGCAGACCCACCCACCAATACGCTATAGAGGATCAACGCAAGGATAGCCACCCCGGCTCCGCGCCACTTTCCCAGCAGACTTACACACAGGCTGGAAATCAAGCCAGCCAAAATGACCATGTTAAAACCGCTGATGGCGATGATATGCGATGTACCGGTCGCGCGAAAAGCCTGGTACACCTCGGGCGGGATATCCCCGCGCGAACCGAGCAGAATCCCTGTGATCAAGCCCGACTCAGGCGCGGGAAACATCGCCTTGATCAACTGTATCGATCGATCCCGCAATTTGTATAGCCAGCCGGCAAGCGAAAAGCCGGATACCGGGGTTACCGTTTTCACCTGAGGGGATGCCAGGTTGGTAAATACCCGGCGGGCAGCCAGTGAACGGGCGTAGCTGCCATCCTCCTCGCTCTGTGCGATGGAGGCAGGTGTACCGGTTACGCTGAGCTCATCCCCATACTGCAGTCCCTCGCGGGCAGGTAATGTAACCTGAACGCGGCTGTGATCAGAGAAACTCTCCCCTCCAATCGTAAATGTCTTTAGCCGCAGCACAATCCGCGTGAAGTTGGCGCTTGTTTCAGGCGGCTCAACGATACTCCCTTGAATGAGCACCTGACGCCGGCTGTCATTGTAATAATAGAGGGTACCGGTGTTCTCAGCGGGGTAACCTGACAGATATAGTGAAAAACCCAGGAAGAAGAGGAAGGGAAGGAAACTGACAGACAGCCTTGTCCCTGATAAGCGCAGGGCAAACATGCCCGCTCGCCAGCCTTTCTTTTCAGCCAACAGGGACATGCCGGCGACAAGCAGGGCAGCCACGCTGGCAACCCACCCCAACCAGCCGGGAACCTCCACCAGGTCGGCGGTCAAAATCCCCACAGCAAAGGCCAGCGCTATCCACGCGAAGGGCATCTCAATCCGGATCAGGACGGGGGAATAGCCGCGGGAAAAACATGGGAACCTGTTGGCGATACCTGGCGTAATCCGCACCGTAGATGCGCAGCAAACGCTGTTCTTCCAGGTGTGCGCCGATGACCATATACAACGTCAGAGTGACGAACAGAGCCAGGCGGTTGGCTGTCATCCATGGGAAGAGCAACATGGTAATAAAGCCCAGGGTATACACCGGATGGCGCACCAACCGGTATGCACCGTCTGTCTTCAAACCACCAGATGCCTGTGCCGCACCGGCTGCAGTGGAAAGCCCGAGCAGGTCATCCACACCGGTGCCCTTCAAAGCCATCCCGGCAGCCAGCAAGCATAATCCCTGCCCGGCAAGGGTTGCCAATATATATGGAAATGGGATGGAATAGACAGATTTGTCTGGCAGGAACAAGACTAGCAATCCAGTGGGAACAAGGAACAGCCCTGCCAGAATGTTATACATCAGGCGATAGTAACGGGGAAAGATCGAAGGGTATCGGCTCTCTGCAGCGCTCTTTACGCAGTCCGCAGCCAGCAAAGAATGCAGTACACCGTAATCCATTGCCGCAAAGGCTACCCATACCCAGGAAGGTATCATGGCTTAATTATATGCCAGGTATCAACATCGCTGTTCTTACAGGCGGCTGATGTATACCTCCACTGCCAGAAGCATGTATGCAGCCAGGCGCGGATCAATCTTATCAAAATTGGCTTTGAAACGTGGATCGTCATTGTACAGATGTGCCAATCCGAGCAGTTGATCCGGTGCTGGCGTCCAGAAGTAATCCATATGCTTCCGCCAGAGTGCCACGCCAGCCTGTGCCTGCAGTGACTCCGGCCCAAAGGGGATGCTATCTACGATCGCCTGATAAGCCGCATTGCCTTCCTCGCCAATCCGCATTTTCTCTGCATCACTGTAACTCTTCCACTTGCGGTTCGACTCCTTCACTACCTGCGGATCATATTGCTGCATGGCTTCTTTTTCATAAGCTGCCTGCTGTTCTTCTGTAAATGGCTCGAACAATTGTTTTGTACTCATCAATTTATCTCCTTTAATATGCACCAGCGTATCTTCCACGGTTTGAACCAGGCGTTCCAAATGCGCGATCTGGCGAATCAGACGGTCATGATGTTCTTCGAGTGCCTGCGAAACTTGAAACCCCGGCTGTGCCAGTACAGATCTGATCTCATCCAACGGGATGCCCAGTTCCCGATACAGCAATATCTGCTGCAACCGGATGGCATCCGCATCATCATAATAACGGTATCCATTTTCACCTATACGCGCTGGTGTCAGCAGCCCGATCTGATGGTAATGCCGCAGGGTTCGGGTTGTGATTCCTGCCAGTTTTGCCAGCTGTTGAATGGTAAGCATGCCCACAGTATAAACCTTGCCGTAACGTTAATGTCAAGGGGTTTTTATACTGCCTTTGCCTGTCATGTGAGCGGGATAAGGCTATAATGAATGCGATCACCCATGCCTAACACGAATCGTCCTTTCTCCGCCGGGATCATTTCAGAGCTGCCGCATCCACGACAGTTCTACCGCTGGGGTGTAAAAACGCTCCTCACATTGGGAGTATTAAGTCTCTTCAGCTTGATGCTGTATATGCTGCGCGGTGTACTTTCTGCACCGATCGTTGCCCTGCTTTACATTCTCCCGGTGACTGTTTCTGCTGTTTTTCTCGGTAGATGGTGCGGCATCACCGCTGCCATAGCAGGGTTTCTCTTCTTTAATTATCTCTTCATTGCACCGTATTATTCTTTTCGCGTGAATCATCCTCAGGATTTGCTGGTCTTGATGGTGTTTCTCGGTGTTTCGATCCTGATCAGCACCCTGATCTCAAGGATGCAAACCAACCTGGAGACCGCCCGGACACGCGAGCAGGAAGTACTGCAGCTCTATCAGCTAAGTGTGGAGTTTGGCGAACTTCATGAAGTTGCGGACATTCTACGCGTACTGGAACAAAATATCTCTCACCTGTTTCCAGATTCGCATCTGAAGATCCTGGTACATGGACTGCATACTGCTCCACCTTCAGATGATGACATTTCACACTCAGACCTATCCAGCGAACCACTTGTGATCGAGATCACTACTCCCGAAATGATCTTGGGTGAGATCCGGATCTGGCAAAGCACGACAAAGATCGCTCAGGAACAGGAACGACTGGCGCGGATCATTGCCCGCCTCGGTGCCCTTGCACTGCACCGCGTCATGCTGATCCAGAATGAGACACGCACACGTGTATTGGAGGAAAGCGACAGGTTGAAAAGCGCCATCCTTTCATCTGTATCCCATGACCTGCGTACCCCGCTGGCATCCATTCAGGCTGCTGCCACCACCCTGTTCAACCCAGAGCTTGCATTAGAACCGGAAGCCAGTGCTGAACTGCAGTCCCTCTTGCTGGAAGAAACCGAGAATATGGCCCAGTTGATCGGCAATTTACTGAATATGTCTCGCCTTGAAACCGGGTTGCTGACATTACAACGTCAATGGAATGCGCTGTCGGAGATTGTGGATACCAGCCTGCGGAGGTTGCGGCGGATCACCCGTGAGGCTCCGCCCAGAGTGGACGTTCCAGATGACCTTCCTCTTGTACCGGTGGATGCTGTTCTGATCGAACAAGTCTTTCTGAACCTTGCACGTAATAGCATCAAGTACTCACCGCTGGGTGTGCCGATCGAGATCGTGGCGAAAGCAGACACCGGCCAGATCCATGTTCAGGTGCGGAATGCAGGTCCGAAAATTCCCGCTGAACACATCCAGCATATCTTTGAAAAGTTTTATCAGATGCCGGGCAAGGATTCAGCCCGCGGTACCGGCCTGGGCCTTTCGATCTGCAAAGGCATCATCGAAGCCCACGGTGGAGCCATTTGGGCGGAGAACCTGCCTGTGGGGGTTTCCTTCCACTTTACGCTGCCTTATCTCTGGGATGGGACTGCCCCCCAGATGCCAGTAGAAGAAGAGGAGGGCCTATGAATCAGCCGCAGATACTGGTGATCGATGATGAGCAACAAATACAACGAGCCTTGAATACCATACTCGGCCAACAGGGATACCGGGTGAACTCCGCGGATACTGCAGAAAAGGGATTGGCGCTTGCGGCAACTCTGTTGCCGGATATCATCATCCTGGACCTGGGTTTACCAGACATGCCGGGGGTGGAGGTTTGCGCCAGCCTGCGTACCTGGTATAACGCCCCGATCATCATCCTATCAGCGCATGATGCAGAAAAAGAGAAGGTAAATGCACTGGATGCTGGTGCGGATGACTATCTGACCAAACCCTTCAGTGCAGAAGAGCTGCTGGCTCGTATCCGTGTGGCTCTGCGGCATAACTCCGCTGTACCTGGTAACCGCGATACCGTTATTACTTCTGGTCCCCTGACGATCGACCTCGCACGCCAAATGGTCACGCGTGATGGTGAGATGGTTAAACTGACCGCCACTGAATATAAGCTGCTATCTTTCCTGGCAGTAAATACTGGGCGCGTATTGACACACAAGGCAATTTTACAGCACGTCTGGGGATATTCTGACGGTAGCCAGATGGAGTATTTACGCGTATATGTGCGCCAATTACGTCAGAAGATCGAATTGGACCCGCATAACCCCCAGCTGATCATCACTGAATCAGGTATTGGATATCGTTTTATCGCCTGATCTATCCAGAATTTTTTATTTTTTCTTTATATTTTTATTGTTTTCATTTATTGCCTGTTAACTTTTTTCCTGCATCACACGATTAGAATACCATCATCCACCCGTGTGGATGATATTTTGTTGCCGCATTTTGGCAATAACATCGAAAGTGTGAATAAATGGAAAGAACAAGTTTTAGCGGACCCACCATCATCAATCAGGAGACATCCGTCCGCCCTAAAAAGACCTGGCGCAACTGGTTCATCGGCCATCCATTAGCGACAGCCGATGCCCCGCACCAAACCATCGGTAAAACCATCGGGCTGGCGGTATTTGCATCAGATGCCCTTTCATCCACTGCTTATGCCAGCCAGGAGATCATGATCATCCTGGCCGCTGCCGGCAGCGGAGCGTTATCGTATGTATTCCCCATCTCCCTTGCAATCGTTGCCCTCATGACGATCGTTGCCATCTCGTATGAGCAGACCATTCATGCCTACCCGGGGGGCGGTGGTGCCTATATTGTCGCTCGCGATAACCTGGGTGAACTCCCCGCGCAAACCGCCGGTGCCGCCCTGCTGACTGACTACATACTGACTGTGGCTGTTTCCATTTCATCCGGCGTGGCGCAGATCATATCCGCTTTCCCAATCCTGTACCCCTACCGGGTCATCTTGGGAATCACCCTGGTATTGTTCGTGATGATCATCAATCTGCGTGGAGTGAAAGAGTCCGGAACCACCTTCGCCATACCTACCTATTTCTTTGTGATCATCATGGTCGCGACCGTAGGCATGGGCTTTTTCAGGTATTTCACCGGATCACTTGGTACAGTCATCAACCCGCCGGAATTTGAGGCTATGGGAGTGCTCCAGGTGATTACACCCTTTATGCTGTTGCATGCATTCTCCAGCGGTACTTCTGCTTTGACAGGGATTGAAGCTATTTCCAACGGCATTACTGCCTTCAAAGAACCTCGCAGCAAGAATGCCGGTATCACCCTCATCTGGATGGCTTCCATCCTCGGCACCCTCTTTCTTGGCATCTCCTATTTGTCCGGGAAGATCGCTGCCGTACCCTCCGAACAGGAGACTGTCATCTCACAACTTGCCCGGACTGTATACCTGGGGACAGGCCCCCTTTACCTGGCGGTCATCGTTGGTACAGCTGTGATCTTGATCATGGCAGCCAATACAGCCTTTGCGGATTTTCCCCGACTGGGAGCACTGCACGCCGGCGATGGCTTTCTGCCGAAGCAGCTTACCTTTCGCGGCAGCCGGCTGGTTTTTTCCCGCGGTATCGTTGCACTGGCTTTCTTTGCATCCCTTTTGATCTTTATCTTTCAGGCAAGCGTGACCCGTATGATTCCGCTGTATGCGATCGGGGTGTTCCTATCGTTTACTCTCTCGCAGGCAGGCATGGCAAAACGCTGGTGGAAATCCGGCCACCTGAAAAAGGATGAAGAGATCATCGAACCTGGTTCTCACCTACGCTTTGACAGTCAATGGAAATTCAAGATGGTGATCAACGGTTTCGGCGCCATCTGTACATTCGTGGTAATGATCACTTTTGCCATTACTAAATTCAAAGATGGAGCATGGATCATCGTACTATTGGTGCCTTCCATGGTGACTGTTTTCTTTGGCATCCATCACCATTATAAGAGCCTGGCGAAAAAGTTATCCCTGGACCATTACCATGGAGTCGCCCGCACCAACCGCCATCGTGTGGTGGTTCTGATCGCCAGTGTGCATCGCGGTTCCCTTGCCGCACTGAAATACGCCGTCAATCTGTCGAGTGATGTCACCGCTGTGCATGTATCCACCGATCCCGCGGAATCCCGGAAGGTAGAAGAAAAATGGATGCGTTGGGGAGGCGGAACAAGACTTGTGATCCTGGATTCACCCTACCGGCTGTTGCTGGAGCCTATCGTGGAATACATCGAGACGCTGCTGTCATTGATGTCTACGAATGAGACGCTCACCATAGTGGTGCCGCAATTTGTCACCCGGCGCTGGTGGGAAAGCCTGCTGCACAATCAAACAGCCCTGATGCTGCGGTTCGCCCTGCTGTTCAAGCCCGGCATAGTGATCGTGGAGGTTCCCTACCAGGTATAAAACCATCCGGTTTTTACCATGCTGCTACCGATAAAAAATATCGGACTGTTTCAACAGTCCGGTATTTTTTATTCAGCTTACTTATTTCAACTTTATCCGTGGTTTCGCGGGTGGTTTGCCTTTCATCACGATCGGCTCTTTATCCGCGGATTTTCCCGGTGGGGTTTTCTTTGCCATTCTGATCTTCGGCAACACAAAAGGCAGTGCCAGAATGATCAACAGGGCTGCCAGCAGGCCATAGAACAGAGGCCATGAAGGGCCGGATGTTTCAGGCAACAAACCGCCAGGATTGTATTTAGATTCGGTTGCTGGACCAAGCGGAGCCAGATTGCTATCCACCAGGGAAACACTCAGGCTGCGGTTGAATCCATCATGCAGCTTTGCGGGAGAGATGTAGGTGATGGCATACTCACTTTGCAGCGACCTGCCGTACAGCTCGTATAATGCCTGCAGCGATGCCAGGTCACTGGCATAACCGTATTGACCGCCGGCTTGTTCTGCCAGGGCACGCAGCCCGGCTTCATCCAACGCAGCCAGGTTACCAGTACTTTGGCCCGGATTCCCCAACCCGATGGTGGAGATAGAAAGGCCGCTTTGGCCGATCGCTTCCAACACGTCCTGCGCGGTGTGCCGGCTGTGATTATCCATGCCATCTGTCAGCACGATGATAGCCTTGCGCCCGTCCAGCGGGTTGAGCACGGAAATCGCCTGTACCAAGGCATCATACATTGCTGTATCATCTTTGGCTTTGAGATTGTCCAGGGCTGTATACAGCGCATCCTGGTCCGAAGTCACACCTTGCACCAACTCAATACTTTCATTGAATACCAGAATTCCGACCTGGTCATCAAGGCGGGATTGCCCGATGTACGCTTTGGCCACCGAACGCGCGTTCTCAAGCTTGTTGGCATGGTTCATACTGCCGGAGATATCCAGCACAAGCAGGGTGGTCAGCGGAGTGCCTTCCCCGGTGCCATTCACCTGGCTGGGAGTGATCACCTTACCTTCTTCCTGCAAAAGAATGGCGGCCGGGTTGATCGACACCGGTTCACCGGCAGCATCGGTCACGGAAATGTAGACTGTCACCTGCGGGAAGTGGCTGGTATCCACCTGGGTGATGCGGACGTTCAGATCACCGGCTGCCGGTACAGCGTCTTGCATTGGGGCTGCCGCACTGCCAAACAGCAGTGTGAACAACATTACCGGTAAGATCAAGAGTCTATGGGTCCGGTTCATGGTTTACCTCTTTTCATGATAGATCAATTCCGTGTTCCCTACCCGGATGACCTGTTTATCTGATAACTTCGTTTGTTCGATCTTCTTCCCATTGATATACGTACCGCTCAGGCTCATGTCTTTCAAAGTGAAATGCGTACCGTGTCCTTTGAGCATGGCGTGCTGGGGAGCAATATCCGGGTCCGGTAGAACGATCTCGGATTTCAAAGAGTCGCTGCCAATGAAAGCGCTCGGGCCGGTCAGAGGCAGGAATTTATCCAGAATGAATTCAGAGCCTTTCATCTTGCCAGACTTCACTTCGATCCAGGCCCTGGAAAGCAAGTAAGCGATCAGAGCGATGAAAGCGCCCACAGCCGCACCAAGCAGGATGAAACCTAATGCTTTTCCCAGCTGTGTGCTGCGGACGAGGGTATAAATGCCTGAAAACAAGGCTCCGCCCAGTAAACCGCCCAGGATTCCGCCCAATGCCCCTTTCCAGCGTTGAGTACCGGCGGTAAAACCGGCAGCCAACCCGGTAACCAGGCCGAACAATCCCCAGCCGACCACGCGGCCGATGGCTCCGCCGCCCAGCAGCTGGAAGAAGCCTTCGGATACTGGCAGGGCCATCGCCCCGCCGGCCAGGCCCAAGCCGCCGGTGATGACGAATGCCCGTAACCCTTGCGCCAGGTTGCGGCGCACGATCCCTTCGGCAAGGCCGATGCAGGCGCCAATGCTCAATCCAATCATGGCACCCAACACCACCTCAGCGACATAGATACTCGGCGCGAAGGAAAGGCCAAGCAGGTTGCTGGCATGCCAACCGATCAACCCACCAATCGCTCCCAGAACGCCGTAAAAGAATAAACGCATTTGTCTTGTCATTGTGTACTTCTCTCTTTCTGCGCCCGCCTGGCAGAAAGATTCTGCCAGTGCACAACACTGCGGGAGCGGTCAGTGGTCAGCTCATAAAAGCCGTAATACCGCCGGGGATCGAGCAATCCACCTGGCTGGCGCACAAAAAAACCGGCGCTGCGCGAGAAGGGTTCGATCACCAGGGCAACCTGCCACAGCTCAGGGAAGAAATGGTTGTGCAGGAAAGTGTCGTATGCGGACAGGAAGATCCCCATCCGCGGGTGGGTGTGGAACCAGCCCACCAGTGCCTTGCCGGGGTACTCCTCTTCGATCGCCCGGTGCAACTCCAGCTGGCTCTCAGGGGTAAAGGTGAGAAACGCGCTGCCCTGCCGGGTATTTCGTGCCGGCAGAATGGTATCTACCACCACAAAGCGCTCACCCCGTTCACTATCCAGCCGGTACCTGCCCAGCAGCCATCCGCCAACTTCATTTTCCAGATCACTGTGCGCGTGGGCGCAGGCACGCATGTAAGCTTTTGGAGTGACAAAGACAGACACCGCCGCTTCACTTGCCGGCCGTAAAGCAGATCGCGGCCGCCAGTGCACTGCATGGTGCAACGGCATGCGTGAGGTATGCTCTGCGGATTCTTCACGCGGCATCAGGCGGATAGCAGTGCCCATCTCTGTCACTCCTGTGTTTGAAACCTGTTACCCCGCGGTAATATCCGCGGTGATCATCAGGCGGTCATCGGCCGGCACATTGGCAGATGCCAGTGTCTCGGTTTCCTGCAGCTCACGGCCCAGGGCTTTGCTGTCCAGGCGGTAACTAATCGGGCGGCCGTCCGGCCCGGTGGTCGGTAACTCGAGTGTGGTTGCCAGTTCGGGGATCAGTTCCTTTACTGGAACATCATCGGGTACTTCCGCTGTGCGGCTGCCCCCGGAGGGGAGGATGAGGGTAATGCTTTTGTCTGCCATAGGTATCTCCTTTTGTTGTCTGTTGGTAGGCGGTTGGCACCACTGCCTTTGCCTATTTCAACCGGATGGTGCCTGTCTTACGGGCTTCCGGTTTTGTCAGCTTGATCCGCTCCGGTCGGAGCAGTTCGCGCTTGTCCAGGGGAAAAACATCCGGATGCTTTTCCCGATAGGACCTGCACCAGCGCGCCGCTTCCACATCCCAGGGGAAGGGCGGGCGGGTGGGGTCGTCATGGAAGTTTTTATACTGGAGCATTTCGCCCAGCATGATGACCAACCGGTCGAGTGAACGGCTGGCTGCCCACCACGCGGCATCAATACAAACGCTGCCATTAAGGTGGTTGATATTGGGATGCCAGATGGGTGTCAACCAGTTCATTCCCGGCCAGCGCTGGGGGTACTGGTTGTGCAGGTAGATTTCCACCTGGTGCAGGTCGCCGTACTTGGGTTTGCCGGCCCGGTCTACATTGATGATGCTCTTGCATTTGAAGGTCGCAATATACCGTTCAGGCGGCAGCGGAGGACGGGGGTTGACCGGTTGGACCGATATGAGGTCGCTGCGGCTGTTCAGCTCCTGGATCAATTGATGGTCCGCTCGCAGGCGGCGCATATGCGGGCTTTGATCGATGGATGTACCGCCGGCGGTGATATCCGCGGAAACCATCAAACGGTCTTCCTGAGGCACGCCAGCCTGAGCGAGTGTCTCTTTTTCACTCAACTCTTTCCCCAGCGCTTTGCTATCCAGCCGGTAACCCATCGGTCGCCCATCCGGTCCGACAGTCGGCAGCTTTAACAAGGAGGCTAACTCCAACAGCAGCTCACCCACGGGTACATCATCGGGGATCTCAGCGCGGCGGGCACCCCCGCTGGGTAGAACAATGGTCACAGAAAGATCAGGCATCCATACCTCCGTACAATAGATGATTTCAACTCTGGCTGTGCGGTACCTGGCAGGTACCGGTCACATCCCAGCAACTTTTATGGTGCATGGTGTGGCAGATCGGGCATGTCACCACCCCTGCCGGGTCACGCGGGTTCACTTCTTCCAGGCAGAATGGGCAGCGATGCTCTTCCATCCCCACCAAGCTGATCTTTGCCCGGCGCTGGCGTCCGACCCTGGGGCGCTGAGTCTCAGCCGCTTGCTGCTGCCGTGCCTGCTTGCGGGGTTTTTTCACCCGCAATACCGGCTCTTTGGGGCTGGTTGCTTTCTTCAGCTTCCGCCGGGTGGTCAGCGCTGGCGTAGAAACCGCTGCCAGGTGAGCTGCTCTACCGATTGCTGCCGTACTGGCTGGTTGCGTTTTCTTTTTCCCGGGCGCCGCGACCGCGCGCTGTGGCGCGATTACCTGATTGTCAGCTGCTCTCGATCTGGTTTTCCTGCCGGGTTCGCTCTGCCGGGATACTGGTGTGATATCAACAGAGCTAGCTGCAGTACCCTTCGGTTTTTTGGTGCCCAACAGTAGAACCCCCCATCCTGCCAGCGCCGTCAACCCCATTTGCCACAATCCATCCCAATTGGGGCGGGTATAAACCCCGCCAAACAACCAGAAACCGATCAAGCCGCGGGTGCCATAGTACATGAATGGCAGCCCGGCTGCCGCATTGAGTGCCACCGTCACCCACCGCAGTGTTGCCGTATTGCGCCGCAAGAAGACCCTGGCGGAGAGGCCGGCGCTCAGACCCAGCACAAATGCTACAGTGACCCGGTAAAAGGCGGTCAGTGCGAATGGAGTGTAATAGAAAAGGTACAACCAACCCCATCCGAGCGCAGTACCCGCAATTACCACCAGCAGCAATCGTCCCAGTAATCCCAGGAAGTGCTTCCAAGTGGGTGATAATCCACGATGCGGGGTCTGGTTGCCGGCCATGCTCACCTCAATCATCCAGCAGCGTCACACGGCCACGATTGGATGGCTGTGTCTCAGGAACTGCAGCCACTTCATCCCCCAGGCGGATCTTGGCAGATCCATCTCGGGCAGGAGCGGTGGCAGATTTATCAAAGTGCGAAAAGTGCAATGCCTCAGGAAGATCACCTGTCAGTTCATAAAAACGATATTCGCTGGCATTGTATGCCCGCAGAATGTGCAATGCCGGTACGCCCAGGCTGGCCAGGGTACGATCCAGGAATGGCTCATCACCGCTGATGGTGTGAGCCATCTGTATCTCCCGCAGATTTCCGCAGGTCGGGCAGTGGGCACCCTGAAAGGTAACCTGCGCCATCGGCCGCAAAATCTGCTCGGTGGTATGGCACTGGGCGCATTCCAATGTAAGCAATATCTCCTGGTCCAGTTCCAGTACGGCATCTGGTCCCAGGTCATGACGGGCAACGCGCAGCATCTCCGAAAGGGTCGTTCGGCTGGCCTTCGCCGGTAACTCCTGTACCTCACCGTAGGTCCAGTGGCTTTCACAATCATCCTTCGGCTGGTAGGTGGAAGTATACATATCATTGGTCATGCCGTTATAGCGGATCACCCGCCCGGCTTCCACCGGCAGGCCATGAATGATCTTGAGCGCTTCCTGCGCCTGCATCGCACCGATGATGGAGGCGCTGGTCGGTGTGGTAGGCACTTTACCCAGCAAAACATTCTCGCGAGCCAGCAGCGGGCAGGAATAGCGCAGAGAAAGGTCACGCCGCGCCTGTTCGGTCAGGGTGCACTCAAAGCAGGCTCCCTTGCCGGGGATAAAAACCCGCACCAGGCCCAGGAATTCCTGGATGGCACCATCCACCCAGGGTTTATTCATCCAGTAGCAGAAGCGGTTCACAGCCAGGCGCGCCTCGCGGTTATCCAGGCAGCCGATGACCACATCCATGCGGCGGATGATACCCAATCCCAACTGGGTGTTAACATCGCCATGCAGATACTGCACCTTGACATCCGGGTTGATCTCTTTCGCACGGGCAGCGGCTACTTCCGCCTTCTGGCGGCCTGAATCGCTTTCGCGATAGAGGATGGAACGGCTAAGGTTCGCCATCTCAATCGTGTCAAAATCCAGAATGAAAATGTGTCCAATCCCCATCAATACCAGGTTCTTGATGACCTCGTTCCCCAGTGCGCCGGCGCCCACCACCAGCACATTCGCCTGGCTGACCTTTTCGCGCTCCCACCAGGAGATCAGCTCAAATGTACCCAAACGGTCAGTTTTGAGGTTGGGGATCTGCAGCGGCTTCTCGGGGTTCACCGGTAAACGGCGCGGCCCGGCGGGGATTTCTGCCGGAACGGATGGCGTGATGGCAGGGGCGGCTGATTCGCGCTCGTCTGCAGCCAGCTCGCGCAAGGAAAGCAGGTCGCTGTCATCCGGTTGGCGCACGAACCAACCAACACCGTGCCGTCCTTCAATCAGCCGGTGCTCTGCCAGCATTCGCAGCGCCTCGCGCACAGTAGAGCGGGAGACACCCAGGTCTTTTACCAGTTCCCGCTCCGCAGGGATCTGCGAACCGGCTGGGTAGATCCCATCAAGGATGTTGGCAGCCAGCTTGCCTGTGACAAGCTCGGTAAGTGATTTACGGGGGGTGATTTTATCTGGCATTCTTCTCCTGGTATGCTGGTCTGACCACTAATCCACATTATAGGCTTTGCCCGGCCGGTGTCAAGCCCCTTTTAATGCCAGTTAATGAATCTGTAAGAATTAGGGTGTTGTTGGATCTCGCGCTTATCCGGATTGCTAAAACCAACTTCCCACCGGAAACACGGCTGCACCGTCCAATCCTTCAGCCCACAAGGCACAGCAGGATGATACAATCATTCTATGCAAAACAATGTCTTCCTGCCTACGACCATGGATGAGGTCCGTCAACGCGGATGGGAATCTCTGGATATTATCCTGGTGAGCGGCGACAGTTACATTGATACCCCCTTCAACGGCGCGGCCGTGATCGGCCGTGTATTGGAGCATGCCGGCTACCATGTCGGTATCATCGCCCAACCAGAGATCACCTCAAGTGCCGATATCACCCGGCTGGGAGAGCCGCGCCTGTTCTGGGGAGTCACCGGCGGCAGCGTGGACTCCATGGTGGCCAATTACACCGCCAACCGCTTCCCGCGCCGCAGCGACGATTACACCCCGGGCGGGCAGAATGATCGCCGGCCGGACCGCGCGGTTATCACCTACACCAACCTGATCCGCCGCTTCCATAAGAACACCGTCCCGATCGTTCTCGGCGGCATCGAAGCCTCCCTGCGGCGCGTAGTCCATTATGATTTCTGGTCCAACAGCCTGCGGCGTTCCATTCTGTTCGATGCCAAGGCAGATTACATCCTCTACGGAATGGCCGAAAACTCCACCCTGGCGCTTGCTGCGGCTTTGAATGCCGGGGAAGACCCGCGCAGTATTCGCGGGTTGTGTTATATCAGCCGCGACCGCCCCGCGAATTACATTGAATTACCATCCTTTGAAGAAGTAAGCGCCGATAAGCTGGCATTCATCCGTATGTTCCATGCCTTCTATGAGAACAACGATCCCATCACAGCGCACGGATTGGTTCAGGCACACGGCGACCGGTTACTCATTCAGAACCCTCCGGCCCCACATGCCATGCAGGCGGAACTGGATGCAGTCTATGCCTTGCCTTTCCAACGAGCCCAGCATCCATACTATGAAAAATACGGCCCGGTGAAAGCCCTCGAGACGATCGGTTTTTCCATCAGTACCCACCGGGGCTGCTATGGAGAATGTAATTTCTGCGCTATTGCCGTCCATGAAGGACGCACTGTCCGCTGGCGCAGTCAAGAGTCGATCCTGCGTGAGGCGACCTCTTTGACGCATCTGGCGAATTTCAAAGGATATATCAGCGATGTGGGCGGCCCGACCGCCAATATGTACGGCTTCGAATGCCGCAAGAAAATAAAAAGCGGCGTGTGTGATGACAAACGCTGCATCTACCCGCAGATCTGCCCGGCGCTCAAGCCCGATCACCTACCCCAGGTGGAGCTCCTGCGCAAGATCCGCCAAATTCCCGGCGTCAAAAAAGCTTTCGTTGCATCCGGCATCCGCTACGATATGATCGCCGCGGATGAAGCCCACGGCGATGATTATATGGATGAGCTGGTGGAGCACCATGTATCCGGCCAGCTAAAAGTTGCGCCTGAACATACGGATTCCCGTGTGCTTGAATTGATGGGAAAACCGGATCAGCAAAGCCTGCTGCAGTTCAAGCAGAAATTCGATGAGCTCTCAGCTCGTACCGGTAAGAAACAGTTCCTGACCTATTACATGATCGCCGCCCATCCCGGTTGCGGAGAGATGGAAATGCAGCGGTTGAAACGCTTTGCGCATTCTGAATTGCAGATCCACCCGGAACAGGTGCAGATCTTTACTCCCACACCATCCACCTACTCTACCCTGATGTATTACACCGGACTGGATCCATTCACCCTGGAAGAGGTATTTGTGGAGCGAGACCAGGCTAAACGGGACCGCCAGAAACAGATTGTGGTGGAAAAACCTGCCCAGCCGGGATCTCGCCGTACCACCCTGCGCGAAAGCGGAAGAAAGAAATACTGATGTTCCGATTATTTGCGGTCACCCAGCCCGGGCTGGAGCCTGTTCTCCAGGCAGAACTACGCGGACTGGGGTTACTCCCCGAACAAGAAGGAAATAATCCCACCGCTGGCATCCTGAAAGAAGATGCCGGCGGTGTGGCATTTGAAGCCCGACCGGAAGGGCTCTACCTGGCCAACCTGCACCTGCGGACTGCCAGCCGTATTCTTGTGCGCCTGGGTGAATTTGGCGCACAAGGTTTTGAAGAATTGCGAAAAAAAGCCGCCCGCCTTTACTGGGAGCAATACCTGCTCCCCGGGCAGCAAGTGGCATTCAGGGTCACCTGTCATAAAAGCCGGCTGTATCACTCCGACGCGGTTGCCAGGGAGATACTGACCGCGGTGAATACCCGTCTCAATCCGGCCTGCATTTCCGCGAAATATACCGAAGACGCGGAAAACCCTCCTACACTGATCGTAGTGCGCATCGTCCGGGATGTCTGTTCGATCAGCGTGGATAGCTCGGGGGCAGCCCTGCATCGCCGCGGGTACCGGCTGGAAACGGCCAAAGCGCCGCTGCGTGAAACACTGGCTGCTGCGATGCTGCTGGCAAGCGGGTGGGATGCACGCTCCCCCTTGTTGGATCCTTTTTGCGGTTCAGGCACCATCCCCATCGAAGCTGCCATGCTTGCGAGGAGGATGGCTCCGGGTAGGAACAGAGATTTCTCCTTCTTCCACTGGCCGGGTTTCAATGCCAGCCTGTGGCAAAAGGTGTTGAACAGCGCCAGGGCTGCCGAAGTGGCGGATTGCGCCCCCATCCTGGCATCTGACCGGGATGAAGGCGCTGTACGCATTACGCAGGCCAATGCAGAACGAGCCTGTGTTGTCGGCAGCATCGCGGTCACCCATGCCGCCGTTTCCAACATCGCTCCACCGGCAGGCGGGGGATGGGTCGTTTCCAACCCGCCCTATGGAGAACGCATCAGCCGCAATGCCGACCTGCGTAACCTGTACACCCGCCTGGGGGATGTGCTGCGCGAGCGCTGCCCCGGATGGCAGGTCAGCCTTTTATGTGAAGACTCGATTCTGGCAGGCCATACCAGGCTGCGTTTCGCCCCTCCCTTACCGCTGGTCAATGGCGGGCTGCGGGTCGGCCTCTTTTCAGCGACTGTCCCTGAAGAACACAACTAATCTGACTGGCGGCATCACAAAAAATGGGCAGTATATTAAGCAGAAGAAGGATATTTGGCTGCATGCCTCGAACTGAACTCTGCTATACTTGATGTACACCTGTGCCAACTTATTCGTAGAAGGAGCCTGGAATGATGGATCATAATGTCAAAGATTGGATGATCGACCTGCTCGTATTTATTGAACCTGAGGCTAGCGTGCTGGAAGCCCTGCACCAGATGCGCCGCCGCTACATTCATTCCATCCTGGTCAGTAAAACACCCGAACACCCTGAATTTGGCATTCTGACATCCACCGATATCTGCGACAAGATTATCGCCGAACAACGCAACCCGGCTGCCACTAAAGTCCATGAGATCATGCATTCCCCCATTCTAACCATCCGGCAGGATAAAAGCCTTCAGGAGTGCGTCAGGTTGATGAAAGAACACAATGTGCACCACATGCCGGTTGTGGATGAGCAGGGCGAACTGGTAGGTTTCATCTCCGCCACCGATTTTATGGTTGCTGCCGAACAACTGGCCAAATAATCTAGCTGGACTGATATAATCTGCACCATCCATTATTCATAAGGAATTGTGCCATGCCTGCTCACGAGATCAATCATGATAAAACCCCTGTACGTCTTTTCAAATCGGACTTTTTAGAGTTTTTTACGCATGTAAGCCCGGTGACCATTGTGGTCATGTGGGTTCCGGTGATCGCTTACTTTATCTGGTCCACCGCCAACAAACTCGGCTCCCTCAGCCCGTGGCTCATCCCGGCAGGTGTCGTCCTCGGCCTGTTTCTATGGACTTTAGCAGAGTATCTGCTTCACCGCTTTCTTTTCCACTTCAAACCCCGCAATGCCTTCCAGGAACGTTTGTCGTTCCTCTTCCATGGTGTGCATCACTACCAGCCGCAAGCCAAAACGCGCCTGGTCATGCCTCTGGCGCTTAGTATTCCCCTGGCAGGGTTGTTCTATCTGCTTTTCTGGCTGGTGGTGGGCCAATTGATCGCTGCTCCCCTGTGGGTAGGGCCGCTGTTCGCCGGCTTCCTGATCGGCTATCTCGCCTATGACCTGATCCACTATGCCACCCATCACTTCACCATGCGTTCCGGTTACTGGAAATACATCAAACGCTACCACATGGCCCATCACTACAAGAACCCGGATGGTATCTTCGGTGTCAGTTCACCGATCTGGGATTACGTCTTCAAAACCACTGTCTAATCCTTTAGAACATCCACCCGACACCTTTCGGTCCATCTCTGGAAGGTGTTTTTTATTGCCTGCTGCTCCCGTCTGTTACGGCGCTGTATAATACGAATGATATGAAGCGCATTCTCCGCATCGCGATTCCTGCCATCTTGCTGCTTTCACTGGTTGCTGCCAGCACAGCGTATTTTATGCTGCGACCGCGGATCCTCTCCGTCTCCCCTGAAGATGGCACGACCGGCCTGCCGGGAACAACGCCTGTCACCATTACTTTTTCCACTGACATGCAGGCGGAAGACCTGAGTCGCACCCTGACTCTGGAACCGAACACGACCGGCATTTATCAGATGATCGGCCAAACACTTATTTTCACGCCATCCGTTCCCTGGGAGCAGGATGTAGCCGTCACAGTCCGCCTGCTACCAGGCATTCGTTCTGCCGCCGGGCTGCCGCTCACAGAAGGCATGGAATGGCAATTCACCACACGCCACCCCTGGCTGGCATTTCAAATGGATGACACCAGCGGCAGCCATGTGTATATGGTAGACCCCGCCGGTGTGGATGTCGTTCGCCTGATCCCCGGTGACGCGAACATCCTGGATTACTCCATCACTTCTTCCGACCAGGTACTTTACAGTGAAAAGACATCCACGGGTTCCCGCCTGCGCCTGTATGACCGGGATGCCGCAGCCACCGTTGACCTGTTGGATTGCGGAACCGCCAGCTGCACTCAACCGCGCCTCTCACCCGATGGCAAACTGCTCGTTTATCGGCGGACTGCTGCCGGCAGTGCTGCCATCCTCTGGTCAGCTATTATCACGAACGGGCATGCTGGTGTACCAACTCTACTCGGTGAAGCCGGGCACATCACCCGCGATCCTATGTTTTCAACCAGCGGATGGTTGGCTTTCTATGATGAGACAGCATTGGCCTTTCTATTCAAACAGCCATCCAGCAAAACCATCATCAGCTTTGCCAATGGTACCGGTGAGCCCGGCAGCTGGTCTGCGGATGGCAGCCAGTACACAGCCCCGGATATCGGTTACAACCAGGCCACCGGCATCACCCCGGGGTATTACAGCCAGCTTCTAACATATCTCCCTGCGAGCAGCACGCAGGAAGAATTGACCCGCGATAACCGCATGGAAGACGTCCAGCCTGCTTACTCACCAGATGGCAAACAATTGGTCTTCGCGCGGCGCTTCCTCAACGCGCAGAACTGGACCCCGGGGAGACAGATCTGGGCTATGAATGCGGATGGCACGAACATCCGCCCATTGACCCATCTCGCCGTACAAAATCATACCGGCTTCGCCTGGAGTCCGGACAGCCGCTACCTGGCCTACCTGCAATTCAACACTGCATCCTATACGGGGAGCAGGTCCCTCTGGTTAATGGACATGGCCGAAGGCAGCCGCCAGCTGATCTTGGTTGGAGCTTATAACCTGAACTGGCTGCCGTAGACACTCACCTGCGGATTTCTAACAAAACGGCTCACCCTCTGCCATTCGTTCCATTGGTATAATTGCGATATGCCCCTGACGAAAAAAGAGATTTCAGATATCGCCCGTTTGGCGCGGCTTCAACTTAGCGAAGCTGAGTTGACCCTTTTCAGCAGCCAGCTTTCAGATATCCTGGAATATGCCGACCGCCTTTCGCAGGTGGACCTGGCTCAAGCAGATGAAATAGCGGGTATCCTTCCAGATAACGCTCCCCTGCGGGATGACATTCCCGGCAGCAGCCTGTCGCTTGAACAATCCTTGGGAAATGCTGCCAGTACCGAAGGGCGGCAATTCAAAGTTCCACCGGTGCTGGACGTATGAGCTCCAGCCTGCTTTCGTTAGGCATTTCCCGGGCTGCCCACCTGCTGCGTAGCGGAGAGATCTCCAGCCGTGATCTGACACAAGCCTGTCTGGAGCAGATCGAATCTCTGGATGGCAGCCTGCACGCTTTCCTTACCCTGACAACTGAAGAGGCCTTCTTCCGCGCCAATCGGGCAGATTTCTTCCTCCAGCAGATGCGAAAGGGCATCACCCCCGAAACTACATCCCCCCTGCTGGGTATCCCGCTGGCCATAAAAGACGTGTTGGCGCTATCTGGTGTCCGTTGTACCTGCGGCTCGCGCATGCTGGAAACCTACATTCCACCCTTCACCGCCCACGCAGTCGATAAACTACTGGCAGATGGCATGGTGGTCCTCGGAAAAACAAATACCGATGAGTTTGCCATGGGTTCAACCACTGAGAACTCCGCATTCGGGCCGACCCGCAACCCGTGGGACGTGGCCCGCGTACCAGGCGGCTCCAGCGGTGGCAGCGCAGCCGCGGTTGCGGCTGGCATGGCGTTTGGCGCTCTTGGTACCGACACCGGTGGAAGCGTGCGCCAGCCGGCAGCCTTCTGCGGAATCACCGGGTTGAAACCAACTTACGGACGGGTTTCACGCTGGGGCTTGGTAGCTTACGGCTCCTCCCTGGATTCTGTAGGCTGCATGGCGCGCAGCGCAGAAGATGCGGCATTGATCTATGCTTCGATAGCCGGGCATGATCCGCGCGATTCCACTTCTCATGAAATCCCTGTACCGGGTTTTACCCCTTATGCGGAAAACAGCCTGAAGGGCCTGCGGATTGGCCTGCCGCAAGAATACTTCCTGCCGGGGATGCAGGCTGAAGTAGAAAACGCCATCCGCTCAGCCCTGGCTGTCTTTGAAAAGTTAGGCGCGGAGATCGTGCCGGTCAGCCTGCCCCATACGGAATACGCCCTGCCGGCCTACTACCTGCTGGCCCCTGCCGAGGCAAGTGCCAACCTGGCACGCTACGATGGCACGCGTTATGGCATCAATCGACCCGCCGCTGGTTACATCGAGCAGTTCATGTCCAGCCGCGCTGCCGGCTTCGGGCCTGAAGTCAAACGGCGGATTATGCTGGGTACTTACGCGCTTTCTGCCGGATATTATGACGCCTATTATGCCCGCGCCCAGAAAGCGCGCGGGTTGATCCGTCGGGATTTTGACCAGGCATTCCAGCAGGTGGATGTGATCGCTGCGCCGGTCGCGCCGACAACGGCTTACCTGCTGGGAGAACGCAACAAAGATCCGCTTTCCATGTACCTGGGAGACATCTTCACCCTTCCGGCCAACCTGGCAGGCATCCCGGCCATTGCTTTCCCGGCCGGTTTTGATTCCAACCGTTTACCTGTAGGCATCCAGTTGATGGGACACGCATTCGCCGAGAATACCCTGCTTGGCATGGCACATGCTTACCAGCAGGTTACCCTGTGGCACCGGCAAATGCCGGGTGCTGCAAATATCCCCGAGGAGACGAAAGAACATGGCCTTTAAACTACCCGCCAACACAGAGGAACTGCTTTCCTGGAAATGGGAAGACATCGAACCCGGTTACCGGGCACTGGAAACTGAAGAACTAACCGCGGAAAATGTGGCCGACTGGCTTGCCCGTTGGTCCCGTGTATCTGAATGCGTGGATGAGATCTACTCCCGCCGCTACACTGCTACGACCGTCAACACTGTAGACGAACAGGCAAAAGCCGGCTATGCCTACTTTCTTGATAATATCTACCCCAAGGCCATGGATTGCGAGCAAAACCTGAAAGTCAAACTGATCCGCAGCGAACTGGAGCCGGAAGGATTTGAGATCCCGCTGCGCAACTACCGCAGTGATGCCGCCCTATTCCGCGCTGAAAACCTGGAGCTGTTGGCGACCGAGTTCAAATATTCCACCGAATATGATGAGATTGTAGGCGCTCAGACGGTAACCTGGGAAGGCAAAGAAACCACCATAGCCCAACTGGGGCCGCACCTCATCTCGCCAGACCGGGCTACGCGCCAGCGCGCCTGGGAAGCCCAGATGGCCCGCATCTATGAAGACCGGGATGCGATCAACAACCTGTGGGTCAAATCGCTGAAACTGCGCATGGAGATCGCCAGGAATGCCGGCCAGCCGGATTACCGCGCCTACCGCTGGAAGCAGTATTACCGTTTCGACTACACACCGGCAGACTGCCTCAGTTTTCACGCAGCCATCGAAAAGGTGGTGGTGCCGGCTGTCAAACGGTTGCTGAAACGTCACGGAGAGCAGATGGGCATCGATACCGTCCGCCCCTGGGATATTGACGTGAAGAATTATGTAGACCCGCTTAACCGTCCCGCGCTGGCACCTTTCAAGACCGTGGATGAACAGGTGGAAGTCACGCGCCGCATTTTTGACCGGGTGGATCCTGTCCTGGGCAGATATTTTAGCCGGATGATCGAGAGTGGCTTGGTAGACCTGCCAAATCGCAAGAACAAAGGCGGCGGCGCTTACTGCCAGAGCATGAACCTGGTGAGGTTGCCGTTTGTTTTCTGTAATTCAGTCGGAACCCACAATGATGTCCAGACGCTGATCCATGAGAGCGGGCATGCCTTCCATGTCTTCGAATCAGCCAACTTGCCGTACTACCCGCAACTGGCATACACTATGGAGATTGCTGAAGTCGCGTCCATGGGCATGGAACTGCTGGCCTCACCCTACCTGGAACGCAGCCAGGGTGGTTTTTACTCACCGGCAGAAGCCGCACGCGCGGTTTCTGAACACCTCTTCACATCACTCCTTTTCTGGCCCTACATGGCTGTTGTTGATGCCTTCCAGCACTGGGTATACACCAACCCCGAGAATGCAATGGATCCGGATCAATGTGATGCAGAATGGGGTAAGCAATGGGACCGCTTTATGCAAGGGTACGATTGGACCGGTTACGAAAAGTACAAGGTCACCGGTTGGCATCGCAAGCAGCACATTCACGAGGTACCCTTCTATTATGTGGAATATGGGCTGGCCCAATTGGGAGCTGTTCAGATCTGGGGCAACGCGCTCAAAGATCAGGCAAAGGCAGTTGCCGATTATCGCCATGCACTGTCCCTGGCCGGAACACGCCCCCTGCCGGAACTCTTTCAGGCAGCAGGTGCGCGCCTGGCATTTGATGCCGGCACGCTGCAATCCGCGGTGGACCTGATGGAGAGTCAGATCAACCGGTTGGAGAATGTGGCAGCCTCCTAGGAGGAATGATGAAACTTCTCTGGGATATCTTCGTGCTCTTCACCCGCGTAGCTTTCTTTTCCTGGGGCGGCGGGCCTGCCTCACTGGCACTCATGCAGCGCGAAGTCACTGCCGCCAACTGGACCACACCCGCTGAATTTGCAGATGCAGTGGCCGTGGGGAATGCCCTGCCCGGGCCGATCGCTCCGCAGGTCTCAGCATACATTGGCTATAAGCTGGCTGGGGCTTGGGGCGCGGTGGCTGCTGTGGTCGGCACAGTCGTACCCACGACTGTGTTAATGATGGTCATGGTCATTTTCTTTTTTGGGATCAAAGACAGTCCGCGGGTGCAATCCATGCTAAAGGCGGTTCGCCCGGTGGTGGTTGGCCTGCTGTTATGGACTGCCTATGACATGGCTCTGACTGTCTTCAATGCGCGTAAAACGCCCATCCTGCCGGCTTTGACCGCAAGCTGGGATAAAGCGCTGATCACCCTGGCGGCTTTCGCTTTATTGACCTTCACAAAAGTCAACCCGGTATTCGTCATTCTCGGCGCTGCCGGGCTTGGTTTGCTGGTATACAGATAACACAGGAGGTTAAATGAAGGATACCTTGAAGATACTCATTCCCATGGCTGGACTAGGCACGCGCCTGCGTCCGCATACATGGAGCAAACCGAAACCGCTGGTACAAGTTGCCGGAAAAACCGTTCTTGCCCACTTGTTGGATAGCTTTGCTACTCTGCCTGACCCTGAAAACATCGAACTGGTCTTCATTATTGGTTATCTGGGTGAGCAGGTACCGGAATACATGGCGAAGGAATACCCCGGCGTAAAAGCCCACTACGTTACCCAACCGGAAATGCAGGGGCAATCTCAGGCTCTCTGGCTGGCTCGCGAATACATGCACGGCCCGGTGATGGTCGTCTTCGCCGATACCCTGGCTGAAACCGATTTTTCCATGGTCGGCCGCGAGGATGTGGATGGGTACGCCTGGGTAAAATCGGTACCAGACCCGCGCCGCTTCGGTGTTGCCGAAGTCGATACCGCAGGATACATCACCCGCCTGGTGGAAAAACCTACAGAGATGGATAATAACCGCGTGGTCATCGGCCTGTACTACTACCGCCAGGGCGAAAAACTGCTGCAGGCAATCGAAGAACAGCTGGCCAGTGGAGCCATGTTCAAGGGAGAATACTTCCTCACAGATGCCACCACGATCTACATCCGCAACGGCGCCCGCATGAAAACCATTGAAGTCGGCAGCTGGCTGGATGCGGGTACCACCCCGGCTCTGTTAGAGACCAACAGCCATCTGCTGCAGCGCATCCACCCGAACCTGCCCAACCTCGATGCCAGCGTCACAGTCATCCATCCGGTTGCCATACACCCTCAGGCAACCGTGCGCAACAGCACCATCGGGCCGAATGTCTCCCTGGCTGCCCGCTGCGTCGTGGAAGATAGCTGCCTGGCTGACTGCATCGTAGATGCTGGTACAACCATCCGCCGGTCTACGCTCTCCAATTCGCTCATTGGCCGTAATGTTCTGGTGGAGGATTTTGCCGGAACGATAGATCTGGGCGATAATTCCAGGGTAATGAATAAAAACAACAAAACCTAACGGATTCTGTCATTATCTTGATATACTCGGTAGATCAAACAACAGCAGGAGAAACCCATGCGAGAATCATTCTTGAACCAGCGCGTCACCAACCTAAAGCCTTCCGGCATCCGCAAATTCTTTGATATTGCAGCCACCATGAAGGATGTCATCTCGCTTGGCATTGGCGAACCAGATTTCACTACGCCGCAGCCGATCAGCCTTGCTGGTATTCAAGCCATCCAACACGGGGAAACACATTACACCTCCAACGCAGGGATTATCGAACTGCGCCGGGCCCTCACCGCGCACCTAGAAAAGATGTACGGCGTCAGCTACAACCCGGATACAGAGATCATGCTCACCGTTGGCGTTTCTGAAGCCCTTTACCTTGTCTTTAATGCTGTGCTGGAGCAGGGAGATGAGGTAATCATTCCAACACCCTGCTTTGTAAGTTACCAGGCAGAGGTGGAACTGGCGGGCGGGAAAGCAGTGGAAGTTCCCTGTCGGCTGGAAAATAATTTTGCCCCGGTACCGGCAGATATTGAAGCTGCCATTACACCCCGAACCAAAGTACTCTTCCTCGGCTATCCCAACAACCCGACCGGTGCTGTAGCATCCCGCGAGACCATGGAAGCGCTGGCGAAGGTCGCTCAAAAGCACGACCTGCTGGTGATCTCGGACGAGATTTATGACCGCCTGGTTTACGGTTTCCAGCACGTCTGCTTCCCCTCCATCCCCGGCATGCAGGAGCGAACCATTTTATTGGGTGGCTTCTCAAAAGCTTACGCCATGACTGGTTGGCGTATCGGCTATGCTGCCGCACCGGCAGAGATCCTCAAAGGCATGCTGCGTATTCATCAATACACCGTCATGTCTGCACCGACCATGAGCCAGCTGGCCGCCCTGGAAGCTTTGAAGACTGGTGAGCCGTTCGTCCGCGAGATGGTGTCAGAGTATGACCGCCGCCGGCAGTTGATCGTCGGCGGATTGAACAGCCTCGGCTTGAAGACCTTTGAACCACGCGGGGCTTTCTACGCCTTCCCACAGATCACCCTCAGCGGGCTGGATGAAGAGACCTTTGCTGAGCGTTTACTTCATGAAGAACACGTGGCAATGGTGCCCGGTTCCGCTTTCGGCACTGGCGGAGAAGGTTTTGTCCGTTGCTCCTACGCTACCTCCTATGAAAAGATTGAGGAAGCACTGCGGCGCCTAGAACGCTTTATGCGCCGCGTGGGATAACTCCTGATGGATTACGAAGCGGTCATCGGCCTGGAGGTGCATGCGGAGCTCAGCACGCGCACCAAAATGTTCTGCGCCTGCACAGTCACCGACCCCGCCAAAAGTGAACCGAACAGTGCGGTCTGCCCGGTCTGCCTGGGGCTACCCGGCACCCTGCCGGTGATCAATCGGCAGGCGGTTGAACTGGGACTGCGGGTAGCCCTGGCTCTCGGGTGTACCCCTTTGCCCCGCAGTATTTTTGCCCGCAAGAATTATTTTTACCCGGACCTGCCCAAGGGTTACCAGATCTCGCAATACGAAACACCGCTGGCGGTCAATGGTAAGTTTACCATCCGTACTGTAGCGGGCGAGAAGGTCATCCGTATCCGGCGGGTCCATCTGGAAGAAGATACCGGTAAACTCACCCACATCACACAACCGCAGGCGTACAGCCTGGTAGATCTAAACCGCGCCGGTGTACCCTTGTTAGAGATCGTCTCTGAGCCGGACCTGTGCAACCCGGCTGAAGCCCGCGCGTATGCCGTGAAACTACAGCAATTATTACGCGCCATTGAAGCAAGCAGCGCTGATATGGAAAAAGGCCAGATCCGGTTCGAAGCCAATATATCCCTCCGCCCCCGCGGCAGCCAATTATTGGGGACTCGCACTGAAATCAAGAATCTGAACAGCTTTCGCTCCATGGAGCGCGCGATTACCTACGAAATGCAGCGTCAGCAGGAAGTCCTGCTCTCCGGCGGATTGGTGGAGCAGCAAACGGTCGGCTGGAACGAAGATACCGGGGTCACCTTTCCCCAGCGAGGTAAGGAAGAAGCGCATGATTACCGCTACTTTCCCGACCCCGACCTGCCTCCCCTGGTCGTAGACAGCGCCTGGCTGGACCGCATCCGCCGTGAGATGCCAGACCTGCCGGAAGAACGTATCCGGCAATTCCAACAGAAGTACAGCGTCCCGTTAGAACTCGCTGAGCAGATCTTGGCTGACCCCTGGCTGGAGCAATTCTTCCTTGGCTGCACATCTGATATTTTACTGGCGGAAGAAACAGCCCGTTGGCTTATCGGCCCATTGGCAGGAGAGCTGAACGCCCGCGGTATCGGTTGGGAGGCCAACCCGTTGGCACCTACGAATATGGCCGACCTGCTCGCCAGGCTGCAGACAGGATCCATCAATCAACCCATGGCGAAACAACTACTGAAATGGATGCTCGATACGGGTAAAAACCCGGAAGAGATCATTGCCCGCGAGGGGATGGTGCAGGTATCGGACGTTGACTCACTAAAAACCACCATTCAGGCGGTATTGCACGCTCACCCGGCAGAAGTTTCCGCCTACCGGAAAGGCAAAGTATCTCTGGCACAGTGGTTCTTCGGCCAGGTGATGGCCGACACCCGCGGTCAGGCAGACCCTAAGATCGTGAAAATGCTTCTGGATGAGTTATTGACTGCCCTGATGGGGGGCCAATTATCTGATTAATAAAATTATATATGAGTGTTATCATATCAAAGAAGGTACTTAATCCTGTTGACGGGTGGGGGAGGCAAAAATATAATGGATTTGATAAGGAAAAGGTGGCAACATTGTACTTACAGGGCTTTACCCAAGAGGTGAAAAAGTAAATGCGGACATTCCGAAATGTCCGCATTATTTTTTAACTTAGTCCAATACTATCATGTAAAGAGGAGATGCACATGGCTGTATCAACCAACGCTTTTGAAATGGCACAAAGGCAATTTGATCACGTTGCCGACCTGCTCAAGTTGGACCCCCAGGTCAGGGAGATCCTCCGCTGGCCAGCCAGGGAATTCCACTTCCGCATTCCAGTCGTCATGGATGACGGCACCACCCGTGTGTTCACCGGTTTCCGCGTTCAGCACAATGATGCCCGCGGCCCGAACAAAGGCGGCATTCGCTTCCATCCGTCCGAGACCATTGACACAGTCCGTGCTCTGGCCACCTGGATGACCTGGAAATGCGCAGTTGCCGATATCCCCCTGGGCGGCGGCAAGGGCGGCATCATTGTCGATCCTGCTACCCTTTCAGTGGCTGAAAAAGAACGCCTGGTCCGCGGCTGGGTGGATGTTATGTGGCGCAATATCGGCCCGCGCCAGGATGTCCCCGCTCCTGATGTTGGTACCACCCCACAGATGATGGGCTGGATGATGGATGAATATTCCAAGCTGGTTGGCCAATACACCCCTGGCGTAATCACAGGTAAACCCCTCGGCGGCGGCGGATCACTCGGCCGTACCGAAGCCACCGGTTATGGTGTCATTTACACCGTCCGCGAAGCCATGAAGCACCTCAAAATGGACTCCACCAAATGCGTGGCTGCCATCCAGGGTTTTGGCAATGTAGCTCAGTATGCCGCAATCGGTTTCATTGAAATGCTCGGCGGTAAGGTGGCCTGCGTTTCATACTACGACCGCGAAGACCGCGTTTCTTATACCGTCAGCCACAAGGACGGCATCGATCCTCACTTCCTGATGACCATCACCGACCAGTACGGTTCGATCGACAAGAAGAAAGCCATCGAAGCAGGCTATCAAATCGAAGAAGGTGACGCCTGGATCACCAAAGAAGCCGATGTGCTCATTCCGAGCGCGCTGGAAGGCCAGATCAATGCCGAAACCGTGCAGAAGATCAGCCCCCGCGTTCGCATCGTAGCTGAAGGCGCCAATGGTCCCACCACCCCTGAGGCTGATGAAGTCTTCAAGAGCAAAAATATCTTCGTTATTCCCGACTTCCTGGCAAATGCCGGCGGCGTGACCTGCTCTTACTTCGAAGGCGTTCAGAACGATATGAATTACTACTGGACGAAGGAAGAAGTTCTTAGCCGTCTGGATACCAAGATGACACAGGCTTTCCACGGAGTGTTGGAAATGTCCCTGGCCCAGAAAGTCTATATGCGCGATGCCGCTTATATGGTTGCCATTGCCCGTGTTGTAAAAGCGATGGAACTACGCGGCTGGATCTAATTTAGCAATACAGGTTCGCTTACCTCCTTCCATGAAAGACCCCCGGTTTTCCGGGGGTCTTTCAAATAATCTGTCTCTTGTTGCTTTACCAATCCTGCGAGTAAGCTTGCAGGTAGCCAACCAGATGCTCCCGCCAGTAGGCCTCTGTGTGGGTGCCGCCAGATACTTCCCAGCTGTGCGCGATTCCCTTCTCAGTCAGAGATCTTTCGAAGCGGGTTGTGTAATTCAACTCAGGGTCCTGGTCCCCAATATCCAGGATGATTCGCGTGTTATTCTTACTGGCCAATGTATCCAGCATGGTTTCCATTTCACGCTTGTCACCCCGGAAGAAAGCCGGGCTGTGCAAGCCAACTACACCAAAAGTACCGGGAAACTGCACATCCAGGTGAAAAGCCCAGGCAGCGCCGCGTGATAGACCGCCTACCGCACGGAAACCAGAATCTTTCTGTGTGTTGTAACTCTTGTCAATCCACGGTACCAGCGAGCGGGCAATGGCATAATCCAGCCGACCTTCATCCGGGTCATCCCAGCCTTTGTCGTAAGGCATGATCACTATGAAAGGCGGCAGTTCACCGGAAGCAATCCCGGCATCCATGATCTCAGGAAGGCCCAGGCGGATCCACTGGTCATCCTGATAGCTTTTGCCGTGCAGCAGGTAAAGGGTGGGGTACGGACCGCCTGCTTCATAGCACGGCGGAAGATAGAGCGTGTAATACAACCTTCCCGGTAATTCTTTGGAAGTAATGTAAGAGCGGGATACCGTTCCTCGGGGTTGATTACACACAGGTATTTCGGTGCCAGCGGGTGCAAAAGTCGCCGTTATTTCATCGGATGCTGCGGAAACGGCAGCGAGGGTACTGGTGGGGATGCCGGGGACAGCAGTTGGCGGCAGGCTTTCCACCGGAGCACACGCTGCCATCCATAATAGGGTGGCCAGTGTGATCAGGAAAGTGACTGCCCAATTGCTGCGGGCCCACCGGGATGCTTGACGTTTTGGCATGGTTCGCATTATACTCTCATCCGCCGGGGTGTAGCGCAGTTGGCAGCGCACCGCGTTTGGGACGCGGGGGTCGGCGGTTCAAGTCCGCCCACCCCGACTTTATTAATCAGATTCCCCCCATTATACCTAAAACAAACAGCTGCATTTCCTGACATTGGTTTCGCAGTTATAATTGCCGCATGAGCGAAAAATATGACTTTATGATCGAAGCAATCCGTTTGACCATCTCGGGTCAGCTGGAATCTGCCCGGCTGTACCAGCGCCGCGGCTCGTCGTACTCAGATCGCATCATATTCACCCGGCTGCAATTGCTGGATCAGCTGACAGCTGGCAAGCGGATTGCCGCTGGCAGCCGTCAACCGCGCCTGGCAAGCACGTTTACTGTCATCGGTGAGATCGTCCGCTGCGGCAAAGAGAATCCATCACTGTGCCTGTCTGATGATCCCGCAAGCGCGGACCGATTACCGGGAATACCTTTCTTCTAAATTCCCTCGTGACAAAACCGGGTGTTTTTCTCTCTGTGATCTTCCCTGCTCACAACGAAGCGGATAGGTTACCGCGCGCTTTGGAGCAAACTATCACATATCTCGAGGGTCAATCGTACTTGTGGGAAATATTGGTGGTTGAAAACGGCAGCAGAGATGCAACCTTTGAGATCGCGAGTGGTTTTGCTGCACATTACCCAACTGTCCGCGTACTGCGTGAACATCTGCCGGGGAAAGGCCGGGCCGTGCGTGCCGGTGTGTTGGCCGCCAGGGGAGATTGGCGCTTCATATGCGATGTAGACCTCTCAATGCCTGTTACAGAGATCAACCGCTTCCTGCCCCCCAACGTTCAGGCTGATATCGTGATCGCCTCGCGAGAGGGGAAGAACGCCCGCCGTTTCAATGAACCAGCCTACCGGCACCTGATTGGACGGATTTTTAACCTGATCGTACGCATCCTTGCACTGCCAGGGCTGCATGATTCCCAGTGTGGTTTCAAATGCTTCTCCGCTGGTACTGCCAGCCAGTTGTTCCCGCTGCAAACCATCAACGGTTGGACATTTGATGTCGAACTGCTATATATTGCCCGCCTGCGTGGTTTCCGCGTGGTGGAACTGGGTATCCCCTGGTACCACGATCCACATTCCAAAGTGAAAGTGCTGTGTGATTCTGCCCGCATGATGTTGGATCTCTTCAAGATCCGCTGGAATCACCTGCGCGGCAAATATGCCCCCTAAACCTGTTCGTTGTACTCCGGAACCCGCTGGGCCGGGGTTGGTCTTTGAACAAGCCCTCTGGCTGCGTGGCAGCTTGATGGTAGCCGGCGTGGATGAAGCCGGGCGCGGTGCCTGGGCTGGGCCTGTCTTTGCCGGGGCAGTGATCCTGCCGGCGAATGAGGGAATATCTCGCCTACTTGATGGCGTTAACGATTCAAAACAACTCACGCCGGCACAACGCGATAAATTTGCAGACTTCATCCGAATATGCGCATCCTCATGGGGGGTGGGGCAGGCTAGTGTAGAGGAGATCAACACCCTGGGCATCCTCCCCGCCACCCGTCTGGCGATGATGCGCGCATTACAGGTACTGACACCCCATCCCACGCATGCCCTTGTGGACTATGTCCATCTCCCCAATTTGGACCTTCCCCAGACAGCCATCATCCATGGGGATGGTGTATCTCTATCTATCGCAGCTGCATCCATCCTGGCAAAAACCGCGCGGGATGCCTGCATGCAGGCACTGGATGTGAGCATCTCGGGGTACGAATTCGCTCGGCATAAAGGGTACGGTACTGCTCTTCATCAACGTTGCCTGGCGGAAAAAGGCCCATCCTCCGCCCACCGCATCCATTACCGTCCGATCGCCGATCTGCTGCCGGGTAATCCTGCTGATCCACCCAATCCTCCGGTTTCGATAGTATAAACAAAGGAGCCTCCCCGGCAGGGGAGGCTCCTAATTGATGCTTATTAAGCTGTCTTTTTTCGGCGCATGGGGGAAAGGAATGTTTTAGTCAATTCAGCCGCCACTGAAGGCACGAACAGCAGCGGTACGATCACCTCCCATTGTGCCAGCCCGAGGGGTACGGTGTTGAAGACGTTGTTCAGGAATGGAACATAGATTACAGCTAAGATCATGACCACGGAAGAGAGTACAGCCCAGTTCATCCAGCGGTTCTTGAACACCCCGATCTTCAACAGGGGGAAGTACTCAGAACGGGCGGTGTATGCTCGCAGTAACTCTGAGATGCTCAGGGTGGCAAATGCCATCGTTTCCGCAAACTCTATGTGCTGGGGGTCTGTATGCCGTCCCAGGTAATAGGCACCGAGCACAACTGAAGTAATAGCGATGGTTTGAATAACCACGCCGATCTGCATAAAGCGGTTGATAATGCTCTCTTTCGGCGGACGCGGAGGCTGCTGCATGATATCGGGGTCGCCTTTTTCAGTACCCAGGGCCAGCGCCGGAGCGCCATCTGTCACCAGGTTCAACCAGAGCAACTGGATGGCAGTCAGCGGTGACGGCCAGCCAAACAATGTCGCCAGAAAAATGATGGCAATCTCCGCCATATTGCATGAGATGAGGTAGTACACGAACTTGCGGATATTGCTGTAAATGACACGGCCCTGCTCAACGGCAGAAACGATACTGACATAGTTATCATCGGTCAGCACCATGTCGGCAGTCTCTTTGGCAACATCGGTACCGGTGATGCCCATGGCAATGCCGATATCAGCCAGCTTGATCGCCGGGGCGTCATTGACGCCGTCCCCGGTCATGGCGACCACCTCGCCGTCCGCGCGCAGGGCTTCCACGATCTTCATCTTGTGTTCAGGAGACACCCGCGCGTACACATCGGTTTCGCGCGCCACAGCCAGCATCTCCTCATCGTTCAGCGGGTCGATCTCCGCCCCGGTGCGGACTTGCCGGCCAGGCCGCAGTAAGCCGATCGATTCCGCGATAGCGCGCGCGGTGTTCGGGTAATCCCCTGTGATCATGACGGTGCGAATGCCTGCTTCCCGGGCTTTTTCAAGTGCCGGTTTTACTTCTACCCGCGGCGGGTCGATCATTCCGATCAAGCCGGCAAACACCAGATCCTGCTCCAGCACTTCCGGTTTAATCCCGCCAGGGTTCTCTGGGATCAGTTTATAAGCCAGGCCGAGAACCCGTAAGGCTTTCTCAGTCATGGCATCGTTGGCCGCCAACACGGCCGCCCGCGCGCTTTCATTCAATGGCCGGGTAGAGCGGTCATCCATAGACTGGATACTGGTGCAGAGCTTCAGCACCTCATCCGGAGCGCCTTTGACAGCCACCGCGTACCATTGTTTCTTTCCAGCGCCATAGACCGGCGAAATATCATCATCTGAAGGGGCGACAAGGCCGTGTACCGTCACCATTCTCTTCCGGACAGAATCAAAGGGGATCTCATCCTGTCGCGGGTACGCCTTCAAAACACCGTTGAGTTTCGCCCCGGCTTTGACCGCAGCTACCAACAAAGCGCCTTCTGTCGGGTCACCAACCATCCGGAACCCGGCGTTGGTGTCAGCTTTTTCCAACAGAGCGTCATTATTCAGCACGCTGACCCACAGCGCCGTAGAAACAGCCGGGTAATTTTCCAGATCTACTTTTTTACCACCGACCTGGAACTCTCCTTCAGGGGAATACCCACTGCCGGTGACATCTACAAAAGTACCATCCACCCACAGGCGGGTAACTGTCATTTCGTTCTGCGTCAGGGTGCCTGTCTTATCAGAACAGATCACAGTGGCCGAGCCCAATGTCTCCACCGATGCCAGCTTGCGGATGAGCGCATGTTTCTTCACCATTTCGCGCATCCCAAGCGCCAGGCTGATGGTCACGATCGCTGGCAGCCCTTCCGGCACCGCAGCGATCGCCAGGCTGACCGCGATCATGAAGGCATTGACCAGGCTGTCTATGAAGGGTTGCCATCCGGCGGTACCATTAGTAGGCAGCCCACCCGAAACCCGAACCACACCAATCACTTCAATGACGAAAACCAGACCGCAGATGATCAGTGAAGCCACACCCAGCAGTTTTCCCAGGTCTTCTAACCTCTTTTGCAGCGGAGTTTCCTCTAGCTCAACAGCTTGCAGCATGGTTGCGATCAGGCCCAACTGGGTATGCATGCCGGTGGAAACCACCACACCGCGTCCGCGGCCATAAGAGACCAGAGTTCCCATAAATACACTGTTCTTGCGGTCACCCAGAGGGATATCCGCTGCCAGGTCATCCTGGGCATGTTTCTGCACAGCCAGGCTCTCGCCTGTCAGGGCTGCTTCTTCCACCTTCAGATTGACCGCTTCCACCAGGCGGATATCTGCCGGGATAAAGTTCCCTGCTTCTAAAAATACTACATCACCAGGAACCAGCTGCGGGGCGGGGACGGAAATGCGCTTGCCATCCCGCAATACATGGGCTTCTGGCGCAGCCAGTTTTTTCAACGCGGCGAGTGCCTGCTCGGCACGGCTTTCCTGCACAACCCCCAGAACGGCATTCAGAACCACGATCGCCATGATCGCACCAGCCTCGATCCAATCTCCCAGAACAGCTGAGATGATGGACGCCACGATCAGTAAAACAACGACAAAACCCTTTAGCTGATCATACAGTTTGGCCAGAAACCCCGGTCGTGGAGCTTCGGTCAACTGGTTCAATCCATATTGGGCCTGTCTTCTGGCTACCTCTTCAGATGTCAATCCGCTCGGTAACGGGGTGCTGAGTCGCTGCACGACCTCATTCTGACTGAGAGCGTGCCAGCTGACTTGAACATCATCCTTATTCGCCTGCTTGGTTGGTTGGGTAGGCATAAATCGTATTTCTCCTCGTTGTGAGATTTAACCCGCTTGCGGGGAGTGCGTTACATCGCCGGGGAATCAAATCCACTACAACGATGCCGCTCAGCTTGTTCTTACAAGTATTAAATGTATCATATTTTACTTGCTGAGACTAACCAAATGGATATGTTTAATCTCTTAAATCATTATGACAAATGGTGATTTGAATGGAATGATCCCGCAGAATGGAAGCAGAAGTTATGCGGCAGGCAGCCGTAAAATGAATTGCGCACCACCCTCCGGCTTGTTGATAGCCGTCAGGTCGCCCCCGTGAGCCCGTGCCAGCTGACGGGCAATGGCCAGGCCGAGGCCGGTTCCACCATCTTCGCGGCTGCGTGACTGATCAGAGCGGAAGAAACGTTCGAAAATGCTCTCTTCCTCCCCGGCAGGAATTCCGGAGCCGGAGTCACTGATACTCAGCAATATCCAGTTTCCCTCCCTGGAAAGTTGGCTGATGACCGCCCCTCCATCTGGAGAATAGCGGCATGCATTGCTGAGAAGGTTTTTGATCACCTGGCCCAGGCGGAAAGCATCCGCACGAACCAGCCATTGCCCGTTCATATCCACACCAGGTATTGCCAGCTGAATGCTGCGTTCTGATACGGTGGGTTCAAACTCAGCGACCAGCCGGCTGAGCAGACCTTTCGCGTCGACTGTATCGATATCCAGACGCAATTCACCAGCATCTGCCAGCGCCAGTATTCGTAGATCATCCACCAGGCGGGTCAGGGATTGGTTCTGCTGCGTCACCAGCTGTATTTGCTGAAGGTCCAGCGGATAGATGCCATCCGTGATCGCTTCCAAAATAGCTCGCTGAATTGCCAGTGGCGTACGCAGTTCGTGGGCAATATCGGCTGTCATCGCCTTGCGGTTGATCTGTGCTGTTTCAAGCGACTGGGCCATTGTGTTAAATGCCTTGCCCAGCACAGCCATTTCATCATTTCCGTTGACAGGCACACGTTCTGCCAGGTCACCGCTGGCAATCCGGTTCGCTGCGGCAGTCAGGCGCTGCACCGGCCTCAGGATCAGGTAGCCCAGCAAGCCCGCAACCAACAGTGAAAGCCCGCCGGCGATCAGGCCGGCATTAATCGCCGCCTGATTAAGCTTATCCACCAATTCACGGTCAGCCCCTGGTTGGAATTGCATACCGCCGGAGATGAACAGGTATCCAACCGGCTGGCTGTCACTGCCCAGCAGGACGATTGCGCCAGCTTTTTCACTCACGCTCAAGGCTTCGCCCATCCTGGCTCTGCGGGTGTCGTACAGGATTTCATAATTCATATCTGCCAGCAACATATCCTGCTGCATGGCACCCTGACCTTCTTTACCCAGCATACCTGCCATATGCCCGCCATTTGTTCTGGCAGTATCCAGCTGGGCGCTGACACCCTCCCATGATCCATTAGACTGGTAATACACCTCCAGGTTGCTTACCAGTACATTCACGCCGACCATACCACCGCGAAACATATAGGTGTTCACTTCCCGGGCGACATTCACCCGGGCGAAAGCAACCACTGCCACAATGGACACCAATGCGATCAGGATAAAGGAGATGGCAAAACGCAGGCGCAGATTCATTCTTTACTCTTTGTGGAAACGGTATCCCACGCCAAAAACTGTTTCAATGTATTGCGGGTTGTGTGAATCCGGTTCGATCTTTGCCCGCAGGTTCTTGATGTGCGCATCGATCGTGCGTTCGTATCCTTCATAGGCCGTGCCCTGCGAGTATTCCAGTAATTGCAGGCGGCTGAAAACCCGCCCGGGTTGCGCGGCCAATGCAGCCAGCAGGCTGAATTCGGTGGGGGTCAACTCCAACTCAACTCCGCCAAGCTTTACCTGATGCGCATCCATATCGATCGACAACTCTCCGATCTGCGTGATTTTCGCCTCCGGTCGGACTGATGAGCCGGTCCGCCGCAACACCGCTTTCACCCGGGCAACTACCTCGCGGGGAGAAAATGGTTTAGAGATATAGTCATCAGCGCCAAGCTCAAGGCCGATCAGTCGATCCAATTCATCCACCCTTGCGGTCAGCATTAAAATCGGGATGTCCGACTTTTTCCGCATCTGGCGGGCAATATCCAGGCCATCTATACCGGGGAGGTTCAGGTCCAACAAAACGAGATCCGGCTTATCTGCTTCCCAGCGGGCAAGCCCTTCATCGCCGCGTGTTGCGTGGATGACGCTGTAGCCAGCCTTTTCCAGATAGCTGCGCAGCACTCGAACCAGTTCCATCTCGTCTTCGATGATCAATATTCGTTCCATATCGTCATTATAGCATTCGTCCCATGAACGACCTGCGGGTATGGGGAACCTTCACAACATCTTCACATCCGTTTCACAGGTTGTTCATAACTCATCGGTATCATATGCCTTGTAGTCAATCAAAACCAACAAGGAGTATGAATGAAGAATATTGTAGTGATCGTGGTTGCTGTTGTCGCCGTTGCGGCGTTAGCCTTTGGCGTAGTGAACTTTGTGCGCGCTGACCAGGCACAGGCCGCTTTCCCGGGACAAACCTGGGGGCAAGACTTTTCTGGAATGATGGGCAATGGTCACTCGGCAAACGGCGGACGAATGATGGACAATCAGCAGTTCGGACGTGGTAACGAGATGATGGGCAACCAGCAGTTTGGACGTGATCGCGGGATGATGGGCAATGGCCAATTCTCCGGTAATGCCGCAGGCATGAATGTGATGCACACCTACATGCAGGATGCCCTGGCTGAAAAACTTGGCATGACCAGCGACGAACTATCCGCCAGCCTGACCGATGGCAAGAGCCTTTTGGACCTGGCAGCGGAAAAAGGTTTGACCGTAGCTGAGTTTCAGACGCTGCGTGATGAAGCCCATGTGGCCGCCATTGATAAAGCCCTTGCCGATGGTGCCATCTCTCAAGACCAGGCTGATTGGATGAAAGAGAATCAGCCGGGAATGCACAACGGTTTTGGCTGCCGGTAAACCCCGCCTGCTCAATAACTGTAAAAGACACCTCCGCACTGCGGAGGTGTCTTGCTTTTAATACTGCACGCTGGAGATCAGATCCAGCTTATCCAGCCTGTGGGTCGCCTTGATCTGGCGGATGGTTCCGGTCAATCCGCGCATCACCAGGCTGTCGGTCTTTGCGCCGTTGGGAATGTAATCCACCCCGCTCAGAAGGTCTCCGTTCGTCACACCCGTAGCCGCGAAGAACACATCATCTGAAGATACCAAGTCCTCAATGGAAAGCGCCTGGCTGAAATCCACACCCATTTCAATCGCACGCTGCTTTTCGGCCTCATTGCGGGCAAAGGGTTTCCCCACCAGGTTACCACCCATGCAACGCAACGCGCAGGCGGCCATCACACCTTCCGGAGTACCACCGATACCCATCAACACGTCTACACCCGAATTATCCATGCAGGTCATTAAGGCTCCGGCAATATCGCCATCAGGCATCAGGCGGATGCGCGCCCCGCAGGCACGTACTTCTTTGATCAAATCCAGATGGCGATCGCGATCCAAAATTACCACGGTCACATTTTCCACCTTCTGCCCAAGCGCATGAGCGACATTGTTCAGGTTTTCCTTCACAGAGGCGTTGATGTCGATCGCATCCCTTGCTGCCGGGCCAACCGCAATCTTGTGCATATATACGAACGGCCCGGGGTTGTACATTGTTCCCCGCGGTGCCAGAGCGACAGAGGAAATGGAATTGGGAGACCCGTTGGCCAGTAAGCGGGTGCCATCGATCGGGTCAACCGCAATATCCACCAGGGGTCGGCTGCCATTTCCCAGTTTTTCGCCGTTGTAAAGCCAGGGGGCATTGTCTTTCTCCCCCTCGCCGATCACGATGATGCCATCCATATCCACCGTATTCAGAACCAGGCGCATGGCTTCAACAGCAGCCCCATCCGCACCTTCTTTATCGCCCCGGCCCATAAAACGTGCGGCAGAAAGAGCGGCTGCTTCAGTCACCCGGACCAGTTCCATGGCTAAGTTTCTTGTCGGTGTGGAATTCACTTTGATCCTCCTGCTACACCCAACATAATGACACCAGATAATAGGCAACTACCCCGGCCCACAGCCAGGAATCTACCCGGTCGAAGAAACCGCCATGACCTGGCAACAGGCTACCCGAATCTTTGACTCCGGCCTGGCGTTTGAAGACACTCTCTGACAGGTCTCCCAGGGTCGTCAATGCGCTCATCACCAGGGCGATGATGGCAGCCTGCCCGGTTGGGATGGATGATCCCCAAATACGCCAGAGAGCTGCCAAACCAATAGTGCCCGCTACAGACACCACAATACCCCCGAAATAGCCTTCCCAGGTTTTCTTGGGGCTGACCCGGCGGGACATTGGGTGTCTGCCAAATGCGCTGCCAATAAAAAATGCTCCAACATCTGCCAGCCAGGTTGCCGGAAGAGCGACAAGGAACCACCATAAACCGCCGTCCATCAGACGCAGCGATATCAGGTAGGAACCGATCCAGCCGATGTAGAGGATACCCCCCAGCGTGGATGTGAAATCCGTAGCAGCTTGATCTCTTCCGCGCTCATAACTCACCAGGTGGTGCGTCATCGCCAGCAGAATAATCACACTGAGCAGCAAGTCAGCATACTTGAATTGCAGCAAATGCCGCGTCGCGATGATAGACAGGGTACCGCCCACCACCAGCCAGGTGGCGGGTTTCGCACCGCACAGGTTCATCAGGCGGGTGTATTCCCAGGCTGCCAGGACAAGGAAAATCGTGATCAGCAGGGTAAAGTATAAACCGCCCATAAACACTGCTGCCAGACCAATAGGCAGCAGGATGAAGGCAACGATCAAACGTTGTTTCAGCATATTTCGATGATCAATCCTTTGGTGGTTCTTCTTCGAGCAAACCAAAACGACGGTTGCGTAGCTGGTATGCATTGACCGCTTTGATCAGTTCTTCCCGCCCGAAATCCGGCCAGAGTACCGGCGTGATATAGAGCTCGGAATACGCCGCCTGCCAGACAAGGAAATTGGAAAGGCGCATCTCACCCGATGTACGGATGACCAGCTCAGGGTCCGGAATGCCAACGGTGAACAGATGCTGGCTGATCAAATCCTCGGTGATATCTTCGGGTTTTGTGCCAACCCGGATAATCTGCTCTACAGCATGAACAATCTCATCTTTTCCACCGTAATTGAAGGCCACAATCACAGTCAGGCGGTCATTATTCCGGGTCAATTCGATCGCATCAGTAACCTTACGCCGCAGGTTTTCTGGCAATCTCTCCAGACGGCCAATATGCCGCAGCTGCACGCCTTCTTTATGAAGCTCGTTCAATTCTCTTTCGATCACGCTTTCAAGGATCTTTAATAAACCGTCTACTTCTTCGCGTGGACGGCCCCAGTTTTCAGTGGAGAATGCGTAGATCGTCAGGTAACGTACGCCCAGTTCGACGCAAGCACGGATAATTCGGCGCAGATTTTCAGTGCCTGCCTGATGGCCAGCCAACCGCGGCAATCCGCGCTTTTTCGCCCAGCGGCCATTGCCATCCATGATGACTGCGATATGCTGCGGAACGGGGTGTTCTTTGGTCTTGCGGGTTGAAGGTGACATCCAACTACCGTCAAACTTCCATGATCTCTTTTTCTTTTTTCGTGCCGTGTGTATCGATCAGCTCGATGTAGTGATCGGTCAGCTTCTGCAGTTCTTCTTCTCCCAGTGCCAGGTCATCTTCCGAGATCAGCTTTTCTTTCTCATATTCTCGCAGATCTTTGATCATATCTCTGCGGACATTTCGGATCTCTACGCGGGAGGCTTCCAGTTGATGATGGACAACTTTGACGAGATCCCGGCGGCGCTCTTCGGTCAATGGAGGGAGATTCAAGCGGATGACTTTGCCATCATTGTTAGGCGTCAACCCCAGTTCTGAAGCCAAGATGGCTTTCTCAATGTTCTTGATGGATGATGCGTCAAAGGGTTTGATCAGCAATTGCCGGGGTTCAGGGATGCTGATGCTTGCCAGCTGCATCAATGGCGTGGCGGTTCCGTAGTATTCCACGGGGAGTTTTTCAACGATTGCAGGGGATGCACGCCCGGTACGGATTGTGGCCAAAACGTCTTCAAGCGCCACAATGGCAGTTTTCATGTGCCCTTCGGCTTCTTTCACAGATTCTTTGATCACGGCTCCTCCTCGAAGTCAAATGGTCTGCTGTAATTATAGTGTATTTCACGTCAGCGGATATGGACTATCCGCCATGAATTTCATCCATGTGTCGTGTAGGAGCTCAACATGGTCATTCAAACAATGATTTGCCTGATAATCAAAGTACTGGATATCGAATCTGATATCAATAAAGAATAAAGCCGGGTGAACCGCGTCCCGGCTTTGTGATTTTTATGCCTGGTATAGAGCCGTCTTCATCCGTTTACTGAACAGCAGCGGAAAGAACAAAGGCACCAGCAGGAGGCATACCGCGAAGATTCCGAAAGCTGCCGGAAAATCCAGGCTTTTTGAGATCCCACCGCCCAATCCCAGGCCGATTCCCTGCCCAATGTTCGTGACTGCCATCAGGATGGAATACATGGAAGCTGCAATCGTGGGTTGGGTATACTTCATTGCCAGAGCAAAGTAGATTGCCTGCGTCATACCGTAAGCCAGCCCAAAGAATACCGCAGTAGCCCAGGCGAGCGGCAGACTCTTCACCATTGCCAGCAAGCCAAGCGCAGGTAACAGCAGCAGTACACTCACCCACAGCGCTTTCCGATCACCCAGGCGGTCCATAATACTGCCGCCTGCCAGCGCGCCAGCCACACACCCGATACCCCAGACGGTAGTGATCAAACCGGCAGTGCTCAGGTTGATCTGGTCGGGAAAGCGGGAAGTGAAAGCCGGGTTGACAAGTTGATTGGCTCCAACGATCACCAGGAAGAGCAACAGCCCGACGGCGGAGACTGCCAGCACGCGCACCTGCTTGAATGCGGCAAAAGCTCCCCAGTCGAAACGCTTTCCCGGGTTGAACACTTCACGCACGAAGAAAAGCAGGGGGATGGGGATCAAGGTAAGAACCGCCAGGAAATAGAAGACCGCCGCCCAGGATACATTCTGGGCAATGAAGCCGGCCAGTGAAGCTGCAGCGATGACGCCAACAGAACGCCCGCCCACCATGAAACCCTGCAAGATCCCTTTTTCGTTCTCGGGTGTAGTGTCCAATGCCAGCCCATCCGTACAGGTATCATAGAAGGCCATTCCAAGCTGCAGCAGGAAAGCTATGCCGACAAAGAGCCAGTACTGGCTTCCCGGGTCCACCTGCGCCACCGCGATCAGGCAGAAGAATTGGACGAGCAGCCCGATCAGGATGTATGGCTTGCGGTGGCCGAGGCCGAAAAAGTTGAAACGGTCGCTCAGCATGCCGAAGAGGATCTTGATTACAAAGGGAATGAGCGCAATGGTGGAAAATATTCCCACCTTTGCCATATCCAACCCCTTCTCCAACATATACAGCGCGTTGAGGGAGGCAAAGTAGCCCAAAATGGTACCCTGGGTGAAGTACAGCAAGCCGAACATGGAGAAGCGGAGTGTTCTTGATGACTGTGTCATGCTTCCTCCCCTACCAGTGTGCCGGCTGGTTTACCGGTCAACGCATCGAGCAATGCCTGTTTATCCCAGGCATTCAAGACTAGTATGGGCATATTGTTTTCTCTGCATAGCGAAAGCGCGGTAGCATCCATCACTTCCAGACGCAGATTAAGGGCTTCGGTGAAGGACAAGTGGTCAAATTTCTTTGCATCCGGGTTCTTGACCGGGTCTTTATCGTAAACCCCATCTACCTTGGTGGCTTTGATGACAACATCCGCGTCGATCTCCATCGCCCGCAGGGCAGCTGCCGTATCCGTGGAGAAGAAGGGGTTGCCAGTACCACCGCCAAAAATCACCACCAATCCTTCCTCCAGGTGATGGATCGCCCTCCGTCGAATGTAAGGTTCTGCCACTGCGCGCATCTCAATGGCTGTCTGAACCCGCGTCATTACCCCCATGCTTTCCAGCGCATCCATCAACGCCAGGGCATTCATGACAGTGGCCAACATCCCCATATAATCGGCTGTGGCGCGATCCATGCCTGAATCCAGGCCAACCTTGCCGCGCCAGAGATTACCAGCACCGATCACGATGGCTACATCTACACCCAACTCGCGCACATCCTTCACACGCTGGGCAATATCTCGCGCGCGGGCAGGATCAATGCCACTCCCGGCGATACCGGAAAGGGATTCCCCTGATAGTTTCAATAAGATCCGGTGGTACTTTAAGTCATCCATGTCGCACCTCCTGAAGTTAATTGTAGTATAAAAAAAGCCAACCTTGCGGTTGGCTTACTCTTTGTTTTATCCCTGTGTGCTTTCGCCCAGTTCCCATCGGGCAAAACGACGCACTACAATATTCTCGCCCATCGAAACGATGGCATCATTCAGCAGTGCCTGGATGGTCACTTTATCATCACGGATATAGGCCTGGCGCAGCAGGACTGTTTCGTTCTTGAATTTTTCCAGGGCGCCATCCACAATCTTCGGGATGATCGCTTCCGGTTTATTCTCTTCCTTCGCCTTGGCGGTTGCAATCCCGCGTTCATGCTCAATATCGGCTTCGGGGATGTCTTCTTCCTTGATATAGCGGGGGGCGGCGGCGGCTACCTGCAGTGCGATCTCATGAGCAAACTTGCGGAAATTCTCAGTGCGGCCAACAAAATCAGTTTCACAGTTCACTTCGACCATGACGCCCACGCGGCCATCACCGTGAGAGTATAGTTCTACAACGCCAGCAGATGCTGCGCGGTCTGCACGTTTGGCAGCGGTGGCGAGGCCTTTTTCGCGCAGGTAATCGACAGCCTTGCTGTAATCGCCTTCAGCGCTTTCAAGAGCTTTTTTGCAATCAGAGATGCCAGCCGCAGTTGCTTCGCGCAGCTGTTTGATCATTTCGGTGGTGATTTGTGCCATTTTCTACTTTCCTGTTTGGTGTGGTTTAGGCTTCAACATCAGCGTCGGGTTCTTCAGCCGCCGCAGTTTGGGACATCTTGGCGCGGGTGGCATCGCCGAGCAGATCTTCGTCGGTCAATTCTGGTTCAACAGCTAAGAATGTCTCAGCTGTACCACCCTGACCGTCTTTTTCAAGCATGGTCTTGCCTTCGATGGCCGCATCAGCGATCTTGGCAACCATCAGTTTGATCGCGCGAATGGCATCATCGTTGGAGGGGATGACATAATCTACACCGACCGGGTTGCAGTTGGTATCCACCATTGCGATCACGGGGGTGCCGGTTTTATTGGCTTCTTTGATGGCTGTTTCTTCGCGGTCAATATCCACCACGAAAACCAGGTCTGGGATGCGTGTCATTTTACGCACACCGCTCAGGCGGATGAGCAAGCGGTTGATCTCGCGACCGATCAGCAGGCCTTCCTTCTTGGTCAGGCGGTTGATCTCGCCGGTCTCGCGCATTTTTTCCAGGCGATTCAACTCGTTGATACGAGCAAACATGGTGGACCAGTTGGTCAACATACCGCCCAGCCAGCGTTCGGTGACATACGGCATACCGCAGCGTTCCGCTTCTTCTTTCACAGTTTCCTGTGCCTGGCGCTTGGTGCCGATGAAGAGAACGACACCACCGTTCGCGACAGTATCGCGAACCAGGTTGTAGGCTGTATTGAGGGCTTTGACAGTCTGCTGCAGGTCAATGATGTGGATACCATTGCGCTCGGTGAAGATATAAGGGCGCATGTGGGGGTCCCACTTATTGGTGCGGTGACCGAAATGGACGCCGCTTTCGAGAAGTGCTTTCATGGAAATCACTGTAGACATAAAAACTCCTTAGCGTTTGGCCTCCGGCTCCGTCATCCCGGGCAGAAGCTCCGAATACGGAGCACGCTCAGCCAAGTCTGGAGCCGTGTGAGATGGGTACTCCCGGGTAATCCCGGGGCGCAACGATTATAACATAGAAAATGTAAGAATCCGCCAGAGGGACAAGCGATACAACTCTGGAATCTGGATATCCGATCGGGGTTATTTCACCTGATAGGGCACTTCCAGGATGACGATGTTATCCAGGTTCAACAGGCTTTTGCGGATGGTCTCAGCGGTGCGGGTATGTAGAAAGCGCGTCCACAGGCGGCGCGGGTTGAATTGCGGCACCACGATGGTGATTACCTCATTTGGTGCAAGCTCTTCCGATAGTTGTTCCACATACTCCAGCAGCGGTTCCATGAACTCACGGTAAGGTGAATGTAGGACCACCAGGCGTACACCGTCGCCCCATTTGGTCCACTTGTTTTCGATCTTCTCTGTTTCGATGGGATCGATACTGATATGCAGTGCGGTTATATCCGTAGATAAGGTGCGGGCATATTTAAGGGCCATCAGGGTACCATTGTGAACCCCGCCAATGGGCATAATGACACGGTTGCGTATCACCCGGTTAGGGTATACCCTCGCATCAAGTGAAAGTTGTTCAGCCAGGCCTTTGTAGTGCCAGTGGATCGTGTAAAAACCAACTACCAGGAGGGGAGTAATAACCACTACCACCCAGGCGCCATCTTTAAACTTGGTTACGGCAAAAATACTCATCACGACCAGAGTCAAAACAGAACCAAAACCATTGATGATCATTTTGCTGACCCATCCAGGGGTATAGCGTAGGATGGATCCAGGTTCCTTAATTTCTGTACCGGGATTCATGTGCCCGGATTTCCACCAACGTCGCGCCATCCCACCCTGAGAAAGCGTGAAGGACAGGAAGACGCCAATGGCATACAGTGGGATCAAACCGGAAACACTGGCTTTGAAGAGGATGACCAGCAGGGATGCCAGGGCTGCCAGCGTCATAATGCCCCGTGAGAAGACCAAGCGGCTGCCCTTTGTGGTCAGTTGTTTGGGCAAGAACCCGTCGCCGGCGATCAACGCGCCCAGGCGCGGAAAATCAGCAAAAGCTGTGTTCGCGGCCATGATCAGGATGATCGTAGTGGATGAGATGGTAGCCAGGTAAAGGATACCCCGGTTGTTGTAGATAGTGCGAGCCACCTGTGAAATGACTGTCTCGCTCTCTGCCGGCAGAGCACCGATCTTGATCGCCAGGAACGTAGTGGCGACCAGCATGGTACCCAGGATACCTGCCATCCAGATCAGGGTGGCGCCGGCGTTTTTGGAACGCGGTTCTTTGAATGCGGTGATACCGTTAGAGATGGCTTCCACACCTGTCAACGAGGTGGTTCCGTTGGCAAATGCTTTCAGGATGAGGAAGATGGTGATCGCTTGAACACCGGGTTCCACCACGGGGGGATCCACCACGACACCGAGAGTACCTGTGGCATACTTAACCAGACCCAAGATCAAGGTGACGAACATCATCACCAGGAAGAAATAGGTCGGAATGGCGAAAGTGGTACCGGATTCTTTCACGCCGCGCAGGTTGATGACCATTATGAGGATGATCATCGCAACAGCGATCTCGACACGGTACGGGTACAGAACCGGGTACGCAGAAGTAAGCTGTGCCACACCGGATGAAATCGAGACGGCAACGGTGAGGATGTAGTCCGTCATTAAGGCTGCCCCGGCGGTCTGGGCTGGCAATTCTCCCAGATTGTCACGGGCGACAATGTATGCGCCGCCTCCGCCCGGGTAAGCATGGATGGTCTGCTCGTACGAGAAAGTCAGGATGGCCAGCAGGACGACAATACCAATAACCAGTGGTAAAGAAAGATGCAGGGTGGCTACACCCGCAACCAACAGGATGGTCATGAGCTCCTGCGGGCCGTAGGCTACGGATGAAAGCGCGTCTGAGGAGAAGACCGCCAATCCCACCAGCTTGCCAATAGCCTGGTGAGCAGCTTCCGCTGTTGCGATCGGTTTACCTATAAAAAGATGAGACCATGCCGGGTTGGGCTTTCGGTCGATCGTTTCTTCAAAAATATTGTCGTGGTTCGGGTTGATCTGCACTGATTGATTCCTTCCGGCCTAATTATAAAACATACCCGGTGTTTGGCATACCGCCCGGATTGTGCCATCTACTATACGGTAAAGGTTGCGTCTTTGATTGAATGACAAAAAGGTGTTGGTGACCGTCAGCCTGGTGGCCTTGAACCCAGGTAAAGTTTTCTGAAATAATGGAAAAATCGGGAGCGGGGTTCCCGGGAAGACTATCTGGCATGCGCAGCGGTCGGCTCAATACAGGGGGTGATAAGGCATCTACTGTCTTTCTTTCCTGCCCTGAAAGGTTGCCAGTTCGCACGAAAGGATAGTACCTAAGCGCGCAAAAAGCCTTCTGCGGTCAGGATGCCATCCAATGCCTGGCGCATATCGGTGGCGGCTTTCTTCCTCCATTCAACCTCGGCAGGGTAGTAGAGTTCGTCAAACTGATCTTCCACCCAGACCAGCGAACGGGGATCGGATGTACCAAAACGCCGTGCCTGCATTTCAAATACCATCGTCCGCAACGAGCGGATACCAGCTGCCAATGAATCGCCATAAGTACCGAACTCACAGGCGGCACTGTAGAACTGGCGCAGCTGAGGAAACTCCGCGGCAACCTGGTAAAGAGTGTCCACCATATCTCCGTGAAGCGAATAAAACTCCTCGGGGTCAGCTTTCTGCACCAGGGGGTAATGATACCGGGCAGATAACTCAAGCGAACTTGCCGGCTGCCGCGGTGAATTCACCAGGCTCATCTGGTAGCGCGGGCCGTAGCCGGTGTGCAAATCGAGATGCAGAACTTGTGGATACTCCGCGAAAAGGCTGCGGTAGAGTGCCAGCATCACCCGGGTTTCTTCCACCTGGCCAGTAGATCCGTAGAAAATCCCATCCGGGTAACAGTACTGTCCCATAAGGGAACCGGCCATGAACACCCGCCGTCCGAGAACGAGAGCGGACCACAACACACGCAACAAGAACCAGTTGCGCTGCAGTATACCGGCATTTATCGGCCGGCGTGGATATACCAGTGCCTCCATCCGGCGGGCGTCCGGGTTGAATGCCGGATCAAAACCCTCCGGCCCCACTGCAAAGTTGCGGTTCAAGTCCACATTCTGGCCGTTGACCTTGCGATGGTACTTCATGCCGTACGGATTGATGGCATGAACTAAAACCATGCCCGCGGTGATGTGGTCGATATTTGGTAGATATTCGCGCAGAAAAAGCTGCTGCATGGCTGCGCCGGTGTATCCCTCGATCCCATGCTCACCGCTGGTGAGAATGAATAGGTGCTCCTTCTTTGGCGGATGCGCGACGATCCAGTCTATGTGCAGGTTCGGGTCACTGGTGAGCGTATGGGTATACAGATACGCCTGGGGGTAATACTGTCGAACGATCTGCAGTGAATCTATGAATTGCTGGCGGGAATCTTCATATGTACTGGAGTAATAACTTTCAATCGTCATCGCGGTGCCTTTCTGGCAGAAATTGTAGCCCGCCTGCTGCAAATGCGCAATCAAACGGTTGCCTGACTGAAAAACTGCTATGATTATTCTATGGATATTCAAGAACTGACCCGACACATGGATGAATTTGTCCGTTCCAAAGGCTGGTACGACCCCGGCAGCCTGCGCCCGCAGACTGCGCGCAACCTGGCCATTTCGCTTAACCTGGAAGCGGCCGAAGTACTGGAGCATTTTCAGTGGGATGACCAGCCTTCCGACCCGACCGAACTGGCAGGAGAACTGGCGGATGTCACCCTCTACCTGCTTCAACTGGCACAGGTCAGCGGTATTGACCTGGAACAGGCTGTGCTGAGCAAGCTGGCTGTCAACCGGGAGCGCACCTGGGATCCAGAATAAATGTAAGTGAGTTGCGCAATCATCTTGCTTGACACCGCCGCTGTCTTCTGCTATAATGACAGTATTACTGGCTTTTTAATGGGGAAGATAGTAGGTGCTTGACCTTCCTAATTAACCCCGGATAATCAGTTGGCAATCGTGCCATCACAAATCACCGAATGCTTTCACACTTTGCCTATTGACCTTTCATAGCCGGTAGTTGAACAATTAAATACACTTGACAGTACTACGTTACTGTGTTATAATATTTCATATCAGATAGGACGGTACATCAACCATGACTTTTGACGAAGTACAATTTTTAATCCATGAGTTGGCAGACCAGGTAGGCGTAACCACCCGTACCATCCGGTACTACATTGCCGAGGGATTACTGCCCGCTCCCACCAGCCGGGGTCGATATGCCTACTATCAGGCAGAATATCTGGAACGCATCCGCCTGATAAAAGCATTGCAAGCTGATTTCTTGCCCTTGCGTGAGATTCGCCGGGTAATGGAACAGGTCAAAACTGATGAGATTGCTGCCCTGCTGGGTTCTGAAGAAAAACGGCGTCGTTTTTACAAGGAACTGCCAAACAGGCAGGGATATCACTCGATCGCTGAGGACAATACCGCTGCCGGGTACATCCAGAACATCCTGGCGCCAGGCATTGTCGTGCAGGAAGAGAAACCAATGCCAGCAGCACTGTCACAGTCAGCCAGCGCCCCCTTGCCGAGGCAGCGACGGCCGGTTACCGGGCAAACAGGCTGGCGCCAACATCCTGTGGCAGATGGAGTTACCCTCTCCATTCGCGAGGATGTCGAGCTAAGGGCCGGAGAGAAACTGCATAGCATCATGATCGCTCTCCGGCAAATGTTCAGGCTTCTTTGAAAGCCGCCGGGTAAAACACCGGGATATCAAACCATGTTAAGGTCAAAAGGAGGAACATTATGACCGAAAAATCTATCTCTTTAAAGTTATCTGCCGATACCATTTTTGTAAAGAAGAGCATCCCTACCCGCCGTATCATCGAAATTGCGCTCAAGGCACCGGAATTGACCGCGGTAATCGAACGGTCGCCTGTCAACCTGGCGCTGGTCATTGACCGCAGCGGATCCATGTCCGGCGGAAAACTGGAAGACGCAAAAAAAGCCGCCATCCATGTCGTTGGGCTGCTGAAAGATACCGACCATTTCTCCGTAGTGCTATTCGATGATTCCGTGGACGTGCTGGTTTCCAGCGTGCCTGCCACTCCGGATAACAAGCGTGAGATCATCAATACCATCTCAAGGGTGTATACCGGAGGATCGACCCATCTTTCCGGCGGCTGGCTGGCAGGGTGTCAGCAGATCGCGAATACCATGCGCCCCGGTGAGATCAATCGCTGCCTGTTACTGACGGATGGCCAGGCCAATGTCGGCATCACCGACCCCGGTGAACTGGCTATGCACGCCAAACAGATCCACATGCGAGGAATTGCTACTTCCTGTTTCGGGCTGGGGTTGAGGTTCAATGAACACCTGCTTGAAGCCATGGCCAATGAAGGCGGTGGAAAGTTCTACTACATCGCCCAGGCAAAAGAGATTCCAGCCATTCTGGCGCTGGAACTGGGTGAGTTGACCGCCATGGTGTCCACCGGTGTGCAGGTTCATCTGCAGCTACCCGCTGGTGTCACCGCCCAGGTGCCAGCCGGCTGGCGCTCAGAAACCGTTGGCCAGCAATTCACCATTCATTGCGGCGACCTGTACTCCAATCAGGAGATCGAATACTACGTGCGCCTGACCACTCCGGTATACACTGGCGAAGCGAAATTGACCGTTCCGGTAGAGGTGACCGCGCAGGGAGGCATTGCCAATACGACAGTGACTGGCAGTTTGAACCTGCAGTATGCAGATGATGCCACAGTCGACCAGGCAAAGCCGGATATGGATATGATGCAGCGATATGCTGTTGTAGATGTTGCAGAAACCGCCAGTGAAGCCCTGCGTCTTGAACGTTTGGGGTTGGGGGTGGAAGGCAGTGATGTACTTTTACAGAAGGTAAAGGAGAATATGCTTTACCTGGCCGATGAAGATGCTAAGCTTTATGCCAATATGTCCATGCGCATTCACCGCGGCATGGAAGAATCAGACCGCAAGACTAGCCACCAGCAGGAATACCGCGACCGCAAACGCTTCAACCGGTAAGAGTTCGTCGAATTACTCTGGGGGAAATCAGGGGATGCTGAGAAGTCCCGAACAACCGCAGTGTTCGGGACTTCTCAAAACTGGAGGATATGATGGCTGATAATAAGAAAAAAGAGTACTTTCGTTTAACGAATGAAGAGGATCTGGCTGAGTCGTGAAGGAATTTCAACGAATTGGTCTGATAGAGATGAAAGGTAAACTGGACGCCAACCCGGGCAAGACACTTAAAGAGATTTTAATTGCTGAGGGTACCTGGGATAATTTCTGCGACAGCGCCAGGCGCTTCGGCACTGACGCGGAAGAGGATGTGTTGGGGCTGGAAGCCAAAGCCAGGAAAGTTGTCTAATGTCTTTCCCGTCCGCGTGACAAACAATGATGGTTTGAACCCTCACGGCTGCAGCTGCAGCCCGGCACATTCCGCCATTTCGGATAAAAAATATGAAAGGGGTTTTATACATGAATAACGAAGTTGATATTTTGATTGGATTTTTAGAGATGTCGTTGGGAGAAACGGACGCGGTTTTTGCCCGTTTTCTGACTTTGCCCAATGCCCGGGAATACTCCGGCGGCGGACAGAGACGCTTTGTCTACGTCCCCGGTAGCCGGCCAGACAGGGTGCTGCTGGTGGCGCATGCCGATACAAAATGGCATGGCAAGTCCGACACCCATGTCGTTGTGCTGGAGAATGGAATTTTCAGTTCCGGCACGGCAGGTGTTGGCATTGGCGCGGATGACCGCGCCGGCTGCGCTGCGCTGTGGTGCCTGCGCGAGTCCGGGCATTCTCTGCTGATAACAGATGGTGAAGAGAACGGCAGCTTTGGCGCGCAGTATCTGATGGATTACCAGCCTGAAATTGCAGATGAGATTAATCAACATGCCTACATGCTGGAGCTGGATAGACAAGGTAGCCAGGATTGCAAGTACTATGATATTTCTGTAACAGATATATTTCGCCAGTATATTGAGAGTGCGACCGGATATTCAGTGCCTGATAAAGGTTCCTGTACAGATATCGTGACTTTATGCAGAGAAATCTGCGGAGTCAATATCAGCATTGGCTATTCCGGAGAGCATCATGATTATGAAACGCTCGTCTTGGACGACTGGCTGAATACGCTAAAAATTGTCCGGTCGATGCTGTCAGGCTCCCAACCGCGTTTCTTACTACAGAATAACAGCTAAAATCAAATCCCGGCGCGCAGCCGGGATTTGATTCATGTTCTACTTACAGCTCCTGCCGGCCGGCCAGCGCGCGCAGCAGCGTATTCTGGTCAGCGTACTCCAATTCTCCGCCCACCGGCAGTCCGCGGGCCAGGCGGGTGACGCGCGCGCCGCTGCCGGCCAGCTGCTTTTGCAGGTACTGGGCGGTTGCATCCCCTTCCATGCTGGGATTTGTCGCCAGGATCACCTCGTGGATATCTCCATTGCGGACACGATCCAACAATTCGCGTATTCGCAGATCATTCGGGCCAATGCCTTCGATCGGTGAAAGTACACCGTGCAGTACATGGTACCGGCCTGTGAAGGCACCGGTTTTTTCTAGGACCAGAACATCCAACGGCTTTTCGACCACACACAGGCTGGCTGTATCACGTTGAGATGAAGAACAAATCTCGCAACGCTCGCGTCCCGCCAGGGTGATATTAAAACACTCCGGGCAAAGCGTGATCCCTGCCTTCAACCCTTCCAGCGCTGAAGAAAGCCCGTGAGACACCTCATCCGGAGAGTTCAATAAATAGAAAGCCAGGCGCGAAGCGGTTTTAGGTCCAATACCCGGTAGGCGCGAAAAGGCATCCACCAGGTCCTGCAGCGGTTCGGGCAGGCCAGCCATTAGAGGCCCAGCCCTCCCAGGCCGCCGGAAAGCGGGCCAAGCTTCTCGCTGGCCATATCCCGGCTCTGATCCAATGCTGCGTTGACGGCGCTGAGCACCAGATCTTGCAGCATTTCGGCATCCGCATCTTTGAGCAGCTCAGGGTCGATGGTCACAGATTTGCAGTGTTGATCACCGGTCATCGTCACCTTGACCACACCACCCCCCACGCTGGCAGTGACAGTTTCCACAGCAAGCTGGTCTTGTGCGACAGCCATCTGCTCCTGCAGTTTTTTCAACTGAGACATCATGCCCCCGCCGCCTGCCATTCCGCCGCCACCGCCCATCGGGCGATTATATCCTTTTGCCATCTTCGCTCCTTATTTTCCTTGATCTTCATCCTTCACGGGAGAGACTTTAACCACCCGCCCGCCCAATTCACGCACAGCCACGCTCACCATATTTTCGCCATCCATGGCAGCCTGGCCGGATCCTTCTCCGGCAGATGATACCATACAGCGGATCTGAAGATCCAACCCCAATACCGCCTTGATTGCCTGGCGTGTGTTTTCCAGGTGATCTTGTTTTTCCATTTTTTCTTTGATCACCGGGCTATTAAAGGCCAGATAGAGAACACCATCTTTCATGGATACAGGCCGGCAGCTGTTTACCAACGCCTGAGTAGCCGGATTGAAGCGGCGCGCGTTCTCGCTCACTTTTTTCCATCCGGCTGCAATGCTGCTTACTTCTCCGCCAACTTGTATTACCGGCGGCGCGGGGGATATATCTGCGTCTTTGGCCATCACGCCGGAGGTTCTCGATCCCTCCTCAACCCGGGCAGGGGCTTTTATGCCACCCTGTGGGGGCTGTGCCGCGGCTGCCGGTGCTTCTGCAGCTGACTTTGTGACGCTTGCCGGACGGGATGCAACGGCAGAAGCACCATGCTGACCAACCTGCGGTCCAGCTGATGCGAGCCCCTTAGCCTGCGGCTGTTCGGCTGCTGCCAGGGTTGTCATGGATTCGATCGATTCCACCAGTGCCAGCTCAAAACCTAGCCCCGGCTGCCAGGTGGTCAGGTTGGTGTCCGCTGCCAGCGGGTGGAACCGTTCCAACATTGCCAGTATCTGGCGGATTTCTAGCTTACGCGCCTGTTTCTCCATCGCTTCGCGTGCTTCGCGGGTGGCGTCGATCAAGCCGGCACGATTGTTCTTGGCTAACAATAATCCGTGCAGGTAATCCACCATCTGCCTTGCCAGTGGACGGGCATCCACACCGGCATCCAGGGCGGTTTGCAGCCGGTCGATGGCGGTGCCGGCTTCTCCAGCGATCAATGCGTCCACCATGCCAGCGATCGATTCGTGCGTTGCCGTTCCCAGAAGGTTGAGCGCATCCTCCCTTGTGACCGCGCGACCGGTGGAAGCCAGCTGATCCAGGAAGGAGATGGCATCGCGCATGCTGCCTGTCGATTGGCGGGCAATCAGCGTCAATACTTCTTCAGGGATGGAGATGCCTTCAGCCTCCGCGTTCTTCTTCAACAGGCCGACAACCGTGGGGATGGGTATGCGGCGGAACTCATAGCGTTGGCAGCGCGAGAGGATAGTTGCAGGGACTTTCTCCAGATCTGTGGTCGCCAGGATGAACATGGCATGCGCCGGTGGTTCTTCCAGCGTCTTGAGCAGCGCATTGAAAGCGTTGTTGGTGAACATGTGTACTTCATCAATGAGATACACTTTATATTTGCCCACATTTGGAGCAAAATTGATCTTCTCTTTCAGATCGCGGACATCATCCACACCGGTATTCGTGGCAGCATCGATCTCGATCAGGTCCAGGAATGATCCATCCCGCACAGCCTGGCAATTCGGGCAGGTATCGCAGGGTTTTTCGCTACCTTCCCCGGTGCAATTGACGGCTTTTGCAAGCAGGCGGGCAGTCGTTGTCTTCCCGGTACCGCGCGGACCGGAGAACAGGTAAGCATGCCCCACCCTGCCGGTGGCGATGGCATTTTTCAAGGTCTGAACGATGGGATCCTGTCCGACCACTTCTTCCCAGGTTCCGGGGCGCCATTTTCTATAGAGTGCTTGTGACATATCAGGGTATGGTGTAGGTTGCCTGTATCTCGCCCAGCGGATCGTAGAGGATGGCCGTGTCGCCCTCCTGCCAGACTGCCCCGGTTTGATTCCAGTAGAGATCGATGACGGTATCCATGCCGGCGCTGCTGTGGATAATGATCGCGCCGTTCTCATATAAGGTCAGGCCGGGGAAAGTGAAGACATTACCGTCACTGTCTTCCAACTTCCAGCCAGCCATCTGCAACTCGCCGGTTCCCTGGCGGGTGATGGTGACTTTTTCATCCGCGGCGCTGCCGGCACCAATGATACTGCTGATGCTGATCAGCCCCTGCGGGTATTCCTTGATCTCGGTAGCTGTGGCGGCTGGTTCCACCGGGGCGGCTGACAGGGAAGGCCCTGTCCCGGCACCTGTTTGGCTGGCCCCCAGCAAGTGCTGTAAAGGTTGGGACGGCCGATCCCAGACCCACAATACGGTGAGGATGGTGCAGGCGGAGAGGATTACATTCAATAAAAGGTATAAAAGAAGTCGCTTGGACTGATTCATAGTTTAATCCCTGTGGATATGATAGCATAATACCGTAAATACTTACCTGTGATTGTGTTGGTATTGTCAAATGGAGGGAGAAATGCCATACCTGGTCGATGGACATAACCTGATCCCGCATGTGCCGGGGCTAAGCCTGCAGGACATGGACGATGAGGAGAAACTGCTGAACCTGCTGTCGGATTTTGCGCGCACGGAGCAGGTAGCCATTGAAGTATATTTTGACCGCGCAGCCCCCGGCTATGTCGGAACGCGTATTTCCGGGCGTGTCAAAGCCGTCTTTGTCTCCACCCATACGATCGCAGACGAACAAATCATTAAACGCATCCATTCATTGGGTGGAAGTGTCAAGAACTGGACAGTGGTCACCTCAGATCGGCGAATTCAAGGAGAAGCCAGAACAAAAAGGGCTCAAGTAGTGGAAGCCGCTGAGTTTGTCCTCAGAATGGCAACAGCAAGACGAATTCATCCGTCTGCTGACACAACTATGCCCACGTTATCTCCAGATGAGGTTGATGAATGGTTGAACTTATTTGCTCGGGGAAACAATCAAGATCAGCAACCTTAGAATTACATTCTCTCAGCCATTTTCAAAACCCGAAGAGCCCTCAGGGTCACCCACTTATTTGCCTGCTTTTTAACACCAAAATTACCCCAGGTTTTACCCTCGTAATCATATTCGAGCAACCAGAAACCTTGAGGGGCCTGTTTTGACTTGATCAGATCCAAAGCATTCGCCAGCCGGGGATCCTTCCCGTATCCGAGCCTTACCAGAGATTCCACATTTTGCAGTAAATCGGTAACATAAAATACCGGAAAACCGAATTTCCACCAGTTGCTGCTGGGTTTATCGTTGTAACCGTTGGGATATGCGGCTGAAACTGGATCTACGCTCAGAAAGAAATCAATACCCTGACGGATGGCTGCAGCAATCATCCGAGTCCGTTTTTCGTCTGGAAGCCGTGAAAACGCCAGCATGACTTTTACCCCTCCCCAGGCGCAAGGCAATTTGCTATTACTTCCACAAGCAAACAGCGGACCACATTTTCCAGCGTAGTAACGTTGAGTTCCCTGGGGATGTGGGCTGGTCATAGGCAAAATACCCTCGCCCGTCACTGTGCGAGCCATCCATTCAAAAGCCATGTCCAATCGAGGATCATCACACCCCATCTCTTGCAACGAATAGCATAAATTTCCTTGTAGGCAATCAGCCATTCCTGATGCCAAACCATTTACCGTAAATTGACCTTCAGAAGTGAGCGCGTGATCAAGAATGTAACGGCAGGCAGTAACAACACGTGGATCGGCAAAGGTGTTTGCGCCGAGTTGCGCAAGTAGCAGGATCGACCAGACAGTACCAGTGTATTTTGGATAATAACCAGAACCTGGCAATTCCCAGTAACCTTCTTTGTTCATCGCATTAAGAATCTCTGCGATGGGTCCTTCGTGATGGGCAATATCACGCTGCTGAACAAGTTGGGGTTCGTCAGGCGCAAGACCTAGCAGGTCTCTCATGGCCAGGTATCGAACACCTGAATCACCCGGATCCATCAACCAGTTTAATGCCCAACTATCCAAATCCATTTTCATCCTACGCAGACAGGCTTAATTGTTTTCTGTAATGCTTCAGTGATTAACCATTTTTTAGCTGATACTGATCTATGGTAATTTTCTAGAAGTAAACCAGTAAATTTCCGCAGGTTTGGATGGCTTCAAAATAAGTATCCATGATATCAAGCCAACCAGGTGCCGATACCGGTCCAGGCATATTCCAGGTGATCGCACAGTTGTTTGCCCAGCGACCGCCGCACCTTCTCGTAGGTTTGCCACATCAGATCGGTCCCACCTATCTGGTTCAGGCGCGCCCCAATCTCGCGCGCCCGCCGGTGATGGCACTGGCCGGTGAATGCTCCGCCCGGGGTCTCTGCCAGGTAGTCTTCCTTACGGCCGATATTGATCAATTCCACAAACAATGCCTGGGCTTCACGGGTCTGTTCGCGGGTTAAGCGGGGTGTGGTGGGGGATAATAAACGACGCAGGAAATCCAACATGCTCACTCCTTCATTTCTCAATCGATTCCCAGCAGTGCGCGGATGCGCGGCAGCGCACTTTCTGCCAGTGCTTCACCAGCAGCGATGACCTCCCGTGCCCGCTGGAACCCCAGGAACATGCTCACATCCACAGGCACCGGGGCTCGCAAATATAGATCCGGCCGGGTGCGTTCCAACTGCATCTGTGTGATGCGCGCGATCATCATGGATGATGACCAGACAATATCCCGCAGCGCTCCCGGCATGTGAAATGGCAGGTTGCCGCCGACAAAATGCTCTTCATGCGGCCCGCTGTCTTCGGTGTCTGCCTGCACATCCACAGCGATGACGCACTGCGCCCCCAGGGCCTGTGCCAGGTCCACTGGCAGGTTATTCAGAACGCCACCATCCACCAGCCGCATGGGGGGCATTTCTACGGAGGGGAAAATACCCGGTACCGCGCAGGATGCCATCACAGCCGGCAGCACCAACCCCCGGCTGAGGGTCACGGGTTGAGAGCGGATCAGGTCGGTGGCACAGATGGCTGTCGGAATACGCAACCCTTCGAATGTGGTTTCTTCGGGGATGAAGTGAGAGAGGATGGCGCGCAATTTACCCGTCTCTACCAGCCCGCGCGTTGGCGGTGTGATGCTGACCATGCGGATCATATTGCGCGTAGTAGTGTTATGAACGACTTCACGTTCCATTTCATCCAAAGGCATGCCGCGGGCATAGGCAGTGGCAATGACCGACCCCATGCTGGTCCCGGAAAGGTAATCCACCCGGATACCTTCACGCTCCAGGACCTTCAAGAAACCGATATGCGCCAGCCCGCGCGCTCCGCCGCCGGAGAGGGCAATACCCAGGGTTGGATGCCGTTTACGAATCATTGCGATGCCTGCCTTGCTGAAGTACATTCATTCTACATTCTTTCGGCAGATAGTTGCTCATTCCAGTCCGGCTTTCACTGCGCGTGCCACACTCTCGGTCACGCCTTTCACTTCCGCGAGCTGTTCCAGGCTGGCGGTTCGAATGGCTTCAATGGAGCCAAAATGCACCAGCAAAGCACGGCGGCGTGCCGGCCCAACGCCAGGGATGGCATCCAATCGCGAGGCCAGCCCAAGTTTGGTTCTTTTTTTACGATGCGCGGTGATGGCAAAGCGGTGGGCTTCATCCCGCACCCGCTGGATGAGATAAAGCGCCTGGGAGTGTCTCGGCAGCACCAGCGATTCTTCCATGCCTGGCCTGAAAAGTTCCTCCTGCTGTTTGGCAAGGCCAACCACCGGCACCCGTTCGGCCAGGCCGTAACCCTCCAATACCTTGACCGCCCTGCCCAATTGCCCCTTGCCGCCATCTACCATCAACAGGTCGGGCAATACGGCGAATGCCGGATCCGGTTTCTTCCCGGGCGCATCTTCATCTTCTGCTGCCTGCCAGCGTTTGAAACGACGGATCAGCACCTCTTCCATACTGGCAAAATCATCCGGTCCCTGCACCCCCTTGATGTTGAACTGACGGTAATTGCCTTTGCTCGGCACTCCCTGTTCAAAGACCACCATGCTGCCCACAGAAGCCGTCCCCTGGGTATTGGAGATATCGTAGCATTCGATCTTGTTGAGTGGATGCGGCAACCCCAGGGCGGTCTGCAATTCTGTCAGTGCTTCGGCCTGGCGGTGAGTATCCGCCTGCCAGCGCGCCCGCAGCGAGGTGAGCGTATCGGCAGCATTCTCAGCAGCCATAGCCACCAGTTCGTGGGTGACCCCTTCGCGCGGCACCAGCAGTTCCACCTTCTGGCTGTTATTGCGCGCAGCCAGCCACTGTTTGATAATATTCGCCTCTTCCACCTCGTTCGGCAGCAGCACCTCGGATGGCAGCGCCGCGGCCTCTGAGTAGAACTGCTTCAGGAACTGGGAAACTACTTCGGAATCACTGGAGTCTTCGGTGCCTTCCAGAATAAAATACTCGCGCCCGATCAACTTCCCTGCGCGGATGAAGAAGATCTGCACGCAAGCTTCGCCCTCTTCGCGCGCCATCGCAATGACATCCGAATCCATTTGCTCGGTGGTAATGACCTTCTGCTTTTCCACCACGGTGTTGATGGCGTTCACCTGGTCGCGCAGGGCAGCCGCTTTTTCAAAACGCAGCTCAATCGCAGCTTGCTCCATTTCAGCCTGCAGCCGGGTGATGATCGGCGCAGTGTGGCCGTCCAGGAATGAGCAAAGGTCATCCATGCTCTGGCGGTAGGCCTCTCGGTTGATCGCTCCGATGCAAGGCGCGCTGCAAAGGTGGATGTCAAAATACAGGCAGGCACGCTCATCCGCTCCGGTGATCACGCGGTCGCAGGTGAGGTATGGAAATATTCGCCGCAGCAGGTCCATGGTTTGATGCACAGCCCAAACCGAAGTATACGGGCCAAAATAGCGGCTGCCGTCCTTTTCCATCTCGCGGGTGATCGTTACTTTAGGGTAATCCGCCGCCCAGTGAACTTTGATGTACGGGTAGCGTTTATCGTCCTTCAGGCGCACATTGAAGCGCGGACGATGCTTCTTGATAAGGTTCATCTCCAGGATGAGAGCCTCAAGTTCAGAACCGACCACGATCCACTCAATATCGGCTATGGCTGGAACCAGGCTGTGTAGTTTGTGGTCCCATTCCGCCGGCTTGTGGAAGTACGAGCGCACCCGGTTGCGCAGGTTGATTGCCTTGCCCACATAAATAATCGTCCCCTCGCTGTTCTTCATGATGTAACAGCCGGGTTTGAGCGGCAGGGTATCCAAAATGCCCTGAATATGGGAAGCGATCTCCATGCCTGTATTTTAGCACCACCCTGCATGCTGCCCGGTCACCCTTGAATAATGGGAATAAGGTAGAATACCTCCACGGAGATTTGCAATGGATATTGAAGCACTAATCGGTAAGCTGCTGCTGGAGAGAGGGTGGAAACTGGCAGTGGCAGAATCCTGCACCGGGGGGCTGGTTAGCCACCGTATCACCAACATCCCCGGCAGTTCGGAGTATTATCAGGGAAGCATCACAGCCTATGCCTATTACGCCAAAGAAACCTTACTGGGCGTGCGCCATGAGACATTGATCGATCACGGCGCGGTCTCCAGTGAGACGGTGCTGGAAATGGCGCGCGGCGTGCGCCTGGCGCTAAACACTGAGGTCGGACTTTCAGTCAGCGGAATTGCCGGCCCGGGCGGCGGGCTGCCGCAGAAACCGGTCGGCACGGTCTGGATCGGGCTCAGCACCCCCAGTGGGGATACAGCCCAAAAATACCTCTTCTCAGGTGTGCGCATCGAAGTGAAGAACCAGGCTGCCGAGGCAGCCCTGCAGTTCTTGCTCCAGGGGTTGGAGGAGTAAGTACAGGAAATAATAAAGTGTACTAATCTGCAATCGGATTGCGGATTTATACACGTATCGAGGAGGTGCCGCGATTACTCCACGTACGGGTCTCCCCAGATGGTTGCGTCACAGTCATTCCTCCCCAATTCATCCGTGCGCAGGGTCAGCTTTTTAGCTCGGGTCACATCCAGGCTGACTTCCACCGGCTCCGACTCAGCCGTCAGTACTTCTGAACGGAACACTTCGTGACCATCCAGCAGCACCACGAACTCTGCGCCATTTCCGCAGGCGATCTCCTTTAAGTTGATTAGGGCGTGGAACCTCGTGTATAGGCCACCCAGGTTATAAACCAGTTCAGAGGGGGCATGCGCGAACAAGCCTTTCGGAAAAGACTCCCCGTGGCTGGTGATCATCCCCCCCTGCACCATGCCTTCATCGGTCGCCGGGAAAGTGCCCACTCCCAATGACCAGTATCCGACACTGGCGGAAAGAGGCTGCATATCAGCCAGGTAGATCGCGCCTTGCGGTAACTGCCTGACAACGCAGGGCTGCGGATCTGGGATGACCAGGTCCGGCAATGCCTGTCGCAGGCGGGATTGCGTCTCATCATCCACCTGCGAGCAGGGGCTGAATACCACCTGCCGCCAGGATGAATCCAACGCGGCAGAATCGCGGTTATAGATCAGGTCGAAGATCCCAACCGCACGGCCGAATTCCCCAACCTGTGCTATTTGGGTCTTTCCTATTACAACAGGATTCGTCATCCAGGAATGTGAGTGACCGCTGATGATCAGGTCAGGGGCAATTCCCAGGGCATTGGTCTGACGGGCAAAATCCTCGTCTCTTTCCAAGCCACTGTGGCTGACCACAATCACAACATCCGCTTTTTCGCGCTCCACCAGAGATGGATAGAGGACCTCATAAGAGGTTACCGGATTGGTGTAACAGATCGTTTTATACGCGCTCTGAACATTTTCGCGCTCCAACCCCTCCATTCCCACGCCCACAACCGCCACACGAACTATAGTGCCATCATTACCCGTAATCTCATAGATCTGGTACCCATTGATCAACTGACTATCCACGCAACCACCTGCTTCCCTCCCCATCATATTCAGGGAAAGCACTTCAACCGGCAGGGATTCGCTTGCGAAAACCAGCAAAGCAGGCAAACCTCTCCACAGGTCATGGTTGCCAACTGTCATGGCATCCAATCCCATGCTTTTGAAAAGGCTCATTTGGGCATCAACGGTCTTCGGGTTACCGACCGGTACCCAATCCCCGGCATCCAGTACCAGGGTATGATCTGCCCCCAGCACACTGCTTTCCACCCTCACGACACTGGCCAGGCGCGCAATCCCGGGAACCCAAGTACCTTCCGGTGTTGTCCTTTCCACCAGCGCACCATGAAAGTCATTCCAGTGGATGACTTTGAATTCCACCGAACCTTGGGCCGGTAATGTGGTTCGATCCTGTACCGGGCGCAGCGTGGGAAGGATTTCCAGCACATAGGTAGCTGTGTGGGAAGGGACAGGAGGAATGGCTGTGGCAGTCGGCTCAGTAGTCGCACTTTCAACCTCCCCGGCCTGGCAACCAGCCAGAATCACAACCACTGCCAGTAAACAGGTGATCCATCTTTTCATTGTCAAAAAACCTTTCCCGGTCGCAGAGATAAGCTACCTCTGCACTATGCTCCATTATATACGCGATATACGCGACCGCATTCACGGATGCGGTATAATTAACAGGTTTAACTCGCAAAGGATCCCCGGATATTTATGGAAAACACCCCCATTCAACAAGTCGATATTGACCAGCAGATGCGCTCAGCATACCTGGATTACGCCATGAGCGTCATCGTAGCGCGGGCTCTGCCCGATGCGCGTGACGGCCTCAAGCCGGTACATCGCCGCATTCTGTTTGCCATGGATGACCTGGGTATGCGCGCAAATGCCAGCTATAAAAAATCCGCCCGTATCGTGGGTGAAGTGCTGGGAAAATATCATCCCCACGGGGATGCCTCGGTATATGATGCCATGGCTCGCATGGTGCAAGATTTCTCGATGCGTTACCCGCTGGTGGACGGCCAGGGGAACTTCGGCTCGGTCGATGGGGATGCCCCGGCTGCCATGCGTTACACTGAGGCCCGCATGGGCCGCATGGCCGAAGAAATGATGCAAGATATCGACAAGAACACGGTGGATTTCACCGATAATTTCGATGGCTCGTTGAAAGAACCCCTGGTGCTTCCCTCCAGGCTGCCCAATCTTCTTCTCAACGGCTCCTCCGGCATCGCGGTGGGCATGGCTACCAATATCCCCCCGCATAACCTGCGCGAACTGATCGGCGCGATTACCTACGTGATCGACCATTACGACAACCTGGAAGAGATCTCAACCGAGCAGCTGATGGAATTCCTGCCCGGCCCGGATTTCCCGACCGGAGGCATCATCATCGGCCGGGAGAGCATCCGCCAGATGTACAGCACCGGCCGCGGCAAGCTCACTATCCGCGGTGTGGCACACATTGAGGAACAGAAGAACGGCCGTTACGCCATCATTATCACCGAGATCCCTTACCAGGTGAACAAAGCCAGCTTGATCGAACGGATTGCTGAACTGGTGCGTGATGGCAAAATAGATGCCATCACCGACCTGCGGGATGAATCGGACCGCCGCGGTATGACCATCTATATTGAATTGAAACGCGGTGCTCAACCCAAGAAGGTGTTGAACCAGCTGTACAAGTACACCCTTCTGCAAACCACTTTCGGTGTGCATATGCTTGCGCTGGTAGATGGTGAGCCGCGGGCACTTTCTCTGCGCCGTGCCCTGCAGGTGTTTCTCGAACACCGCCAGGCGGTCATTCAACGCCGCACAGAATACGAGCTGGATAAAGCCCGCGCCCGCGCGCATATCCTGCAAGGCTACCTGATCGCACTGGCAAACCTGGATGATGTCATCCAGACCATTCGCGAATCACCGGATGCGGATAGCGCGCGCACCCGCCTGATGGAACGTTTCAAGCTGAGCGAGATCCAGTCTCAGGCAATCCTGGACCTGCAATTGCGCCGGCTGGCAGCCCTCGAACGTTTGAAGATCGAAGAAGAACATAAAGAAGTTCTGGAGCGGATCGCATATCTGGAAGACCTGCTGGCCAACCCGCGCAAGATTTTGGGAGTGATCCGCGCAGACCTGTTGGAAATGGCAGACAAATACGGTGACGAACGCCGTACCAAGATCACCGCCGAAGCCCGGGAAGATTTCAAGGAAGAAGACCTGGTAGCTGAAGAAGCGGTGTTGATCTCCATCTCGCAGCGTGGATACATCAAACGGGTGCCGGCCACCACCTTCCGCACCCAGAGCCGCGGCGGCAGAGGTGTGATCGGCCAGAACATGCGCGAGGAGGATGAGATCATCATGATGATTCCTGCCAGCACGCTAGATACGGTGCTGTTCTTCTCTGATCGTGGCAAGGTTTACTCTGAAAAGGTATACCAGATTCCAGATGCCGGGCGGACCGATCGCGGGATCTCGATCAATAATATTCTTTCACTGGATGGCGGAGAGTTGATCACGGCGGCTGTCAATGTGCCTGATTTCAATGCAGCCGCTTACTGCACCCTGGTAACGCTGCGGGGCAGGGTAAAACGGATGAAGCTTTCAGAACTGGCCAGCGTCCGCCCCTCCGGGCTGATCGCCATCAACCTGGATGCGAACGACCACCTGCGGTGGGCTATTCTCACCAGCGGCAAAGATGATTTGATCCTGGTAACTGCCAACGGCAATGCCCTGCGCTACCCGGAAAGCGCATTGCGCCCCATGGGTCGTAATGCAGGCGGTGTCACAGGTATCCGCCTGCGTGACGGTGACAGGCTCACCGGGGCCGAGGTGGTAGAGCCCGGGGCAGACCTGTTGGTAGTGACCGAGAACGGCTATGGCAAGCGCACCGACCTGGCAGATTACCCGTCAAAATCGCGCGGTGGACAGGGCGTGGCAACCATCAACCAGAAGAGCCTGGCACAGATCGGCCAGGTAGCTGTAGCCCGCGTGGTGACTGCAGAAGATGAGCTGACGCTGATCACCACCGCCGGTATCGTCATGCGGATGAAAGCATCCAAAGTATCACGTACCGGGCGTGCTACCCGCGGGGTGCATTTGATCGATATTGAAAAGGGAAACAAGGTCGCCTCGATCGCGCGCATCTCACGCAAGGACCTGCCGGAAGGCGCGGCGAATGGGACTGGCAATGGGGTTGAAAATGGCAATGGCAAGGGAGAAGTGGAAAATACCCCGCCTGAACCGCCAGATAACAGTCAAAATGATGATTAATAAAAAAAACAGGCCCCACGGGGCCTGTTGATCTTTATATCAGATTAGAACACGATCTTTCCGGTAGCTACCAGCAGCAGGCTGCCGATCAGTACCGTGAGGATGAACAACAGCAGCATGATGACAAACCGCTGTACGGCGGTCATACCCAAGAACCTGCGCTCAGCGTCTGCCGACCGCTCCAGAACATCGGTGGGAACGAATGGTTCGGCTGGCATGAATGGTTGGATCTCTTCGTTTTCCTGCAGATCAGTTGGCATTTTTCACCTCTTCACTACACCAATATACCATGATTTAGCCCGGGAATTCACCTGGAAGCCGGACGCAAACGCACATCCCCGGCACGAATCAACTCGCGTCCTTCCGGCAGATCGATGATGGCTGCGCCGCTGGCATCCAACCCGGCGAAAATGCCCGCACGCGGCTGGCTGTTCGGTTCAATCAGTTCGATCGTCTCACCCAAGTATGCCAACCGGGACTGAATGAAAAGCGCCAGCACATCCCAGTTGGCAGCCGCCCTCCAGCCTCCCAAGCTTTTTAGAATGCTGCCAAGCAGGGCAAACCGATCGATAGGCAGGTTGGCTGCTTCTTCCACACACGTTGCCGGCAGGGCTCCCGGTTCAACTTCCGGTACAGCTTCCGGAGTGATATTCACCCCGATGCCAATAACAGCTGATGCCTGGCTGCCCAGCCACTGACTTTCCACCAGGATGCCGCAAGTCTTGCGCCCGCCAAGCAGGATATCGTTGGGCCACTTGATGCGCGGGTGCAGAGCGTAGCGATGCTCCATTGCCTGGCAGACCGCAGCCCCAGCCATCAAAGGGATCAGGCCGGAGTGAGCTTCTTCATCCGCTGTGAGGTGGATAATGACAGAAAAAGCCAGGGCAGAACCGGGATTTGTGATCCAACGGCGCTGCAATCTTCCGCGGCCGGCTGTCTGTTGATCCGCCGCGACAAGCGCAAAGTCCGGCGCGCCAGCCGCCAGCCATTCCAATGCCGCATCATTGGTGGATCCGATGGTGTCGAACCAGCGCAACAGGGAAATGGGCGTGTCACTGAGCAAAGTAAGTAAATGGCTCTCGTTCATACTTTAATTGTTACACGCCTTGCCCGCGGTTTCAAGGGTGGGATTTGAATAGCATCCCTTGCACAGCACCCCATGCAATCTATGGAGTATACGATTTAATAAAAAGACCACCTTGCGGTGGTCTAAAGGCGGGGAGGGTGGGATTTGAACCCACGGCTGAGTTTAACCCCAGCACTCACTTAGCAGGCGAGCCCAATCGGCCACTCTGGCACCTCCCCGGGAGGTATGACTAGCATGAAATTAATTCTACTTCCGCAATTAAGTAGGCGGAGGAGGTGGGATTCCAACCCACACCGGCTTCAGCATTGATCAAGGCGGAGGAGGTGGGATTCGAACCCACGGTGGGTTGCCCCACACTTGTTTTCAAGACAAGCGCCTTAGGCCGCTCGGCCACCCCTCCCGGTCACTTAACCGCTTAAGCCAAAAGATTTTACCACAGCCGTGCTATTCCATGTGGAAAATCCCGCTGTCAATTGACAATCCTTCTGCCTTACGGTATCCTTACGCCGGGTGCCGGGTGGGTCCGGCGCGGCGGAACGCCTTGAACCCCGTCAGGTCCGAGAGGAAGCAGCGGTAAGGGGCACACTCCGGGTGCCGCCGGGAAACCTATCCGCACCCACTTACTTATGACTCTAAACACACCACCTGTCTGCGACTACACGAACTCTGACTACCAGGCTTCCTTCTGGGAGCATGCCGACCGCGCCTATGAAGATGGCGCTGAAGCCGTTGCCTTGCGGCGGCTGCTGCCTGCCCGAGGTACCCTGCTGCTGGAACTGGGTGCCGGTGCCGGGCGAAACACCCCACGTTACGCCGGTTACGAACGTATTGTGCTGGTGGATTACTCCCATACCCAGTTGGAACAGGCGCGCGCGCGGCTGGGAGACAGCAAGCGATATATCTATGTAGCCGCGGATGTCTACAAGCTGCCATTCGTGGACGGCCTGTTCGACGGTGCCACCATGATCCGCACCCTGCACCACATGGCAGATGCCCCGCTGGCACTTGCGCAGGCACGGCGGGTATTGGCTGCACCCGGCATTTTCATTCTGGAATATGCCAGCAAGCTGAACCTGAAAGCCATTGCCAGATATCTGCTGGGAAAGCAGAAATGGAATCCCTTTACCCGTGAACCGGTGGAGTTTGTGGAACTGAACTTCGACTTCCACCCGGCAGCCATCCGCGAATGGCTGGGGAAACTGGGTTTCAAGATCGAGCGCCAGCTGACCGTCTCTCACCTGCGCTTCCCCCTGTTCAAGCGGTTGCTGCCGCTGAAACTGCTGGTAGGCTTGGATGCGCTTTTCTCCCTCACCGGTAATCTCTGGCAGCTGACACCCAGCGTCTTCGTCCGGGCAACCCTACCCGCAAATAATGACACCCTTGCGGTTCTACCCGGTTTCTTCCGCTGCCCGGCGTGTGGTGGAACAGACATGCAGGAAAAGCCCAGCGGGATTCAATGCAACTCCTGCCGCCATCATTATCCGCTGGAAAACGGCATCTACGATTTCAGGGTGTAAATATCCATTTTCACCCAACGGGCCCCATCCCTCGTTCCATCAACGGGGGATGGTTTTGATTAAAAACCCAACCTGCGAAAATCCTTTCCCCTCTTGATATTACTATTCTGCTGTGATAATATCATTACGGTTTATATCGTAATGATACGAGGTGAACAAAATGACTCAGGATGAAGTGTTCAATGAACTACTGGAGTTCTTCAAAGCCCTCTCAGATGCCAACCGGCTGCGGATCATCGGTATTCTGGCAGGGGGAGAGCATAGCGTAGGTGAGGTGGCCGAGCTGCTGAACATCAGCATCTCTACGGCATCTAATCACCTGAGCATGCTGGCGCATATCGGGCTGGCTTCCGTTCGACCTTCCGGCCATTATTATTACTACTCCCTGCGAGAAAAAGCGCTGCATGAGATGTCCTCACGGCTGCTTAAGCCCGAAAACCTGCCGCGCCTCTCACAATCCGTGGATGTAGATGCATTCGAGCGGAAAGTTTTGCAGACCTTCCTGGATGAAACCGGGCACATCACCGCTTTCCCCGCCCAGCAAAAGAAATTCATCATCCTGCTGAAGCATGTGGCTGCAGCTTTTGAGATGGGTAAGCGTTACCCTGAAAAAGAAGTCAACGAGATCCTGCTGCGCTTCCACACAGATACAGCCAGCCTGCGGCGTGGGATGATCGAATATCACCTGATGGAACGTGAAGGCGGAGGTGGCGTCTACTGGCGGGTTTAAACCGAAAGGGCGGCCAACAAGCCGCCCGGAAAACATTATTTATCCGGTGAGGAGCGGGTGATATCCTTCCAGACCTCCTGAATGACCACCCCGGCGGCGTTGACCAAATTCAACCGCGGGCCACGCATAGATGTCTCCAGCTCGCGCTTATCTGCCACAGTGCTTTCATTCGAATGGTCCACCTGCTGCTTTAATTCATCCAACTGGCGCTTGCGGTCAGCCAGGTCATCGATCGCCATGACGCGATCGATCTCCTTCATCAGTTTGACCGCCCGCCCGATGCGCGCATCAGTCACCTGCGCTGTACGCTGATCAATGACCCCATTTTCCGCTTTGATCTGGTTCAGGCGCCGACCGGCCTCATAAGTTGCATCCGCGATCTGGTGCCGGTTCATCCATTTCGTTTCATAATTCAACACATACTTCCAGCTGGGTTGCAACAACAGCTGACGGTGTTCTTCCAGCGTTCGCGCAAAGAGGGTGTAACCGTGCTTCTCCGGTTCTTCAAAAGCCCGGCTGCCAGGATCCAGGAATGGTGCCATGGGGGAGATGAATGGAATGACACGGTTTTCGCCACCTTTGGAATAACGCTCCAACATCCGGCGGGAGTAGTCCACTGTTTCCATCACGCTTTCAGGTGTCTGCTCTTTTAACCCGGTCATAAAGAACAAGTCCAGCCGCTGGCAGCCGGCATCCAGGGCATCATCCAGCGACTTCTCAATGGCAGCGTTGGAATAAGGCCTGCCAAAAGCCCGCCGGACTTTTTCATCGTGCGATTCCATTGAGATCTCGACCACAAAGTTGGGGATGGCTTTCGCCACCCGTTGGAAGAATTCTCGCGGAGCGGCATCGAATAATTCAATGAACAGAGGTTTCTTGTATCCTGAGATCGCGTCCAGGAAACGGTGTGCATATTCATCACCGGGCTGGCGGATATCACCCAGAATAAAGATCGGGCCGTTGCTGTAAGAACCGATCCGGCGGATATCGTTTGCCAGGTCTTCAGGGTCGCGAAAAGCTGGCGCATTGCGGTTGTGCAGTTTCTTAAAAGCGCCGCATCCGCCGCCGCACGTCAGGCAGTTGTAATTGCATCCACGCACGGTCAGTGCGGCGGTGATCGGGTAACGGCGCCAGGCCTTAAATGGCAGCGTGCTGGCCAGGTCGCGATACCTCACGACACTCTTCAGCACTCCGGAGTAATCCAGCATGATGCCATCCAAATTATCCGGGCTGTAGGTGATGGGGTTGACATGCACCCCGCCATCCGAATCCTTCCATACCAGGTTCGGAACTTTTTCCAACTCCAGCGCCTCTACAGAATGCGGAGAGGGGTGCGGGTTGCCGCCTGTGGTCAGGTAGCGCATCCACTGCAGCATGGGCTTCTCAGTGGAATCACCGCGCATGACAAAATCCACACACGGGTACAAGATCAGCTCTTTGTGATAGTAGGTGGAGGAAAACCCGCCGAAGATCACCGGTTTATTGGGGTGAAGGCGTTTTACGATGCGCGCGATCTCGATGGAACCATGAGCGTGCGGCATCCAGTGCAGGTCGATCCCGAAAGCGGCGCTATCCATTTTACGGATGGCGTTTTCCACATCGAATTTGGCGTCATGCAGCATGCGCACAGCCAGGTTGATGATGCGTGTCTGTAGCCCATGGCGCTCCAGGTACTCTGCCATGGTCGTGAAACCGATGGGGTACATCTCGAATACGGGTGTGGAGGGGACCATGTCGCTGACAGGCCCGTACAGGATGGATTCACGCCGGAAGTCATAGACAGACGGGGCGTGCAGAAAAGTGAGATCAGGTGTAAACATGAGGGTCATCCAAATATGATTGTTTTGTCCGATTTACGGATGCTGGAGGATTATACCATGCCAACTACGGGAAGATTTCGTTCTGTATCGCCTGGTGGTCTGAAGGCATTCCGTGCGGGGTGATAAATATCCTGTTATTTTAGGAAATATATTTGGCGTTTTCGCGGAGATTTGGCTTGCTTGCAAGGTGTTCCCTGTCATAATTAATCTGGCAGTACACCCTAGACCGGCAGGAGAGGATATGTCTAAGATCGATCGACAGAAGTTGACCGTCGTACTGGAAAAAGAGCTGAATGATTTCCGTCAGCGTCATCCCCGTTCGTACGAACTGTACCAGCGCGCGCAGAACAGCCTGCTGGCAGGCGTGCCAATGAACTGGATGGTGCGTTGGGCTGGTGGATTTCCGCTCTTCGTCAAAGAAGCCCACGGCGCACATTTTACCTGCGTGGACGGGCATGATTACATCGATTTCTGCCTGGGGGATACCGGTGCCATGACAGGTCACAGCCCGGCTGGATCCATTCAGGCAATCAAAGATCAACTGGATCACGGCATCACCTTTATGCTCCCCACCGAAGATTCCATCTGGGTGGGTGAAGAGATGCAGCGCCGTTTCGGCCTGAAATACTGGCAAACTACCCTGACAGCGACGGATGCCAACCGATTTGTGCTGCGGATAGCCCGGCATATCACCCGGCGGCCTTATGTGTTGGTCTACAATTACTGCTACCACGGCACCGTGGATGAGACCTTCTGCACCATCAACAACGGCGTCCCCGGTCCGCGCCCCGGATCCGTTGGGCCGCAAGTCAACCCCGCAACCACCACGCGCGTAATCGAATGGAACAACCTGCAGGCATTAGAGTCTGCCCTCGCTCCTGGCGATATTGCCTGTGTGCTCGCTGAACCAGCCATGACCAATATTGGCATCATTCACCCGGACCCCGGGTACCATGACGCACTGCGCGAACTCACTCGCAAATACGGCACATACCTGGTGATCGATGAAACTCACACCATCTGCACCGGCCCGGGTGGATATACGAAAGCCTACGGGCTGCAACCGGACTTCCTCACAATTGGCAAACCTCTCGGCAGTGGCATCCCGGTTGGGGTGTACGGCTTCACGCAAGAAGTCGCGGATCGGATCGGCGAGACGACCACGATCGACGAGGCGGATGTTGGCGGCATTGGTGGCACCCTGGCGGGAAACGCCCTCTCACTCGCGGCCGTAAAAGCCACCCTGACCAATGTTCTGACTGATGAGGCATTTGCCCACACCATTCCTCTGGCAGAACGCTGGACGGACGGTGTTCATCAGGTCATTACTGAATACGGCTTGCCCTGGGTAGTCAACCGTCTGGGAGCCCGCGGAGAATACTGGTTCTGCCCGCAGACACCCCGCAATGGTGGGGATGCTGAAGCGGCAGTAGATTTTGACCTGGACCGCTATATGCACCTGGCAGCCTTGAATCGCGGCATCCTGATGACACCTTTTCATAACATGTCCTTGATGTCACCAGCTACCACCGAAGCCGATGTAGATTACCATACCCGCACCTTCCGCGAGATGGTAAAACAGATCCTGTAAACCTACTCCACCCATTAAAAGCAAACCGGGGCGCCAAAGGCGCCCCGGACCTGTTTTTATCAAATCTATTTCAAGCCATAGGTGAGGGTGACATCCACCACTACCTGAATCTGCCCGGCTGAAACCGGAACACTGCTGGCAGCCATTGCCGCATCGCCCTTGAGCGAATAGGTGCCGTACGGCTGGCTGTATGAAGACACATTGATGTAAAGCACATCATCCAGCTTTGCACCAGCCGCACCGGCCAGTTCTTCTGCCTGAGCACGGGCATCCGCCACTGCGGCCAGACGGGCTTCGCTCATAGCTGCTGTCCGGTCAGAGACATCAAAGGTGATGCCGTTGATGTTATTGGCGCCAGATTGCACCACCGTTTCCAGGATCTTGTCCAGTTGCGACAGGTCACGCACGGTCACGATGACAGAGTTATCCACCACATAAGCCACTTCCAGCATTTCACCCATCGGGCCGTAGTTCTGGTAGGGGTACACATTGAAAGCGGTGGTCTGTATATCCTCCAGCTTGATACCGGCGGCCTGCAGCGCGTCGGATACGGCCTGGCTCTGGCTGGTGTTAGCGGCCAGGGCTTCACTCACGGTAGCTTCCTGGGTGTGGACGCCAATATTGATGCTGGCGATGTCCGGGACGATATTCACCTTGCCGTTACCGGTGACAGTCAGTTGTCGCTGCAGAGGAGCTACCGCCGCACTGGTTGTTGCTGGTGCCGCGCAAGCCGTTAGGACGAACATGGAAACTATTAGTATGACGAGCAATATTGAACGTTTCATTTTATCCTTTCTATTTCACTAATTCGTAGGTGATGTAGATATCCACAGCAACCGTCAGCTGACCGCTGGAAACGGGAACAGAGGGTGCCATCTCAGCTCCACCCCCACCCCCGTAACCATAGGGGGAGTAGTAAGTGGGTGTATAGGTGAAGACGCTGATCAATACAACCTGCCCCACCGAGCTGCCTACCGCCTGGGCTAACTCTTCCGCCTGTGAACGGGCATCTGCCATGGCTTCCAGGCGAGCCTGACTGAGGGCTGCGGTGCGGTCTGACACATCAAAGGTGATGCCATAGATGTTGTTCGCTCCGCTATCCACCACGGCGGTCAAAATATCGCCCATTCGCGAAAGGTCTCTCAAGGTAATGTACACGGTGTTATCCACCATATATTTTAGTCCCAGATCATCACCCATCGGTCCATACACCTGGCTCTGATAAACCGTGAAACTCGTGGTTTGAATATCCTGCGGTAGAACGCCATGTTCTTCCAGGGTGGCACGTAATGCTTGCGCCTTGACGTTATTCTCAGAAAGGGCAGCTGTTACATCCGCATTTTCTGTGTGCACACCGATATTGATCATGGCAATATCGGGTTTTAATGTCACCCGCCCATTACCGGTTACCGAGATCGTTGGCTGATCCGCTGATCCACCGCCACCACCGCCGCCGCCATTCAAACTAGACGCGCTAAGCAGAAGAGAGAAGACGAGCATGGTTGCCGCGATCCCATAGATCGTTTTTTGAATCTTCATTGAAGCCTCCATTTGTGTATGTTAACCATTCAGACGATGAAATGCAATATTTGTTCCAATCAGTCACTCCAGGCGTGAAAATGCCTGAAGAGCCTCGCTCTTCAGGCACAATCAGAAATCAAATAACTCAACAGCCAAGATCCGCTGGTTATACCTGCGGCGGATACCCGGTAATGCTGCGAATATCCTCATACAGAGGCTTCAGAGTGGAGTACATCTTTAAATATACCCGCTGGAAGAGTTCATCATAAATGCGGCTGGCTGATGGATCCGGTTCATATACGCGCGCCACACGGGTCATGCCTGCGATCGCACCTGCAAAGTCCTCATAGAGCCCCAGGCCGACCGCAGCATCAATGGCAGCCCCAAGGCCGGATGCCTCGTAGACATGCGGGCGGGCTGCAGGTATGCCAAACACGTCCGCGGTGAGCTGCATGGCAGTCTCAGATTGGCTGCCGCCCCCCGCCACACGGATCTCGCGGATGCGCACTCCGCTGCGTTTCTCGGTGCGCAGCGCCCCTTCCCGCAAGGCGTAGGCAATCCCTTCGAGAATAGCTTTATAGACATGGGCTTTGCCATGTACATCCCCAAACCCGAGGATGGCACCCTTGGCTTCCGGCCCGGGGTATTTCAACCCGGGAGACCAGAAGGGCTGAAGCATCAAACCCAGTGATCCCGGTGGAATACCGGCCACCAGTTCTTCCAGTAATAGTTCCGCTTCCACGCCCCGTTTCTCGGCCTCCTGTTGTTCCATTCCCCCAAATTGCTGTTTGAACCACGATACCATCCAGTACCCACGGGTCACCTGGCTTTCCAGGCTGTAGGCATCCGGCACCGCGGACGGGTACGGCGGGATCAGGGGAATCACCTCCACATACTTGCGATGGGTTGTATTGATCGTAGCGGTGGTACCGTAGCTGACGCACGCGACATGCGGTTCAAGGCAGCCCGCGCCAATCACTTCGGTGGCTTTATCAGCCGCTGAAGCAATCACCGGAAGCCCCGCGGGAATACCTGTCGCCAGGCTGGCCTCGCGCGAGACCTCACCCAGGCGCGCGGCGGGCGGAACCAGGTCGGGGAGCTGGCTGTGATCCATTGGCACCGCCTGCCACTTCCAGTCCATGGCCGAAGACCAGCGTTTGGCCTTGTAATCGAAGGGGATGTAGCCCACCTGACAGCCGGTGGAATCGATCAGGCTGCCGGTCATGCGATAGGTTAGATACCCCGAGAGCAGCAGGAATTTGGCTGTTTTTTTCCAGATTTCCGGCTCATATAAACGGATGTAATTACATTCAGCTTCCGTCTGCAGGTAAGCCACAGTGGATGACATACCGGAGAGCGCGAAAAGAACCCCCCAGAGTCCGCTGACCGGTTTCAACCCAAAAGCCCGGCGGTTATCCATCCAGGTGATGGCGCGCCGCACCGGCTTTCCATCTGCACCCAAACAAATGACCGTGGATCGTTGGGTGGTAATCGCCAGGCCAGCCAGCCTTTTCTTATCCACCCCGGGCATAGCCCACAATTTCTGGCAAGCCTCACACACGACCTGCCAGAAAATTTCAGGCTCTTGCTCAGACATGCCAGGTTCAGTCGATATATATTCCGGCAACGGCACACGGGCTTTAAACAGCAGGTTGCCATGCAGGTCAAAAATAATGGCACGCGCGCTCTGCGTTCCGTGATCAATTGCTAAAATCCAGTCACCGGGCATATTACCTCCTTGGGTCAATTCGGCAGAGAATAGCATTCCTGCCAGAGGGATAGGTATCGTTTCTCTTCATTCGACCAACGCTCGTCACTCCAACCTAATTCGCCCTGAGCCATTTTGCGTATCTCAGGTAGAAGGTCACGCCCGCCACCTGGCAAGGTGATCCCCAGGCGGGTACGCCTCAGCATCAGGTCATCCAGGTGCTGCACGCCTTCTTCGCGGGCGGCAAAACGGATTTCTGTTTTTATGGCTGGCAGTGGTGGCAGTAATTCCATCTCCTCTGCCGGGTACTCGCGGGCGATGCGGCTGCCTTCCCAACCGAAACGCGCCGCCAGCCTGCCAGTGATCTCTGCCGGCATGCCCGCCGGAAAACCCCCCGTGGGCGGGATCAACACCGGCAGGTGCGTTTCAATACTCTTCCGGCCTGCCAACAACGGAAGGCTTGCCGCCAGCGCTTCCCGAGCCATCACCCGGTAGGTGGTCAACTTGCCGCCAGTGATCGTGACCAGGCCGCGGTCCACCCACAGGGCATGCTTGCGCGATTCACGCGACGGATTATTTTCACCGCTTGTGACGATTGGGCGTAATCCTGCCATGGTGGAAAGGATGTCTTCGCGCCCCAACCTGCTGGCAGGGAAGAGGTAATCCAACGCTTCCAGCATATAATCCACTTCGGGCGTGGTGATCACAGGTTCAGGGTGCGCCTTTTCCATTTCCGGCGGGTGATCCAGATCGGTCGTACCAATGATTGTCACGCCTTCCCAGGGAAAGACAAACATGGCGCGTTTATCGCGCGGATGCAGCAATGTAATGGCGCGGGTCAGCGGCAGGCGGTCGAAGGGCAGGAAAAGATGGCTGCCGCGTTGTTTACGGATGCGCGCTTCCTGCCCCACCTGCCCCCGCAAGGTGTCCGTCCACGGCCCGGTGGCATTAATCACTACCCGGGCTTTTACTTCCAGTTCACGGTGATTGCCTTCAGGTGAAACATCCTTCAGTGCAACCCCGGCTACCTGGCCATCTGCTTGGAAGAGCAGGGAGGTGGCACGCACATAATTGAGCGCTGTTCCACCAGCCGCGCAACCTTCCTGCAACACCCGCAATACCAGGCGGCAATCATCCACCTCAGCATCGTAGTAGTAATATCCCCCCGAAAGCTTGGGGTTGGTCAACTGCGGACAAAGAGCACTTGCCCGGGCGCGAGAGAGGCTGCCATGCGCCCACTTGGGAGCCAGCAGGTCATACATCAGCACACCAACCCGGAACATCTCATCTGTTCCTCGGCTGAAACCCAGGTTGGGTAATAGGAATTGCAGCGGGGTGACCAGGCCAGGAGCCTGACGCAGCAGGCGTTCGCGTTCCCGTACGGATTCGCGCGTTACGCTGAACTGCCGATTTTTCAAGTAGCGGAAACCACCGTGCACCAGCTTGGAACTGCGGCTTGAGGTCCCGGAAGCGTAATCACCCGCTTCCACCAGCAATGTGCGTAAACCATTGCGGGCAGCCAGATTGAAAATGCCCGCACCGGTGATGCCGCCTCCGATCACCAGCACGTCCCAGGGTTGCGAGAGGGAATCCCAGTATTCATTTCTCTGTGAAGGAAGATACACGCGGCCTCCTAGATCAATTTGCCCGGGTTCATCATACCCAGCGGATCCGCGGTATGCGCGGCTGCTTTCAGCAGTTCCAACCCCAACCGGCCTTTTTCTGCTTCCAGCCAGGGTTTGTGATCGGTACCGACACCGTGCTGGTGGCTGATGGTACCTCCATGGGCAACGATCACACCACTGGCTGCGGCTTTGATCCGCTTCCAGGTTGCCAGCGTTCCTTCCGGGTCGGCGGAGCGGCGCCACAGGTATGTGACATAGCAACTGGCACCCTCCGGGTACATATGTGAAAGATGGCCAAAGACCAGGCTTCGTTCCCCGCCTTCCGCCACTGCGGCAGTGATCGCCTGTTTGATGGCAGCAATGCAGGGCAGAGCCCGGTTCCAATCCAGGCAGGTTTCCAGTGTATCCAACGCGTAGCCGGCTTCCCACAGGGTATTACGCAGGTAAGGAGTTAGGAACCGTGATTTCTGCCAGGTATGCCCGATAAAGAAATCCACGGCGAAACCGCCGTGCCGGCGGGCGACAGATTGAACTTGCCGGTATGTTTGGCGGCAATTGCTTTCAGTACCGGTCAATCCATAGATTAGCAGGGTCTTTTCACCCCCCATGCCAATTAACTTCAGTCCGTTATTGGCCAGGTCGGTCAGGCGGGGCTTACCGGCCAACTGCAAGGTCGTCATGGTTTCGGTGGCATCTGCCAGGCGCAGCATGGAAACAGGGATTTCGTGCTGTGTGATCTCGCGGGCGGCGTCAGCGCCATGCTGCCAGTCGGGAAAGAAAATAGCCAGAAACCGTTCCTCTTCAGGCAGCGGGTGAACCCGCAGTACAGCCGACGTGATCACACCCAGGCGGCCTTCGCTGCCCAGAACCAGCTGGCGTATATCCGGGCCTGCCGCGCTCGCGGGGATGGCTGGAAGATTCCACGGACCGGCAGGTGTCTCCAGGTCACACCCGATCAACATTTCATCCACCCGGCCGTAGCGGTAAGACTGCTGCCCCACCGAACGTGTGGCAACCCACCCTCCCACTGTGGAGTACTCGAAACTCTGTGGAAAGTGCCCCAGCGTGTATCCGCGGGCATTCAGCAGCTCCTCCACCTGCGGGCCTGCCACGCCCGCTTCGAGCCTGGCGGTATGGCTGTGTTCGTTCAGGTCCATCAGCCGATCCATCCGGCCCAGGTCTATCGTCAGTGTCGGCAACTCTTTGGCAGGGGTGAGATGGCCGAGCACACTGCTGCCACCGCCGTAAGGGACGACCACCCAGCCTTTGCTGCGTGCCAGGGCGATCAGCTCTGCCACCTGAACCCGGTCATTCGGGTATGCAACCGCGTCGGTAAAACGGGTAACCCGGCCATGGCGTAAAGCCAGCCAGTCAGACAGGCTCTGCCCCAGGCTGTGGGACAGGCGTTCCGGTGCATCGGTTTTCAGCAGGGGATGAGGGGGGATCCTTCCTGGAGGAGCGCTGGTAAGTACCTGTTCATAGGTTGCATCGGGGATCACTTCCCCCGGTCCGACGACACCACGCAGGAAATCCCGCGCGCTTTCTGCCAGGGGGTAATCTGTTGCAGTATTACCCCAGCCATTCCAGCGTTTCATGAGCAGCCTCCACAAACAGGGATGCTCTTATTATATAGGTGGAAAGAGGTTGCTTACCTGATTTCTAGATAAAAATAAACAGGGAATAAACAGGAATAGAAGTGTGCCTAACTGAATGGTAAACTGCTAATGGCCCCTTTGATCTCCCGGGCCAGGCGGCCAAAATCTGCTGAATAGCGCATTTCTTCCACCCGGGGTCGGGGAAGGGCGATTTTCTGATCCACAGCCAGGGTACCCGGCCGCGGGGTAAGCACCAGCACACGGTCTGCCAGTAATACTGCCTCACTGATGGAGTGAGTGACCATCACGACCGTCTTGCGTTGTGCCTGCCAGATGCGCAGCAGTTCGCTGCCCATGCGGTCACGTGTCAGGGCATCCAACGCGCCAAATGGTTCATCCAGCAGCAGGATATCCGGATCATGGATGAGTGCCCGGGCGATGGCGACACGCTGTGCCATGCCTCCCGAGAGGTCGGCCGGCCAGGCTTGCTCAAAACCTGAAAGGCCGACCAGTTCGATCAACGCCGCTGCTTCGCGGCGGCCGGTATCATCCACCCCGCCTGCCAGTTCCAGCGGGAGCAGGATATTTTGCAGTACAGTCCGCCATGGCATCAGGTTGGCACTTTGAAAGACAAAGCCCGTGCGCGCTGCGGACGCCGGTTGGCCCTGAAAAAGAACCTGTCCGCCGGTCGGTGACAGCAGCCCGGCCAGTAAACGCAACAGGGTGGTCTTACCGCAACCGGATGGGCCGAGGACACACACAAACTCCTGCGGACAAACATCAAACGAGAGATCGTTCAATGCCTGCAATCCACCGTTCCCATCCGGGAAGGTGTGTGTCACATGGCGGCAGAGCAGGATCGGTTCCATTACTGGCTAAATTGGTTGGTATAGGCCTGTTCCAGACCGGAAGCATTCGGTAGCATGCCCATGCCTGTGAGGACATCCGCCATGTTCTGCCAGGAGGCCGGTGAAGTATAGCCGGGTTTTTCGATCTGCCACATCCCAATGGATTCGGCCAAGACAGCCTGCTGCGTGGCTGCGTCAGCCTGCGCCAGGTTTTCGACATATTGCTTGCTGATCTCATAGGCTTCTTCGGGGTGCGCAGCCGTGTAAACGATTCCCTTCTGGATGGCAGCTGCCAGGGCTGCAGCCAGTGCGGGGTTCGCCGCCAGGGTAGTTTCGTTGGTCACAAGGCCATTGGATACAAGTTCCATGTAATCTGCTACACGCAGCACTTGAATATCATACCCGCGGGCTTTCAGCTGCACAGGTTCATTGGCCACATACACTACAGCCGCATCCACTTGTCCGGAGACAAGCGCCTCCACCTGGTTGAAGCCAACGACCTGGATGTTCACATCCTTTTCTTCCAATCCGCCGGCTGAGAGCAATGCGCGCAATCCGATATAGCTGGCACCGGATAGTACCGGCACTCCGATAGATTTACCTTTGAGGTCTGCCGGGCTGGTAATACCCGCGGATGTCAGCGAAACGATACCCACCGGAAAATCCTGATACCAGGCAGAGATATATACCACCGGCAAAGCCTGTGCGCGGGCCAGCAATACCTGCTCACCGGATACCATGGCAAACTGCAATTTATTCGCGCCAACCAGAGCCATGGCATCTGTTTCAAAGCTGTAATCCAATGTCAGGTCGATACCGGCGTCTTTGAAGTAACCCTTTTCCATGGCGACGTACAGGGGGGCGAACTGGACATTGGGGACATACCCTAGCGGCAGCGAAACAGGTGTTAAGCTGGCAGGGGAGGAGGGAGCTGCCAGGGCACATCCGGTCAAACCGAGGGTCAGCACAATGAGAATGAGAGCGGTCTTCCTGAGAAACATGATCAACTCCTTGATTGGGATGAATAATTCCTATTCCAGCGCAATGTGAGTTTTTCCAGCAGTACCACGGAATAGTAAAGGGACAGGGCAAGAGCTATCAGTGTAAGAATGGTGGCAAAGACCAGCGCTGTATCATATTGCCCCCGGCCGACGTTGATGAGGAAGCCCAGCCCGCGGTCTGAGCCAACGAACTCACCGACCACAGCGCCGATCACTGACAACGTGGCGCCGACCCGCAATCCACCGAGGAATACCGGCAGCGCTGCGGGGACTTCAAGATATCGCAGGGTTTGGGCAGGTGTGGCATGCAGGCTGCGCACCAACTCCCGCAGGCTTTCAGGTACCGCCCGCACACCAACGATGGTGTTGATCAGTATGGGAAAGAAGACCGTCAGCGTGCAGATCAGGATTTTGGAGACCAGCCCCGAACCGAACCAGATGATCAGCAGCGGTGCGATGGCGACCATCGGCAGCGCCTGGCTGGCTACCAGGTAAGGGGAAAGCAATCGTTCCGCTGGGCGTGACTTGGCAAGCCAGTACCCGGTAAGTGTGGCAAACCCCACGCCTGCAGTCAGACCGGCCAGTACTTCAATCAGGGTGATCAACAGATGGCGGATCAGGCTGCCATCCATCAACGCCTGCCAGAAACGGGCTGCCACCTGAAAGGGGGTGGGAAGGATGAACGCCGGCAGCCGCCAGATCCACGCTACCGCCTGCCACACAACCAGCGCAATGATGGCGGTGAGAGCAACGAACCAGAATCTGTGCTTATTTAATACAACCAGCAAAAGAAAAACCCCGTGTATCAGATTCCACGGGGCAGGCAGGCAAACAAACAGGCAATATACACTGTTCCTGATCCTTCTTTTATCCGGACTATACCGTCGGCTCCGGATTTGCACCGGATCATGTCCATTACTGGACTCGTGGGCTTCTCTGACGAGTTACCACCGATCGGGAATTGGATCATGCGATCCGCACCCTGCCCCGAAGGTATTTTTATTATACAGCAAAAGCCTGGCAAGGGAGGAAGGAATTAACAAAAAAGCCCGCGCATATTCATCCGCGGGCTTCAATTGGCCGGGTATCTATCAGGCAGCCATTGCCTGTTCGAGATCAGCGATGATATCTTCCACGTCTTCCACACCGACCGACAGGCGGATCAACCCGTCAGTTATGCCCTGTGTCAGCCGGTCTTCGCGCGACACTTTGGAATGTGTCATGCTGGCAGGGTGCTGGATCAGGCTGTCCACTGCACCGAGAGAAACAGCCAGGGTTGCCAGTTTCACCCGATCCATCATTTTAACGCCGGCATCGTAACCACCTTTCAGTTCGAAAGAGATCATGGCACCGTGACGGCTCATCTGTTTACCGGCTACCACATGCCCGGGATGGGATGGCAGGCCGGGGAAATGCACAATAGATACCGCCGGGTGTTTCGCCAGGTAGGCAGCTACGATCTCTGCATTATCGCAATGTTTCTGCATACGCAATGAGAAGGTCTTTAATCCACCGGCAGCCAGCCAGCAGTCAAACGGGGAGGGATTGCAGCCCAGGGTCTGCATCATCTTGGTTAGTTCTCCGCGGACAAAAGCTGTATGGCGGGACACAACCGCGCCGCCGACAACCTGCCCATGACCCGCCAGGTATTTGGTGGTGGAATGAATAGTAATATCCATCCCCAGCGTCAGCGGACGCTGGCAGAACGGAGTGGCAAAGGTGTTATCCACCGCCGCCCAGGCACCATACCGGTGGGCGATCTCTGCCAGCGCGGCCAGATCCACGACATCCATGGATGGGTTCGACGGGGATTCGCAGTATGCCAGCCGCGCGCCGGGATTCGCCGCGAAAGCCTGTTCCCAATCCTGCGGGTTGGTTGATTTCATCAAAACTACTTTTATGCCATAGGTTGGCGCAATATTCTTTAAGAAGGAAAAAGTCGCACCGTACAACTGGGATTGCGCAATGACCGTATCGCCACCCTTCAGGCAAGCCAGTAGGGTGGTGGTAATGGCGGCCATACCGCTCGAGAACACCAATCCAGCGGCCAGGTCTTTCAGCGGGGTGTCTGGGTTCTGCTGCACAAGATCGAACGCCTCCAACGCGGTGATCTTCTCAGCCAGCGCTTCCAGGTTCGGGTTGCTTAGGCGGGTATATATGTGCCCGGCTTCTTCACCACGCCAGATGGCTTGCCCGGTAGCTACATCGGGAAAAGAGAATGTGGATGTGGGGTAGATCGGTGATGCATGGGAATGCTTCGGGTGTTCATGTTCGGCAGTATGGATGGCGGTGGTGCAGAAGCCATGGGTACGCGGTGTGGTCATAGGTTTTCCTCCGCCTTGATTATAGACTGAAAATCCTCCCCTGAAGGGAGGATTTTTCTCAATTAAGTACGTTTTACTTGGCCAGTACTGCCGGGAATCACCGCCCGACCCGGGTTTTGTACGAACTCGTGCGATCTACATTCCCAGGGCTGTCATGGCGGCATGTACCAGGAAAACTGGCCATACCAATGCCTTTAAGAATCCCAATACGCCCAGCCAAAACGTTGTTGCGTGGCTGATATAATATATGGCTGCGCCGATGAAACCCAGTCCATAGACTGCCTGAGACCCACCCCGGTTGAACACTTTCACCTTACGATAATAATGATGTTCTTTGCAGCATTCCTGATCAGTAGTCATTCTTTCTCCTTTAGGCAGTTGGTATTACATTCTACATACGCAGAAATCAGCTTCCGGTTGCTGTCCGTCATCCTTTATAAAGCCCATTCAGATTGACACCGAACATTCCAGCCTGTAGCGAGCGCTCATCCATGTTCGTCAGATCCTGGATCATCCGGGTAGTCAACAATGGAATGGCCGGCAGTCCTTTCAAGTATTTTTCGATTGCATCCACTCCTGTATCTTCGGTCAACCAGTTGAGGTGGGAAAAACGTGCCAGATGGATTGGACGAGTGTAACCCCTTAAAGTTTTCACGCCCTGCATATTGAAGTAGACCTCAAAATAAGACATCACCAGCTCTCGCAAGTTGGCATATACCGGGTCTCGGTAGCGCAACCCGGTAAAGTTGCTTTTAGCGACACACCCCCAGCGTCCATTCTGACGGAATAACGCCAGGATGTGGTCATCATCCATGCCGGGCTCCGGCAGCAGGTCGATCATCACAGCAGGATGCCCCAGGCGATGCAGCATCAGCGCCGCGAACAGCCCACCATCCAGGCAGTGCGCCTGAAGCTCACGCAGTACATTCACCATGCTGCGGTTTCGTTCACCCCCGGGGTATTGCACACCATCTAAAAACCGCGCGATCTTCACTGGGGTATCCAGGCTCTCCACCACCTTGCACTCATCCGGTGTCAGTTGCTGAAAAAAAGGTTCCAGAGGTATTTTCTTCATCGTTTACTTTCCATGAATGTGACGTGATTATACGGCAGAATGATCTCGCTCATAAGTGTTTAAAAACACTCACCCCCTGCTGGAAGCATGGGGGTGAGTGCGAATTGCATTGTGGTTATCTTAGGCGCTTCCAGAGAAGGAACAACCCGGCCAGGATGAGGATGACAGGCCAACCCTGTCCTAAATAATCTAGCCATTTTTCGCCAGACTCTCCCAACAGCAATAATCCACCGATCAAGCCGAGGATACCACCAGGGATCAAGGGCCACCGCATCCAATCCGTTCCATCTTCATCTTTGACGATCAGCGATAACAGTGAGATCAGTACCCAGCCTGCTGCGAAGCAGATGAGGATGATACCGCCTTCCCGGTTACCATCCATTTCAGGGATAGCCCGTTGTGTCACAAAGACACCAGCACCAATCCCCAGCAGGATGCCGCCGGGGATGAGCAATCCGCGCCGGCCGGCATACAACCCGGCTGCCAGGAAGATCACCCCAAGTAATGGCAGAATGAAAAGCCCGAAATCCTGGCTCGAGAAGATATTCTGCAGCAAAAGCAATACGCCAACACCCACCAAGATCAGCCCGGCTACCAGGCCGGAACGACGCTTACCGCCCTCCGTTTTCTGAGGTTCATTATTTGTCATCTTTCACTCCTTAAACAATTTTCTCTAGCATAGCATTTACAGTAAAAAATACAACCACTAAAAAGGCCGGTGGTCCCGGCTTGCCTGTATTATTTCTGGGGTTCACAACCGGACTGGTCTTTGTTTGTACTATTGTGGAGAAATGCATCCAGGTCCTCCAGAGATATACGCGATGTCATATCCAACGTCAATGGCGTGACCGAAACCACGCGCTCCACCCGCAGCGCATGCACGTCCGACGATGGATCCAGCTCCTGCGCATCGAACTGGATGGTGTACTGCATCCGGTTAGGTTCGTCCCAGCTTTTGCGCCTGGGTAGTGAGGCATGATAGTAGGGATTCATACCCACGCGCGTCACACGCCAGGGGGTAGCTGTTGTGGCATTGTCCGGGATCTCGATCTTCAATACATCCACATCCTGCGGCATTTGATGTCGTAATAACAGTTCAGCGAACAGGGTCACAAAGTATTTGGATGAGGTGAAGTCAATATCCCGCGAATAGGATAGGTTGTAAGATTCATGCGTCTGTAATGAAACCGCCATCGAAGGGATGCCAAAACCAGCCCCTTCCAACGCCGCGCCCACCGTACCCGAGATCGTCGTTCCGGAACCAACATTTTCGCCGTAATTGATCCCTGAGACTACCAGGTCCGGTTTCCGCGGGCAGATCTCCAGCACACCATGCGCTACAGTCTGCGCCGGCGTTCCATTCACCGCGTAGACTGTCCAGTCCACACCGTGGACGGTCAGCGTTTGCAGGGTGATACTGCCGTCGGTGTGATTCGGGTGGCTGCGGCCGGCACCGGACCATTGATCACGCGGTGCAGCCACAGTGACATAACCCAGGCAGGAAAGAGCCTCAGCTGCTGCCCACAGGCCTGGGGATCGGATGCCATCATCATTGGTAAGAAGTATTTGGATATCAGAATTGTTCATTTCAGCCCACTTAAAAGAAACATGGAGCGGTTTCCCGCTCCACCCAGGTGTGCCCTCGGGGCGACTCGAACGCCCAACCTACTGCTCCGCAAGCAGGCGCTCTATCCATTGAGCTACGGGGGCTAAATAATTTAGCGGTTGGATTATACGCTACATGGCAGGAGCGGTCAAGGCTAGTAAGGGCGGGTATGCAGCGGGTGCTCTTCGTACCGGTAAAGTACCTGGCCAACCCGTACCTCATCCCCCGGTCTCAGCAGGCTGCCTTCCGCCGACACAATCTGACCGTTGACCAGTGTGCCAGCCCCCGGCGTAGCATCCGACGCATGGTAACGTCCTTCCACATCATGCCAAATGAGGGTATGCCTTCCTTCTATCCCGACTCCATTCAAGACCACATCCGCCAGGAAACGATCTGACCCGATGGTGAACTTTCGATCTCCCAGGGGGATATTATATCCAGCAGCGGAATCGATATCATGTGATACCAGCACCAATTCGGCTGAATGTTCAGCGGCGGGGCGATATCTTCCAGGATTCTGTACCGCAGCTACCGACCTCACACGCTGCGCCGGTCTCTGCCGCTTTGCTTTTGCGATACGCTGCAGAAAGACCTGTATTCCACCCTGTTTCTGTAATTTTAAGAAACCGATTGAAGCGCCGATTCCCGCCCCAAAGATGGCAAACAGCAGCAGGTAGATACCGCCGCCATTGAGAAAGTCCGCCCAGCGGTTGATGGCCGGCAGAACGATCGCAATTTCCACCGGAATTTCGCGGCTTTCGCTGACCATCCCCAGCTCATCCGTGACCTGCACCCGCAGTAAATGGATGCCTTCTTTACGGAATTCGCGAATATCCCAGTTGAAGCGCTCGAATGGTTCCACCTGATTTTCAGCCACCAGGGTGCCATCGACCAGCAGAGCTGACCGAATTAGTTTACGGGTATGGCCATCCGGAAAATCCATTTGGATCTCCAGCGGCTGCAATGCCGGTGAGAGAGAGCCAAGGGTATCCTCCCCGCGCTTGGCTGTGGAGCGGATGACCTGCGCCGGCGGGTTGATAAAAACGGGTACCCCAGGCTGCAGTGTGATGGAATAGTTCACCGGCAGAGATGTGACGATCTGCTGGCTGAGCAAAACCTGACCGGCTACGTTATGCTGTCCGCTCGTATTCGCTATGGACCGGTAATTGGCTTTATATGTGGAGCGCAATGGCTCCAGCAAGCTGGAGATGGTTGGCATTTCTTCCGCGCCAGAGAAGGCAGTGAACTGGCCACCTGTTTGCACTGCCAGTTCGCGCAGTTCTTCTGCCCGCGGGTCGTTAAAACTGGCACGCGATGCCAGCATCCACACGTAGATATGCGTCCCTGCCTGGTTCGCCTGGCTGATTACATCTGGCAGGACCCCACCCAGTGGAAAGTCTGGCAGGGGGGTGATGTACAAGATCGCCTTCTCCATCCGCTGTCCTGGCGTGAAATCGCGTGCAATATCCACCGCCTGGCCCAACAGGTCAAGCGACGGCGCGGCATTCTGTAGATCTGGTTTATATGAGACAAATACCGTCTGCCAAGTGAGGGCATCTTTCAGATGCAGCTGCCGGATCCCTGAATTTGTGATCAGGCTCAAGTCATCCAGATCGTTCTCTTTCTGCCGGTCAGCCCACTGGTTCAGATACTCCTCCAGATAGGTATAACGGGTGATACCCAGGTTGTTACGGTAAGCAAAAGTTGGGCCGGCGTTGATGGCCACAGTGATCTGCAAACCCACCCGCTGCTCCTGCAGGTTGGTAACCGGCAGGCTGCGCCCGTCTTCCAGTATCGAGACACTATCCGCTGTCAGCCCGTCAATGAACGTACCATCCGGGTTGCGTACATCCAGGTACGCTGACACATCCGGGAAGGCGGTGATATCCAGATCAGAAAGAACAGCCTCCGCTCCACCCTCAGCAGCAACCACCCCGGCAGGCAGCAGCAGGCAGCAACACAGGCACAACAGGGCAATTTTTCTCATATTCCGGGAGGAGTTTCAGATAGCACAGCCACTGCGGGTGTCTGGTCCGCAGCCGGTCGAGACAACCGCAGGTAGGTCAGTACCCAGGCAACACTGGTAAAGGCCGTCAAGATGCCGGAAGCCAGCAGTAGTATCGGTGAATAGGCACAAATCAGAGCCACGGAAACCAGGATTGCCTGTACCAGCATATCTGTCGAGCCGGTAAACAGTGGAACCATTATCGGGGTAACTGCCAGTACGGCTGGAATGGCAATGATGAAACCAACGATACCGCCGCCCACAGCCAGAATGATCGCCATCACAGCCACCGGACCAGGATTCTTCCGGACGACCAGCCAGGCACGGGCAAGGCCAGGGAGCATCCCCAGATTCTCGGTCACCATGGCGATGACCGCCTGCCGCATCACGATACCCAGGATGATCGAACCGGGGAGGATCACAACGCATGCCAACGGTATCATGAAAATCAGGGCGATCCCGTCCGTGAGGATCCCCAATCCGACCAATGGCGCCACCAATAGCACGATCATCAGCGCGATCGCCAGACCGGCCAGTAAATTGAAGGCAAAAATACGCCAGAAATATGGCTGGCTCATTCGAAAAACTGTGTTGAACTGAAGCTTTCCTTCTATCTTCTCGGCTTGCTGTGTGCCGGTGATCAGACCGACTTCGCCTAATGTAGAAAGCCCATAGAGAACAAAACACAGCACAATGAACACAATTGCCACCAGCATCCAGATCCACCAGTCCACCTGTGAGAGGTAATTGGATGCCTGCGTAAATGTATGTGTCCATTCGGTCGGGAGATCGGTATAGTTGCTGCCATCCACCCTGGAATTGGAACTTCCACCACCTCCACCCTGCCCAAGACTGGCCAGAATGCCGAAAATCCATAACACCTTGTGCTTCCAGGTGATCTTCCAAGCTTGTGTAAGTATCTCACTGAAATTCATAGGTCACTCCCATTCGATCGTAGCCGGTGGTTTGCCGGTGATATCCAGCACCACCCGGTTGATTCCAAGTACTTCATTGACGATGCGGCTCGAAACCACGGAGAGCAGATCATACGGCAGCCGGGTCCAGCTGGCGGTCATAAAATCATCCGTAGAAACAGCCCTCAGCACACAGGTTTCCTGATAGGTTCGTTGGTCTCCCATCACGCCTACCGAGCGGACGGGCAGCAGGACCGCAAAAGCCTGTGATGCACTTTCCACATCTCCACCGGTAAGGTTCAATAATCCAGCACGTTCCAGTTCAGAAGTGAAAATGTGGTCTGCCTGTCGCAGGCTCTCCAATCGGTCTTCCGAGATCTCCCCCAGGCAACGGACTGCCAACCCCGGCCCGGGAAAAGGCTGTCGCCAGACGAGTTCATGAGGTAACCCTAGCGCTTCACCCACCTTGCGTACCTCATCCTTGAATAAAAAGCGCAGCGGTTCAATCAGCTGAAAGTGCATTCTCTCCGGCAATCCACCGACATTGTGATGCGTTTTGATGCGCACGCCTTTGCTGCGTTCAGGGGCACTGGATTCCACCACATCGGGGTAAATGGTGCCCTGCACCAGAAAATCGGGCGATCCCTGCAGCAGTGCCTGCTGCTCAAACTGACGAATGAAGGTCTCTCCGATCACTTTGCGCTTTTCTTCCGGGTCGATAACCCCCCGCAGGTTGGCAAGAAAGGTGTCACGGGCATCCACGGTGATGAGATCCATCTGCAAGCCTTTACGAAAAGCCTTTTCCACCTGGTTTTGTTCATCCAGCCGAAGCAATCCGTGATTAATAAAGACAGCGTCCAGCTGGTTACCAATGGCCCGGTGAACCAGCGCGGTCGCTACGCTGGAATCCACGCCGCCGCTGACCGCAGAAAGGACGCGGTGATCACCCACCTGCGCCCGAATGCTCTCAATACTGGAGCGAATAATGGAATCTGGTGTCCAATCTGGGGTGATCTCACAGATCTCCCGCACGAACCGCCGTAGCAGATCCATACCGCCAGGGGTATGCCTGACTTCCGGGTGGAATTGCACACCGTAATACCGCCGTCGCAGATCCGCTATTGCAGCCAGAGGGCAGTTGGCAGAGGATGCCAGGCAGGAGAAGCCAGCGGGCAGCTGCTCGACCCGGTCGCCGTGCGACATCCAGACAGTCTGCTCGCCCACAGACAGCAACGGGTTTTCTGCGCCCACCTGGATCATCGCATGCCCGTATTCACGGACGGTACCGGATACCACCTGCCCACCCAGAGCTTGAGCCATGGCTTGCATGCCGTAACAGATCCCCAGCACCGGCAACCCGCTCGAAAAGACATAAGCCGGAATAGCAGGTGCATCCATCTGGTAGGCGGAATTGGGTCCGCCGGATAGAATGAAACCGCGGGGTGATAACGCCCGTACCCTGGCCGGATCCGCGTCATGGGGCAATAATTCACAATACACCGAAAGTTCGCGTACCCGCCTGGCAATCAGCTGGGTGTATTGCGAGCCAAAATCGAGAATGACGATAGCCGCGGTCATGGTACTTCTAGTATAGCATTTTACCTGGGCTGCTGACCCGGTCGAGGAATCACACCGGGTGTAAACGCGCCAGGGTATACCCCCAGCCTGGCATCTTCACCTTCAAAGCACTCTTCCCGTCCGGGTGTACCTCAATAGTTGAGCCGGGGGATGAAAAGCCATCCGCTGCAAGCCGGCACTCAAAAGGTATATCCAACACTCGTTCTGCAGGAGATGCAGAATAATTCACCACAGCTACAATCCATTCAGCTTTGTTTTTCCATGTCCATGCCAGGCAGGGTTCTTGCGTTGACCCCAGGAACTCCCACTCTCCGGTTTTCAGGGAAGGGGTCTGGATGAAGCGCAGCAGCCCGCGGTAGAAATCGAGGAGTTTTTTATCGGGCATTTCCACTCCCCAGCGGTGCAAAAAGACGGGTAAGCGGAGAGTCCGCCCTTCCAGCTGCCCCTGATGGAAGAGGCGCGCTCCCGGTATGGTTGCCAGTATGAAAGCTGCCGCTTTGGCTCGTTCCTGCGGGAAAGCCACAGCGGCTCTGGCTTCATCATGGTTCTCGATGAAACGCACCGTCCGTGGATGTGGACCTGCCTGTATCAAGCTTTCGGCAACACCGCGGGAGTCTCCCTGCTTCAACCGGTCATAAAACTCCTTGTCATAGCAGTAAGAAAAGCCTTCCTTCACCAATTCGGGTTCAGTGCCCCAGTATGCTTCAGCGATAAACAGAAAATCGGGAAACTGGCGTTTAACAGCTCCGGTCACTTCCTTCCAGAAAGGGGTGGGCAGCGCCTGGCCATCTTTTCCACCCCATGTCGTGGAAAAGATGCGGTCCAACAGCAGCATAGCCATGTCACAGCGCACGCCGTCACACTGGCCGGCAATATCCAGTACGGTTGCCCGGGCCGCCATGCGAAAACCAGGGTTGAAAGCATTGACCTGCGCCACATCCTCCCAGGCAGGGAAGTTGGGGTCCTTGCCGCAAGCGATCACCCGCCCGGCGCTTTCAAAATACTCCCGCGGATCGTTCATCAACTCTTTTCGGCTGGCTGAAATGAAATACTCCGGGTGATCCAGCACCCAGTCATGGTCTCGCGCCACATGGTTCGGCACGTAATCCAGCAGCAAGCGGAGTCCGCGGCTTGCCAGCTGCCGCCGCGCTTCCGCCAATCCGGAACGGCCTCCCCAGCGTTCATCAACTTCATACGAGCGAATAGAGTATGCTGAACCCAGGTTATCCACTCTGGAAAAATCTGGTAACGCCTTGAAAAATTCCTGGCGCAGCCCTTCATGCCCATTCGATATTCGCACACCCTCCGGGCTGCGCTGCCAGACACCCATGAACCAGACAGCATCAAAACCCGCACCGGCCAGCTCGTTCCACGCTTCCGGGGGAACGGTCCCCAACGTTACATCACGCTTTTGACGCTGAGACAATTCATTTAACCAGACTGGGGTGTTGATCTCGTAGATCAGAGGGTTGGAAGGCCAATTATTCAAGTCAGAACCTTTTATTCGGTCTATACTTATCAATACGTGTTGTATTGTATCAAATTCACCGTGCAACTATTCACTCTGCCCGGCGTATTAATGTAAGGAGGAACTTATGAAATCGTTCATATCACGCTGGATCGTAAACATCATCGCCATCGCCGCCATTGCCTGGCTCCTGCCCGGAATTACCGTAGGGGAACCAAAATGGTTGACCGTGCTGCTCGTAGCGCTTATCTTTGGCTTGGTGAACGCGGTGATAAAACCACTGTTCTCACTGGTGACTTGCGGCCTGTATGTCCTCACCCTGGGACTGTTTACCTTCATCGCCAATGCGCTTATGCTCATGGCAACCGGGTTTATTTCGGGGCTGGTCGGCCTGCAATTCCAGGTAAACGGGTTCTGGACTGCGGTGCTTGGTGCCCTTATCATCAGCCTGGTCAGTTTCACACTTTCTGTTGTCGGCAAAAAGATCAAAGCAAAGTAATTTCACCTGATCAAACAGAACCGGCTGGCGATTAGCCAGCCGGTTCTTTATTATTTCTGTTTACGATGCCAGAGGCTCAGAAGGTTTTTCGGTCGGTGGCACTTTGAAGAACAACCACACCGGGATGATGGATAGCATGGAAACGATGGCTGTGATCATGAACGGCGTTTGGGGGGAGAAATGCTCCCACAAATAACTGCCGATCAGCGGGGCTGGCAGTGAAACCAATCCCAGGCTGGTGCTAAAGAGCCCGAAAGCCACGCCTCTCAGGTGAGCCGGCACAGACTTGCTGATCAGTGACTGGTAAGCCGGTGCGGCCAATCCACTGCCGATGCCAGCCAGTACCCACCCCAGGCCGTACATCCATGCCGGGCTGGATGGCGGAAGAAGAGCCATCATGCCGATGGCCACTGCCATGAAAACGAAGGCGATGGCTATATTCACCCGCTCACCGGTCTTATCGGCCAGCCAGCCGGCAGGGATCATCACGGCCATGCTGGCTACTCCAAAGATACTGTTCATAATACCGATCTGGCTGATCGTCAGGCTGGCAACATCCTGCATATAAATGGAGAGGAAACTAAAGGACATATTAAAGAAAATATCCCGCACCCCGTCGGTGATCATGATCCAGGTAAACAAGCCACCCGCCAGGATCAAACCAAACATGGCACCCATATTCTTCTTAAGTGAAGTTATGGAAAGCGCGGGTTTCTCACCCGTTTGCGTACGGCTGGCTTCACGGGCCATCAATACACGGATAACCGTTGCGAAGATGTAAAGGATCGCTGCTATCGCAAGCATGTACTTGAAACCATGCTTCTCAACCAGGTAACCGCCCAACAGCGGGCCAACCACCGAAACGATACTAAAAAGAGTTTGTGTGATGCCAAACAACCTGGCCCGGTTCTCAGGGGCAGAATGATCCGCAATGAACGCATCAAAACTTGGCCCCACCAGAGCACGGGTCATAGCCCCCAGCACAGAGGATGCCAGTACCCACTCCCAGCGGTTTGCCAGTAACAGGGGAATGTACACAAAGATCCCGATCACGCTGCCGATCGCGATCGCTTTCAATCGGCCGAGGGTGTCAGAGATCCACCCGCCAAGGATCTGCAGAAGGAGCGGAATGATCTGTGACAAGGTGTAGAAGAGGCCAATCTGACCGATACCGGCGCCTAAGTCCTTAAGGTAGAGAGCTTCCAGCGGTCCATACATATTACCGCCAGTATTTGCCAACACCATGGCTGCCATGAAGAGGAGCAGTAATGGGGTAAGCATGGGGGCTTTTTTCTTGATAGTTTCTTGCGACATATTGATCCTTTTTACTACCAGGCGCGTATAAATTACCCGATAAGGCACGCAGTACAGATGAAGGAGCAGCCATGCGGCGAGTCCCGACTTTACATTTTACACCCACAGAACACGATTGCCAGCATAGTATCTGTTCTTAATTCATCGTTAAGGAAATCGTTAGATCAATCCAATTATTTATTTTATAGAAACCGGGTGTTCTATGTGTTTATCTAATATCCCGGAAGATCCTGCTCTTCATCAAGGCTATAATATCCTTATGCCAAAAACACACAGCCAGTTTGTCTGCCAGAACTGCGGACGCACATCCCCCCAGCAGATCGGAAAATGTCCGCGCTGCGGAGCCTGGGGGACAATGGTGGAAGAGCTGATCACCCCACCATCATCAGCCGTTGAAAAAGCCGGGCACCTTAGTAGCCGTTCCACCCCACGCCGGCTGGCAGAGATTAGCGTGGATGATGAAGAGCGTATGCCGCTGCCGATCGGTGAGTTTGCCCGCGTTTTGGGTGGAGGTATTGTGCCTGGCTCCATCGTTTTGATCGGCGGAGACCCCGGGATCGGCAAATCCACCCTGCTGCTGCAACTGGCAGTGGAGATGGCTGCTCACCACCGTGTGCTGTATGCCTCGGGAGAAGAATCTGAACGCCAGATCCGCATGCGGGCTACCCGGCTGCACCATACGCAGGAGGGTGAGAACAAAGAACCTGATGACCTGCTTCTGGTCACAGAAACCAACTTGGATACCATTTTTCAACATGTAGAGATCACCCGACCCGAGATATTGATTATCGATTCCATCCAGACAGTCTACCTGCCTGAAATGAAATCATCAGCCGGTTCATTTTCTCAGGTGCGCGAAACAGCATCCCGGTTACGGGAACTGGCAAAAACTGCCAACATTACCGTTTTTCTCATCGGCCATGTCACCAAAGAAGGGCTAATTGCCGGCCCGCGGGTGCTGGAACATATTGTGGATACCGTCTTGTACCTGGAAGGCGACCGTTATCAATCTTTCAGGTTGCTGCGTTCAGTCAAGAACCGTTTTGGGGCTACCTCAGAGATCGGTGTATTTGAAATGCGCGAACGCGGCATGGTGGAGATCATCAATCCCTCAGAAGCCTTCTTGACAGAACGCATGGCGAATGCTCCCGGGTCTGCCATTGCGGTGACTATGGAAGGCACACGTCCGCTTCTGGTGGAGGTGCAGGCGTTGACCAACCACACTTCCTTCGGAAATCCACGCCGCACCGCAAATGGTTTCGATCTGAATCGCGTTCTATTGATCGCTGCTGTGCTCACCCGCCGCGTGGGGATCAACCTGATGGAACAGGATATTTATGCCAATGTGGTCAGCGGATTGCGTATCACAGAACCGGCTGCGGATCTGGCACTGGCGGCTGCGATCGCATCTTCATTCCGCGATATCCCTGTCAAAGCAGACACGATCCTGATCGGTGAGATCGGCCTCTCTGGAGAGTTGCGCCAGGCAAGCCAGATGATGGCCCGCCTGCGCGAGGCAACTAAACTCGGCTTTAAGACCGCGGTGGTACCCAAACGGCTGCGCGGGGGCGAGAATTACCCGGTGGGCATCACCGTGATCGAAGCCCGCTCGTTGCGTGAAGCCCTCGGCCATGCCCTGTTAACCCTTGAAACCCCGCCTCCGCCAGCGGAACGCAAGCCGCGTATCATCGCTTCTCAACAGAAAGACACCTAATGCTCAAATTTCTCGATCTCCCATGGATCTCGCGTATCCGGCGCAACCACGCTTTAGAACATACAACGCTCAATATCCTTTCCTCCCGTTTGCCGGGAAGATCGCTGGCGGGTTTGTCGGATGCCGCCGGATTCTGGGTAGTGGGTTCTGTGGAAGTGGACGCGCTTTCTGCCGCAGTGGTGGATGGGTTGACCCGCCTGCGCGGGGGTGAACGCCGGCTGGCATATCACGCCGGTTGTGGCACTGGTTACGCTGTCACCGGCATCGTTGCTGGCAGCCTGGCCTGGCTGGGTATGCTCGGTGTGAAGGGTGGGTACCGGCAAAAGCTCGATCGCCTGCCGCTAGTCATCACTCTGGCAATGCTGGGAGCCGTTGTCGCTCAACCTTTGGGAACCAGGCTGCAGACCCAGGTGACAACCTGCGCGCAGCCAGGGGCCATGCAGATAACGAATATCCGGATTTTTGGTAAGGGGAAGATCAGGCTCTCACGCGTTTCAACCCGCGGGTGAAAAATGACCGATATGGGCGATACGAGAATACTAATTCTGCATGGAGATGATGAATACGGCATAGACCGTGAATTGCGTAAGATCATCACCAGCTTCAATAGTACGGAAATGGGTGAGTTGAACGTCAGCCGGCTGGATGCGGCGGTGGACCGGCCGGAAGAGATCCAGACTGCCGTCCACTCCATCCCCTTCTTTACACCGCAGCGCCTGGTGGTGCTGGATAATCCACTGCCTGCCGCGCGGGCAAAAAAAGGCGAAGCGGAGGATGAAGGAGTAGAAAGCGATACCGTTGAGAGGGGAAGCGCTGCTGAGAAAAAAAAGAAGCTGATCACCCTGCTGGACACATTGCCTGAGACTACCCGCCTGGTGATGGTGATAGGGGACGAATCGAAATACGAGTGGAGTACTAAGAATACGGTCTGGTCTGTATTGAAAGAGACCCATTACCTGGTTAAATGGGTCCGGGAACACGCACAGATCGCCGGGATGAAAAGCTTTGCATTACCCAGACCGGCTGAGATGGTTGCCTGGGTGCGGCAGGAAGGTTCTGCCCGCGGATTACGCTTCAGCGAAGAAGCCGCGACAGAATTGGTTGCATACACCGGCAACGATACCCGCCAGACAAGCCAGGAAGTAGAGAAACTGGATTTGTACCTGGGGAAGCGCCGTGAGGTGCAGCTGGAAGATATATCGGCCATCTGTACTTTTTCTTCCAGTGCCAAGATCTGGCAGATGCTGGAAGCCTTAGGGGCTCGCGATACGCGGAAGGCGCTGGACTTGCACCATCAACTGCTGGAAAGCAACGACCCGGCTTTTTTATTCATCATGCTGATCGGCCATTTCCGTCAGCTTCTATGGACCCGTGAAGCCCAGGCTGCCGGCCCTGTCGATCAGCAATCCTTGAGCGTCACATTAAAGGTACAACAATTCCAGGCAAAGAATCTGATCAAACAAGCAGCGGCATTCTCCCGGTCAGAATTGCGTCATGCCTATCGCCTGCTGATGAGCATTGAAGAAGACAGCAAGAGCGGTGAAGTCAATATGGTCGAGCGGCTGGATGCCTTCATCACTCGCGTCACTGCCCGTGCTTGATCGCAAATATTAATGAGGGCAGCTAAGGTCATTGTGTTGCCGTACATATTTAGGCATAATGTACGTCAGGAGAGCACAATGGAAGAGACTAAACTAACCGTTCGATTACCAAAAGTACTGATTATGAACTCAAAAAAAACGCAGCAGCCCACCACACGACACTGACGGCCCTGGTAGAAGCCTTTCTTAACCGTCTTCCTCCTCAATCAGTTCTATCCGATGCCCCAATTGTCAGTCGGATAACCGGCTGCATCCCTGCCAACCTGTCAACAAGCGATTACGAAGACCATCTGTAGAGAAATATGGCCAGGTAACCAAATGTTTTACTTGACACAAATATCATTCCTGATGTGTTGCAACGACGTGAACCGTTTTATCCTAACAGTGCCACATTGTTAGCTACAGCTGAAACCAACCGGATTAATGGTTTTATCTCAGTGCATTCTGTCACCACTTTTTTCTACCTGCTAAAAAAAAGGGTCCTCCAGTGCGGATGCGCGTGCCATCCTAACCAGCCTGTTCCAAATCCTGCAAATAGCCCCTGTTACACTGTCAACCATTGAAAAAGCTCTCAATCTAGATTATCCGGATTTTGAGGATGCTGTTCAGATGATTTGCGCGTTGGAAACCAATGCAGATATGATAGCTACCCGTAACCCACGTGACTACCAACCCGCACTGGTACCAGTATTACCTCCCGTGGAGATCCTAGCTGCTCTCCAAGGAACCGATTCCTCTCAACAAGACTGATCCCCCCTCGCTTGTCTGATATACTTTTTACTGATGCGTATTGCCATGCTCTCTTACCACACCTGCCCGCTGGCCATCCTGGGGGGCAAAGACACCGGCGGCATGAATGTCTATGTCCGCGAACTAACGCGCTTCCTGGGCAAACGCGGTGTTCACGTGGATGTCTTCACCCGCTCGCAAGATGAGCATGTCCCTCATGTGCTGCACGACCTGGGTTACGGCAACCGTGTTGTGCATATCCCCGCCGGGCCCGAGCATCCATTGCCTAAAAGCGAGTTGGCAAATCACATTCCATCATTTACCGAAGGGGTGCGCCGTTTCGCAGAGCAGAAAAACCTGCGTTACGACCTGATCCATACTCATTACTGGATGTCTGGTGTGGCTGGTGCTGATCTAAAACGAACATGGGGTGTACCGATGGTGCAGATGTTCCACACCCTCAGCGCGGTGAAGAACCGCATTGCCCGCGGTCATGAGGTGGAAGGCGCTTACCGGATGGAAGGGGAACAGCAGGCGCTGGATGCTGCGGATCGCGTGGTAGCAGCCACCCCAGATGAGGTGGAGCAATTACAGGCACATTACCGGGTGGATCCAACCCGCCTGGTGGTCATCCCGCCCGGAGTAGACCTGAGCTACTTCTACCCCATCCCACCGGATGAAGCTTGCGCCGCCATATCCATCCCCGCGGATGCCCGCATGCTGCTCTTTGTAGGTCGGATCGAACCCCTGAAAGGCGTGGATACACTGCTGCGTGCGCTGGCGCGAATGCGTGAAGATTGCACCCGCGACATCTGCCCGTATCACCTGGCAATCATCGGCGGCGACCTGGAAGATCAACCTGCCCAATCCGATTCAGAGATGGCGCGCCTGAAGGCCCTTTGTCATCGTTTGGGGTTGGATGATATGGTGGTCTTCCTCGGTAAACGCGACCAGACGACATTGCCCTATTACTACTCAGCAGCGCTCTGTCTGGTGATGCCTTCCTTCTACGAATCCTTTGGCATGGTAGCCCTGGAATCCATGGCCTGCGGTACCCCCGTGGTCACCTCCAATGCCGGCGGCTTGGCTTACCTGGTACGCAACGGCGAGACAGGTTTTACAGTACCTACCGGTGATATCACTGCCCTGGCGGATACCCTCACCCGTCTGCTGCTGGATGATGACCTGCGCAGGAATATCGGGATCAATGCAGCTGCCTATGCCCGGAATTATGCCTGGGAAAATATTGCCGGCAGGATGATCGACCTGTACAAGCAATTACTGACGGGTGTTATTCAAACAACTCCTTAAACTCCCTCAAAGAGATCAGATCTCACAACACCGTCTGCCGGTGCAGGGTATCCCTGCATGAAAACCTCGTGCGAACGTGACCAGCCGCGCAGTAACCCGGCCATACCACGGTCCTGCCTGGTTCCACCCTGGCTGGCATGGCAGCGGGTGGCTGCGTTTCGTTGATCTGCCACCGCGCGATAACAGATGCGCGCATGGATCGGAATATTCGCGGCGATAATCCGGGTCAGGTCCACATCGTGGTTCTCACCCCAACAGCGCGGATCCTGCCCGAGGACAGGCATCAGGCGCACCAACCAGCGCAACACCCCGCGCGCGATCGTATTGTAAAAAAGCCTGTCAGGCTGCCATGCAGGCTGCCCACTGCCTTTCCAGGCCGCATCTCCGACAACTTCAAAAGCGGCATTGACAGCCTGATGCAGGGAGATGTGATCCTGGTGGAAGTATCCGCCCACCGGATCATGCGTGATCACCACTTGTGGCTTTTCCCGGCGAATGATCTCAGCCAGCTGCTCAGCCAGTTGTCTTGTTGGAACCTGGATGAGCGCCTGTGGATGCTGACTGCTCTCCCAGCCTTCCATACCCGAATCCCGACAGTCCAGCAATTGAACGGTAGATACTCCCAACGCCGCTGCCGCACACCGTAATTCAGCTTCGCGCAGTTCACTCAGGCTGGCATAGTTCTTCTGAGTTCCCGGCAACGCCTGACCCGCCTCTCCACGGGTGGCACATACCAGGCAGACACGGACGCCACGGCTGGCATACAAAGCCAGTGTGCCGCCCATGCCGAAGGTCTCATCATCGGGGTGGGCTACGATTGCCATCAAAGTTTTCTGTGGATTGCCGCTTACCATGTCTCAGTATAGGTGTGTTCAGGGAGTGATTGCCCGGATTTCCAAGCCAGCGATGTGATGGACGCTGTGGCAGGGAAACAGATAGGTAGTTCCCCTCTTTCCACCCGCGCTTTATTTTCATAATTGACTTGCAACCCGTTGGCCCACAGTGCCAAAAAAAGGATAACATCCGCATGGGTGACGGCGACCACCTGCTGCCCCGCATACCGCAACCTTGTCTTTTCGGCAAACCGGCAAGCCCTGGTAATGACATCTTCGGGAAGTTCGTAAGGCGGCTGGTTACCCGTATACAGGTCCCAGTGTCTGTCTTCCAGTTGGCTGACCGACCAACCATCATAGGGCGTATGGCATTCCAAGATCAATTGACTGTACGACACCGGGATACATCCCAGCCAGTTCGCGATGATGTCTGCCGTCTGGCGGGCCCGCAATAACGGGCTGGCAATGACTGCCCGCACAGGCGATCCTTCCAGATGATTGGCAGCCTGCTGTGCCTGTATACGTCCGCTGTTACTTAATGGATACCGGGGTAAACGACCGTAAAACCTGCCAGCCGGGTTAAGTACCTCACCGTGGCGGATGAAATGAATGGTTGTTTCGCTCATACCGCTGTAGTATAGCGCATAAACCGGCGCACGCGCGGCTTCCACAAGCCGCGCGTGCGCAAAGCCGGGAAGGTATAATACCGATGATGCAATCTTTCCCGTACACCCTGCAAAATGGATATCCTGTCATTCAGGTGGGCGAATACCAGATGCTTTTGAACACCGGTTCCGCTGAAAGCATGGGGCGTATGGCACAATTCACATTAGATAAACGCACCCATCCGATCAAACCATCTACTTTACGCCTGACCGTCGAATCGCTTTCAAGCTGGTTGTCAACGCCTGTGGACGGCATGCTCGGGGCAGATATTCTCACCCAGTATGACTTCAAACTTCTGCCTGAACGGATGCAGATCGTCTTTACTACTGGCGAATTCAGGCCGTATGGTTATGCCAATCACTTTGAGCTTTATATGGGTGTACCGATCACTCCGGTATCGATCTTTAATCAAGATATGCGCCTTTTCTTTGTAACTGCTGCCCGCCGCAGTTACTTGAACGCGGACCTGCTGCGCGGCCAGATTGCCCACGGAACCACGACCGAGTACTACCCCGGGATAGGGGTGTTCACCACCTCGCTGTACCGCATCGCCATCTGGGTGGCGGGGTACGATGTGGAATTGGAAGTGGGAGAAGTCCCCGCACCACTGGCAAGTATGCTGTCTGCGATGGACAGCCGGGGTGTGTTAGGCATCGACGTACTGCGCGGCTTCGAGGTCTGCCTGGCACCTCGCAGGCGAGAAGTTTTCTGGTGGCGGCTGGGTTTCGGCAGCGAATCGCCCGAAGGGCAGCGCCGCGACCCTAATGATGTCCCCGGTTATTACTATTAAATACAAGCGCAATAAGGACGGTTGCTCATGCCGTCCTTATTGCTCGGGAGAATAAATCCGGTAATGTCAGCGGTTTTGGGCTGCGCGTACCTGGCGGGTGATGGCAATGATCATCACGAACAGGAACGCCAATCCCATCAGGCCGGGCAAGCCCACTTCATCCGCGAAGCCTGTCGTCGGCAGAGCCGTCGGTGTGGGGATGGCTGTTGCGGCTTTCAACTGTGTGGCGGTCGCCAGCGGTTGTCCTGCAGCTGCTACCGGTGTCGGAGTTTCGGTTGCCACAGGTACGGTAGGGTTCGATCCGGCAGCCTGTGTCAGCAACGCGGATACAGTTGCCGTCATGGACAACTCCTCAGTCAACTCTCCCCCGGTACCCGCATCAACGGGGGTTTCCGTGGGCAGAATGACCACCACAGCAGCTTCGGTAGCTGCCATCACGGTAGCCGTTACCTCAGCAGATGCTTTAGATGCCAATTCCGCCTGCTGTGCTTGCTGACCAGGCATGATGAAAATGGCATACGCCGCACCTGCGACAACTGCCAGCAGAATGATGGCACCCAGGATGGAGGCAAGCACCGCGAATGTGCGGTTGCCCTTCTTTTTGGGTTCCGGTACCTCTTCAAATTGCGAGTAATCGAAATCAGACATTCTTGCCTCTCTCTTCTACCTGACCGCCAGTGCTTCCAGGTTGGCCAGCGGGACACAGGTGTTATTTCCATCTTCCAGGTGAATGGTCGCTGCGGGAATTTGGATCCCATTTTCCAGCCAAACCTGTTCTCTCTCTAGTGCAATAAACTTGCCAACTTTCCCTTTATTCAGGCTCGAATTTACGCGAATCTCCTGCCCCGGCATAAATGACGGCTGGTTGACCGGGGGGATCGGCATGTTTTCATTTTGGGTCGGTATCACCACTTCAGGCCGGGTGTTGTTATATCTGTCCCAATGGCTGGAGTTTATGATCACCTCTCTGCCTGCATGCTCGCTCAAAATGCGATAAGCCACCGGGTTCACAGGCAGCTGCCCGAAACCATCCAGCGCAATGATTGGAATATCCAATTGCGTTGCCAGCGGAACCAGGCTGCCCGGCAAGCTGCCCAGGATCAACCCCGCTACTCCGGTTTTCTTTAGAGATCTGAGAACTTCCACGCTACGAACGGTTCCTGCCAGCAAGATGGATCTCTGTAAGTCTTTTTCAGAAAAATCTCCAGTCAACTCGGCATCCGGTCGATCACTCGGGATGGATAACTCCCCACACCCCAACCGGTCATTGCCCCAGACTCCCTGTATAAGGGCTCCAGTCGATTCGATCACCGCCCCTCTTCCTGGCACGACCTTTGTCACCTGTCCGTCCAAGCCAGCCAACAGCCGATATGGCGAGCTGTATACCTCCAGTATTAATTGGCCGTCTTGCAGGTATACCACCGTGCCATCGTGGGCAGCCCGCAGCTGGCGTGGCGGAAACCCCACCGGGCCGGCAAGGATATCTCCCCGATGGACTGCATCGTACAACTTTACCTGCATCAGAGAAGCAGCCTGTCGGGGCGACAGGCCGAGGGTTTCGCGTGTATCAATCAACAGGTGTGAATTGGTCAGACCTGTTTCAGCAATCACATCAGCTGCTTTCACAGCCTGACCTGCAGCCACCAGGACAGTCCCCGGCAATGGCAGGTAACGTTCTCTACGGATCTTGGTCAGGGAAAGGTAATGGGTGGCGGGTACGAACATAATCCTCGGTTCCTACCGGGATTATGTGCAAGAACTATACCGCGAGGATCAGCGTATCAAGGAACTTTGCCATTTTTTTAGCAGTTTTTGCCGTTCCAGGGCACCTGCCGGCAGTTGGATTTTTCTGCCACGTGCATCAATGATCACCCCCAGAGCGCTGCCGGTCACTTTGAGCGTCAGTTCCCCGTGGTTCAGCTTCCGTCCCAACTGGATTTGCGGCTCCGGTATCAGGGTCAGTCTGGCACTCTGCCCCTCATCCAGGGGAAGATTGAACAGATTGCCTGCGTACACTGTAACCCTGACCTCCTCACCCCCTTCAGGCTGCATGGAAAGCTCCATCCAGCGGGATACTCCAGCTCGCAAACAGACCGGGGCAACGACCGTACCGAGATGTTGCAACAGCCCGGCTTCCAACAGGTCCACCGGTAAATTTGGCGCAACCTGTCCACAGGCTCCCAACAGCGATAAAAGATTTCCAGAATCCAACACCAGGTTAGTAATACCGGTTGGCTGGAGTGCATCCAGCAACAGGTGGACAGCTTGCGCAGGGCTCAGCCAGCGCGCAGGCCACTCACCCGAAAGGATGATCGGCTCCCAGCCCGGTGTCAGCCCCGAATCTGTTGAAAGCTGCAAAACCGGGTACATCTGCTGATATTGCTGCATAGCCTGCTGTATGCGCAGACGTGCCAGGGAAAGGTCCACAGCCACCTCATCCGATAATTCAGGGATGGCCCCGGGGTAGATATCTCGCTGCAGCCAGCACTCAGCCGCCTTTTCCGGATACACCGGCTCTGTCAGCCAGGACAGCAGCTGTTGCATGCTATCAGAGGAAATCTCCTGCTGAGCAGCGGGATATAGATAGCGTCCCTGCCACAGTTGCCCGGCGCGGGCGCCCGCCAGGGTAAGATGCGTAATACCCATGTCAACACCCAACACTCCACGCGCAGACTGGTAGACGCTTCCCAGGTAACGGATCATGCGGCCGAAAGATGTGGTGCGGAGCGTTACCTCACCACCGGTTTGATCCACCAGTGATTGCATGCCCGTCACTCGTCGGCTTTTCAAGCGGGCAGTCATCCCCATCAATATGGTTCGGGCAGGGTCCAGGCTTTCCTGATCCACCTGTGGTTGTATATTTGCCGTCACTATCACCGGTGCCTGGGTGCCAATTGTATGCCTGGTTTTTTCCTCCAGGGCAGAGCTGCCCGCGTATAATACCTCCGGACGCTTATCGCGCGGCAATAAGGCCAGTGCCATACGAAGAGCATTGAGCAGATCTCCTGCCTGTCCTGCCTTGCCGTGTTCAGTACCACCGCCGATAATGATCAGTTCTGGCGAGGAGTGCAGAACAGCGTCCATCTGTTCTTGAAGAGGTCGTCCATCCCCACGCGCCAGGGATGCCACGACAGCAGTATCACTGCTGCATGCCAGGCGTATTACGCTTTCAAGGCTGATGTCTGTCGTCAGGCTGACGCATACCGTCCGGATGTCCGCGCCGGCTGCCAGGGTCACCACTACAGCATCTACAAGGTTTGGGGCGGCTTGTATGTTCCCTTGCGGGATTATAAATACTTTGCCAGCGGCAGTTTCTACCACCTTCAGTGCTTCCAAAACCCCAGGCATGACACCCAGTTCCGGTATTCCCGCCGTGGTGGGCGCTTCGCCACGGGCGACAGCCAGAAAACCACCATCCACCTGTTCATACAGCAATACTCGGGTGGTCAATTCACCGATATCAATTGCCAGCACCGATTCAATAGCAGATCTAGCCATATACGCTCATCTCACCAGTGCTGAAACCAGGGTCCAGAAGGCATACAAACGTTCCACCAGTGCAGAGATGGCAGTCGTCAGAACACCCGCATACAGAGCCCCCAAGGTAATGAAGATAATGGTACCGCCAATAACAGCCCCTATGCGTACCCAGCGCGGCCTTTTCAATGAGCCATCCGGAGCGACCTTCACCCCGTGATAGTAATACACCAGTACCGTCACTACCCCAAGAGTCGTTAGAATCGCTTCAGGTAAAGCAGCCGGCAATCCGGCAGGATTGAATAGCTGGATCGTCGCCTGTGCCTGAGGCAGAAGCGTGCCACGGGCTGCACCGCTGATGGCGAATGCTGCCGCTGCTCCCAACAATAAAGCCAGCGGAACCCTGCCGGCCGGCGAAAAACGCTGCCAGAGGACCAATAACAGCATCAGGGAGAGTAGCATGGGGATCACGATATCCAGAATTAGATCCCCAGTAGTGATCGGTTTGGATAGCAAGGGTAAAATCAGCCGGGGATAGACCACCTGGGTTGCCAGAATGACAGCAGCGTAGCCAGAGGCTGCCCCGATGAACAGGTGTATGGCCAGGCGGAAGAGCGCGTTATCCCCCAGCAGATAGCTGAAAACCATCACGGAAAGCACGAAACCAATGGCAGCCCACACAAGATCTGCGGTGCTCATCGGGCTTCTTCCTTTCTGTGATGGATCAATGAAAAGCCGGTGAAATTCAGAATTCCGCCAACCAGTATGGTGAACAGAGCGATCAGCAGGCCATTCTCGTAGCCATTCCATAGTCGCAAAGCCGGGCCGGTTTCCCGCAGTACCTGTTCCAAACAGGCTGCGCCATATAACCCGCCTACCAACCCGTCCACCTGCCCGGAGCGGAAGTAAGGACGTACCAGTGGTATCGCCTGACTGCTGACAGCCATCCATAAACGCGTCCCGGAAAGGTCCGGGCTGATCTGCTCCACCCAGAGACGGGCTGTCTCCGGGTCATCGGTCAATACCAGAATGGCATCGTAATCATCCAGTTGCTGGATACCCGCTGCCTGTAGAGCATTTTGAGCCGGGTTCAAGTCCACACCCACCGGCAAGCTGGCGGGGAGATCTGTCAGCAATCCGCGTAAGCCCGCCGGACCGCCTGGCAGGTATCCTAATATGTCGTATCCATTGCCGGCCATATAAGGCGCAAGCTGAGAGGGGTAATTCCGCTTGGTTGAATCCAGTAATCTATTCGCCAGAAAGAGATTTTGGCTGGAGGTTGAGATCACCTGGAATTTTGATCCCCGTTCAGCCAACAGGCGCATGACAGCCCCGGCTGCTGTTTCTATTTCGCCGCTGTAGGCCGGCTGATAGCCGATCACCAGAAGGACTTTCGCCGCAGGTGGAATACCTCGCAGTGATTCATACAGACTAGCTGTTTCCAAAGGGATATTGACCGGCAGGCTGCGTGGAGCAGCTCCACCCAGAATGGCCAGTGAGATCAACCCGAACAGCAGTCCGGTGATCAGCCAGCGCACTACATAAGACGATCTATTCCGCCGATAGGCAGGTAGAACAGTCGGCTGTCTTTCTGCGCGTAATGTTTCTTCAAAGGAGACGCGCTGCGGACGGTCTGGCTGGACGGGAGGAATTGAAACCGGTTCAGTATATGTGATCTCTTCACCCTGCAGAGCACCCTGGATCTCTTCCAACCCCGGCATGACCGGGGTGTAGGGCGCCTGGGCAGTTCCTGCAGGTTCTGTAATAATTTCAGGAATTAACTCCGGATCAACCGAATTGCCATCGTCAGGAGTATCCGGGGTCTGAGCATCATCACCAGCGGAAAGGATATCTTCCCGGCTATCTTCCGCCGCTGCCACTTGAATGCCTTCATCCGGTTCCGCCTGAAGGCTTTCTTCAAGCGTATTAGTTGCCGGCTCGCTCGAAGGTGTATTTTGGCCCACAACCAGTTGGATGTCTATGTCTTCAGACCCGGCGGTTTCCTCCGGGATTAATTCCGCCTGTTGCGGTGTTTCTTGCGGACGGGCTGTTTCGTCATCATGCCCGCTCAACGGATTCCGGGTAAAGCCAATGCGCCGCAGCACCGTATCCAGGTTCGAATCTACTTCTTCACCGCTGGTCCGTGGACGGGTGGAGTCTTTTTCCTTTCGCTCGCGGACGCGGCGCAGCCATTCAGGCTCATCATCCGCTGCTCCCGGACGCGGAGCGGGTGGAATCCCGGGTCTGTTAAGAGCCGCCTGGCAGAAAACACAGAACAAAGCCCCTTCAGGGTTGCTGCGCCGGCAATTGGGACAGATCACGCCCGCCATTTACTGCCCCCCTTGAGTAGGCCGGATGAGTGTTCGCCAACCAGCCATCAGGCTGCCCAGCCCAATACCTAGCAAAAGTCCGCGGGCACCACCAAGCGGGATTGTATTGAAGAGTGTCAGGACGACCTGTATCCCCGCTGATCGTTCAAAAGGCACAAAACCGGTTGCAGCCCAGAGGAACACCACCGCTGAGAAAAAAAACAGGGCACTGTGCAGGTCCATTCCCGGCCGCAGCATGCGGATCAGGGCGGCTACCAAAGATACCACCAGCAAGGCCAGCAGACTGGTTTCAATCGGTACCAAAATGGCTGCAACCAGAGATGTGTAGAAGGTGTCCGCCGGTTTCAGCACCAGCCCCAATGTAAAGATCGCCGAGAAACTGAGCAAAGCAATCAGGCTGTAAAACCAATCTTTCTGCCCATTCGCCACCCGGCGGGTATGCGAAGCAAGCAAAGAGCCAATGCCTATCAAGCCGGCCACACCAGCCAGTGTAATGACCCACCCCAGCAGGGTTCTGCTCATCGCCTGCACGACAGGTGTCTGCAAGAAAACACCAGCAAGCAGTAGAACTGCAGCCAGGGGAGTCAGAATAGCCAGAATGCGTGAACGCATTATTTACCTACCAATGTAAGTATGCCGCCGAGGAGGATGGCAGCAATGATCAGCAGCCGCAGCGCATCCTGAGTATGCAGGCTGGCAGCATGCAGGCGATCCCGCTTCCAGCCGGCATTCATGGCAAAATACTCTTCCCCTGTAAATGCCAAACGCGTCGTACCCACCAGCACAGCCTGTGCCAGCAGATGTTCACTTCCGCCGGCAGTAAATGCCCGGTTCCGTTCCGCGGCTTCCACCAATAACCCGACTTCCGGCCCCTGGCTGCCGGTGATGAGCGACATGGCAACATCTTCGCCCTGCTGTGCCAGCATGGCACCGGCAATATAGGAGAAAGGTGAAGCACCGGGGAAGATCACTTGCCGGTTGGTTCTTTTTGCAGACGCCCGAAAACCCTGGCTCACTCGCCAGGCCTCCGTGATCAGCAGATGCAGAGATCCATCGCCGCTACTGGCCAATGGCGGAGAATCACCAGCCAGGCACAACCGAGAAAGGCCAGCCAGGGTCTCAAGCGCCGCCAGCGAAGAGCCGGCCTGAGGTGCCAGAATACTACCCTGACCCAGAGCAACCTGTGCCGATTGTCCATTTTCCACCAGGATAGCAACTGCCCGTCTGAGACGCGCAAAGGAAGGAACGATGCGAAATGGCCTCTGCCTGCCGCGGCTTTCCAGCACGTAATAACCCCCCATTAGCAGCCCAGCCAGAAAAACCAGGTAGAGCGCAGGGTCAACCATTTTCACTCCCCCGGGGATCCTTCAACCGCTCAGCGAATTCTTTCCATGCGTTCGCATCCTGAAGCAGGGTTCGGATAACTTCCTGATCCTTTTCCGGTAATAGAGTGGCGAGAAAAGGTTGACTGAAATAATAGAACTGCCCGAATACCCAGCTAAATGGCGTAAAGGCCGTCATCAACAATGCCGCGGGTTGTGCAAACCCGCGGTCCCTAATCTCTGCCGCCCATGCGTCTATCTGTTCAACGTCAATCCCGTTTTTCATACTTTGAATCCATTTTCATTTTATATGAACGGAAATCAAAGGTCAAGCTAAGCACCTCCGATTTGACCTCCACCAACTATCTCTTGGGTGAATTTTCCTGCAGAGTGAAGGAAATGGTCGTCCCCTCACCCGGTGCGCTGTTGGCAAAGATGCGTTCGTGATGCGCCTCAATGATCCCCCGGCTGATGGCTAATCCCAGCCCTGAACCCCCGGTCGAACGATTGCGTGATTTTTCTCCACGGTAGAAACGCTCAAAGATGAAGGGCAGGTCTTCGGCACGAATGCCTTCACCGTTGTCGCGCACCATTACCAGGATCTTGCCTGCAGCCCGCTCTGCGCTGATCACCACCCTCCCGCCTGGAGGTGTAAATCGCAGGGCGTTGCTGGTAAGGTTGGAAAGAACCCTGTTCAGCAACTGCGCATCCGCGTACACCAGGTCCACCCCTGTCTGCACAGACCCGCTCAGGTCAATCCGGTTCTGAACGGCCAGGGTGTGGAACCAGCCCAGCGTGTCTGAGATGAGGTCCCCCAGTGACACAGGCTGCAAGTCCAGCTTCAAACCATCCGCGTCCATCCGGGCAAGGTCGAATAGATCATCAATCAGGCGTGAGAGGTAATCGATCTCCTTGCGTGCGATCTGCAAGTAACGCTGGCGGGTGATGGGGTCATCCACCACCTGATCTGACAGGGCTTCCAGCATCGCGCGGATGGAAGTGAGCGGTGTGCGCAGGTCATGTCCGGCCCATGCGAACAGGTCATTTCTCACACGCCGCAGTTCTTTCTGGTGCGCGTCCAGATCCTGCAACTGGGCTGCCATGGCGTTGAAGGTGGCACTTAGTTCAGCAATCTCATCCTGGCCTGAAACGGGTACGCGCTCCTGCAGATTGCCGCCGGCAATCCCCCGCGAGGCTGTGTGCAGCAGTTTTAGCCGGGATGTGATCGAATGTGTGAGCGCATAACCAAATGAAAGGAAGATGCCGCTGCCAAAAAAGAGCAGCATGGCAGTCAACCAGGCATCGAGGGTATTGGTAAAGACACGGCTGGTGATAATGGCGATCACCGTCACCACGATGATCATGGAAAAAGAGTAACCTCCAAACATCGTCCAGTCCAACCGCGGAATCTGTGAGATCCAACCCCGCTCAAAGGCAGCGTACACCAGTGCCAGAGAAAAGACCACGGAAACGCCCATCACTATGGCGATGAATGCGAACTTGCTTTCTGGTATTTTAAGCACGTAATACACCAGAGCTAGCGAAGCCTCCAGCGCAAAGAGAATGCCGATACTGAAACGCAGGAAAGCCCGCGAGATATGATGCCCTTGCTGGCTGGAAGGTTCCGGTTTATGGCTCAAAACGGTACCCTACGCCCCAGACGGTCTCAATGTGCCGCGGATCGGAAGGATCGACCTCGATCTTTTCGCGCAATCTGCGCATATGAACTGTTACCGTGCCGGGATCAATGTATTCGGATAGCCCCCACACCTGTTCCAACAACTGCGAGCGGGTGAATACTTTTTTGGGATTGCGGGCGAGCAGCAGCAACAGGTCAAATTCCTTTGCCGTCAGGTCGATCTCCCGGCTTTGAGCGATCACCAACCGCATCACCGGGTTGATCTGTAAGTTCTCATACACCAGAGATTGTGAATTATCCCCTTCCTGACCGGGTGCCGTTGCTCCACCGCCGCGACGTAACACGGCGCGCACCCGGCTGACCAACTCCTGCGGGCTGAAAGGCTTGGTAATGTAGTCATCCGCGCCCATTTCCAGTCCATCAATGCGATCCGATTCATCACGCAGGGCTGTAAGAACGATCACGGGCACTGCGCTGCGCTGTCGCAGCCAGGCAAGAATCTCGCGGCCGTCCACTTCCGGCAGCATGAGATCCAAAACTACCAGATGAGGCAGCTCTTTTTCCAGCTCATCCAGGGCTGCCTGCCCGTTGCGTATCGAAATGACATCATAGCCTGCTTTCCCCAGGTACAGGCTGACCACCTCGCTTACGCTGGGTTCATCTTCCACTACCATGATTCGTGTCGCATTCATACACTGACTCCTGAATAGATTGTATATGAAATCAAACAGAATCTGAAATGAAGCGGGAAATAAAAAAGCCAGCGTTCATCACGCTGGCCACTTAATTGGAGCTGGATCAGGCGGGGACGCAGGCATCCACCGGGCAGACAGAAGCGCAAGAAGCGCAGGCAGTGCATTTTCCCGGGTCAATCACGTACTTATCGTCGCCTTGAGAGATCGAACCTTCGGGGCATTCCGGTTCGCAGGCACCACAGGAAATGCAATCATCAGTGATCTGATATGTGGCCATGAGGTAGAAATCCTTTCTGTAGAGTATATAAATGTGCGGTTAGGTTATCACGCCTGAGAAAGCGCGTCAAGTGATAATGGTCTTAATGGGATTTAGCGTCATACAGGTCAATGATCTTCAAAACAACTTCCACCCCTTTTTCCAGTGAATGGGTAGGGATGAATTCGTACTTGCCGTGGCCGTAATGTCCGCCCGTAAAAATATTGGGGGTGGGCAGCCCCATATAGGAAAGGCGCGACCCATCGGTACCGCCGCGGATGGGTTTGATGATCGGCGCAACCCCACAGGCTTCCATTGCCTGGCGAGCAGTTTCCACGATGTGCATATTCTCGGGTTCCAATACTTCGCGCATATTGCGGTACTGCTGGTCCAGCCTCATCGTGATCCGCTCACTACCCAGGCGGGAGTTCAGGAACAGAATGGCCTCACGCAGTAGCTGTTCTTTCTGCTCAAATTTTTTCCGGTCGTGGTCGCGGATAATATACATAACATCGGTCTCTTCAACCGTACCATTGAAGTGAATCAGATGGAAGAAACCTTCATAATTATCGGTATATTCCGGGCGCTGATCCACAGGCAGCATCACATGTAGATCCATAGCGATCTGCATGGAATTGACCATTTTGTCTTTGGATTTTCCGGGGTGTACATTGCGCCCCTGGATGTGAATTCGGGCCATGGAAGCATTGAAGCATTCATATTCCAGTTCACCGATCTCCCCGCCATCCACGGTATACGCAAAAAGGGCACCGAATTTCTTTACATCGAAACCGTCAGCTCCCCGGCCAATCTCCTCATCCGGGGTAAACCCGACGCAGATTTTTCCATGTGGAATTTCTGGGTGGTTCACCAGCATCTCCACCACGGACATGATAATGGCGACGCCTGCCTTGTCATCTGCGCCTAATAAGGTCTTGCCGTCGGTAGTCAGCAGCGGTTGCCCGATATATTTGAGCAGGTCAGGGAACTCTGCCGGCGAAAGGATCGTCTTGCTGGCGGCGTCCAGCACGATGGGCTGCCCGTCATACGCTTTGATCAGGCGCGGATCGACATTCGCCCCGGAAGCATCCGGGCTGGTATCCATGTGCGCTATCAGGCCGATCGCAGGGATGTCCCGGCTGGTATTGGCAGGCAGGGTAGCCATGACATAACATCTCTCATCCACCGCAGCATCTTGCAAACCCAGCGCCTGCAGTTCGCTCACCAACAGCCGTGCCAGGTCAAACTGGCGGACGGTACTGGGGTTGGTGTCTGATTCCATATCTGATTGGGTATCGATCTTGATATACCGGATGAAACGATCTATGACTGATTCCATCATGCCTTCCTTTTCGTTGATTATCGTCTTCCTCAAATAAATACTTGGCTACGACAGTTGTTACAGTCGCAGGGTTTCACCAGGCTCTAAAATATGAACCTTCGTTCCGGTTTGTGATTCCACTAGTTCAGCCCAGGCACGGGCATCCTGCTTGATCACCTCGAAAGTATTGTAATGGATGGGGATAACGATCCGCGGATGAAGCAACTTCACGGCTCGCAGGGCATCCTCCGGCCCCATGGTGTAATTATCACCAATGGGGATCAACGCCACATCCAAGCCCTCATCACCGATGAGTTTCATATCCCCGAATAAGCCGGTGTCTCCAGCCATATACAGGCATTTCTCATCGAGAGTCCGCAATACAAAACCTGCCGGGCTTCCCCCCGGCGTACCATCATCCAACCCAGAACTGTGAATTGCCTGGGTCATCTTGAGGGTGCCAAACGGGAACTGGTGGCTGCCGCCAATGTTCATTCCAAAGGAACGTACCGATTTTTGTTTTAGCCAATCACGGATCTCAGCGTTGGTGATGACAGCCGCGCCACTGCGGCGCGCAATCTCCACCGAGTCACCCAGGTGATCTCCGTGCCCGTGCGTCACCAGGATATATTCCGGCTGCAGATCTTCTGCTTTCACCGGGGCCAGTGGGTTACCAGTGATAAATGGATCCACCAGAATATGCGAATCACCGGTTTCCAACCAGAGGGCGGCATGACCGAGAAAACGCAGGCTGGTGCTCACCATTCACCTTCCTGGATTACTGAGCCAGCATGCGCGCCAGTGCGTAATATTCCGGGCTGATCTGGCGGTAGGTACCGATGATCTCAGAGAAAGGCACCGGAACGATCTCGCGGCCGTTCAAGCCGGTCATCACACCGCTGCGGCCTTCCACCAGATACTCCACCGCGCGAACTCCCATGCGCGTGGCCAGCCAGCGGTCGTAGGCAGTCGGTTTTCCGCCGCGCTGGATGTGGCCCAGTATGGTGACCCGCGTGGTAAAGCCCACATCTGCCGCTTCGATCATGGCTGCCAAATCATTGATGTTGGTCTTATACCCTTCAGCCACCATGATGATGGCATGCGTTTTTCCGCGCAGGTAGGCATCGCCGATGGCACGGACGACCTCAGATGGTTCATGGTCCACTTCAGGGATGAGCACCATCTCAGCTCCGCAGGTCAAACCGGCGATCAACGCCAGGTACCCGCATTTGCGGCCCATAGTTTCCACCAGAAAAGCACGGTTATGAGAGGAGGCGGTATCGCGCAGTTTATCCAGCGCGTCCACAATAGTGTTCAATGCGGTATCTGTACCAATGCACATATCTGTGCCAGTGATGTCGTTATCGATACTGCCGGGCACACCCACCACCTGTACACCGTGTTCCATTAATTTACTGGCGCCGGTAATGGAACCATCCCCGCCGATCACTACCAACCCATCCATGCCGATATTGTTCATCTGCCGGATGGCCTCTCGTTGACCTGCTGGTTCCATAAAAGCTGTGCTGCGGCGCGTTTGCAGGATCGTGCCGCCGCGCTGGAGAATACCACCCACATCGCGCAAGCCCATCTCCTGAAAATTCCCGTGCATCAGGCCTTCGTAAGCGCCTAAAATGCCGTAGACTTTCAAGCCGCTGGCAATAGCTGTGCGAACAACCGCACGCACGCATGAATTCATCCCCGGCGCGTCTCCGCCCGAGGTCATCACTCCAATGGTTTGCAACTTCTTATCGCTCATTCTATCCTGCCAAATATTGATCTTTTACTGTAGTACGACCGGGTGAACCCGCACATTGCCTGTACCCAGCATTTCTTCCAATTGCTGAAGCAGTTCAGGGGAGATGCAGGTAGATGAGTTGGGGAAATCCATGACAGTCACCTGACCGCCATCGATCACTTCCACTTGAAAATGGTCGCTGCCGGGGTGGGAGAGCAAGAAACCCTGCACCTTTTTCAAGCGGCGGATATCGCGCTGTTTATCCTCGCTCGTACGCAGTACCAACGTAATTACCTGGTTGCCCTGGTTTTGCGCCCGCGGATTGATGATTGGGTCTACATCATACTTGAAACCCGGAACAGTCACCGGGTCCAATCGTACTGCCGGCGCATCATCCATGCGGGTTGAAGTTGTTGGAGCTGCCGAAACCAGATCATCCGGCATCATTTCATCTTCCAAAACCGGCAGCCAGCCATCATCCTCACCGAGAACCGCTTCCATATCGGATGCCGGCCAATCCATTTCATGCCCGCTGGAGGCCATAGTCAGGGGTGCCGCGGGTATTTGCTGCGCGCTGCCGCTATCCTTCATCGCATCCAGGTCTTCAGGTTTGAGGATGGTCAATTTATCCATCAGCAACTTAGGGCTAGCGCCGACGTTATCTACTTTGCCTTCCACCACCACCACCATCTCTTCCTTCACCTGGCGGTTGTATTTTTCCCAAACCCGGGGGAAGAGCACCATCTCCAGCTCACCTTGCAGGTCTTCGATCGTAATATATCCCATCGGCTTGCCGTCTTTGGTGGCATGCGGACGCATGCGCAGCACAATCCCACCCAGTGTCACTTTCTCACCCTGCGCAACCTCAGCCAGTTGACCGGATCGGTGTGTCGTGCGCTGGGTGAGCATACCTGCATACGGGGTGAGTGGATGAGCCGAGATATACAACCCGATCAGTTCTTTTTCCCAGGTCAACAGCTCTTTTCGCTCAGGCTCGCGGCTGTACGGCAGCACGATTGTTTCTGCCACGCCGGTATCCCCACCGAAGAAGCTCAGCTGCCCGCTTTCCAGTGCACGGAAGTGTGAAGTAGATACGTTGATCACTCTATCCAAAGACTGCAATACAGCCAGGCGCGGCCCGAAGCAATCCAAAGCGCCAACCTTCACCAGGCTTTCCAACGGTCGCTTACCAACGCTGCGCAGATCGACCCGGTTAGCCAGGTCGGTTAAATCGCTGTACGGGCTGCCTGCCCGCCCGGTAATGATCACATCCACCGGCGCAATTCCCACATTCTTCACCGCACCCAGGCCGAAGCGGATGGCTGACTTGCCATCCGGCCGGTCTTCGATGGTGAAATCCCATCCGCTGGTATTGATATCCGGCGGCAGTACCTCAATGCCCATAGAACGGCAATCCGCGGCATAGAAGGCCACTTTCTCCATCTCGTTTTTAGATGCTGAAAGCAAAGCTGTCATATACTCGGCGGTGTAATGCAATTTCAGGTAGGCGGTCTGTACAGCGATCACGCCATAATCTGCGGCGTGTGATTTATTAAATGCGTAATCGGCAAAGCCCTTCCAATCTTCAAAGATGCCTTCAGCTGTTTCTGCGGCAATGCCATTCTTCACGCAGCCATCTATGAACATGCGGGCATGTTTGGCAATTGCTTCCGCATTCTTTTTTGAGATGGCCTTGCGAAGATTATCCGCTTCTGAAGCGGTATACCCGGCCATCTGGATGGCCGCGAACATCACCTGCTCCTGGTAGACCGCAACGCCGAAGGTCTCTTTCATGATGGTTTCCAACGCGGGGTGCCGGTACTCAACGATCTCTTCTCCATGCATCCGGCGGATATAGGTCGGGATGTAATCCATCGGCCCCGGGCGGAAAAGTGCCACCATCGCAATGACATTCGCCAGAGATCGCGGCTTCATCTGCACAATCCACTTGGTCATCCCGTTACTTTCCAGTTGGAAGATGCCGGCGGTACGCCCCTTGCCGATGAACTCATATGTGGCTTTGTCATCCGTGGGAATATTATTCAGGTTGAACTCGACGCCGTGCCTCTCCTGAATAAGTTTGCATGCCCGCTGCATGATAGTCAGTGTAGCCAGGCCTAAAAAGTCCACCTTCAGCAGGCCGAGCTTATCCACATGCGACATTTCGTACTGCACCACCGATTTGATCGGTGAATCTTCCGCTCCGTTTGTCGGACGGTGCAGCGGTGCATACTCTACGATCGGCTTGTCGGCAATGATCACACCCGCCGCGTGCGTGCCTGCGCTGCGAACGGTGCCTTCCATCTGCGAGGCGGTGTCCACCAGTTCATGGATGTGCGGTAAGTCGTTGTACAGCTGCCTGAGCTCCGGAGATGCATTCAATGCATCCATCAGGGAAATCGTCTTGTTCCCCTGGGGAGTGACCATGTTGGATACGCGCTGCACCTCGTCCAGCGGAATATCCATCACCCGGCCGACATCCTTGAGGGCGGCGCGTGCGCCCATCGTCCCGAAGGTGATGATCTGTGCCACCCGGTCTGCACCGTATTTCATGGAACAGTACTCCATTACCTTGGCACGTTGGTCGTCCTGGAAATCCAGATCAATATCCGGCATTTCGTTGCGGCCGGGATTGAGGAAACGTTCAAAGATCAACCCGTGGTCGATCGGCTCTATCAGGGTAATATCCAGGGCATACGCCACCATGGAACCTGGTGCCGAACCGCGGGCGTTGTACCAGAATCCGTGGGAGCGGGCGAAGCGACACAGGTCCCAAACGATCAGGAAGTAGGTATCGAACCCCATGGTGTGGATCACGCCCAACTCGTATTCCAGACGTTCCCGCACCTGTGGATCCCGTGCGCGGTTGCCATAACGCCGCACAAATCCATCTTCACAGAGCTGGCGCAGGTACGATTCGGTAGTAAATCCCTCGGGAACCTCGAACAACGGCATGTGATAAGTCTTGCGCTGCAAGTCCAGTGAAGTGCGGTCCGCGATCAATTGCGTGTTGCTGAGCGCCTCAGGCACCTCGGAAAAGATACGTGCCATCTCTTCAGGCGAACGCAGGTAATACGAGTTATCCCCCATGCGCATACGGTTGGGGTCGTTCAGGGTGGAGCCGGTCTGAACAGCCAGCAAGACATCCTGCAGGCGTGAATCTTCCGGTTTTATATAATGAACATCATTGGTGGCCACGTAGCGAGCCGCATAGCGTGGACCCAGGTCCAGCAATGCCTTGTTGATGCGCGGCAGGTCGGTAATATTATGTTCTTGCAGCTCCAGAAAGTAATTGTCCTTGCCAAAGACCTCGTAATACCAGTCTAGTTTGCGCTGTACCACTTCCATATCCCCGGCCATAATCGCCCGCGGGATCTCAGAGGCCATGCAGCCGGAGGTTGCGATCAACCCGGCGCTGTGCCGCGCAAGAAAATCGCGGTCGATGCGCGGAAAATAATAGAACCCCTCCACCTGTGCCGCGCTGGCGATCTTTAACAGGTTCTGGTAGCCGGTCTCATTTTCCGCCAACAGCAGCATATGATTGGAATGCTTATCCAGCTTGGAGTCGCGATCTGTCATCCCGCGGGCGGAAAGGTAGGCTTCCAGGCCAATGATGGGCTTGACGCCGGCCTCTTTGGCAGCCAGATAGAACTCGTATGAACCGAACATGGTGCCGTGATCGGTCAGTGCGATCGAATTCATTCCCATGTTTTTGGCGGTCGAAACCAGTTTCTTTATATCGCTGAAACCGTCAAGCAGGGAATATGTGGAGTGGACGTGCAGGTGAACGAAGGACATTCTGAAATGATTATAGCATGGAGCCTCCGGCGGGAACCGCGACAGCCACCTTAAAACTTACACCGGAAAGAGGTTTTAAGGTACCCCCTGCGCACCGTGGTAAAATTACCCGTTGTGGGCCGCCGCGTCCACGTACCATACCTGCAGGAGTCCAATAAATCATGACCATACACTTTGGAACTGACGGCTGGCGCGCCGTGATCTCAGATACTTTCACGTTTTCCAACCTTCGGCTGGTTTCGCAAGCCATCGCGGACGCGATCGCTTCCGGCCACTGGAGCAACGGGTACACACTGGAAAGTGATGTGGACGCCAACCGCATGGTCGTGGGCTTTGATACCCGCTTCCTCTCGGACCGGTACGCGCAGGATGTGGCGCGTGTGCTGGCTGCCAACGGTTTCAAGGTATTTCTGGCACAATCAGACGCGCCGACACCTGCCATCAGCTACGCTGTGCGTAAGCTGAACGCCATCGGCGGCGTGATGATCACCGCCAGCCACAACGCCCCGCGGTATAACGGTGTGAAGCTGAAAGCCGCGTACGGCGGCTCCGCTCTGCCGGAACAATGCCGCCGGGTGGAAGTCTTTTTATCTGATAACGAAGCCCAGGCTCGCGGACCCAATCTGATGGATTTTGACCAGGCGCGCGCCACCGGGTTGATTGAACGCTTCAACCCCATTCTGGAATACGGCAATCATCTGCGCTCATTGATCAATTTTGACCTGATCGCAGAGAACCCGCAGCGTTTTGTGGTGGATTCCATGTACGGCTCCGGCCGGGGTGTGATCAAAGGACTGCTGCAGGGCTCCGGATGTGAGATCCACGAAATCCGCGGTGAATTGAACCCTGGTTTTGGCGGCGTACACCCTGAACCCATCGGCCGTTACCTGACCGCGTTGGCCGGGGCTGTTTCCAACAGCCTGGGCGATTTCGGCCTGGCGACGGATGGCGATGCCGACCGCATCGGCGCCATGGACGGCCGCGGTAATTTTGTGGATCCCCATAAGATCATGGCATTGGCGCTGAAATACCTGGTGGAAAAACGCGGTTTGCGCGGCTCGGTCGTGCGCACCGTGTCCACCACCCGCATGATCGACCGCCTGGCAGCTCGCTACGGGCTGGAATGCCACGAAACCCCCGTTGGTTTCAACCATATTGCCGACCACATGCTGGGCGGCGGTGTGCTGATCGGCGGGGAAGAATCCGGCGGTATCGCCTTCCAGGGGCACATTCCGGAAGGCGACGGCATCATCATGGGGCTGCTGCTGGTGGAGATCATCGCTGAAACCCGCACACCCCTGCACGAACTGGTGGACAACCTGTTGAAAGAAGTCGGCCCGGCATTCTATGAACGCACGGATCTGCGCCTGAAACACCCCGTCAGCAAGGAAGATATGACCCGCCGCCTGACACAGGAAGCGCCATCCCAACTGGGCGGGCAATCCTTATTGAATGTATCTACCCTGGATGGAGTGAAGTATCTCTTCGCGGATGACTCCTGGCTGCTGGTGCGTCCATCCGGCACCGAATCGGTGCTTCGGGTGTACGCAGAAGGCCGCAGCCCCGAAATGGTTCAGGAACTGCTGGGTTTTGGCGAAAAATTCGCCCGCACCATTGTCTAAAAGGGAAATATGAGCAAGGATCCGAAAAAACGTAAGAACTCATTGAATCATGACCAGCGCCGGGCTAATACCCAGAAGTTGGTGTTTTCCATTATTGCGATATTGCTGATCATCTCCTGGCTGTTAAGCCTGGTCATCAACCTCTAGAACTGGCGCGTGCGTGCTGCCAGCTGCCTCAGCGTGGGTTCCGCCTGCCGGATCGCCAACGCGCGATGGCTGAGTTGATTCTTGACCTCATCGCTCAATTCCGCCATGGTCTGCGGCCTGTGAGCCATTAAAAAGATCGGGTCGTACCCAAATCCATTACCGCCCCGTTCTTCGGGGATAATCTCTCCGTGACAGCGGCCGCTAAAGGACCAGTGACGGCCGTTCGGCAGGCAGACGCACACAGCACAGAAAAAGCTGGCACGCCACGGACGCGGTTTTTCCTTCAATAATGAAACCAGGTAAGCCCGTCGGTCAGCATCCGTCGGGTTGGGCAGGTTTAAAAAGCGGTGCGAATACAACCCCGGGGCGCCATCCAGCGCGTCCACTTCCAGGCCACTGTCATCCGCCAGCGCCGGCAATCCACCGCGGACGGCATGCGCCGAGGCTTTCAGGTAAGCATTGCGGGCGTAGGTTGCCCCGGTCTCGACCACCTGCAGCCGCCAACCCAGGTTGAGGGGAGAGAGCGGCTCCAACAGTAAACCGGCGAGCAATGCGCGCATTTCCGTAACCTTTCCGGGATTCTCAGTCGCAAGGATCAATTTCATCCGGTAATTATACGGCAGGCGGCCAATATTCGGCAATTTCAGGCTTTATTCTGGCACCCACCTCCTATTTATTATGATAAATATCATAATAAATTGACTCATTCCCATAAATGTGCTATATTATTCTCAATATCTATTCCACCGGAACGAATCAGGCCCCAGTGAACCAACCTCATCATCTTCTACGGCTCAACGTTGGCTTTATTATCGGCCAATCCATCGGCTATCATCGCGAGTTCACGTTCGATCATCCCCAGCTTACCATTTCCTCTGAACTGGAAGTTTCGGATTTCAAGGGGGTGGTGCGCATTGACCGCACACAACAGGGGCTGGTGATGCAGGCAAAATTCCACGGGAACACCCGCCTGGATTGCGTCCGCTGCCTGGGAGAGACCGTTGTACCGTTACAGACGGAATTTGACGAGCTGTTCGCTTTTTCGAAACGCTCTGTCACTGAATCCGGTCTGTTGCTGCCGGAGGACGGGCATATCGACCTGGAGCCCATCCTGCGCGAATACCTGATGCTGGAGATTCCCATCCAACCGCTGTGCCGGCCGGATTGCAAAGGCCTGTGCGCGGAATGCGGTGAGAACCTCAATGAAAGGGTGTGCGAACACCATACCTGATTGCCGGATATTCCGCACCAATCGCATATCCGGCTTTCTTGCCTGATCCCGCCCAGCCAGGCGGACGGGGGTAGGCCCACTGGATCAATGAGTGAAGAGGAGGGTGCACATGGCAGTGAGTGGCAGAAGCAGGCAAAATGCCGAGGTACTAAGCATGCTGCTGGAAAAAGCAGACGTGCAAGGATACCTGACAACCGAAGACCTGATGGAATTCTATCCTGAGGGGGATGAAGAGAACGAGCACCTCACCGCGCTGATGGTTGCCCTGCGCCGCCGCGGCGTGGAAGTGATGGACCATGAGCAGGAAAACCCCTTCCTGGAAGAGGAAGGCCCCGAACCCAGCACCGATTTTGAAGGCTTTTCAGACCTGGAACGCATCTCCACGGATGATACCGTGGGGCTTTATCTGAAAGAAATGTCCCGCGTGCCGCTGCTGAAAGTGGCGGAAGAGCTGGACCTGGCCACGCGCATTGAGGTCGGCCGGGCTGCCCGCAAAGAACTGGCCACCACCCGCCCCGGGCCGCGCCATCACGAAGAGTTGGAAAAGCAGGTACAGGATGGCATGCAGGCGCGTGATCACCTGATCAAGGCCAATACCCGCCTGGTGGTCAGCGTAGCCAAGAAGTACATCGGCCGCGGCGTGCCGTTTCTGGACCTCATTCAGGAGGGCAACCTGGGCCTGATGAAGGCGGTGGAAAAATACGACTACCACCGCGGCTTCCGTTTCTCTACTTACGCCACCTGGTGGATCCGCCAGACCATCACCCGCTCCATCGCGGACCAGGGGCGCACCATCCGCGTGCCGGTTCATATGATCGACCGCATCCGCTTGCTGTACAAAACCACTCATGAACTGGAGCAGAAGCTGGGGCGCGTCCCCACCGCCAATGAACTGGCCGGGGAGCTCGGCCTGACCGAGAACAAGGTGCAGTGGATGCAGCGCGTTTCCTGGCTGCCTCTATCTCTGGAAAGCCCGGTGGGCGATGAGGAGGATTCTGAGCTGGGCATGTTTGTGGAGGATGAGGTCACCCCCACCCCCACGCAGAGCGCCTACCAGAACCTTCTGCAAGAGAAGGTGGACGAAGTGCTGGGTACGCTCTCACCGCGCGAAGCGCGCATTTTACGCCTGCGCTTCGGGCTGGATAACGGCCGGATTTACACCCTGGAAGAGGTGGGACAGAAATTCGGCCTGACGCGTGAGCGCATCCGCCAGATCGAGGGGAAAGCCCTGCGCCGCCTGCGCCATCCGCGCCGCGCCAGACAGCTGAAGGATTATTTGTAAGCTTATCCACCGATTATTGATTCAAACAACATAAGTGGAGGGGAAATGAAGAAATGTCCATATTGCGCCGAAATGATTCAAGACGAAGCAATACTTTGCCGGTATTGCCATAGCGATTTGACTCTTCCAATCGGAGTTGAAAACCAGACCTATATTGTGCAGCATGGAAATGCCATAGCCCAGAGAAATCTCAAGCAGGACGTGGTGGACACCGAAAAAGAATCAGGGGAAACGAAAAAGACCGACAAACCGGTGTTTCCGAAAGCGTTCCTTTTCGGTTTATCCATTGGGGGGATGCTTTTTGCGTATAACATGAACAAACCAATCGAGTACCCCCAATACGGGTTATCAGGACATATCAATAATGCCATCATGCATGGATTTTCCAGTTTTCTTATCTATGGGTTTCTATTCTCTTTGGTCAGTTGGATCATCAGAGGTGTTCGAGCACATCGAGCTGGTTTACCTATCATAGATAACAATACCGGAGCGGGTTCAACGATTATCTTCTTCTTCGGGCAGATTATCTATTATTTAGTAGTCTTAGGTCAACTGATGGACTCGTAACCAGAGTTCAACAGTCTTCTCCATTCAACGTCGATTGGACCTACGCCACCTCATCCCAACAACCTTACCCCCCCCACGCACGGCTTCACCGCCGTGCGTTTTTTGTACCGAAAACATCCCTGTGGGGTTAATCCTCTCAGAACTTCACCACATCCTAACCCTGAGAGACTCCCTATGCAGCACACCCCAGACTCCTATGACTTCATCGTGATCGGCTCCGGCTTCGGCGGGTCGGTGGCAGCCCTGCGCCTGGCGCAGAAGGGCTACCGCGTCGCCGTTCTGGAAAAAGGCTTGCGCTACGAAACCGCGGATTTTCCGCCCACCAACTGGCACCTGCGCCGCTCGGTCTGGCTGCCGCAGCTTGGCCTGCTGGGGATACAGGCTTTGACCCTGCTGCGTCATGTACTGGTGCTGCACGGCAGCGGTGTGGGCGGCGGCAGCCTGGTTTACGCCAATCAACTGATCCAACCAGAAGATACGATCTTCGATCAGCCGGAATGGGGCGACGGCGACTGGAAAGCGCGGCTGGCACCGCATTATGACGAAGCCCGCCGCATGCTTGGTGCGGTCACCTGCCCCGATACTGGCAACGCGGATGCTGTCTTGCGCGAAGTGGGAATCGAACTGCGCGGAGAAGACACCTTTCACATCAACCCGGTGGGTGTATTCTTCGGGCAGCTGGGAGTCACCATGCCGGACCCCTACTTCAACGGCGAGGGCCCGGAGCGCACCGGCTGTAAAAAATGCGGCGCCTGCATGATCGGCTGCCCGGTGGGTGCCAAGAACACCCTGGATAAGAACTATCTTTACCTGGCTGAGCGCCTCGGTGTGGAGATCATCGCCGCTACCGAGGTGACAGCCGTCCGTCCCGAAAATAACGGCTACCTGGTCACCGCCCAGCCTTCCCATGGTCTTCGCCGTCCCAGGCGCACCTTCTACACAAAGCAGGTCGTCTTCGCAGGAGGAGTCCTCGGTACGGTGGATCTGCTGCTCCGCTGCAAAAATGATGGCCTCCTGCCAAACCTCTCGAACCGGTTGGGGGACTTCACCCGTACCAACTCTGAAGCCATTCTGGGCGTAGATTCGCGCGACCGCAGCCGCGACTGGAACGATCATATTGCCATTACATCTGGCATCTATGCGGATCCATATACCCACATGGAGATCGTGCGCTACAACCGCGGGTCTGACCTGCTGTACGCCATCGCCACCGTATTGACCGACGGCGGCGGCCGCATCCCCCGGGTGCTTCGTTTCCTGGGGAATATCGCCCGGCACCCCTTACAGTTCTTACGTGCCCTGTGGATCCCCGGGCAGAGCGCGCGCACCTCGGTCATCTTGGTGATGCAATCCAGCGAGAATTACTTGCGCCTGCGCCGCGGCTTCTTTGGTTTATCATCCTCCCTGCCTGAAAAAAGCCAGCGCATCCCTTCGTATATTCCCATTGCCAACGAGGTCACCCGCCGCATGGCAAAAAAGATGAACGGCTTTGCCAAAGGCAGCTGGTTCGAGGTGCTGATGGATGCCCCCTCCACCGCCCACATCCTTGGCGGCTGTGTGATGGGCAAGACCGCAGCCGACGGCGTGGTGGATCATGCCGGGCAGGTGCATGGATATCCCGGCCTGTATGTGGCAGATGGGTCGGTAGTCCCTGTCAACCTCAATGCCAACCCCTCCCTCACCATCACCGCGCTGGCAGAATTCATCCTTTCGCAGATACCTGCGCGGCAGGACAGATCCGGCGGGTATAATCAGACGCGGGACATTGCCCGTCAGGAGTAAGTTTTCATGGAAATAGAGAAGATCGTATCCATCCACAGCCAGCAGAAGGAATTCTTTGCCAGCCATGCCACGCTGCCGCTCTCTTACCGCACAGCTGCGTTGAGATCGTTGAAAGAACGCCTGGTTGCTTTTGAACCGCGCCTGCTTCAGGCGATGCAGGCGGATATGGGCAAACCCTGGTTTGAAGCCGCCACAGCGGAGATCTGGGCTGTGCAGGAAGAGTTGGACTATACCCTGCGGCACCTCACCGGCTGGGTGCGCCCGCGGCGTGTGCGCACCCCACTGCTGCATGCCCCGGCATCCAGCGCCATCCACCCGGAACCATTCGGACAGGTGCTGATCATCTCGCCGTGGAACTATCCCTATTTGCTGCTCATGTCGCCCCTGATCGGCGCGCTGGCCGCTGGCAATGTCGCCCTGCTGAAGCCATCAGAACACGCCCCGCGTACAGCGGCGGTGATCGAAGAACTGGTGAACGGATCGTTCGACCCCGGGCTGGCCCATGTCATCAATGGCGGTGTGGAAGTCGCCCGCAATCTGCTCTCGCTGCCTTATGATTACATCTTTTTTACCGGCGGGACCCGCGTGGGGCGACTGGTGATGAAGGCTGCTGCCGAACACCTGACCCCCGTCACACTTGAACTGGGTGGAAAAAGCCCCGTCATCGTGGATGCCAGCGCTGACCTGGAAGTGGCAGCCAGCCGCATTGTGTGGGGGAAGTTCTTTAACGCCGGCCAGACCTGCATCGCGCCGGATTATGTACTGGCGCATGCCAGCATCCGCGCGAAATTAGTGGAACGCATGGTTCGTAAAACCCGGGAATATTACGGGGAAGACCCATCCGTCAGCCCGCACCTGGCGCGTATTATCAACGGGCACCATTTCAACCGGCTGAAAAAACTGATCGATCCGCAGAAGGTGGTCTACGGCGGTCAGGCGAAGGACCATCAGCATTATATTGCCCCAACCATCCTGGATCCTGTCTCCCCCGGTGACCTGGTAATGGAAGAAGAGATTTTCGGCCCGATCCTTCCTGTGCTGGAGTACAACTCCCTGGAAGAGGCCATGCGCATTGTTCAACTCCACCCCAACCCGCTGGCGCTGTATTTGTTCACCCGTGATAAGCGCGTGGAGGAGCTTGTGGTCAGCCAGGTGTCATTCGGCGGCGGATGTATCAACGATGTCGTCAGCCACTTTGCCAACTCGGATCTGCCATTTGGCGGCCGCGGTTCCAGCGGTATGGGAAGGTATCACGGCCGGCACACCTTTGAAACCTTCACACACTATAAAAGCATATTACGGCGCAGCCTCAAACCGGATGTCCCCCTGCGCTACCCGCCGAATCGTATCAGCGAGCGCGTCATGCGGGTCATTTTCACGATCGCCTGCTGGCTGGGATAAGGCGTGGTCCGCAGAATAATTCCCCCCTCATCAACCTGCAACCTGGAAGGGCTTGCTGCGTATATCCTCTTAGAAACCAAAATTGAAAGAGGAAAAAATGTCTGATCAAATGAATGAAACCCCCGCGCCGGCCCAGGCGCAGCCATCCCTCACACCCGTGCCGGGAAAGTACCAGGCTGTCACAATCATCATGCTGGCAAACGGCATCATCAACATCATCATTGGCCTCACCCTCACCTGGGGAGCCATTGCCACCATCGTTGGTATCTTCTGTATGCCGATCACTGTGCTGCCGCTGGTCTTGGGCGTGTTCGAAGTGGTGAACGCTGCCAATATCCTTTCCAACCGCCCCGTCCCCGCCGACCGCCTGCGAACTCTCGCCATCTTTGAGATCATCAACATCATCTACGGCAACCTGGTCTCGCTGACAGCTGGCATCTTGAACCTGGTCTTCCTCGACAGCCCGGAAGTCAAAGAATACCTGAACCGTTAAGCAAATACTGGCTCAATAATAAAAGCACAGGCGCGTTTCCGCGTCTGTGCTTTTATTTGTAGATCAAAAGGCGCGGTCTTATCGGGTGAAGCTAAACCCTTCGCTGATGGTTTCTTCCGTACCACAAGTGCCGTCCTGATATGCAGCTTCCATATGATGGTCATCGATCAGGCGAATCAAGACCTTCCCTCTAATCGGCGGGCCCACATTGATGCCGTTCACATCGGAAGAGTAGCAGTACACCTGCCCGTCTGCCTTCACTTCAGAAGGTTCGCGGTTGACCGTTCCCGCGTGGGTGGGGGCGAAAGCGATCACCCCGATTAGCCCGGTGCCAAATTCTCCCCCGATGACCACCTCGCCCACCCCGGGGTTGATATTGTTATGGATGATGGTGATGCCGTACCCCGCGTTCCCGACGTTCCCGCTTTTATCGTTCAGATCAGGCTTGCCGCTGAACCAGGCTCCCTGCAGCGTGCCGGCAATATCTTGGACGATTTCACCACACAGCGGCTCGATCGTTCGCGGAATGAAACTGCCCTCTCCCACCGTTACCTTGCCATCCGGGCTTTTCGTCACACCATCGGACCAGGTGCCAAATTTGGCATCATACGCATCTTTCAATGCACCGCTGTACAGATCGAACGTGCAGATAGCATGCGCGTAGCGGTTATCGTTATAGTAAGACCAATCCACATCGCTGCGGGCAGGCTGGTTGTAATCCGCCGCCCAAATCTCAAAGGGAATGTTGTACCCATAGCCGTCCGCGCGAAAGGCTCTCTGCGTATATCCGATCAACTCATTCGCGGTCACCGGGATCTTCAGATCAGGGTAATCGCATTGCTGTTCAGCCGCGGCGTCATGCCCGGTCTTTACGATACCGCTCTTGCACTGCCCGGTGAGTTTTGCCAGCTCATCTTTGATGGGCTGTACCACATCGTTATATCCCGCAAAATCCAACACCAGGCCGTCACAGATGGTATAAGTCACCACAAAACTTTCAAATTCATAGTCGCTGTCTGCAGTCTTTTTTTCAGAGTTAGCCATAATGTGAGTGATCCAACCGTCTGCCGGGGCGTACAACGGCACCGGATCATCGGTATTCACCACGAAGTAAATATGGTCGACCGGGTAGGTATGCCCGGGCGGGCTGACATTCCCCAGCGGGATCATGGCCGAGATGACAGCCGGGTCCATCAGCGGAGCAGTCAATATCCCCGCAAGGTCTGCCGGGCAGGCCGAGTAGGCACCTTTCCCCATGTTCCCATTCCCCTGATCCCCCTGGTTGTTTTCAGCCCCGCCTGAATTCGCATCTTTATCCATGGTGTGATCCACATAAGGCATACTGGACCAGGTCGCAAGTATATAGGTGACGAGTACTACAAAAACCCACCAAAACCGTTGAATGAAAGTTCTCTTTTTTTCCGCTATCTCAGGCATGAGACCTCTGGAAAGTACTGAACATGAAAACTGCTTATGCCGGGGGCGACTATTGAGAAGGTACCAACTCAAATACCAGCTGAGTCGGGTAAATACGAACCTTCCACGACTACAACCAGTATACAGAACTCTACCCTTGCGGGCAAACACGCATGGGCAGTACATACAGCCAGATCCACCTACCGTAGGACACGGAGATAGAAAAGGAGTTTTTTATGCTTTTTCTGAGATCGCGCGGATGAAGCCGGGCGTGTTCAGCCGGCTTTCCATTTGCGTGAGGATGTAGTACTGCAGCAGGGTTTCCATCTCTTCCCTCTGCGCGGGGCGGGGATCGGCGCGACAGGCCTCTTTGAAACTGCTGCGCTGAAAATGCCGCAGAAAGCGCAGCGTGTCCACGCTGACCGGGCGGACGCCTTCGACCCGCAGCGCGCAATCCGGGCAGACCACACCGCCGCGCCGCGCGGAAAAGAACTGATCTACCGGCTGTACCGGTTGTCGGCAAGATACACAGGCAAACAACTCCGGCCTGAAACCCAGCGTATTCAGGGCATGCAGCTCAAAGTAGCGATTGGCAAAGAAAGCCTCCACGCCGGCATTCAGACGTTCCAGCGTCTCTACCGCCAGCTGAAAGAGCTGCGGATGTTCCTCTTCGTCATACGTGAAGCGGTCGAGCACTTCCAACACATAGGCAGCGCGGGCGGTCATATCCAGGTCGGCGCGGATGGCGCTGTATGCTTCCATTGTCTCCGCCTGGGCGATGATCGGCATGCCCTGCCCGCGGGCCAACTGCAGCTGCACGCGCGTGAACGGCTCCAAATGCCCGGCCTTGCGTGATTTCAGCTTGCGCACCCCCTTTGCCACCACATGCATTTTTCCGCGTTCGCGCGTAAAGAGCGTCAGCAGCCGGTCTGCTTCGGCAAAATTGCTGTGCCGCAGCACCAGGGCTTCCACGCGGAAAGAGCGCGGGGTATCGGCCATGCTCCCCTCGCGGGGTCAGGGACGCGGCAGATCGGCGGGGGTGAACGCGCCCGGCAGCAGGCCGGCCACGGTCATCTCCCGGTGGATCTTGCCGTCAGCATCCGCGATCAATACCAGCATATCCAGCCCGAACTCCGCCATCACCTGGCGGCAGGCACCACAGGGAGAGCCGGCGTTCGCGGTCACCACGGCAATGGCAGTGAACTCGTGCTCGCCCTCAGATACCGCCTTGAAGATGGCGGTACGCTCGGCGCAGTTGGAAAGCGGGAAAGACGCGTTTTCGATGTTCGTACCGTCATACACCTTCCCGGAGCGGGTGAGCAGCGCCGCGCCCACCGGGTAATGTGAATAGGGGCTGTAAGACCATTTGCGGGCTAAACAGGCCGCCTGCACCAGCCTCTCTTTGTCTTCAGCGGATAACTCAACTGTCATGTTTTTCCTCATTCTCTAGCGGTGCCTGTCTTTTGGCGCGCACTTTGGCAATGCGCCGGCCTTTGACGGCCTCTACGGTCAGCAGCACGCCGTCCAGCAATTGCTGCTCACCGCCTTCCGGCACCTTGCCGATCAGACCGTACATCAAACCGCCCAGGGTATCGGCGGTGTCCTTTTCAAATTCCGTGCCCATCAGCTCGTTGAAGTCGTCCAGGTCCACATGCCCCTGGAAGAGATACTCACCCTCCGATATGCGGATGTAAGGCTGCTCTTCAGACTGGTCATATTCATCGCGGATCTCACCGATGATCTCTTCGAGGATGTCTTCCAGCGTCACAAGGCCCGCCACGCCGCCGTATTCATCCACGATCACGGCAATGTGCGTGCGGCTGGATTGCATCTCCGTCAGCAGATCATCCAGCTTCTTGGCCTCAGGCACAAAGAAGGCCGGGCGCATGACCGCCCGCAGGGAGGTGAAGTGCTGATCTTTACCCAGGCACTGCAGCAGGTCCTTGGCATAAAGCAGGCCGATGATATTATCGATCGTATCTTCATAGATGGGGATGCGCGAATGCCCCGACGCGCTGACGGCGTGCACCACTTCCTCCAGCGGCGATTCTACATCCAGCGCCAGCATGTCGATGCGCGGCACCATGATCTCACGCGCCAGCGTATCGCCGAACTGGAAGATGGAATAGATCATCCGGCGCTCTTCTTTTTCCAGCGCGCCGTCCACCTGGCCTGTTTCCACCCAGCTTTTCAGCTCATCATCCGTGGGCGGAGTGAACTGCTGCATGGTGATCTTTGCCTGCCCCGAAAGGCGGACAACCAGCGCGGTGAGCGGCCAGCAGAGAATGTCGGTCACCAGGCCAAAACCGGCCAGGCGCAGCGACCAGCCCTCGGGGTTAGCCAGCGCGAAGCGTTCCAGCAGGGCTTCTGCCAGAATCAGCGCCAGGCTGCCGCCCGCCAGCCACAACAGCGGACGGGCATCCACCACCGGCTGGACCAGCGTACCCGCGGCCAGCCAGAGCACCAGCGCGCCGAACAGCAGGTGCAGCGCGGATTGCGATACCCGCAGCGATACGCGGATGCGCGGCCGCTCAATCACCCGGATGGCGCGGTCCACCAGGGCCTCGCGGCCTTCGCGTACGTTTAAAAGGCGCGGCAGGTGGGCATTCACCAGGCTGAAGCGGATGAGCGTCAGGAAGAGGTCAAAGAAGGCAGTGACCCCCAGCAGGATGGCGATGGTCTGTTGGTTCATTTGCCCGCCTTGCGCAGCGGACGGGCCGGCACACCCACCACCACATCCCCCGGGGCGACGTCGCGGTTCACCACCGAGCCCGCCCCGGTGCGCGCGCCTTTACCGATCTTCACCGGAGCCACCAGCATGGTATCGCTGCCGATGAACGCGCCTTCGCCGATCTCAGTCGGGTGTTTCTGCTCGCCGTCATAATTGCAGGTGATGGTGCCGGCGCCGATGTTGACATTACCTTCAATACTGGCATTGCCGATGTAAGAAAAATGGCCCATCTTGGTGCCTTCGCCCAGGTAAGAATCTTTTACCTCGCCGAAATTGCCCATGTGGACGTGCGAAGCCAGGTGCGCGCCTTTGCGCAGGTGGCAGAAAGGGCCCATCTCTACGTGGTCTTCCAGGGTGGCAAATTCCAGCACCGAAGAGAGGATGCGACAGTCATTGCCGACCGTGCTGGACTCGATGATCGTATCCGGCCCGATCACACAACCACTGCCGATGGATGTGCTGCCTTTCAAGTAAGTGCCGGGCCAGAGGGTCGTATCCGGCGCCAGGGTGACGCCCGGTTCGATGTAGACCTGCCCGGGGTCGATCATGGCCACGCCGGCTTCCATCCAGCGGAGGTTGACGCGCGCGCGTATGGCGGCTGTCGCCTCGGCCAGGTGCGCGCGGGTGTTGATGCCCAGCGCTTCCACCGGCTCTGCCACCGGGCTGGCCACCACGGCCTGCCCCTCTTCCACAGCCAGCTGCACGATATCTGTCAGGTAATATTCGCCCTTCGGCGACCGTTTGACCTTCTTGAGCGCCTGCCACAGCCAGGCGGAGCAGGCGCAGTACGCGCCCACATTGTATTCGCGGATGGCCAACTGCGCGGGGGTCGCCTGTGCTTCCTCCACAATGGCCAGTACCCCGCCGTCCGCGTCGCGGACGATGCGCCCGAAACCGCGCGGGTCCGGCCCGCTGACCGTCAGCAGGCTGAGCGGCCCGGGGTTGGATGCCTGCGTTTGCGCCAGCGCGGCGATCGTCTCCGCGCGCAGCAGCGGCATATCCGCGCTGATGATCAATACCAGCCCGGCAAAATCTGCCAGCTCCACTTCGGCCTGCAGCACCGCGTGGCCCGTGCCCAGCTGTTCCGCCTGCACCACGTAGCGCGCGGATGCCCCCAGCGCCTGGCGTACCTGGCCCGCGCCGTGCCCCACCACCACCAGCGGCGGCCGGCCGCAAACTAAAGCGGCCATCTCCACACTGTAGGCTGCCAGCGGCCGCCCCAGCAGGGGATGCAGCACCTTGGGCAGGATTGACTTCATGCGCGTGCCCTGGCCCGCGGCCAGGATGATCGCTATTGTTTCCATATTGGGCTCCATACCAGAGTTCTTGCTTCTCATTTTAACACAAGAGCCGCGCCCGGTTCTTTCTCCGGTCGCGGCTGGCATGGATGAGGGGGGATTATCAAAACCTAGTGGGTGCTGACAACACCCCAACGCTGCACTTTGGTTCTATTGCATTAGGTATGGCCCCTTATAGAATTGGAAAACCAACTCGGCAAAGATACTCAAATGTAGGGTCATAAAAAGCTGGCTTGCGTGTGGGGTCTTGATTATCCCCTGGCGGAACAACAATGACCATTCCTTGTCGCGCTCGGGTTAGTAGTACACGATAAGCATTCTTAAGATAAACCTGGCGCTCTATCTTGTTTATGGAATTCCATTTTTCCCCAACAAAGGATCGATGCTCCCAACCCGCATGAGAATAACGGAAATCAGCATCCCAAACCATACATGCCCAATCTAACTCGAGACCCTGGATTTGAAACTCTGTGACAACATCCTCGAGATAATACGAAGACCGAACATCCCCTTTATTATCGAGAAACCAGTGTATGGGATCCACATCAGGTCGCACATCAATGGCATGTGGCTTTAATCTCACTGCCTGTGATGAAACGACTATACCATAACGTTCCGTACCTCTCGCCCTTGCTTTCAGCCATTGTTTTGCAGCATTCAAATCCCTTGTTATCCAGATCGGATAATGTGAATTAACTGTTTCAAATGTAGCTTTTGCATTAAGCTCTTCTAAATCTAGAATCTGCTTCACTAGGAGTGAGACCTTCTCGCTTCGGAAGGATCGCATTGATACCGAGAGATGCAAATTATCGTTCGTCATCAATCTCTGTTTTTCCTTGATACTCTCAATGACATTACTTGCCCCATACTCACTATCAGTTAGTCTTGAGGATATGTAGATTTTCCACGATGGGTAGGATCGATTTAAAGCCGCAATCCATTCACTGATGCCCGCTTCACCAGTATTGATCTCTTGCCCCCCGCCCACCAAACAAACCACCACAGCCCAATCATCGTGTCTGTCAAGACAAGATATCAGAAATTCAGGTTCCGAAATATTAAAATTGGGGCGGCCTTTTTTTCGTTTCATGAAATTGGATGTCTGCTCCAAATTCCATGCTCTCTGGGCTTCATCAAATAATGCCACATGCTCAATGGGAGGTCGTAGTTCATCTTGTAAACAAGTATCTCTAAAATTATGGACGTTCTGTATGATGGCCTTCACTTCTCTGCTCGAATCACCAATCCGTAGTTTTTTGCCTTTCTGTTTTTCACTAAAGACCCTATCTCTTGCTAAAGCCTCACGTAATACCGCTACCAATGGGCCATTCCCAGATAGAAAAACGCTGTAGAGATCGTTCGTAGGGTCAAGATGTTGGTAGGCAATGTTCAATCCCACCAATGTTTTCCCTGCGCCAGGCACTCCTGTAACAAAACAGATCGCTTTTTCTTTATTCACCTTACATTGAAAGATTATCTCTGATACTGTTAGCGAAGTATCCTTGAGGTTGATTGCGTTCGCATCACTTCTGGCTATCTCCTCTACGGAATGTCCTTTATATAAAGCTACCGCAGCTTCAATAATTGTTGGGGTTGGGTTATATCTCCCAATTCCCCATTCATTGACAGCAATTTCGTCGTAAACCCAACTTGATGCGAGAACTTTACGGATGGTTTCTTCTAATTGTGATGCATTTGTAAATAATGGATGACAGACTTTATCCTCGTAAAACTCTATTAGGCTCTGTTTAGTTATTCTTCTCGCTTCGGTTGCGACAAGGATGGGGATAATAGCTGCGTTGTGACTTGGTTCATGGAAATTCTTCAAATCCAGTGCATAATCAACAACCTGATCGACATCTTGAGAGAGAAAATCTTTCTTCCCAACCTTAAACTCGACCACAAAGACCGCAGTTGGCGTAACAATCACTACATCTATTCGTTTTCCCATTCTAGGGATTGAGTATTCAAAATGAATGGATCCCTGAACACCGTGCAGAGACTGTTTTAAGATTTCGATTTCAACTGCCCAGGCATCTCTCTGTGTTAAATCAAGATCGAACTCGTTGTTGGAAGAGAGCTCGCCAAGAATCTCATTAGAGCTGGCTTGTAAAAACTGGCTGATTGTCCCTGAGTAATAATCTCTGCGCATGTTCGGCCCCATGAAAACTTCAGCTAATCATTACATATCATTATAATTGTAACTTGCGAAGCACCCCCCCATCTCTCCCCTTAAAATAAAACCGCGGACGGGGTAAAATCCGCCGCGATCAGGCTGGGGCACCTGGATTCGAACCAAGATCCACAGATCCAAAGTCTGGTGTGCTGCCATTGCACCATGCCCCAATGTGGCAAAATTGTAACACAACACCGGAGGATAGCACAGACCGTGCGGTATCAGCGCCGCGGCGCGGGCGGCGGCATGGTACCCGCCAGGATGCGCGCCCAGACGCGGTACCCCTCGCCCAGCAGGTGCAGGTTGTCGTTCGTCAGCTCCCGGCGCAGGGCTCCGCGCGCGTCGCTGAACGCGGGGTGCAAGTCAATGAATTCACAGCCGTGTTCGGCTGCCAGGCGGCGCAGTGCCGCGTTCAGGCGGGTGATGCGGCGGGCGAAACGCCGCTGCCGCGGCAGCAGAGATTGGACATACACGCGCGTGGCGGGCGTCCCCTGGCGCAGGCGGCTGAGCAGCAGGCTGTAATCACTGAGAATGTCGCTATCCTGGCGGTACTCGTACACAGGCAGGTCGTTGGTGCCAATCAGCAGAAAGACGCGCTCCGGCTTGCCGGAAATCACCTCATCCAGCCGCGCCAGCACGCCCGCCACCGTATCCGCGTTGATGCCGCGGTTCCTTATGGGCACACCGGGGAAGACCTCATCCCACCTGCAGCCGTCGGTCAGGCTGTCTCCGACCATCACCGTGTCACCGGGTTGAATCGGCTGTGTGCGGAAGAAATCCACCTTCTGCTCGTGATGCTGGCGCACCAGCCGGCCTACTTCCACGCGGGTAACCGCCAAAATAATGAAAGTGGCAATAAAGAGAGACAGAAAGAAAATACCGGTAAGTAGTTCCATGGGGTGAATATCCTTGAAATGATTGGCTCACTGGTCCAAAACGACCGAGAGTTGCGGTTTACGGTTTTCCAGGGGAATATATGCGCCGTGCCGCGGAGCCAGGCGCACCTCCGGCAGCACGATCACCGCCTCGGTGGTGGAACCGTAGATGCGTACGATGCTGGCATGAATGCCAGCCTGCTGCAGCAGCTGCAGTGCAGCCTGAACAGCTTCCTCTTTATCCATCACACCCTCCAGGCTTGTTACGGCCGTACATCAGAGGGTGCAGAATGTGTGCCGGATGCTACTTTCGCCCGAGGCGGGCGCGTTCCTGCTCCACGATCTCCGGCTCCAGCTTTCTGAAGAGCGGTGCGGGCTGGCGCAGGGTCGTGCCGCCCGGCAAAGTAGAAGCCTGCCAGCGCCCGCTGGCGGCGGAGGGGTCATAGCGCAGCACTGTATGCTCGCCCAGGCTGTCTTTCACAAGCTGGGTGTACTGCCGGCCGAACAGCGGGGCATCGTATCCCAGAAAACTGTGCAGCCTCTCGCAGGTAAAGGGGATGAACGGCGCCAGCAGGACCTTGATGCTGTCTATGGCGCGGATGGCGGTATAGACCGATTTGGCTGCGGCGGCGCGGTCTGTCTTGATTTCGAACCACGGCGCTGAAGTATCGAGGTACTTGTTCACCTCACCCGCCAGGCGCATGCCTTCAGCCAGGGCGGCGCGCAGGCGCACGCCTTCAAAATGCGCGGCCACATCCTCAAAACCCTTCTCCACCGCCTCCAGCAGTTGGCGGTCGGCAGTCCGCAGTTCGCCCGGGTCCGGCAATACCCCTTCCCAGTGCTTGTAGGTGAAGGCCAGCACGCGGTTCACCAGGTTGCCCCAGGTGGCCACCAGCTCGTCATTGTTGCGGTGGTAGAAATCATCCCAGTCCCAGTCGGTATCTTTGGTTTCTGGCATGTTTACCGTCAGGTAATAGCGCAGTGGGTCCGGGTCGTAGCGTGTGAGAAATTCCAACCCCCAGACGGCCCAGTTGCGGCTGCCTGAGATCTTCTGCGCCTCAAGGTTCATGAACTCGTTCGCCGGCACATCATACGGCAGGGTGAGCGTGTGGGGTTCATCGCCCATCAGGCGCGAGAAGGCAGTGCCGCAGCCGGAAAGCTGCGCCGGCCAGATGACCGCGTGGAAGGGGATGTTGTCTTTACCGATGAAGTGATAGGTGCGTGCCAGGGCGTCATACCACCAATCACGCCAGTCCGCGCTTTTGCCTTCCAGCGCGGCCCACTCCACGCAGGCAGAAAGGTAGCCGATGACAGCCTCGAACCAGACGTAAAGGCACTTGCCCGTCCAGCCTTCCAACGGCACAGGGATGCCCCAATCGAGATCGCGCGTAATAGCCCGTCCATGCAGGGCTTCGGCTTCGATCTGCCCCAGCGACTGGCGCAGCACGTTCGGGCGCAGGTGCTCCTGTTTTTCTTTCAAAAACTCCACCACCTGCGGCTGTAATTTGCCCAGGTCCAGGTAGTAATGCTCGGTCTCACGCAACTCGGGCGTCGAGCCATCCACCTTCGAGCGCGGGTTGATCAGCTGATCGGCATCCAGCAGGCTGCCGCATTTATCGCACTGGTCCGAGCGCGCGTTGGTATCCCCGCAGATGTAGCAGGTGCCCTCCACGTAGCGATCCGGCAAAAAGCGTGACTGCGAGGTGGCGAACCACTGGTTGCTCTTTTCGGTGTAGAGGTAACCGTTCTCTTTTAGCGCCAGAAAGATCTTTTGCGAGATCTCAAAATGGTTGTCGGTATGCGTGCTGGTGAAAAGGTCATAACTGATGCCCAGTTTCTGGTACAAGTCCAAAAAGCTTCCATGGAAGCGCTGATAGGCGGCATACGGGGTGGTGCCCTCGGCATCCGCGCGGATGGTGATGGGCGTGCCGTGAGAATCAGAGCCGGAGACCATCAGCGTGTGGCGGCCGCGCAGGCGGCTGAAACGCGCAAAAATATCCGCCGGCAGGTAAGAGCCGGTGAGATTGCCTACGTGGATCTCAGCATTGGCATACGGCCAGGCAACAGCCACCAGAATGGGGGTATCAGTCATCGTTCACCTCGTGGCGATATTGTAGCATACTCCCCCGCCGGCGCAGGGAGGGAATGAAAAGCGCCGCGTTGCCGCGGCGCCTGAAATACCTGAGTGTGCTTTGTACTCTAGAATGGCCCGTAATGGATGGCCACGGCCAGCGCCAGAAACACCAGCGTGATGGGCACCACCACCGCCCACAGGCGCAGCGTCCAACGCAGCCACTTGGGGTAAGTGACTACCGTCAGCCCGAGCGCAATCAACAACACCGGGTTGGTGGGGTAAGCCAGGTTGGAGAAGCCGTCACCAAAGCAGTAGGCCGTCACCGCCACTTGGCGCGTCAACCCGGCCAGGTCTCCCAGGGGCAGCAGGATCGGCATCAGTAAAAAGGCTTTGGCCGAGCCGGAACCGATGAAGAACTCAATGAACAGAGCCAGCCCGTACACCAACAGGGACGAGGTGAAGGGGGTAGCCTTTGCCAGTGCGCCGGAGGCGGAATGCAGGATCGTATCCATGATGCCGCCGGTGACGATGATGTACTTGATGCTGGAAGCCATCAGGATCAGGATGATGCCCGGGGCAATGCCCTGCAAGCCGTCCAACGCTGCCTTCCAAACCACGCGCTTTGGTTTACCGCTGAAGAAGCCTGCTCCCATGCCGCCGGCAAAGAAGAGCAGCGCCACGATCGGCAGTGAGTAATCGCTGATCGCGGTAATAAAGGGAGCCGAGACCAGCACGGCCAGGATCCCCAGCGCGAACGCCCCGAACCACGTAAGCGAAGCTTTCAACTGGGTATCCGCGATCAACTCCTGCTGCAGGTCGAACGCGGGGTGGTTCTGCCGGTACCCCTGGTCCTCGACATATACAGGGGACGCAGCCGGATTTTTTTCCACCCGGCGGGCATAACGTGACAGGAAGAGGAAGAACAGCCCGTACGTGATAATGAAGAAGAGAATGCGTAGCCACGCACCAGAGAACAACGGCAGCCCGGCCAGTTTCTGCGCCACACCGATCGTGAAGGGATTGGTCACCGCGGCAGAGAAGCCCATGTTGACCGCCAAAATGGACATACCCAACCCCACCAGCGTATCCCAACCCAGGTAAATGGAAAGGGCAATCATGATGGGCACCAGCGGCAGTACCTCTTCAAAAATGCCGAAGAAAGCACCCAGCAGCATGAAGAAGAGCGAAATGAGCGCCAGCAGCAGGTATTTACGCCCGCCGAATCGTTTGACAATCGCCGCGATCACAGCCCGCAGAATACCGCTGCCATCCAGTACGGCGAACGACGCCCCCACCATCAACAGGAAGAAGATGATGACGATGATGGTCAGCCCGTCCGGTCCGCCAAGCACCTCCAACGGCGCCGTGAACCAGCGCCACACCGGGTAATCCGGTTTGGCCAGCGCCGTATAGGATGCCGGGTCGATCACCTGCCGTCCAGCCTGTTCTACACGGGTGTAACTGCCTGCCGGCACCACCAGCGTCAACACACCGGCAATCAGCATGATTACCAACAAAATGACAAAGGATTGAATGAAGGCTTTCTTGGAAATCTGCGCGCCTGATTTTTGATCCATGACCGTTCTCCAATGACAGGATACCTGTATTATGCTTTAGAACCCTCAGCGGCGCAAATCGTTCTTCCCCGCCGGGTGTACACAGCCCTTACCCCTCCTCCTCTGCCTGCTATAATTGCGGCAGGAGAGAAGCTATGCTGGATAATCCCTTTTTGCGAAAAATGGAAGAAGAAGAAATGCAGCGCGAAGGCCGCCTGCCGCCCGGGCAGTCGCTCACGCGTAAATTCCCGGTGCTGCATTACGGCCCGGTGCCTGCTTTCAACCCGCTCACCTGGAACTTCCGCGCCTGGGGGGAGGTGGAAGAAGCGCGCGAATGGAGTTGGGAGGAATTCAACCAGCTGCCCCGCGCCAGCATCGAGATGGACATCCACTGCGTGACACAGTGGAGCAAATTTGATACAACCTGGGAAGGTGTCAGCGTGCGCTCGCTGGTAGATGCCGGCCTGATCCGCCTTAAACCCTCTGCCGCTTATGTGCTGCAGCACGCAGAATACGGTTTCACCGTCAATCTACCGCTGAAAGTCATCCTGCAGGAAAACTTCCTGTTGGCCACGCATTTCAACGGCGAGCCGATCTCACCGGACCATGGCTATCCACTGCGCGGTGTGGTGGGGGCCATCCCCGGCCGTGACGGCCTGGAGACTCCCTATTTCTGGAAAGGCGCTAAGTGGCTTCGCGGGTTGGAATTCATGAAAGAAGATAAACCCGGCTTCTGGGAACAGGCCGGGTATCATAACAACGCAGATATCTGGAAAGAAGAGCGCTTCGGCTAGAGTCGGCGCGACCGCCAGATGAAGAAGGCCATACCGCCGCCTGCCAGAACCAGCACCAGGCCGGCGATCCCCAGCAGCGGGTTACGTCCGGTGCCGCCGGCTCCGCCCGGGTTGAGCAGGGAACTGGCCTGTGCGCCAAAGTTCATGGTGGTTTGGTCGCCCGGCTTCAGGGTGAGCGGTGCGCTGGTATTGGTGGTTGGGTTGTAGCCTTCAGGTACAGCTACGCTTAAATTGTAATCACCGGCGGGCAGATCATTGAAGCATGCCGGCTTTACTTCCGAGGTGGTGGATGCGGTCAGGTTGATGGTGCCAATGCTGTTCACCAGGCTGATGGCGCCGCCGGGCAGCTGTAACTCAACATCCAACTGGCGGGATGAGTCCCCATTGATATCGTCATACAACATCACACAAATATTGCCTGTGCCGCTGGCCTGGGGGGTGATCACTGCCGGCGTGGGCGTGGCTACTGATGAAGTGGGTACCACTGGAGTCGGGGTGATGCTGCCGAGCAGGATCTGTTGGCCTTCCATCACCACATCATCCGAGCGGGTATTGTTCAGTGAGTACAGTTGTTCCTGGGTGACACCGGTTTTGATCGAAATGGTCCACCAGGTATCGCCAGCCTGCGCGATGTAGATGATGCGCCCATCCGGCTGAGCGGTTGGCGTTGGCACAACCGCCTGCGCCTGTGTTGGTGTGGCATGGATGCCGAGCGAAAGGAATGCAACCAGTACAGCCAGGGTAACCAGGGGGAAGATGTTTTTGATCGTTTTCATGACAGTAAAATTATAACACGCAGCATAAGAACCCATCACACGCTCCAGGGTGACGGTCGCAAGGGTATAATCAAGCGCATGAAGCGATCCCTGAACCTGGCACTGGCTTTCCTTTGGGCTGGTGCCATGCTGTCCGCGTGCCTGCCATCCGCCGGAGAGGTGGGATCTCCACCCACAGCCACGGCAGCCGCATCCACGCCGACATCCACGCGCGTCTGGTTCCCGGCTACCGCCACTCCCACGCAATATGTACCGCCATCCATCACACCGACAACAGTCGGCCAGCTGCGCTACGGCGATATCCTCTTCTCTGACCAGTTCAGCGAAACCAATGACTGGGTCAGCGGCAGCTTTGCCGGGGGGAATATTGCTTATGACGATCACAAACTTAACCTGGCAGTATCCACTCCCGGCGGATACCTGCTGAGCCTGCGGAAAAACACCATTACAACAGACCTGTACATTGAAATGACCATCCAGCCCAACCTTTGCTCGCCCTCAGACAGGTACGGCATTGCCTTCTGGAGTGTGAATGAAGAGCATTATTCCCGCCTGGTATTCGATTGCTCTGGCCAGTTCGCGCTGGAAAAAGTGAAAGACGGACGCACAGGCACCTACCTGCCCTGGTCTCCCAGCAGCCAGGTGCCTCGCGGTGTGTTATCTCCGATCCGCGTGGGTTTATGGCTTGGCGGCGGACTGGCGCGCGTGTATGTGAACAATCAACTGATCGCAGACACCTATCTGACACCTGGCGCGGGTGGCATCGGTTTCTTCGCAGAATCGCACGCCAGCGCTGCCATGAACATCAGCTTCTCTGACCTGCAGGCGTACTCCGTCTCCGCAGGTGATTATCCACCTACGCCGACCACCACCCCGACCCCCACGAAGAAACCGTATCCCACCCAGCCAACCCCATAAACCCGGTGCAAAAACATTTGCATTCTGTGAAATATCAGTACAATTAAGACACATCAGGGTACCGATTTATCCAGGCTTTCCCTTGCACCCTGATGAAAACCTTATCAGGAGGACATATGTTCCATACCATCGTTTTAGTTGGCAACCTGGGCCGTGATCCCGAAATGCGTTACACACCCTCAGGTCAGGCGGTGACTTCATTCAACGTCGCCACCAACCGGCAGTACACCAACAATGCCGGCGCGAATGTAAAAGAAACCATCTGGTTCAAGGTAAGTGTATGGGGAAAACAGGCAGAATCCTGCAACCAGTACCTGCGGAAAGGCAGTAAAGTCCTGGTGGAAGGCCGTCTTCAAGCCGATCCCACTACCGGGCATCCACGTACCTTCCAGCGCCAGGATGGCACAACCGGCACGAACTTTGAGGTCATGGCCAATACAGTGCGCTTCCTCTCCTCGACACGTCCTGAAGAGGACGGCCAGGCAGATGATGCTTTAGCGGATGGCTCCGCTGAAGACAACAATATTCCCTTCTAACCCGGGAAAATAAACCGGCAGATGCCGCCTCGAGCAGTTCACCCGCTACAATTTACCACCCCGCCGTTCTTGAAAACGGAATACGCCAATCTGGTGCGTGTTTCGCATTCTCCGGCGGAGGTGGTGTTGGAGTTCGCCCGGATCTTGCCTGGTGAGCCGGATCCGGTGGTAGTTTCGCGCCTGGTGGTGACACCACAGGTCGCCAAGGTTCTGCTGCAGGTACTGGGGGAGAACCTGGCTCGCTTTGAGAATACCTTCGGCACCATTCAGTTCCCCGCAGCGAACAAAGACCTGGCAGACCAGCTTTTCAAACCTCCTCAATCACCTCCCGAACCTCCCGATCGCCCGTCCGGGCAGACAGAATAGGCTATGGATAATCTTGAACCCATCATCGAACAGGTGCGTGCCGGTTTTGAAGCGCGGAACAAAGCCCGCGACGAAGCCCTGGCTGTCTGCCGCGTTCTGACCCGTCACTGTGCCCACGCCATCCGCGCCGTGCACCGGCAAGATCAGGCAGAAGCCGACCAGCACCTGCATGAAGCCGGCGCGTTGATCGCACGCCTGCGTGAGACCCTGGCAGCTTATGACGACCTGTATTATGCCGGTTATACCCAGGATGCCCTGAAGGAATATGCCGAAGCTACAATCACTAGCGCGCTCATCCGCAACAACCCCCTGCCCTCACCGTCTGAGGTCGGCGTGGAAGATGCCACCTGGCTGAACGGGCTGGCGGAGGTAACCGGGGAGCTGCGCCGCCGCTGTATGGACATTTTGCGGCAGGGCTACTCCAGTGAAGCCGAACGCCTGCTGACTTGTATGGATGACATCTACTCTGTGCTGGTGACCATCGACTACCCGGATGCCATCACCAACGGCTTGCGGCGGCACACAGACCTGGTGCGTGGGATCGTTGAACGCACCCGTGCTGACCTGACGATCAGCCAGCGGGAAATGCACTTGCAGCGGTCATTGGAAGATCTCACCCGCCGGCTAGATAACGAAAGTTGACCTGATTGCGCACCATCCGCGCTTCTGAGATCGGTACTTATCTCTACTGCCAGCGCTCCTGGTGGTATCGTTTGACGGGGGTGGAGCCGGAGAATAAGCGGGAACTGCAAGCCGGTACATCCATGCATTATGCCCACGGGCGCGTGGTGGCTGCATCCACCTTGTTGAGCATTTTCGCGGGGCTGGCAGTCCTTTCCGCGCTCGCCCTCGGTATCTATACCCTGATCGTCCGTTGATGCCCTGGCTCATTGGTTTTCTCTTCCTCATCGCCCTGCTGTTCTGGCTGGTAGCCGGGCGCTTGCGCCGCGTGAGCGGGCTTCCCGGCGGGAAGATCATCTATTCAGATACACGCATGTGGGGGCAGCCGGTGCAGCAGCCGTTGTACGACGGCAGCATTGGCCTGGTGGGAAAGCCGGATTACCTGGTAAAGCAAGGTCATGAATGGATCCCCGTGGAAGTCAAAAGTTGCCAGGCTCCACCCGCGCCGTACGACTCTCATATCTTTCAGCTGGCAGCCTACTGCTTGCTGGTGGAAAAAGTGTACCAGTCGCGCCCTTCCCACGGCCTGATCCACTATCCCGGGCGTACCTTTTTAGTAGATTTCACTGATGAGCTGCGACAGGAGACGTTAACACTATTGCGTGAAATGCACACGCAGGAACGTAAAGCATCCATCCCACGCAGCCATGATCAGCCTGCCCGCTGCAGCGGGTGCGGGTATCAACGCCTCTGTGATCAACGTTTATAATGCTGCTCACACAAGCCGCATGTTACGGCTATAATTAATCTATGCAAGGCCATTCACCCGACCCGAAGAAAAAGGTCGCCATCCTGTCCCATTCCGGCATGAAAGATGCCATCGCTGAATCCACCCGGGTATGCGAAGCATTGTCCTCTTACCCCATTCAGGTGATATCCGGCCGGCTGGATGACCCCGGGATACGGCAGGCTGTCTCAGCAGGCGAATGCGGGCTCGCTATCGTCCTCGGCGGGGACGGCAGCATCCTGCGTGCGGGGCATCTGTGCGCCTCTTCCAACACACCCATTCTTGGGATCAACTTCGGCCGTTTCGGTTTTCTGATGGAACTCGAACGCAGCGGCTGGCAGCAATACATTCCGCGGTTGATGGCTGGTGATTTTCGCTATGAAACCCGCATGATGCTCACCGCGAACCACATCCATGAAAACCAGGTACAAGGCACATGGGATGTGCTGAATGAGGTCGTTGTGTGCCGCGGCCCGCTGGTCAAACCCCTGCACATCGTCGCTGAGGTGGATGGCGAACGGTTGGCAACTTATGTTGCCGACGGCCTGATAGCAGCCACCCCTTCCGGCTCCACAGCCTATGCCCTGGCTGCCGGCGGCCCCATCATGCCCCCCGAATTGCGTAACATCCTGCTCGTGCCAGTCGCTCCGCATCTGTCGGTTGACCGGACGGTCATCCTGGCGGAAGGGGCGCAGGTGAGCATTTCATCCCCCGGCAGTGATAATGCTGTTCTCAGTATTGACGGACAGCACCCCATCCCCCTGGGTGCAGAAGACAGGGTGGATGTCTTTGCCGGAAACCATTCTCTGCGTTTCATCCGGTTCTTTGATGCCGGATACTTTTACAGGAGCCTGATGAGCCACATGGAACAAAATCCGGCGGCCGCCCACTCATGAGCGATGCAACCCCACTCCCCATCTATTGTGCCAATCACCCGAGGCAAGAAACCAGCCTGCGATGCAATCGCTGCGAAAAACCCATCTGCCCGCAGTGCGCCGTGCTGACTCCCACCGGCTACCGCTGCCGTGAGTGCGTCCGCGGGCAGCAAAAGGTCTTCACCACCGCAACCTGGGTGGATTACCCGCTGGCGTTTTTCAGCGCTGCAGTCATCAGCTACCTGGGCAGCCTGGTTGTGAATTTTGTCGGGTTTTTTACCCTGCTGTTGGCTCCCCTGGTGGGCATCGGGGTGGCGGAAGTCGTCCGCCTGGTCATTCATCGCCGGCGCGGTCCAGGCTTGTATACCGCCGCAACCGTGGGTACCATACTGGGTAGTTTGGTTGGGGTCGCTCTTCCATTGCTGGCGCTTCTCTTCAACCTATTCGGGCAGGCGGGTATTGCCAGTACATTACAGAACCTCTTGTGGTTCGCCATCCGCGCCATCTATACGGTACTGGTGACCACTTCCATGTATTACCGGCTCACCGGGACACGATTGAAGCTATAGCCTATGTTAAAACACCTGCGCATCGAGAATTTTGCCATCATCGACCAGCTGGAGCTGGATTTTTCCAACGGCTTGGTCATCCTGACCGGTGAAACCGGTGCGGGCAAGTCCATCATTCTGGATGCGATCATGGCTCTCCTGGGCGGCTCTTATGAAGCCGGTTCGGTGAGGGCTGGCGCTGCCCGCTCACGGATTGGCGCAGTATTCTCCCTGGCAGATGCCACAGTCGAGCTGTTATCCCTGTTGGAAAGTGAAGACCTTCAGGAAGAAGGCGGCTTGCTGACCATCGAACGTGAGCTGCGGTTGGAAGGCCGCACCAGCGCGCGCGTCAACGGACGCTCGGTCACTCAGGGGGTCTTGCGCGCAATAGGAGATCAGCTGGTGGATATTCACGGCCAGTCCGAACACCTTTCCCTGCTAAACCCGCGCAAACATATCGGGCTACTGGATGCTTTCGCCGGGGTAGAAAACTCCTTGCGTGAATACCAACTGGTGTACCGTAAACTGCAGGAAACCCGCCGGGAATTGCGGGAATTGCGGGCAATGGAACAGGAAGCCGCCGCCCGTCTGGAACTGCTCACTTTTCAGGAGCAGGAACTCACAACTGCTCGTCTTCAAAGCGGGGAGGATGAGTTATTGGAGCAGGAACGCAATCGCCTGGCCAATGCGGAAAGCCTGGCGACTGCAGCCCAGGCAGCCTTGACTTTGCTTGAAGAAGGCGCACCCGAACTGCCCAGCCTGACCGACCTGCTCGGTCAATTGAATCACCAGCTGCAAACGCTCGCCCGGCTAGATTCCTCCCGGCAGGACTTGCTGGATAGCGGGAATACCCTGCTGCAGGAAACGGAAGACCTGGCTCGCTCGGTCAATGCCTATTCTGATGAAATCGAGTTCAACCCCCGCAGGCTGGAAGAGATCGAAGACCGCATCGCGCTGCTGAATAATCTAAAACGAAAATACGGCGGCAGTATTGATAACTGCCAGGCTTTTCTGACAGTAACCCGGGAGAAACTGCAGCTGATACAAAGTTCCGGTGAACGCGGTGCGGAATTGGAAACCAGCCTGCAGCAATTACAGGCAGAAGCCCTCAGGCTGGCCGGTATGATCTCACAGGTGCGGCACGAGGCGGCCCTCCGCATGGCTGCCGGCATCGAAGCTGAGTTGGGTGAATTGCGTATGGAAGGCGCTCGTTTCGAGGTAGGTTTCGAGCTCCTGCACACCGCAGATGTCCAGGAGCCCGGGTTGGACTCAACCGGCATGGACCGGGTGGAATTCCTGATCGCGCCTAACCCCGGTGAAGGGTTGAAACCGCTGGCGAAAGTAGCTTCCGGTGGTGAAACCTCACGGTTGATGCTGGCTTTGAAGAACGTACTGGCCCGGCAAGACCGCATTCCATCACTGGTATTTGATGAGATTGACCAGGGAATTGGCGGAAGGGTAGGCAGTATCGTCGGGCAGAAATTGTGGCAGCTGGCACGGCACCATCAGGTGTTTTGCGTCACCCATCTGCCGCAGTTGGCGGCATACGGCGACCAACATTTCCATGTTGTCAAAGCACAGGCAGATGGCCGCACCACCACGCACGTGAGGGTATTAGAGGGCGAAACCCGCGTGGCGGAACTGGCCCAAATGCTCGGGACATCCAGTGAGAATACTCTCAATTCAGCCCGAGAACTCTTGCAACAGGTAAAGGAATTGAGGTAAAATGCTCAAGATGGGGGATTTATGAGCGAACTGAAACTTCTATTACTTGGTACACCGGTCATACTCTGGCATGAAAGGTCATTCATCATCAGGCGCCGCATCTTGCGGTCCATTTTATATTTCCTGGCCATCCGGGGTGATCCCGTCGGGCGGGGGGAGTTGATCAACCTGTTGTGGTCGGATCTGGCAGAGAATAAAGCCAGGTCTTACCTGCGCGACCATCTTTCCAAGCTGCGCGCGGCATTGCCAGATAAAACCCTGCTGCTTACAGATGCCGAGAATGTAACCCTTGATTTTCAACGTACTTCTGTAGATGTGCATGATTACATGCATTTGATCTACCAGATCATAGACGCGGCCAGGCATATACCGGACGATCATCCCCTCACCGAAGAACTATATACAAATTGCATGCGGGCAAATGCCCTGTGGCGCTCACCGCAGTTGCTGGCCGGCTCCATGTTGCACGACTCGCTGGAATATGAAGAATGGCTGACCTACGAAGAAAAACGCAAATGGCGCAGCCGTGTTCTGCTGCTGGAGCGTATGGTTCACCATTGCGGCTTACTGAAAGACCACGGTGGGAGGTTGCGCTGGCTTTACAACCTGGCTCTGCTCGACCCCTATAATGATGATTACCACATAGAGGTGATGCACACCCTGGTGGATTTCAACAATCCACGTGAAGCTTATTCGTACGGCCAGAAGATCCGGATCAAATACGAATTGGAAATGGGCCTGCCTCCGTCCACAGCATTTCTGGATCTACTGGAAAAACTACAATCTGGAATGACTCAATGATCCCGCTGGGGATATAATGAAGCCTATAGGTACTCGTTTTTTTACTGGTTGAAATATCCTAATAATTATCTAACTTGTCTACATTCTGTCTACTGCTTGTCCTTACAATTATGAACAGTAAACATGGTCTTGCCTCTAGCTCACAAGGATAGGGGCCTTGTGTAAGGAAGTCGATAGTGAATTGCTCAAACACTATCGACTTCCTTCCTGTTTATTCATTAATGAGTCAGTCCTGTTTCAAACGGGCTACAGTCACGCCATCTCCACCCTCATTATCCAGCCCGCTCTCAAAATCCTTCACCTGCGAGTTGGAACGCAATGCCTCGCGGATCACCTGGCGCAGTCTGCCTGTACCTTTCCCGTGGATGATCCGCACAAACGGCAATCCATTGGTGTATGCCTGGGCAATGTATCGGTCCAGCAGGTCCAATCCATCCTCAGCGCGCTGCCCGCGGATATCCAACTCCATCCCCGGAGCCTGGCGCATGCCTTCCGCCCGCGGCGCAGTTTGCTGCTGGGAGCTTTTTCCGCCACCTCTTTTTTTTGTCTCAACCGGTTCAGGTTCCATTTCATCCGGTAACCGCAGGTCCGACAGGCGTGCCCGAATACGCAGATTTCCCACCAGCACCTCAGCATCCACTGCGGTGACAGCTGTGATCTTTCCCGGCATGTTCAGCGAACTTACCATCACCTTACTGCCAGTAGTGAACCTGCTGTCCGCGCGCGGGAGTATCCGCACACCGGTTACAGCCGCGGTATCATCTTCCATCCGGGTGATCTCGTTCTGGATGGCTTTCACCACCTCCAGCGGTTGGCGCGCCCGCGTCAATTCACGCTTCAGCTCTTCCGTCTCCCGTGTGAAGCGGGCCAATTCCTCATCCATCTGCTGGCGCGTTTGTTGGATCAGATCCTGTCTTTCCTGTTCGATATGCTTCAAGCGCACAGCCAGCTGTTTTTCAAGTTCGATTGTGCGGATGCGGTGCAGCTCCGCTTTTTGCCTGTCTTCCCGCGCCAGGCCGCGCTGCTGGTAGATCTCATCCAGTAAGTCTTCAGCCTTCAATTCATCCGGGTGGATGGTGGAACGCGCCGCGGTGATGATCCTCTCCGGCAGACCCAGCCTCTCAGCGATGGAGAGCGCGTTGGATCTCCCCGGTAAACCAATGGTCAACCGGTACGTGGGGCGCAGGGTCTTCAAATCAAATTCCAGGCTGGCATTGGCTACTGCCGGCGTGTTGTGCGCGAAAGCCTTCAATTCAGGGTAATGTGTGGCAACCAGGCTAGTGATCCCGCGTTCCAGCAGGTCTTTCAAGATCGCCATAGCCAGCGCAGCGCCTTCCTGTGGATCCGTACCCGCCCCCAGTTCATCCAGTAGTACCAGGCTGCCGCGGTCTGCGCGTTTTAGCAGGTGGATGATGTTGGTTATATGCCCGGAGAACGTGGAAAGCGACTGCTCGATGGATTGCTCATCGCCAATATCCGCGAAGATCTGTTGGAATACGCTGATCTCCGTGCCACTCTGTGCCGGCAGATGTATGCCCGCCTGTGCCATTAAGGCGAACAAGCCAAGTGTCTTCAAAGTAACGGTTTTTCCACCGGTATTCGGGCCGGTGATGATCAAAATAAAGGTTTTTTCATCCAACAGCAGGTCCACCGGGACCACCTTCTGTGGATCCAGTAATGGATGTCGTGCCTGATATAAGCGGATGACGCTGCCCGGGTGTCCGTCCTCCCGCCCTGGCTGGGCGGCATGCAGGATGGGTTCGGCCGCGTGCAAGGTTTCGGCATATCGAGCGCGCGCGAAGATCAGGTCAAGATCCGCCAGCAATTCCAGCAATCCGCTCACCTCTGCGGCCTGGGCTCCCACTTGCCCTGAGAGCATCGCCAGGACACGCCGTTCTTCATCCCGCACTTCCAGCTGCAATTCCTTGAAGCGGTTATTCAATTCCACAACTGCCAGCGGTTCAATGAACAGGGTCGCCCCGGAGGAGGACTGGTCGTGGACGATGGATTTGATCTGTCCCTTGAACTCAGCCCGCAGCGGCAGCACATATCTGCCATCCCGCTGGGTGATGATGCCTTCCTGCAGCATAGGCGCTGTATGCGTGTCTCCAAGAAAACGTTCCAGCCTGCTCATCAAACGGCCGTGTGCGGTTTTCACCTCACGCCGGACTTCGGCAAGTTTATCTGAAGCTGAATCCAGAATATCCCCATGGTCTGAAATACAGCGTGAGATCGTGTCGATGATGCCGTAGGGTTGGGGCGGGTCCATCACAACGGCTGAAAGCGCCGGGTAGGAGCCTTCCAGATTGCCCAGTGAACGCAGCAGGGTGCGCGCCGCGATGAGCGTATTCTTTACATCCAGTAATTCGGTTGGGATCAAGACACCACCGCGGGCGCACAGCTCCAGCTGGACGCGGATATCGACCACCCCGCCGAGGTTGACCTCGCTGTTCACATCCAGCAGCCGTCTGGCTTCACTGGTCTCCTTCTGCCAGGTAAGCGCCAACTGGAGATCTGTAGTTGGCTGGATCTGCATTGCGCGTTCATGGGATATGCTAAATGAGGTATGGGATGCCAGGGCTTCCAGTACCCGCGGAAATTCGAGGACAGAGAGTGTTTTTTGTTCCATACTGTTTCCAAATCAAGATTAAACGAAACAATGGTTCAGTTGAACCCGTCGCCGCCCCGGCTCATTGAGTGTACCACAGGACGGATGGTTATAATAATTGAATGACCCGCGATTCTAATCACAGTCTGGATGATCTCACCCATCCGGGGCAGTTGGTACAGCTGGTGGAGGATGATAGTGTTCGCTGCCTGGCTTGCAGCCATCGCTGCCTGTTGCACCCGGGAAGGCACGGTATCTGCCAGGTAAGATACCGTGCCGCGGATGGTTTGCGCGTACCCTGGGGGTATGTTGCCGGTACTAATCTGGACCCGGTCGAAAAGAAACCTTTTTTTCATTTTCTTCCGGGTAGCGGTGCGTTCACCTTCGGCATGCTCGGCTGCAACTTTCATTGTGATTTTTGCCAGAACTGGCAATCTTCCCAATCTCCCCAGCTGACCGACCCCGAGAATTTTCTTAGCTGGGTGGAGCGCATCTCACCTATTGACCTGGCAGGCATGGCGGTACGCCGCGGCGCTGCTGTCCTGGCATCCTCTTACAATGAACCGGTCATCACTGCAGAATGGGCACACGCGGTTTTCTCACAGGCGAAACAAATGGGATTGAAGACCATCATGGTTTCCAACGGATACGCCACCCCGGAATGTTTGGAGTATCTGCGGCCGGTGATGGATGGCTACAAGGTAGACCTGAAATCCATGCGGGAGGAGAATTACCGCGCCATGGGTGGACAGTTGAAACACGTGCTGGCAGCCATTGAAAAAGCGCATGCACTCCGTTATTGGGTGGAAGTTGTTACACTGGTGATACCGGGCTTCAATGATGACCCGGCAGAGCTATGGGATGCTGCCAGAGCTATCCGCGGGATCTCGCCCGACCTCCCCTGGCATGTAACGGGCTTCCACCCGGATTACCGCATGCAGGATCGCGGTCCCACCCAACCTGCCACTCTATTGCAGGCAGCAGAGATTGGCCAGGAAGCCGGATTAAGGTACGTCTATGCAGGCAATCTGCCGGGAAAGGTGAGTTCACTTGAAAACACCTACTGCCCGGGTTGCCAGGCATTGTTAGTGGAGCGCACAGGATACCGGGTTCAGATCATCGGGATGCAAATGGATGGCCGCTGTACATCCTGCGGCAGGGTCATCCCCGGTGTCTGGTCTGCCAGTGATCGGGCAACTAACGTCGCAGCGTAGCTTTAAGTCTGTCCGGGTGAAGTAAGAGAGCCAAAGCTTCAGCGCCATCCCGCGCAAGCACATCTGCGGTCAGCAAGGTTTGAACTGCCGTCCCCTCAGTTGAAAGAACACATATTCCCAAAGCAGCATCCCGCAACATCCACTCGTCATTGATTCCCTGACCGATGGCAGCCACCTGCCCGGCTCCGAGCGAATGGATAAAGTCCCGTTTTTGTTCCCGCTCATTTCCAACGCTTAGAATATGTATGCTTACCCCAAGCATCTCAGCCAGCTTGCTCCCCTGGCCAAAAGTGTCCGCGGTCAACAGGATCACCTGCAAAGTTTCCTTCAATTGCTGGACAGCAGGGCTGACCCCCGCGGCCAATTCACCATCGGTTGCCAGGGTACCATTCACATCCAGAACCAGGTATTCCAGCTTCAAAGTCTTCCAACCGGAGATCTCAATAGTCAGCATGCACAGATTATATGCCTGAAAAGGGTCGATGCGGTAAAATGGAATGTATGCTGCGAAAGATGATCTTGCTTGCGTCTCTTCTTTTCCTGGTTGCCGGCTGCACCCCGGCTGCAGTGGAACCTACCCCTGAACTGCCCACTGCAATTCCTACGGCCATCCCCAGCCCCACGCCGCTGCCGCCTGCTACCCGCGTCCTACTGGCAGGGGCCAGCCTGCCCGCATCTGAAGCAGACAGCTTGTATTCCCTCTCGCAATCACTGGCCGCATCATCCAGCCTGAACGTGGAAAGGGTGGATACCCTCACGCCGGAAATGTTGACCCCGGATGTGCGTATGGTGATTACCCTGCCGGGAGCCGCCGGCCTCGCGGACCTGGCTGCGCGTTTTCCCGCGATCACATTCATAAGCATTTCCAACCCCGGCATCCAACCTTCCGGAAATCTTTTCGCCATCAGCAGCGAGGGCACTCACCCCGAATGGATCGGCTTCATGGCAGGGTATATCGCGGCCATTACCACCTATGAATGGCGTGTCGGTGTCCTGGCATTGGCCGGAACCAATGACGATGCGCTTGCAGCAGATGCCTTCCGCAACGGCGCGATCTTCTTTTGCGGATTGTGCAATCCTTACCATCCGCCGTGGACCGATTATCCTGCAGCGGTGGCGATGAATCCTCCCACAAGCCAGGCAGATTGGCAGCCCTGGGCAGATAACATCATCACCAGCAAAATCAAAACCGTCTATGTCACGCCCGGTGTCAGTAACAGCGAACTGCTCACTTACCTCACAGGTTCCGGCACACGCCTGATTGGCAGCCAGACACCAGCAGATGCCCTGCGTCCCGCGTGGATCGCGACCATTCACCTGGATTACACCGAAGCGCTGACCACTGCATGGAGCGAAGCGGTCGCATCAATGCCGGGTCGTTCCCTGTCAGCCAGCTTGATAGTCACCGATGTGGATACCAACCTGATCGGCGATGGCAAGATGCGCCTCATCCATGAGACCATTGCGGCTCTGACTGCCGGTCATATCGCCCCCAATACCATTCCTTAATTCAAGTTAATAACGTAAACCGTGTTCCATATGGAATTTGAACAAGGTGAGGGCTTCACCCCACCCGGCAGCGCTTTGCGCCATAGCATGCAGACCCAACTCATCGTTTCTGAACCCTGTTTCCAGCACGCGCAATAAACACCCATCCGGGTGATCCTCCAGGGCCAGGCGCACCCGTGTGGAATACCCCGGGTCATCCGGGTGCCAGCTGTATTCGAAACCAACCCCCTCATCCACAGAGAGGATGATGCCATGATCCCCACCGGAGAAACTGCCGGCTCCCCAATCCTTCCACTCAAAAATGATCGCTCCACCAGGGTGCAGCTCAAGGAACATGCTGGCAGTGAACCAGGCATTCCAACCTTCCGGCGTAGTCAGTGCCTGATAACAGGCCAGGCGCGGGGCACGAACGATGCAGGCATGCCTTACTTCGCAAAGTACCTGCTCTTCAGGGGGTAAAAAAGGGGTGGCGTTCAAATCATATCCTCCGGGTTCGATTGGTGTAAATACTAATAGGCGAATTCAGCGCTGTCAATGGGAAAGTAGGACATCAACTGGCAAGATACTTGCACACATTTCATTGGAATTTACCGGTGGTTCTCCACCTATCTGGAGGTTATGATGGTTCAAAAACTAAAGAAATGGTTTATCGATCTGATCCTGATGGCGCTGGCCATTTCAGGCTGCACACGGTCCATGCCTGTGAATGTCTCCAGCCTGCAAAAAGCAGTGGATTCACCCGCAGCTTCCGCGACAACCACCACCGGCAGCAGTGCATCCAGCTTCTCTCTATTGCCGGCAGGGCTGTTCGGCAAGTACGATCCGATCGCGCCTGGTGATTACACCGAAGTGGTCAAGGTAAAAGCTGAGAAGATGGAAGAAGCCAAAGAACGCAGCTATGCCGTGCACGTTCCACTGGCGTACGACCCTGAGGTCGCCCACGCAATGGTGGTATTGCTGCACGAAGCCGGTTCCAGTGGCGGGGAATTTGCCAGCCTGTCAAAATTCAATGAGCTGGCAGATGCTAACACTTTTATTACTGTTTATCCCGAAGCCTTCGGTGCGGAAAAGAAATGGAATACCGATCTTTACCCGACAGCCGGTGCGAATGATGTTGCCTATGTAACTGCCGTTTTGGATGCCGTTCAGAAAACATACCACATTGATGAAAACCGGGTATTCATTGCCGGCCATTATGATGGTGGTATCCTGGCATTCAAGCTGGGCGGGCTGATCCCCGAAAGGCTTGCGGCAGTGGGCGCGTATGGTGCTTCTTTGGGATATCAACACAATGCCAGTGAAACGATCAAATTACCTGCCGTCACCGGCCCGGTATCTGTGATTATGATCAACGGCAACGCGGATGAGATCGTCCCGTATAACACCAATGACGTTCTCCTTTCGGGGAATGCTGGTTTTCTTTCTGCCCGTGACACCCAGGACTACTGGATGTCCCAGCTAGGCTGCGGCGGTGACCCCGATGAATCCGTCCGTAAAGATGAGAACGTGCGCATGGCCACCTATACCTGCTCCGGCGGGCGTGAAGCACAGTTCGTTCGTGTTTGGTACAGCGACCACCGCTGGCCGGGTTCCTTCACCTTTGAAGATAAGAAAAAGGCGGCAGATGACATTTCCGCCTCAGTGTACATCTGGGATTTCTTCGGTTCACATCCCTTACCTGTTACAGAGTAAGGTCACTCTTCCTGCAAAAAGCCAGAATTGACGCTTCTGGCTTTTTAATTTGCTCCCTCTATTGTAATTTCGGAAATCTTTTAGTATAATCATAGCATATTACGGAAGGATATAGGTAGATTATGGTAAAATTAGACCGGATGGACAAGCAGATTTCGGACCTGCTGATCGAAAATGGCCGCATGAGTTGCGCTGAGATCTCCAAGCGCATCACTGGTATTACCGAACGCGCCGTGCGCTACCGCATCGAACGCCTCATCCGCAACGGCATCATTACCATCCACGGCAACGTCAATGCGCGTGGCCTTGGGTTGCATGTTTTTGCGGACGTCTTCATTGAGGTCGAACCGGCACAAGTACAGGAAATCGCCAGGCGGATTGCCGAATATGAGATGGTCAGTTATGTGGCCTGCTCCACCGGTGAAACGGACATCAGCATCCAGGTATTTGCCCGCGACAACCGCGACCTGTACCAGTTCGTCACGGAAGTCATCGGCCGCATCCCCGGAGTCCGTAAGACGCATACTTCGCTTGTGCCACTCATCATCAAAGATGACCATGTGTGGCACATCCCTACCAACTGCATCCGGGAAGCTTAATAACCATCCGCAAGCTGTATCGGGCGTTACATGCCCGCAAGGGCATGATATCTATCCCTTTTACTTGGAGGAAGTTATGGCAATCGATCGCAGCACTAACATCCCCACTGGAAGTGAGAAGAGTAAGCTCAAACGGGAACTTACCCTGCTGCCGCTATTCGGTTTGATCTACTTTACCGTATGCGGTGGTGCTTTCGGCGCAGAACCGATGGTCGGGCTTTCGGGCCCCGGCCTGGCGTTGGTACTCATGGTGGTGACCCCCCTGGTGTTTTCCATACCGAATATGCTTATGGTGCGCGAGATGCAATCCATGATGCCGGTGGAAGGCGGGTATTACCACTGGGTCAAACAGGCTTTCGGCCCATTCGCCGGTTATATGTCCGGGTGGATGAACTGGGTAGTCTCTTGGGTGGATGTTTCCATCTACCCTGTCTGGACTGCCTGGTACCTGAGTTATTTCATCCCCGCCCTCGGAAATGGCATGGTAATCAACGGCGTAGAAATATCGTCCGACCTGCTTTCCTGGCTGGTCGCAGCTGTCCTCATCATCTCCATTTCGTTCCTTAATTTGCGCGGGGCACGCCTTTCAGGACTGGCAACGAACTGGCTGGGTCTGTTCATGATCATCCCACTGGTGATCATGTCCGGTTTCGGCATCTACGCCTGGATCAGCAGCGGCACGACGCCAACCATACCCTTCCTGGCTGGCAACGCAACCGTCACCCCGGGGAATATCCTGGCAGCCCTTAGTGTCGGTATCTATGTGGCCATGTGGAATTTCATGGGTTGGGAACTGCCTGCCGCAGCCGGGGATGAGATCAAAGAGCCCAAGAAAACCTATCCGCGCGCGATGGTTCTTGTATTGATCGCCGCCATCCTCTCCTACTCCATCCCCACACTGGCCGGCCTGTACGGCGGTGCCGGTGAAGGCGGACGTTATCAGGTTTGGGGAATCGAAGAAAACGAGACAGGCGAAGGTATCGGCCCGGTTCTGAATGAATACGGTATCAGCAATGAACAGATCACTGAGATCGGCGTGGACCCCACCACCGATGCCGGATGGGAATTCCCCACCATTGCGCACGTCATCGGCGATAAAGTTGCCGGTAAAGACAGCCCGCTTTCATGGTTCCTCGGAGGGATCGTCGGTATCTCAGCCATCCTCTCGATGATCGGCCTATTTATTGGCAATGGCCTGGGAGGTACGCGCGTGCCGTATGCCATGGCAGAAGATGGCATGATGCCGCGTTGGCTGAACAAGGTCCATCCCAAATACGGCACTCCCTGGGTGTCCATTATCCTGTGCGGAGTTTTCTACCTGGTCTTCTCCACCTCGGCATTCCAGAACCTGGTCGTGATCGATGTCTTCCTGAACATGCTGGTTTTGATGGCTCAGATCTTTGCGCTGGTCGTGTTGCGCTATAAACGGCCAGAATTGCCGCGCACCCGCGTTCCCGGCGGAGTTCTGGGGTTGCTCTATATCGTCCTCGCTCCATTGACCATCATTGTCCTAGCCATCGTCAGCCAGGTACGAGATTACGGCTGGGAATCATCCATTGGCTGGGGTATTGTCGCCATGGTAATTGGCGCACTTCTCTATTTCCCCATCCGGCGTTATGTGAAGCCCGGTATCCCTGATGTCGATCCGTATGTCTTGAATACGGAAGAATAACATCCAAAGCAATAAAGGAGATGATATGAAAGTATTGCTGGTTGGCGTAGGCGGCGTTGGCGAATCCATCGCAGTGATCGCATCCAAACGGAATTGGTTGGATTTGATGGTACTGGCAGATTACAACAAAGCCCGTGCCGAAGAAGTTCGGGCGAAACTGCCAGATCCTGCCAAATTCCCGGCGGAATTTGTGGATGCCGGAAAACAAGAGATGATCGAAGCGCTGGCGCGTAAGTATAAAGTGGACCTGATCATGAATGCCTGTGATCCGTCATTCAATGTGCCGATCTTTGATGCAGCTTTCAATGTTGGCTGCAACTACATGGATATGGCCATGACCCTCTCCGAGCCGCATGAGAAGGATCCATACAAGCAAACCGGTGTCAAATTGGGCGATTACCAGTTTGAGCGCGCCGAAGCCTGGAAGAAAAAGGGCAACCTTGCGCTGCTGGGCCTCGGGGTGGAACCCGGTATGGCGGATATCTTCGCCCGTTACGCTGAGCTCCACCTGTTCGATGAGATCGAAGAGGTGGGTGTGCGCGATGGTGCGAATTTGATCGTCCGCGGCTATGATTTTGCCCCCAACTTCAGCATCTGGACGACCATTGAAGAATGCCTGAACCCTCCGGTCATCTGGGAGAAGGGTAAAAACTGGTTCACGACCGAACCTTTCTCAGAACCCGAGGTCTTTGATTTCCCCGGCGGCATTGGCAAAGTAGAATGCGTGAACGTGGAGCACGAAGAAGTATTGCTGGTACCGCGTTATGTAAAATGCAAACGTGTCACATTCAAATACGGGCTGGGCGATGAGTTTATCGGTATCTTAAAGACCCTGCACCTGCTGGGGTTGGATAATAAAGAACCGATCAAAGTGAAAGGTGTGGAAGTAGCCCCGCGCGATGTGGTGGCAGCCTGCCTGCCGGACCCCGCTCACCTCGGCCCCCTGATGGAAGGCCAGACTTGTGCCGGCACCTGGGTAAAAGGCAAAAAGAACGGCGTGGTGAAGAACGTGTATCTCTACCAGGTGGCAGACAATAAAGAGTGCATGGATCGCCTGGGCTGCCAGGTTGTGGTGGCACAGACAGCTTTCAACGCTGTTATCGGCATGGAACTGCTCCATGACGGCATCTGGCAGGGAAGCGGCGTAGAAGGGCCTGAAGCTTTCGACCCGGTTCCCTTCATGAACCTGATGGCAGAATACGGCTTCCCCTGGGGCGTGAAGGAGTGGTAAAGTAGGATTAAATATCCATTAAAATATGCCAAATATTAGTTCCCTTTTTCCGGCAGTTTTTATAAAATAGTATGGCTGACGGAAAAGGGGAACAATGTTCTCTGTATTAACATCCTGGATCGATCGCTGAGGAGGAACTCATGCCATACGGTTTCATCGGAAAAATATTGCACGTCAACCTGAACACGGGGGAATTATCCACAGAAACGCCGCCTGAAATTTTTTATCGAACTTATATGGGCGGCAGCGCGATGGGATTGTATTACATCCTGAAAGAAATGCCAGCCAAAACAGACCCGCTCTCTCCTGAGAACATCCTCACATTGATGTGCTCAGTAACGACGGGGGCTGCCATCTCCGGCCAAAGCCGCATCAACGCCAATGCAAAAAGCCCGATGACCGGTGGTATCGGCGATTCTCAGGCGGGCGGATTCTTCCCGGCTGAATTGAAGTTCGCGGGCTTCGATGGCATTGTCCTGCGCGGCAAATCCCCCAAACCAGTGTACCTCTATATTCACAATGGCGAAGTGGAATTGCGAGATGCGGCTCACCTGTGGGGAAAAGGCGTGAAAGTAGTGGATGAAACCCTGAAAGCAGAGACCGGTGAAGCCAAAGCCCAGGTCATGCAGATCGGGCCATCCGCTGAAAAAGGTGTGCGCTATGCCAGTATCATCAACATGGCCAGCCGGAATAACGGTCGGACCGGTATGGGACTGGTGATGGCCAGCAAGAACCTGAAAGCTATTGTTGTGCGCGGTACCAACCAGCTCAAAGTCGCTGATACGCCTGCCCTTTCTGCCCTGGCAAAGACTGGCGCAAAACTCGTACCTGAAAACCCTGACATGGATGGCATTGCCCGTCTCGGAACAGCCTGTGTGGTCATGCCTCAGAACGCCATGGGCACCCTGCCCACCCGGAATTACAGCGAAGCTCAGTTCGAACAGGCAGAAGCGATCTCCGGCGAAACGATGGCAGATGGAATCCTCAAAAAACGTGAGACCTGTTACGCCTGCGCGGTACGCTGCAAGCGTGTCGTGGAAGCCGAATACGAAGGCATGCTGGTCGATCCGGCTTACGGCGGCCCTGAATACGAAACCCTGGGTACCTTTGGGTCGATGTGCGGAATTTCCAGCTTGGAGGCAATCTGCCTGGCACACCAGGTGTGCAACGAAAATGGCGTGGATTCCATCGCCTGCGGCGCAACCATCGCTTTTGCCATGGACTGCTTCGAGCACGGCGTCATTTCCACTGCTGACACGGGCGGCATTGACCTGCGCTTCGGCAATACAGCAGCCGTTCTGAAGGTGTTGGATGAGATCGTCAACCAATCGACCGAATTTGGCCGCCTGCTGGGCAAAGGCTCCGCCGCGGTTGCCGAAAAGTGGGGACCCGCCGCCAGGAAATACCTGACGACCGTAAAGAACGAAGAAGCCCCCATGCACATGCCCCAGAGCAAGAAGTCTCTGGCATTGATCTACGCGGTCAACCCGTTCGGCGCGGATCACCAGTCCAGCGAACACGACTGGATGATCGAAGACGGCATTGCTTCAGACCTGTATATGGGACGCCTGGCGCTGCTTGGCTTCAACAACGTGCTGCCAGCAGGCGATTTCGGGCCGGAAAAAGTGCGCTTTGCCTACACCACCCAGATCTTCTACAGTATGCTGGATACGCTAGAACTCTGCCAGTTCGTCTGGGGCCCGGCCTGGACCCTTTACGGCCCGCAGGAAACCGTGGATATGGTCAAGGCTGTCACCGGCTGGGATGTTACTGTGGCTGAATTAATGAAACTAGGTGAACGCCGCCTGAACATGCTGCGCGCCTTCAACGCCCGTGAAGGATTCACCACACGCGAAGACACCCTGCCAGAGAAGTTCTTTATCCCCCTGGCTGGCACAGGCCCGACCGCTGGCGTGGGTGTCAGCGCGGAGGACCTGCAAGCTGCTCAGAAACAGTATTATGCCGCCCTCGGATGGACGGTCAACGGCAACCCGTCACCCGCCAAGTTGAAAGAGCTTGGGCTGGAATGGGTGGCGCCCTAATTTAGCGAAAAGGATGGATGACACCAAGATGACCAATTACCAGGATAATTTTGCCCACTTATCACCCGTCTGGACGCATTACTCAGATATCATCGTAGACCATGCCGAAGGCGCCTACCTTTACGCTACCGATGGCCGCAAGGTGCTCGATTTTGCCTGCGGTATCGGTGTCACAAACACCGGCCACTGCCATCCAAAGGTGGTGGAAGCCATACGCCAGCAGGCAGGGCTGCTGCTGCACGGCCAGGTGAACCTGGTGACACACAAACCTATGCTGGAGCTGGTGGAACAGCTGCGCACCATTGTCCACCCGTCTCTGGATGGTTTTTTCTTCAGCAACTCCGGCGCCGAAGCCGTGGAAGGCGCTCTGAAGCTGGCGCGTCACGCCACCGGCCGTACGAATGTGATCGTCTTCCAGGGGTCTTTCCACGGACGCACCGTAGCCACCATGAGCATGACCACCTCCAAGACCGTTTATAAGAACGGTTACCAGCCGTTGATGCCGGGTATCTTTGTGGCGCCTTACCCGTACAGCCTGAAATTTGGCTGGGATGATGAAACCACCAGCCGCTGGTGCCTGAATGAATTAGAAAACCTGCTTAATTCGCAGACATCCCCGCAAGACACTGCCGCCATCTTCATTGAACCGGTCCTCGGCGAAGGCGGGTATGTGGTTCCCCCCGTCTCCTTCATGAAAGGTCTGCGGACGCTGTGCGATCAGCACGGCATCCTGCTGGTATGTGATGAGATCCAATCCGGCATGGGGCGCACCGGTCGCTGGTTTGCTCAGGAGCATTTTGGCATCGTGCCGGATATTATAACGGTAGCCAAGGGTATTGCTTCAGGCCTCCCGCTCTCAGGAGTTATTTCACGGCTTGATCTGATGAAAAAATGGCAGTTGGGATCTCATGGCGGCACTTACGGCGGAAACGCCGTCGCCGCTGCCGCCGGTGTTGCCACCATCAAAGCCATGAAAGAAGAGAAGATGCTGGAAAATGCCAGCGCGCGCGGCGCGCAGCTGATGTCAGGCCTGGATCAGCTGCGGAAAAAATATCCGCAGATCGTGGATGTCCGCGGGCTGGGGCTGATGGTCAGCACCGAATTCCGCGATGCCAGCGGCCAGCCGGACAAGAAACTGGCGAAGGCCGTAGTTCATGAATGCGCGGACCGCAATATGATGCTGCTGACAGCCGGCACCTCGGATAACATCATCCGCTGGATACCGCCGCTGATCGTCACCAGCGAACAGATGAATGAAGCCCTGGGGATCTTTGAAAGCTCCCTTGCGGCAGCAGTCCAACAGTCTTGATTTTTTTTGAACCTGAAAACATTCGGAGGAATGGTATGGCAGATAACCTGATGGAAATGCTGGAGCGGGCTCGTGCCGCTCAAAAAGCAATCGAGTTCTGGTCTCAGGAACAGGTGGATGAGATGATCCTGGCTGTCGGTTGGGAATCTTACAAACGCGAAACTGCAGAAGCCTGCGCCCGCCTGGCCGTTGATGAGACCGGCCTCGGTCGGTATGAGGATAAAGTGATCAAGCATCAGAAGAAGACCCTGGGCGTGATCCGCGACCTGGATGGCGTGAAGACGGTTGGCGTGATCGAAGAAGACAAAGCCAAAGGCCTGGTGAAGATCGCCAAGCCGGTCGGTGTGATTGGCGCGATTACCCCCATGACCAATTCATCCTCCACCATGCCGTGCAACGGGCTGCCTATCCTAAAGGGACGCAATGCGGTCATCTTTGCGCCGCATCCGCGCGCCAAGAACACCTGCGAGATGATCTGCAACGAGATGCGCAAAGGCCTGCGTAAGGTCGGCGCTCCCGAAGACCTCGTTCAGAACATCAAAGAACCCACCATGGAACTCTCGCAGGATCTGATGAAGATCGTGGACCTGGTGTTGGCCACCGGCGGCGCGGGCATCGTTCAGGTTGCGTACAGCAGCGGCAAACCGGCTTACGGTGTCGGTGCCGGTAATGCCACCATCATCGTGGATGAGACAGCCAATGTGGATGAGACGGCTTTGAAGATCTTCAAGGGCAAGACCTTTGACAACGCCACCTCCTGCTCCGCAGAGAACAATGTCATCATCCACGAGAGCATCTTTGACAGCCTGATGGCCGGATTAAAGAAGCAGGGTGGTTACCTGGTGACAGGTGAAGACCGCGCCAAATTGAAAGCCGCCATGTGGCCGGATGGCAGCCACCTGAGCGGAAAGATCGTTTGTAAAAGCGTCAAGGTGATCGCAGAAACAGCCGGCATACCAGTACCCGAAGGCACCACCTTCCTGATGGTGTTGGGCGAACATATCGGCTCCGAAGACATGTTCTCGGCCGAGAAGCTCTCGCCGGTGGTTACTATGTGGAAGTACAGTGATTTCAACAAGGCCGTGCAGATGGTCATTGACATCACTGCCTTCAGCGGTTATGGCCATTCCTGCGGCATCCACTCGAACAATGAAGCCCATATCCTGGAACTGGCCACCAAAGCCAAGGTCAGCCGCATGATGGTACGTCAGTCTCAAAGTTATGGCAACAGCGGTGACTGGGTGAACGGCATGCCCTTTACCATGACATTGGGCTGTGGCACCTGGGGCGGTAACATCACCAGCGAGAACGTCGGCTGGAAGCATTTCATCAACACCACCTGGGTTTCTTACCCCATCGAACCGGTCATCCCCGACCCGGAAGTGCTCTTCGCCCCGCATTTCAAGAAGTACGGCAAGTAACCCGCGAGCATCGGTGATAGATACAGCAGACCCTGAAGGTTTCTTCAGGGTCTGCTTCTTTTTGGATTTACAATGGGGTTGAATTTGTGAATGGCGGATCATTATGCCGAACAGAGCGAAGCATCTCTTGCAGTGGCTCTTCACTGTGCTCAGGGTGACAAGTGGGGCGGGGTGCGTTGCAAGCACACCTTACGAATGAGGTTGAGGTAAAATAAAGAAGGAGGGAATACCATGACAGACAACCTGCGGATTGAAGAACGAGACGGTAAGCGTATATTAACAAACTACAATGGAAATGACGCTCATGTGGTGATCCCCGAGGGGGTAACGCGGATCGGGGATGAAGCCTTCTGGCACTGCAGCAGCCTGCAGTCGGTCGTCATCCCAGAGGGTGTGACCCAGATCGGGGATGAAGCCTTCTGGCACTGCAGCAGCCTGCAGTCGGTAGTGATCCCGGATAGTGTGACGGAGATCGGGAGCAGTGCCTTCAGCGACTGCAGCAGCCTGCTGTCGGTAATGATCCCGGATAGTGTGACGGAGATCGGGAGTGAGGCATTCTCTTGGTGCAGCAGCCTGCAATCGGTGGTAATTCCACAGGGGGTAACTGAGTTGGGAAAGTTAGCTTTGGCTGGCTGCAGCAGCCTGCAGTCGGTAGTGATCCCGCAAGGGGTGACGAAGATCGGGAGCAGTGCCTTCGCTGGCTGCAGCAGCCTGCAGTCGGTGGTGATCCCGGTTAGTGTGACGGAGATCGGGTACGAAGCCTTCTGCGGCTGCAGCAGCCTGCAGTCGGTGGTGATCCCGGGTGGGGTAGATATTGACTGGCTAATGTTTTCGGAGACACCCTTTCTAGATCAGATCCCAGGAGAACTACAAATATGGGATCATCAGGTTTTACACTACCGCGGTACCGAATCAAATGTCGTAATCCCCGCTGGTGTGACTCGGATCGGGAGTGAGGCCTTCTCTGGTTGCAGCAGCCTGCAGTCGGTGGTGATCCCCGCTGGTGTGACTCGGATCGGGAGTGAGGCCTTCGATGGTTGCAGCAGCCTGCAGTCGGTGGTCATCCCGCAGGGGGTGACGCAGATCGGGAGTAAAGCCTTCTCGGGTTGCAGCAGCCTGCAGTCGGTTGTGATCCCGCAAGGGGTGACGAAGATCGGGAGCAGTGCCTTCTGGCACTGCAGCAGCCTGCTGTCGGTAGAGATCCCGGAGGGAGTGACGGGGATATGGGGTGAATCCTTCGCTGGCTGTCGCAGCCTGCAGTCGGTGGTGATCCCGGATAGTGTGACGCGTATCGGAGATTGGGCCTTCTCCCTGGGCCAGGAGATTATCGACCCGTTCAGCCAGAAGGTGGCAATTCAACTTACCCGGGGGGTTCAAACAGTTGGCCACAATTTCGCCCGGGGGTGCGTTGCGGAGGTAACTCTATGGCAAGGGGAAAGAACAACAGTAGAGTCTGAGCATGGCTTTTCCGATGTTTACCTTCAGATCGTAGACACAGCCGGCTTATTTCTGTGCCGGGTCTACATCCCCGCAGATATAATGAGGGCTGATGAGGATGATGAGGATGATTACCAACTCTACCCCTCAGCATACGGGTACTGGGCGACCCGGCTATTGTTGAGGGCCGTGCAGAGCATCAGCGAATATGACACCTTCTTTGAAAGGTATCCTGATCATGAGGAAAGCCCAATTCAGGTCCTGTTTGATAAAGCCCGGATCGCCCTCTGCCGGCTGCGCTTTCCGTATGAACTGAGCGAACGATACAGGCAGGCTTACGAGCAGTTCCTCATCCAGCATGCCAGGCTCACCATCCAGAAGTTGGCAAAAGACTACAACCTCGAGATGCTAACCTTTTTGTTGGAGAACGTGACCATCCCGCTGAAAAAGTACATCGACATGGTGGATTGGTCCGCTAAAGCACAGAAGGTCGAGATCACAGCCATGTTATTGGAATACCGGCATAGGACCTGGGGGGATACCGTCCAGAGCTACAGCCTGGATGATGTGGAATTGGAAGCGGACGAAGACGAGCTGGAATCGGATGACGACAACAATTCGTTCTAGCAAATCCAGTGGGTTGGGAACGCACCCTGCTTTACTACCGTCACCCTGAGCAGAGCCAGGCATCTCTTGCGCAGAGGCTCTTCACTCTATCCAACCTACAGAAACCTCACCCCTACCCGGCAGGTCATGCAAACGCCGCGGTGCCGCCGTTGATCTGCACCTGTGCCAGCTGCTGCGTGTTCAAGCCCATCTCTTCCGCGGCGTGGCGGTATTCCTGTTGGATGGTCAGATCTCCCATCAACGACGGGTCATCGGTATTCAGGGTGGCGCAGATACCGTGTTTCAAAAATGTTGGCAATGGATGCGCCTGCATGGAAGGGATGGTTCCGGTCAGGTAATTGCTGGTGGGGCAGCATTCCACCGCCACCCAGGCTTGCGCCAGTTCATCCATCAAGCGCGGATCGTCCGCCGCGCGCACGGCGTGCCCCAACCGGGCGGGCCGCAGGCAGCGCAGAGTCTCACGGATGCTGTCTGTGCCGGCAAATTCGCCGGCATGCGCCGTCACCCGCAAACCGGCCTGGTGCGCCCTGTCAAACAGGTGTTCAAAATTCCGCGCCGGCTGGCGCATCTCATCCCCTGCTAGGTCCACCCCGGCCACGCCGCGTCCGCAGTATGCCAGGGCGCAATCCATTTCTTGCCCGCAGATCTCCGCCCCGTAGGTACGCGACAGAATGACAATCAGGCTGGATGTCATCGGGTAACGATTGTGCTCCTCCTGCCAGGCTTCCACCACCGCGCCGGTCACGCTCATGGCTGTCAATCCATGCAACTCCGCCATGAAATACGGGCTGAAGCGGCATTCCACATGGCTCAGCCCTTCGCGTGCCGCGTCTTGCATGAATTCGCTGACCGACCGGCGGATGATGGCTTCATCCAAAAACACCTGGCGCAGCAGATCGAACTTCGGGAAGATGGTGACAATATCACGCACGGGTTCATGAATCCAGGTGGCACGCTGCAGCTCTTGCAGGCTTTCCCCCGGCAACGGCAGGTGATGTTCCAGGCAAAGCTCCAACACGGTGCTCAGGCGCAGGCTTCCTTCCAGATGCCGGTGCAGGTCCACCAATGGCAGGGATGTCTGTATAATGGAGGTGTCTGGCATAATGATCCTTTATTAAGCAGTAATTGGGATGATTATAGCGGATGGAACAAGAAGAGGCGACAAATGACAGTACCGGGTGCGTATTAATGCTCGGAAAAACCGGAGCTTTGGCATCATCCTGAGAAGTATAATCTATGGGCTGTCTATTCTTACCTGGAGATAAAAAATGAGTACACCTACCTATACGGCATGTCACCTCGTAAAAAGCGAGGACCTGAACCACCACGGCACCCTGTATGCCGGCCGCACCGCGGAATGGTTCGTTGAATCCGGCTTTATTGCCGCGGCCAGCCTGACCAAACCTGAAAACATCGTCTGCCTGAAGATCCACGGCATGACCTTCACCGCGCCTGTCGCCAAAGGTTCCCTGGCAAAGTTTGACAGTAAAGTCATCTACACCGGGAAGACAAAGATCGTTGTGCTGATCGCCCTTACTGTCGGCGGCAATGAGGTTGTGAAAGGCTATATTACCTTCATCAACGTGGACATGAATGGCCAATCCCTGCCGCACGGCAAGGTCATCGTGCCTGAAACCGACGAGGAAAAAGAACTGTACGAGATCGGGAAAGCTCTGAGGTAAATTGCGCAAGATCGCAGTGGTTGGAGCCGGCCCGGCCGGAATGATGGCAGCGTGCTACGCCGCGAATGCCGGCGCGCAGGTCACCATACTTGATTCCAACGATCAGGTTGGCCGGAAAATACTGGTCACCGGTGCCGGCCGCTGCAATATCACCAACGCGGATGTCGCCGCGGTCCGTTATGCCTGCGAGAATCCCGTCTGGCTGAACCGCTTGCTGCTGCAGTATTCCCGCGAGGAGCTGCTGCATTTTCTTGAAACCATCGGCGTTCCGACCTTTGCCACCGCTGATGGCTGGTACTACCCGCTGAGCGAATCCGCCCGGGCAGTGGCCGACGCCTTTGATGCCGCGCTCGCTGCCCTGGGTGTTCACAAGCTGTTGAGCCGCCTGGTGACCGATATTCGTCCGCTGGATGGCGGATTTACCGTTGCTATGCACCGCGAGGAGCTATTTGTCGACAGTGTCGTGCTTGCCAGCGGCGGCAAAGCTTACCCCACTCTCGGCTCTGACGGCAGCCTGTTTGCAGTAGCTCACCGGCTCGGCCACCAGATCCGGCCGGTCTATCCCGCCCTTGCTCCGGTCACCGCGGATATGCGTGCCTTGCAGGAGATCTCCGGTGTGCGGCTGGATGCCGAGGTCACATTGATGCAAGGCGGGGTGGCATTGGGGAAGACTTTCGGCAACCTGATATTCACTGCCTGGGGCGTGAACGGCCCGGCAGTGATGGACCTCTCTTACCTGGTATACACCTACTCCCCGAAGGATATGACCCTGGAATTAAATCTGCTGCACCGGCATGAAGCCTGGTTCCGCGCCATGTTGACTGGCGGAAACCCGGGCATCACAGCGCGTGTACTGGTGCAATCTATCCTGTCACCCAAAATGGCGGGCTTCATCCTCCACCGCGCCGGCATCCAACCAGATGCGCAGTGTACCGGGTTATCCAAGAAGGAGCAGGCGTCGCTGCTGCGACAATTGCTGGCCCTCCAATTGACGGTAACCGGCACGCGCGGTTTTGAACACTGCCAGGTCTCTTCAGGCGGGGTTTCGGTGGAAGAAGTGAACCCGCAAACGATGGCTTCGCTGCGGGTACCCGGCCTGTACTTCGCCGGAGAAGTGCTGGATGTGATCGGCCCATGCGGCGGGTACAACTTGCATTTCGCCTTCACCAGCGGGGCTGTTGCCGGGTTAGGCGCAGCAGCGGGAGAACCTTTCGTTCCTCCGGCGTGAATTAAAAGATCCCGCGTAACATCAGCAGGAAGCCCAGCACCACCAGGGGAACGCCGATGATCAACCCCACTATGGTCAGGCTCACCAACACGCCAACGATCATCAATACCAGCCCCAGTACCACGCCAATGATACGGCCGGTCAATCCGATGATACCTGCCACCAGCCACCATATCCAGCGAAATGGTGCCAGAATCCAATGCCCATGCTTTTTGTCTTTCATAAGGCCCTCCACTGTATATACGCTTTGGTAAAGACCGGGTTGCGCCTTACAGGCGGGAGGGCCTTTCTTCTTCCAGTTCCAGCATCAGGTTTTCCACCACCAGGCGGGAATTCATGTAGTGATCAATACGCCCGGCAGCGCGTTCAAGGCAGCGGATGGCAGCCGCAGAAACAACCGGTGTGGTTCTTTGAGCCAGGCGCTGAATGGTTTCCAGCACGTCGGGGTTGGCTACCGCAGCACCAGACCCGCTTGCCAGCAATAAGACGTCCCGTTCCAGGGATATCCAGGTATTGAACATACCCACCAGGTTTCGCCGTTTATCACGCGCGCCTACCCTGTCATTCTTCGGGAACAGGGTTTCTACATACTGCAAGCGCTGCAACAGCGTATCCGATGTCAACCGCGGATAAATGTTCAACCAGGCCTCCCGCCGGGTCAGCAGGTCAGGATCTTCTGCCAGTTGACGGGCGGTACCAAATCTGCCGCCGGCTATGGAGGCCAACAACCCGGCGCGTTCCTCCGGCAGGCTCAGGCGTGTGCCAAGCTCCGCTGCCAGGGTTGGGATCGGCATTGGGCGCAGGCGCAGCACTTCGCAGCGGGATACGGTGGTAGGCAGCAGGTTCTCCAGCGCATCCACTGTGATGAGGATGATGGCGCTGCCGGGCGTCTCTTCAAGCGTTTTCAGCAAAGCATTCTGCGCGCTGCTCTTGGCAAACTGGTAATCGCGGAAGATGGCGATCTTCGCGGGGGATTGATACGGGGAGAGGGAAAGGAATTGTTTGACCTGTCGTACCTGGTCAATCAGGATCTCGCTGCGACCTTCGGATACTTCCACCAGCTGCAGGTCAGGGAACTGCAGGTCCGCGATCTGCCGGCAGGTGCGGCAAGTAAGGCACGGCTCTGCAGATACGCCGGCTTGCGGGCAGTTTAGCGCCTGGGCAAAACGCAATGCCAGCGTGCGTCGCCCCACCCCTGGCGGGCCCGAAAATAGGTAAGCGTGACGTGTCACCCCAGCCAGCATTTGCTGACGCAGCATGTCCACAGCCCAGAGGTTACCGGCATAATCCCAATTCATACCGGCAATTGTATAAGATACTGCCCCGTTCCGCAAATGGAGAGGGGTTTTCTTCCTGGTTGTATGTTAAAATCATGCCAACTCGACACTTGAAAGGATACTCCATGAACAATAATAAACAGTGGGCTGCCGCTCCTGAAATGCAATTGACACCCGGCAAAAAATACCAGGCTATTTTCAAAACCGATCAGGGTGATATCGTCTGTGACCTGCACGCCGATATGACCCCGCGGACCGTCAATAACCTGGTTTTCCTGGCTCGCCAGGGGTTCTACGATAACACCATTTTCCATCGCGTCATTCTCAATTTCATGGCGCAGGGCGGCGACCCGACCGGTACCGGCATGGGCGGCCCTGGCTATGACTTCCCGGATGAATTTGTCCGCTCCCTGCGTCACGACGGGCCGGGTGTCCTTTCCATGGCCAATGCGGGGCCGAACACCAACGGCAGCCAGTTCTTCCTGACCCACGTGGCCACCCCCTGGCTGGATGGCAAGCACAGCGTATTCGGCCGTGTTGCCGATGCCGAAAGCTTGAAGGTGCTGCTTTCCATTCCTGAGCGCGACCCGATGAAACGCAACAGCCCGGCTGTCACCCTGCAAACCATCGAGATCATCGAAAAATAGGAGCCAGCCTCCTGATTACAAGCACCAACCTGAAAGCCATCCGGCTTTCAGGTTTTTTTGTCGTGAAAAGGATCCTATAATAGGGCTATCTACTTTACGGAGGTGTTTGCATGCGGCCAGACTGGGATTCATATTTCATGAAGATCGCTTACGCGGTTTCAGAACGCAGCACCTGTGACCGGGCTTTTGTCGGCTGTGTACTGGTGCGCGAAAAACGCATCCTCACCACCGGCTTCAATGGCTCCCCGGCCGGGCAGGAGCACTGTGATGAAGCAGGCCACCTGATGGTGGATGGTCACTGTGTGCGCACCATCCACGCTGAAACAAATGCCATCATCCAGGCAGCGCTGCATGGTGTCTCCACCCGCGGCTGCACCTGCTATGTCACCCATTTCCCCTGCATCGGCTGTACCAAAGCATTGTTGAACGCGGGGATCATCCGCCTGGTGTTCAGCGCAGATTACCGGGTGGACCCGGTTGCTATGGACTTTTTCAAGACAGCGGGTGTGGAGATCGTCAGAACCGTTCTGGATATTCCCCTGCCCGGTTCCCAGGGGGCTTGATCTGCGCTCAAAGGCTGACAGAAAGCCACTGCAACAGGTAAAGGACTGCCATTCCGCTGGCGATTGTCCAAAGGATGTTCCGGGTGCGCCAGCCCACCAGGGCGGCCGCAACCCCTGCCAGCAGGCGGTAGTTATCCAGCGAGAAAGCCAGTACCCCTTCACGCAATAAAAGGTCCGGAAAGATGATTGCCGAGAGCACAGCCGGCGGAACAAAGCGCAGTGCCCGGCGCAGCATATCCGGCATCTGCCAGTGCTGCAAGAGGCCCATAAAAGATAGCCGCGTCAGGTAGGTCAACAGCCCGGCGGCAGCCAGTGTCAACCAGATCGTCTGCATAGTTCCTCACAGGCCAGGCCGGCCAATATGCCGCCGATTGCCGCAGCGATCAGCCAGAGTTTATAAGGCAGAGCATGCGCTGCCAGAGCGATCAACCCGGCAGTAATCGCGGCCGCCACAGCCGGCTTGTCTTTCAGCGCTGGGACCACCAATGCTATGAAGGTCAAAGCCAGCGCGAAATCTAATGACCAGGAAGCTGGCACCTGCGCCCCCAGGAAGATACCCGCCGCGGTGGAAAGCTGCCAGCCCGCCCACAGCGTGACGCCAGCCCCCAGAAAATACCAGTGTTTCCGCTCTACAGGCGTGTCGGTATCATAGTGCGCAATCGCCACCACATACGCTTCATCGGTCAAAAAGTACGCCAGCAGCGCCTTCCATTTCAGCGAGAGGTGCCGCGTGTACGGCAGCAGCGATGCGCTGTAAAGAGCGTGCCGCAGGTTGACGATGAAAACCGTCCCGATCAAAACCAGGGACGGCGCGCCTTGCGCCAGGAGTTGAGCCGAGATGAATTGGGAAGACCCCGCGAAGACGATGGCCGACATCCCCTGCGCGGCTGCTGCCGGCATCAGCGCTTGCATGGCCAGCACACCGTAGATCATGCCGAACGGGAAAACACCAAGCAACAGCGGCAGCTCGTTCAAAGCGCCTGCGAAAAACTCAGCCCGGTCCGGGTGAACCTGAGATCCAATCGGGGTTTTCATTGCGTTGTATTTTATCACCCTGTGATGTAAGTATGGTTACAACTCTTGCCTTAATATACAAACGGACAGGATTTACCTGTCCGTTTGTTCTTTCAGTGTTTTACTTAGCGCGACTGCAGGTATTCGATCACTTTGTCGATCAATGCAGTCCGTGAAGCCTGGCCGCGCCCGGTTTCAACACCAGAAGCCTGGGCTGCAGCCCTGGTTGCCTGGCGGTCTTCTTCAGACATATTCTTCTTTGAACCCGGCACCATACCCGGTTCCGGGGTGGAGACTACGATCCCGAGTTCCCCGTAATACGTGTTCAATTCGGTGTTGGTGATGCGCATGGTCAGGATGGCCTGGAACTGCTCTGGCGTGAGTGTCTGGGCAATCTGATCCTGCACTGCAGTCAATTCGGCAGATGCGGTAGTGGTGTCACTCGAGAAGAGCAGAACAGCCTGCCAGAGAGGCAGCAGCGCTGCTGCCTGATCAGCGGTGACCGCATTCGCGGTGCCATCCAGTTTCAAGATCCCATAGGCCAGCTGGCTGCGGATGTTGGCCGCATCATCATAATCTGTCGGGATGTCTTCAGCCAGAACAACTACCGGCGCAGAAACCTGCTCCGCGGCAGGCACGGTTTCCACCACCTGCGCAGCAGGTTCTTCCACCACAGCAGCAGCTGGAGCAGCGGCAGCGCAACCTGTCACCAGCAGCGCTACGATCAACAATGTCAATACCAATGTTTTCGATCTCATTTCATTTTCTCCTTGGTTATCTAAATTTATTCGTGCCGCAAGGCAACGATCGGGTCCAGCTTGGCTGCCTGACCGGCAGGGTAATACCCGAAGAATATACCGATGCCAGCTGCTGCCACAAAGGCCAGCGGGATGGACAACGGAACGATCTGTGTTCTCATACCGCCAAACGCTCCGAACAGGATGGATGCGGCAACACCGATCACAACACCCATTGCTCCCCCAGCCAGGCTGAGTATCATGGATTCCAGTAGAAACTGGGCGCGGACATAAGAAGGATGTGCGCCAATGGCTATCCTCAGGCCGATCTCGCGGGTACGTTCCGTCACCGAGACGAGCATGATGTTCATAATACCGATCCCACCTACCAGCAGCGAGATTCCGGCAACCCAGGCAAGCAGGTCACGGAAGGCCGCGGTTGTCGCTTCCTGTGTCGCGATCACATCCTGCTGGGTCTGGATGGTGAAATCCGGCTTTGCAGGATCCACATCGTGCCGGGTGGCCAGCAGGTTTTGTACTTGCATGGTCACACTATCCAACTTTTCCTGCGATTCAACCTTGATATAGATTGTCCGCACAGAATCTTTATTCATCAACGAGGTCGTCATGAATTTTTGGAAGACCACATTGATTGGCACATACACCCGGCCGTCGTAATCCACATCGGCTACCACCCCTTTACTGGCCATCACACCGATGACAGTCAACTTGGTATTACCCACGGTAATCGTCTGGCCAAGAGCGCTCTCCTCGCCGAACAGGTCCACTGCCAACCCGGAGCCGATGACAGCCACCTTCAATTTACGGTCATTATCCTCGTCTGAGAAGTATGTACCTTCTGCCAGCGGGTAGTCGCGCACCTGCGGAAAATCTGCGCTGGTGCCAACCACGGCTATGGACTCTAGTGTTATGCCATTGGCTTTTATGGTTTGAGGGGCAGGGGTCTGCTCCGCAGAAAATCCCACAATCCCGGTCACGGCTTCACCGATGGCTTCAGCATCCTCATAAAGGAGGGTCCGGCTGGCCCCGGGAATACCCCGCATGGGGGAGACGATCAGCAGGTTTGCCCCGAGAGAGTTGATCTGCTCTGCTATGGCTGCTTCGGCACCGGCGGAAACTGACATCATCACGATGACAGAAGCCACACCGATGATGACGCCCAACGTTGTCAGGAAGGAACGAACTTTGTTCAGCATCAGCCCGTCCCAGGCTATGCGCAGTATACGGGAGTAGTTCATGCTGACACCTCCCGTGCCAGGCAGGGATTGTTACCGCCCCGGCCGTCAGAGATCAACCGGCCATCACGCACACACAGAATGCGTCCCGCATGCCTGGCAATATCCGGCTCATGCGTGACCATGACAATGGTCGCGCCTTGTTTATGAAGATCATGTAACAAGTCCATGATCTCCACGCTGGACCTGGAGTCGAGGTTGCCAGTTGGCTCATCTGCCAGGATCAACGGCGGCTGGTTGATGAGGGCGCGGGCAATCGCCACGCGCTGCTGCTGCCCGCCGGATAATTGATTGGGGTGATGCCCCGTTCGATGCCCCAGGCCTACAGATTCCAGGGCTGCGATCGCGCGCTGACGCTGCATTTCTTGCGGCTGGGCTTCGCGGGTATCGTACAACAACGGAAGCATGACATTATCCAGCGCCGAAAGCCGTGGCAGCAAATTGAACGATTGAAAGATGAAACCAATCTTCTGGTTGCGAACATCCGCCAGGTCATCCTTGCTCAACCCGCTCACATCCCGGCCATCCAGAATGTATTGGCCAGCCGAAGGAGTATCCAGGCAGCCCAGGATATTCATCAATGTGGATTTTCCCGAGCCGGAAGGGCCCATGATGGCGGCAAACTCTCCCCTGTCTACGCTGGCATTCATGCCATCCAGTGCATAGACCGCGGAATCTTCTTCCACTCCATAGACTTTCTTCAAGTCCTTGACTTCGATCAAAGTAGCTGTCATCAGACTCCTTATTTCGTTTCTACCAGGCCAGTGGAAATAATATCGCCAGCCTGAACACCCGAAAGGATCTGAACGGTGGCAATATCGCGTAAACCGATAGTTACCGGTGTCATCTTCAAGGTTCCATCGGCTGCCTGCACAAATACGGCATAAGAGCCGGGAGCCAGTTCACGCAATGCCTGAACGGGTACCAAAATGGCTTGCTCTACTTCGCCGATCACCACTTCCACCTCAGCTGTCATTCCACCCAGCAGAGCAGGATCGTTTTTCGCCAGGCCCAGGGTGGACCAAACGCTGACTGCCGGCGTGCCGTCCACAAGTGCCAGTTCGGGATCCACCTGCACCAGCTCACCTTCAAAGATCTGATCGGGGTAAGCATCGAAGGTGATGTTGGTTTTTAACCCGGCAACCACACCGGGCAGATCAGCCTCTTCGAGATAGAAATGGACCAACATGCTGTCACCAGCTACCGCCAGAACAGGTGTGGTATTCACGCTCTGCCCCGCCACCATTTCGATGGCCATGACCCGGCCCGTGAAGGGGGCTTCCAGATTGGTGCCATCCAGGGTCAACTGAGCCAGTTCTATATCCAGGCAAGCCTGATTTAATTTCGAGGTGAAGGAGCCGACCGTGGTCATATCTGCACAGGCATCTTCGCTGCTCAGACGTTCAATGTAAAGGTTGGCATCTTCCACCGCCAGCTCGGCCGTGCGCACCTGCGCCCGCGCCAGGCTGATCTCTTCAGCAGTCGGCTCGTACCCGAGGACGGCCGGAATATACTCATATTTGTAGTACCCCATGGCAGAAGCTAACTTTTTATCAGCTTCATCCACCAGCAACTGGGCTTCATCTATAGCGCTCTGGTTGGAGCCATCTGTTTTCGCTGTTTCCAGTGCGGAGGTGGCAGTGGCCAGTTCCACTTCGCTGTTATATACGGTACGGCTGATCAGGTATTGCAGGGATGCGAGGGCGTCTTCCCAGTCGTCCTGCGCGGTCAATCTGGCGATTTCAGCCGCGTTCAGGGCTTCCGGTGAAATTAGAGCTTGCAGCGCCAACTGCTTCAGGGCCAGTTGCACAACCTGCGGGCGATTATCCAGTTCCGCGAGTAATTCACCTTCAACCACATCCTGTCCTTCGATCACATAGATCTCAGACACTGTCCCGCCGGCTGCAAATGCCAGCTCCACCCGGTTGGAGGGTGTGCTGAAGCCGGATCCGCTTACCGTAACCCGGATTTCGCCTGTACGCGCTTTGGCTGTCTGCAATGGCGCAGCCTCCACTTCCTTTCCTCCGGTGAAAACAGTGACCAGTATACTGGTGCCTATGATTAAAATACCGGCCAGGGATGTGATCTTCCAATGTTTCTTTATCTTTTCTAGCATATCTCTCTCCTCATCCAAAATGCGATATAACCCCGGGAACCGGGTCCTTGCTCGCAATTCAGGATGATAAACAACAAGTATGGAGATACTTTGAAGAAGATGTGAAGATATTGTGAATAAAAACCTCCGCTCTAATCTGAGCGGAGGTTTGGTTGCTTGAGCCTTGAACAGTCCTAAATATACAGGTCACGGCGGCGGTAAGCCACCAACGCTCCGGCCAGGCAGATGATAAAGATACCTGCCGAAAGGAAGATATAACCTGTTTCCAGACGGCCATCCCGCAGCATCTGCGCAGGATCGAAGTATTTGAAGGGTGTCAGGTATTTTAGTTTATCCAGGTGGCTATTGAGGCCGATGACGACGGACAGGAAGTATGTGCCCAGCAAGACCCACAATGCTGTAGAGCCTGAGAGCTTGTGCCGTTTCATCGCGCTGCCCATCAACACGCCCACAGAAAGAAAGATCATCTGCATGATGAAATATGAGATCATATTGAGCGCCAGGTATCGATAATAGGCATCGTCCGGAGCATACGAACGGGACATCAATGCCATGCTTCCCCAGGTAACCAGCAGCAGGATGGCGCTGCAGACGACCATAGCCGCGGTCTTGGCGATCACCACCCGTTCGCGCGTAACCGGCAGGGTGAGCGAGTATTCCACCGTCTTGTCACGTTCTTCCCGGGCGATCACGCCGCTGCCCCAGAGAACCGCGCTGATGGAAAGCATCAACGCGTTGTACGCGGCCATCACACCCAGAAAGCCGGTGATGGTGGTCAGGTTGAATGCATTCAAATTGAATGCTGCCAGCATCGCCGGCGGCATGGCATCCAGTACTTCCAGCATTTCCGGATTGCCATAATAAGCCTGGAATTTGGAGAAGCCCACCACGCTAAACAATGCGATGATGATGCTCCATACCAGGAGCGATTTGGTGTTCGCTCTTAGTTCACGGAAAAAGATGTTCACGAGTATCCTCCTAAACCGCCGAGGGGATGTTACGCCGGTTATACAGCCAGTAACTCGCCGGAATGGTGACCACAATAAAACCAATGCTGATCGCTACCAGCGGCCAATCCCAGTTGGAGTTCTTGACGATGAAATTCGGGTCAAAGTGTTTGAACGGGGTAAGCAGATCCAGGCTCTTCTCTCCCAGCATACCGCTGAAAGCATTAAAGGTGTACGTGCCGAAGACCAGCGCCATGGAAAAGGGGGTGACACTGCGAACCCGTTTCACCAGCAGGGAAATGAAAACGCCCAACCCCAAAAAGACCAGTTGGAAGACCGTGATGCTGGCAAGCAGGATGACCAGCGTATTGACATCATATCCGGTACCTGTGTCGTACACAGAGAGGAAGAAAAAAGTAGATGCCCAGACGACTGCATTGGTGATCGTCAGGCTGGTGAACGCCGACAACAGTTTGGCGGTCAGGATGAAAGAGCGGTTGACAGGTTTTGCCAGAAGAAAATCTGCCGTGAACTCGCTCTCTTCGATCGAGACCAGCCCGAAGCCGTAATTGGCTGCCTGGATGCCCAGGCAGATCTGACAGAAGAGAAAGATCAACCCGAAATACCCCAGGATGCTTGAAAAATCCATCTCGGTCATGCCAAAAGCCTGCAACAACTGGGGCGGGAAGTTCGCCATCATCTGGTTGAGCAGTTCGGCCTTTTCTGTAAAGCCGGTAGATATGGATGTGAACACAAAGATCAGCGCAGCGATCGACACAGACCAGATCGCCACGGAGCGAATGCGTGTGAGAAATTCGTGCCTGTAAATATTCATGATCGCATCCTATTCATAGTAATGCATGAATATTTCTTCCAGCGTCAGGTCTTCTACCGTCAGATCACTGATCGGCTGTTTGCTGACCAGTTTTGTGACCGCGTTGATATCGCCTTTGTAAAAGAAACTGACTGTGCCATTCGTGCTTTCCATGCCGGTGATGCCGTCCAGTTTCAAAGCCGCTTCACCCAATCCGCTGCCAGTGACCTTGATCTTCTTGTAGTTGTCCTTCTGCAGGGTCTTGATATCCTGGATATTGATGATGCTGCCTTCTTTGATGATGGCCACCCGGTCGCACATTTTCTGCACCTCACCGAGGATATGCGATGAGAAGAAAACGGTTGCGCCGCGTTTATTCTCTTCGCGGATCAGGTTGAAGAACTTCTGCTGCATCAGCGGGTCCAGTCCGGAGGTGGGTTCGTCCAGAACTATGAGCCTGGGTGAGTGCAACAATCCCTGCACGATACCCACTTTCTTCTTATTACCGTAAGAAAGGTCATCAATCCGGCGCTTCAGGTCCAGTTCCATCAGGTCGGCCAGTTCATACATCCGCTTGGTGCAGTCTTTTTTATAGAAACTGGCAGAGTACTTGAGCAGATCCAGCACTTTCATACCTTCATAATAAAAGACCTCGGATGGGAGGTAGCCGATCTCCTGACGGATCTCAGGGCCGTGAGCAATGCAATCCTTGCCGAAGATGCGCGCGAACCCTTTGGTGGGGTAAATGAGCGATAAAAAGAGGCGGATGGTGGTGGATTTGCCGGCTCCATTGGGGCCGATAAAACCGAAGATCTCACCTTCCTCCACACTAAATGAGACATCCACAATTCCACGGGCTTTACCGTAATACTTGGTGAGATGCTCCACTTCGATGATCTTCATAGTCAATTCTCCTGACATTAAGATGAATAACTGCCGGTCGTCAGTCTTTTGGGCAAAAAAACCATCGTTTACTCTATCACCACTGCAATCCAGTGTCAATGTATGTACCAGCGCCTGCTTTATCTGAATGAACTTAGGGTCATTGAGTCGCTCAACGTACAGAACATTTGAAACTTTACCCGGAAATGCAAGGTAAATTGGAATACCTGCATTTATAATTAATATATGACCCACATACACCCTCACAGGCAGGAAATTCGGCGCGGTATCCTGATCGTGATGTTTCTTCTCTTCCCGGTTAGCATGAATTATTTCTCCCCCTACGTTATTATCGATGGCGCATCACAGGGGGTCGCCAATGGCTCCCTGTTTGTTTTCGGGCTGCTTTTTCTCACTTCGCTCCTCCTCGGAAGAGCCTGGTGCGGTTGGGCTTGTCCTGCCGGCGGGCTGGGTGAGATCGCCTGCGTGGCCAATAACCAGCCGGTCAACGGCCGGAAGCTGGATTGGATCAAGTGGCTTATCTGGGTTCCATGGATCGGCATCATCCTGTGGGCATTGATCTCTGCCGGCGGTTACCGGCAGGTGAACCTGACACTGGACACTGTTGGCGGTATCTCGCTGGCAGGAGATGCCGATCGGCCTGTGATCTTTGCATACATCATCTACTACCTGGTCGTTGGGTTATTTCTGACGCTTTCATTGACCCTCGGACGGCGTGCGGGGTGCCACGCCATCTGCTGGATGTCCCCATTCATGATCCTCGGCCGAAAATTGCGCAATATCAAAGTCTGGCCGTCCCTGCGCCTGCAGGCTGCCTCTGAACTCTGCTCAAACTGTAAGACATGCACCAGCCACTGCCCCATGAGCCTGGATGTGAATGCAATGGTACAGAAAGGTGTTATGGAGAATGATGAATGCATTCTCTGCGCCACCTGTGTGGATGGCTGCCCGAAAGGCGCGATCAAACTGCGTTTCAACGCCGGTCGGTAGTTTTCATCTGTTTTTTTATTCGATAATTCGGAGATCACAATGCCCTTTACCCTCGATTCCACCCTGGCTGAACTGCTCAACAATCCGACAGCATATCAGGTATTAAAACAACATGTACCCGATTTGTTTGATCACCCCATGTTATCTTTTGCAAAGGGGATGACTCTGCGATCCCTGCTCACTATTCCTCAAGTTGCCCGGTATGGGGTTACGGTATCTCAGGTGGAAAAAGTCCTTAAGGAAATTAACGCAAAACTTTAGTATCATTCATCATGTGACCGGAATACACATAGTTCCTTGATGCTATTTCACAGTTGAAACCTTTACCTGGCATCAGAGCAGTATTATTTATGGAAAGACTATCTTTCAACGGAGTTATCTTATGAAGATCTACATCACCGGCATCAGCGGTTTTCTCAGCATCAACCTGGTGCGGCATCTGCTCGCGGAAGGGTATACCGATATTGCCGGCATCGACCTGGTGGATTTCACCTACCCGGAGCGCGACCGCATCCATTTCACACAGGGTGATATCCGTGACCCGAACGCTGTGCGCGAAAGTATGCGCGGCGCGGATATGGTCATCCATACAGCTGCGGCTTTACCGCTCTACACACCGGAAGAGATCTTCTCCACCGATATTGAAGGTACACGCATCCTGCTGCAACAGGCGAAAACCTACGGTGTCAAACGGTTCGTTCACATTTCATCCACGGCTGTGTACGGCGTGCCGGACCATCACCCGCTCTATGAAAGTGACCCGATGATCGGTGTCGGGCCGTATGGTATTGCCAAAGTCAAAGCGGAAGAGGTCTGCCTGGAATTCCGCGCCGGCGGGATGTGCCTGCCGATCTTGCGGCCCAAGTCTTTTGTCGGCCCTGAGCGCCTGGGGGTATTTGCCATCTTCTATGAATGGGCCAGCGAAGGCCGCGGCTTCCCCAACATCGGTTCAGGCAACAACCGCTATCAGTTGTTAGCGGTGGAAGACCTGTGCCGGGCCATCGTCAATTGCCTCACCCTGGAGAGAAGCGCGGTCAACGATACCTTCAACATCGGCGCAGCTGAATTCACCACAATGAAAGAGGATTATCAGGCTGTCCTGGATGCAGCCGGTTTTGGCAAGAAGATCATCCCATTCCCGGCCGGCCCGGTCATCCTCGCGCTGAAAATTCTGGAAAAAATGAAGCTGTCCCCGTTGTACCCGTGGATCTACGAGACTGCCTCAAAAGATTCCTTCGTTTCGATCGAAAAGGCACAGGCATCTCTCAAGTATTCCCCGCAGTATTCCAACAAACAGGCCCTACTGCGCAATTACCAGTGGTATCTGGCCAACCGCGGGCACCTGAGTACCGGCAGTGGAGAAGTAACCCACCGCGTCCCCTGGAAGCAGAAAGCCCTTGGCCTGATCAAAGTTTTCTTTTAACAGGTCTGACTCTTTCGTGTCCGAGAATGGCCGGGATATACCCCGGCAAAGGGTAGGAGATCAAACTCCCTCCCTTTTTTGTTTAAGCAAGGGCCTGGATTTGGTACAATGAGTTATACCTGTTCGCGGAGGTTATGATGGAAGGCGACATGGAACACCCGTATCAATTCATTGACAGGGTCATCATCCCGCATGATGAGATCCAGCAGCGAGTCCGTACACTGGGGCGTCAGATCGCGGATGACTACCGCGACTCAGAAAGACTGCTGCTGCTCGGCCTGCTGCGAGGAGCTGTCGTTTTCATCACCGACCTGATGATGCATGTCAATCGTCCGATGACCATGGACTTTATGTCGGTCTCCTCCTATTCCGGCTCTGAAACCAGTGGATTTGTACGGATCGACTCGGACCATAAGACTAATATCCGCGGGTGGGATGTTATCCTGATCGATGACATTGTAGATTCCGGTTATACGCTGAAAACTGTCTCAAAACTACTGCTCGATCGCCAACCGCGAAGCCTAAAGCTGTGCGCCCTGTTGGACAAGCCCGACCGCCATCAGGTGGATGTCAAAATCGATTACCTGGGTTTTTCTATCCCGGATTATTTCGTTGTCGGCTACGGACTGGATATCGACGAAAAAGGGCGCAATCTGCCGTACATTGCCTCAGTGGACCTGGATAAATACAGAAAGTTGGGTGGTTAAATGCCACTGGATATTGTCGTTGGCGCACAGTGGGGGGATGAAGGCAAAGGCCGTGTGGTGGACCTGCTCTCTCGCGGGGCGGATATCACTGCCAGATATAACGGCGGGGATAACGCCGGGCACACCGTGACCATCGGGGATTGCATCTACAAACTTCACCTCATCCCTTCGGGTTTCATTCACCCGGGCACGACTGGTGTTCTGGGGAATGGCATGGTGATCAATCCGCAGACGCTGTTAGGAGAGATGGACATGCTGCGGCAAGCTGGCGTGGAGGTAGCCGCAGACCGGTTATTCATTGCGGATGCTGCCGCGCTCATCACCCCGGCACACCGCCTGCTGGATACCGCTCAAGAAGCAGCCTTGCGGGGCGGTCAGATCGGCACGACCGGCCGCGGTATTGGCCCGGCTTATGTGGATAAGGTCTCGCGCCGCGGTATGCGGATAGGTGAAATGCTAGACCTGGCTTCTTTTAAAGACCGGCTGGATGAGCACCTGTCTACGATCGATACGGAATTACGCAACCGCTATCAACACCCCGGATTGGATCGAAAGGAAATCTCCCGCGTGCTGATAGAAAACGCAGCCACCCTGCAGCCGTACATCCGCAGAGTAGGGCCGATCGTGCGGCAGGCTTTGATGGATGATCGGGTGGTGTTGGCAGAAGCCGCACAGGGAACCCTGCTCGACCTGGAACAGGGCACTTACCCCTTCGTGACCAGTTCCTGCACGACCGCAGCCGGCGTTTTCAGCGGGTTAGGAATTGGCATCTCCCCCGTGAGGCACGTGGTCGGTGTAACGAAATCTTTTCAAACACGGGTTGGTGCCGGGCCTTTCCCAACCGAACTCACCGGGGCGGATGCTGTCGCGCTGCGCGGTACCGGCAGCAATCCCTGGGATGAGTACGGTACTACCACTGGCCGTCCACGCAGGGTCGGCTGGCTGGATCTGCCGCTGCTGCGCTATGCCGTGGAGATCAATGGGGTCACCGAACTGTTCTTAACAAAACTGGATGTCCTTTCCGGGTTTACTGAAATCCCGATTTGTACCGCCTATCGGTTGAACGGCCGCGAAGTCTCGACAATGGAGACCACTGCAGATGCCCGGTCTCTGGGCATGGTGGAACCCATCTTTACCAGCCTGCCCGGTTGGAAGGAAGATCTGCGTCCCATGCGGGATCACAACCAGTTTCCTGAGGCTGCCCGCGGTTATGTGGAGTTCATTGAAAAAGCCTGCGGCGTGCCGGTTCGCTGGATCTCAGTTGGTCCCGAGCGCAACGCCGTTGTGGAGAAGGCCGGAGAATGACAGACTCCTACCACACCTATCAAAGTCCGTTCAGCTGGCGGTATGGGTCGGATGAAATGCGCAGCATCTGGAGCGAAGAACACAAACGTCTGCTCTGGCGCAGATGCTGGGTAGTACTGGCTGAAGTTCAGGTGAATTACGGCCTGGTGACTATTGCTCAGGCAGCGGATCTGCAGGCACATGCCGCAGACCTGGATATTCCACGCTCGCTCGCACTGGAAAATGAGATCCACCATGACCTGATGGCTGAATTAAAGGTTTTTGCCAGCCAATGCCCGGCCGGTGGAGGGATCATTCACCTCGGCGCAACCTCCATGGATATCAAGGACAACGCGGAAGCCTTGCAATTACGCGCCGGCGTATCGCTGCTGCGGCTGCGCCTGGCCGGTCTGCTGGAAACGCTGACCCGCCTGATTGAAACTCATGCTGCCCTGCCAGTGATGGCTTTTACTCATTTACAACCTGCTGAACCCACGACCCTGGGGTACCGGTTGGCCAACACAGGCCAAGATCTGCTGGCGGATTGGCACTCTCTGGATAGAACTCATGCCAACCTGCGCGGAAAAGGCTTCAAAGGCGCGGTGGGCAATGCCGCCGGCTTCCAGCTGCTGTTGGGTTCAGCGAACTTTGACGCGTTCGAAGAAGAGATCAGCCGTAAATTGGGCCTGCCCTTCTACACGGCCGCAACCCAAACCTATTCGCGCAAACAGGACCTGGAGGTGCTGCAGGTACTTTCCAGCCTGGCGGCAACCCTTTACAAGTTCGCGCTGGACCTGCGCCTGCTGCAATCCGAAGTAATCGGTGAAACGGCAGAACCATTTAGTGCCAGCCAGGTGGGTTCATCTGCCATGCCATTCAAACGCAACCCGGTAGAGCTTGAAAAGATCACCTCGCTGGCACGGGAGCTTTCTGCATTACCCGCAGTAGCCTGGAACAATTATGCCCATTCCATTTTGGAACGCACGCTGGATGACAGCGCCAACCGGCGCAGCGTGTTGCCCGAAGCCTTTCTGATCTCAGACGAGATCCTGGTGGCATTCGAGCGGGTTCTCTCCGGTTTACGGATCCGCCGTAATAATATCAAACGGACGCTGGCCACCTATGCTCCTTTCGCGGCCACAGAGCGGGTACTGCTGGCACTTACCGGTAAGGGGATGGACCGGCAGCTGGCGCACGAAATCTTGCGGGTCCACAGTATGCAAGCCTGGGAAGCCATGGAAAAAGGCGAAGGGAATCCCTTACGCCGGCTTATTGAAAGTGACACCAGGGTAACCTCCCTGTTATCGCCTGAAGAGGTGATGGAACTATTCCGCGTGGATAACTATACCGGCATTGCCTGTGAACGGTAGCGTGCCATTGCGGCGCAGATCCGCGATAACCTGAGCGCATCCGGTTGATCAGGTGATACCCAGAAAGTGCAAGGAACCTTCAGCCCGGTGCTGAGGGTTTTTCTTTGCGATACTGTTCCCTCTTGACAATGTTCGCTGAACGGCATACAATCATACAAAGATACAATGATACAATATAGGAGGTTGATGGTTGAAGCAGATACAGGTGTCATTTAGAAACAGTGAGCCGGTGTACCTGCAGCTGGTGGAACAGATCCGCCAGCAGGTATCGGTAGGCGATCTGCAGCCGGGAGACCAACTGCCCACGGTGCGCCAACTGGCCGCGGAGCTGCGGGTAAATTTCAACACCATCGCGCGGGCGTACCGCATTCTGGATGAAGCCGGCTTGATCTCCACCCAGCAGGGCCGGGGCACCTACATCACAGAAACACCAGCTCCCGCGGTACTGGCAGAGATCCGGCAGCGCTCACTGGATGAACTGACGCGTGAATACCTGGCCGAAACCAAGCACCTTGGTTTTTCGGAAAAGGATGTCCGCCGTCAAATTGAAGAGATCATCAGGGCAGATAGCCCTGAGAAAATAAAAGGAGAATAAATGAGCCTCAACACATTGCTGAACAAGAAAGGTAACAAGACCCAGCCGCCCCAGGTGGATAATGTCCACGTCAACGGGATTGCCATACTGCTCTTTACGATTTGTATGTTGGTTGGTGTGATTATCGCAGCCATCAAAGATGGTATCTGGACCGATGTTCAGATCCTGCTGGTCGTCTTCCCGCTGATGATACTCGGCTTTCTGCTGATGTTTTCCTTCAAGATTGCCCAGCAGTGGGAAAAAGCGGTAGTGTTGCGGTTTGGTAAATTCCGTGGTTTGAAAGGCCCCGGTATGTTCTGGTTGATCCCGCTAATCGACATGACCCCCCGCTGGATCGACCATCGCGTGATGGTCACACCTTTCTCCGCCGAGAAAACACTGACACGCGATACAGTGCCGGTGGATGTGGATGCCGTGCTCTTCTGGTGCGTATGGGATGCCGAAAAGGCTGCGCTGGAAGTGGAAGATTACAAAGGCGCCATCAGCTGGGCAGCCCAGACAGCCCTGCGTGAGATCATTGGCCAGATGACCCTGGCGGACATTCTGGTCGGCCGCGCGCGTATGGATGCTGACTTGCAGAAGATCATCGATGAACGCACAGCTCCCTGGGGCATCACCGTTTCATCCGTAGAGATCCGCGATGTCGTCATCCCGACCGACCTGGAAGATGCCATGAGCCGACAGGCGCAGGCGGAACGTGAACGCCAGGCCCGCGTCATCCTGGGTGAATCCGAGATGCAGATCGCGCACAGTTTCGCGGAGGCTGCCAAGTCCTACGAGAACAATCCGACCGCCCTGCACTTGCGCGCCATGAACATGCTTTTCGAAGGTCTCAAAGCCAAAGGCGCGCTGGTGATCGTCCCCAGCAGCGCGGTGGAGACCATGAACCTGGGTGGTTTATCCGGTATGGTTGCAATGGCACAGAGTCAGCAGCCAAACATCGAAAAATAGTTTCACGTGAAACACTCAACAAAAAGGAGAACGAATGTCAAACAGAAATACCCTGATCCTGATCGCCGTCTTTATCCTTGCTTCACTGGCCGCAAGCCTGGCACTCAGCCCGCAGTTACCTGAGCTCATGGCCACGCACTGGGATGAACTTGGCCAGGCCAATGGCTACAGCAGCAAATCTTTCGGGTTATACTTTCTGCCCGCCATGCAGCTCGGTTTGGCGGTACTGCTCTACTTTGTCCCGCAGATCGATCCCCGCCGTGAGAACATCCGCAAGTTCCGCGGGATCTACAACACCTTCCTGGTCATCATCCTGGGATTCTTCACCTATGTTCACATCCTTTCCCTCGTTTGGAACCTGGGGATAAAGGTGGACTTTCTCGCCTGGATGACACCCGCCTTTGCCGCCATCTTCTTCGCCGCCGGTTCGATGATCTCACACGCGCAACCGAACTTCTTCATCGGCATCCGAACTCCCTGGACGCTGAGCGATAATACCGTTTGGCAAAAGACACACGCAGTTGGCGGCTGGGCATTCAAGATCAGCGCGATCCTCAGCTTACTGGGAATGGTATTTCCAGCCCAATCCATCTGGTTCATGATGGTGCCTTTACTGGCATCCGCATTGGGGCTGGTCGTGTACTCTTATGTGCTGTATCGCCAGCTGCATCCTTTCGCTTAATGTTTCACGTGAAACATTTACAAGGTATTCCATGATCCAATTAGATTGCGTCACCAAATCTTTCGGTACGACCCGGGCATTGGACGGCCTCTCGCTGGCCGTCCGACCGGGGGAAATCTTTGGCCTGCTCGGGCCAAATGGTGCCGGCAAGACCACAACCATCCGTCTGCTCAACGGGCTCTTCCCTCCCGACTCCGGTTCACTGTCTGTTTTCGGTATGGATCCCCAAAAACAAGGGAGTGAGATCCGCGCCAGAGCCGGTATACTGACAGAAACTCCGGCTTTGTATGAGCGCCTCTCTGCTGAGGAGAACCTGTTATTCTTTGGTAATATTTGCGGAATCTCACAACAGAAGCTCGTACAGTGCGTCTTTGAAGTACTGGATCTTTTCGGACTGGAAGCCCGCGCCAAAGAGCGATTAGCCGGATTTTCAAAAGGTATGAAGCAGCGGGTGGCGCTAGCCCGTGCCTTGCTGCATGATCCTGAACTTCTGTTCCTGGATGAACCCACCTCTTCTTTGGATCCCGAATCCGCCTTACAGGTGAATGACCTGATCCGCACCATCAGCCGGGATGGCGGTCGAACTATCTTCCTTTGCACGCATAATTTGCTGGAAGCTCAGCGGTTATGCGACCGTGTTGCAGTGCTAGATGCCGGTAAAATACTGGCCAGCGGTACCCCGGCAGAACTGGCGGCAGCCCTCTTCCCGGGTGTCCGGGTGGAGATCGACATGGAAGCACCCGCGCCGGTTAACCTTGCCGAAAAACTTGCTGTGTGCCAGGGCCTGCGCTCCATTCAGTGGGAAGGTGGTACAGCTCTGATGGACCTGGCTGACCACGCGGATATCCCCGGCATGGTTGCCACCCTGGTGTCTGCCGGTGCGCGAATCACACGAGTGGAACCGCGGCCAGTCTCACTGGAAGAGATCTATTTCCAACTAAGGAAAAATCACGGAGGCCATACATGAGATCCCGTGTCTTGAAAGCCATCATAAAGAAAGATCTGTTGGAAGTCTCTCGTAACCGTACCGCTTGGGTTCCGGTCGTCATCATTCCGCTGGTGTTCTTTGTGTTCCTGCCGGCTCTCTTTCTGCTGCTCCCCCGGTTATCTTTCTTTCAATCCACAACGATGCCTACCAACCTGGATCCGGGTCAGGTGCTGTCTGTCTTACCGGAAGAAGTCAAGGCACGCTTCGCCGGGTTGTCTGTGGACCAGTTGATCCCCTTCGCCATTCTGGGTTATTTCTTTGCCCCGATGTTCCTGGTGATGCCATTGATGGTATCCTCCATTGTTGCCGCGGAATCCTTTGCCGGTGAGAAAGAGCGCAAAACACTAGAAGGACTGCTCTACTCTCCCACCACGGATGCTGAGTTGTTCACCGGTAAAGCGCTGGCAGCCCTACTGCCGGCGGTAGGTTTCTCTCTGTTATCCTTCGTCCTTTACACGGTTGTCATCAATACCCTCGGGTACCCCATCATGGGACGGATTTGGTTTCCACTGCCCGGTTGGTGGCCGTTGATCTTCTGGATCACCCCGGCAGTCGCTTTCCTGGGTGTCCTGGTAACTGTGCTTGTATCTGCCCGCGTGGCCACCTTTATGGAAGCCTATCAATCCGGCGGTATGTTGGTACTACTTGTTCTGGGGTTGGTCGTCGGTCAGGCAACAGGTATCATCTACCTGGGTGTGCTTTCAGGAATGGTCATTGGTACCATTCTCTGGCTGGTCGATTGGTTGCTGCTGCGTTTTTGCCTGCGCCTGTTTAGTCGTAAAGTGTTGATCGGGAAAGTCTAATCCATTGATATTCTAGAACATTCTTTCTATATCTAACGCATGTGTCAGGGCAAGGTCACCGGCTTGATATAAGCCACGGCCTTGCCTTTGATATCATCCATAGCCAGCACCAGGCGGTTCTCGCTTCGATAATCATTCACGGAGATCACACGTAAATAGGGTTCCATCGCGGCTTGATCTGGCAGGAATGCCAAAAGGTGATTTGGTAGGCCGTCAAAGAATTTATTATTGAAACTGGTCTCCCCGTGGTCCAGGTAGATCGCCAACGGATAGATTTGTGATTCCAGCAGGTCCTGGAAGAAATGCGTACCGAAAGAGGGTTCTGGCGCATTTCCGTAACCCGCTCCGGTTACTTCCACCAGTGCGCGGCTGTTGTAGATATCTCCATAACTGACACTGACCCCCAGGTCTGAGTTGCTGGTTCCCCAGCGGCCGGGGCCGACGCAAATGAAGACATCCTGTGCCAGGTGCTTATTCATCAGGCCAATCGCCCGGCACAGGTCCATACGCATCTGTTGTGTCGGCATCGAGTAATAGGCTTCAGGTGGAACATAGAGCACGTACTGTATATCCGTGATCAAACCTTCGGGTACCATGAATTCAGTCGAAAAGATAATGTCTTCTTCCTGAATATAGGCGGGAATCTGAACATGCGCGGCTATCTCCAATTGACTCTGCGGACGGCACTGCAGCAGGCAGATCTCCAGTCCCGGTTTACCTTCCTGATCAGGTTGGATGCTGGCAGTGAATTCAAGATCGACCGCCGCCTGATAGCGTAGTTCTAGGTTACGCAACACCTGGCGCATCGTCTCAGCAAAGGGGGTGCGCTTGAGAAAATCCTCCATCGTGATCACCAGGTCGCACATGCTGCCTTCCACCACGTTGGATCGTAAAGAGCTCAGGTAACCATCCTGATCCAGTTGTGCGACATACCTTAAGTGTTCATATTGTCCGTCCAGCACATCACTGACCGGCAGCGTGACGAACTGGTTGCTCTCCAGATCCACCACATCAATATGCTGCTGGGAGTAGCGTCGGATGGCATCGGGGGATGAGTTCGGCCGCAGGAGGGGATGGCTCAGCGCCACCAGCCGGGGGTAATCATTGCCCACCCGGTCCACCGCACGGGTACCCATTCCCCAGACTAGGCGGATGAAACCGGCTTCCCGCTGGATCTGTGGTGCCCAGCGATAGAGATTTTTACTAAAAGCAACACCGGCAGCCAACGGGAAAAAGTACCGCCCCTGCTGCTCGCCCTGCACCACCTGCATGAGTATCGCCATACGCTCATCGTAATCCTGCAAACCCTTGCCGCGGCGGTAAAGGAGTGCATTCGGGTTGAGCGTGGAGGAATAGATACGCGCGATGGCTTTCGTCAATTCGCTCAGGTTCTCTTCCAGGTTGCCCTGGTTCGGCAGGAAAAAGCTGTCATACTTGCCTGCAAATGAGGTGCCAAAATTATCTTCCAGCAGGCTGGAGGATCGCACAATGATCGGTTTCTTACCCAGGCGCAACAGGATGCTTTCGAGGCGATCGATCACCTCGGTAGGGAATGCGCCAAACTCGAACTCGCGCGCGATCTGCGGAAATTCCGCCCGCATCTGATCTTCAGGCTTATATTTCTGATCGTTCCAACCCAGCAGGTTGTTAATCTCCATGAAACTGTAAAAGATATCCGACCCCAGGTAATAGGTCTCAGGGATGGTGATGCTCTGTTTGATTGCTTCTTCCCCGATGGATTGCATAATGCGATATGCCAGCAACATGCCGGCAGCCTTACCGCCAATGCGTCCATTGCCGATCTTGTGCCGGCGTATCTCAAACAGGTCATTGATCGTCAGCCACTCGCGCGCCACGTTGATATAGCGTAACTGGTCGCTGATCAGGCTGCGGATGAGGACCACCTTTAATTCGCTCAGCCGGGCGATCAGGTGTCCGCGCTCGGCTGCCGGCATCTTTTCGATGATCATGGCCTGTTCCAATACCAGGTCTTGCGGAGCCAATTCCGGATTGATGGTCAGCAGGGAATCGCGTGCTTCCACTCCTTTTTCCTGCAATACATGGGCGATGATCTCTTCCAGGTCATGCGGTGTCATGTGCATAGAAAAATAATAGTCAGTCAACTGGTCACGCATCGCGCAAATGCGCAACTCCCAGACATCATTGGATTCCTCCTGAAATGGATTGCGCAGCCCTTCCCGTTGTTGTGATTGCAGCGCTGCCTGCCGGACCTCATCTTCAAAGAAATCCCGCTGTAAAATACCCATGGAGTACATTTGCTTGCGCATGCGCGAGCGGATCCTTCCGCACAGGATGGGATACTGGCGCAGGGTCAGGTAGGTGGTGAGCATTTTTTCACTGGCAGCGGGGAGGAAATTATATGGCAGCATTCATCCATTATAGCAAAACGCTGCCTGCTGTATGGGATTGCGGCTACTAATGTGTAAAGAAAACAGCCCCGCTGAGCGGGGCTGTTGAGATCTGTTGCGGTTTATTACAGGTGCATCGGCATGATGACATGGGTAAATGTGTCATCTCCGACCGGGCGGATGACACCGGGCGTATTGTTGGCACTGGTTTCCAGCGCCACATTCGGTGTCTTGATCACTTCCAGCACTTCCCGCAGGTAGCGCACATTGAACGCGATCAGCAGCGGAGCGCCGTCTATAGTTGCATCCAGTACCACATCGGATGAGCCGGTCTCTTCATTGGCTGCGTTCATCTCCACTTCCCCGGGACCGCCTTCCACAGGTTTCAGATTCAGGCGAGATACATAAGCCCCTTCACGCGCAAAGACTTCCACCTGTTTACAGGCTTTAAGGAATTGCGCAGTGGTGATGACGGTGCGGGTTTTGAAAGCCTTGGGAATGATCTGGTTGAAATCTGGGAATTTACCTTCGATCAGTTGCGATGCGATCTCCATATCCTTGAGGGAGAAGATCACCTGCCCCCGGCCGGAAGGAATGGACATACGGACGGTATCGCTGCCATCCATGGTGACCCTTGCCAGCTCGGCCAGTGCCCGCGCCGGGACGATGATTGAAACAGGTTCGCTCACTGAGTGAGACAACTGCCCGCTGCGTACCGAGATGCGAAAGCCATCCGCTGCGGCCATGGAGACCGTATTGTCGTTAATACTGATCTGAGCGCCCATCAAAACAGGGCGGGCTTCATCTGTCGAAGCCGCGAAAATGACCTGTGTGATCATTTCTTTCAGGTCAGCCAGGTTCAGTTCAACCCCGCCATCCAGGTCTGCGATCGGCATGGGTGGAAATTCCTGCGAATCAATGCCCTTGATCTCGCTGGAGGTGGTACCGCATTTGATCTCCATGCTCTGAGTGCGCGGGTTGAGCGTCAACCGTACCTCGCCAACAGGCAGGGTGTTCACCAGGTCGGTCAGTGTACGCGCGGGAATGGTGATGGAGCCTTCCTCCTCGATCTTGCAACCGATCCAGCAGGTGATGCCCATTTCCAGGTTCGTCGCGGAAAGGCGCAACCGGCCTTCATCTGTTGCCAGTAAAACATTGGAAAGCACCGCCAGCGTGGTACGCGATGCCACCGCGTGTGTAACAATACCCAGGCCGTGTGCTAAGTTCGCTTGTGAGACGGTTACCTTCATGGTCTGCCCTCGTGATTGAATGATTACATAGATTTCTGATTTGTTACAAACATTTGATGATTAATTGTACACTATAGGTCAAGATTTGGATAATCCGATTCTGCTATAATCAATCTAGCGTTTCACCGCCAGGAGATTCTATGGATTCAAGCAAAGCATTTTTTCTCGGACGTAAGGTAGACCCGGCAATCGGGAAAGCTACCCCCGAAAACCTGTACTATGATCCAGCTGACCTGACCACGCACGGTGTGGTAACAGGTATGACCGGCTCTGGTAAAACCGGCCTGTGTATCGGTTTGCTGGAAGAGGCAGCGCTGCAAAAAGTGCCGGCTATCATCATTGATCCCAAGGGTGACCTGACCAACCTGCTGCTGCACTTTCCCAGCCAACAGCCGGCAGATTTTGAACCCTGGGTGGACCCGGATGCCGCCCGCAAAGCGGGTAAAAACCTGGCCGAATTCGCCAGCGAAACTGCGCGCAGCTGGAGTGAAGGCCAAGCCGGCTGGGGGATCGATGCCGGGCGCATCACCGCTCTGCAGCAGTCTGTGAAATTCTGTGTGTATACACCAGGTTCAGACGCGGGGGTGCCCGTCAGTATTCTGGCGAACCTGAAAGCACCCGAAGGTGAACTCGAAGGCAGCGCGCTGATGGAAAAGATCACCAGCACCGTCTCGGCATTGCTCGGACTGGTTGGGGTCAGTGATATCGACCCCGTCCGTTCACGTGAACATATCCTCCTCACGAATATCTTCCAATACGCCTGGAGCCAGGGTAAAGATCTGGACCTGTCAGAGTTGATCCTGCAAACCCAAACACCGCCGTTCGATAAATTGGGGGTCTTCCCGCTAGATAAATTCTTCCCGCAAAAAGAGCGGGATACCCTGGCAATGCAGCTCAACAACTTCCTGGCTTCCCCCGCTTTTGAGGTATGGATGTCTGGCGAGGGGTTGGATATCGCCAAAATGCTATACTCTTCGGATGGTACTCCACGCCATAGCATTTTCTATATTGCCCACCTGACAGATACAGAACGTATGTTCTTTGTCACCCTGCTCTATTCTTCCATCGAAGCCTGGATGCGCCAGCAAAGCGGTACCAGCGGGCTGCGCGCCATGGTCTATTTTGATGAGATCATGGGCTACCTGCCCCCGCTGCAAAACCCGCCCTCAAAGATGGTCATTCTTCGTATGTTGAAACAAGCGCGCGCTTTTGGTGTCGGTTTGTTGCTTGCCACCCAGAACCCGGTGGATGTGGATTACAAAGCCCTGTCTAACGCAGGAACCTGGTTCATCGGTAAATTGCAAACGGATCAGGACAAGCAACGTTTGTTGGACGGACTGGAAGGCGTCGCCGGAGGAATGGACCGCGCGAAGTTCGATAAGCTGATCTCATCTCTCGGTAAAAGAGTCTTCTTGCTGCACAATGTACATGAGTCCGCACCGGTGACCATGCAAACCCGCTGGACGATGAACTACCTGGCAGGTCCGCTCACCCGGGCGCAGATCCCTGCGCTCAACCAGCTGGCTGGAATCGGAAGTACCAACGCTGCGAAGAAAAAGGCAAACGGCTCTGTTTCATCCGGCAGGTCTACTGCATCATCCAACAAAGGTGGCGGTGATATCTTCTCGGATACCCGCCCGGCTGTGCCTGCTGGGCTGGAAGAGTATATTCTACAATCCAATCTTTCACCTGCGGAGAGCGCAACTGCTACAGGAACACCGCTGCCCGTGAATGGCAAGACTCCCCGGGTGGTGTACCGCCCCGCTCTTATTGGGCTGGCTTCCATCCGTTACCTCGACAGGCGGTATAACCTGGATCATGTACTGCGTAAATGCCTGCTTGTCCGTGAACCCGACAAGCGCGGCATGATCCACTGGGAGGAGCATGTCACCGGCAGCATTGACCAGAAATTGTTGACAGCCCGCGGGGTGGAAGGCGCTGAATATGCCGCACTGGATCTTCCACTGGCAGACGCTAAACTGATGGCCGCCATGCGTAAAGACCTGGGGGCTTGGCTCTTTCAGACCGGCGAATTACGCTTGCTTTCCAATGCTGCCCTCAAACTGACGGCTGCTCCCGGGATCACTGAGAACGAATTTGCAGCCCAGTGTGCCAGCCAATCTGAGCTGGCATTGAAGAAAGAACTGGCTACCCTGGCGGATACACAGCGCAAGAAAACCGCCGTACTGAAAGAAAGGCTGGCCCGTGAAGAACGGGAACTGGCAATGGATCAATCCAACCTCAATCAACGCACGATTGAAGAAGTGGGGTCCGGATTGAACACCGTATTGGGGATGCTTGGCGGCCGAAAGCGCAGCATCAGCAGTAATCTGACCAAACGCCGCATGACGGCCACAGCCAAAGCAAGCGTGGATGAATCTGTTCAAACGATCGAGGCACTTCGTAAACAGATCGCGGATTTGGAAGCCGGGATGGCTCAGGAGGAAATGGCAGTCCGTGATAAATGGCAAACCGCCGCGAAAGAGATCACCAGTATGGCCATCCTTCCGCAAAAGGCGAATATCTTTCTGGATGCCTTTGGTGTGGTCTGGCTTCCTTATTATCTTATCGGTTCCAGTGATCCACAGGTAGAATTACCTGCGTTCAAATTATAGGTAGAGACCCTAAAATGGATAGACACATACTCAAGCGGTTGGTAAAGGCCGTTTTCTGCGGCCTGATGCACGTTGAATTGGAAGGAACTGAAAATGTACCAGCCAGCGGCGGTTGTATTTTAACCACCAACCACCTCAGCCGGATGGATACTCCCCTGCTGCTGATTGCCGTCAATCGCGATGACATGTGCGCCCTGGTGGCGGATAAATACCGACTGAACCCGCTGTTCTCCCTCATTGTCCGCTCGACCAATTCCATCTGGATCAACCGGGAGATAGCGGATCACACTGCCATGCGCGCGGCGCTGGCGCATCTGCGTGCCGGAGGGTTGCTGGGCATTGCGCCGGAGGGAACACGCAGCCAGGTGGGGACGATGCTGGAAGCCAAGAGCGGCACGGTGTTACTGGCAGATCGTACCTCCGTGCCAATCATCCCGGTAGGGATCACCGGCACAGAAGACTGCATGGCGAAGCTGGCTCACTTTCAACGGCCAACCGTCCGTGCCAGGTTTGGAAAACCTTATCAACTGCCGCCCATCGACCGTACAGAGCGGGAGGAGAGCACCCGGCGCAATACGGATGAGGTTATGTGCCGGATCGCCGCGCTCATTCCCGAAAAATATCACGGCATTTACCGGGGGCATCCCCGAATCAGCGAATTGATCAAGGAGGGCCTCGCTTGAACCAGAAACATGTGATCGTTGCTGGAAATATCGGTGTGGGGAAGACATCCCTTGTCAGCCTGCTTTCACAGCGCATGGACTGGCTGCCATATTTTGAACCGGAGGCCACCAACCCATACTTATCTGATTTCTACCAGGATATGAAAGGCTGGGCCTTCCACTCGCAGGTGTACTTTCTTTCTCGCAGGCTGCGGTCACATCACGAGATTGCCTGCATGCCAAACACCGTACTGCAGGACCGCAGCGTCTACGAAGACGCAGAGATCTTTGCCCGCAATTTGCACCTGCAGGGTTTGATCAACGAACGGGATTTCAATACCTACACGGCTCTCTACCACACCATGCTGGAATTTCTCCCCCCGCCTGATCTGGTAATCTACCTGAAAGCGTCTGTGCCGATTCTGATCCAGCGTATTCGCCTACGTGGAAGAGATTACGAAAAGAATATCTCGCAGGAATACCTGAAAGAGCTCAATCACCTGTATGAGAATTGGATACACGAATTTACGCTCTGCCCGGTGTTGACCATTCCCGCGGACGACATGGACTACGTCCAGAAGCCCGGGCATCTGGACCTGATCATGCGAAAATTACAGGAAAAGCTTTCAGGTAAAGAGATCGTTGCTTTTACGGCTGAAGAATTGCGCTAAGATTCCGGCTGATCTTTTTCGGCTTGCGGTATCGGGTCCACGATTAATTTGATGGCAGTCCGTACCTTGCCGTCAATCTCAACATCCACAAACTCAGGCACGCACATGATGATAATGGCGTCCGCCTGCAAATATCCCCTGGCCAGAACCAGCGCCTTGACCGCCTGATTGACCGCGCCAGCCCCAATCGCCTGCACTTCGGCGTGTTTATGTTCGCGCATGACCCCGGCAATCGCACCTGCCACCGAGGCGGTACGAGAATTGGCAGATACCTTAATGATGTCCATACTCTTCTCCCATGAAACTTCCCGGTTCTGTTGAACGATCACTGGACAGAGTGCTTACAAAAATCATTGTACAAAATTCCCCCGGTGGTTACAAGTATTCCTAATCTATATTAATGAATATGTAATCGTATTCTTAGTAGAGGCTGTGGATAAGTGGATAACCCTGCGGGTGAGATAAACCCAAATATTCAGGGGAATAGGAATATCCAAGATAGGTTGGATCCACGGTCAGATTCCAACACTACCTGGTTAGAAACACTACCTATGTAACCGGCAGCCGGATTCTTAAATATTCCTGGGGTGGAAAACCTGTGGGTGAAACATGAGATTTTCACATAATGGGAATATCTGTGGATAACCGCGGATAAGAGCACAATTACTCAGTAAGACTCTACCCGGTTATTCCACAAGGAGGATCAACACAAGATCAAACAGACACATCTGAAGAACAGATTTCTTGTGGTGTATCTCTGGATTTAACTGGATAAATAGAAAAAGAAATGATTCTTTTATCCAAGTATCCATAACTGGAGGGGCAGACGATCCGGATTATTAGTAAATAGTCCTAATCACTCACAAAAACCATTGAAGGCTTAGTTATTCACAGGTTTTATTGAGTTATCCACAGGGTGGAAAACAGGATAAACCAAAAGGGATCAAGGTATGATTTTTGACCCGCAGATTGATCAAATGACACCCAAGAACATCAAGGAATGTAAATTTCTGAAAATAAATACTTCACCGTTGGTCCATAATATGTTTTTCTTTTTTACCAGCTGAAGCTTCAATTTATCCTATATATGCGAATAAACCTTAGGATGAATAACCACCGAATACGGTGTCATCCTGAGCAAAGCGAAGGGTCTCTTGGACGAATATTAATAAATGTTCATTGACCAGATACACGTGTACTAAAAAAACTTTCAGTACCATCCATGACGATATCAGTCCACGTTGGATTTACTTCTTCTATTAGTTTGATCTTCTTTGTTCGTCCCCAACCATTGATTTGTTTTTCACGCAATATCGCATCTTCTGGTTTATGGTATTCCTCATAATAAACCAGTTGATTTATGTTGTATAGCGATGTGAATCCTTGAACCATTTTACTTTTATGCTCGATTAATCTGCGATTGAGGTTATTTGTAACCCCTGTATAAAGAACTTTTGATTTGCTTGCGAGAATATACACTTAATATGATTTCATGTTTCATGGGGGTTTTACATCTACTGGGATAGAGATCCTTCACTGCGTTCAGGATGACTATTCCTCCTACCCGCCTGCGTTCTCATCCCAGGCGTCGACCACCTCTTCCACGTGATCCAGGTAGGCATCCAGCGCGGCGATCTTTTCGGGCAGCGTCTCTTTCGACAGGCCGATCTCTTTTTCAGCTTTCAGCCAGGCAAGGTATTCCGGGCTGGTGGCTGGCATGCTGCCGGCGGTTTTACACCAGGTTGTGAACAACGGGTAGGCGGCAGCCGGCACATCGCCTCTTTCCAAATATTCCAGCGCAGCGGAACGGTAGTATTTCAGCCGGACAGGCTGCAGGTCTGCCGGAGCGCCGGGCTGAGCGCTGACGGTGTTGAAAGCCTGTTCCCAGTCTGGCAGAATGGCCTGCAGGCTCTCCGTTGTCAGCTGGTTGAAACCCAGCAGGCTGATCAGGCCGGCAGTCAGGCCGGCGGCACTGGAATTTTCCAGTCGGGCAGGCAGCTCACTGAGAAAACGCCGGCGGCACAGCGGGGTGCCTGTCAGGCAGGCGGCAGCATTCGCGCCGTTTTCCACAGCAGATGCAAAGAGCTGATATTTTTTTATAAAAGGGGCGCGGCTTTCACTTAATTGAGCCCATGCCTCGCGGGCTTTGTTCAGCAGCACTCTGGCGCGGGCAGCGGTATGGTCCGAGCGATAGAATTGCGAACCCAGGGAAGCCTGGGTGAATTCGAACCAGTGACGCACATCATGTAACAGAACCGGGTGATTCTGCGCCGCTGTACCCACCCACGGGTCCACCCGCAGGGCGCGCGGTTGTTGATATACCGACTCGCTGTGATGGGCGATGTCCAGGTGGATATCTTCATTCAGACGGACGATCTCCCGGACAATTTTCGGGGTGCCGGCATGGATCAGGACGATGTCGATGTCGGCCGTCCCGCCCAGCAGCGGTTCATCCAGCAGCACAGAACCGCAAAGATACGCGGCCAACACATCTTTCTCCACGCGCAGCCGCCGGGCGGTCTGGTCCCTGGCTGTTTTGATCAGGAAATCACGATTGATGCGCATGGAAGATCTCCAATGTAGCTATCTGGCTTGCATGGGTAGTTCCGGCTGGAAGGGGATCAATTCCAGCGCCTGGCGGATACGGTTTTCGATGCTCTTCAGATCTTCCGGGTTAGCCACAAAATCCAGTTCGTTGGTGTCGATCATTAGGGTGGATGCGGATGTACGGGAGAAGAAGTCATCGTATGCGCGGTTGAGCTCGTCAATATACCCGCGTTCCATGTTGCGCTCGTAAGGCCGGTCACGTTTGGCGATGCGCTGCATCAGCACATCTGTGGATGCGCGCAGGTATACCACCAGCCCGGGCAGCGGGATCTTTTCCGCCAACGCTTCATGCACCCGGCGGTACATGGCAAGTTCATCGCCGGCCAGGTTGATGCGCGCAAAGAGCGAGTCTTTCTCAAAAGTGTAATCTGAGATCAGGTCTGCACCCAGTGCCAGGATATCCGGTACAGCTGAGCGCTGCTGGCGGTATCGGCTGAGCAGAAAGAACAACTGGGTCTGGAAGGCATACCTGGCGCGGTCGGCGTAGAAATCTGAAAGGAAGGGATTCTCCTCAAAGACTTCCAGCAGCAGGTCCGCGTTGAACTCCGGCTGCAGCCGGCGCGCCAGGGTCGTCTTGCCAACACCAATCACGCCTTCAATTGCCAGATACATACTTGGCACCTTGATAAATGAAACGGAAAGGAGTGATGAAAGCACGCATCGCTAACCGGGTTATTTGGTGATCGGCAGTTTTTCCAACTCGGCCACCAGGTCGTTGACCACATCAAAGCCGCCCTGCCAGAAAGAGCGCTGGCGGAAATCGATACCGGCATCCAGCAGCACCTTTTCGGGGGCTTCAGAACCACCGGCGGCGAGGATCTTAAGGTAGCGGGGTTTGAAAGATTCACCTTCCTGTTTGAACTGCTTGTAAAGCGAGAACACCAACAGCTGCCCAAAGGCGTAGGCGTAGACATAGAAGGGGACATTATAGATATGGGGGATGGAGACCCACTCCCACTTGAACTCATCACTGACATCCACCGAATCGCCAAACTGGCCGCGCAGCTGCTTCAGGTATTCTTCGGTAATCTCATCGACCGAGGCATTGTTGTTGACCATCTCGTGGGCTGTCCGCTCGAACATGGCGAAGAAAGCCTGGCGCAAAATGGTGGCGTAGGCATCATCCACCTGGCGGAAGATCAGGTCGCGGCGCACGCTCTCGTCTTTTTCCTCGCTGAGGAGCTTATCCACCAGCATCATCTCGCCAAAAGTGGATGCGGTTTCTGCCAGTGGCAGGCAGGCATGCTGTGTGAAGAGCGTGTGATGCTCCGCCAGCATTGAGTGAATGGCGTGACCGAGCTCATGCGCCATCGTGGCGACATCATCCGCACGGCCCTGGTAGTTCAACAGGACCCACGGGGTCAGGTCCGGTCCCAGGGTGGAGCAGAACGCGCCGCCGCGTTTTCCTTTGCGCACTTCGCTATCCAGATGGTTTTCATTGAACACGCGTTCAGCCAGTGCGGCGATCTTCGGGTCGAATTCCCTGAAGGACTGGAATACCACGGCCGCGGCATCGGCATAATCGAATTTCTTATCAGATTTCACGACCGGCGCGTAGACATCATACCGGCGCAGTTTTTCAACACCCAGCCAGCGGGCTTTCAGGCGGAAGAAGCGCTGGAAGACCGTTGCGTTTTCGCGGGCAACATCCAGCAGCAGATCCACCACCTCATCGGGGATGTCATTACCCAGGTTGCGCGCGGAGATGGGAGCTTTGAATTTTCGCAGGCCGACCTGTTCATTCCCCCAATTGCGCACGATTGCCTGGTACATCTGCCCCAAGATCGGGGCATCCTGGCCGTAGACGCGGTACAGTTCCTGGTACGCGCGGGCGCGCAATTCAGGGTCGTGATGGCGGGCGTAGACCATCAGTTCACCACGGGTCAGTTCTTTCACCTCGCCATCCACTTCCACCTTATAGGTATAGCGGTTGGTGATGGAGTCGTACAGCATGTTCATGGCGTTGAGACCGGAAACATCTTTGATATTGATGATCTTTTCTTCGGGTTCGCTGAGGGTGTGCGGTTTGAAGTGGCGCATCTCCTCCAGCCAGTAGCGATAATCTCCAGCCGCAGACATCAAGCGCTCCGCGCTGGCATCGTCCAGAGCTTTCCACCACAGGCTGAAGAACAGGGTGCGGTTGGTGTATTCAGCCATCAATTGATCCAGCCGGCCCACGAGCGTTTGGGCAGCCTGGTTCTGGGTATCTTCAGAGAACCACAGCTCTGCGAAACCATACAGGCGGTATTCCCAGCGGGCGATCTCTTCGGTTTGTTTGACAATGTGCATAAAATCATCTACGCGCATATCATTGGATAACTGTCCGCGGGTCTTTTCATACGCATCGACCAGCGCGGAAAGCTTCTCAAAGGCTGCTTTGATCTCAGGGCCATCGGAGGACGGGAACAGGTCGGCAAGCGACCAGCGGGCTTGGGTGAAAGATTTGGCGGTCATTCTTCTTCTCTCGCTTCGGGTTTGGATTTTTCCCTGAACTGTTGGCGCAGGGAGTCGATGGGAAAACGTTTTTTGGATTGTGGGTCTTCGTAAAACCAGGCATCCCAGCCGTTGACCGGCGCCTGACGGATCTTGCGCGCCAGCTGGTGGATGGAGCCAGTTTCTCCATTATACTCCAGGGCGCCATCGGCACGTACCCTGGCAGCGGGTCCATTTTCACCCAGCCAGAGGATCTGCCCCGGCCGCAGCAGGTCATTCTCCAGCAGCGTACCAAACGGGATGCGCGCTTCATGGCGCGGATCCGGTGTGACGAAGATTGGCGGGTTGAACTCCACTTGCTGCACCTGATGGATGCGTTCACGGGCTGCTTCGACATACGCGCTGTCTTTCTCGATGCCGATGAAATGCCGGTGCAGCCGCCGCGCCACCGCGCCGGTGGTGCCAGTGCCAAAGAACGGGTCCAGCACCACATCCCCTACGCTGGTGCTGGAAAGCAGCACGCGATAAAGTAAGCCTTCCGGTTTCTGGGTGGGATGCAGCTTCTTCCCATCCTTCTTCAACCGTTCGCCACCAGTGCAGATCGAAAGATTCCAGTCGCTGCGCATCTGCAGGTCTTCGTTTAGGGCTTTCATCGCGTGATGATTGAATGTATAGGCTGCTCCGCGCTCTTTTTGCGCCCACAGCAAAGTTTCATGAGCATTGGTAAAGCGTACTCCGCGGAAATTAGGCATCGGGTTGGTCTTTGTCCAAACCACATCGTTCAAGATCCAGAACCCCAGGTCTTGCAGCGCGGTGCCAACGCGGTAGATATTATGATATGTGCCAATGACCCAGATAGCGCCGGTCTTCTTTAATACCCTGCGGCAGGCGGACAACCAGGCACGGGTAAAGGCATCATAGTCGCTGAAACTGCCAAACCGGTCCCATTCCGCGTCCACTGCATCCACTCGGGTCTGGTTCGGGCGCCACAGTTCTTGCGCCAGCTGTAAATAATAAGGCGGATCGGCGAACACAAGATCCACCGATTCCGCCGGTAGTTTTTCCAGTTCTGTCAGGCAATCTCCCTGAATGACGGTATCCAGCGGCAGTGAAACTTCATCGTTCTCCGGGGTACCGGAAGCCAGGGAAATGCTCAAAGAGGGTTCCTACTGTGTGGCAAGGAAGTGATTGGTCAAAGTATAGGTGATGTAGTTCTCCCACAGATCCTTGATCTGGTCCTCATGGTAGTCATGATTGGAGAATGTCTGAATGATTGTACGTCCGCCCATGCAAACGGCGATCACACCACCATCGCTGTGGGATTTCAAGCTGTCGCCTGCAATGAGTTTCGCATCTCCACCGGAAACGCGCAGCTTGTCGCCGGTCTCACCGCCCCAGTAGCGGCTGTAGTGGATCAGGGGTTGAGCTGTATTGGGGGTGGTGAAAACAGGGTGAAATTGATCCCACCAGTAAATGGAATCGGCCAGGTCATAATTGCCGGCATAAGTCACACCGCATTCACTGGTAAAGGCTTTAATGCGGCCGTTACCCAGGAAGTTTAGGTACCAGACTTCAGCGATCACTGCTACCTTGCGGTTGACATGGGTCATAATAGCGTCCCAGAATTCGCCCTGGATCTTCGTTTTGGCTTCAGCACCAACAATGATCAAGTCCCATTCGGTGGGAGAGTTCAATTGCTCGAGGAAGGTACCGCTGTAATCGTTCACCTGGGTGTAATTGGTGATTCCCATGCTCTGCACGGTCTCTTCGATCCACTGGCCAATGCCCAGCTCGACCGTATCTTCAAAGATCAAGACTCTGGCATTGCGTATTTTTTCATCCATGCCAGCCATCGGGTCCGGGGTTGCCGGGTCGGGCGGTGGTTGCACATTCAGTGCGGGAGGCTGCTGCTGTTGCGGTGGCTGTTGATTCTGCTGGATGGCGATTGCTGTCTGCTGCAGGCTGAGCGCGTCCATGGTTTTTTGCAGGTCAGCATTTTGCTGTTGAGCCTGTTCATCCGCGGCTTTGCCAGCATCAGAGGTCTGCTGGATCGCATAGCTGGTGGCAGCCACCCCCAGGGCGACCTTGGTTTCGTCCACCACCGGGGCTGCCGGGGCAGGGGTTGCGGATGTCATGCAGGCTGCTTGAACTAGGATCACAACTGCCGCGATGAGGGCCATGCTGAGCCGGCTTTTGGAAGGTTTCGCAATACGATTCGTTTTCATATCGATTCTCCAGGAGACCAGGGTGGAATACTGATATGTATATTATTGTATATTAATTCGACTGTTGCAAGCCCTGCTTGAGAAGCGGGTGCAGGCGTGGATTTGCCGCAAGGATGGTAGCTCCCATCTTGAATACCAACGGATCCCCCGCAACATCCGTCACCAGCGCGCCGGCTTCAGCGGCGATCAAGCTGCCGGCAGCTACGTCCCACGGATTGACGACCAGTTCCCAGTAACCATCAAAGCGGCCGCAGGCAACGTAGCAAAGGTCCAATGCCGCTGACCCAAAACGCCGTACCCCCCGGCTGTGAACGGAGAAGTGGTTGTGGTGACGCAAGTTCCGCAGCAGGCGGGCATCTTTCTCGTAGGGGAAACCCGTTGCCAGTAAAGCCTGGATCACCTCGGAGGTCTGGCTGACGCGCAGGGGCACCTGGTTCAGCCAGGCACCTTTTCCGCGTTCAGCGGTAAAGCATTCATTCCGCACCGGGTCGTAAACAACCCCCAGTTCGGGTATACCGTTTAATGTATAGGCGATTGAAACAGAGAAACAGGCAATGCCGTGAGCAAAGTTCACCGTTCCATCCAACGGGTCCAGATACCAGGTATCAGGCGATTCCAACTGGTTGGAACCGGCTTCTTCAGTAATGATGCGGTGATCGGGAAAAGTAGAGGAAATTGCCTTCAGCAGGTACTCCTCCGAGAGAAAATCGGCTTCAGTGACCAGATCCACATCACCTTTGTACTGGATATCATGCGGTTGGCCGAAACGGGATAATAGCAGGCTGCCGGCTTCGCGTGCGAAAGTTTCCACCTGCTGCAGCGTCGGGCGCGATGATGTTTTCAAGCCAATCCCCGCATTTCATCAGCCAGGCGTTCGTAAAACGCAACCAGGGTGTCATGCCGTTCACGGGCGATCTGCTTCCCGGTCTGAGTGAAGAGGCGGTCTTTGACACGGGAGAGTTTATAAATGAATTCATGGTAAGAGCTGTGTTTCTCCCCGGCTTCTTCTTTACCGGTGATCAGGAATTGGACGGAGGGGGTGGAGTAGATCGGCTGATGTTCCAGCACCGCATAGGCGATGGTACGCGCAGCACCAATGGCACCCAACACATCCAGCTTATCCGCATCAAAGATCACCTGAGCTTCCAGGGTGGAGGGGGCTTCTTCTTTCCCGCGGAAGCGGTGTGCGCGAATGCAGTGCAGCACTTTTTCGATCTTTTCTTCCAGCCAGCCTTCAGAAATGAGTATGCCGCGGGCAAATTCAGCCGAAGCCAGATGATGGCTGGCCCTGCCGCTGCCATCCCCGCCCGGGGCGGCTTCAGCGACATCGTGCAGCAGTGCAGCCGCGCGAATCACCTCCAGATCGGCCTTCTCAGCTTCGCCGATACGCTCCGCCATCCAGTACACCCGCTGAATATGCCCAAAATCATGGACGGGGTCATCATCCGTGTACCATTCACGCGCCTTTTCCAGTGTCAGCATCCTGCATCCTCCGGGTTCGAAATTACCTGTTCGTTTTTGATAACGGTCGTAACCAGGTTGGCACCGAAACGGTAACCCAGCTGCCGGTAGTCGTCTGTATCCAGGATCAAGAGGTGAGCCAATTTGCCTGGTTCAAGCGAGCCGATACTGTCATCCCGTTGGATGGCAGCTGCCGCGTTGATGGTTGCCGCGGCGATAGCCTGAGCTGGTGTCAGTTTCAGGTAACGGCAGGCAAGCGCCAGAACGAACTGCATATTGCCGCTCCAGGCTGTGCCGGGGTTGAAATCTGATGCCAACGCAAGTAAACCGCCTGCTTTGAGGATGTCTCGCGCGGGGGTGTAGGCGGTTTCGCCGAGGCCGAAGGGCGTGCAGGGCAGGGAAACTGCTATGGTTTGTGAGCCGGCAAGCGTGTGGATATCTGCCGGTGAAGTGCAGACCAGGTGATCCGCGGATGCGGCCCCCAGTTCTGCTGCCAGGCTGGCACCGCCTAAGTTTTCGAACTCATCCGCGTGGATCTTGAGGGGAAAACCGAGTGCAGCCGCACGGGAGAGGATGAGGCGGCTTTCTTCCAGCGTGAAGGCGCCGCGCTCACAGAAAACATCTACGAATGGCAAGGGCCGGCCGGGAAAACGCTGCTGCCACAAGTCCTTTGCCTGTGGAAGCATGCCATCCATCACCAGGCGGGTATAGCCAGCTGAATCTCCCTTGTACTCGGGCGGAATGGCATGGGCGGGCAGGAAGGTCGGAACCAGGTCGGGGCTGAGCGGGTCTGAGAACTCTGCGATTACCATCAACTGGGCAATCTCGGAATCCAATTCCAGCCCGTAGCCTGTCTTCACTTCCGCGGTGGTTGTACCCAGGCGCAGCAGTTGGCGCGCGCGCTGCCTGAGCAGGCCGGTTAATTGGCTGGCACTGGCTGCCCGTGTGGCTTTCACCGTGGAAAGGATACCCCCGCCGGATGCGAGGATCTCCAGGTAGCTTTTCCCCTGCAGGCGCTGCTCAAATTCCATCGCGCGGTCACCGGCAAAGATCAGGTGCGTGTGCGGGTCCACAAAACCGGGCATCACCACCCGTCCGCCGGCATCCAGTAAGGTTTCATGCGGATGGCGCGCCAACAGGTCGCTGGATTGGCCAACTTCCACGATCCGTTCCCCATGCGTCAGTACAGCCCCGTCAGGAAGGAGGTTTAATTCTCCCAGGGTGGTTCCGCGCTGCGGGCCGCCCGATAATGTCAGCAATTGAGAAGCAGAATGGATCAGCATCCGCTTTCCTTTCTTTTTATCACTTGCATTTGCCAGGCAGTGATCACACCGCAAAGCAGGGACGTGACAACGACCAGCAGTATAAAATGGCCACGGATGCTGCCTGAAGGTGAGGAAAATACCGGAGAATCAGGATGGAGAACGCTCTCCATGCGGGAGATATTGTAGAGTAAAACCGGACCGAATATCAGGTTGGCCGCTGAAGTAAGCGTACGGTTGGCGATCAGCCAGAGACCAGCCTGCAGCAGCAGACCAATGACAGCAAAAGCAAAAGGTACTTTCCAGCGGGGCTCATCCAGGTACAAGCCGTTCCAGTTCAATTGCATCACCAGCAGCGACATGGGAAGATATGTCAGCCAGAAGGCCATACCGCTTAAACCCAATGAGCGGCTGAGGGCGTGCTGCCACGGGCGGTGGAAAATGAGCGCCAGCAGGCCAGCAAGCGATGCTGCGCCGAAGGCAAGCATGCCCGTCCATACCCAGGCGCCGTGCAGGTACACCAGGCGCAGGTTTCCACCTAAGGTACGCTCAAGCGGAGAGAGCCAGGCGATTACCACCACCAGAAAAAGAGAGAGCGTAAGCGCCAACAGCCAGGGGCGTGATGAATTGGATTGGAAGGACAAGGGAATCTCCTGCGGCGGGACTTTCCCCGCCAGAGAGGATAAGGGATTACACGAACTGGTTGAACTTCGCCCGTTCCAGGCGGAGAACCAGGTCTTTCTGTGCTTCACACCAGACAGTATGCATCGGGCAAGTGGAACTGCGCCCGCAGAACGAGTCGTCTATGGTGCATTCATTCAAGGAAACCGGGCCATCTATTGCCACGACCACATCCAACAACGAGATCTCTCCCGGGTCCCTGGCCAGTGTGACACCACCTTTTGCGCCGCGGGTTGTGTGGATAATTCCGGCAATGCTGAGCTGTGAGATGATCTTGGCCAGGAAAGAACGGGGAATGTCTTGTGTACGGGCAATGTCACCAGTAGAGGAACGTTTCTCGGCTGGATTCTTGACCAGAAATAAAATGGCTCGGATGGCGTAATCTGCCTGGCGCGTGATCTGCATGGGTCCTCAAATCATATAAAAAGATAAAATTTATCTATTAATATTATTTTATCATAATTTAATCTTCAAAAATGGAGCGCAACAGAAACGCCAGGTGCGGGCTTTGTACTATAATCCTGCAGAAGGAGATTCTCTAGTGGCTGAGTATCGATTCTATTACCCGATCCAGGTGCGCTGGATGGACCTTGACACCCAGTGGCATGTCAACAATTCGCGCTTTCTTTCATTTCTCGAAACAGCCCGGCTGGCTTATATTCGCCAACTGGGGCTGTGGGATGGTAAATCCTTCTTCGATATCAACCTGATCGTAGCGGATGTTCACCTTACTTTTGTCGCACCGATCGAATTGGATCAGCACATCCGTGTGGGGGTACGGGTGGAGCGCATCGGCAACAAGAGTTTAATATTCGATTCACAGATCGAAGATGCAGAGACTGGTGTTGTGGCAGCTACTTCATCCATCGTCATGGTCGCATATGATTATGCTTCGCGCAACGCCATGCCGGTGCCAGACGCCTGGCGTCAGGCGATCCGGGAGTTTGAGGGGATCTAACCCTTTGCTATTGGCAAGTCCGCTAGAAAGATTCGCATGGCCGAGAGCAATTCACGCGGCCGTTCAACGGGCAGCAGGTGGCCGGCTTCGAAGGATGCAAACCTGGATGCAGGGATTAGGTCGGCGAGTTGCCTGAAAGATGCCTGGTGGATGAACAGGTCCCAACTGCCGGAGCACACCAGGGTGGGTGCTGCCAGAGCAGCTATTTCCCGTGTAAGGTCATATCCCTGGCAGGTACGCAAATCACCGTACAGCAGGCTGGACCGTTGTGCCAGCATGCCGCGGCGGATGACCGATAAACTGGCGGCGGATATAAAAGGAGAAGCCAGTCGGTTGCATAGAAACTGAACGACCCGCTCTTGCATTCCGGGGTCGGCCAGGCAGGCATAGATCTCTTCGGGCAGTTCGCAGGTAGCCGCGGTGGAAATGGCAACGATCGCCTGGACGCGGGCAGGAGCCAGCAAGGCCACCTGCAGGCAAATAGCTCCTCCCAGCGAATGCCCTGCCAAAATGACCGGCGGCAGCCGCATGTCATGCAGGAAATCCAGCAGGTCGTGAGCATATCCCAACACAGATTGACGGCTGCGGCGGGTGCTTTGTCCGTGACCGGGGAGGTCAATGGATATCACATGGTGATGGGGGAGTTGCCGATAAGCCAGCGGCCAGGTTAAAGAAGTTCCACCGGCGCCGTGAACCAGTACCAGCGGAGGCCCGCCAGCCGGATTGGACTGTTCCAGATAATGAATCCCGCTGCTAATGGGCACGATGGCTGGTCAGGCGGGAACGGATGGCAGAAAAAAGCGACCTGATCTCCCCCACGCGCAGCAATACCAGTACCCCTGAATAGGCCATTGTCCCAGCCGCTATGCCGATACCGGCCTGCAGCACCACGCTGGAGTTAGCCAGGCGGCTATCCACCAGGAAAACCACCAATGCCATAATCCCTGTTCCGAGGGAGGCCTTCCAAACGGCATCCCCGACAGTTTTTCCTGAAATGCCGTTTAATCGCCGGCGTAAAAGGATGAGTAAGCCGATCATTTCCAGTGCTGTCGCCAGGGAGTTGGCAAGGGCCAACCCTCCGTGGGGCATCCACCCTATCGCAGCAAAAGCGCGGGTAAACAGCAGACTGAACAGGACGTTGAGCCCCATAGCAGCCGCGCCGATGGTCACCGGAGTGCGGGTGTCATGCAGAGCGTAAAATGCGCGGGCGAGCACTTCCACCAGGGAATGGCCAACCAGTCCCAGGGCATACCAGAGCAACGCCCAGGCCACCAGTTCGGTGGATTCGGCGGTGAATTGTCCGCGCTGATAAAGTAAGGCAACGATTGGCCGGCGCAGGAGCATCAAACCGGCAGCAGCCGGCAGGGAGAGGAAAAGCACACCCCGCAGCGAGGCTCCCAGAGAGGAGCGCATCTCATCCAGTTTACCCAAAGCAACCTGGCGCGAGAAGGTCGGCATGGCGGCAATGGCAATGGATTGCGCGATGGCGGCTTGCGGCATGAGCATCAATTGGAAAGCGTACACAATGCCATTCAGGCTGCCGGCTGGTTGATAAGAGGCCAGCAGGGTGTTCACCCAGAAATTCAATTGGACTACCGCGGCGCCGAAAAGTCGCGGCAGCATCAGCTTGCCTACCTGTCGTACCAGCGGATCGCGCCAGCCTTCGCTGACGGTGTATTTTCCACCCAGGCGGAGCAGAGAAGGCAGTTGCAGGATTAGATGTAAACCGGCGCCGATCACAACCCCCCAGGCCAGGCCGAAGATCCCCATCCGCGGGCTGAGGGTCAGCACACCGAAGATCATCCCTAAGCCGTACATTGAGGGAGTGAGGGCGGGGACAAGGAATTTTTGATGGGAATTCAGGATGCCCATGATCAACCCGCTGATGCCAAAGGTGACCACGGAAGGCAGCAGTACGCGCAGTAATTGGACGGTCAACAGCTGTTTCCCGGCGGAAAAACCGGGTGCCAGCAGCTGTGTTACGACCCACGGGGCAAAAACTGCTGCCAGCCCGGCAGTCAGTACCAGTGCAGCCAGCAGTAGATTGGCCACACCCGAAGCCAATTTCCAAGCGCGTTGGCGGTCTTCCCGGGCAAGCAGGCCGGTGAAGGTCGGCACAAAAGCGGAGGCCAGCGCGCCGCCCGCGGTGAGGTTAAACAGCACCTCCGCCACGCGGTTGGCGGCATTGAACGCTTCCATGTCTCCACCGGTGCCGAAAGCGCGCGCGATCACAACCTGACGGGCCAGCCCGACCAGGTTGCTGAAGAGGAATGCCAGCATGACAGTGCCGGCGGCGCGGGCGATCTGACGGTTAGCGGAGGGAGGTTCCATGGCGGGAATTATACAATGAATGCCAGCCGCGCTCCGGGTAAAAAAAAGAGCGGCTGTAAAGCCGCTCACAATTCCCACATAGACTTGTTATGGTTCGCTGATTGTCACGTTCTCAAATTCAACGGTTACCGGCACTCTGTCTTCGCTTGCCATACCGACACCGATTACTCCACTCCGCCACACATACTTATTGTCAGTATATTTTCCGGCGAGGGTTCCATTGACATAAAGAGTCAATGTTTTACCCTGGCAAATCAATGTGTAGTCATTTATTTCTTTACCCGGCCTGATCTTCGTCGATCCACCATCGTACATCCGGCCGTATAAATCTTTCTGGCCATCATATGCATACATTGCGAACAGACCACTGTTCGCAATATTCACGAGATAGTGTCCCTCATCAGATTTTCGGCAAACCAAAAGAACATCATTCGTGTTTACACCTCTATTCTCTACACGGACATCGACTCTGACGTCCTCGTACTCATACGGCGTGTAAAAAACATAGGCGATCAGCCATTTTCCAAGATCAAAAACAAGTTTACCGTTATCAGTATATATCTCAGCCTGATTTGTGTCTCCATCCGAGGCATTTAAACCGATTTCTTGTACCCAATTATCAGTATTTCCATCCCATTCCTCGGTAAAGTAAGGCTGGGCGTCTGATGAACCGGTTGATGAGGATGAACCGCTGCTGCTGCCAGTCGCGCCAGTTCCCAGCACTTCTGTGTAGGTTACTGCCAGCGGGGAGTCGTTCAGCGAGCCTTCCAGGATTTCATCCGTGCCGTAGCGGTACACCGCCACTTTGAGCGGATCGCTCAGGTCATGCCCGCGCACGATATCGCAGTATTCTTTCATGGTGCCGTCCGTGGCCACCTGGATGCCTTCGACCTCGTAGATGATGTCGCCGGGCATAATGCCGGATTTATCGATCACGCTGCCGGTGGTGGTGGATTGAACCCAGATGCCGGGATACTCCTGGTTCGGGCCAAAGACTACCGCCTGGCCGAACATACCCAGAGAATCTACATTTTCGCCAACTTGCAGCCGTTCAATCACAGGGATGGCCAGATCGCCTGGGATGGCAAACTGCTGATCGACATCCCCGCGGTTGCTGTAATTCACACCGACCACCTGTCCATCCTCTGTCACCAGCGGACCACCCGAGTTGCCGCCGTTAATCTTGGCATCATGTCCGTATATGAAATCCAGCGATGCCCAGGAGGTCTGACCGTTGGCTTTGACCTTTGAGATGATACCCTTGGTCAGATTGTATTCCGGCTCCACCAATGGGAAACCGGCAGCGTATACATCTAAACCGGTCTTGACCTGGCCGTCAAACCAGGTCAGGTAGGGATAATTTTTACCCTCTACTTTCACCACCGCCAGGTCGGCGCATTCTGAAGTACCCAACACAATGATGTTGCGGGGAGTAGACTCACCTTTTACGTAAGCTTTCAATACGGCTGCGCCAGCGACAACGTGATTGTTGGTGACCGCGATACCGTCCGGGCTGATGAAGAAACCGGTGCCGCCCCATTCCGCGTTCAGCACTTCGCCATCTTCCACGGTATTGATTGTGCCGGTACCGATGATCTGAAAGACAGCGCCTTCCACGTCATCTATATTGGATACCGCGCCTTTACGGTCTACCGCGGTGGGTTCCGGCAGACGGCCGGCTGGTTCCTCAACATTCCCGCTGGAGCTGCCAGTAGGCGTACTGCTGCCAGTGGAGCTGAGGCAGCCGGTAGCTACCAGGGCAATAACCAGAGCAAGAAATAAGAATGGTTTGAGTGCACGGGTGAGCATGATGTTCTCCTCTCTTCATAACCTTTGATTTGATTAATATTAGTATAGCGATTAATAAAGCAGATTCAATCAACCAGCTTATATACGGTGTGCGCCGCTGGGGGGTTTATACAGCCCATTCGGGGCATGAAAAAAAACATCAAATAAGGTAGAATCAAATTAACGGGGGCTGGAGAGAGCATGGGCTTCGCCTTCCAGCATCAATGAAGATCTGCAGCCCGCCAGAACGGGTTGCTGTTATGGAGGTAGTATGGCAGGAATGGAAAGGTTCACCGCACGCGCGAGGCGCGTGTTAAGCTTGGCTCATCAGGAAGCAGAACGTATGAACCATGCCTTTGTTGGCACGGAACACCTGTTGCTGGGTATGATCCAGGAGAACGGCGGGATCGCCAGCAGGGTTTTGCTGGACCTGGGACTGGAGCTGGAACGAGTCCGCGATACCGTGGAGAAACTCAGCGCGCGCAATACCGAAAAACCCGATCACCTGGAACTGGGAAATGACACCCAGCTTGTCTTGGAGGGGGCGATCGAAGAGGCGCGCCGTATGGGGCACCATTACATCGGCACTGAGCACCTGCTGCTCGGATTGGTAGCTGCCAATTCCGGGTTGGTGGTGGATGTATTGAAGAAACTGGGGATCTCGCCTGAACAGATCCGGCGCCAGACGCGCCGCGTATTGCAAGAGAACTCCTCCGCAGCGGTCGGCCCGGCCAATACCCGGTTGGATAATAAAAAAGAAGATGAAAAAGCGTCAAAATCCAAAACTCCACTGGTGGACCAGCTGGCTTCGGACCTGACCTCCCTGGCGGAACAGGGCAAGCTGGATCCGGTGATCGGCCGGCAGCTGGAGATCGAGCGCGTCATTCAGATCCTGGCGCGACGGAACAAGAACAATCCGGCATTGATCGGTGAGCCTGGAGTGGGAAAGACAGCCATCGTGGAAGGGCTGGCGCAACGCATCACCACCGGAGATGTGCCGGCACCGCTGCTGGATAAACGTGTGCTGCAATTAGATGTAGGTTCCCTAGTGGCCGGCACCATGTACCGCGGCCAGTTCGAAGAACGCCTGAAACGGGTCATCGACGAGCTGAAAGCATCCAAGGCAATCGTTTTCATTGATGAGGTTCATATGCTGGTCGGTGCTGGTGCGGCCGGCTCGCAGGTGGACGCGGCCAACATCCTCAAGCCGGCACTTTCACGCGGTGAGCTGCAGGTGATCGGCGCCACCACGCTGGAAGAATATCGCAAGCACATCGAAAGTGACGCGGCCCTCGAACGCCGCTTCCAGCAGGTCCGTGTAGATGAGCCCAGCGTGGATGAAACCATAGCTATCCTGCGCGGCATCCGCGGTGCGTATGAGGAACATCACCGGCTGCGTATCTCGGATGAGGCGCTCGAAGCTGCTGCCCGCCTTTCCGCTCGCTACGTCACCGAGCGTTTTCTGCCAGATAAGGCAATCGATCTGATCGATGAAGCCTCCTCCCGCGTGCGCATGTACAAAAGCGAGAACGCGCAGGCTTTCAAAGACCTGCTGCTTCAATTAAAAGAGATTCGCGGCCGCCGTGCCCACCTGGTGGAAGAAAATCAGCAGCAGGCGGCTGATGACCTGGCCGAGGTTGAGAATGCGCTGACCGCGCAGATCGAAAAGATGAAGAACAGCTGGGATCGCGACAGCAGCCCGATCGTTTCCGCGGATGACATCGCCGAGATGGTTGCCATGTGGACCGGTGTGCCTGTCATGCAGATCGCGCAGGAGGAATCCGCTCGCCTGCTGCAAATGGAAGAAGAGCTGCGCAGCCATGTAGTCGGGCAGGATGAAGCCATAGCGGTGATAGCCAAAGCTGTCCGCCGGGCGCGGGCAGGACTGAAAGACCCCAACCGCCCGATCGGCTCGTTCATTTTCCTCGGCCCGACCGGCGTGGGGAAGACAGAATTAACCAAAGCACTGGCCAGCTTCCTCTTTGGCAGTGAAGAAGCGCTTGTCCAGCTGGATATGTCAGAGTTCATGGAACGGCACAGCGTTAGCCGCCTGGTCGGCGCTCCCCCGGGATATGTAGGGTATGAAGATGCTGGCCAGCTGACCGAAGCTTTGCGCCGCCGTCCGTACTCCATTGTGGTGTTCGATGAGATCGAAAAGGCTCACCCAGAAGCCCACAATATGCTCCTGCAGATTATGGAAGAAGGACACCTTTCAGACGCCCGCGGGCATAAGGTGGATTTCCGCAATGCCATTATTGTGATGACATCCAATATCGGCGCGGATATGATCAAACGCCAGTCCTCCTTTGGGTTCAGCGTGCAGCGTGATGAGCATTTAGCGGAAGAAGTGGAATATGAAGAAATGCGCAAGAAACTGCTGGAATCGTTGAAGCGGGTCTTCAGGCCGGAGTTTATCAACCGCCTGGACGGGGTGATCGTCTTCCGCGCTTTGAACAAGGAGCACATCCAGCATATTGTCAGCCTGGAACTGCAAAAAGTGGCGGCGCGCGTGCAGGAGCATGCCATCAGCTTGCTGGCAACCCCCGCGGCACTGCTGCGCCTGGGTGAGATGGGCTATGACCCCGATATGGGCGCTCGTCCGCTACGGCGCGTCATCCAGCAGACGGTGGAAGATCCGCTGTCAGACGCCCTGCTCTCGCATGTCTTTGCCGATGGCGACGAGGTCTGGGTGGATGTGGCCGAAGGGGATGAGATCATCCTGCGCAAGGCCGGAGTGGAATTGCCAGAGCCTGAAGGGGAAGCTGAAACGAGATGAGGTTTTACAGTTGTGTGAGGGTATAATGGATAATATGAGTAATGAACAGGGGATTATCTCACCGCT
>CAIKMQ010000002.1 GCA_903828565.1 uncultured Leptolinea sp. | reverse complement strand
TACCCTTCGCGCTAGTTTGATTTTAAAGCAGAAATCCATGGTGTTCTGCGGGAGCTTCAAAGTATTGCGTAAGTCCTATAGTGAGTCGCTAAGAGCCAATCAATATGGCCGCACCATGTTCATGTATGCTGGATTGCCGGAGCAGAAAATAGCCGCATCCTTCATCACTGACAGGCTCGACGGGAAGAAAGAGGGTGTGCTACCCATATATGACCGAATGTACGGGGCGAGTCTCTACACGCAATATCTGCCCATGGTCAATCCGGATGATCAGACCCTCAACAGCAAATACTATGATGATGAGTTCTGGCATGCATTTTTCATGAGTGATCACATGAACCAGACCCCTGATCATTTCATCCGAGGTATCCGGGGGCGAACCCTCTGGCACAATGAGTATCGATCCCACCAGATGTATCAAGCTTACATCACGAAAAAGGATGAGGGCACAAAGTTCCTGGGGAATCTGGATCCGGTAAACTTCCCCGCCGCATTCCAGCGCAAGGACGCTACATCGCCTTTTCACGGCAATACCTGTGACTCCTGCCATATTCGCAATGGCAGCGGTGTCCCGTTGATGCCGAACGGCAAGCTGCCACCTATACACGTGACCGCAGAACACAGCATGAAGGAGGATTTCAAGCTTCATCCGGACACACTGGATTACACGTATACCAACCAGGATCTCGAGGCTGCGGAATCGAGAGACAGGCCAAAGACGGTTATTCCTTCTATGAAACTGGTGTTCTTCGAAATCAATGGGGAAACAGGACCACTGGAGGTTTGCGATGCGAATAACCACACGATCCCAAAAACGTCCACCGATCGGGTTTATAACAACAAGGTCATGAACTTTTATGGGAACAGCCTGCATGTCAACCTGAAGAGCAACCTGCCGAGCTATACCATGAAACACGTGGCGTTCACCGACGCTAGCGGTTTCTTTAAAGTTGACAAGACGCCGCGTGAGCCGAAAACAGGTCAAAAGTATGTGCCGAAAAAGCTCGAGATCATAGATATCACGACCAGCAGTAGCGGCGTATACAACCGCTGTACCAAGATAAAAGCGCTGCCAGATGGAGTCGATCCCGCGAAGTGGCCGAAGAGTTGTACCGATGTGAACGGAACCGCCATCAAGAAGGCCATCAACAGCGGGCAGATCGGATACATGCAACTTCTGGGCAAACGGCTAGGCAATACCCCGTTGATCGAAATGATCTCGAACCAGAGAATCAAGCTTAACCAGACCCGACAGAAGGGAACCAATGGCATCACCGGCATCACCTATCCGGGTTGCTATGGCTTGGCGCCCGGTACCCGCGTGGGGAGTGGCAGCAGGGTTAACTATCGTAGCTGCAAGAACCAGAAGCTGGGTACGGACGCAGATGATTGCTACATCAGCCGCTGGGGCTGGATCGGGGATCGTGCCTCACTGGAGGACCAGATCGCAAATGCGGCCCACGTCGAGATGAATCTGAGTTCCAAACAGAGCTATGAACACATCCATCCCGGGGCAACCAGTCCCG
>CAIKMQ010000001.1 GCA_903828565.1 uncultured Leptolinea sp. | reverse complement strand
TGGACCAGAGTTCGTCAGGTCGGCTGATTTGCAGAGCCCGCCGCACAAATGGCACGGATTCAGGATTTTGACTCATAACCCGGAGGTCAGTGGTTCGAATCCACTCCCCGCTACTATTTTCCAGACGACCAGCAATGGTCGTTTTTGGTTTAAATATGCGTTGATTCCTTGAACTATTTAATTGAGAAGAGAAATATTTCATTGACCACAAAACGGTTCTCTTCTTGAGATAGATCAAGGGTAACTTTCCCGTGATTTCAAAGCAATATACCAATATCGGTAGGTTTTTAACTTGATAACCTATCCAAATGGATAGGTTTTAGAGATTCAGACGTATTTATTATGAAATCCTCAAGAATACTTACGTTGAAATCGTCATTGGTCTCGGATAATCATCCATGCAATCTAGGTTTACTAAGAGGAATAAAAAACCTTCTCTCGATAATAAATCTTTTCAAATTACTTTCGTTATATCTGCGGTTTCAGGATTCAAACTCATAACCTTGGGGTCAGTTGATTGGGTCTGATCTCCAGGTCGAATAACCTTTCACATTATCAATTCGGTGATTATTTTTTACTTCCTCTTCAAGGAACAATTGAATATGAATAAACCACTTGCCCATTTTGTTGTCCAGCTTTTTCATCTTTCGGCAAGTACGAACGAACATAATCTACATTAACCTGGTCAGGTAAAACAGTCACACGCAGGTATCCGGGGCTACCCAGAATATCGCCACTTAAGTAGCCATATTCGGTTGCGCTACTTGTGTCGCTAGCGCGGGACGCTCCGGGTTGTGGCACTTCCTGATAAACGATTCCGTCCAATTCTTCTTTAGCAAAAAGATGATCGTGTCCGTGAAAGACTGCTGTCACATGATTCGCCACTAACAACTGGTGGATCGGCATTCCCCAACCAATACGCTGTGTGTCGAAGCCATAAGAACCATCTGTGTTGTTGCCGCCCCATTCATAAAGATCGGCGATTTCGATACCACCACGTGCATTTTTGTCAACTCCGCCAATCAATTGATGGATAAAGATAAATTTCCATTTGGCATTGCTGTTCTCAAGTGTGGATTTCAGCCATTGGTATTGTTCCTCGCCAAGTGTCGCATTCCACTGGTCGGTAGTTGCGCCGCGTTGTGGCGGGGTGAACCAGTAGGGGTCAAGGACCACAAACAACGCATTACCCCATTCCCATGCGTAGTAATCCTGCAAATCCCCGACAATTGAATCAGGGGTTGTGTTGCCAGTGTAGAAACCATCCGACACTGGGTTGGGGAAATATTTTGTACGCATCGCCGCTGCCCATATAGACGTCTCGTACCCCGCATTGCCTCGCGGTGCACCCTCACCATCATGATTTCCTAAGACTAAAAATAAAGGTGCTGTTTGCGCAATTTGACTCATGAAATAGCGTTGGGCGAGGTACTGTGGTTCTGCTGCGGTGTATGGTTTGTATTTTTCGGTCATAAAAGTATCGCCCAGATCAATGACAAAATCGGGACGGTCGGCACGTTCGTTGGTTAAGGTTTGCAGGTAAACCTGCGGATTGGTGTTGGAATCGAGATGCGAGTCAGCTTGAATGGCGAAGGAAAAAGTTGAGCCGGATGGGCGGGCAGTATGAAATGTATTTTCGATTCCGTTCAGAAAATAATAATAAAGGGTGTCTGGTTGAAGGTTCGTCAGCTCGATAGTTTGAGGAACATTGGCTTCGATACTAAAAGGTTTGGTTTTATTTGTATAATCGCCAGATGTTGTTCCGTAAGAAATAGTAACGGTTTGGGTTGTTTCCACAAGTAGAGTCACTGCGATTGAGCTGGTAGTTGGGCGACCGAGGATTACATCCATTGCATGGGCAGGTACATCGAAGGACATATTTTGGCTTGCGTCATTGGCTTGCCCACTCTGATCACCCTTTCCTAGTTCGGGAGTTTTGCTACTTTGTGGAGATTTTTGTGTAGCAACAGGTATTTCAGTCAGTGTGGGGGTATAAGTTGGTTTGATCGGCATATCGGTTGATTGAACCGTGGGCTGGTTAACGATCCGAGATGAAGTACAAGAGACAGTGAAAACGAGAAGAAGGATTAGTGGTGAGATTCGGAAAAAGCATCGAGACAGCATAGGTTTTCCTTTTTATGGGATGCTATATGAATAAGCCACTTCGTCGGAGCGGTCGAGATAAGAGCGGACATAATCCACGGTGACACCATTGGGCGAGACCGTGACACGTACATGTCCACTATTCGGAAATATTTCGCCGCTCTTATAGGCTTCTTGATTTTCGTATGTATAGTAGGGATTTGCAGGTTCCGGTAATGTCTGGTAGATCACGCCATCCAGTTCCTGGCGGGCAAAAATGTGATCATGCCCCTGGAAGAATACCGTCACGCCATTATCGGCCATGATTTGATGGATTGTCTTATCCCATCCGGGACGGTGGCTTGTAAGACCGGCTGAATCACCCCACTCAAATTGATTGGCATCTTCGATACCTCCACGTCCCGTTCCCAGTATATGGTGTGTGAAAACAAACTTGTATTTTGAATTACTGGTTTCAAGAGTCTGTTTGAACCATTGATATTGTGCATCCCCCAATGTTACATTCCAAAGATCTCTATTTTTTTTCTGGTCTCTAGCGGCACCGAATTGATTATCTACCGTCTGGGGTGAGTGCCAGTATGGATCGATCACTACGAAGAGTGCATCTCCCCAGGTGAAGGAATAATAATCCCTCAATAAACCAATAAATTCGACCGGTTCAGTATTTCCGGAATAAAAACTGTCCGGTGCGGGTTGGGGAAAATATGAGTTCCTGGCGTTTTGCGCCCAAACAGCCACATTATCAGCTGTACCATCTAAATTTACCAGCGAAGCCTGCTCGTGGTTTCCATTTACTAGAAAAACCGGTGCGCCAATTTGAGATAACCACAGCCTTTGAGCAACATATAACGAAGTTACAGTTTCCGCGTTCACAACTTTTAGATTATCCACACTGAAGTCATCACCTATCGTAAAGAATAGATCGGGCTGATCACTGGCAATACTTTGAAGTGTTGTCGTATACAGCTCAGGATCAAACTGGTTTTTTACCCGTTCAGGATGGGAATCACCTTGTACAGCGAAAGTAAAGGTACTACCTGGTTGCCTTTGGGTGATAAAAGTATGTTCCGGTCCGGCGTCTTCCGAATCTCTGATCCTATAGTAATATCGCGTTTCTGATTTTAAACCCTCCAGTAGAATATCGACCGGCATCCCGGCAATCAGCTGGTGAGTTTCAGTCTTATTTGAATAATCTCCTGATGATAATCCATACTCAATATATACATCCGCCGTCTCTGCTGATATCAGATTTACTGTAATTGAACTGTTTGTTGGCTGGCTAAGAATTTCTGATATCCTACCTTCCACTTCAATCACATTTGGGACTGCCGTTGCCTTCTCACTTTTCGGATCTTCTACAGTCTCGACAACATTTACCGCAGTTGCCTGAGGTTCAACTATCTGAGTCCATATTTCAACCGAACTTGCATTGGGATAAACCTGGATACTAGTAGGAATAAGCGGAGTACAGGATGTCATTAGTAGAATGAGTGCATGGGTTATGAAAATTAGCTGCTTCATTAGGGAATCTCCAATAATATGGTTGCAGGAGCGACCGAAATTCGCTCACTCCTGCAACCAATTTTATATATTTATTCAAAAAGAAAATCGGAACTGGGTATTTCTGGCATCGGTATCGGCTCGGAGTATAGATATGCCCCTGTTGGAAGGCTAAGGTCACCCAGTAATTCCGTGCGCATCGCATCAATGCTAGTCCGCTGCTCAACACTGAGGGATTGGCTGACAGCTGTAAAGTTTACTGCCAGATTATAGATGATCTCGCCATCCAGCTCACCATAGCGTTGCATCAGAGCAAGGACTGTATCCATATCAGGAGTTTCACCGGCAAGGAATTTCCGCAACTCAATGGCAACCTGCTCGCGAGTAGCCACTATACCCAGCAGAGAAGGCCGTTGGATATCCACCAGACTGGTGATCAGGCTAGCCTGGTCCGGATTTAGCTCCGTCAGCAAATCCTCTCCAAGATTGCCGGTCATGTCGGTAGGGATGGCATAAGTCGGATCGCCCATAGCCTTAATATCCTTCAAATAAAATGACCCGAAGTACGTGCCATGCCGTTCGGGGCAGAAGTACACATCAGCATCTACCGACCCGGCGTACCAGCTAAACATATCGGCTGCATAGGTCATTACTGCTACTTTTACTTTTCTATCCAGCGAATGCATATCATCCGGTTCCTCAACATCTGGCCATTCCAGCATCCCCTTACCGATCATGGAATCCAGGTATGCCTTTTGGGTTGGATCCAAGGAATTGAGCATTCCACCATACACTTGCGCCCGCTCGTAACTGATCGCTCCATCCAGGACATACAAGTCTCCCGAATAAGCGATTACCGCCTCTTTATTCAACCCGGTCGTTCCAACGGGTAGGTTCCCATCGATGAGGTTTTGGAAAGCCTGCATCAGAACGAATCTACGATACCCATATTCGCTGATGTCACCCACCTGACTCTCTGCAAGATCGATCAGTTGCGACCGTTGATCCGGGGATAGCACATTGAGCATGTTCATCGCCGCGCTGGTCAGAAAATCACCGGCATGGCCCATCTGGCTGGGATCATTGTCCCGCAAGTACTGAAAGCCCCAAAAATCGGCAACTTTACCGGGAGGGAAGAAAGAATCTGCACCAAGATCGCCGGTCAGGAATGCCATGGCATCAAAAGCGATCGTCATACCTTGAGCTTTGTCTGAGATTGCCTGTTCTGTATTGTATGAGTTTCCGTTCCCATCCAGTGAATTATTACCGCCCTGCTGACCATCAGCTCTACTTTGCGGATTCCCGGCATTGACGCCAGGGTTGGTTCCACGGTCCGGAGCGCAGGCTAGGACATCCGCACCCATTTTACAGATACCTGAATGATCCCCGTTCTTGTCAATAAAGGAACAGGTATCGTTTTCAACCTTTCCAGAACATGCAGCAATCGCCTCAGCAGGTGGTGTTCCATTGCCTTCATTAGCCTGGTTGCCAGCCTGGATGGGCTGCTCTTGCGTTGCAGCGACCGCTACAACCTCAACAGGTTCAGTTACTTGTATCGTTGGCACCACTGTCAATTGAACGGTTTCCGGATATCCGCCTGAACAGGCAGATAACATCAGGGATGCTAATATTACCAGGTAGAGGATCTTCTTTTTCATTTCTTTCTCCTTAATATTTTAGGTTATTCTCTTCTTTTCGCTAATGGTAAGCGGCAGACATGGATGGCAGGCTCGCCACTCAAGGTCTTGCGTAGATCACATCTAACTCTGCTGATGCAAGGGTGATATCTTTCATCGCATCGAGCAATACAGCCCGGGATACTTCTGATTCCGGAAGAATTATTTGCGGTTGAGCTGAAAGGGCATATACGGTATAGGTGTATGTCTTATCACCGGGGCCTTTGGAGCAGGGTGGTGCATATTCTGTTCTGCCATTCACACTGTTATTGCCTAGCACCCCTGTTCCGGTAAAGTTTTCAGGCAATCCGGTCACATCCGGTGGAATGTTGTAAAGCACAAGATACCAATGGATGTCTTCTGAGCTGGCAGTATGATGCATGATCACCGCATAACTCTGGGTCCCTTCAGGCGCGTCGGACCAGTTGAGCGCGAGGGTGGAAGCACTGCCATCGCATGTGTACTTCACAGGTAGGCGGCCATCGCTAGGTAGATCCGGGCTGGTTAATTTCATACTGTCCGAGGGGGTTGCTACTACATCTCCAGGGGATAGCGTAATTGAATATACTACAGTCCTTGCCGTGATAAACAGGATGTTCTCTCCTGTTCCAGCGAAAGTCACATTAGTTGGATTCTCCTGCAAGTGGATCTCTTTGAGAAGTACCGCCTTGTGATCGTACACCTGGACTTCATTCAGGGTCGTGATATACAGATTACCAGCATCATCCAGAGCCATGCCATCCGAACCGACAGTGATAAATAGCTGTTGGTTCGACAAGCTTCCATCCTTTTCGATTTCGAAAGAGTAGATCTTGCCTGCGCCGTAGTCCGACACGAACAGGGTCGATCCTTCCACAGTTCCCACAATACCGTTCGGTTTGACCAAACCGCTGATCACCCTGGTGATCGTGCTGTGGTCAGGTGAGAGATAGTAGACATGCTCACCACCCTGCACCACATCAGACTGAAATGACGGATCAGTAAAGTAAATTCCTCCATCAGGGGAGATCCAGAGGTCATTGGGTTCATTAAAGCGGACACCCTGGAACTGATCTACAAGAACGCTGACACCTCCGTGCGGTTCGATTGAGATGATCCGGCCTGCTCCGCCCTCACATACAATCAGGTTCCCTTCGCTATCGAAAGCTAATCCATTGGGTGCGTTCAAACCTTCCTTGAAAACACTGACGCTGCCGGTATCATTCCAGTTATAAATCCTCCCGGATGTGATATCAGAAAAATAAACACTACCATCAGGTGCTGCAGCCGGACCTTCGGTGAATTGATAGCTGCCGCTAATGGCGGTCACCTGAAAGTTCTGCGTAAAATCTACCGGCGTGCTGATGATCTCGACGGGGACCTCCGGCACCTGCTCAGTGCTGGTTTCAACGACATCTGTTCCTTTGGTTTCTGTTGCAGTAATTAATATTTCTGTAGATTGCAGAGCAATGCTGTGCCGTGCCAGAATATATTCAGTTCCCATCTGGCAGCCGGATATCACAAGCACCAAACTGAATGCGAAGGCTAAAGAATAGTTCTTCATTCCATTCCTTTCATAGTTCATTTGTTCAAAGTATATGTTTTCACGCTTATAACCTTGAGTGTCTGGTGTCATCACTTCGGTTGCGCGAGAATGAATTTTGAATGTTTGTTCATGACATGCATCATGCCTCGTTGAGGGATTTCGTGACCCCGGTCATGCAGGCGTTTTGTTGCGCTGTGATAAGATTTAATAATGAAAGACAATCAGACAGAACCAAAACGCGTTTTTCAAACTGCGGCTTGGATGTGGGGAGTCTTCCTGGTACTGCTGTACCTGATCGACCTCATAATCTATAAGGGCAACCCCGGTAAACCCGTTACCATTTACTACCTGGTTAATTTCATCCCGGCAATCATTTTCTTTTCGCTTACATTCGTGAAAGTGCAGAGGAAAATAGATAGCACGCTGGTGATCGTAAAAATACTGGTGATCTCACTCGCGCCTATGTTGACGAATTCCCTCTTTGACCTAAAAATGCCCCAGGCGCCCCTATCGAATGTGGAGGGGATGATCCTCAGGCAATTGCCGATTTTGTTGATCGCACTGGTATTGGTTGCCTGGCATTTTAACTTTGTCGTTCTTGTTGCCTATGTCCTCATCATGGGAACCCTGGATGTGCTAATTTCAAGTTCCACTTTCAGGCTTTCGGATCCCAGGTTGATCGTTTTCCTCTACACCATACTGATACGCACAGTTTCTTTTCTGGTGGTTGGGATATTTATTAATCAACTAGTCTCGTTGTTACGCTCTCAACAGGATTCTCTGAAGACTGCCAATGCGAACATCAGGCATTATGCCAGTACACTGGAGACTCTAACGATCAGCCGGGAAAGAAATCGCATATCCAGGGAGCTTCACGACACGGTCATACACTCGCTGAGTGGTCTGGCGGTTCAACTTGAAACCACAAAAGCATATCTGGATATTGACATCCAGACTGCGAGGAATTTGCTTGACCAGGCGTTGGATTCCATTCGTTTCGGATTAACTGAAACACGCAGAGCTCTTAGGGCTTTACGCGCCAGCCCACTGGAAGACCTGGGGTTATTAGAAGCGATCCGCCAGGCTTCGAAATCGGCAGCTCAACGAGCGAATTTAATACTCACGTTGGACCTACCGGAAAGACTACCCAATCTTCCGCCTGATGTGGAGCAATGCATTTTCCGGATAACTCAAGAAGCAATCGAAAACATTGTCCATCATGCAAATGCGAAATACTTTGCGATCATGATACAGCTTAAGGATACTGAGTTATTGCTTCAGATCAGAGATGATGGAATGGGTTTTAGAACAAATACCTGTACCCCTGAAGGCCATTTTGGCATCAGCGGAATGAAAGAACGGGCTGCACTCGCCGGTGGAACCCTGTCCATTGAAAGCGAATTAACTGCTGGCACAACAGTCAGTTTCCGGACCAAGGGCATCGAAAAATGAAAATTATCATCTGTGATGACCAATCCATCATCCGTGAAGGCCTGGAGTTATTGCTCAGGTTGGAGCCCGATATAGAAATCGCTGGCCTGGCGCAAGATGGAGAAGAAGCCCTGGAATTAACTGCCAGGTACCACCCTGATCTGGTTTTGATGGATCTCAAAATGCCTGGAATGAACGGTGTGGTGGCTACCCGCCGCATCAGATCTGCATACCCACTGACAAAAGTCCTGGTATTGACCACTTTTGATGATGACGAGTGGGTCTTTGACGCTATTCGCGCAGGGGCGGCAGGATACATCCTTAAGGACACTCCGCGAGATAAAGTCATCGAGGCTATTCACGGTACTTACTCAGGTAAATCCTATTTGGATCCGGCTATTGCAGGAAAATTAATGCAGCACGTTTCCAACAGGCAGGTAGAACCCCGATCTGTTTTAACTGATAAATTAACCCCCCGTGAAGTAGATGTATTAACAGCCTTATCCCACGGGCTTAGCAACACTGATATCTCTGCTAAACTATTTTTATCAGAAGGCACAATACGGAACCATATCAGCTCGATTTTCACAAAGCTTGAAATCACAGATCGCACTCAAGCCGCAATCATCGCTATTCGCCACGGATTGGATAAGGATTAGCAACATGGTGGCTGGCTTTTCCGGTGCAATCAACTCATTTACGAACTGAGCAAGTAGAAACCCGAGCCTTTAAGGACTAGATAATTTCAGAGCCCTCCGCAAAATGGCACAGATCCAGAGTTGTGCCATCTAACACGGATCTCCCAAACCCCGTCGGCGAAGATGCCTGAACACCCAGATCTTAGGCATTACTTGAGCGATTCCAGAAATCTAAACATGACTTTAACCTATCTAAATAGCTAGTTCCCTTATTCCATTGAGTTAGTTTTTTATTTTTTTCAACTGATTCATAGTTTTGAATAGTTATAATGTTTTCAGTTACAAATCAACTTTTGTTCTAAAGGAGAAATATATGAAAACCAAGCTTTTGATCAGTGTTACTTTACTTATGATCGCATCCGTTCTATTATCTGCATGTGGACCCAAGGCAATTTTCAAAGATGATTTTTCAGATGTCAATAGCGGATGGGATCGGTCTGTGATGGAAAGTGGTTCTACAGATTATTCCAATGGCGTATATCGCATGAATGTCACCGGAGCCAATAAAACTATATGGGCAAACCCATATAAGAACTTTACTGATGTCAGTGTCGAAGTAGATGCCACACTGGTTTCAGGGACAGTCAACAATGACTTTGGCCTTATCTGCCGTTATAAAGACATGGATAACTACATTAAAGCCGAAATCTCAAGCGATGGGTATTACGGTATCGTGAAAAAAGTCAATGGGGAAAAAACCAACCTCACCGGCAGCTATGTGCGGACTGCGCTTGTTAAACAGGGCAATACCACCAATCACATTAAATTAGATTGTGTTGGCAGCACGATTACCTTCTATATTAATGGAACTCAGGCGAATTCATTTACTGTAACTGAGTTGACCAGCGGTGATGTTGGTTTGATCGCTGGAACATATGATGAACCTGATACTGAGATCACTTTTGGTAATTTCGTTGTTTACCAGCCATAAGATTTGAAAAACCTGAACCCGCCGAAAGGCGGGTTTTTATTTTTACCAAGCGGGTTTTGGTGTCTTGATCAACTAACTGATTTCGGTATTCATTCACCCGATATCATCAGCTGCCTAACCCTCAGTATAGACTACCAAGGGAGTGTGTATCAGCCTGAGGACGATAAGCCGCGAGTTATTCATCTCTATGTAAGGATGCGTTCTCTGATCGCGTAAAGTATGATCTGAGCCCTATTTTCTAAACTTAGTTTACGAAGAATATTACTTACATGAAAACGAACTGTTGCCTCAGTGAGAAACAGCTCACCACCTATTTGTTTATTAGTTTTTCCTTGAGCAAGCAGTTGTATCACATTCATTTCACGGGAGGTTATTAACTCATTTCGGGCATTCACCTTTTTTCCGCTGTGAAGCTGCAAAATGAGTTTTCGGGCGACGCGTGGGTCTATTGAAGATTGACCTCGCTTCACGCAACGAATTGCCTCACACAATTCCTCTGTGGATGAATCCTTTAATAAATATCCCTGTGCGCCAGCTTTGATCGCCTGGAAAATCTGCTCATCCTCCACAAAACTAGTTAATACCAGAATGCCAGTTTCTGGAACAAGTGAACGTATCTTGCGGATAGCCTCAATTCCATCCATTACAGGCATAACGAGATCCATTAAGATCAAATCCGGATAGAGCTGTGATGCCAACCGGACTGCTTCCTGTCCATCGCTGGCTTCACCAACTACCTGAAAGTCTGGCTCATAATTTAATAATGCACGCAATCCTTCACGGACAATCTTATGATCATCGGCTATCAAAATCTTTACATTATCGGATGTTACTGTCATCATCGCAAATGTTCACCGCTCAGGAAGACTGATCCCTCATTGTATTCATTTATTATACCGGTGGTTGACCCGAACATTCAACTGTTATTTTCGTTCCAGTACCAGGTTGTGAATTGATGTTAATGGATCCGTTAAGTTCTTTTACCCTTTCACGTATTCCAGAAAGACCAAAGCCATTCCGGTTTTCATTGGATTGAACATTGAACCCGATACCATTATCAATGATCATCAGACGGATCATGCCGTTGTCCGATGAAAGCTCAACGTTTACCCGGGTCGCATGTGAATGTTTGATCGTATTATTTAATCCCTCTTGGATTATGCGATATAGATTCAATGCCAATTTGCCTGAGAGTTGAAGGTCGGACGGGCATATAAAATATGTTTCAATATCTAAACGTTTCATAACATACTCTAGTCTCTGGCGAATTGCTTCCTGGAATCCAAAAGTATCCAGGTCTAGTGGTTGAAGATCATAGATGAGTAATCGCATTTCTTTGAGCACTTTTTCAGAAATATCTACGATCCTGGTTAATGCTTGCTCAGAGCTCTGATTGTCGCCATTCTTGAATGAATGTAAGGCTGATTTTGCGATCAGTACAGACCCATATAATGACTGGGTGACCGAATCATGCAGTTCACGGGCCAGGCGCTGCCTTTCAGCGAGCACTAATACATTCTCCGCCTGGTCTTTTAATTTTGCGTTTTCAACCGCGATACCAATCTGATCCGTAATCGCGACCAAAAGTTCAGTATCCTCATCTGAATTATATGTATCCATTTCCGATAGAACACAGAGTGTTCCATACACAATTCCCTGTTTTGTAATCGGGAAACCGATCACTTCCATCGCTGCTATTGAGAGGTGCCCAGCTGCCCCTTTTTCTTCTAATCTTTGGACCTTTTTAGTTTTAACAATTTTCGCATTGAGCTTTTTATGATCCAGTTGGTTCCTTAAGTTATCGACATATCGAGTTTCTCTGCCTACAGAACTTACCTCCCATAATCGCAGATCAGCATCCAGCAAAGAAACGAGGACAGCGAAAACTCCCCTTAAATGCAATACTGAGTTAAGGATCAAATCCAGGAAAAGCTCTGGCTGTTGTTGTTGGTTAGCTATAGAAGAGATCTCATACAATATTGCCAGCTTAAGCCTTCGCTCTTGAGCCATCTCAAGCATTCTTGTATTGAGATTAATTCTATTCAGCGCAATGACAACTATTTCTGAAATCGCTTGCAAAACCTGGAAATCTTCTGTTGTCAATACTTGAGATGTCAAATAACCGATCGTCAGGAAACCCAGCCATTTACCATTGGAAATCAACGGGACAATGACGATATTGCCAGATTTCGACAAAGGAGGAATATCCAGGGCTTGTAATTCTTTAAAGAATTGTTCCGCTGAAATGAGTTGTGGATAACTTAAATCAGTTAGGAATGGAGACAAATGTTTTTGGGGAATGGAAAATCCAGTTATTAATGATGAAGACAGAGCTCCCTTTTGAACCCTGAGTGTAAAATGATCCCCTTGCAAAGAAAAAACCGCTGCTCCATCGGCAGGAACTATCTGCATGACCTCATGGATAAGAATCTGAAACAAGCTATCTGCGGATTCAGCCTGTCGGAAAGAGGATGACACCTGACTGATCACCTCAAGTTGTCGAGCTCGCTTTTCAAGTGCTTTGGTACGTTGACAAACAAGATCCTCCAGGTTGATGTTTAATTGCTTCAATTCTTCTTGTACTGATTTCTGAGTACTGATATCCGTCAAGATCAAGATCGATCCACCTGGTTTTCCCGCTCCGGTGGTTACCTCGCTAGCTTTAATCACAAACCAGGAACGATCCTTTTCAAAACCTGAGATTTCAACTTCCTCTTCTTTTTTCGAAGACAAAGACAACTGAAATGCATCAAACAATTGAGGTAAAACATTCTTGAGTTGCTGACCTATTATTTCCCATGGTCTTTTCCCAAGGATCACAGCCCCGGAAGGGTTGATATCAACGACCCGGTTTGTAGAATCTAAGACCACAACACCTTCTGACATAAGGTCCACCAGAAGAATGCGGGATATGGATTGCATATCAAATAAACTCATCTTGAAAAGAACCCAGTAATATAGTAATCCCGCAAAAAGAAATCCTACCGGTGTGAGAAGGGCGAAAGTCGGGTTCACAAACGTCGCCATGATCATCGAGATGAAAATCAATGGAATACCCCCACCCACCAGAATGAAAGCCTGCCAACGGCGAACATGGGCAGATTGAAGGCCGGAAACGATGATGATCGAAATTCCTACAATGGTTGATATCACTGATGCAAGAAAGTGGATCGGAAACCACGGCCCTGTCGTATCACTAGCAATCAGCATGAGAAAACCGTTCTGCTGGAAGGTAATACTCTCAATAAAAAGATCCGGAAAGATCCAGATAAAAACCTGGGAAATGAAAGGTATCAAGAAAAGCATCCATTTTTGCCAGGTCTTTACTTTACGATCCCACCCTGAGAATTGCAATCCAAAGACAAGTACCTGAACCGGAACCGTAGCGATACTTAAGTATCGTAGTTTATACCAAAAAAGCGCTGTTGACGCCGAGTTACTTAATTCCAAAAGCAGAGTGGTTATTGACCATAGTGCAATGTTTGACATCAGCAAGGAGAAGGTGGCTGAACCTGGCATTTTTCTACGCTGCCAGGTACTGATGGCATTCGCAAGGGATAAAGGAATTGCCAGTATCACAGGAAAGCAATACAACAGAAAATCTTTTATAAATTCATTCATGATCTCATCGGCTTCTCTTGATATTCTCACCCATCAACGGTATTGCGTATGTAAATAAGTGTCCTCGGGATTAATTATAACTAAACAAATATATCTGTTTTGCAGTATTATTAATTGTAGGAGGCAGAATACTCTCAGGGGAGTATGGTTCACTTTAATGTTAGCATGGTTGGTTTTTCATCCGGGAGAGTAGTTAAATGATAGAGAATCAAAAATGAAATCGAGAGCCGAACGCGTATCTGGTTCAGAAAAAGCCTTCCCGGTTAAGGATCAACCTTCCTCGTCCATTCCCCAGGAATCCGAAGTCGAATACAACGACAATTCCTCAACCATCCGGATTGTGGGTATCGGAGCTTCTGCTGGCGGGCTGGAAGCGCTGGAAGTTTTCTTTCGCAGCATCAAAGACGCACCTGGCATTGCTTTCGTCATCGTTCAGCATATGGATCCCACACAAAAAGGAATCCTGGCGGAGATCCTACAGCGGTCCACTTTCTTGAATGTCGTGCAGATCACAGACCGGATGAGGGTCGAACCTAATTACATCTATGTAATTCCCCCTAACAAGGACCTTTCCATCCTGCACGGAGTGCTGCATCTGAGCCCGCCTGTTGCATCGCGCGGCTTCCGTCTACCGATCGATTTCTTCTTTCGCAGCCTGGCAGATGATCTTAGAGAATTAAGTATCGGTGTGATATTAACCGGCATGGGATCTGATGGAACACTCGGTATCAAGGCGATCAAAGAGAATGCCGGTGCGGTCTTCGTTCAGGACCCCGAAACAGCTAAATTCAACGGGATGCCAATGAGCGCAATCGAAACCGGCCTGGCCGATATCATCGCCCCGGTGGATGAATTGCCAAAAAAGATCCTGGATTATACCCACCACTTCTCCAATTTCTCCGGCATGCTCCCGCAACGTGAAATCAGGGATAGCAATGGGTTGGAGAAGATCTTTATTTTGCTCAGAGCTCGAAGCAAACATGATTTCTCGCAGTATAAGAAATCCACCATTTACCGGCGGGTTGAGCGCCGCATGAGCCTGCACCATATAGAGAAACTCTCCAGTTACATCGGGTTCCTGCAGGAAAACCCTGAAGAAATCGATCTGCTCTTCAGGGAATTGCTCATCGGTGTCACCAGTTTCTTCCGTGACACGGCCGCGTGGGAGCAATTACAGCAAGAAGTACTTCCGGCATTGATTACGGCGAATCCCAAGGGGAAATCTTTCCGGGTTTGGATCCCCGGCTGCTCCACTGGCGAAGAGGCTTACTCGCTGGCGATTGTATTTCTGGAGTTGTTAGCCAGGGAAAAACCTGACCCAGTTTACTCCATGCAGATCTTTGCTACCGATCTCTCTGCGGATGGCATCAATAAAGCTCGCCAGGGTTTCTTTCCGTTGAATATTGTTGCGGATATCACTCCCGAAAGATTGCAGAAGTATTTCATCCAGGAGGAAACGGGTTACCGCATCAGGAAAGAGATCCGCGACATGATTGTCTTTGCCACCCAGGACGTCATAATGGATCCCCCGTTCACCCGCCTGGATTTGATCATCTGCCGCAACCTGATGATCTACCTGTCAGCAGATCTGCAAAAGAAACTGGTGCCATTATTCTTTTACTGCCTGGTTCCTGATTCTTTTCTTTTCCTGGGGACAGCCGAAACCGTAGGAAACTATAGTGACCTTTTCATTCCTCTGGAAGGAAGGAACCGCATCTATCACCGGCTTCCGCAAAATGTGAAGATCACCCAGATCGATTTCCCCGCTTCAGCCTATTATTCTAATAAAAATGACAAGGATATCGCGATGCCACTATCCAATACACCCCAGGGCAACAATAATATCCATGCAATCATGGATCAGTTACTACTAACAAAGTTCACACCCGCAGCAGTTCTGGTGAATGTGGATGGCGACATATTATTCGTCAGCGGGCATACCGGAAAATTTCTTGAACTACCGGTTGGCAAGGTGTCATGGAATATCTTCGCGATGGTTCACGATACCCTGCGCTATGAACTGGCGTCCGCATTTCAAAAGGCAGTCCGCCAGAAAGAAACGGTTACCTGCCCGGACCTGGTGATCAGTTCGAGTGGCAGCGACACAAATTTTGATCTGATCATCCAGCCTCAGGGCGAGATGGATGACCTGAATGGCGCGGTACTGATTGTTTTTAACGAAAACCGTAAAGTTTCTTCCAGCCTGCCTGCAAAAACTGGCAAGGCTATTGCCGGCTCCAAGAGGGTGGAAAAGCTCGAGCATGACCTGCAAATAGCGAAAGATGAATTGCGCTCGACGCGTGAAATGATGCTGACATCACAGGAAGAATTAAAAGCATCCAATGAGGAACTCCATTCTACTAACGAAGAATTGCAGAGCACCAATGAGGAGTTGACAACATCCAAAGAAGAGATGCAGTCAATGAACGAAGAATTGCAGACTGTGAACAATGAACTGCAATCCAAACTGGATGACCTTTCACGCGCGAACAACGACATGAAGAACCTGTTGAACAGCACGGATATCGCCACCCTTTTCCTGGATGAAAAACTCAAGATCCGCCGCTTCACTGACCAGGCTACTAAGATCATTAAGCTGATCCCGGGGGATACCGGCCGACCGATCACAGATATCTCCTCCGTTCTCATATACCCGGAGCTGGTGGGAGATGTGCGGGAAGTTCTGAGAACATTGATCTTTGTCGAAAAGAATGTTCCTTCTCAAGATGGCCGCTGGTTCACAGTGCGTATTATGCCGTACCGTACGATCGAAAACCGCATTGACGGTGTGGTGATCACATTTATGGAAATTACAAAATCCAAACTTCTGGAAAGTGAGCTGATCGAAAGTGAGCGGGGGATCAAAGAGATCATCAACCACATGGCGAACGCTTTCGTCCTGCTGAGATCCATATACAACGGTGAGGGTATACATACTCAGGATCAGATTATCTTCGCCAATGATGCTTTCAGACAGATCCTTCCCATGCAGCAGGAAGAAATAATCGGCAAAGGCATGAAAGATATTTGGCCAGGTTGGGAGAATAATTGGACAGAAACCTGCAGTCGTGTCGCGACGACAGGGGTTCTTGAAAAGATCGAGATCCAGCTTGCCCCCGGCGGGCAACGTTTCACATGTAACATTTATCGGCCCAATGATAACGGGCAGCGTATATGCCTGGTTTTTGAACAGATCACCCAATAATTGGCCAGTTTCTTAGGACCAAGGTAAAGGAGGCGCAAATGAAAAAGAAAGATCAACCCGGGGATGCCGCGCTTCGGGCTCGCGCAGAATTGCTCTACAATCGACCAAAAAAGAAGGAGCAAGGACCGCCTTTCGATGTCGATCTTAAACGCCTGGTACACGAGTTGGAAGTTCACCAGATCGAACTCGAACTACAAAATGACGAGTTGATCCAAACCCGGGGGAAGTTGGAAGACCTGCTGGCTCAGTACACCGACTTGTATGAATTTGCCCCGTTGGGTTATTTTAATCTTTCAACAGAAGGCAGGATTATGCGTGTCAATCTACACGGCGCCACCCTGTTGAACATGGAGCGTAGTTACCTGCTTAATACGAACTTTGGGAATTTTCTATCCCCTGAATCCCGCTCTGGTTTTAAGACTTTCCTGGCAGATATTTTCAATAGCGCTTCCCGGGTGATGACAGAATTAACCCTTGTGAGGAAGGATCGAAAAGCGCTTATCTGCGAGGTCAATGCGCAATCCATGCCCAATGGGCAGGAATGCAGGCTGATCATACTCGATATTACACCCAGAAAAAAAGCTGAACAGGTCCTGGCTGAATCCAACAATCTCCTTGAAAAACTCGTCCAGGAACGGACTGCTGACCTGCAAACCGCTCTTCAAACGAAAGACGAATTCCTCAGAATGATCACTCACGAATTACGCACGCCATTATCCGGCATCCTCGGTTTGACTGAGGCTCTTCAAATGCCAGGGTACGGCGGGTTGACGGAGAGACAGCTGAATGCCTTGCTGAATATCGAAGCCAACAGTCAGCGATTGCTCAGCTTGATCAATGACGTGATCGACTACACCTTATTATTGAGCCGTTCCATAGAGATGGCTCCCAGGAAGTGCTCCCTGGATAGCATCTGTGAAGATGCCTTGCATGCCATAGAACCTGTCGCTCTCAAAAAACACCAACAAGCAAAGTATCATGCCGATCCATCGGGGCTGATAATAACAGTCGATGAAAAATCCCTGAGCAAGATCCTGCACATCCTTTTAAAGAATGCCAGTAAGTTCACCGGAGAGGGCGGTGAACTTGGGATTAAGTCTCATGCTGATCCAATTACGAAGCGGATCAACATCACGGTCTGGGATACAGGAATCGGTATTGCCGTCGAGAATCAAAGCCGAATCTTCCAACCCTTCACGCAAGTGGATGCAAGACTATCCCGGCAGTATGAAGGAACCGGGCTGAGCCTGGCAATAGTATGGCAATTGATTGGCCTATTGGAAGGGCAAATCTCCATTGAAAGCGAACCGGGTAAAGGAAGTCGCTTTATTATCACCCTGCCGTTGGGATCCTCAGGGTAGTCTTTCATGATGCAATGAATTAGGGATCTGCCAGTGGAAATCCAAACATGTGATTTTTCGTATTCAAATCAGCTGGATTTATCCCCTGTGGGTGTAAATAGGGAATATTAGAAGAGATCCCAATCGCTGATCTTTCCAGATAGCTCCTAATAACCGCAGCTTACCTTACGATAAAAACCCGAAAAATCCTGGGGCGGATCTTCCGATTGTGGATACAATTGATACGAACATGATTTAAGTGCCGGAAGATCACAAGCTCTTGGTTTTTGTAAAAGAAATACGTTTTTCTACTTTCTACTATTCGTTGAAGTTAATAAACGTAGAGTTTCTTCATAATAACTGTTCTATCAAGTATATCGATCCACGGAGTACCCAATGGCTGCCATTACAAAAGAAAGTGCCCTGCAATACCATCAGCTGGACGGTAAACCCGGCAAACTGGAGATTATCCCCACCAAGCCGCTGGAAACACAAACGGACCTGGGGCTGGCATACACCCCTGGTGTGGCTTACCCGGTTCTCGAAATTGCCAATGATCCGCAGCTTGCTTACGATTACACCAATAAAGGGAACCTCGTGGCTGTCATATCCAATGGCACAGCCATCCTGGGCCTGGGTGACCGCGGATCGCTCGCCAGTAAGCCGGTGATGGAAGGCAAAGCCGTCTTGTTCAAAAAGTTCGCGGATCTGGACAGCATCGACATAGAGCTAGATTCCCGTGATACTGAACGGATAATAGATGTGATCTCAGCTATCGGGGCTTCTTTCGGCGGCATCAACCTGGAAGATTTCAGATCACCCGAGTGTTTTTACATTGAAAAAAAGCTGCAATCATTGCTGGATATTCCCGTTTTCCATGATGACCAGCATGGAACAGCCATCATTCTCGGTGCGGCCCTGCTGAATGCGCTGGAAATCACAGGCAAGAAAATAGATGAGATCAAACTTGTCTTCTCCGGCGCAGGCGCGGCCGCGCTGGCATCCGCCAGTCACCTGGTAAAGATCGGGGTGCCGCGGGAGAACATTTGGCTGTGCGACATCAAAGGGCTGGTTTATAAAGGCCGCACAGAAGAAATGTTCGCGGAAAAAGAAGCCTTCGCCCAGGGAGAATCCCCTGCATCCCTGGCTGAGACCCTGGAAGGCGCGGATATGCTGATCGGTCTTTCGGCAGCCAACATCGTTACCGGTGAAATGCTTGCGCGGATGCGCCAATCCCCCATCCTCTTTGCCATGGCGAACCCCGACCCTGAGATCAAATATGAACTGGCGAAACAGGCTAGGCCAGACGCAATCATCGGCACAGGCCGTTCCGACTACCCCAACCAGGTGAATAATCTGCTGGGCTTCCCTTATATCTTCCGCGGCGCATTGGATGTGCGCGCGAGAGCCATCAATGACGAAATGAAAATAGCAGCCAGTAATGCGCTTTCCCGGCTGGCGAAGGAACCCGTCCCCGCGGAGGTGTTGAAGGCTTACGCACTCGATCACCTGGAATACGGCCGCGATTACGTGGTACCAAAACCACTGGATAAAAGGGTCTGCCTGTGGGAAGCCCCGGCGGTCGCCAGAGCAGCCATGGAAAGCGGTGCAGCCCGCATCCAGCTGGACCTGGACGAGTATGTACAGACCCTGGAGAAACGCCTGCGCATGCGCTAAAGGGTATCAGCTTGATGATGGATCTGAAAGAAGCAATCTGCGAGCTCATCCGCCTCACAAGCACCGACCTCCCCGCTGGTGTTGAAAAACGGCTGCGCGAAGCAGCCAACCGCGAAGAGCCGGGTTCAGCCGCCCGCCTTGCGATGGATACTATCCTTGCCAACGTGGACATGGCACGTAAAAACTCCACACCCATCTGCCAGGATACAGGAACACCGATCTTTTTCGTTCATTATCCATCCGGCATGGATACGGGTGCGCTCACGGCGCAAATCCGCAGCGCCGTGGAGCTGGCAACTCAGCGATCAACCCTGCGTCCAAATGCTGTCCATTCACTTACGGGGAAGAACAGCGGCAATAACCTGGGGAACGACACCTTTCCCACGATCCATTACACTGCGATCAAAGAAGATACACTGACCATCGACCTGATGCTCAAAGGCGGCGGATGCGAGAATGTCGGCGCGCAGTACTCCCTGCCGGATACCAGTTTGGACGCCGCGCGCGACCTGGATGGAGTCCGTAAAGCTGTGCTGGATGCGGTCCACCGGGCACAGGGGGACGGCTGCGCCCCCGGTTTTCTGGGCGTGGCGATTGGCGGTGACCGCGATACAGCCTACGCTGCTTCCAAAGAAGTGCTGCTGCGGGATCTGGATGGCCGGAACCCGGATGAGACCCTGAATCAACTTGAAAGCCGGCTCACACAGGATGCGAATGAAATGGGGATCGGGCCGATGGGGTTCGGCGGAAAGACGACCGTCCTGGGTACCCGGATCACTTGCCTGTACCGGCTGCCTGCCTCTTACTTTGTCACGATCTCATACATGTGCTGGGCATACCGCAGGCGAAAGATGACGCTGACGGCCGGCCAGGTGACGTACGAGTGACGGAGGCCGCCCCATGACCATTGAACTGCGCACTCCCATCACTGATGATGCCATCCGAAGCCTGAAAGTTGGCGATACAGTGCTCCTCTCCGGGGTCGTTGTCACAGCCCGGGATGCCGCGCATAAGTGGCTTGCAGATGCCTTCATCCATCCGCTGCAACCGCCTTCCCCGCAGGAGCAGGCCACGCTGAAGGAACTGAAGGCAGTGCTTGATCGCGGGGTGATCTTCCACTGCGGGCCAGTTGTCACCGGGCTGGATACCCGGCAATACCGGATTGTTGCCGCCGGACCCACGACCAGTATGCGCGAAGAGCCGTACCAGGCTGATGTGATCCGCCTGTTCAACCTGAAAGGTGTCATAGGCAAGGGCGGGATGGGGCAAAAAACATTGGATGCCCTTCATGCATCCCCGGCGGTTTACTTTCATGCCATTGGCGGAGCAGCAGCAGTGATCGCGCAAACTGTCACCGAAGTGCTTCGCGTGCATCTGCTGGAGCTCGGCGTTCCGGAAGCCATGTGGGTGATCCACGTGGAAAGATTGCCCGTTGTGGTTACTATGGATTCGCACAAGCGCAGCCTGCATGATCAGGTCCGCGCGCAGTCCCGCAGAGCGTTGGATAGATTGCTGAAGTAAAATGGACAGCTGAAATTCAAAGAGTATGAAGAACTATTTATCATAGCCTTTTTAGATCTACCTGGCTGGAATCCTGCAGTTTGAATCTTTTTCATCTGATCCTGTCAAGGACTACAAGCCAGATGGAGAACACCCACCCAGCAATCCGATCCCAAGAATAACAAACGGAGCGAGGAAGTCCTCGCTCCTGCAGGTACTTTTACCAATACCCGCCTTAAAGCGGGGGGCTTTCTAAATATCCACGACAGAAACCTTGCCGTTGTCATCCATAAAACATAGGTGACCCGCGGGGGTAACTCCCATCTGCTCACGCACTGCCTGGCAATACGCCCCCACCTGCGCCTGGTAAATGCGGATCAGTTTCGTTTTTTCATCCTCCGAGCGGATGCTGTCGGTTTTCAGGTCCGTCACATGCCATGTACCGGCAGACTTGTACAGCAGATCGATCACGCCGTTCTGCTGCCAGCCATTCAGTAGGATCGAATACGAGACCTCGTGGTGCCGTTCACTGGCCGAGTGGATCTGCTGCCAGAGCGAATGCGCCTGCAGCCTGGCCAGCAATTCACGCGCCTTGGACACTGCCTCGGTTCTCTGTGTAAGCTCTGCCAACCCCTTCTCCAATGCCACTTTATTCAGCACAACCTCCAGCGTTCCATCCGAAAGGCAGCTCCAGACCTCCACCGCTTTGTGGACCATCGAACCAAGCACCAGCGGATCCATCACCTGCATTTCTCCGGTGACCCGGCCGCGCAAAGGCTTGTCGCCATGTTTGCCATCCAACTCCTCTGCCGGCTTCACTGCGATCAGGGTGCGGTAGATGGGCACGCCGGCAGCAGGTGGAACATCAGGCCGCGCGGGGGCCAATTGCTTCTGCCCGGAAGAAAGCTCGCCCGCTGCCATGCGCAGCACAGCCATCTGCCCGCTTTCCAGCCGCACCTCTCTTTCAGCAAGTATCTCTTCCAGTAATTCTTTTTTCTCCAACCCCATCACACCCAGCACATCAGACAGCCAGCCGTTAATTGCAGCTCTTTTACCATTCGTTCCATGCCCGCAGATTAGCAGCTTATCTTTCGCGCGGGTCAGGGCTACATATAACAGGCGCTGCCGTTCGGTTTCATCTTCCTGTTTATCCACCTGCTTCGCCAGGTAGAATTCCAACGACTCTGGGTCACTTCTGACCGCCGCGCCGATGGATGGCAGCAGCAGTACCGGTTCCGACCTGAAACGGGCAACATTGCTGGCATCTGCCAACACCACCACCTTGTACTCCAGCCCTTTGGATTTATGAATGGTCATCAGGCTGACAGCGCCCAGGGCTTCGGTAGTCGCTTCACCTTCCCGTGCGCCAACATCATCAAGCGCTTTCAGGTAATCCAGAAAATCACGTACGTTCACCACATGGCTTTTATGCGCGTCCCGCAGCAGCTTATCCAGGTTGCGCCACAGCCTTCCGCTGGCCACCCCGCCACCCTCTTCAGCCAGCATGGCGCGGTAATCGAGCCGGTCCACCACCTGCTTCAACAGCTCAGCCACCGGCATGCGGTCAACCATCTGCCAGAATTGATGCAGAAAATCCCGCGCCAGCCCGGCCCGGTACCTGTCCTCCGGGTCCATTTGCGCCAGGTTCTCCTCCAGTGCCTGCTTATAGGGAAGCATTTCCTCCCCCCGCCAGCGCAGGTGGAACAAACCTTCATCTGAGACACCAAAAGCCGGCGAACGCAGCAGCCCGGCTAACGCCAGGTCATCAGCCGGGTTGGCCAGCGCCCGCAAGATGTTCAGCAAGTCGCGGATCTCTGGCCGGGCGTAGAACCCGCGCCCGGCAACGGTAACGAATGGTATCCCCGCGGATTCCAGCGCGTCTTCATATTCCGGGTAGGCAGTGGTGGAGCGGAACAACAACACCACATCGCTCCATGCCTCGATCTGGCCCTCTTCCTTCAGCTCGATTAGACGCTGCACGAGCATTCTGGCAGACAGCGGGCGGGCAGTGTTGGTTTTCTTTGCCACCCCGATGAGCACTTCCAGGTGCGGGGCCGGGTTTTCCGGCGGTGGAATCTGCCGGTTTGCCTTCATTGGTGAGAACGGTTCATAGTACGGGCGCTTCGAATCGGGCTGTGTACCCATCAGCCGCGAGAGAATGTCACCGGCAGCCAGCAGCAACGGCGCGTGCGTGCGGTAGGTGATATCCAAAGATACGCCCAATCCGCCGCGCTGCTCTTTCTCGCTTTTCATCTGGCGGAAGACGGTCACATCTGCGCGGCGGAAACGGTAGATGCTCTGGCGGGCATCTCCCACCACGAAGAGTTTCCCTGCATCGCCGGCCAGTGCTTCTACGATCTCACGCTGGCGCGCGTTCGTATCCTGAAACTCATCCACCAGCATGGCAGATACCTCCGCCTGCCATTTTCTGCGGACGGCTTCATCTTTGAGGAGTTCCACCGCTCCGCCTTCCAGATCGTCATAATCCAGCGATCTGAGGCGTGCTTTTTCCTGCCGGTAGGCCTCCTGAAGGATATAGAAAGCTTCTGCCACCAATTCCATCACCGCAGAGTATTTTTCTTCGAATTCAACATCCGGCAGCTCAGTGACATTTTTCTTTTCCCCATAAAGGGGAGAAATAAACTGATCCATGTACACATTGATCGTATTCTTGATCTCCCTGCCGATGCTGTCTTTTTTACCGGCCCCACCCCCGGTAGACCTGCGCGCGGAGATCCAGGCAGCGATGCAGCCGTTCAGGCTGCCTTCCTCCAGCTTTGCTTCAGCCTGCTGCCAGAACATATGCCATTCCTTCAGTTGGCCAGCCAGCTTATCACCGGCTTCCTCCTCCAAGCTCTGTATGGACTGGCCACGTATCCAATTGGCACAATCCACGATCTCAGGAGCCAGCATGACGGCGGCATAAGTATCAGCCAGCACGCTTGTGACGCTACCCGGGTCTTTCAGCAGCCAATCCGCATCCAGCCGGTTCTCCAACAGTTTTAATAAAACATCCTGCACGCGCCGAACGGATAGCACCTCAAATAAAAGGCGGTAGCGCCGGTCTTCAGCCAGCAGGCTGAGGGTATCTTGCACCACCTGCAGCTGCAGCGCGCAAGTATTGCCGTCATCCATCAGAGAGCATTTCGGATCAATGCCGGCTTCTGCCGGGTGCGCGCGCTGGATTTCCAGACACAGGCTGTGGATGGTCGAGATGCGGGCGGAATCCATGCGGGCATTCAGATCCATCCAAAGCGTTTTCTCCTCAGGCTCGGTGGCTGCCAGTGCGAATTCCGCGACGGCTGCCCGTACGCGTGAGCGCATTTCAAGGGCGGCCTTATCTGTAAATGTGATGGCAACGATCCGCCGTGGATCGCCCTGCTCAGCCAGCAAGGATACATACCTTGCTACCAGGGTGCGCGTCTTTCCGCTGCCAGCCCCTGCAGTCACCACCACATCCCGCTCGCGTTCCAAGGCAGCCGGCGACTGTTTTTCATCTAATTTAAAGAAACTGGCTACCCTTTCAGATAATGAATCATCCATCGGTATCAATAGCCTTTCTTGTAACGCCAGCACCAGCTCACTGCCGGGCAGTATGCCGGGCAGCCCGCCTCCGGCCGGCTGGGGACGAATTCGCCTGCCCGGATCTCCAGCACCATTCGGTTGATATGTGACACGGCCACAGCTTCTGCTGCTTCCAAACCCTCACCCATGTCGGACTTGAATTTCGCCAGAGACAGGCTCATGGCTTTCGCGTCACTAATGCTCCAGTAGATGCCATCTGCCGGCTGGCCCAGGCTCAGGCGTGCCACTGCCATGGCATACAACGGCAATTGCAACTTCTCTCCCTCTTCTAAGTTATCGTTGCCATAATTGCCGCTCGTTTTGTAATCCACCACCCGCAGCATTCCACCGCCATTGCGGTCCACCCGGTCGATCTTGCCCTTCAGCAAGATGCTCTCGCCATCCAGGGCAAGATCCAATGCCGGCGCGCCGTGGCTGCCAAACGGCATTTCATACGCGAATGGTCTCCATTCAGTTTCCTCCGCCATGGCGCGAATGCTTTCGGTCAGCTTTTTCAGGATATCTTCCTGCTCAAATTCCCAAACCGCAGATGGCCTGAAACCGTATTTGCGGGGAGCCACCTCAAAAACCCGGCTGGCTGCATCCATCAGGGCTGACAGCAGGTCTTCCACACGCTCCGGGTGCGCCGCATCGTGATAGGTCAATTCCAATATCGCATGATAGATAGAACCGCGCTGTGCGGCATCCATCCCCGGCTCCGGCTCGCTCTGCGCATCCAGCTTCAAAACAGCAGAGGCATAGAAGCGGAAGGGGCAGCTGCCAAATTCCTCCAGAGCGGAGGCACTCCAGATATGCTCCGCGGAGAATCGATCCATCAGCAGCCCTGCCAGCCTGGTCACCTGCCCTTCATGCCTGCCGCGAGCGGACCGGGCACGGCGCGCAGCCAGCACCATACGAGTATGCATCAGGGACTGCCAGCATTCACCTTGCAGATCCTCATCCAACGGTGGTTCACCAGCAGAGACGGCTGAAAAGAGCAGCTCCTGCCGGGAACCGGCATCCGCCTGCGCGCGCGGAACATCCGGGCGTACTCTGCGTTCAGAATTTTTTACGAAAAGCGCTGCTACATCCTTCCAGTACGCGGAAGGTTCCTGAGCTTCCCCTTTATCCGACAGGTACGGGCGCGTAAGCAGCAGACGTTTATCGGCCCGGGTGACTGCCTGGTAAAACAGGCTGGATTGGAACCTGCCAAGCCGCGGTTCCAATCCCAGCCGGGCACGCAGCGCTTCACCCAAAAATGGATCGGAATGCTCGACCGCGGGGAAGGTGCCTTCGGATAATCCGAGAATGGCAACCGCGGTGAAGCGCAACCCGCGCGCTTCGGTCATGGCTGCAGCCAGAACCGCGCTTCCACCGGAACGGGTGGAGTCACGCTGCCCCATGCCATCCAGTGTACCGCGCAGGTCATTCACAAATTGGCTAAAATCTACCGGCTTTCCACCCGCAATCACATCCGCCTGGACGAGCGCGCTCAGGCAATCCCTTAAGGCAGCAGCGGATTCCTGATCCGGGCCGTCCTTTACCTGCTCAAAGAAGCCGGTGCTTTCCAGCAGATCTTCCAACCAGGTGACCCAGGAGGTCGCCACCTGAAGGGCATCCGGCGGTGTCAGCTTTTCAAACAGTGATTCTGTCAGATCGGCCAATCTGGCTGCTTCTGCTTCGCGCGGTAAGCCAGGGTTGCGCCATTCATCATCCAGGGCTTCAATTTGCCGGTCGCGGAGCGGGTTGGCAAGCCTGGTCCAGGCATCCCGCCACTGGTCGAGCCCTTCCACTACCTGTGCTGCCCGCCAAACCTTTTCCATCTCATCGGCATGGTCAGAGATCTCACCCAGATGGAAGTAAGGTGAACGCAGCAGGTTGATCAGCCTGCGTGCCTTGTACCCCCCAGCCGGAAAATCCAACATGGTCAGGACCGCCGTCACAGCTGTAGATTGGCTAAGCGGCTCAGCACTGGTAAAGTAGATCGGTATGCCAAATTCAGCCGCGCAGGTTTTCAACCCCTGACGGTATTCCTCGCTTGTCGGGTAGAAGATCGCGCAATTTCCGGGTTGGAGGCCATCGCGTATCACGCGCTGCTTGATCCAGCGGAGCGCTTCGCGCGCCTCTTCAGTCGGTGATTGCGCTTCCAGCAGCTCCACCTGGCCGGCGGGGATCATCCGATCGCTGTGAACCTCAAACAGGTTCCTTTCCAACAACAGCAGGTCGGGCGGCAGGGACGGTTCTTTCAGTGCTGCTGATTGAGGCGCGCCAAATCTTTCTACCAGGCTGATACCGTCATTTTCATAGCGCCGGTGGGCCGCCCGCATGAAAGGCACGGCGCCGGGCAGGGATATGATCGTATGTGTGACGCTGGCTGTCAGCAGCTGCAAGGCACGGTGCTGGGCAGGGGTGAAGGCATCAAAACCATCCACAACCAGCAGGCGGATGTCCGCTGCCAGGCTTTGGTTTCCCTCCAACTCTTTGATGGCGAGCCAGGCATAACCCTCCTGATCCGCCATGCCCAAAGAACGGACCTTCTCTTGAAAACCGGCATACAGCATGGCCAGCTCCCGCGTCGCCAGAGGAGCACCATCCGCAACGGCGGTGAAATGCTCCGGCTTGACCATGCCGTTCTTCAGTTCGGCGAAGGCCTCGCGCAGCGATTGAATGAATCCCGGCATGTTCTGCAGCGGGGCAAAATATTCCAGCTTGCCACTATCCGCTGCATCATTCACCACCTGCTGAAGGATACGGTGAACTAATGAACTGGATGCGTGCGGCACATCCCCGCCGCAGGATTGCAGTAGCTGACGGTAAAGGAATGGGAAAGTAGCCACCCTCACGCCCAGAGTACCGCCTGCCTGTGCCAGGCGACGTTTGAACGCAGCCACCTGCAGTTGGTCGGGGACGAGCACCCAGACCTTCGCCAGCGGTTGATCGGCCAGGGTTGCGCGAATGCGCTGTATGCAAGTCGTGGTCTTCCCGGTCGCAGGGGGTGAGATAAGCAGTTCAGTCGGCATGGCCCAGGTTCACTTTTCTACAGGTCATTTTGCCGGATCCAGCGGGATCATCTGGTAATCTTTGCGCCCCTTCCCAAATTTCTGGTACAGGTCGCGGATGTTGTCATCCATGCTGAAGTACAAGATCTGCCAACCGCTATCTGCCAGGCTGAACATCTGCTTCACCAAGTTTTCTCGTCGGTTCCAGTCGGAATGCTGGAAGGCATCATCGAGTATCAGGAAGAGTGGCTGCCCCTGCAGCACACGGGAGGCGAAACCCAGCCGCAGCCCCAACAGCACCTGTTCATGCGCGCCAGTGCTGAGCATATTCAGTGTATATTCGCTCTGATTGTCTGAAACCAGCAGTTTTCCATCCTCGCGCCGGATGCGCTGGTAGTGCCCCGTGGTGGAAAACAGTGACTTGCCAATATTTTCATCCTGCAAGCCGGCTTCGATCCGTGCCGATTCTTCCTCTTTCAGCTCCTTCAGAACGCGAATGACAGCGATCTTGCCGATGATCTCCGCCTTCATCTGACGGTATTCAACAGATTTTTCTTTTCTCTGTGCATCCAGTTCGGTCAACAATTCTTCCCAGTTGGAGGTGGAGAGCAATCCCACCCGGCCGGCTACTTTGCTCTTCAGGTCTGCCTGGTTATCCTCCATAACATCCAGCTTCTCACGCGCTGCTTCCTGTTGCTGTGAAATATCGAACCAGGCTGCCGCGTCGTAACTCTCTGCTGCAGGTTCTACGCGGTATTCGCTTTCATTGATGCTCAGGCTTGCCAATTCTTTATCCACAAGATTGAATTCCTGCGTGAGCGAAGAACGCTTTTCCTTCAGCTGTATATATACCGGCTCGAAATCAGGTACTTCCACTTTTGTACCGCTCAGCGGCTTTATAGCAGCCTGGATCTCCACCTCCAGGGTGCTCAGCTGCTGCTCAAGGTTGCGGACACTTTCGCGGTTGCTCTGGCTGGCAAAATGAGGACCTTCCACTGTATCTAGCTTTTCTGCCAGAGTTACCTGATTTATTTTCCCTTGCGCATTGAATTTCTGGCGGAAATCCGCTTCGATCGCCGCCAATTGTGTCTGGCGCGTCTCATCCGGCGGAACCCGCCCATTGCCACGGGTGTAAATATAAACAGAGATGCCTGCCAGTAAAGCGCAAAAAGCCGATGTGATGATATTGACGCGAGAATCCAGAAAGCCTGCCAGAACTGCCAGCACTAAAGCAATCCCTGCCACCACCAGCCAGACTGTCACAGGGGAATTTTTACTGGCCTGCTCGTGGTTAATCAAATTGCTGTAAACAGAAACCGCATTCTTCAACCAGGCATAGTGCGCGCTTTGCTGCACATTCCGCTCCAACTCAGCCTTCGTTTGCAGCAGGTCCCTGCGTTTCACCTCCAGCTGGGTCAACATTTGCCCAATGGAACCCAGGTCATCTTCAGGCAGCTTCGCCAGTGCCGCCTGCAACTGCTGCCTGCGGATATTCAGCAAATATGCCTGGTGGCGCTTCGCATCGTCCTGCACCTGCTGCCTGGCATTTAATTCTTCCAGCTGACGTTTCAATTCGAGCAGTTCACCGGTCGCCAGGTGACCCTCCACCTCGCGGAGTAAATCATCCAGATCTTTTAATTCAGATTCTGCTTTTTTGTAATTTTTGATCAGTCCCTGATGATTACCTGTGATAACACCTTCCGTATAGGTGGCAGTGTAGTCAGCAGGCTTGATTCGGCTACTTATGGAATCCAACAGCCCTTCACCCGAGAGAAACTGCTTCAGGATGACGTCATCCACACCGGCATCCCCGCTCGAAAGGTCCAACTCACCGCCTTTGACCACCAGCAGGCGGCTGAAATCGCGGGGCAGGGAGGTTTCTGCGCCCGGCAGCAGATCTTCCAGCTTCTTGCGGCTGCCCGGCCCAAATTGGGTCTCGCCTTCTTCCAGGCCTGAGAGGGCCACCAACCCGCTGGCGTTATCGCTCTTACGCAGTAATAGTTGCTGATTTTTGAAAAGGGAACGGTAAAGGAATTCGACCAGGAAGGTCTTGCCGACTTCATTATGCCCGTAGAACAGGTTGATTCGCCGCAGCGTGAATTCCATTGCCTGCAGCGGCCCGATACTTTTAATTCCGATGCGTTCGATCTGTATGCCCATGTCAACCCTCGAAGATCACTTTCAATGCCTGCAGTAAAATGCTGCTCTCGTCTGGTTCATCCGGCCCGTTTGTTAGTTCCAGGTTGTGGATTTCTGCGCGGACCTTCCCGGCGATGTCGCTACGCTGCGCATCGGCGGTGATGGATACACCGCTGATATCTACCGGCTCATCCTTGTACATCCGAAAACCAGCGAGTTCCTGCTCGATGGCCTTTTTCAGCGCTCCGCGGTCACGGCTGTAACCGGTAGCCCGCACCCGCAGACGTGCTGCCATTTTCTTTTCGTCTAATCCGCTGGCAGACAGCCAGGCTTTCACCTCTGCGGCTGCCTGCGCGGCATCATCCTCCTCCGGCAGCACGGTCAGCTGCAGATCGCCGAAGACCACATCGGTCTCCAACGCGCGCGGGCTGACAGTTGCCGCCTCGGTATCATAGATGAGAAATCGCCGGCTGCCCGTTTCGCTGATATCCAACCCGCAGGGGGAACCGGGGTAGATCACTTCGCCATCCGACGCGGCGTGGATGTGCCCCAGGAACACCCGCGATGGGCGGTAGCGCTGAATGTCATCACGCCCAAGCGGCATATATCGCCCCGTCTCGGATTCATGCTGTACGCGCGTGCCATACAGGTAGTCACCATGTGCCAGGAGTACCCACTCTCCCGGGCGCAGCCTGCCGGTAAACTCCGCCAGCTTTTCGCCCATCAGGCTGCCTTGCTCATACGGCAAAAAAAGCAGCTGCCTGCCGGCTTCCACCAGGTCAGCTTTCTCGAATACGCGGATGTTCCCGCCTGTCAGCGCCCGCGCGGATAGGCGCGCGTCGTGATTGCCTGGCAATATCCAGAACATCACGCCGGGGTGCGCCGCGCACAGCTTTTCAAAATCGGCAAAGTTGGAAAAATCGTGGTCGAACAGGTCCCCGCAGATCGCCAGGGTGGTGATGCCTTCAGCGGCGCACTGACGCAATATGGCGCGCAGGGCGTTGTATCGTTCAGGCACTTCTTTTTCGGTCTTCAGGTGCACATCAGCAGTGATGGCTATTTTCACAGGCAGTCCCTCTTTCTGTTGTGGTTTTTCTAGTTAAATGGATTATATGCCAGATTGGCGCTGAGGTTCGCACCGGCAGGGTATTGGCAGGTGGCAAGGCTAAAAAGGAATATCGTCTTGAGAAACGGGACGAGCCGGTCTAACCTGGGTCTGATAGAGTATCTGCTCTTCAGGTATACCTTCGAAAGCCTCACACCCGATCTGGGTCACACTAGCAGGTATCACAACTGACTGCAGGTTACGACACCCCGCGAAGGCTCCCCACCCGATTACCTTTACTCCTTCGGGGATTACCACCGATTGCAGGTTGCTGCAATCAGCGAAAGCTTCATTTCCTATCTCTATAACTCCCTGTGGGATCACCACCGACTGGAGGCTACTGCAGACCCGGAACGCTTCAAAACCGATCAGGCGAATGCTCGCAGGAAGGGTGACCTGCTGCAAATTCGTGCAGCCAAAAAAGGCGCGCGCACCGATCTCTTCGATACCTTCTTCGATCTTTATTGTGCGCACCTGTTCGCCATTTGGAAAGAAGATACTGACGTCCAGGGAGCCCAGATTGCCTGCCAGAGCTTTCACCAGTTTGTCTTCCACCCGGGCAGGGATCACCACATCCTCTTCCTGCCCGTTGTAGCGGCAGATAATCAGGCTGCCATCCCTCCGCTCTTCGCACTGCCACAATTCCTGTGGGGTATCCAGGGTAAGCCTGTACTTTGCAGGCATCTCCAACCCATAGACCCGGTATTTGTAATCCATCAGGTACATTTTGATCTCTAATGTAGAGCACTCTCCCGCGAGCATGATCCACTCGGTCAATTCATCCAGCGGGATAGCCCGGTGATGGCCCAGAACGCCGATCAGTTCCATGTCTTTTCCGATGATCAAACGGGGTAACAGATAGCGCGCGTTTTTTAGAAGGAAGTGGATATATTGGGTTTTATATTCTTCGCTCAATTCCAGCGGAAACTGCAGGCGAAAGAGAGCTGCCAGCGCGCGGTGATACAGGATATCCCTGCTTGCCAATACATCTGCATCATACTGTCCCAGGTCCTCCACTGCGCCGTTGAAGATCTCTTCCGCGTAGGCATCAATCGGGGCTTCTTCCCACAGGTACAGTTTGCCTACCTGTTTTTTCTCGGGTGTTAAGAGACGCAAGGTCAGCGGGAACCTGAAAGGCAGTTTCACCCGCGGAAAGGCTGTATGGTGATACACCATGCCGACTTCAAGGTCTAAGGTGTAATCGAAAGGATCGACCTTATACCCCATACTACAAACTAGAAAACTCTTTGCAGAAAAACTGCGAAGGGACTGAGGAAGGCCCAGGTAACAGATAAGTCCGGCGCTTGAAAGCGCACCCTCAGAGATCGCTTCAATGCCGTCCGGAATGACCAGGGAGGAGTCATTCCCGCTGACGCTTACCAGGGTCGAACCCTGTATTTCCCAGGTAGGTTCCATTTTCACTCCTCCTCCAAATCGTGGTATTCATCATCCACTGGCCAAAGGGAATCGTCAGATTCTTTATCGCCATCAGGGTACACGCCTGCCTGGCTTTCTTCCTGCTCACCCTGTTCCACATCTTGGTCAAAGCCCACCTCCAGCCAAAGACCTCTAACCGGCCAGAGAATAATATCCGGTTCTTGACTTTCATCAATAAACAACCCATTCAGACACACTTTCTGCCCCTCAGTACTCTGAATTGACCTCCAATTACTACTTTCATTTTTATACTCAGGTCAGAGACACTCATCAAAATCATACGCAGACCAGTGGGACTCTTTATTATCGTAATAATCTTCTTGCAGCTTACCTTCTTGGCAATCGTGGGGCTCATCCAAGTCTTCACAAATGTCAAAGTTCTCTTCCACACAATGATCTCTTTCCGGCCAGATTATTACATCTGGTCCGTAACAACCAATATTGTTTAACCTTTTAGGCTACCCTCATCTTCATCTTCTTCATTTTCACCTAAACTCGTTACTTCGTAATGATAACTTTCACCTGATTCTGGGCTGTATGTGAATAGTGATTCCGAACTCTCCCTAATGTCGCTGCACCAATTGGAATAATTCCAACTGACTTCTCGATAATTCATCCGTAAGATCTCTTCCTTTTGCTTTATTTCAGCCACCATCTGCTGAAATAACAAACCGCCTTCTTCGCTGGCTGTTAAGTAAGCAATCAGGTGGTCAAGAAGATCATCCAATTTTTTGGGTGGCTCGTAATCTCCTTCATCCTTAACATAATAAGCTAAGATTGTTGAAGATGGTTCTATCCGATAATCTCCAAGATTCCCTTTATCTGCAATGCCATCATCCCTAATCACCCCCATATCTTTATACTTTTGCAGTAACTCCAACAGCACCGGGTTATCTATGATGATCTCGGTTGAGCTGTAGCTGCTGGAGTTGGTGACAAAATCAGTGCGGATCTTCATTTCAGCAATCCCCGGGGCAGGTAGCTGCCTTGTTTCTTCCATTTCCATCATTCCTGCGTAAAGAGCCTGTCATCGGTTGCGCCTCCCTTGCAATTGCCAAGCTAATCTCAGGGCTTCACCCTTAATAAGCCCCCTGTAATTACTGACTGAATCATACCGTAAATTTCACCCCTGGTCAAACTCACCTCTAAAACTCGCGCGTGTTTTCTCATGTATAATCAACTTCACTATGAAACCGGATGCGTCTTACCATCGCGCGCTGTTCAGCCTGGCCTTGCCCATGATGGTGCAGTTCCTCTTCACCAACGGGCTGGCGCTGGTGGATGCCATGCTGGTGGGCCAGCTGGGAGATACGGCGGTAGCGGCGGTCGGATTAGCCGGTCAGGTACTTTTTCTGCTCAATTTGCTGTACTTCGGCCTCAGCAGTGGTTCCGGTATCTTCATTGCCCAGTTCTGGGGCCGGCAGGATGTCGACTCCATCCGGCGGGTCTTTGGGCTGAACCTGATAGCCAATGCCCTCCTGGGTGTGGCCTTCACCATTCTGGCACAGGTAGCCCCGGTGCAGATACTCGGCCTGCTCACCAGAGACATGCAGGTGATCGCGCAGGGCAGCGCTTACCTGCGGGTGGCTTCGTGGGGGTACACCTTCTTTGGCATCAGCGCGGCCATCTACATGATGCTTCGCAGCACCGAGAACGTCAAGGTGCCCATGTTGGGCGGGGCAATCGCTCTCAGTTTCAACACACTGCTGGGTTACTGCCTGATCTTCGGCCGCCTGGGTCTGCCTGAACTAGGTACGCGCGGCGCGGCGGTAGCCTTCGTCTTCTCGCGTGCGCTCGAGGTGGGAATCGCCGCGGCTATCATCAGCCTGCGCGCGCCGTACAATCACATCCGCCCTATCTTCGCTCCCGGCGCTGAGATCCTGCGGCGTTACACAGCCACCACCCTGCCTGTGGCAATCAATGAGCTGGCATGGGCGCTGGGCATCACCACCTACACAGCGATCTACGCGCATATCGGCACCGAATCCGTCACTGCTACCAGCATCACCGCATCCGTCGAAAACCTGGTCTTCGTCCCCTTTTTAGCACTGGGGAATGCCACCGCCATCCTTGTCGGCAAGAAGATCGGCGCGGGGGATCCTGAAATGGCGTATGCCTACGGGCAGCGCTCGCTCACCATCAACATCTTTGTGGCATTGACGGTCAGCGCGCTGCTGATGATCTTCAAAGGCCCCATCCTGGATGTGTACCGCATATCGGATGCCGCGCGTGCCAATGCGCACGCCCTGTTGACAGCTATGGCCTTTGCCTTGCTCTTCAAGACATCCAACTTCGGCTTCATTGTTGGCGTGCTGCGCGCCGGTGGTGACACCCGATTTGCCATGTTCATGGAATTCTGCACCATGTGGCTGTGGGGAGTTCCAGCAGCATTCATCGCAGCCAACCTGCTGCACCTGCCTGTTTATTACGTCATCCTGTTTGTGTACAGTGAAGAGATCATCAAGTTCACCCTCACGCTGCGGCGCTTCCGCTCACGGCGCTGGGTGCATCACCTGGCGATCCCAGCGGCCAGTGAATCTGCCTGACCCCTTGTGCGCATTGCATTCTTCCGGTTTAAGGCATATACTCTTTAAGGTATAATCCATTTACATTAAAAAACGGTTTTAACATTCAGGGTATACTTCAGTCGGGGAAATCATCCCAACATTTTCTTGAGGTCAGGTTTGAAGGCAAAAGTACTCATTATCGAAGGCAACCGCGCAGACCACCCCTCCTTTACCGGCGGGTTGACCTCACGCGGCTTCGATGTGACCTCCGTGCGTAATGGCGCGGCGGCGCATGAGTGCCTGCTGCGGGTGGACCCCGACATCATTGTCATCGATGCCGATTCTCTGCGCACATCCGGCAAGCGTATCTGCCTCTCCCTGCGCGAAGCGCTGGATGACATCCCTATCATCCTGATCGCCAACCCCGAAGAAGCCGCCAAGAACAACGGTAAGCCTTTCTCTGATGAAACCACCCTGGTGCTGCCATTCACCATTCAAAAATTGGTCAACCGCATCAAGCCGCTGCTGCCGGGGGATTCAAAGCACTTCTTGCATACCGGCCCGATCCACCTGGATATGGAAAGGCAGCGCGTCCGCTGCCAGGATAAGGTCGGCAATCTCACTCCGCACTTGGCCACCCTGTTGAAATACCTGATGGAGCGCCCGAACGAAGTAATCGAACGTGATACCCTCTTCAAATACGTCTGGGAGACCGATTACACCCAGGATACGCGTACGCTGGACGTGCATATCTCCTGGCTGCGCAAGATTATCGAAGCAGACCCGCGTCATCCGCGCTTCATTATCACCATCCGCGGCATTGGCTACCGGTTGGATACCTAACCCCCACAGGAGCAACCCGCATGGCACAGAATTCCACCGACTGGCTGGAACAGGTAGAGATCGCCTTCACACAGTGCGACCCGGATGGCACGATCGAATACATGAACAATCGCTCCGCAGCGACCTTTGCGGCGGATGGCGGGCTGGAACTGCTGGGAAAGAACCTTTTAGGCTGCCACCCGGAATCCGCTCGCCAGAAATTGGCTGCGCTGCTGGCATCTCCCGTTTTGAATGTGTACACAATCGAGAAAAATGGTCGCCGAAAGATGATCTACCAGGCTCCGCTATATGAAGACGGCCAGTTCAAAGGGATTGTTGAGATCTCGCTGCCGCTGCCGGAAAATATCCCCCATTACATTCGAAAATAGGTCAGGCGTTCGTTTCCACCACTGTGCCAGGCTGTGAATCACGGCTGCGGTTCACCAGGTAAACACCTGAAAGGACGGCCGCGGTGCCTATCCACTGAACCGGCTGCAGATGTTCGCCAAAGAGAGGAATAGCCAGCAAGGCAGAGAAGACTGGCTGCAGAATGAGTGTTGGTGCCACGATCGAAGCCGGTAAATGTCCCAGGGCATAGGCGATCGAAACGTAGCCCAACCCCTGTACCACCAAACCCGCCCCGATGAACGCCAGTGTGGTCTTCAGGCTGTATCCGGTGATGCCATATCCCATCACCAGGCTGATAGTAAGCAAGCAGATGGCCGAAGAGAGCGAGACCAGCCACATATACGGTACAACGCTCATATGCTTGCGGCCGTATTGCGTGGCAAGGTAATATCCGGCGTAAAACATGCCGGCAACCAGCGCCATGGCATCCCCCGAGCCCAGATGCGGGCGGCGCAAAAAGTCATACCCCAACACGATCCCTGCTCCGGCCAGTGCCAGTACCAACCCCACCCAGAACTTGCCGGGGTATTTTTGTTTGAAAACCAGCCAGAGAATCAGTACCACCCAGACTGGCGCGGTGTTGCCCAGCAGGGTCGCATTGGCGATGGTGGTCTTCTGCACACCGGTCGTCCACAATGCCAGGTCGCCAGCGGTGAAGATACCGCCGAGCACTGGCAAGATCCAGGCTTTGAAGGGCAGCTTCAGGCGTCCCACCCCGCCCTGAATAAGGAAGGGTGTGACCACCAGACCGCCGATGCCCATGCGGTAAAACGCAAAGACCGGTGCCGGGGCATCTGCCCAGCGGACGAAGAAAGCTGAAACGGTCAGGCTGAGAATGGCTGCCGCCAGCGCGAAATATGGCAAGAGCTTTTTATTCAATGGCGCACCCACTAGGTAAGATGTGCAATTCTACCATGTGCTACCAGCTGCTAACCCGCTTTACGGGTTGACCATCGGCAGGTAGTACTGCACACCCTGATCCACCCAAGCCTGGTAATCCACGCCGTCACCGGCAAGCAGCGGGTTGAAGTTGCGCATGCGGATGGTGTATGTACCTGAAGCCGGAGCGATCCACCGCAGGACGGAAGGCGCTCCCAATTCAGCCGGGAATTTTTCAGCTACGGGTGAACCGGCAGCATCATAGAGGGTGATGACCACCCCGGTTGCTGCAGAAAGAGGTAAGCCGTTGATGAAGTACATCTCGCCCGCTGTAGCTGTGAACGTGTACCAGTCTTCATCCAGCTGCCCGCAGAAAACCCGTTCGATACGCGGGTCGCTCACAAACAGTGCTTGATGATCCGTGGCAAGCCCGTCCGGTTCCAGCGTATCGCTGCCGGATGAGCACGCGTCTAATGAAATGACAGCTTCAGCGGCTGCGGGATATTCTTCCTTCCCGCCGGCGGCATCCACAGCCCGCATACGGAACCCGTAAGCACGGCCCGGTACACCGATGAACCAGGCATATCTGTCCGCAGGTTTAGTCCCGCCTGTTGGTTGCCAGTCCACCCAGCTGCCGCCATTTTCCTGTATCTGGAACTCGTAAGCTGCCAGCGTGCTGCTGGCATCCACCACGTTCCACTGCAGCAGGATGGTATTGATATTCGTTGTTGCCGGAAGAGCCAGCAGGGTGGTAGTAGGTAGTGCCGGAGCAGCCTGTGTCGGGTCTGTGCCAATGCTCCAGCTGACAGCGCTGGCGCGATTGCCTGATCCGTCAAATACCTGGGCAAAGAGCGCGCCTTTCGTCCCTGCTGTCTCAGCAGTCGGATCAAAGCTCACACCCCAGCCGTCCGAGGCATCCCAATCTTCACCGATTGCTTCCCATTTCCCGGTCACCCAGTCATGATCGTGCCAGAAGAAGTTCACATGAGAGATGCCGCTGCCGTCATCACCATCCGCCGTACTGACGCGCACGGATACCGGCGCGTTGGGCAGCAGGGTACCGCTGGCAGGGTAGATCATCGTTGCCGAAGGAGCGGTGGTGTCTGCGTATACCCGCAGCAAGTAGAAGTACTCCGCGCCGCCCACCATCGGGTGATCCCAGGCTTTCAGCTTGAGCAGGTACGTCCCTGCCTGCGGGAAAGTGTAATAGAGCAATGAGTCTTTGACCTTGAAAGCGACTTCATCATCACTTTCTGCCAGAGTAATCCGCCCGGTCGGATCGAGTAGATAGAGGTACGGGTCGAGCGCTGAGCCGACCGTCTTTGCATCCACATCAAAGGTGAGCGTTTGCCCAGCAGTGACGGTCACTTTGAAATAATCCACATCACCCGCGGCGCAAATATCCCCGGCTACGCTGCCGCCGATGGTCAGGCTGGTTGCCTGGGATGGCGTATCATTCACAGCCGGCTCATTACAACCGCCAGCCAGGCCAGTGGAATCCACGCTGATATTATCCACAAACCAACCGTCACCGGTATTCAGGTGCGTATCCACGGTATCGAAGAAGAAACGCAGGCGGATGGTGCTGCCGGCATACGACTGCAGGCTGATGGCAGGACTGCCCAGCCAGTAACCGGAGGGATCGTCTGTCAGCTGGTAGAGATTCTCGAACGGCCCACCGTCCTTTGAAACCTGCACCCAGCGTTGATCCCAGAAACGCTGCGCGCTTTCAGTTTTGTAGCGGTAATTGAACTTCAGGTAATAGCTGCCATCGGGGATCACGATTCCCGGTGAGGTCAATGTGCCGCGCCCGCCTGTGGCATATTGGGTGACACTGCTGACCGTTTCGCCATAATTCCAGGAATGCGTCGGGCTGCTAGATCGAGCGGTGGATTGCTTCCATAACCCGGTGGATATCCAGCCATTCATGCCGGATTCGACCGTATCCATCCACGGAGCGGTGAAAGCGGCGGCTGCCGGGCTGGCTGCAGCCGTAACAGTGAATGTCCCGCTGACAGCCGCACTACTCAGCCCATTGGCTGAATTCCGCGCAGTCACTTTCCAGGTATAACTGCCGGCAGGCAGGCTGCCCGGGTTCCAGGACTGATCCTGCATCCACTCGGTGGTACGGGTGGTGAACCCGTTACTACCGCTGAGCACGGCCTGGAACTCATCTGCCCAGCCACGGTTTGCCCAGCTAAGGATCAGGCTGTCAGCTGTTGTAAATGTCGCGCCGCTGGCAGGGTAAGACAGGGTGGGAGCCGCCGGCGCATTGGATTTTGCCCGCACTTTGAACGAGTTGAAGACTCCCTGGTTAAGCAGGTTATCGCGCAGGTCCGGGTCTGAACTGATAAAGGTTTCCGCCCGGCCTAGGTAGGCATCCTTGCCCCAGATTGTCGCCTGTGAATTGCTGCCTACGAGGACCGAAGCGGCATCATACCCTGAAAATCCGCCCATGGAGCCGCGGTTGCCAATGTCCACCGTGTTATAAACCTTGCAGACACCCGTGTAATTGGGCTGGCTGAAAAATGCCACCTGATCAGCCGTTACAGAACAGGGCTGCACAACAGCCGCCTGCCCGCAGGAATAACTCTTTGTGATTCCCCTGAAACCGGTGAGGTTGTAGGACTGGTTGCCGTCGACATCATAAATGGCTACCGCAATGGCGATCGGTCCGTCCGGTAGGGTAGCGGATGCCGCGCACATATCGATCGGGATGGAGAAGGGAGAAGCTGAAACCGCCGTACCGATCTCATGCCAGGCATCCGCGTAATAGGCAAGCGGCTGTATCTTGGCGATCTTGTTGTCATCCTGAGCTGTGCCTGCAACCACCAGTGTGTTGCTGGTGAAGGTGGCACCTTCCTGCGGCAAGCTCAGGCTGCCGGTCGGTGCATTGGCAGGGATATTCCCTGAAACATACGAATACTGACCCTGCCCGCCGTACTGGCTGGCTTCCGAAGGCAGGCGCGGCCGGCCTCCCTGTGTTACCGGGTCATAATTGATCGATACATCGCGGAAGGTGATATCCACCGCCTGCCCCCAGTAACCGTAGGTGCTGGCGTGCACCATGAAGTGCAGGTGGTGCGCCGTGCTGGCGCCGGTATCATCCACATTACCAATGAACTGCCCGCGGCTCACCTGGGCACCCTTCACCCGCAGCGCGGCGGGGATGGATGAATTGGCCAGGTGATAGTAGATCTGGTAGGTGGTTGGGGTCGTGCTGTCATCCTGCAGGATGATGTAATTGGTGCAACTGGTGGAACCATTGGAGCAAGTCCACTGTGCGGCGAAGACCTTGCCGCCTTTCGCAGCCAGCAGGGGGAACATGGTGCCATCCGCGAAATCATAAGCGTAATAGCAGGCATTATTGGCACAGGATGTATGGCTGATACTCCAGGTAAGCTTCTTTGAAAGCCCTGCTGCCCAGGGCAGGTAATATCCACCGAATTTTGCGGTCACCTTTGGCTCAGCAATCTGTTTCTGGTAGCGTTGAACGCCATCTTCACCCAGCAGTGAACCGGGTATGGATTGAAGGCTTTCCGCATACCCTGCGTCATACGGCAGGGTGATATTCCATTCAGCGGGTGTGCCTTTCTGCCCATCCGGGTTGATATCCGCCACAGCCAGTTCAGGTTCACGCGCCATCACCTCACCAGTTTCCGGGTCCAGTGATTCGAGCCAGATGAGGGCTTTCGCGCCATCCGCTGATGTTTCCACACTGGTAACTCGCGGCTGGTAAAGCACAAATCCTGGGTCGGCCTGTTTTAAGACATCAACAGCCTGATCCACTGCCTGCTGGTAAAGGGAAAGGTCCTGCTCCTCAGCTGGTGTCACCTGGCCGGGGATAGGCAGAGAAAACTCTTCCTGCCCTGCCATCTTTGCGAACTGGTTATAGATGAAATATCCCAGCGCAAGTACCGCGATGAGCGGAAAGATGAGCAGCAGATAGCGGAATGGGGATGGTTTGTTCATGGCGACTCCTCAGAGCCTTATGGGTGCAAGAATAAGACCAGCACATTTGCTCTCAAAAGAGAAAAGCACCCGCGGATACCGCGGGTGCTTCTGCATTTCTACCAGATATTTTTTATTACGGAGCAACCTGTTTACCGTAATACTGCCGTGGCAGCTGGCGCTGTACTTCCTTTTCTGCATTATAGGCTACGCGCAGAAGCACATGCTCCTCCCAATGCCTGCCAATCGCCTGCATCCCAACTGGCATACCACGCGAATCGTACCCCGAGGGGAAACTAATTGCGGGTAACCCCAGCAGGTTGCCGGGAATAATAAAGCGCATCATTTCGGTATCCAGTGACAGGTCAGACCAGCCATCCGTATAACCTCCCGCCGGCACAGGCTGTGATGTGCGCGCTGTGGCAGGGGTCAGGATCATATCTACTTCTGACAGCACCTTGTTGAAATTTGCCATCGCGCGGGTGCGCATACGCTGCGCCTGGAGGTAATCCATGGCAGACAGTACTTCACCGATCACCAGTGTCAGGCGTACTGCCGCCCCCTGCTGCTTACGGCTGCCGGAATGCTTCCGCATGCAGACCGCCATTTCAGACAGGATGGTGACAGCGTGCGCCACACGGGTTGCGTTCAGCTCTGGTATCGTAATCTCCTTAACGATCAAACCGCGCTTCTTCAATTTCTCCACCAGCTCAAGGTTGATGCGTACCACTTCCGGGTCGGCATGCTCGAACCATTCCGAATAGATTCCCGCGGTCAGGCCTTTCAGGTCCGCCTTGTCCCAATCCAGCACGGTCACCGGGGGCTGGCCCAGGGTATTTGGCTCCGTGGCATCTTCGCCAGCGATCACAGAATACACCATGGCTGTATCTTCTACGCTGGCAGTCAATGGCCCCAGGTGTCCGACTGACCAACACAGCGGTGCGGCACCGTTCTCGCTGATGCGGCCAAAGGTAGCCTTGAGGCCGACAATTCCGCAGAGAGAAGCAGGTATGCGGATGGAACCACCCCCATCCGCGCCAATGGCTGCCGGGACGATCCCCGCAGCAACAGAGGCAGCGCTGCCGCTGGAGCTTCCACCGGGATCGCAGGCGGGGTCATATGGGTTCCGTACCGCACCAAAGGCATCGTTATAAGCATTCGGGTTGATCCCGATCTCATGCATATTGGTCTTTCCTACAAGCAACGCACCAGCTGCGCGCAGCCTGGCCACAACTTCAGCGTCTTTCGCCGCGGGTTTGTTCCCCAGAAAACGTGTACCGACTGTCGTCGGGTAAGGCAGCATGTCCACTTCATCTTTGACAGCCACCGGCACACCATCCAGCAGGCTGAGCGGTTTCTTCTTTGCAAACCGTTCGGTGGAAGCTTTCGCCTGTGCCAGAACATCTTCTTTATAAACAGCAATGAATAATTTCAGGTCCGCATCGGCTGTCTCGCTGGCACGAATGGCAGCCAAGATCTTTTCTGCAACTGCCAGTGGAGTGGTACTGCCATTGCGGTAGGCTTTGGCGTAGTCCATCATGGTATTAAAGGGCAGCCCTGCCGGCTTTCCGTCCTTAGAGGGTTTGAATTCCTCCCGGCGGTATTCTTTTAGCGGCGTGGCTTTGGGGTAATAAGTTGGCGGTTCCGTAATAAGTAACTGGCGCAAAAAAGGGATGCCTCCGTTTTCCAGCAAGGAAGGCAACAAGGCTCCCTGGAGAGTGGGGCTCTCGGCTGCGGCTGCGAATAGCTTCAATGACTGACCGGTCAGCTTGGGTAATTTCAACGATTTCAGATCATATTGCGACATAGGATTCCTTTCCTGAATTAAATAACACTCCAGCAGCGCAGATGGTACGCCAGCCGGTGAATACCTTCTTTATATCCTGGTCCCAATCAATACTCCCGCGGATAATCCGGGAGCTTCACCTGGACAACATTCCCACTTCTTGCGTCAAAGACCATCCCCGCGACAGCGTAGATACCCTGCCCGCATAGGCCTTGAGCGATCGACTGAGCGATGATGCTCTGAACATACTCGGGGTCTGTTAACCGCTCAGGGGTAGGGTTGTTCAACTGACAGGAACCCGCGGCAGGGATGGAAGCCAGATCCGCAATCAGGGCATCAATATTCTCCTGCTGCCCTTCCACCCGCGGGATATGGTAAGGTGTAAAGTCGGCTGCGTACGGTGCCAGCGTCAAGAGGCTATGCGTGTAATACGGTTCGGCTTCCACGACCGCTATCACTGGTTTCCCCAGCGGTGATACATAATCCAGAATCGTTTTCCTCCCGCCTGAACTATTCGGCCATTCCCCATAGGTGAGCGAAATAATATTCGCACTCACCGCTGCCAGTTCCGGCTTTTCAGCGCGTGTCAGGAATTTTTGGATCTCCTCATCATTGGTGCGCATTTCCCATTCAATCTGGGCAGGGGATAACTTTGGCAGGGATGGGTGAGTGTAAAAATGGTTATACACCAGAGCACCGTGTTCAATACACCAAGCGATTACCCGCGCCAGGCTGTCCTGCCAGCCGGTTTCCACGTAGAACCAGTCACCGCGGATCACATTGCCGTAATACTTATCCCCCATATTCGAGAACAGCGCCGGTTTGAAACCAAAATCCGGGTGCTCCTGATATACCTGCCACATCACACCCAGGCCGGACCTCTCTGATGGTGTTCCATCTTCCATAATATAGACCTGATCCGCGAAGAAAAGATCATCAAAAGTAATGATCACCGGGCGCTTCCCCTGCGGCACATCCAATTTACCGGCAAGCCAGTCTTCAAGAGACACCTGCACAAACCCGGCCGCATATAGCTGGTCCAACTGACCACGAAAATCGCTTAATTGCATTTTCATGCGTGAATCATTCGTTTTATCGATCGGGATGTAGCGGTGGTAGAGGAGAATTGCTACCACCGGGTCTGCCTGCCAGACGGTTGCAGTGATGGGATTCTGCAAGACAAACGGTGTTGCGGTCGGAGTGGGTGGTGAAATGGTTGGGGTCAGCGCCAGGTTAGCTTCCTGGGTGGCCTGAACCTCTGCCAGCTGTGTTGCCACCTGTTGATCCACCGTCAGGGGTGGAACATCCGCGGATGATCTTGAAGCGCAGCTAACCAGGTTGAAGGCAGCCAGTAAAAAGAGCAAAACCGCTGCTGTTCTACTTTGCCGGGTGTGATGCGCTGCAGACATGGGGAATCGTCTTTCGGTCTATGATCGCCAGAATCCGCGGCGCAGCGGCCGCAAATCTTCAGTGGTGACGAATGCTTCCGGGTCTGCCTCCAGGATGATGGTATCCACCCTATCGACATCTTTCCGTCTGACAGAGATGTTCAATACAGTGACGCTGCCATCCTTACCTCGGGCAGGAATCTCTGTGACAGCAAAGCCGCCTTCACGCAGTTTTTCGGCAACCAGTGCCCCAAGATGTGAACTCACCACCCGGATGGATGTATGGCCGATGGCTAAGTATTCCTCGATGTACATGCCGACCACGTTCCCGGTGGCAAAGCCTGAAGCATACCCGATGACTGTCAGCGGGTTCGAGAGATGAGTAAGCACCTGGCTGATGGCAATGACGAAGACCGAACTTTGAATAAAGCCCAGCACCCAGGATAATTTTTTCTTGCCACGAACCACAAATAATACCCGCAGGGTATCACAGGTCATATCCAGCACCCGCATGAAAAAGACGAACAGGGCACCTAGCCAGGCACTACCATCCATAAGCCAGTCCATGGTCATCCCTTTTTCTTTGATTTGATCCCTGCCGCATCAGCGGATTTCATCGCGGGCAGGTATAGATCTGTCATATACTCTTTGACCATGCGCCGGGTGGAGAATTGCGGCATCATCGTCCGGATCGATTCTTTCATCCTCGCTACCCATTCCACTGGTAGGTTATCGGCACTGCGCTGGTCGTAGTACATGGGTATGATCTCTTTTTCAAGCGTGTCATACAGGGAGGTCGCATCTGCCGCATCCTGAGCTTCGTTGTCATCGAACTCTGTGTCGTCTCCGATCGCCCAGCCGTTGTGTCCGTTGAAACCCTCACGCCACCAGCCATCCAGTACAGAGAAGTTGAGCACCCCATTGATTGCTGCTTTCTCTCCGGAAGTACCGGAGGCTTCATTCGGCCGGCGGGGGGTGTTCAACCAGATATCCACACCCTGTACCAGGTAGCGCGCGATATTCATATCATAATCTTCAAGGAAAACCAGCCGGCCGCCATTCTGGGCATTCTTCACTGCCCGGTACACTTCCTGAATAAGCAGTTTGCCCGGTTCATCTGCCGGGTGGGCTTTACCGGCAAAGATGATCTGCACCGGATGATTGGGTTGGTTCAACAGGTTCAAAATACGGTCCATATCCCTCAGGATCAGGTTGGCACGTTTATAGGTGGCAAAACGGCGCGCAAAACCGATCGTCAACGCGTATGGATCCAGCAGTGAGCCCCCGGCAATAATCTGCACCGGGTGGATGGTGGTCGTGATCCAGTTCCTGCGGGAACGTTCCATGATGTACGCCATCAACTTACGTTTGAGGTGGCGGCGAACCAGCCAGAATTCACCATCCGGTATCTTGTCTATATCATCCCACACAGAAGGGTCATCCAACCTTTCGAGCCAGTCGGATGCCAGGTAACGATCAAACAACCCGCGCAGCCGGCGTGCCAGCCAGGTCCCAGTGTGGATGCCATTGGTAACATGTGAAATCGGCACGTCCTCTACGTTACGCTCTGGCCAGAGGTAATGCCACATCTTTCTGGATACCTGCCCGTGCAATTCAGATACACCATTGCGGTAATCCGCAAGGTGCATGGCCAGGACGGGCATCGAGAAGGAATCGCCACCCCAGCGGGCTTTATTGCGCGCGAGGTCAATGAACTGATCTCTATCCAAACCTAATTCCTGCCAGTAAACAGGGAAGTATTTATCGATCAACCACAGCGCAAATTCATCATTTCCGGCTGGAACCGGGGTATGGGTTGTGAAGACGCTGGATTTTCGAACGATCTCACTTGCCTCGGCGAAAGATTTGCCATCAACCATCATCTCACGGACCCTCTCCAGGGTCAGGAATGCGGAATGTCCCTCGTTCATATGCCAGGCAGCCGGTTTGATACCGAGCATGCGTAAAGCACGCACCCCACCGATACCAAGCAGGATCTCCTGCGAGATCCTCAGATCCAGATCGTTGCTGTATAAACGCGAAGTCAAAGATCTGTCTGGCAGCGAGTTCTCTTCCACATTGGTATCCAACATGATCAATGGTACCCGTCCGACCTGGATCTGCCACAAGCGCGCGAGAACATTTCGCCCGGTGAGATCCACCGAGATGGTCAACTGACGGCCGCTCTCATCTTTGATTGGCATCACCGGCAGGTTTTCCAGCTTCAGCATCTGGTTGCGGGCTTCCTGCCAACCGTCTTCCGTGATCTTCTGCGAAAAATAGCCCTGGGTATACAGGAAGCCGACCCCCACAAGGGGAAGGCCGAGATCGCTGGCTTCTTTCAGATGATCCCCGGAAAGGATCCCCAGGCCGCCGGCATAAACTGGAATGGATTCATGCAGCCCAAATTCAAATGAAAAGTAAGCAATGCGCTGCCCCTCCAATGGGGCATATTCCCGGTTGAACCAGGTGTGATTCCCCAGCATGTACTGGTCAAAAGTACGCATAACACGGTCATAAACATCCAGAAAGAAGCGGTTATTGACCACTGCATTCAAATTCGCACGGTCTACTTCACGCAGGAAGACAATCGGGTTGTGGTAGACATCTTCCCACAGGGCTTTATCAATCATAGTAAACAGGCGGATGGCTTCCGGATTCCAGATCCACCAGAGATTGTAGGCAAAATCTGCCAGGCGCTTGATCCGACGGGGCAGATCGAAAGTAATCGAGGTTTCTATTGTTATCTTCTGCATTTTTTATTTATCCTCAACCATGAATGTTACCACACGCGATGACTGTTGCAGCTAGTTGACCTTTTGAAGCAACGGGTTATCGCACGGGATACGTCCAACTTTTGCCAGGTCCATCCACCGGCCATTTACTTTGACCCGGACGACATCCGCTGTATAGTCCGAAACCGTTGGCCCATGGTTATCAAACAGGGAGGAGCCAACCGCGTAACTATCCACCGGAACACCCAGTTTTTCAAAGCGTTCTATCTTTTCAGCATTAAAACCACCCGAAACAACAATGTGGATGTTCTGGCAATACTCCTTGGCGCGTTCCTGCCATACAGCAGGAAGATCCCAATGCTTCCAGGCATTATCCAGTGCTTCGCGGACATTGAAAACCAACCGCGGATTGACACCCATATCCAGAGTCGTGTCGCCGACAGGTTGCACAGATACATCCCGCAGGGTAGCACCTGTATCCAGGCGTACGCCATATAGACGATATCTTTCTGCGTTGGAAGGATCCCCGGCATCTATGCTGGTGCGGTAACGTTCAAATAATGCTCTGGCCGTGGCTAGCGAGTCGGTCACGCAGTCATTGTTGAAATCCACCAGCGCGATCCGTGGAATGGATGGCGGTAATACCTGGGAAAAAGCCAACATAGCTTCTGCTGTATCACCGAAGAAGCTGGCAATGGCACTATGGGCAACAGTACCACCACCCTGCCCGGCCCACCAGTCTCCTTGCGCATCGGTGGAGATGAACCGGGGCAGCTTATCTGCAAAATCCATATTAAAGCGCTGCACGGCGATGTTGTATGCGTAGCCGTCGGCTGCCTGCAACTCATGCGCGTCAAAGCGGGCAGGGAAGAAAAGCACCGGTTTACCGCGAGCCGCGATCAACGTATTGTATACATTGGTGGCCACACGGCTGGACCGGGTGAGCACCCCGAGGATCGGGGTTTCGAGAATGGCAAAATCGCGGTACCGGCCGCGGATGCGCATCACGGGCTCCACTTGCATCGGGTCGCCAGTACCGGTGACCACATCTCCATCTTGTATTGCCCAGACTTCGAGTTTGCCAAATGTCTCAATGAATGATCCACTATCGCGGTAACCAGTGCAGTGGCGCAGTATAGCCAGCGATTTATCCACCCCGGTCACTACTGTTTTCCCCCGACGGCGGGTGAACACCTGCATTTCCACTTCCAAGTCACCCGGGGAAATACCCTGCGCCAGATCTGCAGGTTTCAACCGGGCAGAATTACCCCGATAACAATACCCTGTTCTGGCAAGTTCGGTCAGCATCTCGGCGATATTACAGAAATATTTGTCACTGTACCAACCCAGCCGCATTCGGTCGATATCCAACTTGAAGGTCGAGTTGTTTATGCGTTTATCATCAAAGATGCTCATATTTCTCCTTCGGCGCTGCTGAAACCTGCGGTCACCTCTATACCGTTCAAAGCCATATGGTAAAGAAAAAAAGTGTGCAGCAGCTCTGCGGGATGCGGCATTGCCCCAATACGGGCAGCCATATCCACCGGAATGTCGTAGGTGTCCACGCAATCCGCAGGGACGATCACACGCACAGGGTGGTGATAGGCATTGGCCCGCAATTTCAGATGCATCGCCAGTTGGTAGACACACAAATCAGTACAGTCTCCCACAATGATCATTGTGTCCACTTCCGGCCTTTGTGACAGCCAGGCATCCAGCCCGGTGTTCAACCCGGAATGGATCGTGTTCTTTCTTATTACTGCCATCACCTGGAAGAATGGCAGCCCTCTGATCTCTGGGACGGTATCAGCCTGGCTGGTGCCTGCCCGGCAATGAGGGGGAAAAGCAGAAAATTCCAGTGCGGAATCTTCATGCGAATCCTGCAGCAACGCATAATGGCCAACTCCGGCGGACCATGCCTGTTCAAATAGACGAACAACGGGTGCAATAATATTTTTTACCCGTGAACTGGCAAGCGGCCCTTCCGTGCAAAAACCATTCACCAGGTCAACACTCAGCAGTGCCGTCCGAGCGACATCCACACCGCCTGTCCCAAAATGGTATCGCGGGAGATTGGATTCCCAACCTGATAGATAGGCAAGAAAACCCTTCATCTCTTCATCCATGTTTCATCTCCTCAGGAGGTTCATCAGCATACCGAGGTATTCTTTCTCCACGCTGGTAGTGGATTTTAGATTCGCAGATGTCGGCAACAGGTTGATCAGAACATTCTCCCAACTCGCAGAAAATAGGTCCTGCCAACCCTGATCAGTGATGGTGAAGTCAGTAGGAGCAGGTATCACCTGAATTCCCTGCTGTTGGAATAACCATACAGAGCGCGGCATGTGCATGGCACTGGTTACCAGTACCACCTGCCCCCAACCTTGCTCGCTGATCATCCTGGTAGAAAACTCCGCATCCTGAGCCGTGTTGGCAGATGCGCCTTGCAGGATCATTGCTTCTTGCGGAACGCCGGCAGATAACAGAATGGCTTGCATATCCTCGGCCGGTGTGGTCGTTGCTTCTCCCTGCCAGTCGATATTTCCACCACTGAGGATGATCTGATCCGCAACTCCCTGGCGATACAACTGTACCGCATAATATACCCGGTCGCCGGCGCCATTGGTTTCCACCATCTGCCGGGGTGATTGCTGCGGGTCCGTCCCGCCGCCCAACAGAACGATCACATCCGCACGGGTTCCCTCCGCCAGGGGTGGGTATTGTCGTTCGAGTGAACGGACCAGGCTCATGCTCACCCAGCGGTTTCCTGCCAGAAACAATATAATGAAGGCGCACCAGACCAGTGACAATGACAGCCGCCGGTGTTTCCACAAGATCAAGGTGGCGATCAAAAGAAGGCTAGCCAGTCCAGCCGGGTAAACGAATAGAGGTAGAAATTTATCGATAAAGAAATCCATGGACTACATTATACTCACTCAGCGCGCGGGGGACGCCATCCACTCGCAATCGCTTCTTCGATCGTACAGAACCAGAGTTCACCTTTATCTGCGTCGATCTGAACATCGACGTAATCCCTTTCGGCTGGCAAGTGATAGATCTTTTCATGTTTACTGTTGATATTCCCCTTAATATCGCAGCCCGCAGGCGGCTGTTGGCAACCACTCGGGCACAGGCCAAATCCCTGCTCCGCTTCAGGGATATTGCTCCAGATACCCAGCCGCTCCTGTTCTGCCTCCAGCATTGCCTGCTGCAGCTCACTTGCGCACAAAGTATCCGGCTTACGCAGGAAGGTACTGGCATTCCCGCTTCGGATCAGAATATAGGAAGTCAACTGGCCATCCACCAGTACATGGCGTAGAAGGCGACCGTAATCATCCCGATCTTGGCCATCCGCGACCAGGGTAACATCCCTGCCCATGACCAGCTGGCTGTTCAAATCACTGGCAGTTAACCCCGGGCGCGGATCGCTCGCTCGTAGTTCAGGGGTATCCACATCCAGATATCGCACGTCTTCCTGCACACCGTTGATATCTACCACGATGGTATCCCCATCCACCACTTTCACCACCCGCGCCGGTACCCCGGCCTGCCCGGAGATACAAGGCAACACAGCCGGGTCAGGAAGTGAGCCGGCCGCGGTGGCAGATGGGACGGTCGCGACCGCTACCGGCTGACAGGCGGTCAGCAGCATCCCGGCTGTCAGGGCAAATAGGTATCTCTTCGATCGGTTTTTAGAATCAATCATCACAGTATCCTGGTCCATTCTATTAGTATTCCCCTTTACTGATAGATATACTCATCCTGGAATATTTTACACCTATCCCCCCGCCATCAGCAGCCGGGCGAGGTGGCCTCTAAAATAACCGGTCCATGGAGGTGGACCTGGTTCGCGGAGGTAACGAGGAAACCACTATATAATGAAAAGTGGATAATCTGGTATGAGCACAGGCTAAAACGGATTTTTTCAACCGCCAGCACCGGGTACGACCTGCATGAGTTGCGGATAGCAGGCAGCCAGCTGTCCGCGGTGAGAGAAACAGCAATGAGGAAAGGGAAGGAATCGAATGCCGGTATCTGTGGTCGTTCAAATCACAGCAAAACGCGCGGGCAGCCTGTTGAATGGCACGGGTATTTATCTGCACGGCGCGTTGTTCCAATACCTAGGAAAACACCACAGCGCCTATGGGGATGAACTGCACCTGGCGCAGGTAAAGCCCTACACACTCAGCCCTCTGTTTGGGTTGCCCCGGGTCGGTGGTAATGGCGATCTGGCCGGGTTGGTTCACTTCTTTCCAGCGGGGCAACCCGCCTGGTTCCGCGCCACCTCCCTGGTAGATCATTTTTCCGCGGTTCTGGCAGACTGGTTAACCGAACTCGGCAATCGGCAGGAGCTGCAGATTGGTGATACCCCCTGGCAGATCCAGCGAATTTACGTCGAACCCAGTCAGCACCCGCTGGCGCAATCCATCACCTATACCAGCCTGCAGGAAGACCCATATCACGGAGATCAACCATACCGCATCCAACTGCGCTTCACTTCGCCGACTACCTTCTCAGGCAGCCATTTCGACCACCCCCTGCCACTGCCGGAAACACTGGTGCAGGGTTGGCTGCGCGGCTGGAACGCTTTTTCAGGCTCGCAGCTGCCGGAAGAGCTGGTGGAATTGGCGCGCACCCGCATGGTCATTGCTGAGTATCATCTGCGGACCAGCCCCACCCGCACCCACAGCGGTAAAGATACCATTGGCTTCACCGGTGAGATCGCCTTCAGCGGCCACCGCTGGGATGAGACCTTGCGACGCCAGCTGCGCACCCTGGCTGCCTACGCCTTTTACTGCGGAAGCGGCGCGGGTACTGCGCTCGGCTTCGGGCAAACCCTGCCAGTTGATTCTGGCAGCCGGGAGGATAAAGACTGGCCCTTCTGAAAGGGTAGATTAGTGAGCATAAGTATTAACGGGAGGTTTTATGAGCTTGCTGAGGGATACACTCGCCTTCGATACCATGCGAGAAGCCTGGGAGGAAGTGGCGGAAAACCAGGGAGGTGCCGGTACAGACGATGAGACCATCCGAGTCTGGAATAGAAATTGGGAGGAAAGGATCCGAGATCTTTCAGCCCGGGTGGCACAGAACAGGTACAAACCTGGCCGGTTGCGAAAAGTCCTCATTCCAAAGCGCGACCCTTCGGAATACAGAATATTAATGATTCCCACAGTCACCGACCGGGTGATCCAAAAAGCTGCCAGTATTGTGATCACGAAACAGGTAAATTCTCGCTTTTTTCCTTTCAGTTTTGGTTATCGGCCCGGGTTGGGTGTTAAACAGGCGGTTGAGCACATTTTGGTTCTACGCGAGAACGGCTGCAGACTGTGCTTCTCGGGGGATATTGATGATTTCTTTAATAACGTGGATCACGAGCTTTTATTACGCTTCATTGATGCCGACTTATCGGATAACAGCCTGGTTCCTCTGGTTTCACTCTGGCTGGAAAAATACGCCCAGGTCACCAAAAGATCCTGCGGCATTCCGCAAGGCAGCCCGGTATCTCCGATCCTGGCCAATATCTACCTGCACCGGTTAGACTACTTTATACATCAATCTGGTTTGCAGATGGTGCGATACGCAGATGATTTTGTTATTCTGTTTAAGGACGAAAGATCAGCATCGAGAATATGCACACTCGTCACTACCGGGTTGAGCAACCTGCTGCTGCGCCTGGCGAAAGAGAAATCTTTCACTTCTTCCTTCGATGCAGGATTCACCTTCCTCGGTGTACGCTTTCAGGGGGATGAATATAGCTATAACTGGAAAGATAAAAGGATTTCAAGTAAAGGTACACAAGCGGATTGGCTCTTTTCAGATTTTGGACCGGATTATTAACTTTGTAAAGGGAGGTCTCGTATGCCGAGTCTGTATGTCTCACAACCAGGGGCGAAACTGGAGATAGAGTACGAGCGGTTGTTAGTGACCATTCAGGATGAAGTGATCACCCGGATTCCCATCGCGAATATCAACCAGATAATCATCATCGGACAGGCGGGTATGACTACCCCCGCGATACATTCCCTCCTGTACCGAAAGATCCCCGTATTCTTCCTGAACAGGGCTGGTTCAGTATACGGGGGATTATTACCAAACCTTGATTCTTCATTCCAAACCCGCAAACAACAGTACGGGCTATTGGATGATGAAAGATTCAAACAAGCTGTATCCCGCGAACAAATCGCGGCGAAAATCCACAACCAGCGCGTCATCGCATCCCGGCTGCATCGGAGCAATCAGCTTGTTACACCGAAGGATCTGGCCGCCTTATCTCAATTGCGGGTTGAAGCGGAGGAAGCGGCGACCATCGAAGTACTGCGAGGCATTGAAGGCACTGCGGCCAGGATCTATTTTGACACTCTCTCCCGGGTAATCCCTATTGAATGGCATTTTAATGACCGGAATCGCCGCCCGCCCAGAGATCCGGTAAATGCAATGCTCTCCTTTGGTTATTCCCTGCTGGTCACGGCGATGTGCGGCTCACTGCAGCTGGCAGGCTTGGATCCATATGCCGGGTACTTGCACAGCCCCAGCAGGGGAAAACCAGCCCTGGCATTGGATTTGATGGAGGAATTCAGAGCTCCAGTGGTGGACGCAATGGTGATCGCGGCAGTCCACAATCACCGCATTCATACCAACTGCTTCTCTGAGTCAAGCGAGGGATGTTTGTTAAACGAAAAAGGGAGAAGGATCGTAACCGATTTATTCATTGAAAAGATCAACCAACCTCTGCAAACAAAGCAGATTCGCAGGGCGATCAGTTACCAGAAGCACTTTGAGGTTCAAGCCCGACATTTAAAGAAATCAATCCTCCATCCCGAGATTGGATACAGGGGTTTTCGAATCAGGTGATTATGATAAAAAGACTCTATGTTGTTATGTATGATGTGGTCAGTGACAGAAGGCGGGTAAAGCTGCATAACAGCCTGCTGAATTACGGTACACCCGTTCAATACAGTGTTTTTGAATGCCTGCTGGATGCCAGGCAGATCGATGAGTTGACCAAAGAGATAACCCGGAAGATGAACAAAAGACTAGATACCATCCGGATCTATCCGATCTGCCTGGAATGCGCGAAAAAAGTAAAAGTGCTGAATGGGAAAGACGTGCTGGTAGCAAGCGAAAGAGGTATTCACATCAGTTCGCCGGGCGGGAACGAAGGGGGATCAACATGATTTTAGACGCTCCCGCCCAACAATTGAATGAGCCCCCATATCTGGGGGTTGGTAACCGGGAAGTAGTGGTTATTTAGGGGTGAAAGCGATATTTGGGCGGGAGGGGCGTGCTTATGCAGGCGAGTCCATCACTCCCGCCCGGGGTGAATACTGCCACCGGTTGCTGCCTGGCAATGAACACCCCCACAGGTAGTCGTAAGAGTGGTATACTAAAAGAGGAAACGGCAATATATGGCAGTTGCAAGGCATCACCGTCGCAAGACGGTATTGAAACTTGGCTGGAGTGATGATTTGACCATATTGGTCAAAGAGTTGCAAGGCATCACCGTCGCAAGACGGTATTGAAACAGGCCGTTGAGTTTTATCAGCGGGTGGGGTGATAACCCGCGTTGCAAGGCATCACCGTCGCAAGACGGTATTGAAACGTCCCCCCCGGTCGACATTTATGATCGGGGCATCTTCGGTTGCAAGGCATCACCGTCGCAAGACGGTATTGAAACGAGGAACATCTGCATGCAGATTTTCCGTTGCGACGTAAGTTGCAAGGCATCACCGTCGCAAGACGGTATTGAAACTGTGGACCCGATAATGGTCCACCCGTCACAGATC